>NZ_JBNHFN010000005.1:0-548332 GCF_059090325.1 Arthrobacter sp. B0316-5-4
CACACGGGGGTGCATGACAGTACCGGCATAATTCAACCAATTGATAAAACAATCGGTATCAACAAACTTGGCACACTATTGAGTTCTCAAACAACAGACACTAACCGGCACCACCCACGCCCACCAAAGGGTCCAGGATCGCTCCGGAGCAACTTTTCAAACTTACCCGAACCAGCCGCACAAAGCAAACCAACCCAGGGCCTCCCCCACCACATCCGAAGCGCACAAAGCACTACCGAAACCGGTAATTTGAAGGGAGTCTGTCACCACTTTTTCCGCATCAGCGGCGGCGACTCAGATAACTTTACACGCGCCCAACCCCCGAACCAAATCCACCCCAACACCACCCAAAAACCCCGCAAACACCCGGAAAACACCCCCACCACTACCCAAAGAACCACCAAAACACCCCAAACCAACACCAGTGAAGCCCATCACACCAACCCGCAACCACCACCACTGACGCAGAACCACAACGCCACCCACCGCCGTCGAACACCAAGAACCTGAAAAAGCATCCGGCCCAAACCGCCGGGACCTGAGCGAGCATCCGCTTCAAACCGGCGGGACCTGAGCGAGCGTCCGCTTCAAACCGGCGGGACCTGAGCGAGCGTCGGAAGACGGGGGCGGTTATCCGGCAGCGCGCGTCCAAGGGAGGAACGACCGAGCGCGCCGAGGATCACCGCCTCCGTCGTCCCGGCACCAGCACCAGCACCAGCACCAGCACCAGCAAGCACGCTTAAACACAAAAAGGGCCGGCAACCATAACGGTTGCCGGCCCTTTCAGAGCTGGATTACTAAGCGGATCTAGGCCGGGACGTGAGAGAGCGTCGGCCTGAAGGGGCCGGGACGTGAGGGAGGGTCAGTGGCCCCCGTGGCCGGCGGCGCCTTCGGTCTTGCGCATCATGGCGCCGAGGACTACTGCGGCTATGGCTATGACGGTCGCGGCCAGGAAGGCTGCGTGCATGCCGGCCACCAGTCCGGACGATGCGGAAACCACCGAGTAGATCGAGACGAGCAGCGCCGTGCCGGCTGCACCCGAAACCTGCTGGGCCGTGCTGATGATCGCTGAGCCGTGGGAGTACAGGTGCGGGGGCAGTGGGTTCAGGCCAGTGGTGAACGCGGGCGTAAAGAGCAGTGCCAGGCCCAAGCTCAGGGTGACGTGGAGGGCAATGACCCACCCCAGGGCGCTGGCTTCATCCAGGCGGGAGAACTGCCAGAGGGTGAGGACCATGAGGATGGAACCTGAAAGGGTGAGGGGCAGGGGTCCGACTTTGTCGAAGATCCGCCCAATGACCGGGCCCAGCAAGCCCATGGCCAACCCGCCCGGCAGGAGCGCCAGCCCGGTTTCCAGTGGCTGCAGGTGAAGCGTGTTCTGCAGGTACAGCGGCAACAGGATCACGCCACCGAACAATGCCATCATCGCAACCACCATCAACAGCGTTGACACGGTGAACATGCGGAACTTGAAAGCACGGAGGTCCAGCAGAGGAGAGTCTGACTTCTGGAGCTTGAGCTGGCGGAAGACGAACAGCGCCAGGCAGAGAAGCCCGACCACCAAAGCGATGACAGGAACAACCCCCGCGTCTGCGCCACCGATCTGGCTCAGGCCGTACACCAAGCCACCGAAGGCAGGCACGGTGAGGATCACGGAGAAGACGTCCAGGGTGGTCTTTCCACGCTCGCCCACGTTAGTGAGGTACTTGGCACCGATCGCGAAGGCAGCCAAAGCGACCGGCAGCACGAACACGAACATGAAGCGCCACGAGAAGTTGTCCAGGATGATGCCGGAGACCGTGGGGCCCATGGCCGGGGCCACCGAGATGGCGATGCTGACGTTACCCATGACGGCACCACGCTTGGACATGGGGACCAGGGTCAGGATGGTGGTCATCAGCAGCGGCAACATGATGGCCGTTCCGCCTGCCTGGACGATTCGCGCCAGCAGGAGCACAAGGAATCCTGGCGCCAAAGCGGCCAGCAAGGTGCCTCCACTGAACAGACCCATGGCCAGCATGAACGCCCCACGCGTACTCATCCGCTGCAGGATGAAACCAGTAGTGGGAATGACTACGGCCATGGTCAGCATGAAGCCAGTGGCCAGCCACTGCACCGTGGAAGCGCTCACCTGGAGATCCGTCATGAGCCGCTGCAGGGCGACGTTCATGATGGTCTCGTTGAGGATCACGACGAACGTGGCCACCAGCAAGGTCACGATGACGGTGACCGACTCGCGGGACATCTTTCCAGACGCTGGGGCCTGGGCTTCAGGAGCCTGCTGGTGCGAAGCCTCCGTGGCGGTGACACCGCCGGAGGTGGGCGCGCCGGATTCGGGCTTGCCGTTGGCGTCGGACGAGACGTCGGTAGACATGAGGATTCCCCAAGGTGTGGTTTTTGGTGGCCGGCGATCGATGCCGGTGAAGACTAGAACAGTCTAAGCGCCCACCGAATTCCCGTCAGTAGGAAATTTCCAAACGCTAGGAAAACAATGGTGCGTTGTCGATAAGCCGCACCGGACCTACCTTGGCTGCGATGATCGCCAAACCCTCGCCCCGGAACGGGGTCTCTTTGCAATTCTCCGCCAGCGGTTCCAGCGTGGTGGGATCCACGACGTCGAAATAGTCCAGTTCCACCAGCGGCTGGGATTCGACAAGCTCGACGGCGGAGTCCAGGTCCAGTGGTTCGTGGGCGTTGGCGCGGGACTCGATAAGCCGCAGTGCCCGCGAAAGGACCAGGGCAGCTTCGCGCTCTTCATCCGAAAGGAACCGGTTCCGGCTCGACAACGCCAGGCCGTCCTCACTGCGAACGATGGGCACCGGGACGATCTCCACGGGGAAGTTCAGGTCCGCGACCATGCGCTTCACCAGCGCCAACTGCTGCGCGTCCTTCTGGCCAAAGTAAGCCCGGTAGGCCGCCGTCGTGCCGTCAGCTGAAGCACCTCCGGGAAGTCCGTAGTGCAGCAGTTTGGCCACCACGGTGAGGGCACCGTCGAAGTGGCCGGGGCGCGAGGCGCCCTCCCATTTGTCGCCGAGCGGGCCGGAAGTAACGCGTACCAATGGCTGGCCGCCCGGGTACACCTCGTCCACTGACGGCGCGAAGACCAGGTCAACGCCTTCCGCGTCAAGCAGGGCCATGTCGGCGTCGAGCGTGCGGGGGTAACGGTCCAGGTCAACGGCGTCACCGAACTGCAGCGGGTTCACGAAGATCGTGGCAACCACGACGTCGTTCTCGGCAACGGCGGTCCGGGCAAGAGCGGCGTGACCGGAGTGGAGGGCACCCATGGTGGGCACCAGTCCCTGCGAATTCCCGCCTTTGGCTGCCAGGAGCCTGGCACTTTCGGCGCGAAGCTGGGCCGCGGTGGTTACGAGTTTGATGGCCATGCTGTTCAGTTTCCTTCCAACGCCTCGGGCTCCTCGCCCAAAGCCTTGCTGATGTCGTTCAGTTGTTCCGGGCGCAGCAATCCGCGGTTCACTGCCCGGCGCGCGGTAGCCTGCGCCATGGCCTGGTAGGCGGCAAGGACATCGCCGCCGGCGCCGCCGTCGTATTCCTTCAACGCCTGGGCGTGCGCGGAAACGGTACCTACATCCCCACGCGCCACCGGACCGGTCAACGCCGATTCGCCGGAGGCGAGTGCGTTCTCCAGTGTCGCGCGCAGCAACGGGCCCAGCATGGACTCAGGGTTTTCGACGCCGATCTCCCGCAGCATCTGCGACGCCTGCGCCACCAACGTCACCATGTGGTTGGAGCTGTGCGCGAGGGAAGCGTGATAGAGCGTGCGGTCACCTTCGGCAATGACCACAGGCTCGGCACCCATCTCCACTACCAGCGCCTGGGCGATCGGCAGCATCGCAGCGTCCGCGGTCACACCAAACGTGCAATCCATGAGGCGGGTCAAGTCCAGGCTCATGCCCGTGAAGGTCATGGCGGGGTGGAGGGCCAGCGGAATCGCGCCGGCCGCGCGGACCGGGTTGAGGATTCCGACGCCGAACCGGCCCGAGGTGTGCGCCACCAGTTGGCCGGGCTGCCAGGCGCCGAGCTTGGCCAGTCCCCCAACCAGCTCACCCAGGGCATCGTCCGGGACGGCCAGCAGCACCAGCTCCGAGCGCTCCACGATGTCCTGGATTTCCAGGATCGGGACGCCGGGCAGCAGGTTTTCGGCCCGCTCGCGGCTCGCCTCGGACACCGCGGAAACCCCGACGACGGCGTGCTCGGCGGCGCGCAAGGCCGCACCCAGCACTGCGCCCACCTTCCCGGCGCCAATGATCCCGACTCCGAGTCGTCCTGGCCTAGCCATCCTGGCGGTCCTCCTGTTGTAGTGGCGATGGGAATTGCTCTGGTTGCCCCGGCTGTGGCTGTGCGGCGGCTGCGACTTCCGGGGCCTGCGGGGCTACCTGCGCCAGCCATTGTTCGCTGGTTTGCCGCTTCCGGGCCTCCCGGGCCCGCGCCGCCTGTTGGTCGAACAGTTCAACGGCTTGTTCTACCCCGGCTTGGAAAACCCTGGGCGAAACCGGTCCGGCCGTTGTGTGGAGCACAAGGTCGGCCACCCGGAAGCGCCGGGCCAAGGGGCCTTGATGCAGGGCCATCGACTGTGTCCGCTGATGCGGAACAACCACCAGCGTGCGCCACCAGCGGCCGGAGCGGATCAGCAGGGCAGTCCTGGTGGCGAAGAAACCGTTGCGTCGCCAACCCAGTGGTGCCAGCAAGCGTGCTCGGCGCGGGGTCACAACGAAGCCGTCGTCGCTTGGGGCAGCCGGACGGCCTCCCGCGGCGAGCCCCGTCAACCCCGCGGTGAACACCTTTTCGGGATCGTCCACGCCAGGATCAGGCAGCACCAACGACATCATCCGCATGACGTCGGGCTTCAGCCCAACGGGCAACAACATGGTCCGGGCAGCACCTTCGGTACCCGCGGCGCCGTAGCCTGCCACGTTGACGTGCATCCGGTACCAGCCGAAAATCCTCCAGATCGGGGGCTGTGCGACCATAACGGCCTGGATGCGACCGGGCGGGAGCGTCTGCGCCTGGGTGTCCAGCAGCCCGTATCGAAGCCGGATACCGTCCGGTGAGATCGCTGCAGTGAAGTTATAGCCCTTATTGAACGAACTCCAATACGCCGCTCCGATGCCCAGGATGGCAGGGATCAACGCCAGGAAAATTGCCTGGTTGTCCATGAGGACAGAAACACCCACCACGGCGGCCGCGCCCAGCAGGATACCCACGGTTTGCTCACTCAAAAGAAGGGAACCGATGAGCCGCCCCGGTGGTACCGACAACACCACATGCTCGGGCGCCTCAGGCACTTCCTCCCCGGCCGCTTCCGGGCCGCTGACCACGCCCGCCGCACGCGCGAGGATGGTTGCGCGAAGTTGCTTGGCCTGGTCAAGCGGAAGGTACGCCAGCCGCACAGCCGACTCTCCGGCGTCGGCCACTTCGAACTTGAGTTCAGCGAGGCCGAAGATCCGCGCCAGCAGCGGCTGGACAATGTCAATGGCCTGGACGCGGTCCAGGCGGGCCTGTCGTTGCTGCTTAAAAAGGAAGCCCGTGTTCACGCGGACATAGCCCTCAGCCACTTGATAGCGCGTGAAGTACCAACTGAGGATAAAACCGCCAACGGTCAGCAGCAGGAGCACAGCTCCACCGGCAAGCAGCCACGGGGCGCGGCTGTTGAGGTTGGGATCCACGAATTCCCGGCCCTGCAGGACGCGCTCGAAAGCGTCACGGCCAAAGAAGTATCCGACGGCGGCCAGCGCCACCCAGCCGCGAACGAACGGCGACGCCGGGTGGACCCGCCGCCAAACGCCGTCGACGGTTTCATCCCGGAGGCTCACAGCCGCGTTTCCCTCCGGGCTCACAGCCCGGCCAGCCGGGCTTCTCCGCGGGCCGACAGTTGCTCGCGGAGTCGCGCGCCTTCCTCCGCCGGAAGCCCCGGCAAGTGGGCGTTGGTCCCGGCAGAAGCGGTGTGAAGCTTCAACGTGCACAGCCCCAGGCTGCGCTCCACGGGCCCAACGGCGACGTCAACATATTGCATCCGGCCATAAGGGACCACCATGGTCCGCTGGAAGAAAATGCCGCGCCGAATAAGGAGGTCGTCGTCGCGTTCCGCATAGCCGATGGCACGCACCTGCCGCGGGATCAGCACCAAGCGCCAGAGTGCCAGGACCAGCACGACCGCTGGAACCGTGACGGCAAGCCACAACGGCGGCCAGCGCCACCACCCAAGAAGCACAAAAAGGAGCGGCAAGCTGAGGACCACCAACAACACCACATTGCCGATGGCCCACTCCACCAAGCGAACCGTGACGTACTTCGGGGAGACCCTGAGCCACTGGACGCCCGGAGGATCAATCGCCGCGGTAGGCATATTCGCCCTCACCCTTGGTCTCGCCGCGGCGCGTGTCAGGCCCGGGAGTTCCGCCCTCGAAGTCCTCCGGAGGTATCCGGCAGAACCGCTCAACCACGATCCCCACCACCACCATCGCCACTCCGCCGCCACCCATGAGCAAAGCGTTCCAGAGGATGCCCTCGCCACTTCGGAGGCTCACCCTGAGGAGGTCAATCGAAATACCTGCGTGCCAACCCAGGAGGAGTGTCCCGGCATACGCGCAAGCCTGGGCCAGGATCAACGTCCTCGCAGCCAGGATCGGGTTCAGCATGTTCTTCTTCTTGCCGTTCCGCCAGCGCAGCACCCGGATACCCATGATGAGGGTGAGCCCGGCGATGACGCCCATGGTGATCAGGGCAGATTCAGGAAGGACCGGCGTAGCCATGCTGAAACGGTTGGTGGCCATCGTAGCCAGCCAGGCAATGACGGCAGCGACAACGGCGATAAGCAGCAGGACGACGGGGCGCATTGCTTTCATGGCTACTCCAACGCGCCCGTGGCGGGCACGCCGGCGACGTCGCCGAAACCGTCAAAACGACGGATGTCCGGCATGTCGGCGGCGACGGCAGCCAGTTCAGCCACGCTCCGCCCCTCCAGTTGCGCATGGGGTTCCAACAGCGACCACGGGTACAGCACGAAAGCCCGCTCGGCTGCCCGCGGATGCGGGATGGTGAGGATGGGATCTTCGCTGGCAAGGTCGCCGAAGACAATAATGTCCACGTCAAGGGTCCTGGGACCCCACCGGACTTCACGGACACGGTGATGCTTCTGTTCCACGTCATGGCAATGCTTCAGGAGCTCCAACGGCGTGAGCGTCGTTTCGACCGCCATGACCATGTTCAGGAAATCGGGTTGGCCTTCCGGTCCGCCAACAGCCTTGGTCTGGACTACCGGAGACACCCCAAGCAACCTGACCTCGGGAGGATCCACGAGGTCCGCCACTGCGGTGGAGAGCGTGTCGTTCCGCTCGCCCAGGTTGCTGCCCAGCGCCAGGATGGCCTTGGTGTAGACAGACGTCATGATCGCTCCCTGTGGACGCTGACGGTGACGTCACCAAACGGCACCTCGATAGGCGCCTTGGGCTTGTGGACGGTGACATCGACGGCGGCCACGGCGTAGTTCGCCAGGATGCCCTCGGCGATCCTGACGGCCAGGGCCTCGATCAGGTTCAGTGGTTCACCCTCGATGTGCTTGGTGATCAGCTCGGCAACTTGGCCGTAATGCGCCGTGTACTGCAGGTCATCGGTCTCGGCGGCCTTGGTGAAATCCGTGTGCAGCACTGCATCCACCACGAACGGCTGGCCGTCACGGCGCTCGAAATCGAACACCCCGTGATAACCGACGGCGGTGACGCCGCTCAGCGTGATCCTGTCCACAGCGTTTTCCAATCAGCGGGCGATACGGGCGGCGACCTTGACGGCGTCAAGGCTGGGACCGACGTCGTGAACGCGGACAGCCCAGGCGCCCTTGGTGGCGCTCAAAGCGGTGATGGCCGCCGTGGCGGCGTCACGTTCAAGAGGCGCAGCCGACTTGCCGGAAACAGTCAGGAGCGAACCGAGGAACCGCTTGCGGGAAGCAGCCACCATCACCTTGTGGCCGAGGCCAAAAAGCTTGTCGAGGTTCTTGAGGATCTCCCAGTTCTGGTCCTCGTTCTTGGAAAAACCAACGCCCGGATCGATGATGATCTGCTCCGGCGCGACGCCCGCTGCGTACAACTTGTCCCGGACGCCGCTGAGTTCCGCCACGACATCGTCAACGACGTTGTCATAGTCCGTGAGGCTGTCCATGGTCAGGGCGTCCCCACGGCGGTGCGTGAGGATGTAGGGAACCTTGGTGCGGGCCACAAGTTCGGGCATGTCCGGCTCGATGGTCAGGCCGGAAACATCGTTGATGATCGCCGCGCCTGCCTCCACGGCTGCCGCGGCAGTGGACGTGTGCATCGTGTCGATACTGACCAGCGCGCCCGCTTTGACCAGCGCCTCAATGACCGGGATAACCCGGCGCTGTTCCTCTTCGGGGGAAACCGGTTCCGCACCGGAGCGCGTCGATTCGCCTCCGACGTCGATGATGTCCGCACCCGCGTAGAACATACGCAAACCGAGGGCGATGGCCGTATCCGGCGTCCGGTGGGTGCCGCCGTCGCTGAAGGAATCCGGGGTGACGTTCAGGATTCCCATGACGAGCGTGCGGTCCGTTGGCAGGTCCTCGAACCTGGCCGCGGGCCGCGGCTTACGGAGAACCGGCAGCGGGCTTGTGGCCGGGCCGGTTCCGGGTGCTGCAGCGAGGGAGTCCATAATGCTTACCTTCCGAGTATGAGGCTCATGGCCTCGGCGCGGGTGGCCGGGTCATGGAGCTGACCGCGCACCGCGCTGGTGACGGTCTTCGCGCCGGGCTTGCGAATGCCGCGCATGGACATGCACATATGCTCGCATTCGACGACGACAATCGCCCCGCGCGGGTTCAGGTGCGTTACAAGGGCCTCAACGATCTGCGTAGTGAGCCGCTCCTGCACCTGCGGCCGACGGGCATAGATATCCACCAGCCGCGCCAACTTGCTAAGCCCAGTGACCTTGCCGTCATGTGACGGAATATAACCGACATGCGCGACGCCGTGGAAAGGCACCAGATGGTGTTCGCACGTCGAGTAGAAGGGGATGTCCTTGACGAGGACAAGCTCTTCATGGTCGAGGTCGAAGGTAGTGGACAGCACCTCTTCCGGGTGCTGGTGAAGGCCCGCGAAGACCTCGGCGTAGGCCTTGGCCACGCGCTTTGGCGTGTCCTGGAGGCCCCCACGCTCGGGATCTTCCCCAATTGCAAGGAGAATCTCGCGAACCGCCGCTTCAATGCGCGGGCGATCCACTTTATGGCCGTGCTTGGAGCCCGCGGCAGAACCGTGGGCGGCGGCGAGGTCGTCGTCGTCGAAATGAGTCACAGCAGAAAGCTTAGCCGTGATGAGGGTTGTCAGGGCCGCCGTTGGGATTCGGCGCCTCGAAGGACTCCTGGCTGCTGACGCCCTGGGCGTGCGGGGCCACGACGTCCAACGGCTCGTCCAGGCGGGCCTTCTTGGCTTCTTCCTGGGCCTCACGTTCGGCCTTCTCGGCACGGCTTTCGACCGGCGGGATCGACTGGACCGGGCGGGATTCCTTGGACAGCCAGATCTCACGGAAATCACGTTTCCGAATGTCGTGGAAGATCTCTGCGATCTCAGCCTGGTTCAAGGTTTCCCGTTCCAGGAGTTCCAGGGCCAGACGATCCAGGACGTCGCGGTTTTCGGTGAGGATGGCGTAGGCCTCGTCGTGTGCCTGGTCGATCAGGCGACGAACTTCCTCATCCACCACGTAGGCGATCTGGTCCGAGAAGTTGCGCTCCTGTGCGGCGTCGCGGCCGAGGAACGGCTCGCCGCCGCCCTGGCCCAGCTTCACGGCACCAACGCGTTCGCTCATGCCGTACTGCGTGACCATTTTCCGGGCCGTGGATGTGGCCTTCTCAATGTCGTTGGAAGCACCCGTGGAGGGGTCGTGGAACACGATTTCCTCAGCAACACGGCCGCCCATGGCGTAGGCCATCTGGTCCAGCAGTTCGTTGCGGGTAACCGAGTACTTGTCGTCCTCGGGGATGACCATAGTGTAACCGAGGGCGCGACCACGGGGAAGGATGGTGATCTTGGTGACCGGGGCCGAGTTGCGCAATGCCGCAGCAACCAGCGCGTGGCCACCCTCGTGGTAAGCGGTGATCTTGCGCTCAAGTTCCTTCATGACACGGCTGCGCTTCTGCGGGCCGGCCATGACGCGGTCGATTGCCTCGTCCAGGGCTCGGTCGTCAATCAGGTTGGCGTTGGAACGCGCGGTCAGCAGTGCGGCCTCATTGAGCACGTTGGCCAAGTCAGCACCGGTGTAGCCGGGGGTCTTCTTGGCAACAGCCCGTAGATCGATGCCCTGTGCCATCGGCTTGCCCTTGGCGTGAACGTTGAGGATCTGTTCGCGGCCGATCATGTCCGGGGCTTCCACGGTGATCTGGCGGTCGAAACGGCCCGGGCGGAGCAATGCCGGGTCCAGGACGTCCGGACGGTTGGTGGCTGCGATGAGGATGACGTTGGTCTTGACGTCGAAGCCGTCCATCTCCACGAGGAGCTGGTTGAGCGTCTGCTCGCGCTCGTCGTTACCGCCGCCGATACCGGCGCCACGGTGGCGGCCCACAGCGTCGATTTCATCGACGAAGATGATGGCCGGAGAGCTTGCCTTGGCCTGCTCGAAAAGATCGCGGACACGGGAAGCACCCACACCGACGAACATTTCCACGAAGTCCGAGCCGGAAATGGAGAAGAAGGGAACACCGGCTTCACCAGCGACAGCACGGGCCAGCAGGGTCTTACCCGTACCTGGAGGGCCGTAGAGCAGCACACCCTTGGGGATCTTGGCGCCTACGGCCTGGAACTTAGCGGGTTCCTGGAGGAATTCCTTGATTTCCTGGAGCTCTTCCACGGCCTCGTCAGCGCCGGCAACGTCGGAGAAAGTCACCTGCGGCATGTCCTTGTTGACCAGTTTGGCCTTGGACTTGCCGAACTGCATTACCTTGGAACCGCCGCCCTGCATGCGAGAAAGCAAGAACCAGAACAGGACACCCAGCAGCAGCACCGGGATGAGAAGCGAGAAAAGGCCGGAGAACCAATTGTTCTCGACCGGCTGGTCCGTGAAGCCCTTATCCGGGTTGGCGTTGGTAACAGCCTTCACCACATCGGGACCGCGATCCGTGACGTAGAAGAACTGGACGTTCTTGCCCTTGTCCTGACCATCGAGGTTCAGGTTGTCCTTGAGTACCAGGTCAACACGATTCTCGGCGTCGAAAATCTTTGCCTGCTCAACCTTCCCGCTCTGGGAAAGGAGCTCGAGGCCTTCCTTGGTGTCAATGCGCGTGGAACCGCCCGGAGCAAGTGTCGCGAATGCCACCAGGAGCAAGCCAACGACGACAACAATCCAGATGCCCGGGCCCTTGAAGAAACTCTTAGCTTTCATCTGATCGGGGTTTTGCCCCGTCCCTCCTGGTAGTGCTGCAAGGCGCAACTTCTGCGCGCGAGTGGTGCTGCTTCAGTTTCAAGCTATACACCGTTCCCAGTAATTCACGCACCGGAAAGTCCAAAAGTTCCCTCTGGGCGTACACAGGATACTCGGGTCCGGGGCGACATGACAGGGTTTGTTGCTCACCAAACACGGGGTGCGCCCGGCGGTGCGCACCCTTTGACGCCCGCCGCACCCGTAACCTCGGGGGCGGCCGGCGGTAAAGGGCGCGACGCGAGCCACACACGGGGGCGTAGGGCGGGAAAGGACGCGTCGCCGGGCTCCTCTTGTTATCCACATAGAAGGTGTTTCCAGTCGTGGATCCTTTGCGCCGCTGAAAGTGTTGGCCTATGGCAGCCATCGAGTTGATTCTCTCTTCAGATACGGCGCGGATAGGACAGGATCCCCGTATCCTCGCTAAGCGCTGCAAGCGTGGCGAGTTGGTCCGTGTTCGTAGGGGCGCCTACGTTCCTGCGGACTACTGGGCCCATCTGAACGACCGCCAGCGCCATGGACTTCGGGCAGCAGCACTGGTCAACACAACATTGACGCCGCCCACCTTCAACCTGCAGACAGCCGCACTCCTCTGGGGGCTGGGTGTAGTAGGGACGCCCAGCCAACTACGTACCGTCACCTCGGACCCGAGAGGGGGACGATCGAAGCACGGCATCCAAAGAACCCTTGGAAGTTTGGATGTTGGGGTGACGCAGCTGGGCGGCTTTCGCGTCACGGACAAGCTACGGACAACCGTTGAACTGGCTTCAACATTGAACTTCGCCGAAGCGTTGGCCGTCGTGGACAGCAGCCTACGGAAACACGCGCCCGGCGAATCCGTGGATGCCGGCAGTTGGGACAAGGAGAAAGCGTGGGGTTCACCATCGAACGCAGGGGATTTGCGCGACGCCGCTTCCGCCCTTGGTCATCAGACAAGACAACGACGTGTCGCCCGGATTCTCGATCTATCGACAGACAAGTCCGAATCCGTGGGTGAATCCATCAGCCGGGCGCAGATGATTCTGCTCAACTTCCCGGAACCCAGGCTCCAAGGTTCGTTCACTTTAAGGAGCGGGCGAACTGCACGAACAGACTTTTGGTGGCCAGAGCTCGATCTCGTGGGCGAATTCGACGGTCAGGGAAAATACCTGCGCAACAAGCTGCGGGGCCAGCAAACCATTCAGCAAGCCGTGATGGCCGAGAAAGCCCGCGAGAACGGGCTGCGGGCCCTGGGGCTAACCGTCATCCGCTGGGACTGGGCGGAGATGATGAACCCGCGAACCTTCGCGCGGATCTTGAATGACGGAGGGCTGAAGTCCAGGCGTGCGGCCTGACTGGGGCCCTAACCATTGACAGCGGCCACCGGCAGGACCAGCAAGTAGCCTGCGGGCAACTGATTGCTCCACCGCCGTGGCTCGCGGACCACGAATTGGGTAGCCAACTGCCCGGGAGTGATCAGGCTGTTGGGTTCCGGCGATGGCCCCCACTGGCCACTCCCGTACGGATACAACGGATCCAGAACACGAACACCCGTGACGGAGAAGTCCGTGAATGCCCGAGGATCCCCCAAGGATTCGAACCCACTCATCACCCAGGCATGACGGCCACTCCACATCACCAAGCCCACGGGTCGGCCGGTTTCGGTGAGCGCCCGCGCCGCAGTTCGCAGTGAGTCGTCGTAATTGGCGACGCTCACTACTTTGTAGGGACCCATTCCAACCTCGTTGAGTACCTGCGCCCAGCCGAAGGGGTTTGCCCCGTTGAACGAATCCGAAGACCTCGCCCTGGCCATTTCCCACAACTCGCCTTGCTGCGCAGAAGCGGCCCAGGTTCCACCACCGGTGTCGTCCACCAGGTTGTGGGCCATCTGGATGCTCGCGGCAACGCACCAGTCAAACGTGTATTGCGGCACAAAGTCGCCTTCACGGAACAGGTTCAGCGCGAACGGCTGAGGCACCGGCGGCGGGGCCGGGGCTGTGGGCGCGGCCTGCGGCGGGGCGGTGGGCTGCGAATCGCCCGGGAGCGGCGACGACGGTGTGGGCGCGGCCTGCGGCGGGGTCACTGTGATGGATGCCTGCGGCTGAGCGGAGACGATTTCCCCGGCACCGGAAGATGGAGTGCATCCCGTAAGGAAGGTCGCCACGACGACGAGCCAAAGGAATGGACGGGCGGGGGCACCGGTCATATTCCAGTTTAGCGCCGGGCAGGGCCGCGATCCGAGGCCGGGGGCAGCCCAACCGGACCCCCGTCACCACAAGCGCACACGGTGCCGCCGGACGCACCCCTTAAGCGCACGCGCCGCACCCCTTCCCGCCCAGCGCACCAGTGATTGTGGGTGCGAAAAGCGTTAAGTGGTGCGGCGCTGCTTACTCGTGGACGTGCGGAGCCAAGGTGCCGACGGACGCACCCCTAAAGCGCACACTCCGCCCCCTTTCCCGCGCAGCGCAGCAGTGGTTGTGGGTGCGGAAAGCGGCAAGTGGTGCGGGGCTGTAACAGGTGCGGAGTGGTGCGGCGCTGCCTACTCGTAGACGTGCGGGGCCAAAGTGCCAGCGGACGCATCCCATAAGCGCACAAGGTGCCGCCGGACGCACCCCTTAAGCGCACGCGGTGCCGCCGGACGCACCCCTTAAGCGCACACGCCGCACCCTTTCCCGCCCAGCGCACCAGTGGTTGTGGGTGCGGAAAGCGGGAAGGGGTGCGGCGCTGTGAAAGAGGGGTGCGGCGCTGCCTACTCGTAGACGTGCGGAGCCAGGGTGCCGACGAAGTCCAGGTTGCGGTACTTTTCGGCGTAGTCGAGGCCGTAGCCCACGACGAATTCGTTGGGGATGTCGTAGCCGACGTACTTGACGTCGATTTCCACCTTGGCTGCGGTCGGCTTACGGAATGCCGTGCAGATCTCGACGCTGGCCGTGCCGCGGGATTCGAGGTTGGACTTGAGCCAGGAAAGGGTCAGGCCGGAATCGATGATGTCCTCGACGATCAGGACATCCTTGCCCATGAGGTCGGTGTCCAGGTCCTTGAGGATCCGGACAACACCTGACGATTGCGTTCCCGAACCGTACGAAGAGACTGCCATCCAGTCCATGCTGACGTGGCTGTGCAGCGCGCGTGCCAGGTCAGCCATGACCATCACCGCACCCTTGAGAACGCCGACGACAAGGATGTCGCGGCCCTCGTAGTCCTTGTCGATCTGCGCCGCGAGTTCCGCGATGCGTGTTTGGATCTGCTCTTTGGTGTAAAGAACGTGCTTGAGATCTGCCTGGACGTCGTTTGAATCCACCAATGGCTCCTGTTTTGATGCTCGGGTGCGGCTACTGTTGGGACGGTTTCTGATGCCGGAATACTAGCTTCCCACAGCGCGCGGCATCGCGGGGACCGACCCCGGCCGAATCCTGGCTTGCGGAGCCGGTTGCGGGCAAGGACGCAGCAGTCGCGGAACCTGGCAGGTCCCACCGCTGCTGTTCCAGATCGCTGAGGGATAAACGGAAAACGCTCACGTGCCCGGGGAGTTCCACCGGCCCGGCCGATCCCTGCCGCCGAAGCAGGGCTTCCGCGGCTTGGAGCCGCCCGTAGCCGGGCTGCTGGCCCCCGACGTCGGAGGCTGCCTTCGCAATGACGCGGAACCTCAGGGCCGCGGGCAGTTCCCGGACGGCGCCCTCGGGCAACCACGCGTCCCCATCCTCGCGCCGGACAAGTGAGAGATAGGTCTCGTTGGCAAGGTCCTCGAGGAAATCGGCGTCCTGCTGAAGGATGGCCGCGGTCCGGGCCAAAGACTCGGCCACTCCCGGCCCGAGCTTCTCTTCCAGGACAGGCATGACTTCCACCCGGGTCCGGGAGCGGGCAAAGGACGGATCGGCGTTGCTCGGATCATGCCAAGGATGCAGTTCTTCGACGTCGCAGATCTCCAACGTCTCTTCGCGCCGAAGACCGAGGAAGGGCCGGAGCAGGCGCCCGCGGGCGGGCCTCATGCCAGCCAGGGATCGCGTGCCGGAACCGCGGGCAAGCCCCAGAAGCACCTGTTCGGCTTGGTCGTCCAAGGTGTGGCCCAGGAGGATCGCCCCACAACCAAGGTCATCAGCGGCGGCGTCGAGGGCTGCGTGACGGGCGTCCCGGGCGGCGGCTTCGGGCCCAAACCCGGTGGCAGCAACGTCCACGGTGCGCACTTCCACCGGGGCGAGCCCCAACTCGCGCAACACCGATGCCGTCCGGGCAGCGACGTCAGCCGAGCCTGGCTGCAATTGGTGGTCAACCACCACCCCCGCTACTGACACCGGATGCCCATCCACGTGTCCACGCCTGGCAAAGTACGCGGCAACTGCTGCCAGGGCCAAGGAATCCGGGCCTCCACTGCAGGCCACAAGCACATGTGACGGATAGCCTGCAATGGCGAGGGCGTTTTGCAACTGCTTCCGTGCCTTGCCGACGACCGGCGCTAAACGCCCTGGCCGCCGTCGTCCCCTACCAGCGGTGGCTGCCGGGACAGGAGCGTCGCCCGCGGTATCAGCCGAAGCGCCCGCTTCATCGGAAAAACTCAAAGCCCCATCCGCTCCAGCCACAGTTTGGAGTTATGGATTTCCTCTTCTGTGGGGAGATGTTCGGCGGCGTCCCAAACCTTGTTGAAGCCTTCCATCCCGGCCACGGCAACAACTTCGCGGACGAACTTGGCGCCATCCGTGTATTGCCGCATCTTGGCGTCCAGGCCGAGGAGGTTGCGGATGAATTTCTCCACCACGCCCCGTTCCTTGCCGCGCTCGTTGAAGCGCTGGCGGATGGTACGCACGGACGGAACGATGCTGGCGTCCACGGCGTCCATCACCACGTTGGCGTGCCCCTCAAGGAGGCTCATCACGGCGGTGATGTGGGAGAGGGAGGCCTTTTCCTCGGGGTTCTGGAGCAGGTCCAGGATGGCCCCGCGGCCGGGCACCTTGTCTGAGGGATTGCGATCTCGCAGGGACTTGGCGATGGCGCCTGCCCGGTCAACCAAGGAATCCATGTTGCCCAGCAGGTTGCCGCTGAGCTTTTCGATCTCGTCCAGCATGTGATGCCGGAGCCACGGCGCCGCGGCAAACTGCACACGGTGGGTTTGCTCATGGAGGCAGACCCAGAGCCGGAAATCGTCGGGGTGGACGTTGAGTTCGCGCTCCACGGAGATGATGTTGGGCGCCACCAGGAGGAGCCTGCCGCCCGGAGGGACGTTGGCGCCCGGGGCAAGGGCCGCGAAGGGGTCGTACTGACCCAGGACCTTGCTGGAGAGGAAGGCGAGGACGGCCCCGAGCTGGGTGCCGGTGATGGCACCGCTGGCGGCTGCGGCTGCGGGGGTCATGGCCACACTGCTGCGGCTCTCCACCATTTTCTGCAGCGCGGGTTGGAGCATCACGGCGAAGCTCTGCGTGTTGGCCTTGGACCAGGAGGCACGGTCCACCACCAGGACATGGGAGTCACGCAGGTCCCTCGCGGCATCCAGGCCCGTGATGTCGTGCACGTGGGGGACGGAGATGTCCGCGTTGAACCGCAGGTTATCCACCGCCTTGCCGATCTCCCCTGCGCTGAGCTCAGGACCTGGAGGGGCAAGCCGGGCAGCCGTAGAGGCGGCCAGGTCCCAATTGATCAGGGACGGGGCCCCTGCTGACGATTCGCGGGCAGATGACACCATACGGACCATCACACCACACGTGACTGACAATGAGCCGTTAAGTTCGCTAGACGCGGAGCTTCAACTGCGGCAGCCGCACGAGGCCAGACCTGACGCTGTCCGGTCCATAGCTGCCTTGTTTCCGGCGGCACCGGGTTCGAGTCCATTGCCGATGAACGAGAACACCAGCAGCCGGCCATCGGCGTCAACCACATAGCCGCTCAGTGCGATCACTGAATTCAACGTCCCGGTCTTGGCGCGGACAAGCCCAGCGCCTTCGGCCGTGCTGGCATCCACGTACCTGTTATCCAGGGTGCCGGTCAGTCCAGCTACCGGGAAACCGTCCAGTGCCGTGCGGAGGGAAAGGTCCGGGCCGCTGGTGATTGCACGGACAACCTCGACGAACTGCCGGGCGCTGACCTGGTTTTCCAGGGCAAGGCCCGATACGTCGGCCAACTGCATCGAATCCGTGGCGATCCCCAACTCCGCCAGCCGTTGCCGCACGGCCGCAGTGGCGCCGTCGTACGTGGCTTCCTTCCCGGACGCGGCTGCGGTCATCCGGCCCAGGGCCTCGGCGAGGAAGTTATCGGAGGTCTCCAGCATAAGGTCGACCTGTTCGCTGACGGTGGCCGACTCAGCTGCGGCCAGCACCTTGGTGGGGAGGCCCTTGCCGCGTTCGACGCCGGGACTCACCGCTACGCCGGCAGCCGCCAACTGCTCGGCGAACGCCTGGGCGGTGGTGACCGCGGAGTCCTGGGGCCTGGGCCCGCTCATCACGGTCGGCGAGTATCGGCCCGAATTTAACGCCAGCGAAAACAGGGGTGCTGTCTCGCCGGCGGCGACGTCGTCCAGGCTCCAGGCCGGGTTGAGGGGCGCGCCGCTGAACAGGGTGTCGTCCACCTGGACGGTGACTGGGCCTTTAACTCCAGCGGCCGTCAACGCGGTGGCCGTATCTGCGGCCAAGGACGCCAGGCCTGCCCTGCCCATGACGGCGTTGGGATCGGAGGGGGAAGCACCCACCAGCACGTCCCCTCCCCCGGTCAGTACAACCGTGGAGGGATTGTCGGATCCCAGCACGCGGGTGGTGAAGCGCGTGTCCGGCCCCAGGGCTTTCAGGGCTGCGACGGCGGTCAGCAGTTTCATGTTCGACGCCGGGATCCGGTTGGCCGAGGCGTCGCGGTCAAAGAGGACTTTGCCGGTGGAAGCGTCCATGACGACGCCGCTGATGCTGCCCGCACCGTCCGGTTTCAACGTGGCATCGAGGAGTGCCGTGACCTCCGCGGACGCCGGGAGCGGGGCGTTTGCGTCCAGGGGAAGGACCCCGCGCGCGTTGGAAAGGTGGTGGGGTTCCTGCTGCCAGGCGGGCGTAGAAGGCGTCGGCTTGGGGAGTGAAAGCAGCCCGGGCATCATCCCGGCCACCACTACGGCACCGAGGCACAGCAGGACGGACGCCAACAGCACCGGCCATTTCAAGCGCCCCCACGCCGCGGATAACCCTGAGCGGGCATCCCCGTTTTTAACGCCCATCATGGAAGTTGCTTGATCCTGTCAGTCCTGAAATGTCCCCGCCGGTTCAAGAAACCCGGGCCTCTCGCTATATCCTCAATAGTAGTCGGCGGCACCGGCTGCTATTTTTGCCTGCCGCCAGCCCCGGGCTGAGCAGCCTGCCTGAGGCACCGTCACCCGTGACGGCCGCTTCGGCGGAGCGACGCCCCACCCACACCCGTCAAGGAGCATTCCATGAAGCACGACGTGACCATCGAGATCCCCAAGGGATCGCGCGTCAAGTACGAAGTTGACCACGAAACCGGCCGTGTCCGCCTGGACCGCGTCCTGTTCACCTCCATGCAGTACCCCACGCACTACGGTTTCTTCGAGAACACGCTGGGCGAAGACGGCGATCCCTTGGACGCACTGGTGCTCCTCCAGGACTTCGACCTCCACCCGGGCGTCATCGTTGAATCCCGCCCCATCGGCGTCTTCAACATGACCGACGACGGCGGCGGAGACGCCAAGGTCCTCTGCGTTCCTGTTGACGCACGTTTCGACCACATCCAGGAAGTCAGCGACGTCAGCGAGTTCCTGATCAAGGAAATCGAGCACTTCTTCACGCGTTACAAGGACCTGGAGCCCGGCAAGTGGGTCAAGGCTGAGGGCTGGGGCGACCGCGCCGCCGCCGAAGCCGAGCTGGAAGCTTCCATCAAGCGCTACGTTCCGGCTGCGGGACACTGATTTAACGCTCGACGGCGGCTGGTGCGGTTCCCCGTGAACCCCACCAGCCGCCGTCGTTCTTTAAGCAATGATGGGCAGCGCTCCCCATCGCGACATGCCGCTGGTCCCCCTAGGCTGGGACGAGACTTTTCAATGCATGTACACAGGGGGTTCAACATGGCTGGGTTCTACGGCGCAGACATCGCGCAGCTTCGCAGTCTGGCGGGCGTCATGGGCAAAGCCGCCGACGCCATCAGCCTGCAGGGCACGCAATTGTCCAACGCCATCAACTCCACGACGGCGTGGCAGGGCAGGGACGCCACAGTGTTCAAGGGCGACTGGAACACCCAGCACCGGCAGAGCCTGATAAAGGCCGCGAACATGCTGCGGGAAAATGCGAGCCAGCTGAAGAAGCACGCCAACCAGCAGGAATTCGCCAGCCACAACGACGGCTCGGGCACGTCGGTTGGAGTCCTGAAGGACGTCTACGACAGCGGCATGGGCGTCAAGGACCTGGCAGCGCAGCTCTGGACTGCCTACAAGTACGGCAAGTTGGGCCACGCGGAATGGGTCAAGACCCGCGAAGTCCTCACCAACTGGCGCGCGGGCGGAACCGTGGTCCGCGACGCTCTGACCGCGCTGCGCAACGGCGAGAAGGTCACCGATGTCCTCACTGACCTGAAGGCCAACATCCCTTACAGCCAGGCGTTCCAGGATGCGAGCAAGTTCTCCAAGGGCCTCCGCGTCGCGGGCGCGTTGGCCGCCCCGCTGAACATCGTGGGCGGCATCAGCGACATGATCAACCCGGAGCACGACGGCTGGCGCGGTACGGGTGACCGGGTGGCCGGCGGCCTGTCCGTGGTGGGCGGCGTGGGCAGCATCATGCTCATGACCGCCGGTGGCGCGGCACTGCTGGGACCCATCGGTGCACCCATCGTCATCGGCGCAGGCATTGTTGCCGGAGCCTGGGCGCTGGGCAACCTCGTGGCGGACAACTGGGACTCCATCTCCAACTTCGCGCGGAACCCGGGCAGCTATATCGCCGACGGCGCCAAGGAAGTGGCCGGTTTCGCCAAGGACGTAGGCAGTAAGGTGGCAGACGGGGTCGGTAATGCCGCCAAGTCAGTTGGAAACTTTGTCGGAGGGATATTCGGATGACCACCAGCACCATGAAATGGACCCAGCGGGACATAGAGGCCGCAGCCAAGGTACTGGCATCAGCCAGCGCCACAGGAACGGCACTGCCCACGTTGACCGACGAAGAAGTGGTGGCCCTGGACGGCGTCCAACATGAGCAACTGGTGGCGACACCCTGGCTTTCGGCCCAGGATGCCAGCAAAGAACTGATGTGTGCCGTCGCCTTGCGGGGCCTGCTCGCCAAGGAGCTCGTGTACCCGGTGGTCTTCGAGGGCGAAACGGAGCCCTCCCGCCTCCATGCAACCGAGGACATCACCGGCGCCCTGACCCTGCGGCGCAGCGGCAGCAGCGTGATCTCCATTGAGCGCACGGTATCCACCGGCAAGCGCTGGTTGTACGGGTACCTCCACGACGACGGCGTCCTGCTCGAAGAAGTGGACGAGGGCGGGCTGCACGGCTTCACCGCCGTGACGCGCGACCAGTTGGTGCCCCGGCTGGCCGAATTCGTGGACCCGGAAAAGGCAGCCAACCGCGACACCGACGCTACCGTGTACACGGAACCCCAGTTCGAGGAACACGCGGCCACAGCACTCGCGGACACCCAGGCTGCCAGCAACGTCGTTGCATTCAATGCCGACACGGACGAGTTCCCCACCGTCACCGTCTATACCGGCCCGTCGGGCGTCCACGTCCTGACGCCCCGGGTGACCGGCGAGACCGTCACCCTTGAGCTTAAGGAAACGTCCCAGGCATCCTTGGCCAGCGTCCTGGGCGGACTCGCCGGACTGGCCTGACCTTCCGCACCCGCGCTGCACACCGCCGTCGAGCCTGAAAGCCCCTCATGAGCAATCCGAAGTCCACCACCGCCACCGGACTGGTTGACGCCGCCAACGGCCGCGCCGTCCGCCGCCACACCGACACCGGGGCGTACTTCGTCAAAGCCTCTGGAACCGCGCACTTCTGGGGCCGGGTCCTGGACGCGATCGTTTTCCTCGCCGGCTACGTGGTCCTGGCCGTGATCCTCGCAGTGGTGCGCGAATCCATGATGAACAGCGGCTCGGCCCTGGGATACAACAACGGCCTGTGGCTGACCCTGTATGTTGCCCTCTGGTTTGTTGGCCTGTTCGTGTACGGCATGATCTGGGGCACCGTGGGAAGCGTCGGCGACGCCGCTGCGGGCATGCGCTCCGCGCGGATCAAGGATGGCACGACGGCGGGTGCCTGGTTGGGTGGTTGGCGGGCCATTTGCTGGTCCTTCTTCCCTTTCTTCGTGGTGATGGTCATCGCCGCGGCCTTCAGTGGCGGATCCGGCGACACGTGGGACCCCAAGTTCGCCGCCGTGGACCGCCGTTCGGGCCTGACCCAGGGCATGCCGCCGGTTACTGATCCCAAAGCTGCCGCTGCCCAAAAAGCCGCCGCCGCGGAGCAGGAAAACCTCCCCAACCTTTACGGCCAGCGCCCGGATGCGAGGCCTTAACTGGCTGGTCCGCCGGGTTGAGCGGCGGCTGGAACCCCAGCTTGGGCAGCTCCGCTACGTGGCTGCTTCCCGGCGCATCTTCTGGAAGATGCTGGTCCCTTGCCTGGTGGTGGGGTTCGCGTTCGGGACCATCGCCGAGTTCGTCAGCCCCATCCGCTCGACGCGCGAAGCCGGCCACTTTAACGATCCCCTCTTCTTTGTCCTGACCAGCATCCTCACAGGGCTGGTGCTGTGGTCCATGACCTTCCTTGGCAGCTTCCGGAAGCTGCTGGTGTTCGACGGCGGGATGGTTGCCAGATACTCGCAGAAACACACCCTGCTGGTGTTCCCGTGGGCTGATATCGCTCCCGCGTCCCTCAAAGTGGTGACCACTATGGACGGCACTGACCCGGACCGGCGCCTGGTGGCGAAACAGAAGGTGGCGCTGGGAGCAGGCGGAGTCAACGCACTGGTGTTCCGGGCACGCGAAACCTTCTGGGTGTTCGCCACGAACGAAGACCTGGAAGCCATGGTGGGAGCTGTCCACACCTCCTTGCGCCACGCCGGGATACCCGGCGCCGACCTTGCGGCGGCAGGCGCGCTGCCCGCCGTCGTGCTGACCGAACGCACCGCACTGGGCTAGCCGGAAGCGCCACTCCGGACAAAGTAACAGGCAGATTTTCCCCTTGCAGAGGCGCTACCAGCCGGTAGCATGTGATCCACTATGTTCACTCTCACCATCAACCAACGCGACAGCCGCCGCGACGGCGACCTTGTGCCCCAGTTGCTCAAGGACCTTCGCCACATTCCAGCGCGGTTGGATTTCGACCGTTCGGTGGAGGATGAAGTGCAGGGCATTGTCGAGTCCAGCCATCAGGCCGTGGAGACGGCGTTGATCGCCCTTCGGTCCAGCCAGTGGTATGTGGGGATCGGGGTGGGGCCGATCAACGAACCGCTGCCCAACCTGGTCCGGGATGCTTCCGGCCATGGACTCGTCTATGCCCGCCGGGCTGTGGACCGTTTGCGCAACGGCAAAGAGCGGATTCCGGTGGCGGTGGACGGCCCCCTGACGGCGCTGGCGTCAGAAGCCGAGGCTGTATTGCGGCTCCTCGGACACATCGTGCAGCACCGAAGCGCCGCGGAATGGCGCGTACTGGACCTGTTGACGCCCGGGGTGCGCGGCCAGCAGAAGACCGTGGCGCAGGAACTGGGCATCTCCACCCAGGCTGTCAGCAAGACACTGGCCCGTGCGCAGTGGGCCGAAGAGCATGCCGCCCGCCCGGCCGCCGCACGCCTGCTGCAAATGATCCTGGAAGTGCGCTGACGCGCCGGCTTAGAACAGTCACACCGCTTTAAAACAGTAATGAGTGACAGCTAACGCCCTTCAGAACGGTCAGAAGGGCGTTTGCTGTCACTCGGATACGTGGGCTTGCAGGTTACTGGTTGCTGATGTTGTCCTTGGCTGCGCCGGCGCGGTCCTGAACATCGGCGGCTGCGGCCTGACCTTCGTCCTTGACGTTGGCCGCCGCCTCCGTGGCGGAGTCCTTGACGTTCTGCATCGCGTCCTGGGCGGGTTCTTTGAGGTGCTCAGCGACTTCCTGCGCAGCGTGGCTCAGCTCGTCGGTCAGCGGCTGCGCCGCGTCCTTGAGGGCGTGGGCGGCTTCGCGTTCCTTCTCCGACGGCGGGAAGAGCGCGGACACCAGGAGGCCTGCGCCGAAGGCGATGAGCCCCGCGGCGATCGGGCTGCCCTGGGCCTTGCTCTTCAACACCTGCGGTGCGTCGCCCAGATCCGAGACGGCACCGGACACGTTGCTGGCTACGCCGGAGACAGCGTCCCCGGCGCGGTTGGCTACGTCACCGGCACGGTCCTGGACGTCGTCGCGGGCACCGAACACGGCCGTCTTCATCCTGTCCACCCGGCGGTTGACGATGTGGGACGGGGTGACCTTGTCCGCCACGGCGTCAACGTTGGTGCTCAGCCGCCGGCGAGTTTCTTCGATATCGGCGCGCAGGGCGTCGGGGTTCTGCGTCATCGTGTCTCCTCAGTGTTCGGTTTCAAAGCGGGGGGTATTTCCTTGACGGTTTCGGCCGTACGCGGCATGCCGTTGATGGTCTTCAGTTCCTTGCGGCCCATGGAGGCCAGCACGGCAGCGACGATTCCCCAGATGACCGCCACAACAACGGCGGACCATCCAAGGCCAATGAGCTGGCCCAAAGCCCACCAGAGGGCAATGGACAGGAACAGCACGGTGATGTGGCCGGCGTAAGCTGCACCGCCCAGCATTCCCGCGCCCTTGCCAGCCTTGGTGGCGGACTCCTTGAGTTCCGCCTTGGCCAGCTCCACTTCCTGGCGCATCAACGTGGAAACGTCGCGCGTCAGGTCGCTCAACAGCTCGCCCAGGGGAAGGGTTTCAGCCTTCTCGTGCGCAGTTGTTGTGGGAGGCAGGTCGGCAGGACTACTCATCGGTGACCTCCGTACTGGGGATCGTCGGGGCGCTCGAGTCCGTCGGGATCAAGGGGGCCGGCCAGCGGGTCGCCCTGCGCCTTGACGCCGCCGGCGTCGGTCTCCGGGTAGGGAAGCGTGGATCCGTCGTAGCCGCCAGTGGTTCCGGCGTCGTAACCGGTGTTTCCGGCGTCGTATCCGGTGGTGGTGGCTGAACCGTATCCCGCGGTGGTGGCGGTGGGTCCCGGCAGGTCAACGGCCGGTGGAGTCACGGCGCCGCCCTGGGTGGGGTAGTACACAGCGCGCGGCGTCCCGGTAGCAGCAGTACCGCTTGTCGAGGCGGATTCGGTGGCGTCGCCTGCCATGCCACGGCCCAGGCGACCGGCGAGGACACCGGCTCCGGCGGCCAGCAACAGGAACGTTCCCGGCTTGCGGCGCGCGAAGCCCTTGACTTCATCCAGCAGCGAACCGGGATCCCGGCTCTCCAGCCAATGGGCGATCGAGGATGAACGCTGTGCTGCCTGCTGGACCAGGTCCGTGGCGACACCACCGTTATCCGTCGAATTGGCCATGGTGGACAGCTCGTCGGAGATGGAGCGCAGGCCTTCGGCAACACGCTGCTGCTGGGCCTGTGCTTGGTCGGACAACTCGCCCTTGGTCTGGGTGAGCAGTTGCCGGGCGTTCACCTTGACCTCCTGGGCCACGTGCCCAGCCTCGGTCTTGGCGGTATCGACCACTCCGCCGGCAGCGTCACCGACGGCGCCGGCCACTCCTGCGGCTTCGTGCTTTGCGGCGTCAACCTTGCCGGAGCTGTCACTTCCGGTGCCCGAGGGGCTGGTGGTGGTGCCTGCGGTGTCGAATTCTACGTCCGGCGAGTCCAGGTAGCTTCCGGTGAACGGTTCGGTACCCGCGGTGCCGCCGTTCCTTGGTGCCGCGAAGCTTCCGTCCTGCGGCGATTGGCTCTCAGTCATTGTCGCTCTCTTTCCACAGTTGGCAGGCTGCGGACAGCAGCCGGGATAGTAAGTATCGTTACTATCAATGGTTGTGTACCCGCTTGCCACTGTTCTAATCGCGCAATTTTGAAAAGATGGTCGCATCACATGCAGCACAGTCCCGCTCGACACTTCCAGGAATACCTGCGAACGTTGGATCGATGAGCCACATGCCCTTCAGGCGGCGGCTGATTCCCGCGCTTCGGAAAACCATCACCAGACACCGGATCCTCTTTGCCGCCAAAACAGCGGTTGCAGCAGGTCTTGCCTGGTGGCTTGCCCCCTACATGCCCGGTCCTGCCGCGGCCTACCCCTATTACGCGCCGCTGGGCGCACTGGTCAGCATGCATCCCACCGTGGCGGACTCCGCCAAGCACGGGTTGCAAAGCCTCGCCGGGCTGGTCCTCGGCATCGGCATGGCCTTCGTTGTCACCTCCTTTGCCGACCCCAACTCCTTCTCCGTGGCGCTGGTGGTTGGGCTGGGAGTGCTGATCGGCGGCCTTCCACGCCTTGGATCGGGTTCGGACTGGATCCCCATGGCTGCACTGTTCGTGCTGGTGCTGGGCGGCTCGAACGCAGAGGGCTTCTCCTTCGGGTACGTCCTCCAAATGGCCCTGGGAGTGACGGTGGGATTCGCCGTGAACTGGTTGGTGATTCCCCCGCTGCACCTGGACGACATCGATCCCGCCATCAGCGGCCACCAGGGCGCACTCTCCCGGCAACTCAAGGACATGGCACGGGCCATGGAGGAATCGTGGCCCCCCAACCATGAAGCCTGGGCCAGCAGGAGCGACGAACTTTCCCTGACGGCCGCCGGCGTCCGGACTGCTGTCCACCAAGCCGAACTGAGCGCCAAGGCGAACCCCCGGTCCCGCCGCCTGGCAACCCGTTTGCCTGGCGACCTGGCTGGTTTACGGACGTTGGAACGGCTCACATTCCACGTCCAGGACATCACCGACGTCCTGGCGAGCGCCATCTGGGAGAGGGACGCGGGGACGGTCATCCCCGACGCCTTGGTGGGCTACCTTTCGGACGCGTTGGAGTCCACGGCCCTGGTCATTGACCATTGGCGGGACGGCGAATCGAATGATCTCGGCACCCTGTTGACGGAGGCGAAGGACTCGATATCCGCGCTGAGCGATGCAGTGGCCGAGGCCGCCGCGGGACAGTCCCCAGTGAACGCGCCGGCGTCGGTGGCCATGAGCCTGCGGCGGATCCTCACCGTGGTGTTGTCCGCCGAGTAAGCTAGCGGGGCTTGAGCGGCGGTGATGCTTTCCGGCCCTTCCCCGTCCCCAGCCCGTCCAGCATTTCGGCCAGGGATTCCAGCGATGAATGCTTCGGCGACCAACCCAGCAGCCTGCGTGCGCGTCCCGTGTCCATGATGGGCGCGTTGGCGGCCATGTCTACCCAGCCGCCGTCGGTCGCCTGGAGGCGGAGCCGCCAACTGACCTCGACGACGGCGCGCAGCACCGGAAGCGGGAATGGCAGCAGCCGTCGGGTATTGAAGGTCCATGCCAGGGCATTGGGGTCGATGACAGGCTCGGCCGCTATGTTGAAAGCGCCCTCCGCCTTGCGCTCGAGGACGCGCCAGTAGGCGTCGGCGACGTCGGACGCGTGCACCGCCTGGAACACCATCTCCTTGGGCAGGGCGAGCAGCGGGAACCACGGCTTAGGCGGCACCAGCCGGGGCAGGAGGCGGCCCAGGAAGTACCGCCCCACCTCACTCCCGGCTCCTGCGCTGAACGTCAATGCCGGACGAAGCCGCGCCACTACAATGTCCGGGTTGTCCTTCGCGAAATCGTCCAGGAGCCGCTCCTGCGCGGCCTTATCCACGCTGTAGTGCGACTTCGGGATCCCGGCTGCGGGCCAGCCTTCCTGGGTTCGCTGGTCCTTCGGCGCGGGGGAATACGCACCCACCGAGGACGCACACACGATGTGCCGAACCCCGGCTTTCCGTGCCGCAGCCAAGACATTGGCCGTTCCTGCCACGTTGGTTTGCCGGAGCATTTCCCGGTGGTGGTTCGGCTGGATCAACCAGGCAAGGTGCACCACGGCATCCGCCCCGGACAACGCGGCCTCCAAGGCCGGCTGGTCCACCTTGGCGCCGATGTCCAAGGTGCGCCAGTCCACGCCCCGGTAGGGGGCGACGTCCTGGTCGGGGTGGCGGCGGACCACGCCTACCAGTTCAAGGTCGGCGCCTTCCTCTGAGCGGGCCGCCTGAAGCCGCTTCAGGACCTCCGTCCCGACGTGTCCGGTGGCTCCAGTGATCACAATGCGCATGGCGGAATTCCTCAGGGTTGCGGGTTGTCGCCCGTCGAGCGGATACGTTCCAGTACGGCCGTGGTGGAATGCTCGGGCACGTAGTCCAGGATGGTCACGGTGCCGCCGCAGCGTTCCACAGCCACGGTTTCTGCCAACATTTCCGGCGTGTAGTCGCCGCCTTTGGCATAGACGTCAGGCCGGAGAAGCTCGATCAACGGTATGGGTGTTGGAGTGTCGAAGACCGTTACGTGGTCCACGCAACTGAGGGCAGCAATCACGGCGGCCCGGTCGGCCTCGTGGTTGACGGGCCGGTCCGGTCCCTTGAGCTGCCGCACCGACGAGTCACTGTTCAGGGCCACCACCAGAACATCACCCAGTTGCTTGGCCTGGTTGAGGTAGCGGGTGTGGCCGCGGTGCAGGACGTCGAAGCATCCGTTGGTCAGCACTATCCTGCGGCCCTCACGGCGGTGCTCTTCGACCTGCCGCGCCAACTCCGCTGCGGTCAGTGCCGTATCCGCGAACCCACTCAGGTGCCGCGTCAGTTCCTCGGTAGTGCACACCGACGTGCCTGGTCGGTGAACCACGACGTCGGCAGCGGCCTGGGCGAGGTCGACGCTGGTGGTCAGCGGCAGGCCGGCAGCGCGGGCCAGGGTCAAGGCAGCCACGAAGGTATCGCCCGCGCCAGAGGCCTGCTTCTCGGCTTGCGGACGGGCCCAGGTGCGGTGGGTGGCTACCTCGCCGGTGTCGGTGCTGGACTTCAACGTCAGCGTTCCTTCCCGGTCCAGCGTTACGACGACGGCGGCCGCACCGGAGGCGCGGACGAGCTGCTCCGCGTGGGCCTCCACGAAGGGGCAGCGCGCGGCACCTCCCGGGAATTCGACGCCAAGCAAGCGTGAGGCTTCCTGCGCGTTCGGGGTGGCGAGATCGGGCTTCAACTGTGACCAGCCGCCGGGATCGTGGGCATCAACCACCACCAGCCTGTCCTTGCGCTTCGCGGGAGCCAGGAGGTCGAGGAGTGCCGAGCGGACGGGCCCTCCCAGGGCACCCGTACCGTAATCGCACAGCACCACCGCAGCAGCGCCCTCAATGGCTTCCGGTACGAACGCGGCCATCACTTCGAGTCCCTCAGCCGGCAACTCAGTGGCTGCGTCATCCAGGCGCAGCATCACTTGTCCCCCGCTGCTGACCCTGTATTTGGTGGTGGTGACCATCCCCGGATGGGATACGACGTGGGAGACGTCCACGCCGGCGTCCTCGAGCCGTTCAAGGAGCTGCAGGCCCGCGGAGTCTTCGCCCACAACGGAGACGAACCGTACATCCGCTCCCATCGCAGCCAGGTTCATGGCTGTGTTGGCTGCCCCTCCGGGCGCGAAGTCGCGGCGCTGCACTTGGACCACGGGGGCAGGCGCTTCGCGGCAGAACCGCTCAATAATTCCATCCCACCAGCCGTCCAGGATGGAATCGCCGATGACCGTCACAACAGGACGTTCCTCGGCCAAGCGACCTGGCAACCAGTCGGCCAAGCCTTCTTGATTGGATAGGCGTGCCATGGGGTACCTTCCGGTTGGCGGCATGTTCCTGTTCCCGACAGGTACCCCGCGGTGCGCGCTTCACACGCCGGGCCGGGCAGTTTCCGCCAGTGAAAAGCCGTTGAAGAGCCATTGGAGAAGGGAAGCGACCATGGACGTTCCTGCTGGCCCCGGCATAGGTCCCGTACTGGAAAAGTTCGGCGGCGTGAAACGGATCGCAGTCCTCAGGGGTGGCGGTTTGGGAGACCTGATCTACACCTACCCGGCTCTGCATGCCTTGAAGGTCGCCTACCCGGATGCCACCATCACGCTCTTGGGAACGCCCGTCCATGCGGCAGTGGCGGAAGCAACCATGGGGCCTGTCGACGACGTCGTGATGTTGCCCGTGGCGCGCGGCGTCCACGATGGCCCCCGCAACGGCGAGCGTTTCGACGACGACGCTGAGGACGTTGCTGCCCAGCAGGAATTCTTCGAGGCGATGCGCGCGGAAGCGTTTGACCTGGCCGTCCAGATGCACGGAGGTGGACGATTTTCCAATCCCTTCCTCCTCAAGCTGGGGGCGCGGCACACCGTGGGAACGCGCACCAAGGATGCCCGGCCTTTGGAACGGAACCTCGACTACGTCTATTACCAGAACGAACCGGACCGGTGGCTGGAAGTGGCGGGCCTCGCCGGGGCACCCACTGTGGTGTCGCCGCCGCTGCGGCCACGCGCTGACCACCGGCAGGACGTTGCCGGCCTGCGGGACCAAACCCGGAATTCCTTGGTGGTCATCCACCCGGGTGCCACCGATCCCCGACGTCGTTGGCCGGCGTCGAACTTTGCCGAGGCGGCTGCCTCCTTGGCGGCCGAAGGTGCGCAGGTGCTGGTGGTGGGCGATCGATCCGAGAAGGCCTTGGCCCAGGAAGTAGCGGAGTTGGCGGTTCGCCAACTCCCAGCCACGGACCGGCAGGCGGTGCGATCAGTCGCGGGCGAATTGGACATCGGCGGGTTGGCGGCACTCCTGGCCGAAGCCACCGTGATGCTTGCCAGCGACAGCGGGCCCCGGCATTTGGCGCAGGCCGTTGGCACCGCTACAGTCGGCATCTATTGGGTGGGCAATGCGTTCAATGCCGCACCGCGTGGACGAAGCGTGCACCGCGTCCACATGTCCTGGGTGACTCACTGCCCACGCTGCGGGTCCGATGTGACGCAGGTGGGTTGGACCGCTCCGCACTGCGGCCACGACGACACCCTGATCAAGGGCATCGCCGTGGCCGACGTTGTTCAGGACGTGCTGGACCTTACGGCCACGAGCCTTCTTCTGCGGGGGTGATGAGGAGTTCGCGCACCTCGCTGCCGAACGGCTGGGAGAGGGCGAACACCACGGCCTGGGCCACATTGGCGGGGTCGTTGAGTTTGGAGTCGTCCTGCGGCTTGTACTGCTCGTCGCGGTCGTCGAAGAAGTGGGTCTTCATGCCGCCCGGGATGATGGTGGTGACGCCGATGACTCCTCCGGTCTCCGCTGCGAGGGCACGGCTGAAACCGATCACGCCGAACTTCGAGGCGCAGTAGGCGGTGGCGTCCGGCAGGGCGCGGAGACCCAGCGTGGACGCGATGGTGATTGCGCGGCCGCGGGATCCCTTGAGGTATGGGAGCGCGGCGCGGATCACGGAGACCGTGCCGAGGAGGTTCACTCCAATGACCTTCTCCCACTCCTCCGCGGGAACGTCGCCGAGCTTTCCGCAGCGGTCGATCCCGGCCGCGGTGACCACCGCGTCCAGGCCGCCCAGGCTGTCCGCGGCTTCCTTGACGGCAGCTTCCACTGCTTCGCGGTTGGAAACGTCCACTTCCAGGGCCTTGGCACCCGAGACGTTGCTGACGTCCCGGTCGAAGACGAACGGCGTACCGCCGGCGTCCCGGATGGCTTCCACGATTGCTGCTCCAAGGCCGGAGCCGCCTCCAGTGACGATGACGCGGCCAGGTGATTGCGTGTTCATGCGGTTCCTTTCGTTGATTTCCAACTCGTCGGTCAGCTGACTTTGGCCAGTGCTGCAGCCAGGCCGCTGGTGGAGCGTGCCGGGTGGAAGGGCACTGTGACGCATCGCCCTCCCCAGCCCGCAACGAGGCGGGCTTCCGGCAGTTCATCGGGTTCGTAATCCCCGCCCTTGACCCAGATATCGGGCCGGATCCCGGTGAGGCAGGCCTCGGGAGTGTCCTCGTCGAAGATCACCACGGCGTCGACGCATTCGAGTGCCAGGAGCAGCTCCGCACGGTCCTCGACGCTGACAATGGGGCGGTGTGCGCCCTTGAGCCGCCTGACGGATTCGTCAGAGTTGAGGCACACCACCAGGCAATCGCCCATGCTGCGTGCCGCTGCCAGGGTTCGGGCGTGGCCGGCGTGGAGGAGGTCGAAGCAACCCCCGGTTGCCACCACCGTTCCGCCTGCGTCGCGGATGGTTTGGGCGAGTTGGACGCCGTCGTGGATGTGGCTTTGAGCGCGGATGGGTTCACGGTTATTAAGTTCGACGGCGGGACTCACCGCCGGTGCTTCCGGCAGCGCCGCCGCGCCGCCCCTGGCGAGGAAGGCCGAAGCATCCTCCACGGCCCTCGCTGCGGCTTCGGGCAGTTCAAGCCCAAGGCCCAGGTACACGGCCAGGCTCCCTGCGAGCCGGTCCCCGGCGCCGCACGGATCGCTCACGGACGTCCTGGGCGCGGGAATGGCCACTGTTCCGCCGGATACTTCGAACAAGACCGCCCCGTCCTCGCCCCTGGTGACCAACACGGCGTCGCTCTGCCACTTTTCCCTCAGGTGTTGGGCGGCTTCCCCGGCACCGGTCCGGGCTGGGTCGAGTCCGCCCGCTTTGGCGGAGGCTAGGGCTTCGGCCAGGTTGGGGGTCACGACGGCGACTCCGGGCACGGGTTCGGAACCGGCAGGATGCGGGTCCCACACCACCGGGGTGCGGCCAACAACCTCGGCCAGGGTGGCGCGGATCGCTGTGTTGGCGGTGATTCCGCGGCCATAGTCGGCCACGACCACAGCCTCGGCGGAGGTGATCGCCGCAAGCATCGCAGGAGTGCTGGACGGAACGGGCCCCGGTGCGCACCCTTCGTCGAACCGGACCATCGGGTGGGTCCCGATCCGTACGCGGGTCTTGGTGGGGGTTGGGGCGAGCGGGTCGCCGGCGAGCACCGACACACCGGCCAGTGCGCGCCTGAGGTGGCTTGCGCCGTCGTCGTCCGATAGTGCGGTAACCAGCGTGACGTCGTGGCCGTCCTGGGCAAGGACGGTGGCCACCAGGCCGGCTCCACCTGCTCGGCGGCGGATGCCTGCGACGTCCACCACGGGCACCGGGGCGTCAGGGCTGAGGCGGGTGGCGGCGCCGTTGATATCCACGTCGAGGAGGACGTCGCCCACCACCGTGATCCTCATGGCTGCCCGCCGGCGTAAGGGCCGGTCCGTCGTGCCACCTCGGCGTCGAAGGCGCGGCAGACGGCGTGGACCGCGATGAGGTGGCCTTCCTGGGCGTTGGCGGCGATGGCGTCCACGGTGATGGCTTGGTCGCAGGCGTCGGCCAGTGGGTTGGGGCCGGATCCAGTGAGGGCCCAGGTGGTGATGCCGCGTTCGCGGGCAGCGCGAACCGCTTTGAGCAGGTTGGGGCTGCGGCCACTGGTGGACAGGAGAACCAGGATGTCACCCGCGCGGCCGTGGGCCCTGACCTGGCGGGCGAACACTTCCTCGTAGCCGTAGTCGTTGGAGAGCGCGGTAACGGCGGAGGACTCCGCGTGGAGTGAGATGGCCGAGAAGGGGGCCCGTTCGTCGTCGAACCTGCCCACAAGCTCAGCTGTGAGGTGCTGCGCTTCGGCTGCCGATCCGCCGTTGCCCGCAGCCAGTAGCCGCTGCCCCGACAGCAGCCGGTTGGCGAGTTCAGTCCCCCACTCGCACAACCGTCCGGATTGCGAGCGCAGGGACTCGAGCGCGGGCAGGACGTTGTCCAGGTGCGTTGTCACAGCCTTCTGGTGGGTGGGCCCGTTGGTGTCGGGAGTCCACCGGGGCAGGGCGGTGGGGGGCAGTGTTGCTTCGCTGGCCACATGGCTGTTGATGGTCACAGTGCCGTTCCTTCCAGTGATTCCACTCCATCGCCTGCTTGCCGGGAGAGGCCGGCAGCCAGGACGGATCGGTAGGCTTTCTCGGTGTCCGCGGCGATCCTGTCCCAGGTGTAGCGCGAGCGGGCACGGCGTGCGCCGGCTCGGCCCATTTCGGCCCGCAGGGCGGGATCGGCGAGTAGCTTCCCCACCGCCTCGGCTATCGCTTCCGGGTCCCGAGGCGGGACGTGCAGGCCCGTTTTCTGGTCGACGACGGTCTCCCGGAGTCCGCCCACGGCGGCCGCCACTACGGGCACCCCGCAGGCCATGGCCTCGAGCGGCACGATCCCGAACGGCTCATACCAGGGGGTGCACACCACGGCGTCGGCGCTGCGGAAAATGCCCGGCATCGCATCCCTGGGAACCTGTCCGCGCAGGGTCACCTTGTCTTCGACGCCGAGTTCCTTGGCCAGGGCATGAAGGCGCTGCGCTTCGGGGTCTTCCTCAAGGGTGAGCGCGTCACCGGAACCGCCCACAATCAGCAACTCCACATCGTTGAAGCCTGCGTCCGCCAGGAGCGGGAGCGCGCGGATGATCAGGTCCACCCCTTTGCGTTGCACGAGGCGTCCCACGCTCAGGATCCGATGCGTGCGCGAGGTGGGTTCGGCGTCGGACGTTCCGGGGAACAGCGTCAGGTCCACACCGCAGGGGGCAATGGAGATTTTGGATCGGCTGATGCCCAGGGCCTTGAGTTCGAAGACTTCATCGGGGCAGGTGGCGATGACCCAATCTGCGGTGCGGCCCACCCACGGCTCCAACCAGGCCCGGGCGGGTGGGCTGGTGTCCGCGGAGCCCTGGTGGCGGCGCTTGACCGAACCAAGGGCGTGGAAGGTCTGGACCACGGACACGGGGTCGGCGGCTCCGGCACGTTTGGAGGCCTGGATCGCTGCCAGCCCGGACATCCAGAAATGCGCGTGCACAACATCCGGGAGGTCCTCGCCCCAGTCCGCGCAGATCCCGTCCGCCAACTCGCCCATGAACGGCAGGAGATCGTCTTTGGGGATGTGCCGGGCCGGACCCGCGTCGATGTGCACCACAGTCAGTCCTGGGCCCACCTGCACCTTTGCCGGCAGATCGGGGTCGTCGCGCCGCGTGTAGACCGTGACTTGGTGGCCGCGCCCGGCCAGGCTGGAAGAGAGCGCCGCTACGTGGACGTTCTGTCCACCGGCGTCGACGCCTCCCAGGGCGGCCAGCGGACTGGCGTGTTCGGAGACCATGGAGATTTTCATGGGTGCATCCTCTCGGTGTCATGGCTGGCCTGGGTGTGGTGGCTGACGGGTGCATGCCCGGATTGCGGGCGGTGTCCATGCTTGGCGGGGAGATCGGCGAGGAGCTCGTCCCAGGCCCGGAGGAATTTGCCCAAGCCGTACCGTTCTAGTGCTGCCTGCCGGGCCCTCATGCCGATCGCGTAGGCGTCATCGGGATCGTCCAGGAGGCGCCGCGCGAACCTTTGGAGATCGTCGACGTCGTTGGACACCAGGCCGGTACCGTGCGGGACTGCCCGGGCTGCTTCGGTAGTGGCGAGCGCAACGACAGGCATGCCAAGGTGCATCGCCTCCAACAGGGCAAGTCCCAGCGAGGTCCAGCGCAGCGGGTGCAGGTAGAGACGGCATCTGGCCAGTTCCCGGTGGAGACGGACGGCTGGAACGTCGCCCGCGATCCGGAGTCGATCCCCGCCCAGGCCGTGGCTGCCGAGGTCCAAAGCCGACGGCAGAGCTTCCGTGCCCATCCCGAACACCCGCAAGGGTCCGACCCGGGCGAATCCGGGAAGCAAGTCCGTCCCGGTGACCCGTCCACGCCGGACGGGCTCGTTGACCACCACGCCCAGCTCCTCCTGAACACCGGTGTAGAGGTGCCCTGGATCCGGAATCCCGTGCTCGATCACGGCCGTGGGGGCCGAGCCCGTATCCCAGAAGAGCTGGTTGAAATGGGTCACGTGGACCACCGGGATGCTGCCCTGGTCGGCAAGCGGATGGAGCGAAAAAGGGACATCGCCCTTGGGGGTGTTGTGTTCCAGATAGACCGCCGGAACGTCCACTCCGGGGCGGCGGCCCAAGGCCTTGGCGACTGTCGCGATTTCCTCCGGCCGTTGCAGGACCACGGCGTCCACACTGTCCGGATCCAGCGTGGCCAGGTCTACTTCCTGGGCGGTGAGCGGCCAGTCACGTCCACCGCGCCCCAAACCCCACGGGCCGCCGTCGGGCAGTGTGGGCAGGAGGTATTCGTGCCGGCCCCGGACGAACGCTTCCATCCATCCGCCATGGACGTGCCACACCAGGATCCTCATGGTTTCCAGACCTTCCGTCGGGTGGAGAGCGAGGACACGCCGCCCAGCAACCGTTCGACAGCCTCCAGGACCTGCTCCGGGGTGACCGAGCTCAAGCACGGATGCCCCGGCACGGGACAGGTCCGGGCCCTGGTGTTCTTGCACGCCGCTTCCTGGTCGCCCAGCAACTCCATGGGAACGCCGTACGGCGCCCAGCGGATGGCCGGAACCACCGGCGCGAACAGGCAGACCACAGGGGTTCCCACCGCGGCGGCCAGATGGGCGGGGCCGGTATTGCCGGTAACAACGACGGCGGCGCCCGCGAGTACCGTTGCGAGCGTGCGCAGGTTGGTTCCGCCCCCAAGGTTCCTGGCCGAAGGACCCGCAACCGTTGCCGTGAGCGATGTTTCGCCGGGCCCCCCGGTGACCACTACCCGGTGCCCGTAAGCTTCCAGGAGTTCCACGGTTGCTGCGTTGTGCAGGGCAGGCCAGGCCCGGGCAGGGGCCGTCGCGCCGGGGTGGACCACGATGTACGGGCCTTCGTCGGCCAGTTCCTGGGCCACGTCGTCCGGGTCCGGGTTGGGCGTGATGCGCAGTTTGCCGTCGTCGCCGTTGGGCAGGACATACCCTCCGGCGTCCGCGAGCGCCAGGGCCCGGACTGCTTCGGGCTGGTCTTCGGGGAAGTCCTCGCCTGGTTTGAGCCGGACGTCCAGCAGCGAACCGGCGTAGTCCGTGGAAGCCCCCGTGATCTTTCCGACCCCGGCCAACCGGAGCAACAACGCCAGTGGCAGCGGCGATTGGTGGAAAGACGTGAGGATCAGGGCTTCCTCAATGCGGGAACTGCGGACGAACTCGATCAGGGTGTTGGTCATGTCTTCCGTGGCCGGGGGCGCAGGATTCACGATCCATGGGCAGGCCCACGTGTGTACCTGGGTCACGCCGGGCAGCATCTCGGCCGCGCTTGCGCCTTCAGGTCCGCAGAGCAGGACCACATCATTGGGGCGGCTACCATCGGGCCGGCTTCCGTTCGCCACAGCGCGCAGGGCAGGTCCGGAGAGGAGGACATCGCCCATGCTGTCCAGCCGGGCCACCAGGACCCGGCTCATGCAGGAGCATCCTCTCTGGACGTGGCTGAACGTTCCCCTTGGAGAAGCAGTTCAACCGCGTGGGCCAGGTCCCCTGCGACAACCGCGGCGGCATCGATCTCCGCCTGGAGGGTCACGGACGTTGGCACCAGCACGGCGCGCGCGCCAGCCGCCGTCGCCGCGTCCATATCGGCGCCGATATCACCCACGTAGGCTGCCTCCGACGGTTCTATGCCCAGATCGAAGCACGCAGCGAGGATCATCCCGGGGGCGGGCTTACGGCACGGACAGCCGTCCTCGGGCCCGTGCGGGCAAATCTGCCACACATCGAACGGGCCCAGGAGTTGCTCCACCCGCTGGTTGACTGCGTCCACCTGGGCACGTCCCACCAGTCCACGGGCAATGCCCGACTGGTTGCTCACAACGCCCGTAGCCAGTCCTTCCCGGCGCACTCTTTCGAGGGCCGATCGGGCACTTTCCATGGGCCGCACCAGCTGCGGGTCGCCGTTGTATGGCACGTCAACGACGAGCGTTCCATCGCGGTCAAACAGGACCGCCTTCAACGTTCCGGTTCCTCCCATACCCGCAACGTTCCCCAGTTCTCCGGACGCTAAACAGTGCGGCCGTGAGAAGTTTCATGGGGCTAGACTCCTAGCGGGAGGCCTCCATGGACACTGTCGATAGCACCGAACAACCCTTGCTGCTCGCCCTGCGCGCCCTGAAGCTTGGCGACCTCCTGGTCGCGGTTCCGGCACTTCGGGGACTACGGCGGGCGTTCCCCGAACACCGGATCCTGTACGCCGCGCCGGCCTGGATCGCTGAAGCTTTGGAACTGGTTGGGGGCATCCACCATCTGCCGACACCGGGCCTCGACGATCCGCTGACGGTCCCCCGCGGCGCGGTCGACATCGCGGTCAACCTGCACGGAAACGGGGCGGAGAGCCGCCTGCGGATCGACGAGCTGCAGGCCAAGCGGGTGATTGCCCATGAGTCGCCCGGGCTTGCCGGACCTCCCTGGTCCACCGGCTTGCCCGAGCGGGAGCGGTGGACCAGGCTGCTGACCTGGCACGGGATCGATGCCGATCCCCTGGACTTCCGGCTGAACCGCCCCGCCGTTCCCTCGCCTAGTCCCGGTGCCACAGTGATCCACGTGGGCGCGGCTTACGGCAGCAGGTTGTGGCCGGTGGAGCGGTTCGCCGACGTCGCAGTGGAACTCGCTGCGGAAGGGCACCGGATTGTCCTGACGGGCGGCGCGTCGGAGCGGGGGCGCGCCGAGGAGACGGCCGCCCTGGCCAAGCTCAAGGGAGCAAACCTCGACGACGGCCTGCTGGCCGGGCGGCAGGGTCTCGCCGAGTTTGCGGCCACCATCGCTGAGGCGCGGCTGGTGGTCTCAGCTGACACTGGCGCTGCACATCTGGCGTCCGCCTATGAGCGGCCGTCCGTCGTTTTGTTTGGTCCCGCACCCGCCGAGGAATGGGGTCCGCCGCCGGGCCCGCACGTGGTGCTTACCGCCGTCGAACTTCGCCGCGGCGACGTCTTCTCAGCCGACCCCGACCCCGCACTCCTCGCGGTGAGCGTGCGCGATGTCCTGGACGCCGTGGAGCGCCTGGGCTGCTAGCTCATGGTGGTTTGGCTAAGGGGCGGTTCCGTCCTGAAGCTGGGCTTCGTCGTCCAGCAGTCTGGTTTGGAGCGAGACGAGGATCTTGGAAAGCTTGCGTGAAACCTGCATCTGCGACATTCCCAGGGCCTCGGCGATCGTGGACTGCGTCTCCTCGCGGTAGTAGCGCCTGTACAGCAGGTGGCGGTCCTCCGCACTCAGCCCCCGAATGGCGTTCCGGAGAGCCAGCACGTCCTCCAAGCGGTCAGTGGGGCAGCCAAAAGCGGACAGGGAACCCTGCAAGCCTTCACGGCCCTCTGATGCGGGAGCGTCCAGGGAATCCGGGCGCTTGCTGGTGCCCGCCATCAGCGCTTCACGCACTTGGCAGGGTTCCAGCCGGAGGTCCTCTGCGACTTCCTCCGGGGAGGGGGTCCGTTGCAGCACCTGGGTCATTTCCTCCGTCCGGGCCAGCACCTGGCGCCGAACGTCCTGGATGGTGCGGGGCGGCCTGACAACCCAGCAATGGTCACGGAGGTACCGCTTGACCTCACCGGCAATGGTGGGGGCAGCATAGGCAGGAAAACTGACGCCCTTGGACTCGTCATAGCCGCGGGAGGCCTTGATGAGGCCCATGTAGGCGACCTGCCTGACGTCGTCCAGGTCGTGGGTATGGGCGGAATACCGGGCCGCAATGGATTTGGCCAGATTGAGGTGGTCCAGGACCAGGCTGTCCTGAAAGCTTTGGCGGATGCTTCCTTCAGGTGCAGCCGGAGGCCTGGTACTGACATCGAAAGGTCGGGTTTGACGCATGGGCTTCAATCCTTTGACCGGATAAGGGGAGAGCCCACGGCAAGACTCCTTAAAAAGAGAAGCACACTTACTATTAGCTTTCAACGGGTACAGGGGGTTAGTCTCGAAAGGTAGCCACATCCACGGATCGGAGATCCACATGGAAGACCCACAGCTCGTCGAGTCGAGTTCCGTGGTGGCTGATATTCAGGACCTGCTGCTCGCCACTCCTGACGTCGAGGCCTTTCTTGATGAGCTGGCCCGTCACTCAGCTGCCATGTTCAGCACACCCGAAAGGGACGTGTATTGCGGCATCACCCTCATGCGGCAGCGCAACGCCGGCACCGTCGCCAGCAGCAGTGAACGTGCCCGGCTGCTCGACGAAATCCAGTACGCCTACGCCGACGGTCCCTGCCTGCACGCCTGCCGCGAGGCGAGTCAGGTCTACATCCCGGACTTCGAGAAGGACAACACCTGGCCCGAGTACAACAAGGCCATCACCGACCACGGCGTCCGCTCCGTCCTGGCCGTACCCTTCCCTTTGTCCGACAACATCGCCATGGCCGGCCTGAACCTGTACGCCGACCGCCCCAACGCTTTCGACCAGGCCGCAGTGCAGCGCGCCAACGACTACGTCCAACAGGCATCCAAGGGCCTTCAACTCGCGGTACTGATTGCGCAACACAGCCAAACCGCCGCCAACCTGAGGGCCGCCATGGAATCCCGGACGGTGATCGACGTGGCAACGGGCATCATCATCGCCCAGAACCGCTGCACACAGGTCGAAGCCATGGAACTCATCAAGAAGGCCTCCAGCAACCGGAACGTCAAGCTCCGCGTAGTGGCCCAGGCGATCGTCGATTCAGCCGGCGGCGGTCCGATCCAGACCGTGTTTAAGTAGGCCGCAGGCCGGGTGGGTTAATCGCAAGCCCTCGGTCCAGGCGCGGGTTCCACCTGCCAACCTCCCAGTGGGTGGAGGCCTACCTGGGCTTGTGCGCCACAAAGATCAGCTCGCCCTGGGCGCTTCCCACACCTTCCCCGTCCCAACCGCCCAGAGTCGTCTCCACCGAGAATCCTGCCTCGCCCAGGTCCGCGCGCAGTTTTTCCTCGCTGCGGAACGCAAGGGTGGAGATTCGGGGCTCGTGCGCGTCGCCCGCGAGTATCCGGTGCTCGGTCAGCACAACCAGACCCGCTATCTCAGGGCTGCATTCGATCCAGGTTTCCACGATGGCACCGCCCGGAAGGACGTGGAGGTCCCGGGTTTCTTCGCGGGTCCAATGCTCCCAGGCGCGGGCTCCAAGATCACGGGAATCGAACGCCATCAATCCGCCAGGTACGAGTGCCCTGTACACGTCAGCAAGGGTGCGCGACCATTCCGAGTCGTCGCTGATCGCTTGGGCAACATGGGCAGTCATGACCACCACATCGAAGGCTGCTCCCTCTGGGATCTGGGCCGAGGTCCCATGCACCCAGGTCACGTGCTCTGCGCCGGGTTTGCGGCGCGCCGCTTCCAGCGACGGCGTATGGGGGTCGATGCCAACAACTGCGTGTCCCGCAGCTGCAGCAGCAAGGCTGAATCGCCCGGTACCGCAGCCCAAGTCGAGGAGCCGGCTGTTTGGCCGTTGGTTGGCGAACGCCAGAAAAAAGTCGTCGTCGGCCGCCCAGATGTTCTCTGCGTCGTAGAGGGCGGCCTCCTGGGATTCCGTCAGTCTCGAAGGCATCCGCCTACCCTACAGCCGCCGGCGGATATTCGTAGTCGGATATTCGTACAAGGGCGGGATCCGCAGCCTGAAACGAAAAGCAGGGCACAAAAAAGGAAGGGAAATGTTCCCTTCCATATTCAATGTATAACCCACATGGGGGCTTGCGGCAAGGCCCCCTGCTTGCCGAACAATTGACCCACGAACCCCATCACCAAAGAACAAGGGAGTCGTGGGATGCCCGAAACCAGTCCTCTGAAATCTGCCGTATTCGCCCTGCCCGGGCACCTTTCCCGAAAAGCCAACCCCGAGCTGATCGGCGGCGATGAGCAGCATTTCGCGGCCATCGCTGAGACCCTCACAGAGTCCATCGCTGAGCTGTCGGAACGACTTCAGGAAACCCGCAAACAACCGGCGGGTCGAGGCCAACGGGCATTGGATCGCGACCAGGAGATCCACCGACTGACTTCCCGGCTCAGGGCATTGCGCCGCTTCGGCTTGGATCTCTGCCTGGGCCGAATGGTCAGCGCGGACAACCCCGAGCCCGTCTACGTGGGCCGTTTGGGCCTCACTGACAGGGAGGGCCGCAGGCTGTTGGTGGACTGGCGTTCCCCGGCCGCTGAGCCCTTCTTTGGCGCAACCCACGCCAACCCCATGAATCTGCTGAGCCGCCGCAGGTACCGCTGGACCCGGGGCCGGATCAGTGACTATTGGGACGAAGTCTTCACCGCAGAGGGCCTGCAGGGAAACGATGCCCTGGACGACCAGTCTGCCTTCATTGCCAGTCTGGGCAGCAGCCGCTCCCCACGGATGCGGGATGTGCTGGGGACCATCCAGACCGATCAGGACGCGATCATCCGGGCCGGCTCACGGGGTGCCCTGGTAGTTGACGGAGGTCCGGGCACCGGCAAGACCGTGGTTGCCCTGCACCGCGCGGCCTACCTGTTGTATGCGGACCCCCGGCTGGGGCACCGCAGCAACCATCGCAGGAGTGACGTCCTGCTCGTCGGCCCCCACCGGGCCTACCTGGCGTACGTGGCCGACGTCCTCCCCAGCCTGGGTGAAGAGGGCGTCCAGGCGTGCACGCTGCGGGACCTCGTGCCGGAGGGCGCCATAGCTACGCCGGAACGGGACCCGGAGGTGGCGCGCCTCAAGTCATCCGTGGGCATGGTCAAGGCGATTGAGTCAGCAGTCCGCTTCCATGAGCAGCCGCCGTCGAAAGGAATGCAGGTGGAAACGCCCTTTGCGGACGTTTGGCTAGGCGCAGACGACTGGGCTGAGGCCTTCGACGCGGCGGAACCCGGCACCCCGCACAACGAATCCCGGGACGATATCTGGGAGGCTTTGATGGCCATCCTCGTGGACAAGCTGGACCAGCACGGTGTTCCGGAGGGCATGCTCCACAGCTCCTTATCGGACAACGCGGAACTGCGGGCGGCCTTCAACCGGGCGTGGCCCCTGCTTGATTACCGGGGTTTGGTGGCGGACCTCTGGAGCGTCCCGGCCTACCTTCGTTTTTCGGCGCCGTGGCTGGGGGCCGAGGACGTCGCTGCGCTGCAGCGCCCCGAGCCCGCAGCGTGGACGGTACCGGACCTGCCCCTGTTGGATGCGGCCAGGCAGCGGCTCGGCGACCCGGAGGCGGCGCAACGACGACGACGTCGGAAAGTCACCTTGGCCGCCGAACGGGAACTGATGGACCGGGTTGTCGAAGACCTTATTGCAGCTGACGACTCCGAAAACATGGAGATGTACATGCTGCGCGGCGATGACATGCGGGACAAACTAGTGGACGAGGACGGCCTGGAGTCGGGCGATCCGGATGTCCTCATGGGGCCGTTCGCGCACATTGTGGTGGATGAGGCCCAGGAGCTGAGCGATGCGGAGTGGCGGATGCTGCTTCTTCGCTGCCCGTCACGGAGCTTCACCGTGGTGGGAGACCGGGCCCAGGCACGTCATGGGTTCACGGAATCGTGGGAGGAGCGGCTGGAACGCGTGGGATTGGGCAGCGTGACGTTGGCTGGGCTGAGCATCAACTACCGAACCCCGGAAGAAGTCATGACCGAGGCTGCCTCAGTGATCAGGGCGGTCCTCCCTGACGCGAACGTGCCGGTTTCAGTCCGCAGCACCGGCATTCCCGTCACCCACCAACACGCGGACACGCTCCATTCGGTCCTGGACACCTGGCTCGCTGCCAACGCGGAAGGAACTGCCTGCGTCATCAGTAAGCAAGGACGCTCCGACGCCGGTCTTGAGGAAAGCCGCGTCCGCTGGTTGACCCCCGAAGTGTCGAAAGGGCTGGAGTTCGACCTCGTCGTTTTGATCGATCCCGAAACCTTCGGCGAGGGAACCGTAGGCGCCGGAATCGAAAGCGCAGTGGACCGTTATGTGGCAATGACCAGGGCAACCAGCCAGCTCGTCATCCTGCACAGCGGCTCCAACTCCGCTGGATGACTGTTCACGCTCCGTTAATCCCCCGCTGTGGCGCCGGTCCTAGTTCAGTGTCGGAGGTGTCTGCTGTACTGGAAGCATGACTATTTTGACTGATACTCCAGTTGCTGGCATCGATGACCAGCCCAGCAACAACAACAACAAGCTCATGGTTGCCTTGGATGTCGACGGCACGCTCGTCGACCATGACGGCCACATGTCCCCCGGCGTCCGCTCCGCCGCCCAGGCCGTTGTGGCCAGTGGCCACGACGTCATGATCGCTACCGGCCGCTCGCTCAATGCCACGCTTCCCATCATTGAACAGATCGGCCTGGAACGCGGCTACGCAGTGTGCTGCAACGGTGGCGTGACCCTCCGGCTGGACCCCGCGTTGGAGTCCGGGTACGAGATCATCCACAAGGCCACCTTCGATCCCGCTCCTGCCCTGAAGGCGCTGCGGGAGCGGCTGCCCAACGCCAAATACGCCTTGGAGGACGAGGACGGCAACTTCCTTTCCACCGAACGCTTCCAGGACGCCAGCTTCGGCGTGGAATCCATCGGCGTCGATTTCCAGACCATGCTCGATGCCACAGCCGTCCGTGTTGTGGTCTTCAGCAGCGAGAACACCTCGGACGAGTTCAACGAGGCCATCCGCCACATCGGACTTTCGGGCGTGACCTACTCGGTGGGCTGGACCGCGTGGCTGGACATCGCCGCTGAGGGCGTCACCAAGGCCAGCGCCTTGGAGGCCCTGCGCCAGAAGCTAGGCACGGACGTGTCCAACACAGTCGCTGTGGGCGACGGCCGGAATGACATCGAAATGCTCACTTGGGCAGGCCGCGGTGTCGCCATGGGCCAGGCCCCCGACGAAGTGATTGCCGTCGCGGATGAAGTCACCGCGTCAGTGCTCGACGACGGCGCCGCCCTGGTATTGCGCGGCCTGCTGTAACCGCAACCGGAAACCCTAGAGAACCGGCAGGACTTCAAGCCCGCCAAGGTACTTCTGCAGTGCCTTGGGAACATTGACCGAGCCGTCGGGGTTCTGGTGGTGCTCGAGGATGGCCACGATCCAACGGGTGGTAGCCAACGTACCGTTCAACGTGGCCACGGCACGGGTGCCCTTGGCGACACCTTCGTCGTTGATCACGCGTTCACGGATGTTGAGGCGGCGTGCCTGGAACGTGGTGCAGTTGGACGTCGAGGTGAGCTCGCGGTAGGCGTTCTGCGTGGGAACCCAGGCTTCGCAGTCGAACTTGCGGGCTGCGGACATGCCCAGGTCACCGGCGGCGGTGTCGATCACGCGGTACGGGAGCTCGCACTTGGCCAGCATCTCCTCTTCCCAGGCCAGCAGGCGCTCATGCTCGGCGGCAGCCTCTTCGACGGTGGTGTAGATGAACATCTCCACCTTGTTGAACTGGTGCACGCGGATGATGCCGCGGGTGTCCTTGCCGTGCGAACCAGCCTCGCGGCGGTAGCAGGAGCTTTGGCCTGCGTAGCGGATGGGACCTGCGGAGAGGTCCAGGATCTCGTCCGCGTGGTAGCCGGCGAGGGCCACCTCCGAGGTTCCCACAAGGTAAAGGTCGTCTTCAGCGAGACGGTAGATCTCGGCGTCGTGCTTTACATCAAAACCGGTGCCCTGCATGGTCTCGGGACGCACCAAAGTGGGGGTGATCATGGGGACGAAGCCGGCGTCGATTGCCTGTTCCATGGCCATCTGCAGCAACGCCATTTCCAGCCGGGCGCCAACGCCGCGGAGGAAGTAGAAGCGTGAGCCGGAAACCTTGGCACCGCGTTCCATGTCGATCGCGCCGATGAGTTCGCCGATTTCCAGGTGGTCCTTCGGCTCGAAATCGGTGAATTCACGGGGAGTGCCAACGGTCTTGACCACCACGTAGTCGTCTTCGCCGCCCTCGGGCACGCCGTCCACCACCAGGTTGGGGATCACCCGCAGGAGCTCCTCCTGCTTTGCCTGGGCGGCGGCGGCTTCAGCGGAAGCGGCCTTGACCGAGTTGGCGAGCTCCTTGACCTCGGCCAGCAGGGCCTGCTTTTCCTCACCCTTGGCCTGGGCCACCTTCTTGCCGAAAGCATTCTGCTCGGCGCGGAGGGTTTCGTGGCGGATCAGCGCAGCACGGCGGTCGGCGTCAGCGGAGATGATCGCGTCCACAACGGACTCGTCGGCGCCACGGGCGCGCTGGCTGGCCCGGAACTTGTCCGGATTTTCGCTGAGGTCTTTTACGTCGATCACCACACAAGAGTATCGAACCACCCGCGATTTCCCGGTGCGCCGGCGTCCAAACGCCGGACAGACCACGTTCCGGCAAAACGGGGCAGCGCAGCGGGATAGTGTTGGAGCACCATGAGCGACTGGATCCTGTACGCGATTCTGGCTGGGGGCGTGGCGTTTGCCGTCTCCAGTTGGTGGGGTGTGCGCCGATTGAAAGCCCGCCACATCAGGAGCGCCGTTCGGGAGGATGCGCACAAGCCGAACCCCGGCGACCAGAAGGTCGCCGTCATCCTGAACCCGGTGAAGAACAACGCCGAGGTTGCCCGCAAGGCCATCATCGACGCGTGCGAGCTCGCTGGCTGGGACGCGCCCCGCTTCTATGAAACTACGGTGGAAGACCCCGGTTACGGCCAGTCGCGGCAAGCGTTGGCCCACGGGGCCGACGTCGTCCTGGCGTGCGGCGGCGACGGAACCGTCCGCGTGGTGGCCGAGTGCCTGGCCCACAAGAATGTGGCGATGGGCCTCATCCCCGTAGGCACCGGAAACCTGCTGGCGCGCAATGTCGACTTGGACGTCACGGACATGGAGGACTGCATCCAGACGGCGCTGTTCGGCCACCAGCGCTACATCGACACCGCCACCATGGCCATCAGCAACAGCATCACCGGCCACGCATCCACGCACACGTTCCTGGTGATCGCGGGCATGGGCCTGGACGCCGAGGTCGTTGGAGATACCAGGGAAGACCTCAAGAAGACCGTCGGCTGGCTTGCCTACACCGAAGCCGGCGTCCGCCACCTGCCGGGGCGGCGGAAGCGCGTCAGCATCACCATGGATGACGAGCCCGAACAGGCACGCAAGATCCGCAGCGTGCTCTTCGCCAACTGCGGACTGATCCCTGGCGGCATCGACTTCATTCCGCAGGCCATGATTGACGACGGCATGCTGGACATTGTGGTGATGAGCCCGCGCAGCGCGTTTGGTTGGCTGGCCATGTACACAAAGATCCTGTTCAAGCACAAACACAACCTCCCCATGATGAGCTTCTACCGCTCGGGCAAGGTGACCATCCGCAGCCAGGAACCGATGGCCACACAGCTCGACGGCGATCCCTCAGGTGAAGCCACGAAGGTCACCGTGCAGGTTGAACCAGCGTCCCTGCTGGTGCGTGTACCGAAGGCGAAGACCGCCTAGATAGCCCCGGCGTCAGGCTGGGCCGCGTTCCTCTCGGCTTCTTCGGCCGCTGCCTTCGCGGCAGCCCGGGCTTCGGACTGCTCCTTGATCATGGCCTGTTCTTCTTCAAAACGCAGGCGATCCGCACGATCAGCTTCGTCGCCGTCCCAGTCATCATTGTTCTCACTTGAGGGCTTGGGATTGACGATCATGCCCTGGCCGTCTTTGTCATCGCTGTGGACAGTCATGACCGCTCCCTTCGTTAGTAATTCATCCACCGTTTATGGATCAGGCAAGCATACGCACACTTCCATCACTGCGAAAGGGCAACGCTTGTTGCCCTGTGGACAGCGCCTACGAGCCCCTGAGCAGCGAGTCCACCCACGCATGGGCGGAGGCAAAAGCCGCGTCTGAGGTGTGCGGAGCCACGACGGCCGGTTGCCGGTCCGCCCGGGCATAGGAGCCCAGGAAACGGGTTGCCGGGCTGATTCTGTGCAGGCCTGCCAACGCATCGGCTACCCGGGAATCCGAGGCGTGGCCATCGGCGTCGATACTGAAGAAGTAGTGGCCCAGGTACTGGCCTGTGGGACGCGATTCGATCCGGCTGAGGTTCACGCCGCGGGACGCGAACTGGTCCAGGATGTCCATGAGGGCGCCTGGATGGTCCTGGGGAAGCGGCACCACCACAGTGGTCTTGTCGGCCCCGGTCCGTCCCGGAAGCGGGCCGGGGCGGCTCACCAGGATGAAGCGGGTGACGGCGTCCGGGTTATCGCCGATGTTCCCGGCCAGGACGTTCAGGCCTGGTTGTTCGGACGCAATCAGCGGGGCGCAAATCGCCGCTTCGTAGGGCGCATTGTCCGCCAGCAGGCCCATGGCGGCGGCCGCCGTCGAGGAACCGGGAACGTAGTCCGCGTTCGGAAGGTGTTCGTCCACCCAGAGACGGCATTGGGCCCAGGCGTGGCCGTGCGTCGAGATCCGCTTGATGTCGGAAAGCGCGACGCCGGGCCTCGCCACCAGCACGAAGGTGATGGGAACAAGCGCCTCACGGACGATCCGAAGCTCCTGGCCCGTGGCGATCGCATCCAGGGTTGCAGTGACCCCGCCTTCCACCGAGTTCTCGATGGGGACCATGGCCGCGTCGGCTTCGCCTGCCCGGACCCTGTCCAGGGCGGTATTCACGTTGGTGCATGGAATGCGGGTGGCATCAGCAGCGCCTGGCACCTGCATGAGGGCGGCCTCGGTGAAGGTGCCCTCGGGGCCGAGGAACGTGTAGGTGACTGCTGACATCGAATATTCCTTGCTGGTTATATGCGCTGGTTTACAGAACGACCGGCTTGAGCCCGTTGTCGGAGACCATCGGCTTACCGGCTTCCAGCCACATGTCCATCCCGCCGGCAACATTCACCGCCGAGTAACCCTGGCCTACCAGCCACTGAACCGCCCGGAAGGAACGGCCGCCCGTGCGGCAGATGACGAAGAGGTCATCGTCCGGGTCAAGCTCGTCCAGGCGCGCCGGCAACTGGTCCATGGGGATGTGGCGTGCGCCCTCGGCGTGCCCTGCCACCCACTCGTAGTCTTCGCGGACGTCCAGGATGCTGGCATCAGCCGGAATGTCGCCAACAGGCACAGTGTCGAAGTCGCTCATTGCGGTCCCTTCCCATCGATTAAGTCCAGCATCCAGCCTAGTCCTCGCAGCCCTGAGCAGTAACTTGGACCCGCAGGCGGTTGCTTACCGGAGCGCGGGCGTTAAGACTGGACCCGAAGCAATCCACCGAAAAACTGCTGTGAGGAGCACCCCGTGCCTGCTGGGCAACCCACCATCCTGGCGACGTCCGGCGGATACAAGCCGGGCGAACGCACCAGGATCGAGTTCAACCACCTGATGCACTACGCCGTGGAACTCTCCGGCGTGACGGGCCGCGCGCCACGGGTGACGCACATCGGCACAGCGTCCGGCGACCAACGCTGGTGGGCCGCCGAGATGGACCAGGCCGCGAGGATTGCGGGTTTTGATTTCAGCCACCTCAACCTTTTCACCATGCCGAACATCGATGACCCGGAAGCGCATCTACTGGAGCAGGACGTGGTGTGGGTCAACGGAGGCTCGGTGGTGAACCTGCTGGCGGTGTGGCGCGCGCATGGCCTGGACCGGGCCTTGCGGAAGGCTTGGGAAGGTGGCGTTGTGCTTGCAGGTGTTTCGGCCGGTTCGATCTGCTGGTACCAAGGCGGCGTGACCGACTCCTTCGGTCCGGAACTGCGCCCCGTCACAGACTCCCTCGGCTTCCTGCCCTACGCCAGCGGCGTGCACTACGATTCCGAACCCCGCCGCGCACCGGCCATCCATGCGTTGGTGGCCAACGGCACGCTGGGTGAAACCCACTGCACAGACGACGGCGTCGGGCTGGTTTACCGGGGCACGGAACTGGTGGAGGTGGTCTCCGAGGTGAAGAACAAGGCAGCCTTCCGGGTGACGGCCGGTGCGGGCGAGAGCGTGGACGCCGTGGCAGTGGAGGAACGGTTGGAGTCACGTTTCCTTGGCTGATCCTTCGTCGCAGGACCTGTCCGGACTGACCGCCGTAGGACTCCGTGATGCCTTGGCCTCCGGGGATCTCTCCGCCCGCGAGGCCACCGGACACTTCCTCTCCGTGATCGAAGCGCGGAACAAGCAGCTCGGTGCGTTCATCACGGTCATCCAGGAACAAGCCCTGGCCGCAGCCCACACCGCCGATCAGCTGCATGCCCGCCTCTCCCGCCAAGGCCGACTGGATGAACTTCCCCTGCTTCACGGGATGCCCACGGCATTCAAGGACCTCACCGACGTCGCCGGAGTTCCCACCACCCACGGCAGCGCGGCCTTGGATCACAAGCCCGCGCCCGAGGATGGCGCTTTGGCGGCGCACCTGAGGCGCCAAGGAGTCATCCCGCTGGGCAAGACGCAGGTTCCGGAGTTTGGACTGACGGCCTACAGCGAGAACCGCGTGGCACCGCCTTCGCGCAATCCGCATTCGGCGGGGCGAAGCTCCGGCGGCTCGTCGGGCGGCAGCGCTGCCGCGGTGGCCGCGGGCTTGGTGCCGTTCGCGCCGGGGACCGACGGCGGCGGGTCCATCCGGATTCCCGCCGGCGCCTGCGGACTGGTGGGCCTGAAGCCCGGGCGGGGTGCCGTACCGGTGGGGACCAGCCCGGGAGATGCCGCGCAGTTGGTGGCCACCGGGCCACTCGCCCGGACAGCCGCCGACGCTGCTTTGCTCATGGACGCCCTGGTCCCCCGCGAGCAAGCGCCCGACGACGGATACCTCGCCAGCGTGGGTCGGGCGCCGGAGCCCCTGAAGATCGGCGTGAGCCTGGATAGTCCATGGGCCGGGATCTACCCGTTCGACATTGAACCTGAAGCGATGGAGGCCCTGGCGAAGGGCTGCGAACTGCTGGAAAAGGCAGGGCACAGCGTCAGCGAGGCGGAGATCCGGTACGACAACCGCTATCCGGAAGCGTTTACCGCAGCCTGGACCGCCGGCGTCGGGAGCGCCCGGATAGCACCCCGACGGGAGGCGCTGCTGACCCCGCTGACCCAGACGTTCCGGCGTCGGGCGCAACAGCGGAGCGCCTCCAAGGTCAACGAAGCGCTGGGTTTCCTCCGGCAGTTCCAGCACGACACGATCGCGCAGTACGCTGCGTGGGACCTGATCCTCATGCCCACCCTGGCGCAGACGCCGCGCCCCATAGGCTGGTTTACCGGCGGTGGGCACAGCGGCGAGCGCTGGCCGAGCGAGTGGTCCGGCGACGCCGACGATGACTACAGAAGGCAGTGCGAATACGCGCCGTGGTCCTCCATGGTGAACGTGTGCGGGCTGCCGGCCATCAGCATCCCGGTCCATACAACTGCGGGTGGCTTGCCGATGGGGATCCAGCTCATTGGCCGGATGGGTTCTGAGCTGCAGCTTCTCCAACTGGCGGCTTCCCTGGAGGCGCATTCCTGACCGCAGGCAAGCGTGTCTAGCATATGGAAAGTGGTTGCCTTGGGCATTTATCGATGTGACAATGCCCGCGGTCAGTGCCAGCATTAAGAAAATGAGCACATCTCAAACCACGGCTGAGCCTGCCAAGGCTTCGGGCGATACGTCATTCTTCGGCCACCCCAAGATGCTGGCCAGCCTCTTCTCCGTGGAGATGTGGGAGCGATTCTCCTTCTACGGCATGCAGGGCATCCTGCTCTACTACATGTACTTCACCGCCGAGCAGGGCGGCCTCTCCATTGACCAGGGACTCGCAGCCAGCCTGGTGGGCGCCTACGGTGGAGGCGTTTACCTGTCGACGATCCTTGGCGCGTGGCTCGCCGACCGCCTCTTCGGCTCAGAAAAGGTCCTTTTCGGCTCCGCCATCATGATCATGGGCGGCCACATCGCCCTGGCACTGATCCCGGGGATTCCGGGCCTCATTGCCGGCTTGGTACTGGTGGGCGTCGGCTCCGGTGGCCTGAAAGCCAATGCCACGGCACTGGTTGGCACCTTGTACGGCGAGAAGGACGAACGCCGCGATGCAGGTTTCTCCATCTTCTACATGGGCATCAACATCGGGGGCCTCATCGGCCCGCTGGTCACCGGCTGGCTGCAGACCAGCTTCGGCTTCCATGTCGGTTTCGGTGCCGCAGCCGTGGGCATGGCAATCGGCCTGGTCATTTATGCACTCGGCCGCAAGCGCCTTCCCGACGAAGCACACCGCGTACCCAACCCGCTCCCGTCGAAGGACCGCACAAAGTATGGACTGATCTTCGTGGGCATCCTGGTGGTGATAGGCGTCCTGTTGGGTACGGGCTTGGTCAACGCCAACAACCTGGCCCGCAGCATGGCCTACGCCGCCATTGCAGCTTCGGTGATCTACCTGGTCCTGATCTTCCGCAGCCCCCTGGTCTCCGGGCTGGAGCGCAAGCGCGTGGTCGCCTTCATCCCCCTGTACATCGCATCTGCCGCGTTCTGGGCACTGTTCCAGCAGCAGTTCACGTTCATCGCCGTCTACTCGCAGGAGAAGCTGGACCGCAACCTGTTCGGCTGGGAAATGCCCGCCGCGTGGGTCCAGTCCATCAACCCGGTATTCATCATCATCTTCGCCGGCGTCATGGCTGCCCTCTGGACCAAGCTGGGCCCCAAGCAGCCGAGTTCACCGTTGAAGTTCTCCGCGGGCCTGTTCATCATGGGCGTTGCCTTCCTTGCCTTCATCCCGCTGGCGGGCGACGGCAAGACCCCGCTGCTGGCACTTGTGGGCATCCTCTTCCTGTTCACGCTGGCGGAGCTGTTCCTCTCCCCCATCGGCCTGTCCGTGAGCACCAAGCTCGCCCCGAAGGCGTTCCACACCCAGATGGTGGCACTGTTCTTCCTGTCGGTTTCCCTCGGCACCACCTTGGCCGGGATCCTGGCTGGCCTCTACAACCCCGACAACGAACTCCCGTACTTCCTGGGCATCGGCGGCGTGGCAGTAGTGCTCGCCGTAGGCTTGGCTGCGGCAACTCCTGCGATCAAGAAATTGATGGGCGGAGTACGGTAGGCAACTCGGGCCACCGGCTGAATACACGCAAATAACGACGGCGGCCCTTGCGTTGGGTGGGATTCCCACCTGACGCAAGGGCCGCCGTCGTCGGCTTTGTTGTACAGCTGTTGCCGCTAGCGGCGCGCATCAGCTGTACGAAAACTCAATAGTTGTAGCTGCTCCTGGACGTTGCAATGGCAGCGAAGAAAATGATGCCGAAGATCAACGTCAGGGCCACGCCGATGTATCCCATCACCAGGCCGGCAATTGCCATGCCCTTGCCCGCGGGTTCGCGCTTGAGGGCAAGGTGGCCAAGGATAACCGCGGCGATCTGCGGCAGGATGAAGAAGCCGAAGCCCACAAAGATGGCGATGCCGCAGCACATGCTGGCGATGCTCAGGCCTTTGGGCTCAGCCTGCATGGCGTAGTACGCGGGCTGACCGTAGGGGCTGGGTTGGCCGTAGGGCTGCTGGCCAAATGCCTGCTGCTGGTACGGGCTGGGCGGTTGGCCGTACGGGGACTGCGGCTGCTGGCTGTAGTCGCCCGGCGAATACGCGCCCTGGCTTGGGGGCTGCGGCTGGGTGTAGAAGTCGTTCTGGCCCTGGGCGTTCTGCGTATTCGCGCTCTGCTCGTGCGGCGGGATCGGCTGGGTGGCGTTGGCGCCCTGATCCGGTGCGCTGTAATCCGGTGCGCTGTAATCCGGCGTGGCGGGCTGCGGCGAGCTGGCCTCCGGTGCGCTGAACTGTGCGGGCGGAACGTACTGCGGCGGTTGGTAGCCCGCAGGCTTGTCCTCGTTGTCCTTGGACGGCTGGTCTGACATAGGAATCCCCCTGCTATCTGGTCTTTGATCCCAACACTACCGCCGTCCGGGGCAGTGCATAAGTAGGACACCTGTGACGGGATTCATGCAAATGCATGGAATATGGAGGCGATGGACGGGGTTGACCCTAATAGCGACGTAAGCAGCGCTAACTACGAAATCTGCGGGATTCGTCCCGCGAAGGAGGAATCATGGGTAACTTCGAAGGCAAGACCGCACTCGTCACCGGCGGCGGTTCAGGGCTCGGAGAAGCGATCAGCAAGGACCTCGCGAAGAACGGCGTCAACGTGGTTGTCACGGACGTCAACCTCGACGCCGCCACACGGGTAGCAAATGAGATCACTGCCGCAGGCGGGAAGGCCGTACCCTTCCAGGGCAACACAGCTGTTGCCGAGGACAGCAAGAAAGCCGTCGACTTCGCCGTCGAGACCTATGGTGCCCTCAACTACGCGGTCAACAACGCCGGAATCGGCGGAGCCAACGCCCCCGTTGGCGAAGTCGACATCGCCGACTGGGACCGGGTCATCGGCATTAACCTGAGCGGTGTCCTGTATGGAATGCGCTACCAGGTCCCGGCCATCCTCGCAGCGGGCGCTTCCGAAGGCGCAATCGTCAACATGGCATCGATCCACGGTGCCGTCGCCGCACCCGGCAACGCCGCCTACACCGCAGCCAAGCACGGCGTCGTCGGCCTGACCAAGAACGCAGCCGCCGAATACGGTGCACAGGGCCTGCGCGTCAACGCCATCGGCCCGGGCTACATCGACACCCCGCTCCTGGCCAACGCCCCGAAGGAAGTTATCGACGGGCTCGAAGCCAAGCACTCGCTGGGCCGTCTGGGCAAGGCAGAAGAGATCGCGAACGTCACCACGTTCCTCCTCTCTGACAAGGCCAGCTTCATGACCGGTTCGTACGTACTCGTCGACGGCGGCTACACGGCCGTCTAACGGCGCCTCCTCAGTGACACCCTCGCTCCGCCCGGTTCCTTGGACCTGGGCGGAGCGTTCTTTTTGGCTGGCAACCATTCCTGAACAAGAGGTGAATCTTCGTCCCACTGCGGGAGCCGGGGGCGCCATTCGGCGTCACAGGGGCCGGATCCCGGACATTTCCTGTCAGCAGGCCCCGAGGTCTGGCATGCTGGACCCCATGGCTAGCCGAGCGGGCACAGTTGCCCTTCCCCAAGACCTTGTAGACATCACAGCCCTTCTGGACGCGTACTTCGACGTCGCTCCCGACCTGGGTGATCCCGCGCAGCGTGTGGCGTTTGGAACGTCTGGACACCGCGGATCCAGCTTGAAGGCGTCTTTCAACGAACCGCACATCCTCGCGATTACGCAGGCAATAGTCGAGTACCGCGGGCGCCAGGGCATCACTGGGCCGCTGTTCATAGGACGCGACACCCACGCCCTCAGCGAGCCTGCGCAGAACTCCGCGCTGGAAGTTTTGGCCGCCAACGGGGTCACCGTGCTGGTTGACGCACGCCACGCCTACACGCCCACCCCGGCGCTGAGCCACGCCATCCTGAAGTACAACCGCGAAGCCGCCCCGGGCACGCCCCAGGCCGACGGCATCGTGGTCACCCCCAGCCACAACCCGCCCGGTGATGGCGGCTTCAAATACAACCCTCCGCATGGTGGCCCGGCTGACACCGACGCAACGGGCTGGATCGCCGATCGCGCCAACCAACTGCTGGAGAACGGCCTCCGTGGCGTAAAGCGCATGCCGCTGAACGATGCCTTGAACGCGGAAACCACCGGCAAGTTCGACTTCCTCAGCAGCTACGTGGACGACCTCCCGTCGGTGCTCAACCTCGACGCGATCCGCAACGCCGGCGTCCGTATCGGCGCAGATCCCATGGGCGGAGCGTCCGTGGACTACTGGGGTGAAATCGGCGAGCGCCACCAGTTGAACCTCACAGTGGTGAACCCGACAGTCGATCCCCAGTGGGCGTTCATGACCCTCGACTGGGATGAGAAGATCCGCATGGATTGCTCCTCGCCGTCGGCCATGGCCTCCCTGATCCAGCGAATGTCTTTGGGCGCGGACGGCACAGCCGCCTACGACGTCGCCACCGGTAACGACGCCGACGCTGACCGGCACGGCATCGTCACCCCTGACGGCGGCCTCATGAACCCTAACCACTACCTCGCCGTCGCCATCGACTACCTTTACCGGAACCGCAGTGGCTGGAACCCGGAGTCAGTGGTGGGCAAAACACTGGTTTCGTCCTCGATCATCGATCGCGTTGCCGGTGGGCTCGGACGCAAGCTGGTCGAGGTGCCCGTCGGCTTCAAGTGGTTCGTGCCTGGCCTGCTCTCCGGCGAAGGCGCATTCGGCGGCGAGGAATCAGCCGGAGCATCCTTCAACAAGCTCGACGGCAGCGTGTGGACCACGGACAAGGACGGCATCTTGCTGGCCCTGCTCGCTTCGGAAATCACGGCAGTAACCGGGTCCTCCCCTTCGCAGCTCTACAAGGGCCTCACCGACCAGTTCGGCGCACCCGTCTACGCGCGCATCGATGCCGCTGCCACGCGTGATCAGAAGTCCAAGCTGGGCAAGCTCTCCGCTGCCGATGTCACCGCGACCTCCTTGGCAGGCGAAGAAATCACCGCCAAGCTCACGGAGGCCCCAGGCAACGGCGCATCCATTGGCGGCCTGAAGGTCGTCACGGAGAACGCCTGGTTCGCGGCGCGCCCCTCCGGCACCGAGGACGTCTATAAGATCTACGCGGAGTCCTTCAAGGGCGCAGACCACCTGGCCCAGGTCCAGCAGGAAGCCAAGGCGCTGGTGGACGGGGTCATCTCGTAGGTTGAGCGAGCGTCCGCCCCAAGCAGGCGGGAAGTGAGAGAGCGTCCGTAGGTCCCAACGCTCTCTCACGAAACCGACGGGATTTCCCAACGCTCTCTCACGAAACAGGCGGGATTTCCCAACGCTCTCTCACGAAACCGACGGGATTTCCCAAGCCTCTCTCGCATCCCGGCCTCCTGGAGCCCCACTGACCCTTTAAACAGGAAACGCCCGCTCACCTCAGGTGAGCGGGCGTTTCTGCTTTTGAAGCCTTAGACGGTGCGAACCACATCGTCGTAGGAGAACTTCGGCTTGGCGGCGCCCCAGGCGTCCGGGCCGGGCTGGCCGATGTTGACCACGAGGAAGCTCTTCTGGTCACCGTTCGGGAAGAATTCGGCGTCGATCGCGGCGAAGTCAGCGCCGGTCATCGGGCCTGCTGCGAAACCGAGCGAGCGGACGGCGAGGATGAAGTAGCCGGCCTGAAGGTGGGCGTTGTTGTTGCCGGTGGCTGCAGCGAGTTCGGCGTTGTCGTCGTACATGGCCTTGGGGGCGCCGTACTCAGGGAGGAACTTGTCCCACTGACCCTGCCAGTCGGTGTCGTACGACAGGAGTGCGACCAAAGGCGCGGACGCGGTCTTCGCCTGGTTTCCGCGGGAAAGGTGGTCAACCAGCTTGGCGCGGGCTTCGTCCGAGCGGACATAGGTCACGCGGAGTGGCTGGGAGTTGAAAGCCGTCGGGCCGAACTTGGTGAGCTCGTAGATGGCACGGGCCTGCTCGTCGGTGACCTCACCGGCGAAGCTGTTGGCGGTACGGGCTTCGGCAAAAATGGCGTCGACTGCTGCGGCGTCAATGACTGCTTCTTCGTGGGCGATCGTCATTCGTAAACCTTTCGCTGGGCCAGGCCTTGTGGGCGGCCGGGCACTTCTGCTTTCCATGGTTGCAACTTCAACTTCCGTTGTCCTCTTCCCATGACGGCCCGTGACGTTGCGCACAGTGACCTGTCCGGGCGGCGTGGCTCCCCGTTGTGAGGCCCGTTTTGCGCACTACATCGAGCGCGAGGCGCGTAGAGCGGGCCCCGCAATGGCGGTAATGTTGCACCGAATCCCAACACTCTTCTGAGGAAGGCCCGCCATGAGCATGCTCGGCACCAAATGGAAGCTCCACGGCAACGGCAGGTCCATTCGCCCAGGCCACGTTGTAGCTCCCGACGAGCGGCTCGCGTGGCCCCTTACCATCGGCATCGGCATGCAGCACGTGGTGGCCATGTTCGGCGCGACGTTCCTGGTCCCCATCATCACCGGCATGCCCCCAGCTACCACCTTGTTCTTCTCGGGCATTGGGACGCTGCTCTTCCTGGTGATCACCAAGGGTCGCGTGCCCAGCTACCTCGGTTCAAGCTTCGCGTTCATCGCCCCGATCATGGCCTCGCAGCAGCAGTACGGCGTAAGTGGCGCATTGGGCGGCGTGGTGCTGGCCGGCGTCGTACTGGCCCTTATAGGTGCGATTGTGCAGAAGTTTGGCGCCGAATGGATCAACCGGCTGATGCCGCCAATCGTCACCGGTGCGATCGTCGCTCTGATCGGCCTGAACCTTGCGCCGGCTGCCAAGAACAACTTCGACCTCGCACCGGTCACCGCCCTCATCACGCTGGTCACCATCATCCTCGTCTCCGTTTTGTTCCGGGGAATCCTGGGGCGGCTGAGCATCCTCGTGGGCGTTGTGGTGGGGTACCTCGTGGCGATGATGCGCGGCGAAGTCAGCTACGAAAAAATGGACGCGGCGGCCTGGGTCGGCCTTCCGTTCTTCCAGACGCCCGAATTCCACATTGGGGTTGTGGGCCTGTTTGTGCCTGTGGTGCTGGTTCTGGTGGCCGAGAACGTCGGGCACGTGAAGTCGGTAGCCGCCATGACCGGCCAAAACCTCGACGGCGTCTCCGGCCGCGCACTGATGGCCGACGGTGCCGCGACGGTACTCGCCGGATTCGGCGGCGGTTCGGGCACAACCACTTACGCCGAGAACATCGGCGTCATGGCCGCTACCAAGGTCTATTCGACGGCGGCCTATTGGGTGGCCGGTATCTTCGCCATCCTGCTGAGCTTCTCCCCGAAATTCGGCGAACTGATCGCGACCGTCCCGCCGGGCGTACTGGGTGGCGCCGCCACGATGCTCTACGGCATGATCGGCGTGCTCGGCGTGAAGATCTGGGTGCAGAACAAGGTCAACTTCTCCAACCCGATCAACCTGACAACCGCTGCCGTGGCCTTGATCATTGGCATCGCGGACTACACGTGGACCATTGGCGAGCTGAAGTTCACGGGCATCGCCCTTGGGTCAGCTGCAGCGCTGGTGATCTACCACGGCATGAAGGGCCTGGCCCGTTGGCGCGGGACGGTGGCTGAACCGGAGACCGAGACGGCGGGGCTGCCGCCTGCGGTGAAGTCGGCGATGAACGCTGCCGCCAAGCGCACGGGACGCAAGGGGAAGTAGCGCCGCAACGGCCCGAAAACGCGGCACTGCCCGCTGGAACAAAATAGTCAGCTTGCTTACTAAGGCGGGGTTCCCTAGGCTGGAACGGGTCAGACAAACAACTCTCGCAGCACCGGCATACGCCCAAAAAGCAGCCGAACAAGAGGAGGAACAATGTCAGAACACAACATCTCAGGCAAGAAGGTCGCATTCCTGCTGACGGACGGCGTGGAGCAGGTGGAACTCACCAGCCCATGGCAAGCAGTGAAGGACGCGGGCGGCGAACCTACGCTCATCGCCCCCGAAAAGGGCACCATCCAGGGCTACAACGGCACTGAACCGGCTGACACTTTCGATGCAACCCTTGCGGTGTCAGACGCCAACGCATCCGACTTCGACGCCCTCGTACTCCCGGGCGGCGTCGTGAATGCGGACAACCTCCGCGTCGACAAGGACGCCCAGAACTTCACGCGCGCCTTCTTTGAGCAGCACAAGCCCGTGGCATCGATCTGCCACGGCCCCTGGCTCCTCATCGAGGCCGGCGTCATCAAGGGCCGCAACGTCACCTCGTACCACACGCTCCAGACGGACCTGAAGAACGCAGGCGCCAATTGGACCGACGAGGAAGTCGTCGTGGACCAGGGCCTGGTCACCAGCCGCAACCCGGACGACCTCCCCGCCTTCAACGCAAAGGTGGTCGAGGAAATCTCCGAAGGCCAGCACGCCGGCCAGACCGCCTAGCGGCCAGCCGAGCCACTCAAGGCCAGTGCCGCCGTCGTACTTTCACAAGAAGCACGACGGCGGCACTTGCCGTTTCGTCGTAATGTTGCGCACGTCACACTCGCCACATACGCTGGGGGACGCTGCAGCGTGGCAGCACCGATGGAAAGGCACCACTTTGGCCAGCGAGAAGCTCTCAGTAGTTGTTCGCGTCGATGTTGACGGCGAACAGATCCAGATCGCAGCAACCGGGCGCGTGACAACCGCCAGCCTGCAGGGCCTGTACCCGGTGGTTCAGCGGACCAGGAGCCTGGGCGGCGGGCTCGGCGTCGAAATGGACCTGACAGAGGCGATTGTGGATGCCGAAGCCCTCGACCAGCTCACGGTTTATGCTGAGCTTCACGAGATGCCGGTCAAACTCAGCCCCGGCAACGTGACTGCTCTTCCGTCCCGCGAATTCCAAACAGCAAGCCGAGCAGCCTAACAGGAGGCACCGATGCGCAAAGTTACCGCCGGACTTTTCCACTCCGTCGATGGCGTGGTCCAGGACCCGTTCAAGTTCCAGTTCGACAGCTTTGACGAGGACCTGGGCAAGGGCCTGACCAAGATGATCAACACGGTGGACACCGTGGTCCTTGGGCGCGTCAGCTACCAGGAATGGGCCCGGTATTGGCCGAACGCGACGCAGGACGACGACTTCGCCAAGTTCATCAACCCCGTCGAGAAGTTCGTCGCATCCCGGACACTGACGGAGCCGCTGGAATGGGAAAACTCCCACCTGATTGACGGCGACGTTGAGCAGTTCGTCACGGATCTCAAGACCCGCGACGGCGGCGAAATCGCGGTATGCGGCAGCATCTCCCTGGTGCGGCAACTGCTCTTCTCAGGCGTGCTGGACGAGCTGACACTCATGACCCACCCGGTGATCGCGGGCAGCGGGCGGCGGCTCTTTGAGGACGGGGACCCGCAGAACCGGCTGGTGCTGGAGGACCAGTACGCCACCAGCAAGGGCAACGTGGTGACTACCTACAGCGTGCGCAAGGACTGAAAGCTACCTCTTCCCCGCCTTCAGATCCGCCACCACCTTGGCGATCCGCCGGGCGCGGGTCTCCTCGGTCTTGGCGTCCCCAATCGGCTCCACGTACCTCCGCTGGGCACTGTAGTTCAGGGTGCCGTAAAAAGCTTTGGCCGCAGGCTCCGCATCGAGGGCAGCTGCTAGGTCTTTGGGGACCTCCACGACGCGGGGTTCGTTGTCCACCTCAAGTCCGACCTCAACCGTGTCCCCGGCGGCAGCACCGGTCAGCTCCCGGTTCGCCGCACTGACGCCCACCATATATTTGCCGCCCATCACCGCGACGCTGCTGCGATAGCTTTGGCCGTTGATGGTCACCACCACCGGTGGGCGCTTTCCTGCGGCAAGTCCGTCCACAATTTCGTCCGGAACCTCGATGCCAGCCTTGTTGCCATCGCCAACGATGGTCGTAGTGAATTTCATGACCCAAGTATGCCGTCGGCTGGCAGTAGACGCACCCCTTCTGCTGGGCTACGTTCGAACGTAACCATCCCACCACCAAGGAGACAGACCATGGATAACCAGGACCTGTTGGAACGCATTCAGTCGCTGGTCGAGGAGGAACACCGCCTCCGCGACACCGCGGGCTCCGACGACGTCGGCGGCAACAACAGCGCCAGGCTAGCCCAGCTGGAGGCGCAGCTGGACCAGTGCTGGGACCTGCTGCGCCAACGCCGTGCCAAGAAGAACGCGGGCGAAAACCCTGACGACGCCGAGGCCCGGCCGGTCAACGAGGTTGAGGGTTACCGCCAGTAGGCGCTACGCCCCTTCAAGCACCTGGCTGGTTGCCCACGCCAAGTACTTGGCCGCGTTGGCTACGGCGTCGGCGACGTCGGGAACGCCGTCGTTGCGCTGTGCGACGTCCAACAACTGCGCGGCAGCCACAATGCCGTGTTTCGCGAGGTCTTCGGGCGTGACCGTGATGCGTCCCGCAACGGCCACCACTGGTATGCCGTGGGCGCTGGCGGCGTCGGCGAGCGCGATCGGCGCCTTGCCCGTGAGTGATTGCTCGTCCATGGACCCTTCGCCGGTGATAACCAGGTCGGCCTCACCCAAATGCGAAGCGAGGCCAGTGAGGCCTGCGACCAACGCGAAGCCGCCTTCCAGCGCAGCGTCAGTAAAGGCCAGGAACGACGCCGGGAACCCGCCTGCCGCTCCGGCTCCGGGTACGTTCACGTCCCGGCCGGTGGTTTCCCGCAGGAGCGACGCCCAGTTGCGGAGACCGGCGTCGAGCTTCTCAACCGCGTCCTCATCGGCGCCTTTCTGCGGACCAAAGACATGCGCGGCACCATCAGGCCCGTACAGCGGGTTCTGGACGTCAACGGCGATGCGGAACTTCACGGCCGACAGCCGCGGATCCAGCCCGGAGCCGTCCAAAGCGACGACGTCGGCCAGCGAACCGCCGCCGAGGGGCACCACGTTACCGGCGGAATCGAGGGGTTTGAGCCCCAATGCGCGCAAGGCCCCGCTGCCGCCGTCGGACATTGCCGAACCGCCCAACCCCAGCACGATCTCAGTGGCACCGGCTTCGAGGGCGGCTGCAATCAGCTGGCCACAACCGTAGCTGTGGGCGCGGAGTGCGTTCTCGGGAGTGGGCTCCATGTGCGCCAGGCCGGATGCCTGCGCGGTTTCGATCACGGCCGTGGCTCCGCCGAATGCGTCCTTGCGGATCGCCCAGGAAGCACCGACGGGCTTGAGGATGGGGCCCACCACGGCGTTGTTTCGCTCTTCGTAGCCTGCAGCGACTGCGGCATCCAGTGTGCCTTCGCCGCCGTCAGCAACCGGGAACTGGGTGGTCACGGCGTCCGGGTAGACGCGGAGGGCGCCTTCGGCCATGGCTGACGCGGCTTCGGCGGCGGTCAGGGATCCCTTGAACTTGTCGGGGGCGATGAGGATACGCATGGACCCATCTTGCCAGCTTTGCTGGGAAAGCGCTTCCCAAGTGTGTAACCTTGCAGCGACTAAGGGTTGAGTACGCGCACAGGCGCTTCAGCAAGCCACGCCTTGACGTCCTCGAACGCACCTCCATAAAACTGCCGGTAGCTCTCGTGCGTCACGTAGCCGATATGCGGCGAAAGCACCGTCCGGGGAGAGTGCAGCAGCGCATGCCCTGACGGGAGTGGCTCCTCGTCGAACACATCCAAGGCAGCACCCCGGATCCACCCTTTCTCCAAGGCCTGCATCAGTGCAGCCTCGTCCACCAACGGCCCACGAGCCGTATTCACCAGCAGACCCTCAGGGCCCAGAAGCCGGAGTTCCTTGGCCCCGACAATGCCTTCCGTTCGTCCGGACAGCCGAAGGTGCAGCGTGACCACGTCGGACTCCCGGAACAGTTCCTCCTTTGCCACCTTGCGGGCGCCCGCAGATTCGGCTGCTTCGGCAGTGAGGTTCTGGCTCCATGCCAGGACGTCCATCCCAAAGGCCTTGGCGTAGCGGGCCATCCGCGATCCGATCTTGCCCAGGCCCACAATCCCCAGCGTCTTTCCTTCGAGTTCGAAGCCGACGCCCGTTTGCCAGTCACCTGCCCTGAGCGAGTTCTCCTCCACAGGAAGATTCCGGGCAAACGCCAACAGGAGCGCCCACGCCAGCTCAGGTGCCGCGGCCGGCGAGCCAGCCGTACCGCACACCACAATGCCGCGCTCCTTTGCCGCTTCCATATCAATGGCGGCGTTGGCCATCCCTGTCGTCACCAGGAGCTTGAGGTTCGGCAGGGCATCCAAGGCACTCTGCGGGAACCGGGTGCGTTCGCGCATCGCCACAATGATGTCGAACGGCGCCAAAGCTGCCACGGCCTGCTCCTCCGAAACGAAAGGTGCGCTGAAAACGCTGACCTTCACGTCGTCGTCGAGCAGTGACTCCCACGGGGCGTAGTCCCCGGAGACCTGCTGGTAGTCATCAAGGATCGCTAAACGGAAAAGGGTCACGCCAATCTCCTCGCACAGTGGCTGCTGGTACTGACCACCATCTCACGTTAGGTTTTTGAGTGTGAGCCAAAATGTGACCTCAGCCATACCCAAGCCTGAGCATCCGCGCCCGCAGCTGGTCCGCGACAAGTGGATGAACCTCAACGGCACCTGGGGTTTTGAGATCGACGCCGGCGACTCGGGTTTGGAACGCGGCCTCACCACCCGTGAACTCAACAGCAGGATTTTGGTGCCCTTCGCGCCCGAATCGGTGCTTTCGGGGATTGAGCACGTCGATTTCATGGAGGCAGTCTGGTATCGCCGGACGGTGACGATTCCGGCGGACTGGGCCGGCCAGAATGTCCTGCTCCATTTCGGCGCAGTGGATCACGACGCCACCGTGTGGGTCAACGGCGTCGAAGTTGCCAGGCATCGCGGTGGCTTCTCCCCGTTCACGGCCGACCTTGGCGGAGTTGTTGAGCCGGGCGCCGACGCAGTGATCGTGGTCCGGGCCAGGGATTCGCGGCACGGGATGCAGGCACGCGGGAAGCAGGCCACCTGGTACAACAACACGCATTGCCAGTACACGCGGACCACGGGAATCTGGCAGACGGTGTGGATGGAGGCGGTTCCCGAGGTCTATATCAAGCACCTGCGAATGACCCCTAACCTGGCTGATTCCAGCATCACCGTGGAAGTACCCATCAGCCAGAACCGGACGGGGCATACAGTGTCCGCGATCCTGTCCGACGGTTCATTCGGGCGGGTCGAAGCATCGGTCAAAGCTGATCTGGACCTTACGCCAACCCTGCACCTGGACATCCCCGCCGAATTGCTTCGTCCATGGTCAATCGAGGACCCGTTCCTTTACGACCTCGAGGTGAACGTGCTGGACGGCGCGGGCAACGTTGTGGACCATGTGGACAGCTATGCGGCGATTCGCTCCATAGCGCTGGACGGCAAGGTGGTCCGCATCAATGGCGAGGCCGTTTTCCAACGGCTTGTCCTGGACCAGGGCTACTGGCCGGATTCGCTGATGACCTCCCCTGACGAGGCGGCTTTGATCAAGGACATTGAGCTGTCCATGGCCGCTGGATTCAACGGTGCCCGCCTGCACCAAAAGGTCTTCGAGGAACGTTTCCTCTACCACGCTGACCGGCTCGGCTACCTGGTGTGGGGCGAGTTCGGCGACTGGGGCGTTTCCGGCGCCGGAACGGTAGGGCACAACCAGCAACCTACACCGAGCTTCGTGGCGCAATGGCTGGAAGTGCTCAGGCGCGACTACAACCACCCCGCCATCATCGGCTGGTGCCCCCTCAACGAAACACACCAGGTCCTGCACGATCGCCTGACCGTGCTGGACGATGTTACGCAGGCAATGTTCCTGGCAACCAAGCTTGCCGATCCCACCCGACCGGTGATCGACGCGTCCGGATACTCCCACCGGATCAGGGAGACCGACATTTACGACTCCCACTCCTACCAGCAGGACCCGGAACGGTTCCGGATCGAACAGGAAGGCCTCGCAGAGAACAAGCCTTACATCAACCGCAAGGAAGATGGCCAGGAATATTCGGTGCCCTACGCAGGCCAGCCCTACTTCGTCTCGGAATTCGGCGGCATCTGGTGGAACGAGGGCGAAGCGAAGCAGGCGGCCGACGGCACGGACCTGTCCACGTCGTGGGGCTACGGCCAACGGGTCGGCAGCGAGGAAGAGTTCTACGCCCGCTTCGACGGGCTATGCAGCGTCCTCCTGGAAAACCCGGACATGTTCGGCTACTGCTACACCCAGCTCACGGACGTGTTCCAGGAGAAGAACGGCATCTTCGCCTTTGACCGGAGCAACAAGTTCGACCTCGCAAGGATCCGCGCCAGCCAAACCCGGCAGGCCGCCGTCGAAACCCCTCGGAAGTGAGCGAGGGTCCGCGGGAAACGGTAGGGATGTGAGCGAGGGTCCGGTTTCCCCGACGCTCGCTCACATTCCACCCGCTTCAACCCGGCGCTCGCTCACATCCCACCCGCTTCAACCCGACGCTCGCTCACACCCACTGGCCGCGACGGACCAGGACTTTCTTGAGAAGGTCGAGCCGATCGGACACGATAGCGTCCACCCCAAGATCCAGTAGCCGGTCCATTTCAGCGGGTTCGTTGATGGTCCACACATGCACTTGCAGGCCCAAGCGATGGGCGCGACGGACGAACCCCGGAGTCACCACGGGGAGCCTCCCGTAGCGGACCGGGACTTGGAAAACGTCGACGCCGGCAAGCAGCTTGCGTGCCAAAGGCGCAGGCAGGACAGGGCCCAGAAGAACAAAAAGCGCGGTCAGCGTGCTACCAGCCGAGGAGGCCACCCGGCGGGACAAGAGTTTGAGGACGGCCCGGCGGCGCTTGTCCGAGAAGCTCGTGACCAGGACCCGGTGGTGGATTCCGTGTTTCTCAATGGCCTCCGCCAAGGGCCGCACCGAGTTCCAGTCCTTGACGTCCAGGTTCAGCCGGGCGTCGGGCAACGAGGTGACCAGCTCGTCGAACGTTGGCACCGGCTCCACCCCACCAATGCGCGCCTTGGCAACCTCCGCGGCGGTCATAGAAGAAATCGTGCCCCCGGAGTCAGTCACGCGATCCAGGGACGGGTCGTGGAAAACCAGGACCACGCCGTCCAGCGTGGTGTGCACGTCCGTTTCCAGGTGCGCAGTCCCCAATTCCACTGCAGCCTTGAAGGCGGACATGGAATTCTCCAAGCCGTCCAACGAGAAACCTCGGTGCGCGAAGGCCAAAGGGCCTACTGAACCGTCCTTGCGGAGGAAATAGGGCAGCATCACACCCGTAGCGTAGCCGACGTCCGCCCCGACGAACTGGGTCAGGCCTCGTGCGGAACTATCGCAACGCCGTCGCTGACGTGCACCAGCGTGCGGCCGCGACCGCCGTCGAGCTCCACCCACACCGCAGTGGCGTCGCCGGTGACGGCGTCCACCACGCCTGCAGATTCGTAACCGGGGGTGAGCGTGACCTTGACGCGGTCGCCCTGACGCAACGAGCGCCAGTGGTGGTCCGGTTCGATGCGCCGCAACGGCGCATTGTTGAAATCGTTGATCCTACGCTTTGCCATGGTTCCCCTGCACCTTCGACGAGCTAACAAGTCCGTGGCTGAAAGCCTACGGGTGCCACGTGAACGCTGGTTGTATGGAGGCTGGGAACTCGGTGACAGCTGCAGCCTGCCAAACTAGGGGCATGACTGTATTGATTGCCGGCTGCGGCGACCTCGGAACGGAAGCCGGCCTTCGCTTCGCCGACGCTGGGCGTGAGGTCGTTGGCCTGCGCCGGTCGCCCGAAAAGCTGCCGCCCCACATTCGTGGAATGCACGCCGACCTTGCCAAGGGCCTGCCGGAGTTGCCCTCGGACGTGGACATTGTGGTGATTGCCGTGGCAGCCGATACCTCCACCGAGGAGGCCTACCGCGCGGCCTACCTGGACGGGACACGCAACGTTTTGGATGCGCTGGACCGGCAATCCATCGAGCCGCGCCGGATCCTCTTCGTCTCCTCCACGGCTGTGTATAAAGATTCCGGTGGGGCTGTGGTGGACGAGTCCACGGCTACGGAGCCGACGCGCTTCAGTGGAAAGGTGCTGGTGGAGGCCGAAGAATTGCTGTTCGACCGGACCCGAGGCACCGGCACAGAGGCTATTTCCTTGCGGCTCGGCGGCATCTACGGGCCGGGACGCACTCGGCTGATTGACCAGGTGCGCACCGGACAAGCCGTCATTCCCGCCCAGCCCCGGCACACCAACCGCATCCACAGGGACGACGCCGCAACCATGATCGTCCACCTCACCACCATGGATCAGAAGCCGGATCAGGTGTACGTAGGCGTTGACGACCATGCGGCAGAAATGGGCGAGGTGATGCGGTTTCTCGCTGCCGAACTGGGATGCCCGGAACCCCCGACGGCGGCACCCGGCGGCGCGTCCGACGCCGGCCCCGGCGATAAGCGCTGTTCAAACAAGCGTGTGCGGGCCACCGGCGTCGAACTCACCTTTCCCACGTACAAGGAGGGCTACCGCGCTTTGCTGGCTGGCGAGGGCGTGCGGCACCCGTGACGGGCTAGCTGCTCCTGCCCGCCAACAGTTGGTTCAAGGAGCCATAATCGAGGGCATTCACTACTGAGTTGTAAGTGCCCGCGGAATTCAGCTCTTCCGCAGCACGCTGGGCAACGGCATAGGCGGCCTGCGCAATGCTGGAACCGAGACTGACCCGGGCGGGCCACACCCAGCTTTCCCAGTTCAGCGACACTGAGCGAGCCCGCGCCCACCATGACGTTGACGGGGACCGATATGCCGTCGGCTAACCTGGCGATGGTATCCGCGTCTGATGCTCCCGGGACGAAGATGCCGTCGGCGCCTGCTGCCACGTACTTCTCCGCCCTGGCCAGGACCTCGTCGACTTGCTGGTCCACAGAGCCAACGCCGGCCAGGAACACATCCGTGCGCGCGTTGATGAATAGGTCCCGGCCCTTTGCCTGTGCCGCTTCCCGGGCGGCAGAGATCCGTGCGCAGAATTCCGAGGGATCACGGGATCCATCTTCAATGTTGATGCCCACGGCACCCGCCGCCAGGATGTCCTTGACCGTTCGGGCAATTCCGTCCGGCGTCTCGGAGTAGCCGCCCTCAATGTCAGCGGTCACAGGGACGTTTACTGCATTAACGATGCCGGCAACCACCGCCACGGCTCGTTCGCGGCCCAGCCGGTCGCCGTCGGGCAGGCCCAAGGACCAGGCGATGCCCGCACTGGTAGTAGCTACCGCTTGTGCGCCCGCGGCCTCGGTGATGACTGCGCTGGCAACATCCCAGGCGTTGCTAAGCGCCATGGGCTTTTGGCTGGTGTGGAAGGATCGAAAGAGGGCCGCGACGTGGTTTTGTTCTGGATTCATAAACCCAATTCCACCAGCCGCCCCATCAGATGTCTGGCAGAAATCGGACATTACCAGCGCTGCCCGAAAACTAGACCCGCTGTTCGGTGAGTTTCGCCTCAAGGACCTGGGCCACGCCGTCGTCGTCGAAGTGGGGAGCCTGCTGGCCGGCGGCAAGAATGGCCTCCGGGTGTCCGCTGGCCATCGCGTAGCCGTGACCTGCCCAGCGAAGCATCTCAATGTCGTTGGGCATATCCCCGAACGCCACAACGTCCGCGGCCTCGATCCCCAGCGACTCGGCGTACTTGGCCAGCGTGACGGCTTTGTTGATGCCTTGGACGGACATTTCCAGCATCGCCGTGCGCGGGGCCGAGTGCGTTGTGCTCACCAAATGGGCGACTGCTGGTTGCACTTCGGCAAGGAAATCGTCCGGGGTGCCCTTGCGGGTGATCGCCAGGAACTTTACGACGGCGTCATCCGCCGTCAGCGTCTCGTCCAACGGCCGGGGGGTGAACTCGGCAAGCAGCTCACTGGTTTCGTTCTCGATGAAGCCCGGCTCCAGCTGGAAACCTGTCAGGGTTTCGACGGCGAACAAGGCATCGGGCCTGATGGACTTGATGATGCGGCGGGCCTCGAAGACTGACCCGGAGTCCAGGACGCAGGAGGAAAGGGCCTTTTCGGTTTCCAAATCCCACACAACTGCGCCGTTGGAACAGATCACGATTCCGCTGTGACCGAGCTGCTCCTGGAGCGGGTAAAGCCACCGCGGCGGCCGGCCCGTGACGAAGACCAGTTCCACCCCTGCGTCACGGCACGCCTGGAATGCCTTGATGGTCCGGTCACTGATTTTGCCGTCGTGACCGAGGATGGTGCCGTCAATATCACTTGCTACGAGCCGCATCATGCCAGTCTACGTGGGCGCGAACACGCGAAGGCAGCATAGTCTGGGGCAATGACTGAGAAGACCAGCGAAGTCGAAGAGCACAGCACCCTCGGCGCGTATGTCACCGGCGGTGAGTTCAACCGGGACACGAATTACATCGAGGACCGCATAACCCGCGATGGATCCACCGGGCCCAACGGAGAACAGGGCTGGCCTGTCGAGCCGGGACGCTACCGCCTGATCGCAGCGCGGGCGTGCCCGTGGGCCAACCGAACTGTGATTGTCCGCAGGCTCCTCGGGCTGGAAGACGTCATCAGCCTCGGTCAGCCAGGACCCACGCACGACGCCCGCTCCTGGACGTTCGACCTGGATCCGGACGGCAAGGATCCTGTGCTGGGCATTGAGCGCCTGCAGGACGCGTTCTTCCGCCGCTTCCCGGATTACCCCCGCGGCATCACTGTTCCGGCCATCGTGGATGTCCCCAGCGGGGCAGTAGTCACCAACAACTTCCCCCAGATCACTCTGGACTTCTCCACCGAATGGACGGAATTCCACCGCCCGGGTGCGCCGCAACTGTATCCGGAACACCTGCGGGAGGAGATCGACCTGGTCAACAGGCGCGTCTTCACTGAGGTGAACAACGGCGTGTACAGGTGCGGATTCGCGGGCTCACAGGAAGCCTACGACGCCGCCTACGAACGGTTGTGGACAGCCTTGGACTGGCTGGAGGAACGGTTGACGACCCAGCGCTACCTGGTGGGCGACACCATCACCGAGGCCGATGTCCGGCTCTTCACCACGCTGGCCCGCTTCGATTCCGTCTACCACGGCCACTTCAAGTGCAACCGGAACAAGCTCAGCGAAATGCCTGCCCTGTGGGGCTACGCACGGGACTTGTTCCAGACACCAGGCTTCGGGGACACCATCGACTTCGTGCAGATCAAGCAGCACTACTACATCGTGCACGAGGACATTAACCCCACGCAGATCGTTCCCGCGGGCCCCGACCTCTCCGGATGGCTCACCGACCATGGACGCGAGGCCCTTGGCGGCAACCCGTTTGGCGAGGGCACTCCACCGGGTCCGGTGAAAGCCGGTGAAGAGGTGGCCGCAGGGCACGGGGCAGGCTAGGGCCTAAGCGGCACCTTGGTTGAGCTCGGCCCGCGTCGGCGGGTTGGCCCCCGCACGAGACACCGTGACGGCGGCAGCACGCGTTGCATGATCCATGATCGCGGCCAGGGTCTCGGCAGGCATGGCCCGCAGCGCGTCCCTGTTCTGTGCCCCGTCCAGCCCGTGGTCCACAATCGCGGAGAGCAACCCGGCCATGAACGAGTCCCCCGCACCGACGGTGTCCACAACGTTCACGGCGGGCGCGGGCACCTGGGTTTCCCCGGCGCGCGTGATTCCCCACGGCCCGCGTGAACCACGCGTCACCACCACCAAAGCGGGTCCTTCTTCGCCACCCAGGGTCAACCAACGGCGCGCCGATTCCGTGGGATCGACGCCGGGATACAGCCATTCGAGGTCCTCGTCAGAGGCCTTCACGACGTCGGACAACACCACGAAGCGTTCGGCTTGCGTACGCGCGTAGTCGACGTCCGTGATGATGCTTGGCCGGCAGTTGGGATCGAAGCTGATGGTGCTGCCCGGGTGGGCATGCTCGACGGCGGCAAGCACCTCCGCGGCGCCGGGCTCCAACGCAGTGGCGATGGAACCTGTGTGGAGCAGGGTGGCGCCCTGCAGCATGAGGGGCAACCGCGCGGCTAGTCCGGGCAGCTCCCAGGCGAGGTCGAACGCGTAGGTGGCGGCGCCGTCGTCGTCGATCTCTGCGGTGGCGACGCTGGTGGGTTTGTCGTCCGGCGGAAGCGGCACCATCACCGAACTTGAGCGCAGGTGCGCGGCGACCGAGTCGCCGTAAGCGTCGCGACCGTAACGCCCGATGAACTGGACGGGATGGTCCAGGCGCGCCAACCCCACTGCCACGTTGAGCGGGCTCCCGCCAACGTGCGCCTCGATTCCCGAGGAGCGTTGAACGACGTCGACCAGGGCTTCACCAATGACAGTCAGCATGGGACCACTCTGCCAGAGCGGAGCCGCCGCATCCCAACAATTACGAGAGCAATCGCTGCACCAGCTCGCGGCACTTCTTGTAGGCCACTGCCTTCGGATCGATCAGGTCGAAATGGTCGCCGGGCACGCGCAGCAGCTGGGCCGCACTTCCGGCGGCCGTGGCCGCGGCAACGTAGGCCTCGGACTGGCTTGCAGGAACGTCCTCGTCTTCCGTGGCGTGCACGGCATAGACGGGGACGTTGATGGGCAGCAAACTCATGGGATCCGCATATTTATGCCGTTTGGGGAATCTGGCCGAATCGCCGCCCATGAGGTTGCAGACTGCGCCGTTGCTGAGGTTGAGTTTCTCGGCGGCCGCAAGGTTGAGCAGGCCGGACTGGCTGACGACCCCCGTCAGGTGCACCGCGTTGTCCTCGGGTGAGCGCACCAGCTGGCGGTCGGCGTCGGGAGTTCCTATGGCCGAAAGCCGCTCGCGACCAGCGGCCCAGACAGCAAGGTGGCCACCGGCCGAGTGCCCGAGTGCCACCACTTTGCCCAGTTGGAGGTCATGGTCGCCCGCGATTTCGGACAGATAGTCGATGCCGGCCAGGATGTCCTCGAAAGTATGGGGCCAACCACCGCCGTTCCCTGCCCGCCGGTATTCAAGGTTCCAGGCCGTGATGCCGTGCGCTGCAAGGTCCCGCGCAAGAGGCTCACCGAGCTCCGCACCGTACTGCGAGCGCCAGTAGCCGCCATGGATCACAACGGCGACTCCACCGGCAGCTGCTGATGCGCCGCGATGGTTCCCATTGTTCGGTTCAGGTATGAAGAGTTCGCCCCACTGACTGGGGTGTTCGCCGTAGCTGTACTTGTGCCGCAACATTGCGCCCTCCTTTGTACTGAGCCTATCGTGACGATCCGGAAGTTTGGCTAGGGGCACCCCGACGGCGAGTGGCCCGGTTCAGTGTCGGACCCGACCCGTAAGCTGGGGGCATGGCAAGCAATTGGGACAGCCTGGACCAGGACCAGCGCGACGCAGTGGACGCGAACGTGGCCCTCTATGAGCGGGTTCGCCCTGCCCTTAAGCGGGTTACCCGCGATGTCCTGCTCACGTTGAGGGACATGCTGAACGACGCCGAGGTCACGCCTTTGTTCGTCACGGGCCGCACCAAGACGGTTGAGTCGTTCCGGGAAAAGATTTCCCGGACGGATGATCCCTTGGAGCCGGGCGGTCCGCGGGTGCTGAAGTTCCCGGACCCTTTCCGCACTTTGAACGACATGGTGGGCATCCGTGTCATCACCAAACTGCCCGCCGAAAACGCTGCGGTGGCCAACATCATCAAGCGGCAACGCCAGCTCTTCGATTGCCGTGGCGACCGCGAGAAGGACATCGGCTCCATCGAGTCCGGGACCTACGGCTACTCCAGTCGCCACCTGATCCTGCGCACTATCCAGAACGAGGCCGTCAAGGAGTACCAGCACGTCTTCAATCCGGACATGCCAGCCAACGGCAGCTACTTCTTCGAGTGCCAGATCCGGACCGTGTTCGCGCATGCCTGGAGCGAGATCGAGCACGACATCCGTTTCAAGGCCGAAGATCCGCGCGCCTGGACCCCCCATTTCGACCGCCAGTTCACCGCTACCGCCGCGATGCTGGAAACGGTGGAGAGCGCCTTCGCCGATCTCCATGAGCGCTACGAGGAAGTCCGCAGCTATTGGGACCTGGAGGGTGAGGGCGGTTCGCCCCTGACTCCCAACCGGGTTCGTGACGTCTGGCGGACGCTCCTTCCCCACGTTGACCGTAAAGTTGATGACGACTGGGGATGGGCCGCCGAGCTGCTTGCCGCCCACGGACTGACCAAGACCGTGGAATTGGCTGGGCTGCTCAGCGCCAACCGGATCACCGAGGTCCGCAAGGCCCTGGACCACCGCTACTCCCCCGGCCCCGACCGCCTCCTGGATGACCTCCTGCTGTGGCAGTACGGAACCGAACACATTGATCTCACCGCCGAGGCGCCCGACGTCGTTCCGCACCCGCGGCGCGACAGCCTCCAGCGGCGTCTTAAGCAGATTGAGCGCTACCGTCAGACTGCTTTGTAAAAGACTGCCCCTGTAAGGACCCATGACTCCCGAGCAACTCATGTCACTGCGGGTGACTTTCCGTTCGCCCCGCCGCCTGCTGACGGAGTCCCTCGCCGGACTCGTGGTGGCTTTGGCACTCATCCCCGAGGCCATCGCATTCTCCGTGATTGCGGGTGTGGATCCGAGGATCGGCCTGTTTGCTTCATTCACCATGGGCGTGGTCACCGCACTGGTAGGGGGCCGTCCCGCCATGATCTCCGCGGCAACCGGCGCCGTGGCATTGGTGATCGCTCCGGTGATGAAGGAACACGGACTCGACTACCTGATTGCCACGATCATCCTGGCCGGGGTTTTCCAGATCATCCTGGCGGTGCTGGGGGTGACGCGCCTGATGCGTTTCATCCCGCGTTCGGTGATGATCGGTTTCGTGAATGCACTGGCCATCTTGGTGTTCATGTCACAAATGCCGGAACTCTTCAATGTGCCGTGGATGGTCTACCCCATCGTGGTGGTGGGGTTGGTGATCGTGTTTGGCTTGCCCCGGGTGACCACAGCCATTCCCGCGCCGCTGGTGGCAATAGTGCTGATCACGGTGGTCACCGTCATCGGTGGCATCGACGTGCCCACGGTCAGTGACAAAGGCGAACTCCCGGACAGTCTCCCCGGCTTCTTCCTGCCTAACGTTCCTTTGACCCTGGAGACGTTCCAGATCATTGCGCCGTTCGCGCTGTCCATGGCCTTGGTGGGCTTGCTGGAGTCCCTCATGACCGCCAAGCTGGTGGACGACATCACCGACACCCGGTCCAACAAGACCCGGGTCTCGTGGGGCCAAGGCGTGGCAAACATCGTCACCGGGTTCCTGGGCGGCCTGGGCGGGTGCGCGGTCATCGGGCAAACCATGATCAACGTCAAAGGCTCGGGTGCACGCAGCCGGTTGTCCACGTTCCTGGCGGGCGTCTTCCTGCTGGTGCTGGTGGTGGCTTTGGGTGGCGTTGTGGGAATGATCCCCATGGCGGCTTTGGTGGCCGTGATGATCTTCGTTTCGCTGATCACCTTCGACTGGCATTCCGTGCGGCTTTCAACCCTGAAGCGCCTGCCGAAATCGGAGACTGCGGTGATGCTGATTACCGTCGCCGCTGTGGTGGCGACGCACAATCTGGCGGTGGGGGTCGGCGTCGGCGTTTTGACGGCAATGGTGCTGTTTGCGCGGCGGGTGGCCCATTTCGCGACAGTTGAGCGGACCGAACTGGAGCTTAATGGCGAGACAGTGGCGACGTACACGGTAAATGGCGAATTGTTCTTCGCCTCGTCCAACGATCTCTACACGCAGTTCGACTATGCGAAGGATTCCTCAGAGGGCATAGATCGCGTGATCATTGACCTCCACGGTTCGCACATCTGGGACGCGTCCACGGTGGCTGTGCTCGATTCGGTGACTGAGAAGTATCGGAACCACGGGCGTGAGGTGGAGTTCATCGGACTCAACGAGGCCAGCGTACGAATGCGGGAGCGCCTCGCAGGGAAGCTCAACTCCTGACGCGACTGGGGTGAGACGACGGTCATCTGACATATACACCTTCGCGAATGTAACGAAGTCGTCCCTGTCGCGCGGCAAATGTGAGCATGGGTGAATGCTTGAGGCAACCAATACCCCGCCAGAAACCGAAGAACCCGCAAACGCAGCTCTTGCCGCTGAGGCGAAGATTGCGCGTATCGCCGTGACGGTGTTCCCGCTCCTGGTGGTGGTTGCCGGTGTTCTCGGGTTCCTCATTCCAGACCTGTTCAAACCCATGGGTGTCGCGGTCCCGTACCTGTTGGGCGTCATCATGTTCTGCATGGGTCTCACGCTGACCCCGCCGGACTTTGCCTCGGTGGCCCGCCGGCCATGGGCTGTGGCACTCGGCATCATTGCGCACTACGTGATCATGCCCGGCGCGGGCTGGCTGATCGCTGTCCTGCTGCAGTTGCCGCCGGAGTTGGCCGTCGGGCTCATCCTGGTGGGCTGCGCCCCGTCCGGAACCGCCTCCAACGTCATGGCATTCCTGGCCAAGGGTGATGTGGCCCTGTCAGTCGCTGTGGCTTCGGTTTCGACGCTGATCGCCCCCATCGTGACCCCCGCATTGACGTTGTTCCTTGCCGGCTCCTTCCTGCACATCGACGCCGGGGCCATGGTCCTGGACATCGTGAAGACCGTGTTGCTGCCGGTCATCGCAGGCCTGCTTGCCCGATTGTTCCTGTCGAAGCTCGTCGCAAAGGTTCTTCCGGTACTTCCCTGGGCATCCGCCGTCGTGATTTCCCTGATCGTCGCAATCGTCGTGGCGGGCAGCGCCAGCAAGATCGTTGCCGCGGGCGCGATCGTCTTCCTGGCAGTTGTCCTCCACAACGGCTTCGGCCTTGGCCTTGGCTACCTGGCCGGCAAGCTCGGTCGCCTGGACGACAAGGCGCGCCGCGCCCTGGCCTTCGAGGTAGGCATGCAGAACTCCGGCCTGGCTGCCACGCTGGCCACAGCACACTTCAGCCCACTGGCCGCGCTGCCGTCGGCCGTGTTCTCCCTGTGGCACAACATTTCCGGCGCGATTGTCGCTGCCTGGCTGGCCCGCCGTCCGCTGAAGGACTAACCCTGGGTGGTGCCGCGCCGATGCAACGTCCACGGCGAGGCCACCCGGACACCGGCCGCGGGAGTGGTACCTGCCAGGCGGTCCAGCAACATATGGACCACCTTTTCGAAGATCGGCTCCGGCCCCACGGTGGTCAACGGGGGATCGTATTCCTGGCCCTCCGTCGAGTTACCCACTCCGACTATCTGGATATCTTCGGGCACCCGGAGGCCAAGCCGGTAGGCGGCGCGGATGGCCTGCAACGCCTCCATGTCGTCCGTGCAGATCATGGCCGTGGGCCGGTTGGGCATCTGGAGCAGCTCGATCGCCGACTGGTATGCGGTAGCCGGGTGGTGGTTCGACGTCCTGACCAAAGACTCGTCGAGCGGAATGCCGGCCCTCTCAAGCCCGGCAGCATAGGCAGCGTAGCGGCTCTTCCGGCGGCCTTCCGGGTGGGCCCTGCGGATGCAGGCGATCCTGCGGTGGGACGCGGTGAGGAACTCCATGCACTCCCTCAGCCCAGCCTCTGATTCGGGGGCCAGGACGTCGAATCCCTGGGGTTCCATGGTTCCCGAGATCACCACTTGGGCAACCCCGCGCCGGGCCAGCTCCGTAACCGTTTGGTCCTGGGACGTTGCTTCCGGGAAGAAACCGATAATCACACCGTCAGCGCCGCCGGACATCATGAACTTACGCCAATCTTCGCCCAGCAGGATCACAGGCTGGAACCCATGCTCGGGCAGGATTCTTGCGGCCGCTGTTGCCAGGGCCCGGTCCCACGGCCAGTCAAGGTTGCCGATCGCCACTGCCACTACGTCCGTCTTGCCCCGGCGCATTCCCCGGGCAGCCTGATTTGGCACGTAACCCAACTCTTTGACCGCCGCCAGCACCCGGTCCTGGGTGGGCTGGCTGATCCGGGTTGTGCCGCCGTGCCGGCCCGAGAGCACGTAGGACACCGTGGTCAGTGAAACGTCCGCCGCCATCGCAACGTCACGGATGGTGGGCTTGGATCCCTTGCTCACGGGGCGACTCCTGGTAGACAGCGCATTTCCTGAACTCTATCTTCAACCAGATGGACTCCCCTTGACGCAATTAGTTGAGAACGTTAACAATTACGGGAGTTATCCGTATCCCAAGGTGGAAGATCATTCAATGAAGAACTGGGCAGGAAACCTCGAGTACTCCTCCACGGAAGTACACCGCCCCACGTCGGTTGGCGAACTGCAGGAGCTCGTCGCCAATGCGTCCCGCATCAAGGCTCTCGGCTCCCGGCACTCCTTCAACACCGTCGCCGACACGGACGGTACCCACATCCTGCTCGACGCCCTGCCCCAGGAAGTTGTCCTCAACAAAGACAAAGGGACCGTCAAGGTCAGCGGCGGGATCAGCTACGGAGCGCTCGGCCGCGCGCTCGAGGAACAGGGATACGCCATTCACAACCTCGCCTCGCTTCCCCACATCTCCGTCGCCGGTGCTATCCAAACAGGCACGCACGGCAGTGGGGTCAACAACCCCTCCCTGGCTGCCGCCGTCGTGGGCGTTGACCTTGTACGCGCCTCCGGCGAGCTGGTAACGCTCACCGCGGACGACGACGAATTCCTCGCCAGCGTGGTGGGCGTGGGAGCCCTGGGCATTGTGACCGGCTTGGAACTTGCCGTCAGGCCCAGCTACGACGTCCGCCAGAGGGTCCTCACCGATCTGTCCTGGGACGGCGTCCTGGCGAACTTCCACACCATTGCCTCCAGCGCCTACAGCGTCAGCTTCTTCACGAATTACACAGGAGAGGCCATCCCGCAGGTGTGGTTCAAGGCGCTGGACACCGAAGCTCCCCTCGCGGAGCTGTTCGGCGGGACGGCCGCAACGGCGGCGCTGCATCCCCTGCCGGACATGTCCGCCGAGAACTGCACTGAGCAGCTGGACGTCGCCGGAAAGTGGCTTGACCGGTTGCCCCACTTCCGGCACGAATTCACACCCAGCAACGGCGAGGAACTCCAGAGCGAGTTCCTGCTGCCGCTGGACCAGGCACCTGCGGCATTACAGGCCGTACGGGGCCTGGCAGACACGTTGGCGCCGCTGTTGTTCATCTCCGAAATCCGGACAGTGGCCGCGGATGAGTTCTGGCTCAGCCCCTTCTACCAGCAGCAAAGCGTAGCGCTGCACTTCACATGGAAGCCCCTGCAGACGGAGGTGGAGGCGGTCCTCCCCGAACTCGAGGAAGCGCTGCGTCCGTTCGGTGCCCGGCCGCACTGGGGCAAACTCTTCACGCCCGGCCAGTACGACTTTGCCGCTCTCTACCCCCGTTTCGAGGACTTCCGCACGCTGGTCCAGGCAAACGACCCCACAGGCAAGTTCCGCAACGGCCTCCTGGACAGCGTGCTGGGCGTAGCCGTTACGTCCTAGTCCTACTGCCCAGGGGCTCCTGGTTCGTTGCCAAGCCGCTGCTCCGTTGCTGCCCAGCGACGGATCAGCGGGGCAGCAACGGATCTACGGGGGGTCCTACTCGATGTGGGCCAGTACAGCGCCCGCCGTGACAACCCCGCCGGCGGCCGACACTACCTCTGACAGCGTGCCCGTGCGGTGTGCGGGAACCTGGGTTTCCATCTTCATTGCTTCCAGGACAACCAAGGGATCACCCTCGGTAACGTCAGCGCCCGGTTCTACGAGCCACTTCACCACCGTGCCGGCCATGCTGGAGACCAGTGCGGATTCGGCGGGTGCGTCTCCGATGCGGGAGACAGAACCCGGCGTATCGGTCGATGCGGAAAAGGCCGGCACCCCTTGCCCGGAACGGGCCCAGCCATCCAACAAATCAGCCGGAAGCCCTACGGCGAGCCGTTTTCCGTCGACGTCAACAGTGATCGTTCGTCGTTCTCCGTCCGGGGCCACCACGTTGTACTCGGGGTCCACGGGGATTTTGTCCGCGAAGTCGGTTTCGATCCATCGCGTGTGCACTCTGAGCCCGGCAACGGATGTGAAGTCGTCGGACTCCAGGACGGCCCGGTGGAACGGCAGGACAGTGGCCAGCCCAGTGATGTTGATTTCGGCGAGGGCCCGGCGGGCACGGCGCAGCGCCTGCTGTCGATCTGCTCCAGTGACGATCAGCTTGGCCAACAGCGAATCGAACTGCGGCGCGACGAACGAGCCGGAGCGTACACCGCTGTCCAAACGTATGCCCGGCCCGGTGGGCGCTTCGAAGAGAGACACGGTGCCTGGTGAGGGCAGGAACCCGCGGCCCACGTCCTCGGCGTTGATGCGGAACTCGAAGGAGTGCCCTCGCGCCACGGGATCCTCGGTAATGCTCAACGGCAAACCTGCAGCGATCCGGAACTGCTCCTGCACAAGGTCGATCCGAGCGGTTTCTTCCGTGATGGGGTGCTCAACCTGGAGGCGGGTATTGACCTCGAGGAAAGCTACGGCGCCATCCGCCGAGACCAGGAACTCCACTGTTCCGGCACCGTAATAGCCGGCTTCGCGGACGATCGCCTTGGCCGCACTGTAGATACTGTTTCGTTGCGCGTCGCTCAGGAAGGGCGCGGGGGCCTCCTCCACGAGTTTCTGGTGACGGCGCTGAAGGGAGCAGTCACGCGTGCCCACGACAACCACGTTGCCATGGACATCCGCAATGATTTGGGCTTCAACGTGGCGCGGCCGGTCCAGGTACTGTTCTACGAAGCATTCCCCGCGACCGAATGCGGCCACGGCTTCACGGACGGCGGAATCGAAGGCTTCCTCCACCTCGGCGAGTTCGCGAACCACCTTCAATCCGCGGCCACCACCACCAAAGGCAGCCTTGATGGCGATGGGGAGTCCGTGTTCCTCGGCAAAAGCCCGGGCCTCTGCGGCCGAGGAAACCGGACCGTCGCTGCCTGCAACCAGGGGCGCTCCGGCACGGACGGCGATCTCGCGGGCCGTGATCTTGTTGCCCAACTGTCGGATCGACTCCGGCGAGGGACCAATCCACTCAAGTCCGGCGTCGAGCACTGCCTGCGCGAATTCGGCGTTCTCGGAAAGGAAACCGTATCCGGGGTGGACGGCGTCCGCGCCGGACTGCTCCGCTACGGCGAGCAGCTTCCCGATGTTCAGGTAGGTGTCAGCCGGAGAGTTCCCGCCCAGGCTGAAGGCTTCGTCGGCAGTGCCAACGTGCATGGCATCTGCGTCGATGTCCGCGTAGACGGCTACCGAGGCAATCCCGGCGTCGTCGCAGGCACGGGCGACGCGGACGGCGATTTCGCCACGGTTCGCGATCAGGACCTTGCGCATCAAATACTCACTTCTCTGGGGTCTTCGTAAAAGTCGTTGAATCCGGGACGAACCGGAAGCGGATACGTCCGCCAATAGGGACCTGCGCGGCGCGGTCCAGATGTTCGTCGCGCACCACTCCGATCACCGGATAGCCGCCAGTAATGGGGTGGTCCGCCAGGAACAGCACCGGCAGTCCTGCGGGTGGGATCTGAAGGGCTCCGGCCATGGTGCCTTCGCTGGGGAGTTCGCCTTCGCGGCTACGCTCCAGCGGGGTGCCGTCCAAGCGCATGCCCACCCTGTTGGACTGCGGCGTGACTACCCACTCCTGGCCGCACAGCGAATCGAGCGCCGCCTGGTCAAACCAGTCGGCCCGCGGTCCGGGAACTACGTCCAGCTCCGTGACACCTGTGCCCGGGAAATCCGGTTGCAGTTCGGGGCTGCCAACCGCCGTGGAGACGGTGGCCCCACCCACCGGGAGCACCTGCCCGATGACCAAGGGAGCCGGGCCGATCCCGGACATCGTGTCCGCCGAACGGCTACCCAGGACTTCAGGAACGTCCACTCCGCCACGGATCGCCACATAGTTTCGGAAGCCGGACTCCGGGGCACCCAGCGTGAGTACTTCGCCGTCGAGCAACGCGAAAGGCGTGGACATTGGAACGGTACGCTGCGCGTCGCCGAGCTCAGGCTCAACCCACGACGGCGACTGGATAGCCAGCGTCGTCGGCGCACCTGCCACAGCAATCACCTGGTCACCGACCGCCTCGATAGTGAGCCCGCCATTGACGCTCTCAATGGCCGCGGCCGAGGAACCATTGCCCACCAACCGATTGGCCCGTCGCAGTGAAGCCCGGTCCAGGGCACCCGCAGCAGAGACACCCAGCGGACCAAAGCCGCGGCGGCCCAGGTCCTGGATGAGGCTCTGCGCACCCGGATTCAGAATTCGAAGACCCGAGTCAGGGTGGTGCTCCTTTTCAGGCTCGCTCGCCGGTGCGGCACCAGCCACCACAACCTCGCGGACCGCCCGGTACTGCACCCGGTCGCCCGGACGAACCAAGGCAGGTTGGGACCGTTCCAGATCCCACATTCTGGCCCCGGTCCGGCCGATCAACTGCCACCCACCGGGGGAACGGCGAGGATAAACGGCCGAGTATTGTCCACCGAGGGCCACGGATCCCGCAGGAACCGCTGTGCGTGGTGAAGAACGGCGGGGAACCGTGAGTGCTTCATTTTCGCCCACCATGTAGCCGAAACCGGGTGCGAAGCCTGCAAAGGCCACTGTCCAGATCTGGCCCGTGTGCGCGGCGACAACGCCGTCCACGCTCAGGCCGGTCAGCTCCGCGACATCGGCGAGGTCGTCGCCGTCGTACACGGTGTCGATAACCACCAAGCCGGAATCAGTGACTTCCGGCGCGGTGAGTTCCAACTCCAGGAGCCGGGCGCCGATGGCGCGGGTGGCCGCTGCGGACTCACCAACCACCATCACCGTTTCGGCGGCGGCAAGAACGTCCACCTGCCCCGGCAACGGCGCCTTGTTGAGCATGTCCTGCAGGGCGAGGACATCCTGCAGCCCATCCAGTTCGGCCAGTACAGCCCGGGTGCCGACCGGACGAACCGATCGAACCCTTTTTGCGGTGGTCGTGTGCATCACGGTTTCCATCTTTTCGCTACGCCGCCGGCTGAGCGTGCGTCCCCTGCATCAAACGAACGTCTTCTTCAGGCTTGGGGTCGCGGCCCAGGAGCATGCCGACGATCGTGACAACTGCCGCAACGAGGATGTAAACGGCAATCAAGTACCAGCCACCGCCCGCGGCACCGTAGAGGGCCGTGAAGATGATGGGTGCGACCGCTCCACCGATCACGCCCGCCAACGTGTAAGCCAGCGAGCTGCCCGCGTAGCGGAGCCGGGCCGGGAACTGCTCGGTGATAAAGGCTGCTTGGGGGCCGTACATGAAGGCGTGAAGTGCCAAACCGATCACGGTGCCGATAGTCAGCATTGCGACGGACTTGCCCTGGATCATCAGGAAGAACAGGGGAATATAGGCTGCGGTCGCTGCTGCGGCAATGCCGTAGACCCAGCGACGATTGAAGCGGTCGGTCAGCGCCCCGGCCATCGGGATCAGGAAGAGCTGGAAGGCGGAACCGATCAGGATGGCGGACAAGACGTTGCCCGTGGTCATGCCAAGCTGCTTGGTGGCGTAAACGGCAACGAACACCGTGAACAGCGCGTACAGGATGTCGGGGCAAACGCGTGAGAGTGCTGCAGCCACCAACGCCTTGGGTTGCGTGGTGAAGACTTCCTTAATCGGAGCTTTGGGACGGTCCCCCTGGGCCTGGATGGCCTTAAACACTGGGGTTTCCTCGAGCCTGAGGCGGATAATCAGGCCGAACACCACCAAAAGCGCTGAAGCGAGGAAAGCCACACGCCAGCCCCATGAAAGGAAGGCTTGGTCGCTGAGGGTGGCGGCCAGGATGGCAAGGACGCCATTGGCCATCAGGTTGCCCGCCGGCGGGCCGATCTGGGCTGCCGAGGACCAGAAACCACGCTTGTCGGGGTCACCGAATTCACTCGACAGGAGGACAGCGCCGCCCCATTCGCCGCCGACGCCGATCCCCTGGGCCAGGCGCAACAGCACAAGAATGGTCGGGGCTGCGACGCCGATGACTGAGTAGTCCGGAAGCGCTCCGATGAGCACAGTTGCCACCCCGATGAGGATAAGGGTGAAAACGAGGACGTACTTACGGCCAATCTTGTCACCCAGGCGGCCAAAGATGACGCCGCCAATCGGACGGGCCAAGTAGCCCACCGCGAATGCTGAGAACGAGAGCAGCAGAGCAACGAATTCGTCATTGCCCGGGAAGAAGATCTTCGGGAAGACGAGTGCTGACGCCACTGAGTAGATGGCGAAATCGTAGTACTCCAGCGAGGTGCCGGTGAGGCTGGCGACGTACGCCCTGAGCGCACCGGGCGGCGGCTTCCTTGTCGCTGCCTTGGCTGCGTTGTTGGTGCTGGTCATGATGACCTCCGGGGGGATGAGGGATGGTGCGGGGCGCCCGGGGTGGGCTAGAGGAACGAGCCGACGGTAACGCCGGCACCGGCCAGGGCGGATTTCACCGCGGTAGCCATGGCAACGGCTCCGGGTGAGTCACCGTGTACGCAGATGCTTTCTGCGCGGATATTCAGAATGGAACCGTCCGTGGTCCTGACGGACTGTTCGGTGGCCATCCGCAGGACGTGCTCCGCAACTTCGGCGGGATCGTGCAGAACAGCACCCGGCTGGTTGCGCGAGACGAGGGTTCCGTCGGGGTTGTAGGCGCGGTCCGCGAATGCTTCAGCAACGCCTCGTAGGCCGGCGTCGTCAGCGAGACGGAGGACTTCGGAGCCCGGGAGGCCGAGGATCGGAAGGTTGGGGTCTACCGATTTCACGGCCTCGACGACGGCACGCGCCTGGGCGGTGTGCTTGGCGATCGCGTTGTAGAGACCGCCGTGGGGTTTCACGTACTGGACGCGGGCTCCCGTTGTGGCAGCCAGCGCCTGCAGCGCTCCGATCTGGTACACAACGTCGTCCGCGAGTTCCATGGGGTTGATATCCATGAAGCGGCGGCCGAAGCCTGCAAGGTCGCGGTATCCGACATGGGCGCCAATAACGACGCCGGCCTCCACCGCCTTCGCGCAGGTGCTGCGGATGACGCTGGGGTCGCCAGCGTGGAATCCACACGCGACGTTGGCACTGGACACCGACTCAAACATGGCCGCATCATCGCCAAGCGTCCAGCGGCCGAAGGACTCGCCGACGTCGCTGTTCAGATCGATGATTGCCATGATGTGATCCCTGCCTCGTGATGTGCGTTACATCAAGGATGCACCAAACTGCTGGATTGTTCAACAATCCAGCGATCCTGAATTTCGGCAATCGTGTAATTTTGGTGTCATGGCCAGTGCAGATCAGGAATCAAGCGAACAAGCTGGCTTTGATGGCGCCCGCGCCAGGATGCGGCTCCGGGTTCCGTCCGTGGCTGAACGCGTCGCCGAAGAACTGCGTTATCAACTGGCCGAGGGCTTCCTCGTACCGGGCTCCAAGCTCACGGAAGCCACCATCGCCGAGGATCTGGGCGTCTCCCGGAATACGGTCCGTGAAGCTTTCGCCGAACTGGCCGGTGAGCGGCTCCTCCTCCGCCAGCCCAACAAGGGCGTCTATGTCGCAACGCTGGAGGCCGGCGATATCCACGATGTCTACACCGTCCGCCGTGCCATCGAAGTCAGCTCCATTCGCGCAGGTGGCTCACCGGAGCGCATTGCTGCCGTCAGGGCCGCCGTCGAGGAGGGTAAGCGCGCAGCAGCAGCAGACGACAATGAAGGGCTCGGCAGCGCCAACCAGCACTTCCACGGGGCGATCGTAGCCTTGGCCGAGAGTGACCGGCTGAACACGATCATGGCCCAGATCCTGGCTGAAATGCGGCTGTACTTCCACAAGGCCACCATGAACGCGCACTTCTACAGTGACTGGCTCAAGGAAAACGAGCAGATCTGCTCAGCGCTGGAAGCCGGCCACTTGGAAGAGGCCGGGGACCTGCTGCTGGCTTACCTCAACCGGTCGGAGCAGCAGCAGACCGCAATCCACGGGGACTAGTCAGCGCTTGCCCTTCTTGCGCGAACCCTTGCCGCGGCCCTTGTCCGGGTTCGGGGCGTAGCGCTGTGCGACAGCCGGCTTCTTGGGACCACCGCCGCGGCGATCCGGCTTGGGAGCCTTCTTGGGCTTCTCCTGCTGGGCAGACGGTTGCCTGGAGCTTTGCGCCGTACGGCCGCGCACGATTCCGATAAATTCCTCGATGACGGGGTTATCCGTCCCCACCAGCCAGGCCAAGCCGATCTGCGTTCCGGGAGCACCGGTCAAGCGGCGCATTACGGTGTCCTTGACGTTCAGGTGCCTGGCCACGGACATGGGCAAGATGGCCAGGCCCGCGCCTGAAGCAACAACCTGCAGCGCCATATCCGGACCGCCCATTTCATCAATGTCCAGGAAGTTTTCCTCCGCAAGGTCATCCAAGGCGACTTCCTCGAACACGGAGATCTCGTGTCCTTTGGGAGCCACCACCACCGGCTGCTCTTCATACAAGGGGATGACGTTGAGGCCTTCACGATCCACGGGCAACCGAACAAAACTAAGGTCCGCGGAACCGTCACGCAGCACCGAAAGCTGGGCGGCGTCGTCGGACATGAACGCATGCAGCGGATACTCGGGCATCCGTTCTTCCCACCTGCGGATCCATTTCCCAGGCGTCACCCCCGCAACATAGGCGAACCGGAGGCCCGGTTGGGGTTCGGCGGATTCGGGTGATTCTTCAGCGGCTGGCACACACTCACAGTACCGGCCAGATACCCTTGAAGCATGACTCCCAAAGACTCCCAGTCCATGAAGCCGGCAACAGTTGCCAAGAAACTCGGCATCTACCTGCCGGCGACACCGCAGGAGTTCCAGGATTCATCGATCTCCCGCGACGAATTCGCCGAACTTCAGGCCAACCCGCCGGAGTGGCTCGCCGAACTGCGCCGCAACGGACCCCACCCGCGCCCGGTTGTAGCGCAGAAGCTGAACATCTCCATCAGTGGCCTCGCCCGCGGCGGCGTGGAAGAAGCGCTCACGACGGCGGAAATCAGCGAGCTGCTGCAGTCTCCCCCGCAGTGGCTGGTCACCGAACGGGCCACGCACGCAGCGGTCCGCAGCGAAGCCCAGCGCGTTAAGGACGAAGCCCACAAGAAAGCAGCAACCAAGGAAGCCAGGGAGAACGCTGCAGCAAAGCGCGACGCCCCCAAGGCCTCCAAGCGGGACCACGCGTAACCTTTAGCATTTAGTGGCCGGGACCTGGGTCCCGGCCACCGCTTTTTATGGCGGGCTAGTCCTGGTGAAGTTGGACGAAGTTGCCGCAACCGTCGTCAAAGACTGCGCTGACACCGGAAGGGTCCTCAGCGGGCTCCCCCTTGAAGGTCACGCCGGCCGCGAGCAACCGCTGGTACTCGGCCTGCACATCGGGCACGCCCAGGACCACTGCAGGCAACCCGGCCTCGTAGACGGCATTCATGTAGTTGGCACCGATCGGGTTGTCGCTGGGTTCCAGCAGCAGCCCAGGCGAACTGCTGTTGTCCGCCCCGGGATCCTTGATGATGAACAGGTTGTACTCCGGCATTGCCATGAGCGTCTCAAAGCCCAGGGTCTCCGTGTAGAACGTGTGAGCTGCTGCGGGGTCCTTGACGTGGATGCTGCACATTTTCAGTCTCATGCGCCTAGGCTACGCGCCGGGTCCGACAATCTGGCCCCTCGCGCCCACGCAGGCACTGGCGCATACTGAAATCAAAGCAACGTGATGTCGCCTGGAGGTGGTCCGATGCCCGCCGTGATGCTCCTGTGGGGTGCAGCCCTGGTTCTTGCAACCGCAGCAACCACGTACGCCCTGCACAGGAAACTGATGCATGGTCGCGGCCCGGAACCGGACGGGATCTTCTGGGACGTTTTCGGAGGGTCGGTGGTGATCCTTCCGGCCATCCTGGTCCCCTCAGTGCAGTGGGCCCCCGCCGGGCTCATCATGGTCCTGGTGGGCGTAGCCACCGCCGGCGGAACCCTGGTGAGTATCCGCAAAGTGGAGCGCATCCTCGCAGCTGAGCCCCGGCGTCGTGCTGGTTTTGTCCAGGACACTGACCGCCACCAGAAGCTCGTCCAGCAGTGGCAAAGGTACGAGCTTGACCCGGGGCGGACCATTGACTTCCCGGCCATGTCAGACGTCAGGATCGCAGAAACAGCGATGCTTGCCCGGGCCATGACTGAGGCCGAATACTGCAAGGTGACCGCCGGAACCGACTACCGGGCCGCCGTGGAACGCCTGGCCGAAGCCCTGACGGCGGCCGAACGGGCTGCGGGAGTCCCAGAACCTACCTAGAGGCGGGTGAAGGCCTCTAGAGCACCTTGCCCTTGAAGAACTCGGGCCGCAACCGGTACATCACCAGCATGACCACCACGCCCAGCAGGATCACACCCATGCCCAGGATGAACACCAGGCCCACCCCGGCAACCGATGAGCCGGAGCCATATTCCGGATCCATCGAGTCCATGGCGGTCTTCACGAACATGACCAACAGGATCACCCCACCCACCAGGGGCGCCAGGAGCTTGAAGAAGAAGGCGCGCACGCTGCTGAAGGCCACGGCCCGGAAGAACCATACGCAGGCCAGGGCCGTGATGCCGTAGTAGAAGCAGATCATCATGCCCAACGCCGTGATGGTGTCCCAGAGTGCGTTCTCCGATACCGTGCGCGTGATGACGTAGAACGCCGCCGCAGCGATTGCAGCGGCAATGGTGGCGAAGCTGGGCGACTTGTACGTGGGGCTGATGCGCCCAAACCGCGGCGAGATGGCGCGGTAGTGGCCCATTGCCAGCATGGTCCGGGCCGGCGAAACAAACGTGGACTGCAGGGAGGCCGCCGAGCTGCTCAGGATGGCCAACGACATGAGGATAGCGAACGGCCCCATCACCGGTCCGGCCAGGACGGCGAAGATGCTCGATTGGTTTTCGGGGTTCCCGGCGCCCAATCCGGTGTCGCCGACGCCGGCGAACGACAGGGTGGCCAGCGCAACGGTCATGTAGATGATCACGATGACCAGCACGGTGATGGTCGCGGCGCGGCCCGGGGTCTTCTCCGGGTTCTTGGTTTCCTCATTCATGGTCAGGGTGACGTCCCAGCCCCAGTAAATGAAGATCGAGAGCGATACGCCTGCCGCAAACTGCGAGAACGAGTCCACGGCAAAAGGGTTGAACCAATCGGGCGAAATGGCAGTGGCATCAAACGCGGTGCCGTTGACGACGTGCGCGAACGCGGACACAGCGAACCAGCCCAGGACCAGCAACTGGAAGGCCACCAGCACGTACTGCACGCCCTTTGTGGTCTCCATTCCCCGGTAGGAAATCCAACACGCGAGGGCAATGAACACCAACGTGGTGGCGATGTTCAACGGAAGGATCTTGCTGAGGCCTGCCAGCTCCGGATTGCTGAAGAGCTGCCCGAGCATCAGATAGAAGAAGTCCACCGCAACGGCCGCGAGGTTGGATAACACAATGATGGTCGCCGCGATCAGCCCCCAACCACCCATCCAACCGATCCACGGCCCGAAAGCACGCGTCGCCCACGTAAAGGAGGTACCGGCGTCGGGCATGGCGTTGTTCAGTTCGCGGTAGCCGAGCGCCACCAGCAGCATGGGAATGAAGCCCACCAGGAAGATGGCGGGAAGATGCACGCCGACTTCCGAGACTGTGGGGCCCAACGCTGCGGTGAGGGTATAGGCGGGCGCGATGCATGAAACACCGATCACGACGGCGCCAATCAGGCCCACCGATCCGGCTTTCAGTCCCTTTTCACTCAGGGAAGATTCTTTCGACTGGACCGTCTTTGGTGCAGTTGACATGGATATTGCCTCTCAGGCGATTGCTAGGAGCTTTGTCGCGTGTAGTCGCGGGGGACCACAATCATGGGAACGGGGAGGGCACGCAGGATCCGGTTTGCGGTGGTGCCAAGGAAAGTGGCCCGATGCTGGGCGAGCCGGCTGGAGCCGATCAACAGGATTTCGCCGTCTTCCCAGTCAAGGCGGTCCACCGCTTCCTCGATGGTCCGGCCCTTCGCGACCACGATTTCGGGTTCCGGCACCACCGCATCCGCAGTGGAACTTTCGACGGCGGCAATGCGCTGGGCGGCATGCATCCAGGCTGCGTCGAGCAGCTCAGGCGAGTCACCGCCGTCGAGCGCCAACAAGGAGACGAGCCGCAGCGGAAGGCCGCGATCACGCGCGGACTCCACGGCAACGTCCAGGAGCTCATCGGCCCCCGGACGCGTGCCGAAACCGCAGCTCATCCGGGTGATCGGTTCCGTGCGACGATATCCGTGCGGTGCCAGGGCAACCGGCAACGGTGCCGAGTGGAGCAACGCGCCAGCCACCGAACCAATGGTGAAGCGCTTGAACAAACCACTGTTGGTGGCTCCGATGACCAGTGCCGCAGCATCCATTTCCACGGACGCGTCGATCAGCGTTCGGGCTTCGGAATCGCCGCGGCGGATGTGGCCCCGCGCGGTGATGTCGTCCGGAACCAGGGCCAGGCCTTCGTCCAACCAACGCTGCGCTTGCTCGTTAAGGATGTCGTCGTAGCCGGTTTCCGGCGGGTAGACGGCATTGAAAGGAGAGTCCTCGGGGACCACCAGGACCAGGTCCAGGCTCACATCGTGGTTCCGGGCGAGCGCCACGGCGAGGTGAACGGCGTCGTGCCCCCTCGCGTTGGCGGTGTACCCCACTACGTAGCGCATGGCGGTCCTTTCGGTGCTGAAACGGCTGGTGGTGCTCAAAGTGCTTAAACAGTGGAGCCGGCAGGCCGGGAAATGGTGCTCCCCCGGCCTGCCGGTTTGGTTGCCACAGGCGGTTAGACGGCTACTGACGCCAGCTTGTTGGCTTCAACGATGCGTGCGGCGGTTGCCTGCCCCATGCGGACGGCACCATCCACGTGCTGGTAGCCCTCTGCCGCGAGGTCCGACGAGGACCAGTAAATCGGGCCCACGTTGGCGTGCTGGTCCTTGCCATAGCGGTGCAGGCCGCCCAGGTCGTAGCTGGAGGCGTAGGCGCCGCGGGTCCATTCCTCGGAGCCCCAGTCGGACTCGTAGTAGACCTCGGGGGTGAGGGCCTTGTCGCCCAGGAAGCCGGCAATGGATTCGAGGACGGCTTTCTTCCGGCCTTCGGCGCTGAGCTCGAACACGGCGTCGGCCTTTTCGTCGGAGATGAAGCCCACCAGGGTGCCGCGGCTGTCGCCGTGGTTGGTGTTGTCGTAGACCTCCTGGACCAGCGCGCCGGCGCTGAAGCCCGTGCCGGAGAGGCCTTCTTCGCGCCAGAACGGAGTCTCGTAGACGGCGTGCACCTTGATGACCAAGCCCAGCGACTGGTGCTGGTGCATCTGGTGCTGGCGGCGAGGCAGCGGCGGGTCGAACGAGACGCGTGAGTACAGGTTCGGCGGGACCGCCATGATCACGTAGCGTGCGTTGACGGTTGCCTGCTCGGAAACCACCGTCACGTTGTTGTCATCCCACTTGATGGTGCGGACCGGGCTATTTAGGACGACGTCGGAACCCAGCTCTGCTGCCTGAAGCAGCGATACCTGCTGCATTCCGCCGATGACGCGCTTGTCCAGGATGAAGTCTTCGTCCGTCAGGTGGCTGAACGATCCAGCGGAGGCTGCCATGAGGACTGCCTGAAGTGCGGAGAAGGCGTGGGCAGGCTTGGTGAGCATGCCGCCGGCGATGAAGAGGCCGATGTTGTTGCAGGCTTCCTCGTCACTGGAGTTCTGGCGGAGCCAGTGGTGGAAGGAGATGGTGTCCAGTTCGCGGGCCTTGGGGTGGGCCCAGGGCTCGGTGGGGCCGATTTCGGCAGCCAGTTCGTCAAGAATGGCCACCAGCTTGTCCATTTCGGCTTTGGTGGTTTCGTTCACCGGGAAGGTGTCACCGGTGTACTGGGTGCGCTTGCCGTCAGCGCCGATGTAGACGGACTCGCCGTCGCGGTAGCGCGAGTACATTTTGAGGCCGAGCTCATCCAGCAGGTCCATGAGGGCCGTCTGGTCCGGTGAAACCCACTGGCCGCCGATCTCCAGCATGGCGCCGTCGATGGTGTCGGTCCAGGTGCGGCCGCCCACGCGGTCACGTGCTTCGAGCACTGCGACGCTGAGTCCGGCCTTCTTCAATTCGCGTGCCGCCGTCAACCCTGACGGTCCAGCACCGACGATTACAACGTCGCGTTCAAGATTCTGCATGATGTCCTCTCCGTGGCCGTCCGTTGGCGGCTGACCAATAAATGAATGCCATTCATTTACACTCAATAGTAGCCGCCTTGGCCGCGACTGTGAAGACCCGGTGGAATAATGCTGGGGACACAGGCAGCAGAAAGGCTCCCGATGCCCGCACCGACTCCCGCTACTTCCGCCACCCCGGCGCGCCCCGTGCGCCGCCGCGCCGGTAGGCCAACTGCGGCGATCCTGGACCAGGACGGCATCACGACGGCGGCACTGGAGTTAATCAGCACCAAGGGTTACGACGGGCTCACCATGGCGGCGCTGGCCCGCTCATTGGGTGTCGCGCCATCCGCGCTGTACAACCACGTGTCCTCCAAGGACGATGTCCTGCTGCTGCTCGAGGACCATCTTGCGGCCATGGTGGACGTGTCCGCGTTCGGCGTGGAGCCGTGGGATTCCGCCGTCCGCAAGTGGGCGTGGTCCTACCGCGACGTGTTCTCGGAGCACACTCCCCTCATCCCGGTGATAGCTGTGCTCCCGGTTGCGAACGCGCCCAAAACCCTTGCCATGTATGAAGCCGTCACTGCTGGCTTCCGGGAAGCCGGGTTCCCGGAAGAGAAGATCATCTCGGCGATTGTTGCCCTGGAGGCCTTTGTCTTCGGAGCCGCTTACGACGTCACCGCGCCGGAAGACATATTCGACGCCGGCAGCCTCGCAGACCAGGTCCCCAACTTCACGGCCGCCGTGGACCGGCTGGCCCTGCAACAGCACGCACGCCCCACTGACGTTGCTTTCAGCTTGGGACTCGAGGCGCTGATCACCGGGTTCGGGGCGCTGCGGGGCTAGGTCCCTTCGGCTCGAGCCGGCGTCGGAGTCTCAGCTTTCGCTCACGTCGGGATTGAAAAGGGTAAATAAATGCCGCCGCTGGCCATCAGAGCGCATTGATGGTGATGCCCTTGCTTATCTCGGGGAGGGTCGATTTGAGGGTATCCAGGCTGGGGCAGAGTGCTTCGACCTTGAGCGTGACTGCCGGCTTGTTGAAAGTCCGCACGGCCGCGTAGCCATAGTTGTCACCGGCCGTATATGCCACCGAAAGCATGTCTACATCATGGGTACCGCCGACGCCATAGCCCAATGTCGCGTCCTTGGCATTCGCAACGATGTCTGTCTTGCCAGGGAAGAGGATCGAGAGAACCTTAAGGGTTGATGCCCTGTCATCGCCGGGCACGATTTCGGAGGGCTGGTTGCGCACCTGGACCGTTCTTACCTTGCAGTGCGTGTTCTCGGAGCTGAAGGTCATCACACCCTCTGTCGCCATGCGGCTGTAGTCGCCTTGCCACCCAGCGGAGGGGTCTGTCAGGGAACTCGCGATATCGGGAGTGTGCCCACCATTTTCATCCCCCTCGATCCTGTTGCCGTTGTCCCATGAGAGATTTTCGGTGGCCGCATCAAGCCTTCCGGCTGCATCGCTGTTGCCGCTTGCGTTGCCGCTGCCGCTCCCTGCCTTCGCCGTGGGCGAGGCTGCGATAGCGCTGGGACTGGGGCTCTGCGAGGGGGTAGAGCTGGCGACTGCAGGGTCGGCCGGGGCCGGTGCACCGGTGGCGCAGCCACCCAGCGCCGCCGTGGCAAGAAGAGACGGAAACAATACAAAAAGCAGCTTGCTCGATGCGCTCGGGGTCTTCATAGGAATCCTTTGATGTGCGGGGGTGCATGCCGAGGCGAACCGGAACAGTCCCCAAACCAATATATCTACCGACTGGATTAATCTATCAGTCAACCCGGGATGTCGCCACGCGGCTATAGTCACCAGGCCAAGGCGGCCTTGCCGCCGTCGTCGACTATTCGAGCAGTAGCGGAGGTGGCGTTCGAGAAGGGGGCCGCCTCCAACTCTTGTAAGACAAGTTTTAAACTTGTATCATAAGTGGCAGGCAAGGATGCCACACCCACTAGGAGAACCATGAGCACCGTAGATCTCATTCGCCACGTCAAGCTGTCCTCGGCGCGCCTACCCCTCGCCGTACCGATCAGCGATGCGAAAGTCTTCACGGGCAGGCAGAAGCCCATGGCCGAGGTTGTGTTCCTGTTTGCGGAGATCACCACGGAACAGGGCCATACGGGCATCGGCTTCAGTTACTCCAAGCGGGCCGGAGGTCCGGCACAGTACGCCCACGCCAAGGAAGTCGCGGAAGGCATCATCGGCGAGGACCCCAACGACATCGGCAAGATCTACACCAAGCTCCTCTGGGCCGGCGCCTCGGTGGGCCGTTCGGGTGTGGCAACGCAGGCACTCGCCGCAATCGACATCGCGCTCTACGACCTCAAAGCCAAGCGTGCCGGGCTCCCCCTTGCCAAGCTGCTGGGCTCCTACCGGGACTCCGTCCAGACGTACAACACCTCCGGCGGCTTCCTCAACGCCACCCTGGACGAGGTCAAGGACCGCGCCACGCAATCCATCGACGAAGGCATCGGCGGCATCAAGATCAAGGTTGGCCTGCCCGATTCCAAGGAGGACCTCCGCCGGGTCGCCGGAATCCGCGAGCATATCGGCTGGGAGGTCCCGCTCATGGTGGATGCAAACCAGCAGTGGGACCGCGCCACCGCGCTGCGCATGGGCCGCCAGCTGGAGGAATTCAACCTGATCTGGATCGAAGAACCCCTGGACGCCTACGACTTCGAAGGCCACGCGCACTTGGCCCAGGTGCTGGACACGCCCATCGCCACAGGCGAAATGCTCGCCTCCGTCGCCGAACACAAGGGCCTCATCAACGCCAATGGCTGCGACATCATCCAGCCCGACGCACCCCGCGTCGGAGGTATCACCCAGTTCCTGCGGCTCGCGGCCCTGGCAGACGAGAGAGGCCTCGGTCTCGCACCCCACTTCGCCATGGAAATCCACCTCCATCTGGCCGCTGCCTACCCCCGCGAACCGTGGGTGGAGCATTTCGACTGGCTGGACCCGCTGTTCGAGGAGCGACTCGAAACCAAGAACGGCCGCATGATCGTTCCCGACCGGCCCGGACTTGGCGTCACGCTGAGCGATCAGGCCCGCGCCTGGACCACCGAATCCGTGGAGTTCGGCGCGTAATCTTGAACCCATGAGCCGAAACCTGACCGCGGATCTCGCCGCCGACCTTCGCAACCGCATCGTCGACGGCGCCATCCAGCCAGGTGAGAAGCTCCCCAGCGAAAACACCCTCATCAGCGAGTTCGGGGTGAGTCGGACCGTCGTCCGCTCCGCCCTGACCCGGCTGCAGGCCGAGGGACTGGTGGAAACCGAACGTGGGCGGGGCAGCTTTGCGCTGACTCCGCCCGCAGACGGCCCGTCGCCGGCGCCCGGAACCCGGACCGTCTCCAGCATGGAAGACCGGTTGCAGATGCTCGACTTCCGTATCGGCGTCGAGACCGAAGCCGCAGCGCTGGCCGCGCGGAACCATACTGAACGTCAACTTAAGGCGGCGCACGGTGCCTTGGAGCAGTTCGTCGCCAGCACGGGCCACCCGGGGCACTCCATGAAGGCCGACTTCGAATTCCACCGGGCCATTGCGGCCGCCACCGGCAACCCCTTTTATACGGATTGCATCTCCGCCCTGGGCCAGACCATGATCACCATGCCGCGCCCCCGGCTCGTCGCAAGCGACGATGTGGACTCCCGCGAACGGTTCGAGCAAGTGGTCCACGAACACTCCTCCATATACTCAGCTATCGCAGAGGGCGATCCCGTGGCTGCCGCGGCCGCGATGCGCCTGCACTTGAGTAACTCACGACGCCGGTTCACGGCTTCCGCACGGGGCTAACGGTTCCGCGCGGCTCACCCCGCGCGCCCTTGGCCCACCCGCGCCGCATCCCCGTGGCTGGCCCGCATATCCGTTGCTGCCCAGCAACGGACAAGCGGGTTGCCAACTACCTTGATGCTCCTATAGGTGTCAAATCGCGCGTGAAGTCTAAGAGTCGTTTACCAGTCACTGTTTGGCTAAGCGCTTCAGTAGGGTGGATGGATGGCACCCTCCCATGACCCGCAGGTGCGGGCATCCACCGTACGTACCGGGCCGTGGATTGCCGCCGCGAGAGCATTGGAGAGTGCCCGCCCGGACCGGCTTTTTAACGATCCGTGGGCCGGGCTTCTGGCGGGAGAAAGTGGTAGAGCCGCTTTGGACGCCGCGGCTTACAACCCGTTCTTGCCGGTCCGCACAAGGTATTTTGACGATCGCATTCTCGACACCGTCCGGGAGGGAACCCAGATTGTCTTGCTGGGCGCTGGCCTGGACACTAGGGCGTTCCGGCTTCCCTTGCCCGCCTCCTGCACCTTCTTTGAGATCGACTACGCCGAGGCTTTCACGCAGAAAGAAAGTATCCTGCAGACCGCATCGTCCAGGTGTGAACGACGCTGCGTCCCTACGGACCTGTCCGGGCCTTGGATCCAGGATCTGCTGGACGCAGGCTTTGACCGACGCATTCCCACGATCTGGGTTGCCGAAGGGCTCTTTTTCTATCTGGCTGTTCCCGACGTTGAGTCTCTGGTCGGTGAGGCCGCGGCATTGTCCTGCCAAGGGTCCGCTTTCTTGGCCGACCTCTTTGGCGCTGGTCTTTTGGCCTTGGAAAGCATGGCGCCGCTGGTGGCCCAGCGCAGGAGCGTTGGTCGGCCGCTGCCCTTTTGCACGGATTCCCCGGAAGCCGTGTTTCTGGCTGGCGGTTGGAGGAAAGTCTCGGTAGTTCAGCCCGGTGAGCCTGCAGCAAACTTCGGCCGTCTCACGCCGGTGCCCCGCGCAAGGGGCACCGGCGGACAGCAAGACAATCTCCGCACCTATTTGGTGACCGCCGTACTTTGACGGGCTGATCAAGGTGACTTGATCTGTCCATGGCTGGGGTCAATTCGGGTTATCCACGGCTGGTTTTGTGGGAGCCGTTGGGGTAGCTCCCTCGGTGGCGGTAGCGGTGGATAACCCGTGCGAATTGTCCCCGGTTGTGGACAGGTGTTGTTGGGTGAGCCATTGTCGATACCTTTGGGCGACGTGGTCATTTCTGGCGATTCCTCGTTCTATGCGGGAGAGGTTGGAGGGCCACTGGTTAAGTTGTTCGCCGGCTTCCTGCAAGGTGACGCCGAGCTGCCGTCTGAGGGGCCTCAGGTCGGTGATGTCAGGCGCTGCAACAGGGCTGAAGATTTGGCGATAGATTTCCCGGGCGACGTAGCGTTTGAGGCAGCGCATGGTTTCTCGTTTGCTCTTTCCATCGGCCATTCGTTTGGCAACGTAGTCCTGGGTTCTGTGGTCTGATTGCATGCGGGAGAGGACGACGTGGTGGAGGGCGCTGTTGGCTTGGCGATCGCCGCCTTTGCTGAGTCTGTGGCGGTGTGTTTTGCCTGATGACGCGGGCACGGGCGCGGTGCCGGTGAGGGCGGCGAATTGTGCTTCGTTGTTGATCCGTTCGGGATTGTCCCCAACGGTGACCAGGAGCTGGGTGGCGACTTCTACGCCTACGCCTCTTAGTTCGGTCAGCAGCGGTGCATATGCGGCGAGGATTTCCTGCAGAAGTTCATCGGTCGAAGCGATTTCGGACCGGAGGGATTGATACCACAAAGCCAGCGTTTTTAGCGTCAATGCAGTGATGTATTCCGTGTCTGCAGGGTGCCCGGTGGGTCGTGAACGCGTAAGCGCGGTGATCATCGCTGATGTGGCGAGACCCCGGTACTTCGATCGGATGGATTCCGGTGCTGAGACCAGCAGGCTCCGGATTTGGTTAATGGCGATTGTGCGCGCCTTCATTGCCGAGGTCCGTGCTGTCCGCAGGATGCGGAGGCATTCGACCGGCCCGTCTTTGGTTTTGGGAGTTGAGATACCTCGTTCGGCCAGTACAGATTGGGCGGCCTGGTAGGCGTCGATTGGATCTGACTTTCCCCGGATCCTGCGGTGCTGACGGTTGGGTCGATTGACCTCGTAAACCTTCATCTCTTCTTTGATTAGCACGCGGGACAGTTCCGCCCCGTAGGAACCCGTCCCTTCGACTCCTACGGCGCTTACCGTGCCGTGGCTGGTGATGAAGTGAAGCAGTTTGCTGTAGCCGGCGGCTGTTGCTGCGAACTTTTGATCGGCGATGGGTTTGCCGTACTCGGTGACTACGGCGACGTGGTGTGTGTCGGCGTGGGTATCAACGCCGACGATGACTTGGGGTAGTTCCTCGACCAATATGGCGACGGCCTGCTCTTCCTGGTCTTTGTGTGTTGCACGTTGGCCAGGCCGGCAGACAGCACGGTAATGGGACTACAGCGATTCAGGCTCCTATTAGGTCATGTCCGCCTGGCTCAACGGGCTTGGTGTTGGTCCTGAACCGGTGGACAAATCATGGGAAGGACAGCGTTTGCAAGCGTCAGGTGGGCGACGGGTCACGCCGGTTCAGGACCTTTACCATCATTACCGTGGGCGTAATGGGTGAGAGGACAAAACAAAAGAGCCCCAGTCCTAAGACTGGGGCTCTTTCCATTGCGTGCGCGAGGGGGGATTTGAACCCCCACACCCTTTCGGATACTGGCACCTGAAGCCAGCGCGTCTGCCGTTCCGCCACTCGCGCGCAACTTCTTTTTCCGGACTTCCGCAGGTTTCCCGGCTTCGTTTCCTTCAAAAGCAGCGAGATCAAGCATAACGGACATTCGCTTCAAAACACCAATCGGGGTACCGGGAGGGTCCTACGGGCCAGCCATGCCCAGCAGAATTCCCTCAACAACGGCTGAATTCCATGGAAATTTCTCGCCCCGCCTGCCGCGCCAGCAAGGGCCGGGAGAGAACTTTTCCGGGTCGCAAGGCGTTGTGGATTAAGGCCATTCCCAGTCAGTCCCAGTAGTATCGGGAAGTGGAAGGGCCGTCAGGCGCGTACTTCGCTGTGTGCGCAGACGGACTATCGGACAGGCACAACAGGTGCCGCGGCAAGGAAAGGAGAAAGACCATGGGTTTGCTGGACAAAGTCGAGCGCGGCATTGAAAAAGCCGTCCGGAACGTCTTCTCCACGGGGTCGCGGGCACGTGTTGAACCGGTGGAGATCGCAAGCAAGCTAAGGCGCGAGCTGGACAATAAGTCCATCACCATTGCCGCCGGCCGTACCCTGGCTCCCAATGTCTTCGATGTCCTTCTCAGCGACGAAGATTTCGCGAGGGCCCAGGAATGGGGAACTCCCCTGGCCGAGGAACTCTGCGATGTAGTGATCCAGCACGTCCGCAGCCAGGGCTACACACTTCAGGGTGCAGTCCGGATCTCGTTCCGTCGCAACGACGAAGAGCGCGCCGGCCATTTTGAAATCACTTCCCGCACCGAGAAGCAATCCGATGATGCGGCTCCGGCTCCCCAGGCTCCGCGCACCCATGTTCCCGCAGCTCCTGTCCGACAGCCCACCCGCCTCCAGCCCGTCCTTGACATCGGCGGCCAGCGATATTCCCTCAATGCCCAGTCCGTAGTACTCGGCCGTTCGTCGGAAGCCGACATTCTTGTAGATGACACCGGCGTTTCGCGGAAGCATCTTGAGATCCGCACCGAGAATGGCAGCACGTGGGCCGTTGACATGGGTTCCACTAATGGCAGCTACGTCAACGGACATAAGGTAAACGGCAGCGTCGAGCTCACCGACGGCTCAACCATCACGATGGGACGTACCAAGATCATTTTCCGCCTCCTCCCCCAAGCCCCGGGTGGCCACGCGTGAACGACATCAGCGAACTGACCATCACAGCGCTTCGCTTTGGGTTCCTCCTGCTGCTCTGGGTCCTGATCTTCAGCATCGTGTCCACCATGCGCCGCGACTTCCAGATCGGCCGCAAGGCCGTGACAGGCGTTCCCACCGCCCGGGAAGTCCGCAAACACCCGGAACTGGCCGCGTCACCGCCGCCGCCAATCCAGCATGCGCGCAACCTGGTGGTCACTGAGGGTCCACTCAAGGGCACTACCGTCCCCTTGGCCGCGAGCCCCATCCTGCTTGGCCGTGCGCAGGAAGCCACGTTGGTCCTCGAGGACGATTACGCCTCAGGACGGCACGCCCGCCTGTTCCCGCAGGGCAGCCGCTGGTTCATTGAGGACCTGGGCTCCACCAACGGCACCTACCTGGCCGATCAACAGCTCACCCGCGCTTTGCCGGTTGAACTTGGCGTCCCCGTGAGGATCGGCAAGACGGTCATTGAATTGAGGCCGTAGTCCATGGCCGCCCCCGAGACCCCCGACGGCAAGGAGACGCCTGCCGAGCGCCCGCTCATCATGCGCTACGCCGCGCGTTCGGACGTCGGTCGGATCCGCTCCAAGAATGACGACTCCGCATACGTGGGCCGCCATCTTGCTGTCGTGGCCGACGGCATGGGCGGTCATGCCGGCGGCGACGTCGCCTCGGCCTCAACGGTCCTGGACATGATCCACCTTGATCATGACGACTATCCGGATGGTGCCGACACCGTCCTCGCTGACGAGATTCAAACGGCTAACTCGTTGCTGTCAGAGCTTGTCCACCAAAACCCCAAGCTTTCCGGCATGGGCACCACGGTCACCGCCCTGCTCCTCGAGGACCGGAAGCTCCACTTCGCCCACATCGGCGATTCGCGCGCGTACCGACTGCGGAACAAGAAGTTTGAGCAAGTCAGCGTGGACCACACGTTCGTGCAACGCCTCATCGATGAAGGCCGCCTTCGGCCCGAAGAAGCCGAAACACATCCCCACAAGAACGTCCTGATGCGCGTCCTCGGCGACGTCGATGCCAGTCCTGAACTGGATTTGGATGTCCTTGACGTCGAACCCGGCGAACGCTGGCTCCTGTGCTCCGATGGCCTCAACTACGTGGCGGGCCACGTCGTGGAACGCATGGTCCGCGAGACCAAGGACCTGCGCGAATGCGCCGAAATCCTGGTTGACCTGACGTTGGAGGCCGGCGCACCGGACAACGTCACCGTTGTGATGTTGGAAATCGCGGAAGAAACCGACGACGACGTCAACACGGCCGCCGTCGACATCGTCCCGGCCGCGGCGCTTGCCTCGTTCGACGACGAAGCTGACTCAGTGACCGCGTCCAAGTCACCGGACGGTCCCTCCGCGACCAAAGCGGCTGAGGACTCCGATGGCAGCTCCCGTGCGAAAGCTGCCCGGGACGCAGATGCGGGATCATCCTTCAGCCCAGGCGACCCGACCACTCCGGATGAGGAAGCGGAATCATCCGAAACGTCCGCTTCCGGAGAACCTCCGGCCACCACGGACCCCCATCTTGGCGAGCATCTGTCCGCGGAGGTTTTGCGCGAGGAGCTCGCCAGCCGCCCCCACGAACTCGTTGGTGCGGCAGCCACGGCAGCGGAAACCGGATCCATTCCAACAGTCGCCGGCCGAACGGTTGCCCGTCGGGCGGCCACGGTCCTGACCCACAAAGCCGAACAAGACCGCGTGGACGTTGAAGAGCCTCCTCGTCGGCGCGTGCGATGGCTGATGCCCGCAGTTGCTGCCGTGGTTGTCCTCGGCGTCGTAGTAGGCCTCTGGCTCGGCTATGCATGGACCCAGACCCGCTACTACGTGGGCGAATACGACCAACGGGTAGCCATCTTCAACGGAATTTCGCAGAGACTCGGCCCTATTCAGCTTTCCCGGCTTGAGGCCGTCACAGATATCAGGGTGGATTCATTGCCGGAATACGGCCAGCAAAGCGTACGCCAGACCGTACCCGCAGGTGACCTCGACGACGCCCAGGGCATCGTTGAGAACCTGAAGAATACCGGGAGCGCGTCAGCCAATTGCCCCACGAAGGGGGCCAAGCCGACGCCGTCGCCGACCATCAGCGTTCCTGTGCCCAGCACGGCCGCAGTCGCGACCCCGAGCCCTTCGCCTATCCCCACTTCCTGTGAGGCGGCCAAATGACCCAGGTTGAAACCGCCCCCAAGCCCCGCAGGAACGTGGAGCTGGTCCTCATCGTCCTGGCACTTTCCGTGGGTATCGGCGCCAGCGCCCTGGTGAGCATCAACTCGAACCTCGGCTTGGACAGCGACTTCTGGTTCCAGTCCAGTCTGCTCGCCGTCGCCGCTTTCGCGTTCCATGTTGTTCTGCGATTGCGCGCAAAGTATGCCGATCCGGTAATACTTCCCATTGTTGTGGCATTGAATGGACTCGGGCTTGCCCTTATCCACCGGATGGACGGCCCCGGCGATGACACCGGCAACAACCAGCTCCGTTGGACGCTTATAGCGATGGCAGTCTCCATTGCAGTGATTTGGTTCCTCAAGGATCACCGCATTCTGCGGCGCTTCACCTACATTTCGCTGGCCGTCAGCGCTTTGCTTCTGCTTCTGCCGCTGATCCCGGGCATCTCCGCGGGTGAGGTTTTGGGTGCCCAAGTCTGGATCCGGCTGGGTCCCATGACGTTCCAGCCGGGTGAAATCGCCAAGATCACCTTGGCCATATTCTTTGCCGGATATCTTTCCTCCAACAGGGACCTCATCCTTTTGGCGGGCAGGAAGATCGGACCCATGCAGTTCCCCAGGTTCAAGGATCTTGGACCCATGATCACTGCGTGGTTGGTGAGCATCGGTGTGCTGGTTTTCCAGCGCGATCTGGGCTCCTCCGTCCTCTTCTTCGGTCTATTCATTGTGATGATCTACGTGGCCACCAGCCGTATTTCGTGGGTGGTGATCGGCGTGCTGCTGCTCCTGGGCGGCGGCTTTATTGCGTCCCGCATTTTCTCCCACGTGGCATTCCGAATCGACAGTTGGATCAATGCCTTCACCCCCGAGGTATTCGGCAGGTCTCCGGGCGGCAGTGCCCAAATCGTCCAAGGCCTGTTCGGCATGGCCGATGGCGGTTTGGTGGGCACTGGCCTGGGCCAGGGGCGGCCAGACCTGGTCCCCTTCGCCAACAGTGACATGATTGTGGCGCTCATTGGCGAAGAACTCGGCCTGATAGGCCTTTTCGCCGTCGTAATGCTGTATTTGCTGCTCTTCACACGGGGATTCCGGGCTGCCCTGGGAACCCGCGACGCTTTTGGCAAGCTGCTGGCCTGCGGCCTTTCCTTTGCAATAGCCCTTCAGTGCTTTGTTGTTATTGGTGGCGTCACACGGCTGATCCCGCTCACGGGCTTGACCACGCCTTTCCTCGCTGCGGGTGGTTCATCACTTCTGGCCAACTGGATCATCGTCGGGTTGCTCCTGATGATTTCCAACACCGCGCGTGGTCCGGTGGATACCACCCCCATGGTCAGCAAAGCCCCCACAAGCGGCAGCAGCCCAGTAGTTCGTAAGCCGTCCACAGGACAAACACCCAGCGCACCAACGGAGGCGGTGAAGCAGCAATGAACCAGGCAATCCGTAGTTCCTGGCTGGCCGCTGTCGCCATGTTCGCGCTGATTTTCGGCGCCATCAGCTATGTCCAGGTCATCGGCGCTGACGATCTCAACGCCAACCCGTGGAACCAGCGCGCCATCCTGGCCACTTATTGCAACGACCGCGGTGCCATCATTGTGGGCGGGAAACCGGTGGCAGAGTCCGTTCCCGGGACAGAGACTTGCGCCTTCCAGCGCAAGTACAACCAGCCTGAGCTTTACGCAGGAGTGACTGGATTCTTCTCCCGCGGCTATGGTTCCACCGGTCTGGAGCAGTCCATGGGCGATACCCTTGCCGGGAACTCGGACCAGTTGTTCCTGGATCGCCTCAGCCAGATGTTCCTTGGCAACGAGCCCAAGGGCGCTTCCGTGGAGCTGACATTGGATCCAGAGATCCAAAAGCTGGCCTATGATCTCATTCCCGACGGCCAGCGCGGCTCCATCGTCGTGACCAACCCCAAGACCGGTGCGATTCTGGCGATGGTCTCAAAGCCCTCCTATGATCCCAACCTGATTGCTACCCATGATTCCAAAGCAGCAGACGCAAACATGGCTCAGCTGAACCAGGTTCCCGGGATCAACCTGAACCAGAACGTCAGTGGACCTACCGGCAACCTGCTCTCGCCCGGGTCTGTTTTCAAGCTCGTCGACACCGCAGCGGCACTGAACTCGGGCAAGTACAACAAAGACAGCGAACTTCCCAACCCCTCGAGCCTGCCGTTGCCGGGTTCCAGCGCGAGCCTCCCCAACTACGCCGGCGGTAACTGCAACGTCCGGGAGACGGCGTCGTTTGTCTTTGCTTTGGAGCAGTCCTGCAACACGCCGTTCGCCAGCATCGCGCTGGACCTTGGCCAGGATGCCATCCGCGACCAAGCCAAGAAATTCGGCTTCGGTGAGAACTTCGGCGATCAGCTCAAGCTCCAGATGGCCCCCAGCATCTTCCCTCAGGACCTCGACCAGGCCCAGCTCGCCCAGTCGGCCGTTGGCCAGCGCGACGTCAAGGCCACCCCGCTCCAAATCAACCTGATGACGGCGGCCATCGCCAACGGCGGGGTGCAGATGAAGCCCAGCCTGGTGAAGACCGTTCGCGCTCCGGACCTTCGCGTTATCAGCGAAACCAAACCCGAGGCCCTCCGCACCAGCACCACGGCACCCATCGCTAGCCAGATCACTGAATGGATGACCAGCGCGGTGGACAACGGCATTGCCCACGGTGCAGCCGTTCCCGGAGTGAAGGTGGCCGGCAAGACCGGAACCGCCGAGCTGGGGGATTCAGGTTTGAACAACTCATGGTTTACCGGGTTCGCCCCGGCAAACGACCCGCAAGTAGCCGTCACCATCGTCATGGAAGGTGTGGATGTGCTCAGCGGTGCCAAGCTAACCAGTCCGAACGCAAAGAAGATTTTTGAGGCGGTGTTGAATAAGTGAGGCCTACTTCGGGAATCACACTCGGCGGCAGGTTCCAGCTGACCAGTCGCATTGCGATTGGCGGCATGGGCGAGGTCTGGAAGGCCAAGGACCAGATCCTTGGCCGGATCGTAGCCATCAAAGTGTTGAAAGAGGAATACACGGGGGATCCCGGCTTCCTTCAGCGCTTCCGTGCCGAGGCTCGCCACACCGCCCTCCTCAACCACGTAGGCATCGCCAACGTCTTCGATTACGGCGAGGAAGCCGGCTCGGCGTACCTCGTGATGGAACTCGTACCAGGTCACCCCTTGAGCGGCATCCTGGAGCGCGAGCAGGTGCTGTCCCCGGACATGACACTTTCGATCATCGCCCAGACTGCCCGCGCCCTCGCAGTGGCACACGCCCAAGGCCTGGTTCACCGCGATATCAAGCCGGGCAACCTGCTGATCACCCCTGACAACCGCGTCAAGGTCACCGACTTCGGCATCGCGCGCCTGGCCGACCAGGTGCCGCTGACCCAGACCGGACAGGTCATGGGTACTGCCCAGTACCTGGCGCCCGAGCAGGCCACGGGCCAGACTGCTACCGGCTCTTCGGACATCTACTCGCTGGGTGTTATCGGCTACGAGTGCCTCACGGGTCACCGTCCGTTCTCCGGCGAATCGCAGATCGCCATTGCCCTCGCCCAGGTCAACGATGCGCCGCCGCCCCTGCCTGAGACGCTGCCAACGCCTGTTCGGGCGCTCCTGATGTCCATGCTTGCCAAGGACCCCAAGAACCGGCCGGCCAACGCCATCAAGCTTGCCGAAGCCGCCGAAGCCATCCGCAACGGCGACATCGCCACGGCCCACGCTGCTGTCCCCGGCATGCTGCTCTTCGAAAGCACCACCGGCCCCATCACGGCCCCCGTCGACACCGCAACGGCGCCCACCGGCGTCGTCACCTCGCCTTACGGCAAGGAGCAATCGTCGACGGCGACTTCCGCGCTTCCGGTGCTGGGCGCTGGCGCCGCCGGTGCCGCAGTAGGGGCTGCGGCCGCATCCTCTGACAACGCCCTGACTCGTGCCAACGCGCTGGAGGCAGAACGCCAACTGAACGACGAAGAGGAAGTCGTCTACACCGATGACGAAAACTTCGACGACCCGGAACCGGAACGCAAGAAGCGCAGCCCGTGGACATGGCCGCTCGTGGCCCTGATCCTCTTGGTGCTTTTCGCGTTGGTTGGCTTCCTGATCTCCCAGTCTGGTTTCTTCTCGCCCAACCCCGCACCCAGCGAGACCACCACCACAAGCCCCAGCCGCAGTGCAAGCCCTACGCAGACGTCGGCTGCCCCGACGCCTTCATCCACGCCGACGTCCGAGGCTCCCTCGCCCACACAGACCACGCCTGAGAAGATCAACGTAATTCCCGAGCAGTATTTGGGCCAGCCGTTCGCGACCGTCAGTGCACAGCTCCGCAACCTCGGGCTTGGTGTCGACGGCCAGGAAGTTTTCAATGCCGCCGTACCCGGGACCGTGATTGGCATCAATCCCCAAGGACCCGTTGATCCAGGACAGACCATCACCGTCCAGTACTCCAAGGGCCCTGAGAAGGTAGCAGTCCCGAGCATCGGTGTGGGTCTAGATGAAGCACAGGTACGGGATCTGATTGAGGCAGCGGGACTGCGCTGGGTGGCTGGAGAGCCCGTCAACGGTGCAGTTGGGCAGCAGCCTGGCACCTTCGTTCGCTCTTCTCCCGCAGCGGGCGCTGAAGTGACGGCTGGCTCCACCGTTACCTACTTCCTGTCCAAGAACGCTGTTCCCACCAACCCCAACACCCCTAGCGCCAACCCCAGCGCTTCCGGCAACCCGAAGAACTAAGTAAGCATCATGTCCACCCCCCGGCCCGGTCCTGCTCATCGAGAGGAGAGCACACCTGTGTCTTCACAGCGCATCCTCAATTCCCGCTATGAGCTCGGCGAGCTCATAGGTCGGGGTGGCATGGCAGACGTCTACCGCGGCACGGATACCGTCCTGGGTCGAACCATCGCCGTGAAGGTGCTGCGTGCCGACCTTGCCCGCGATCCCCAGTTCCAGGCCCGTTTCAAGCGCGAAGCCCAGGCTGTCGCGGCACTTAACCACCCCTCCATCGTGGCGATCTTTGATACGGGCGAGTACTCCGTGCCGGGTGGGCCTGGTGAGGATGTCCGTGTTCCGTACATCGTTATGGAGTTCGTCTCCGGACGGACCTTGCGCGACATGATCAAGGCGAACGAGCTCGGAGTCGAGAATTCCATCGGCTACACCCTCGGTGTACTTAGTGCCCTGGAGTACAGCCACCGGGCGGGCATCGTCCACCGGGACATAAAGCCAGCCAACGTCATGGTCTGTGCCGACACCGGGGACGTGAAGGTCATGGACTTCGGCATCGCCCGGGCCATGGCTGATTCGGCGGCCACCATGACGCAGACCCAGGCCGTGGTGGGGACAGCACAGTACCTTTCCCCAGAGCAGGCCCGTGGCGAGACCGTCGATGCCCGAAGCGATCTCTACTCGGCCGGGTGCCTCTTATACGAACTGCTGACCAGCCGGCCCCCGTTCGTCGGCGACAGTCCTGTATCCGTTGCCTACCAGCACGTCCGTGAAACTCCCGACCTTGCCAGTGCCCACAATCCTGAGGTGTCTGAGGCACTCGACTCGGTCCTGGCCAAGGCCCTGCAGAAGAACCGGACAGACCGTTTCCAGGACGCCGCATCCTTCCGGCGTGCACTGCGCGCTGCCAGCAACGGCATTGCCGTCCCGGCCCTGCCGGCCAGTGAGGCCCCCACGGACCCGAACGACCTCGTTGAACCTGAAGACCCTGCCACGCAGCTCTTAAGTACCACGGCCGTCGGGTTCCTTGACGTGGACCAGTTCAAGGACGAACCCGTCGAGCAACTCCAGGACGAACCGCTGCCCTTGGGCCTCCCTACGGAACGTGAGCCGACAGCACGGCAGAAGTCCCGCCGTCGTGCCTGGACCGCCACATTGGTAATTTTCACGCTCCTGGTGCTTGCCGGCGGCGGTTTTTGGCTTTACAGCCTCATGAATATGCAGCCACCGCCTCCGGCGAAAATTTCTGTTCCTGCGGTGACCAACATGACCGAATCCCAAGCGATCCAGGAACTCTACTCGGCAAAACTGGTTCCCAAGAGCGTGCGCGAACCCAGCGACAGCGTCGCCAAGGACATGGCCATCGGGACCGCGCCCGCCGCCGGCGCCATGTTGGACCAGGACGCTGAGGTGATCCTCAAGGTCTCCAGCGGCCCGAGTTCGGTGACCATCCCTGCGAACATCGTGGGTCGCACCGAACCCGATGCCAGGGAAGCCTTGCGGAAGCTCGGCATTACCGGAGACATCGTTTCGGTCCGGACGCACAGCCCCACCGTGCCCGTGGGCTTGGTCATCAACACAGGGCCAGCACCCGGAGGAGCCATCGCTGCCTCCTCCAAAGTGGAGCTGCAGATTTCCTCCGGCAAGGTCCTCATGCCACAGCTGATCAGCCTTCCGCAGGCTGAAGCGGAAGCCACACTCAAGACGAACGGCTTGGTGATGCAGGTGGTGGAGCAAGAGAACTCCGAGGTAGCAGCCGGCACCGTAACGGGTCAGAGCGAAGCCTTCAATACCGAAGTGGACCAAGGCAAGACGGTCATCGTGACGGTAGCCAAGGCGCCGGTGGTGCCTACCCCCACTCCGACGCCAACGCCGACTCCGACCGACACGGACAAAGCCACGCCGAAGCCGACGCCCACCAAGAAGTAGGGGTTGCGTCTGTCGCGGCCGCCGACCTCCGCGTGCTGCTCCTTCGTCGCTTTGACGCACGCTTCCGGTCACCGGCCCGCGACAGGCGCGTTGTGGTTTGTTTACTGCTTGATCAGCGGGCTCAGTTTGGCTGCGCGTTCGGCCGCGCCTGTCATTCCCAGGGACTCCAACCAGTTGCCCAGCATCTGGTAGCCGCCCTCCGTGAGCACGGATTCGGGGTGGAACTGGACGCCGCACAGGGGAGCGGTCTTGTGCTGCAGGCCCATCACCACGCCGTTGGTGGTTTCGGCGGTGATTTCCAGAACATCCGGGATGGACTCACGCACTGCCGCCAAGGAGTGGTAGCGCGTTGCGGTGACGGGCGACGGGAGTCCCGCGAACACGCTTTTGCCTTCGTGCCGGACCGGAGAAGTCTTGCCGTGCATGAGCTCGGGCGCGTGGGTAACCACACCGCCGTATGCCTCAGCGAGGGCCTGGTGTCCCAAGCACACACCGAACATTGGCTTGTCGGCTTCACCGCACCATTTAATGAGCTCAATGCAGACGCCGGCCTCAGCGGGGGTACCGGGGCCCGGCGAGACGAGGACGCCGTCGCGGGTTGCAGCGAGCTCGGTGGCCTCAGCGAGAGTGACGTCGTCATTGCGGACAACCGTGGTCTCGGCCCCAAGTTCCTGGAGATATCCCACCAGGGTGTAGACGAAGCTGTCGTAGTTATCCACTACAAGGATTTTTGTTGTGCTCATGGCTGTTGCAGTAAACCAATCGTTGAGTCAGTCAAAGTGGTGAATTGGGAGAACCACGGGAAGAGGAACTCCACCATCAGTACCAGGGCTACGGCCACCAGCACCAAGCATGTCACGATCCGGACCCAGACAGGCCCGGGCAGGTTACGGAAGATCCAGGCGTACATCCGTTATCCCTTTCCGTTTGCCTTGGCTACCTGGGCGGCGATTGCCGACGGCGGGCCAGCTGAAGCAGGTTGCCAACTGTCCAACAACGAGTAGGCGATTATTCTTTCCTGGGACCCGAAGCGTGGGTTGCAACTGGTCATGGTGAGGATACTCTCCTTGGGCTGCGCGCCTGGCTGCGTGGGGACGGGCATCAGGACATCCGTTCGGTCCGGGGTGACGATCTGGTTGTTTCGGAAGACGTACGTGTAGTATCCGTCGGCCGTCTGCACGTAGATCTTGTCCCCGGGAACAAGGGTGTGGATGTTATCGAGTACGGCACCGTGGGTTTGCCGGTGGCCTGCCACAGCGAAGTTGCCAAGGGCACCGGGCATGCTGGTGCTCCCGTAGTGGCCCAGGCCCAGTGTGTCCAGGACGCCGGCATCAGTTCCCTCGATGATGGGGCGCGTGTAGTCCGCACCGAAGCGGGGGACGTACATGATGCCGATTGTCTTGCCATATCCGGGCGCAGTTCCCACTACAGGTTCACCGAAGTTCGCGGGATCAGCGGGAGCAGTGGGCGCCAGGGGCCCCTGAAATTCCTGCGCGAAGTCGTGGATCGCCTCGGTTTGCTTGGCGTCCGCTTCCACGTTGGTCCACCATAGTTCCCAGCCAACGAACAGCAGCAGGACGATACCTGCCGTAATGAGGAGTTCACCCAGGATCTGGCTGATCTTGCGGATAACGTCGGTGGCGCGGAGCCGTTTTTTGGGATGGCTTCCGTGGTCGTTGCGGCGGGACGGCACGGCCGAGTCAGCCGTCGTCTGCTGATGCGCCACGGGCTCTCCTCGGGTAGTGCACGGGCGGCGCGGGCTGGACCCAAGTTGCGGCTAGACTTGACAGCTAGAACGAACCCGGAACGCCGTATGGCCGTTAACCGCTGGAAATTTCCTTCCTGCAGGATACCAAGGCTGGCCGAAACGGGTGCCAACCGAACAGCCAGGAGGATCCGTGCCCGAGTCCAAGCCCCGCAAGCGGCCTGCCCGTCAGGCCCCGCAGACTTCCACCGCGCAGCAGTACAAGCCCAACCCGGTTTGGTACAAGGCCGTGATGTTCGGACTCATGATCCTCGGACTTATCTGGATCATCACCTTCTACATCACCGAAGGCCAGTTCCCTGTTCGGGATTGGGCGTCTTGGAACATCGTGGCTGGCTTCGGCATTGCCATTGTTGGCTTCCTGATGACCACCCGCTGGCGCTCCTAGGATTCCGCACCTCACATTCCCGTGCCCGTGAACGTCTACAGGATATGAGTAACCGGCACACCACCATGGACTCCCCGTTGGGGCAGTTGACGCTGACTGCACGCGGGGAATTCCTGACGGGTATCTTCTATGAAGGCCATTGGCATTTGCCTCCGCCGGAGTACTTTGGCGTTCCAACCGGCGTCGAAGATCCGGTGTTCGCCCTCGCCCGGGTAGAGCTTGAAGAATACCTTCGCGGCAGCCGAACGGATTTCGACGTCCCTTATGACGCAGGTGGAAACACCTTCCAGAAGAAGGTCTGGGAGCGATTGGAACATATACCTTTCGGGGAAACAGTGACCTACGGCGAACTCGCAACTGAGTTGGGCGATCCCCATCTTGCCCAAGCTGTCGGATCAGCTGTTGGTCGCAACCCCATCAGCATCATCATTCCGTGCCACCGGGTGGTGGGCCGCCATGGACAACTGACCGGATACGCGGGCGGCCTTCGCAACAAGCGTTACCTCTTGGACCTCGAGGAGCCAGCGGTGGTCAGGGAAGGCAAACTTTTCTGATGCAACCCCGGCAGTTGGCCACCAAGAAGCCATTCGAAGCAGTCGTCCAGGAACAGGGCGCCACCGTACTCCGGGTGTGCCGGGCAGTCCTGGGGGTGCATGACGCTGATGATGCTTGGTCTGATACCTTCCTGGCAGCCCTGCAGTCCTACCCTGCCCTCCCGGCGGGAGCCAACGTGCAAGCGTGGCTGGTCACCATCGCACATCGGAAATGCATCGACCACCTGCGTGCTGGAAACCGTCGGGCTTTGCCAACCGACAGCCCTCCTGAGCAGCCTTCCCGGCTCGGCATTCCCGGTGAGGGCCACCCGGAACTGCTCGACGCCGTCGCCCACCTGCCGCCGAAGCAACGGCAGGCAGTGGCTTACCACTACATAGCGGGCATGCCGTACAAGGACATCGCGGTCCTCCTGGGTGTTACCCCAGAGGCCGCACGCCGTGCCGGTGCCGACGGCGTAAAAGCCCTCCGCACCGCGCTTGCCGCCAGCCCGGCGCTGGCACATTCATCCCCGAAGGGAGACAGCGAATGACCGTGGAACCACGTCCCGACCTTGCCGAGGTCACCCACCTCCTGACACCCCTGTCCCGGGATATCGAGCCTGCCCTGGCCAGTCTCCACGCGCGGTTGGCCCGCGATGCCCAACTGCTCCACACTTTGGACGTCGCATACCGCGTGGTTGATTCACCGGTGGGAAAGCTCCTGCTGGCAGCAACTGACCGGGGGATTGTGCGGGTGGCCTTTGAGCGGGAAAACCATACCGACATCCTGCAGATCCTCGCCAACACCATCAGTCCCCGCATTCTCGAAGCACCTGCGCGGCTGGAGGACGCTGCACGGCAACTCGACGAGTACTTCAGCGGCACCCGCAAGGAGTTTGACCTCGTGCTGGATTTTCGGCTGTCCCGCGGGTTCCGCCTCAACGTACTCCAGCACCTGCCCCGGATCGCGTACGGCGAGACTGAGAGCTACGCTGACGTTGCCCGGGCGGCAGGCAGCCCCAATGCTGTGCGCGCCGTGGGAAGCGCCTGCGCTACCAACCCGATACCGGTGATCGTTCCGTGCCACCGCGTCGTAAAGTCGGACGGCAGCTTTGGTGGCTACCTCGGAGGTGCGGACGCCAAACGCGCACTTCTCACGTTGGAGGCCGCGTGAGCGACGACGACGCCCTGTTTCCCCTGGAGCTGGTCCAGCCAGAAACCCACGACGCCGGTCCGCGCCTGATCGCGCCGGGCGCAGTACACGTGGCTGGCTGGCTGACGGGAGAACAGCAGCGGTGGATAGTGGCGCGCTTCGCCGAATGGACGCAGGGGCCGGTGCCCCTGCGTGCGGCGACGCTCCCTGGCGGACACCAAATGTCCGTGCGTACCGTGTGCCTGGGCTGGCACTGGCAGCCCTACAAGTACACGCGGGAAGCTACTGACGTCAACGGCCGCCCTGTCCTCGACTTCCCGGACTGGATGGTGCGCTTGGGCCGGAAGGCGGTCGCGGCTGCGTATGCCTCTGATGGCGGGGAGAATGGGTCCGCTACCCTAGCAGCGGCCTACACGCCCGACGCCGCCTTGGTGAACTTCTACGATGACGGTGCTGCCATGGGCATGCACCAGGACAAGGACGAGCGCTCGGATGCCCCTGTGGTGTCCCTCAGTATTGGCGAGTCGTGCATCTTCCGTTTTGGCAACACCAAAACACGCACCAAGCCCTATACCGACGTTGAACTTCGATCCGGGGACTTGTTCGTCTTTGGTGGCCCGTCACGGTTCGCCTATCACGGCATACCCAAAGTTCTGCCGGGCACTGCACCCGCCGATTGTGGTCTCACTCATGGCCGGATCAACATCACCATGCGGGTCACGGGATTATCGTGAGTACGGAGCCTGGGCGACGCCCAAATGTCAGTGTGTAGGGGCAGAATATCCCGGGAGACTAAATTACCTGCCGGCCGTGTGGCTGGCATGGCCGCAGAGGAGCGTTCATGACCCCGGACACCGGCATCATCATCGGTGAGGACGGGCTTGCCCGTCCCGTGTGGGCTGCCTCCGACCCAATGATGCAGGCCTATTACGACCATGAATGGGGCATGCCGGTCCGCGATGAGCAAGGTCTGTATGAGCGCATCAGCCTCGAGGCGTTCCAGGCTGGCCTCTCATGGGCCACTATCCTTCGGAAGCGGGATGCGTTCAGGAGGGCCTTCCTGGACTTCCACCCGGAGAGTGTGGCCGCTTTTACGGAAGACGACGTTGAGCGGCTCATGCTGGACGCGGGGATCGTCCGGAACCGTTTGAAGATCAATGCCGCGATCACCAATGCCAAAGCCACTATCGCGTTACGCGAAGAAGGCGGCCTTGTGGACTTTGTTTGGTCATTCCAACCGGCAAGCACCCCGGCGCCCCGTACCTTCGCCGACATCCCCACTACGTCCCCTGAGTCGATCGCCTTATCCAAGGCCCTCAGGAAGAAGGGCTTCGCCTTCGTCGGGCCAACCACCATGTATGCGCTCATGGAGGCGATAGGGATAATCGATACTCACCTGATGGACAGTCATCGGCGGGGCGCATCCGGCGTTTGGGCCTAACCTGCCGGCGTCCCGGGTCCACGTCCCCCAGCAGCTGGCCTGCTGCAGTTCGCTACTGCGTCTCGCTGTCCACAGAAGTGTGTAACTTTATCCACAGGCGTGGATAACTTCTGTGGACATCCACGCACTTGAGCCGAATATCGGCTAGCTGCTGCCGATCCAAGGCTGGAAGTACCTGCTGGGGTAGTTATGCCCACTGTGTATCGCGCTGTGGATAGTGCCGCAAACTTCACCAAAAGTTCAACGACACCGCATTGCCGGATTTCCCCAAACCAGGTCTCCAGCTCATCGACCGCGGGCGGGCCCCCGGAGCAACCCTTCATCACCGACGCTTTCGCTGTGCTGAGCCAAGTCGGGCGACGCTGGGGTTACCCACTTAACAACAGGTCAGTACCCACAAGTTATCCACAGGTGGGGACAACGTGTGGGTTTTACCCGGGTTAACCGCGGGGATCCGGCGTTTTAACCCTTCCTTAAGGGTGGAACTACAACTATGTAAGTTATTAACATTGTTGATAAGCCTGTTGATAGAAGCCTCTCCACAGCACTATTAACAGCGTTGTCCACATTCGGTCGGAAATACCCTCACTTGTCCACATTCAAAGGGCATCCGGGGACAAAGTTATCCACAGGTGTGGACAGATTCATGCCATTCGGGGGATATCTAGCGCTTTTACCGCCCGCAGAGGGCCTTAGGCATGGAACTACAAGCATGTAAGTTACTCACAGTGTGGATAAGTGCTGTGGAAAACTGGCAGCCAGTACTGCCGGACGACCGGAGACAACCAACGATGAAGACAGACTTCAAGAAACAGATCCCTGAGTACACCGCCAAGCCTGGCGGGTTCGCCGTCGTGTCCGTGCCTGAGCTCCAGTTCCTCATGGTCGATGGACATGGGGATCCCAACAGCGCCCAGGAGTACAAAGAGGCCTTGGCTGCCTTATACCCGCTTGCCTATGCCTTGAAGTTCCTTAGTAAGACGGAGCTCGGGCAGGACTATACGGTGATGCCGTTGGAAGCGCTGTGGTGGGCGGATGACATGGCATCCTTCACCGACGCACGGGATAAGTCACGATGGGACTGGACACTGATGACCATGGTTCCGGACTGGCTCGGCGCGGAGCACATGGAAACGGCTCAGGAAACGCTCACCAGGAAGAGAGGCTGGGCAGTGGCGAAGGAAGTCCGCCTGGAATCCTTTCATGGCCTATGCGTGCAGACGCTGCACCTAGGGCCTTATGACAATGAAGGACCCGTGCTCGAGGAGATGCATAACGGCTTTATCCCCGGGAAATCACTGACCATGACGGGGCGTCATCACGAGATCTACCTGAGCGATCCACGGCGCACTGCTCCAGGGAAGCTCAGGACGATTCTGCGGCAGCCGGTGGCCGCCAGTGAGGAGGGCGTGTCAGCCCGCAGTGACCCGGACCCAGGTGGCCACGGCCAATAGGGCAACCACTAGGATGAGTCCGCCGGATTGAAGCAGGGCCTGGTTCTTACCCCTTGGGGCATAGGCAATGACACCCGCAGCAAGACCACCAGCGATCAGGCCGCCCAGGTGCGCCTGCCAGGCAATGCTGGGAACAAAGAAGCCAATGGCGCCATTGATGGCGATCAGAACCCACAGTTGCTTGGTTTCGCCACCCCTGTGGCGTTGCACCACGAGCATGGCTCCGAAGAGGCCAAAGATGGCCCCGGACGCTCCGACCAGCCCCACGATGGGCCGGTCGGGAGTCAGAAGCAGGAAACCGACTGAACCACCAATTGCGGATATCAGATACACGGCAAGGAATCGGATGCGCCCGAGCAAAGGCTCAAGGGCTTGCCCGAAGATCCAGAGCGTGTACATGTTCAGGACGATGTGAAGGAGGAAGTCCTGCGAGTGCAGGAATGCCGACGTCAACATCCGCCATGGCTCGCTGTCCGCGAAGACGTTGGCGAACGCGAAGTTCTGGAAGATGACCTCTCCCGGCAGCACCCACTGGAGGATGTAAACCAGCACGCACAAACCGATGATCAGGTACGTCACCAGGGGCCGGCCGATGGCCAAGGCGCCGCCATAGGGTGACTTGTACTCCGGCGTCGAACGTTTTTGTTCGTTGACACAGTCAACGCATTGGAACCCGACGGCGGCCGCCCGCTGGCACTCGGGGCACGCGGGGCGCCCGCAGCGCTGGCACCGCACGTAGGAGGGCCTGTCCGGGTGCCTGGGGCACACCGGAACATCAGCGGACGGCTCAGCCGACGGGATTCCGTAACTCATGAATGCGGGTTAGAGCTGTTCGATGTCGATGCTGTTGATGACGACGTCTTCAACCGGACGGTCGCCCATGCCTGTACGGACAGCTTCGATGGAGTCCACAACCTTGCGGGATTCCTCGTCCGTCACCTCGCCGAAGATGCTGTGCTTGCCGAACAGCCAGTCGGTGTTCACGGTGGTGATGAAGAACTGTGACCCGTTGGTGCCCTTGCCCATCTGGACACCGGCGTTGGCCATGGCCAGCTTGTACGGGGCGTTGAAGGTCAGTTCCGGGTGGATTTCATCGTCGAACTGGTAACCCGGTCCGCCGACGCCGCGGCCCAGGGGATCGCCGCCCTGGATCATGAAGTCCTTGATGATGCGGTGGAAAATCGTGCCGTTGTACAGCGGCGTGCCGGTCTTGTCCTCGCCCGTTTCCGGGTGGTTCCAGGACTTTTCGCCCGTGGCCAAGCCAATGAAGTTGGCGACCGTCTTGGGCGCGTGGTTGCCGAAGAGGTCAACCTTGATATCGCCGAGGGTCGTGTGGATCGTTGCTTTTGCGGTTGCGATGGTCATGGCCCCATTCTTCCATGCAGGGTCAACGCCTTTGGAGTTGTAAAGCCGGTTCCGCGCTCGGTGAAATCCGGGCCGAATCCGGCAGATGAATAGCCGGTGTTCCCCAAGCGACGTAGGCTAGCAACAAACGAGCATGTGTATCGGGAGGTAGTTGTGAAGAAATCAGACCGTATTGCCCGCGATCTCGAACAATCCGTTGCGGTTGGTGTGGATAACGCCCGCGACTGGGCCGCACCCCGCGTGGAGGCGGCCGTGAACTGGGCTGTTCCGCGAATCCAGCACGGCATTGATACCGCTTCCCCCAAGATCCAGGAGGGGCTGAAGTCGGCTGCCCACAACCTCGCAGACGGGGTTGCAGTTGTTACGCCGCGGATTCAGGATGGGCTGGCGCACCTCGCGCCGAAGATCCATGACGTCGTGGAAGACGCAACCCCGCGGATCCAGGAAGCCCTGAACAAGGCCACGCCTGCCTTGGGCCAGGCCCGGGACAAGGTTGTGGACGAGTACTTGCCCAAATTGTCCGAGCAGCTCGGTCAAGCATCCGTAGCCGTTCATCACGCCCTCGAGAATGCGCCGGCGCAGGTCGATGCCGTAGCGCAGAAGCTGGTGGACTCAGGGGTTGTGCACAGCGTCCAGGAGCAGGCCCACGCCACTGGCAAGCAGCTCAAGGCCGCAGCGGACGAGGCCAGCAAGGTTGTCAGCACCAAACTGGGCAAGGAACCGAAGCCCAAGAAGCGTGGCTGGCTGATCGTCACGGTCATTGCCGCCGCAGCTGCTGCAGGTGTGGCTGCGTGGAAGGCTTCCAAGCCGGTCGAGGATCCGTGGAAGACGCCGTCGCCGGTAACGCCGGCACCCGTTCCCGCTGACGCTGCGGCATCGGCCACCGCATCGACTGTGAGCGACGTCAAGGCAACGGAAACCAGCTCCGAGGATGCCACCGCCGAGGCCGAGCAGGCCACCAAGGATGCTCTCGAAAACGTCGAGGATTCAGGCGCCAAGGTGGCAACCGACGCCAAGACTGCCGTCAAGAACATCGCGGCCAGCCTCCAAAAGGAAACTGACGCTTCGGACTCCGAAAGCAAGGGTGCCCACAGCTAGCACAAGCTGTTTTCACTGCCTCTGAGGGGATCCCGGCCAATGCCGGGGTCCCCTCAGTGTTTCCCGGCATGTCACCAAAGCCTCCTTCGGTGCAACTGCCGTGGGTGTTAGATTTGGAGTGATGTCAGCCGATAGACCCGTTGCGGGTGCCCTCAAGGATGCTCCGGAGCCTCCGGGCGTATCCATTGTCATCCCGGCGTATAACGAGGAAAGCGTCATTCGCCAGTGCCTCATCGCGGCCATTTACCAGTCAGTCCCGGCCGCCGAGATCATCGTGGTGGACAACCTCTCCACCGACCGCACACCCAGGATTGTGCGGCAGATGCAGCAGGAATACCCGGAAAGCCCCATCATTCTTCTCCAGCAGGCTGCCACGCAGGGACTGATTCCCACCCGGAACTTTGGCCTGAATCACGCAACGGGGGATGTAGTAGGGCGAATCGACGCGGACTCCGTCCTGGAGCCTGACTGGGTTGAGCAGGTCCAGAAAGCATTCACGGACCAGACCATCGCTGCCGCGACCGGCCCTGTGGTCTACTACGACATGCCCATGCGCCGCTTCGGACTCAAAGCTGACGACAAGATGCGGCAACTGATGCTGCGGCTTGCCAAGCACCAGTACCACTTCCTCTTTGGCTCAAACATGGCCCTCCGCCGTTCCGCGTGGGAAACCATCCGCGATGAGGCATGCCTGGATCCCAAGGACGAGATGCACGAAGACATCGATCTGTCCCTCCATCTTTTCGATCACGACCTCAAAGTGCAGTACCTGCCGCAGATGGTCTCCGGTATGTCCGCGCGCCGGCTCGAGGACTCACCGCGCGACTACCGCTACTACGTCCAACGGTTTGACCGCACCTACAAGGCACACAATGTGAAGAAGATGGCCTTGAAGGCTCCCATGGTGGTGTTCTTCTCCGTGTATTTCCCCGCGAAGCTTTTGCGCGCCATCCACACGGCCAACTCCGCCCAGGGCGTTCGGCGCGGCGGGATATAACGCACGACGCCGGGCGGCTAGTCGGTGCCCAGCTCAGCTTCGCCACGGTCTGCTTCAGGCCGCCCACGCCGTTGTCCGGCCACCACTACCGCCAGACCCACAAGAATCAGCGCCAGCCCCGCATATGTGCCGGCCGGCAGCGTTTCCTTCAGGAAGACTGCTGCGAGGATCGCCGCGCCCGGAATCTCCAGGAGGATGATCATCGACACCAGCAAGGGACTCATCGTGGCCAGCAGGTGATTGAACGCTGTGTGTCCCACCAACTGCGCGCAGACGGTGATGGCAACAATCCCCAGCCAGCCGCCGGCGTCGAACCCTACAAGGGCCTGCCCGCTGATTGCAGCCAGCACTGCAACGATCGCCGCGCAGATGCCGTAGCAGAGGGTGGTGTACGTCCCGGTACCCATCGACTGGCGGGCCTTCCCGCCTGCCAGCGTGTAGAGGCCCGCCAAGGCGCCACCAGCAAGCGCCAGGATGTCGCCCAGGAGTGCCTCGGGTGAGGAACCCATATCGAACCCGGTAATGGCCACCACCCCGCCAAAGGCTATCCCCAGGCCCAACAGCACCGGCCAGCGGTGCCGGGTGCCGCGGAACAACTGGAAAACGGCAATCCAAGCCGATTGCAGGCACACCAATGCCGTCGCGGCCGCAACGGACGTCAGTTCCAGCGCGGTAATGAAGCACGCGAAGTGGAAGGCCAAGGCAACAGCGGCGGTGGCGGACCAGCCGAACTCCCGGCGCGTGATCCTTCCGAAAGCCTTAGGCTCGCGAACAGCCACGGGAGTGGCCATGACCAAAGCCCCGATCGCGTTGCGCCAGAAGGCAATGGCCAGAGCGGTCACGGAGGTGGCCCCGAGGGTGCCTGCAATGAGTGGGCCGGAAGAGGCTACTCCCAGTACCCCGAGGGAGGCGATGAGAAGGGTCACGGATCCACCTTAGTGTGGCGATGAGGCGCTTCTATCCCTACCTGATGCAGGGACAGTGTGATTGTCTAGACTCAGCATTCCCGTGAGCCGGTTACGGCATACACAAGGGGTTACCTGATTGAACAACGCACCCATCAGCGCCGGCGCCCGACGCAGGCGGCCTGTCCTCTTGCTGATCGCAGGCGTGGCACTCGTTGCCGCCCTCGTCGTGAGCGGGTGGTTCGTTGTTGCCCACGACCGTCCCGACGGGAAGGGCGGAGATATTGCGGTGGTTCCGAGCATCTTCCCCGTGCCGCAACATGCCCGCGCCGGAGCCGGCGGGCCCGTTCCCCTGAACGGCCATGTGTACGTCGTAGCCCCGGAGGGAACGGACCAAGCCTCGGTCGACGCCGTGCGGGATCTGATTGCCGGAGCCGGAGGAACGGCCGAAGTCGTGACTACACTTTCCACCCCTAGCCAGGGCGCCTCAGCCATTCGTGTTGGGACCGATTCCGATGCCGCCCTCAAAGCACTGCGCTTGGACGGCGACCCGGAGATTCGGAGCGCACTCGAACGGCCCGAGGGTTACGCCGTAGCTACTGGAACAATTGAAGGGATTCCGACGGCGGTGTTGGCCGGCCGGGACAACGACGGCGTTTTCCACGGAGTGCAGACGCTTCGCCAACTGCTGAAGGACGGTGCGTTGGCGGCCGTGCGCATCAGCGACTGGCCGCTGACCGAAACCCGAGGCGTCATCGAGGGCTTCTACGGCACGCCTTGGTCTCACCAGGCCCGCCTCGACGTCATCGAATTCGCTGGCCGGCAAAAGATGAATACCTACATCTATTCCCCCAAGGACGATCCCCTGCTGAGGGAAAAGTGGCGCGACCTGTACTCCAGCCAGGAACTCGGTGACCTGCGGGAACTTATCGACGCCGCCGCGGCCAATCACCTCCGGTTCAGCTATGCCCTCTCACCCGGGATCGACGTCTGCTACTCGCGTACATCGGATTTGGACGACGCCGTGGCCAAGCTTGAATCGTTGTATTCGCTTGGTGTTCGATCCTTCGTGATTCCCCTTGACGACATAGCCACCAAAGTCCAGTGCGCAGAAGACCTCCGGGAGTTCGGCTCCGGCCAGGCAAACCTGGCCAAAGCCCAGGCCTCCTTCCTGAACGACATCAATGAGAAGTTCATCGTGGGCAAACAGGGCGTCCAACCGCTGGAAACTGTCCCCACTTTCTACAACGGTTCGGACAGCACCGCCTACAAAAGGGAACTCGGCAAGGCACTGAACCCGGACGTTGTGGTGCAGTGGACCGGTGAGGACGTGGTTTCGCACCGCATCACCCTCGACTCGGCGAAGACGGCAAGCGACAGTTACGGGAGGCCCGGGTCGCCGCGGGATATCGTCCTCTGGGACAACTACCCAGTCAACGACTACTCCCAAGACCGCTTGTTCCTGGCGCCCGTGATCGGCAGGGACGCCGACCTCTACAAAACAGTCCGGGGCATCGTCACCAACCCGATGATTGAGCCATACCTGTCCCTACCTGCCATCTTCAATTACGCCGATCTCTCCTGGAACGGCCCGGCTTATCAGCCAGACGAATCCATGAATGCTGCCCTCTCCCTGCTGGCGGGTCCTTACCCCGAAGTCCAAGCCGCAGTGCGTGCCTTCGTTGACCTCAACCAGGACTGGCAGGACGACGAACTAACGCCTTCCGCGCCCGAGCTGCGGCGAGATATTGACCAGTTCTGGCAGGATTACGACGCCGGCCGGGTGCCTTCCGGTGGTTTGAAGGCCCGCGCCTTGCTACTTCAGCGCCTGCCGGAGCTTCTGCCACGGATGGCACAGCCGGGATTTGCCCAGGATGCCACGGCATGGGTTGCGGCCGCGGCCGAATACGGACACGGCGTCGAGGACGCTCTGGTCATGCTGGAGGCAACCAAGGGGGGAGATACAGCGTCGGCAGCAACGGCGCGTAAGAGTGCGGAGGGCGCGTTGACCACAGCGGCGGCGAAGGCCCAGCCGACCCTGGAACTTGGCGTTGTCACGCCCGTTCTGGGACGCAGTGAGTTGAAGTCATTCATCGAGCAGGCGCTCCAGCGGGTTCCAGCCCCTTGAGCTTGCCTTACACCGCACAAGCCTTTGGCGCCTCGGAAAGCGGTGGGCTTAAAAGCAAAAGTCCCGGCCATTTCTGACCGGGACTTTTCTTATGGTGGAGGCACGGGGACTCGAACCCCGAACCCCCTGCTTGCAAAGCAGGTGCGCTACCAATTGCGCCATGCCCCCATAAGAAGCAACCCGTCAATCATACCCTAAGTTTTGACTGTGAATTACCAGTCCTAACCGGGCTCCTCGGCTAATCGACGTTATCGGTCGACTGGCTCCAGACATCCTTCCGGGCTTCGGATTCCTGGGCCTTTTTATAGACCAGGACACCTGCGATCGCTGCTGCAACTACTACAAGCAACTTCTTCACAAGTACCTCATTCCAGTTCAGTTTTACCTGAACCACTTTTGGTTCCGTGGGCGTACCAGGACTTGAACCTGGGACCTCTTCGTTATCAGCGAAGCGCTCTAACCGCCTGAGCTATACGCCCCGATGCCTCATCGGGCCGAGATATGACTGTACAGCACATCCCGGCCCGATCTCAAATCGAGGCTTTCCCACCACGGAATTCAGCCATTTTTGGCGTATTTCCGCGGTTTTTTCCTAATCGTCGGTCAAGGTGACGCCCACGCCGCCAACCAACGTTGCCGAAATGTTATACAGAACGGCGGAAAGCATGGAGAGGGCGGTCAGCAGGACCACGTTTACTACGGCAATGATGGTGGCGAAGGAAGCCACCTGCCCCAGGGAAGCGATCTTCTTCAATTCGAATCCGCTGCCTTCGGAACCTGCCAGGGTGCCCAGGAGGCTATCCACCTGGTTGAAGATGCCAGTCAGGTCCAGGACGGTCCAGAGGACGATCGCAGCCACCACGGTGACAATCCCCAGTGCAACGGACAGAAGGAAAGCCATCTTCAGGACCGACCACGGGTCGACCTTGCTGACAAGCAACCGTGCGCGGCGAACCTTGGCCTTGGGAGCGGGCTTTACCAAGCCCGGACCGCCCTGGGCGGGTCGCTGGGCGCCTGCTCCTGCGGGACGCTGTCCGGCCTGCGCGGGCCGCTGGCCGGGAGCACCTGCCGGGCGCTGGGCGCCTGCGCCTGCTCCTGCGGGACGCTGTCCCGGCTGGGCGGGCCGCTGGCCGGGAGCACCCGCGGGCCGCTGGGCAGAGTTGGTGCCGACCGCGGGGCGTGCCCCTGCTTCGCCGGCTCCTGGACGCTGCTGCGGCCGTGCAGGGGTTCCTGCCTGGGCGCTGCCCGAGGGCTGCCGGAGTCCGCCGGGGACACCTGTGCTCGGCTTGGGATATGAGTCGGAATTACTCACTCGTTACCTCCGGTATTGTCTTCGTTCAGCTCCGCGCCCGTTTCGGTTTCCGGGTCTGCGTCGTTTTCCGTTTCGGGCGTGACGGTCGCCTCAGCGGCGCCGTCGTCTTCAGCCAACGTTACGTCATCGTCGAGTCCGTCCTCAGATTCTTCGACTTCCAAACCGCGTTCGCTGTTGCGTGCTACTTCGATGATCCGGTCATTCTTGTCAGGCTTGGCAAAAATGACGCCCATGGTGTCGCGGCCCTTTGCAGGGACTCCGGTGACGGCTGACCGGACCACCTTTCCGCCCTCCATGACCACCAGGACTTCATCTTCTTCCTGCACGATCAAGGCACCCACAAGGTCGCCACGGTCTTCGGCAAGCTTGGCAACCTTGATGCCCAGGCCGCCACGGCCCTGGAGCCGGTATTCGTCGACGGCGGTGCGCTTGGCGTAGCCGCCCTCGGTCACAATGAACACGAACGAGCCGTCCTGGACCACATCGGCGGCCAAAAGTTCGTCGTCTTCACGGAACTTCATACCGGTCACACCGGATGTTGCACGTCCCATGGGGCGCAAAGCGTCATCTGTTGCTGTGAAGCGGATCGATTGGCCCTTGCGTGACACGAGGAGAAGGTCGTCGGTTTCGCTGACCAGCTGGGCAGAGACGAGTTCGTCTTCGTCACGGAGGTTGATGGCGATGACACCGGCCGTGCGGTTGGTGTCGTAGTCCTCCAGCCTTGTCTTCTTGACCAGGCCGTTCTTGGTTGCGAGCACCAGGTAGGGTGCCTGCTGGTAGTCACGCAGATCCAGGACCTGCGCAATGTGCTCGTCCGGCTGGAAGGCCAGGAGGTTGGCGACGTGCTGGCCCTTGGCATCCCGGCCAGCTTCCGCAAGCTCATAGGCCTTAGCGCGGTAGACGCGTCCCAGGTTGGTGAAGAACAGCAGCCAGTGGTGCGTGGTGGTCACAAAGAAGTGCTCCACGACGTCGTCGCCGCGCAACTGCGCACCCTTGATTCCCTTGCCGCCGCGCTGCTGCGAGCGGTAATTGTCGCTCCGGGTGCGCTTGACGTATCCGCCGCGCGTAATCGTGACGACCATTTCCTCTTCGGGGATCAGGTCCTCCATGGACATGTCGCCGTCGAAGCCCATCAGGATGTGCGTGCGGCGATCGTCGCCGTGCTTGGCCACGATCTCGGCGAGTTCCTCGCTGATGATCTGGCGCTGGCGTTCTTCGGAGGCCAGGATCGAGTTGTATTCCTGAATCATCGCCTCGAGCTCTGAATGACGGTCCTGGATTTTCTGGCGTTCCAAGGCAGCCAAGCGGCGGAGCTGCATGTCCAGGATGGCGCGGGCCTGGAGCTCGTCGATCTCCAGGAGCTCCATGAGACCCTCGCGGGCCGCCTCAGTGGTGTTCGACGCGCGGATGAGGGCGATGACCTCGTCCAACATGTCCAGTGCCTTGAGGAGTGCACGAAGGATGTGTGCTTCTTCCTCGGCCTTACGCAGGCGGTACCTGGTGCGACGGGCAATGACGTCCATCTGGTGAGCAACCCAGTGCCGGATGAAGGCGTCCAGGCTCAAGGTGCGCGGAACGCCGTCGACAATGGCAAGCATGTTCGCCGAGAAGTTGTCCTGCAGCTGCGTGTGCTTGTAAAGGTTGTTGAGGACAACCTTGGCCACTGCGTCGCGCTTGAGCACGATCACCAGGCGTTGGCCCGTACGGCCCGAGGTTTCGTCGCGGAGGTCGGCGATGCCCTGGATCTTGCCGTCCTTGACCAGTTCGGCAATCTTGATGGCCAGGTTGTCCGGGTTGGCTTGGTAGGGAAGCTCAGTAACTACCAGGCAGGTGCGGCCCTGGAGTTCCTCCACATTGACCACTGCGCGCATGGTGATGGAGCCGCGGCCGGTACGGTAGGCGTCTTCGATGCCCTTGTGGCCGAGGATCGTGGCACCCGTCGGGAAATCGGGTCCCTTGATACGGAGCAACAGTGCTTCAAGGAGCTCTTCCCGGGTGGCCGTGGGGTTATCCAGCGCCCACTGGACACCTTCGGCGACTTCGCGGAGGTTATGCGGCGGAATGTTGGTGGCCATGCCGACGGCGATGCCTGAGGAACCGTTGACCAGCAGGTTGGGGAACCGGGCCGGCAGGATGGTGGGTTCCTGGTTCTTGCCGTCGTAGTTGTCCTGGAAGTCGACGGTTTCCTCGTCGATGTCCCGGACCATTTCCATGGCCAGCTGGGCCATCTTGGTTTCGGTGTAACGGGGCGCGGCTGCGCCGTCGTTACCGGGCGAACCGAAGTTGCCCTGGCCAAGTGCCAGCGGGTAGCGCATGGTCCAGTCCTGGATGAGGCGGACCAAAGCGTCGTAGATCGCCATGTCACCGTGCGGGTGGTAGGTACCCATGACATCGCCGACCACGCGGGCGCACTTGTTGAAAGAGCGGTCCGGGCGGTAACCGCCGTCGAACATCGCGTACAGGACGCGACGGTGAACCGGCTTGAGACCGTCCCGGACGTCAGGGAGGGCACGGCCGACAATAACGGCCATTGCGTAGTCCAGGTAGGACCGCTGCATTTCCGTCTGCAGGTCCACCTGTTCCACGCGGTCAGTCAGCACATCACCCTCAAGAACAACGTCCTCGGCGTCGTTGGAGGCCGGGACTTCGGGAGTTTCGTCACTCATAATCTAAGTTTCCGTTTCAGGTATATGTCGGTTCTGGAATATCTAGATGCCCCGCTGGGGCCCCTAGATATCGAGGAACCTGACGTCCTTGGCGTTCTGCTGGATGAAGTTTCGGCGCGATTCGACGTCCTCGCCCATCAGGACGGAGAAGGTCTGGTCGGCGGCCAGCGCGTCATCCATGGTGACCTGCAAAAGCGTGCGCCGATCGGGATCCATGGTGGTGTCCCACAGCTCCGTGTAGTCCATCTCGCCCAAGCCCTTGTAGCGCTGGATACCGTTGTCCTTGGGAAGCCGCTTGTTCATGGAAGCACCCTTGCGGATGGTCTCATCGCGTTCACGGTCGCTGTAAACGTAGTCGTGCGCCGCGTTGGACCACTTGATCCTGTACAGCGGCGGCTGGGCCAGGTAGACGTAACCGTTTTCGATCAGGGGGCGCATGTAGCGGAACAGCAGCGTCATCAGCAGGGTGGTGATGTGCTGGCCATCGACGTCGGCATCGGCCATCAAGACGATCTTGTGGTAGCGGAGCTTGGCGATGTCGAAGTCCTCGCCAATGCCCGTACCGAAAGCCGTGATCATGGACTGGACTTCGGCGTTGCCAAGGGCCTTGTCCAGCCGGGCGCGCTCAACGTTCAGGATCTTGCCGCGGAGGGGCAGGATGGCTTGGGTTTCCGGGTTGCGGCCGCGCTTTGCCGAACCACCGGCCGAGTCACCCTCCACCAGGTAAACCTCGCAGCGGGACGGATCCTTCGAAGAGCAGTCTGACAACTTACCGGGCATGCCGAACGATTCCAGGGGGCTCTTACGGCGGGCGTTATCGCGGGCTTTACGGGCAGCCATACGGGCTTGGGCAGCCGAAATGGCCTTGCGGATGACGTCGCGGGCGGGGCCGGGGTTTCGCTCCAACCAGTCACCCAGCTGGTCCGTGACCACGCGCTGGACGAATCCCTTGACCTCGGAATTGCCCAGTTTGGTCTTGGTCTGGCCTTCGAACTGTGGCTCGGCAAGCTTGACCGAGATGACTGCCGTGAGGCCTTCGCGGATGTCGTCACCGGTGAGGTTGTCATCCTTTTCCTTGATGATGCTCTTCTCCCGCGCGTAGCGGTTGATCAGCGAAGTCATCGCGGCGCGGAAACCCTCTTCGTGGGTTCCGCCCTCGTGGGTATTGATGGTGTTCGCGTAGGTGTGGACACTCTCCGAGTACGCGGTGGTCCACTGCATGGCGACTTCGACGGCGATGTGCCGCTCCGTGTCTTCAGTCTCGAAGGCGATGACGTCCTCGTGGACGATTTCAACCTTTTTATTCGAGTTCAGGTGCTTGACGTAGTCCAGCAGGCCGTCCGGGTATTGGTACACCACCGTGCGGTGCTCGGCGCTGACTTCACCCTCGGTAGCAACGGCGTCGAGGTCAAGGTCGTCGTCGCCGTCGCGCATAACAGGGCGTTCGTCGGTCAGCGTGATCTTGAGGCCCTTGTTAAGGAAGGCCATCTGCTGGAACCGGGCACGCAGCGTCTCGAAATCGAACTCAGTGGACTCGAAGATGGTGCCATCGGGGTAGAACGTCTGGGAAGTACCGGTCTCTTCCGTAGCCTCGCCTTGGACGAGTTCGCCCTGCGGCTTACCGCCGTCGGCGAAGGTCATCCGCCAGACGTGGCCCTGGCGGCGGACTTCCGTGTCCACACGACGCGACAAAGCGTTGACCACGGAGATACCCACACCGTGAAGGCCGCCGGAGACCGCGTATCCGCCGCCGCCGAACTTGCCACCTGCGTGCAGGATGGTCATGACGACTTCGACCGTCGGCTTGCCTTCGGTGGGGTGGATGTCCACGGGGATACCGCGGCCGTCGTCCACTACCCGGACGCCACCATCCGCGCGAAGAGTAACTTCGATGTGGCTGCAATAGCCTGCCAGGGCTTCATCAACAGAGTTGTCCACCACTTCATAAACCAGGTGGTGCAAGCCCCGGGGTCCGGTGGAGCCGATATACATACCCGGGCGTTTGCGCACGGCTTCGAGGCCCTCCAGCACGGTGATATCGCTGGCACCGTACTCCCTGGGCGCCTCTGCGGGCGTGTCGGGCTTGGGAACAGTCTCCTCTTCGGGCTCTACTGCCAAGGTCTCTGCATTGTCGTTAGCCACAGGCGCTTTCGACTCCTCTGTACTCGATGTCGGCCGTTCCCGGTGCTGTCCACGGCGAACCGAGGCCGTCAACGGGCACGTGACTGATTGCGCCGACTACTCCGACGAAGGGGTCCCTGAGGCCACATGAGTGGATTCAGGACCTGGACGACGTTTCACCGGCGCTCAGTGATCTACGCCAATTCTATCGTGGATACGCGCGAATCCTTGCAAATACGGGGGCAGCCGAGAGCTGAATATGCCCGTGGGAGGCCACTGGCCCTGTCCGCAATGGCCCTGCGGTGGTCCCGATGGGGGTCCATACGGCCCAGGGGCGTTGAATCGCCCTGCACGCCGTTTAGCCGTATGTGTCCCTGGGGCCGCGTCCGTTGACGCTTCGCCCGCCTTTTCGCCAGCTTGGAGCCGATGGACCCAGGACCTGGATGCTTGTTACTACGCCTTCGCCCAGTTCATTCCTGAACATCTCAAGCAGGCTTGAACTGAGCAGCCGCAGTTGGGTGGCCCATGCGGTGGAGTCACAGCGGACGTGAAGCGTAGTGTCCGTGAAACTCTCCGGAGTGCAATGGGACGAGATGTCCGGGCCAACCAAGGTTTCCCATTCAGCCATGACGGACCCTACGGCCACCGGGGACGTCCATCCCCGCTCAGCCACCAAGCGTCCAACAACCTTGCCCAGGCCCAAAGGGTCGCGGCCGCTGCCGTGGAATTGGGTGAAACCCCTCGTATTGCGGAGGCCTTTGCGTTGGGGGGCTGATCCGGGGCGGGGAGCTCGTTGCCTTACTTCGCCACGGGCGGCAGCAGCCTCGCGCATGCGGTTCAGCGCTGCCTGGGCCGCGTCAATTTCGTCCGGATCCCGGCCGGGCTGGAGTCCGTCGCCGCTATCCTTCGCCATCGATGCCTCCCGGAACAACGGTAACGCGCCGTCCGGCCAGCTCCTCAGGGATATCGGCGTCGACGGCGGCCGTAACCAGCACCTGCTCGGCGCCGGCCACTATTGCAGCCAGTTTACGCCGCCGTTGAACATCAAGTTCGGCAAAGACATCGTCCAGGATAAGGATCGGCGCGGTCCCGCCCGTGCGGGAGTCGTCCAGCATGACGTAGTAGGAAGCAAGCCGCAGGGAAAGGCACATGGACCAGGTCTCGCCATGGGAGGCGTACCCCTTCGCGGGCGCTTGGCCCAAAACGAGCTCCAGCTCGTCCCGGTGCGGCCCCACCAGAGAGATCCCCCGTTCCAGTTCCTTCTTCCTCGACGCCGCGAAAGCCTGGATGTACCGTTCGGTGAGCTCCTCCACGGACAGCCCCCGAAGGTCCTCGGCCGACGACGACGGTTCCGTTGCGCGGTCTGCCGGGCCGCCGTCGTCGTCCAGTATGTCCTGGAGCGTGGAACGGTAGACGGCACCGGCTTCCTTGGTTCCGTCAGTCAACTGCGCGTAGGCATTGTTGAGGTGAGGGCGGAGCCGCTCCACGAGTTCAAGGCGGGCGTGCAGGAGTTCAGCACCGGCCCGGGCCATGTGCTGGTCCCAAACATCCAGAGTTGCTTCGTGTCCCGCGGTGAACTTACCCGTCCGTGCTGACTTCAGGAGCGCGTTGCGTTGTTTGAGGACGCGGTCGTAATCGCTGCGTGTGGCAGCATGCCGTGGAACAAGGCTCACCAAGAGCTCATCAAGGAATCGGCGGCGGTTCGAAGGATCGCCCTTCACCAGCGCCAAGTCCTCTGGAGCGAAAAGTACTGTTTGGCAGATGCCCAGGATGTCGCGCGCACGGACGGGGTTGCTGCGGTTGATGCGGCCCCGGTTAGCGCGGCCGGCGTTGATTTCAAGCTCGATAACGGTGGACTGTTCGCCGCGGACAAGCCTCGCCCGGACCATGGCCCGCTCCGTGCCGAAGCGCAACAGCGGACCATCCGTGCTCACGCGGTGCGAACTTAGCGTGGCAAGGTACCCGATGGCTTCCATCAGGTTGGTCTTGCCGATCCCGTTGGAACCCAACAGTACGGTCACGCCTGGGCCGAGCTTCAGGTCAACTTGTGCGTAACTGCGGAAATCCGTCAGTGAAAGATGTTCGAGATACACGCCGTTTGCAGGGCTCCAGCGGCCTTAACTGGCCGGACGGGTGGCGTGTCCACCGAACTGATGACGCAGTGCGGAAACCATTTTCATCGCCGGCGAGTTGTCTTCCCTGGAAGCAAACCGGGCGAACAGTGCAGCAGTAATGGCTGGGGCCGGTACCGCGTTGGCTATGGCCTCTTCCACGGTCCACCTACCCTCGCCGGAGTCCTCCACGTAATCGTCGATCGAGGCCAGGCCCGGATCCTCGTCGAGGGCTTTGACCATGAGGTCCAGGAGCCAGGAGCGGACAACCGTTCCCTTCTGCCATGCACGGAAAGTTCCCGGAAGATCCTTCACGATGTCCTTGGCAGCGAGCAATTCGTAGCCCTCGGCGTAAGCCTGCATGAGGCCGTATTCGATGCCGTTGTGGACCATTTTGGCGTAATGACCTGCCCCAACGCCGCCGACGTGGACGAAGCTGTCGGCACGTTCGCCTTCAGGGCGGAGGGCATCAAAAACAGGCAGGGCCAGTTCAATGTCTTCGTCCGCACCGCCGGCCATGAGGCCGTAGCCGTTCTGCAGGCCCCAAACGCCACCGGAGACACCGCAGTCCGCAAAACGGATGTTCTTTTCGGCGAGTGCCGCGGCGTGCTTCTGGTCCTCGGTGAAACGTGAGTTACCGCCGTCGATCACCATGTCACCGGGGCTAAGCTTTTCACCAAGCTCTGTGACCACAGCATCCGTGATGGCACCTGACGGGACCATCACCCATACCAGCCGCGGGGTGGGCAAAGCCGCGATGAGTTCATCGACGGAAGTGACATCCGTGATGTCCGGATTGCGGTCGAAACCTGTGACCTCGATGCCGCCGTTCCGCATGCGTTCCCGCATGTTGAAACCCATTTTTCCAAGGCCGATCAGTCCGATGTGCACAGTGTGAACTCTTTTCTGGGAAGGTGGGTTGACGTGTCCGTAGTGCCTGCTAGTTGGGCAGGCGGACCGGCATCACGAGGTAGCGGTAGTCGTCCTGGTCTTCGCCGTCAGCTTCAGCCTGGGCTGTGATCATGGCCGGTTTGGGAGCTGTGGTGAACGAGAAGCGAACGTACTTGGTCTCAATAACGCTCAGGCCCTCAACCAGGTAGTGCGGGTTGAACGCAACGGTGATGTCCTCGCCGGAAAGCTGGGCTTCGAGCTCTTCCGAAGCCTGCGCGTCTTCGCCCGTACCGGCGTCGAGGTTCAGCAGACCCTGGGTGAAGGCGAGCCGGACCGGAGTGTTCCGTTCAGCAACGAGCGATACACGGCGTACGGCCTCGACGAGTTCCTGGGTCTGGACTGTCGCGTGGATCGGTGTGGAGTCCGGGAACAGCGAACGGATTTTGGGGTAGTCGCCGTCCACCAGGAGTGACGTGGTGGTACGTCCTCCACTTTCGAAGCCGATCAGGCGGCTGATGCCGCCGTTCCGCATGCGTTCCCGCATGTTGAAACCCATTTTTCCAAGGCCGATCAGTCCGATGTGCACAGTGTGAACTCTTTTCTGGGAAGGTGGGTTGACGTGTCCGTAGTGCCTGCTAGTTGGGCAGGCGGACCGGCATCACGAGGTAGCGGTAGTCGTCCTGGTCTTCGCCGTCAGCTTCAGCCTGGGCTGTGATCATGGCCGGTTTGGGAGCTGTGGTGAACGAGAAGCGAACGTACTTGGTCTCAATAACGCTCAGGCCCTCAACCAGGTAGTGCGGGTTGAACGCAACGGTGATGTCCTCGCCGGAAAGCTGGGCTTCGAGCTCTTCCGAAGCCTGCGCGTCTTCGCCCGTACCGGCGTCGAGGTTCAGCAGACCCTGGGTGAAGGCGAGCCGGACCGGAGTGTTCCGTTCAGCAACGAGCGATACACGGCGTACGGCCTCGACGAGTTCCTGGGTCTGGACTGTCGCGTGGATCGGTGTGGAGTCCGGGAACAGCGAACGGATTTTGGGGTAGTCGCCGTCCACCAGGAGTGACGTGGTGGTACGTCCTCCACTTTCGAAGCCGATCAGGCGGCTGTCATCGTCCGCGAGGGCGAGGTTGATGTCGCCGCTGCCACCGAGGGTCTTGGCAACCTCGTTCAGGGTTTTGGACTTGACCAGTGCGCTGGTCGAAATTCCCGGAGTAACAGGCTTCCAGGGAACTTCGCGCATAGCGAGGCGGTAACGGTCCGTGGCGAGGAGCGTGATCAGATCGTCTTCGATCTCCATGCGTACGCCGGTGAGGATCGGCAAGGTGTCGTCCTTGCTGGCCGCGATGATGACCTGCGAAACGGCTTGTGCAAAAGCGTCACCCGGCAATGTGCCGCTGATTGCCGGCAAAGCCGGCAAGGCCGGGTATTCGGATTCAGGCATGGTAGCCAGGTGGAAGCTGCTTCGACGGCAGGTCAGTGTGACTTTGCTGCCATCGGTTTCCACCTCGACCGGTGCGGAGGGGAGGCTGCGGCAAATGTCTGCCAACAAGCGCCCGGATACCAGGATGGTGCCCTCAACGGCGATGTCTGCCGGGATTTCCAGGCGTGCCGACGTCTCGTAGTCGAAGCTCGACAGGCTTACGGTTCCTGCCTCGGCTTTGAGGAGGAGGCCGGAAAGCACCGGAACAGGCGGCCGCGGAGACAACGACCGCGCGGTCCACGTAACGGCTTCTGCCAGGACGTCGCGGTCGACTCTGAACTTCACGGAGGGGTGCCGCCTTTCATTGCTGCTGCCATGTAGTAGCTGCGGATCCATGCTTGGAAGCCGCTAAATCTCCGCACTCCCGCACCGGAACCTGCATGGTCCGCACTGAGCGAACTACAAACAGACCCGAGGATGGGAGCGCTGCTGACAGCTTAGCCGGAAGATCCGCTATTAACCCATCCCCGATCGGCCGGACCCCTCGTATGTGGACAGCCGCAGGCTGGCCTCGGCCTGGCCGATGGCCGGGCTCGGAGTGTGGCAGAACGAGATTGTTATTTGAGGGATTTCAATTTTTTGGGATTCGTAGTGTTAATAACTGCTGTGGAAACTGTGGATAACCCCATCTCGCCGTGCAGTTCCGCGGTTAAGCCCTGTTCACGAAGTGTGCGTTAACTGGGTTTTAAACAGGGTGTGGATGGGGACAACTCCCAGGACCGTTTTTAACGATCCACAGGCGGCTTAAGGGTTTTAAGCCCATTAAGCACGCTTGTCCCCTTAAGTATCCACAGGCTTATCCACATGCACCTGTTAATAAGGTATGTAGTGGCGGTCGCGATGTGGATTCAGGAGTCGCGCTGCTGCTGCTTGATGCGGTTGGTCAGTTCGGTGACCTGGTTGTAAATCACACGACGCTCAGCCATCAGCTCACGAATCTTGCGGTCCGCGTGGATCACTGTGGTGTGGTCGCGGCCGCCCAGCTCCTGGCCGATCTTGGGCAGGGACATATCCGTCAGCTCCCGGCACAGGTACATGGCGATCTGCCGGGCAGTCACCAGCGTCCGTGTGCGGGACTTGCTGCACAGCTCTTCCATGCTGAGCTTGAAGTAGTCAGCCGTCTGGTCGAGGATCTGCTTTGCCGTGATTTCCTGGGCGCCGTCATCCGTAATGAGGTCCTTGAGGACCATCTCGGCCAGGGCAACGTCAACCGGCTGGCGGTTGAGGCTCGCAAACGCAGTGACGCGGATCAAGGCGCCCTCAAGTTCGCGGATGTTGCTGGAAATCTTCGAAGCAATGTACTCCAGGGCGTCATCCGGCGCTGACAGGCCCTCGCTGAGGCCCTTCTTGCGGAGGATGGCGATACGGGTCTCGAGCTCCGGCGGCTGGATGTCCGTCAGCAGGCCCCATTCGAAGCGCGACGTCATACGGTCCTCGAAGCCGGCCAGCATCTTGGGCGGCTGGTCGGAGGTGATGACAACCTGCTTGTTGGCGTTGTGCAAGGCATTGAACGTGTGGAAGAACTCTTCCTGCGTCCGGTCCTTGCCTGCCAGGAACTGAATGTCGTCGATCAGGAGCACATCCACGTTGCGGTACGTGGTCTTGAAGCTGGTGCCTTCGTCGTCGCGGATGGAGTTGATGAAGTCATTGGTGAACTCTTCGGAGTTCACGTAACGGACGCGGATGCCGCTGTAGAGTCGGCGGGCATAGTGGCCGATTGCGTGCAGCAGGTGGGTCTTGCCCAGCCCCGAGTCTCCGTAGATGAAGAGCGGGTTGTATGCCTTGGCCGGTGCTTCCGCCACGGCTACCGCGGCCGCATGGGCGAAGCGGTTCGAGGAACCGATCACGAAGGTATCGAAGATGTACTTCGGATTCAGGCGGCCGAACTCATGCGAAGTACTCGGCGGAGTCGGTTGCGGCTTCGGCTCTGCAAAGTCCGGTACTGCGGAAAGCTCGACGGCGGGTTCCGGCTCTGCATGGACCGGCACCAGATCGGTGTCTACGTCGATTGCGCAGCGGATGTCGTCCGAAAAGACGCTGCGAAGGGCATCGTCGAGGGCATCCTTGACCTGCGTCTGCAGGACTTCCCGGGTGAGCTCGTTGGGAACTGCCACCAGCAGGGTCGAACCAATGAGGCCTTGCGCCTGGGCCAGGATGACGAAACCACGCTGACGGGGAGTAACCCGATCGTCTTGTTCCAGGAGGGTCAACACCCTGCGCCAGGAACTTCCGACAGTGTTGGCGTGGTTGGCTTCGTCTACTGTCATCAATCAGTTCCTAAATACTTGCTTGCCGGCGTTGCTGGCAGCCGAAGTGTCTCCGGCGTCGCTGTTCCGGGCGATAATCCACAGAGTTATGCACAGCGGGTGGACAATGGGCTACTGAGCCACTCTAGGGGATGCAAAGGCCAGAAGATAGCTGGGAAGTTGCCTGTGGATAATTACACCGTTGTGGTTCCGGAATGAGGCCTGTGAGCCACTTCATCCACAGGCTGCTAACAAGGTCTGGACACAGCTGTGGATACCTGCGCGGCAGGCTCCCGGTTTGACTGTGGGTCCCTTTTTGCCCTAACGTTGTGAAGTCCTTTGTGTCCGCTTTTGAGATCAGTTGTAACTCCGTACGTTCATCGTGCGGGAGGCAACGGCGGCGGCACATACAAAACTTAGCGTCGGCCAGTTCTTCCCCTTTTTTGATCGGGTGGGCGCACCTTTGATCCACTGGAGTAACTAACGTGAGCAAGCGGACTTTTCAGCCGAATAACCGCCGTCGGGCCAAGAAGCACGGCTTCCGCCTTCGTATGCGCACCCGTGCCGGCCGCGCCATCCTGGCTGCCCGTCGCGGCAAGGGCCGCGTCGAACTGTCGGCGTAAATAACTGACTTGTCGGTCAGGGTCTTTTTGCGGGTTCGACGGTGCTAGCCACCCCTAACCGTCTGCGGACGTCTACCGACTTTTCAACAACTGTACGTTCCGGCGTCCGCAATGGACGCCGGAACTTAGTGTTATATACGGCCTCTATTGGGGCCGGGGAGCCGAGTCGAATCGGCTTCATTGTCTCCAAAGCCGTCGGGAACGCTGTGACCAGGAACCTCGTTAAGAGGAGACTGAGAGAAGCAGGCGCACTTTCCTTGCACACGCATGGAACTGGCCTGGCGGTGGTGGTCCGGGCTCTGCCCGCAGCTGCATCTGCCAGCTGGGAGCAGTTGCTCTCGGACTACAACGCCGCACTGGCAGTGACGACGAAGCGACTGGGTGGCTCCAATCCACGCAACGCTTCGCCGGACCGCAACGGCACCACTACGGAAGGGACACCGCGTGCATGACATAAGCACCGCCGTCGTTCCTTCCTCAAGTGTGCCCTCAAACAGGAGCCTGCCCGCAGCGGTGGGTATCTTCCTGTGGGAGCTGCCACGGAACATCCTCATCCTTTTGCTGAAGGCGTACCGCAAGGTCGTCTCCCCCCTGTACGGCCAGGTTTGCCGTTTCTTCCCCTCCTGCTCGGCGTATGCCTTGGAAGCAGTCACGGTGCACGGCGCCGTCAAGGGTAGCTGGCTCGCAGCCAAAAGGCTCGCCAAATGCCACCCGTGGAACGCCGGTGGAGTGGACCATGTCCCCGCCGGCCACCGTCATTGGCCTGAAGGCCGGACGCCCACAATTGTTGTACTGAACAACCCGGACCAGTTCCTGGCTGCTCAGGCTGATGAAGAAGGCCGCACGGCGGCCTAACGAATAGGGATAACTAATGGATGACTTCTTTGGGACAATCATGTTCCCGTTCAAGTGGCTGGTGTCGATCATCATGGTCGGCTTCCACGAGGGACTGAGCTTCATTGGCCTGCCCGCCGCAAATGGCTGGACCTGGACTCTGTCCATCATTGGCCTCGTGCTGGTGATCCGTGCCGCCCTGATTCCTGTGTTCGTCAAGCAGATCAAGGCGCAGCGCGGCATGCAGCTGCTGCAGCCGGACCTGAAGAAGCTGCAGGCGAAGTACAAGGGCAAAACCGACCAGCTCTCCCGCCAGGCCATGGCGCAGGAGCAGATGGCGATGTACAAGAAGCATGGGACCAACCCGTTCTCGGCATGTTTGCCGATGCTGATCCAAATGCCCTTCTTCTTCGCGCTGTTCCAGGTGCTTTCGGGTATCTCCAACGCCAAGAACGCGGGCAACGGCATTGGGGCCATGAGTGCCCAGCAAGTCGTGGAATTCGATGAGTCGAGCATCTTCGGTGCCCCGTTGTCTTCCGCGCTGCTTCACGGTGGTGCCGGAAATGTCTCCGTAGTGGTTCTGAGCATCATCATGATCGTTGCCATGACGGCCTCGCAGTTCATCACCCAGAAGCAGATCATGGCCAAGAACATGTCTGAAGAGGCCATGGCCAGCCCGTTCATGCGGCAGCAGAAGATGATGCTGTACATCCTGCCTCTCGTTTTCGGCATCGGTGGCATCAACTTCCCGATCGGTGTCCTTATCTACTGGACCACCACCAACCTCTGGACCATGGGCCAGCAGTTCTTCGTCATCCGCCGCATGCCCACCCCGGGTTCACCCGCTGCCAAGGCACTGGAGGAGCGCCGCGCTGCGAAGGGCCTGCCGCCGCTCTTGGGTGGCAAAAAGACTTCAGCCGCTGATGCCGCTGCCGAGGCCGAAGCTGCGGCGGTTGCAGCCGCCGAAGCCCGTGCCCAGCGCGTCCAGCCACAACGTAAGAACAGGAAGAAGAAGTAATGTCTGCCGAGAGCACCGAAGAAGTTACCACCGCCGTAACTGAAGACCAGGACGACTCCCAGGAAGAAACCCAGTCCAAGACGGCCAGCCGCTTGGAAGAGGAAGGCGACATCGCTGCCGACTACCTCGAGGAGCTCCTGGACATCGCCGACATCGACGGCGACATCGACATTGAGGTCCGCAACGGGCGTACCTACATCTCCATTGGCGCAGACGAAGAGTCCGCAGCCCTGGACAGCCTCGTAGGCCGCGACGGCGAGGTGCTGGAAGCACTCCAGGAACTGGCGCGCCTCTCGGTGCTGTCCGCTACGGAGAACCGGTCCCGCCTGGTGCTGGACATCAACGGATACCGCAAGGAGCGTGCCGGCGTTCTCCAGCAGATCGCCGAGGATGCCGTGGCCAAGGTCAAGGCCGATGGTGGGACTGTAGCCCTGGAACCCATGAGCGCTTACGAACGCAAGATTGTCCACGACGTCGTCGCTGATCTCGGACTGGTTTCAGAATCCGAGGGCGAAGGCGCTGGTCGCCACATCGTAGTCTCGGCTGACTAGAAGCTCATGGTTGACATCACCGCAGCTGAACTGGAAGCGGCAGAGAAGATCTTTGGGGAGCGCCTGGATCTCGCCAAGCGCTATGTTGAACACCTGGCTACGTCCGGCACCGAACGGGGACTGATCGGTCCGCGCGAGATCCCTCGCTTGTGGAGCCGTCACGTCCTGAACTGCGCGGTCATCGAATCTGCCATAGCGATGGACAGCCACGTTGCCGACGTGGGGTCCGGTGCGGGCCTTCCGGGTCTGTGCTTGGCAATTGCCCGGCCGGATCTTGAACTTACATTGATTGAGCCCCTGGAGCGCCGCGTCATTTGGCTCCAAGAGGTAGTGGATGACCTCGGGCTGGACAACGTCACCATCATGAGGACCCGCGCTGAACTGGCAGTGGGCCTGGTTGATGCTGACGTCGTTACGGCGCGGGCAGTTTCCGCACTGAGCAACCTTGCCGGCCTGACCATCCCACTGTTGAACGGCCGCGGTGAAGTGGTGGCCATTAAGGGCCGAAGCGCAGGCGAAGAGATTGAGAAGGCAAAGAAAGTTATCCGCAAGCTTGGTGGCGTGGAAACGTCCGTTGTGGTTTGCGGACAGGAACTTTTGGAGGAACCCACCACCGTGGTGCGGATCATCGTCAACAAGCCGGGAAAGAGCGCGTAGCTACCGCCCTGTTTCCCGCGTGTCGGCGGCCGAGCGGTTAGGCTAGAGATCGGCAGCAAGCGCCAAATGAGAGTGAGAGTGTGACCAGTGGGCAGTAGTGAAACCTCCACGCAGCGAATCCCGCCGTTTATGTCTTTGGGGTCCGCGCGGGCAATGGCCACACCCTCTGCGTCCCTTCAGTCTGCAATAGTGCGCCCTCATTCGGTTGATAACGCCGTTTCACGTGAAACTGTCACAGATGGAGTGCGAAACGTCATGGATTCCATTGATGACTCCAGCCCCATTGCCCGCCAGCTGGCCAACGAAACACGCCGGCGAGAACGCCTTGTCGGGCGCGAACTGCCCAAACCTGAAGGGACCCGTATCTTCACGGTCTCCAATCAGAAGGGCGGCGTTGGCAAGACCACAACCACAGTCAACATCGCAGCGGCCTTGGCCTCGGCAGGCCTCAACGTCCTGGTCATCGATATTGACCCGCAGGGCAATGCATCGACGGCCCTCGGCATTGAACACCATGCCGATGTCGACAGCATTTATGACGTCCTGATCAACGATCTGCCCCTGAAAGACGTTGTGGCGCCATGCCCGGACATCCCCAACCTCATCTGCGCCCCCGCGACGATTCACTTGGCTGGTGCCGAGATCGAGCTGGTCTCATTGGTGGCTCGCGAACAGCGCCTTCGCCGTGCCATCGATGTCTACGCCAAGGAACGGGAAAAGAGCGGTGAAGGGCGACTCGACTTCATCTTCATCGACTGCCCACCGAGTCTCGGCCTGCTCACGGTCAACGCATTCTGCGCAGCCAGCGAGGTACTCATTCCCATCCAGTGCGAGTACTACGCACTTGAAGGCTTGAGCCAGCTGCTCAAGAACATCGAGATGATCCAGAAGCATCTGAACGCCGACCTCGTCGTGTCCACCATTCTGTTGACCATGTACGACGGCCGCACCAACCTCGCCGCCCAAGTTGCTTCTGAGGTGCGCCAGCACTTCCCCGAGCAAGTACTGAGTGCCGTGGTACCCCGTTCGGTCCGTATCTCTGAGGCTCCGAGTTACCAGCAGACAGTCATGACCTACGATCCTTCGTCGAGCGGCGCGTTGTCCTACATGGAAGCCGCCGCCGAAATCGCTGAACGCTAGAATTTTTGAAACACTGCAACAGCCTGAGCCGGACCGTGCTTGGCTATCCATCGGAGGGATGAATCAATGAGCGAAAAGCGAAGGGGCCTCGGCAGGGGTCTTGGGGCTCTCATTCCCAGCGCGCCTGGTGCCCAGGGAAATGGTGCCGCAGCTTCCCGTCCCGTGGACCTGTTCTTTCCGGAGGCACGGAAGACCGCCGAACCGTCGGCTGAGACACCAATCGCCGAGGTGCCCGCTGACGAGCCCAAAGCGTCCGGTGCCAAATCTTCCACTTCAGCGCGGACAAAGCCGGCGGCGAAGCCCGCTACCAAGATGTCTTCTTCTTCAGCTAAGACTTCGACTACCAAACGCGCAGCTGGTACTGATGCCGTAGTGGTTGAAGATGAAAGCCCGACGGCGGACGCGCCTTCCGCTTCTGCCTCGCCAAGCGTTGAGCTCGTAGAAGTTCCGGGTGCTCGTTTTGCCGAGATTCCGGTCGGCGACATTCATCCAAACCGCAAACAGCCCCGATCCGTCTTCGATGAGGACGACATGGCTGAGCTGGTGCACTCTGTCAAGGAAATAGGCGTCCTCCAGCCAATTGTTGTGCGGACTTCAACCGAAAAGGGTGGAGAACCGTATGAACTGGTTATGGGTGAGCGTCGCTGGCGTGCCGTGCAGGCCGCGGGACTCGAGACAATCCCTGCAATCGTCCGTGACACCACGGATGACGACCTTCTCCGCGATGCGCTACTCGAAAACCTGCACCGCAGCCAATTGAACCCGTTGGAAGAGGCGGCGGCCTACCAGCAACTCCTTGAGGACTTTGGTACCACCCACGAACAGTTGGCAGATCGCATTGGCCGGTCCCGCCCGCAGGTCTCCAACACTCTTCGCCTGCTGAAGCTGCCCCCCTTGGTGCAGCGCCGCGTCGCTGCCAGTGTACTTTCAGCCGGTCACGCACGTGCCTTGCTGTCCCTCCCTGATGCGGCGGCAATGGAACGCCTGGCTCAGAAGATCGTGGCTGAAGGCATGTCTGTAAGGGCCACCGAGGAAGCTGTGGCCCTTTACCAGGACCCCACGGCGCCAGCAAAGAACTCCATTCCTAAGCCCAACGCTCGTCACGAGCGCCTTGATTACCTTGCTTCGTCGCTTTCCGATCGTTTGGATACCAACGTGAAGATCACTTTGGGTGCTCGGAAGGGTAGGGTCAGTATCGAGTTCGCGAGCGTCGAGGATTTGAATCGAATTATGGACGTTCTCGGACCTGGAGCTGAGGACTAGTACTGCATCATCCATTAGATGGGGTTCGCTCTTGGAGCGGGCCCCATTTTTTTGGCCCTAGTGGCCCGGTATTCGAGACTTTTTCAGCTGGATGAGGCTGACTGGCCGCGGCCTTGTCGTTTCACGTGAAACAATGCCGTAAAGGGCCTATGTTTAGTAAGCGCGTGTGTCCCAGCCCAGGCTCTATACGTGCCGCTGCGTGTCCCCTAAAGGTCCCCGCTGGTGAACTAGAGTCGTTGCCCACTAGTAGCCTCCGAAGTCCCTACGCGATCATCCAGGGCCCGGATCCGGCTAGTTGGATGCCTTCCTCCGCTGTCGCCTATTCGTATCCAGTCTGTCTCTGCTGGTCACACCCGTTGGTTCGTAGCTTGTCGGCCTATTGGCGTATGCTGCAAGTGCACAGTGGGTTCGCGCTGAGACTATATTCGCGGGGCTGTTTCACGTGAAACAAGGCGCCAGGCTGAACCTGAACTTCCGAGGGCCCCAGCTCGCTCGGAGCTAGTTTTGTTGTGCACTTGCGCTTGTGCGTCTTCCAAGCGGCAGATCCCCCCTTGAGAGCTGGATGGGGCCTGGTTGTCGGAAGCTTCATGGCTGACGGCTCTGTATGTGCTGTCTTTGAGGGAAAAGAGTAACTGGCCTCAGCGTCTTGACTGCTGCCCCTGCGCGCGAATGGTCGTGTTTCACGTGAAACGGTATTAGGAATAGTGACTTCGGCACTAGTTGGTTGCGTGTTGCCGTGAACATCGCCATCTGCGCACAACTCTAAGTTCGGCTGATAGCGTGCTCGCCGCATTAGTCGGCATGAGCTGAGTAGCGATGGGGACGCCAGTTCTCGGCATATGTTTCACGTGAAACGGACGTGCGCCGGGACTACATGACGCAGGATTAGGATGACTTGTAAGCGAGAGGCCGAGCGCCCCAACTAGCGCTTCAGTGGCGGGGCGTCTCTCCAGGCCCCATAGGCCTGAAGCCGTGAATATCGTGGTCAAACGCGGGTGCAAGGCCCTCTGGGCGCTGGCGTGAGAGGACTTGAACCGTGCCCAAGCGAGCCGCTGACTGCGCCGGCATCAGCATCAGTGTCTTCCGTCCTGATTGGCGTACAAGCACTCGTGGTTGCCGACGTCCCAAGGCCGCGAGATTTGCTGGAGCGGATAGGCGAGACACCGATTGATCGCGGCACGGAACTTTTCTTCGACCAAACCCCAAGTGACAAGAGCGCACGGCATTTGCAAAGGGACCGATTGATCCATGAACTTCATGGCGACCTTGAGCCTGGTTGGAGCCGGGCCGTTCAAGAGGGGGCGAGTTGCTGACGAGAGTGGGACAGACCTTTGGTCGAAATCAGTCAGGGAGCGACCAATCGGCCGCCGTTACTCAGAGTGAACTATCGGATCGTCTGCCCTTGGGCATGGAAGCTTGAAGTCGAAAGTGCCGTGACAGGGTACTAGATAGCGTCTGAGGTCCAAGCTTAGAGTCCAGCGATTGCACCGAAGCGTGACGACCTGAGCACGCGCTGTTGTGGGCTACTTGGCAGCATCTCCATTCGCCGAGCGGCAACGCAATTGTGCCGTCGAAATTCCAGCTATTCGGATCAGAGTAGAGGACAAAACGCATAAGGGCTGGGACGAGGTGTACATCAGGGCGGTGCTCGTACACTTCCAGTTCGTGATCGTCCTCCTCCGGTTTTCCTTGACTGGTGGCCAGTGCCGGAGCCCCAGGCGCCGCTAGTGCACAAGGATCACTGAACTGGTGGAGCAGGCATAGGCAAGCCGGACGAGGCACTGAACCAGGACCTGGACTGCGCCCCTTAACACACTGTCTGGCGACGGACTCCCCCAACGGGTGCCATGACCAACATGCGTACAACCAAGCATCAAACACTCCAGATAGGAGATACCGCTTGGGGCAGGCCAGTGCTCGTAGACCTCAGGGTTTCCCGAGCGCGCGCTTCACGTGAGCCGGCTACGGATTGATCCGATGTCGGCATAGGTTGCCGGCGGCATGCTTCTAAACCTCGGAGTCGCCACCCAGGCGCACAGGGTTCGGCCATCGTCTTTGGGCAGCCCACTGCGGACCAGGACCCGCACGCGTGGCTATCGCACGACGGCGCGCCCATGTGGTGTTTCACGTGAAACGGACCGGTGTGAGCGTCCGAAGCCTAAGCTCGGAACTCCCCCAGTTGTGCAGAAATGTTGTGGACAAGTCGGTGGATATCGCTGTGGATAACGATGGGGATAAGTCACCCGTCGAGGCAGCAACTACTCCGCTAAATCTCCTGGGTCCGGGGCTAGGGATATCCAATACTGAGTGACGAGGCTGGGCCCCTTACCTTCAGTCTGACAGCAGTTCCTTGCCGCCGCAGAAGTATCCTTGCCAAGGCGCAAAAGGGGCCCATATGCATTGATTCTGGAGACTTCGGGCCTGTTGCCGGTTGAAAGGGCACCCACGGAAAAGGGAATCGCACTTTCTTGGTTTTTAGGGACTCGTGTACGGTATCGGACTGGCCGGCTTGATCCTCCTGTGGGCGATCTCATGGACAGTGGAAAAGCCTGTGGATAACTTTGTGAACAACTACTCTCTTCACCTCAAGTGCTTGTGCTCGTGGCGTCGCTGCATGTGCCCGCTAGGACAAAGTCAATGGTGAGATTTTGTCCCATGCCTTATCGAACCGGAAGGCCTGTGTAACGAGGGGCGCCGAGATCCTACCTGCGTTAGGCGCGGTGTTTCGTCTCAAATTCTGGGGATGGATGATGCCCTCGCGACTCCCACGTATGCCGTAGCTGAGGGCTTGGATACTCAAGGTCGAAATCCGAGACTATTGATCGGATGTCTTCATGCGGCGGACGTCCCCGATCTTGAGCAATTTGCTTCGGCCCAGAGTCCGTACGGGTGGTAAGTAATGGGACAGCCGTCGCCATGGCCCGACTGCGTGAACGGAGCTGAGACTTCCCTTCTGGAAGAGAGGTGGAATGGCACAGTGCTCGGAGGACAGACCATGCGATGGGTTAGGAATAGGCACCACGGCGAGTGTGCTCTATGAGGGACTTCGGATTGAAGGCTCACGCTCCTGGCACGGATGATGCTGCGCAGGCGGTACTAGCGCGCCGGCCGATGGAATCGACCTCAAGACTCCGAGTCGCGAGGGCGGCAGCTGGCAGTGCTCGCTTTGGCGTGCCTGGGATCTGGGCATTTCGGGCGCTCCGTTTCACGTGAAACATCCGTGTGATCTGCCGGGGTCAAGCGCTGACAGGAAGACCGTCTTGATCGATGCTACTTGGCCGTCAGGCTGGAGGTCCCTTGCTTGGACGACCCACTGCCTCCTGCCCTTCGCTCCCGGAAGAACGAGTCCAAAGCATCACCCAAGTTCGCTCAACGGGATCATGGTTATGGTTCAGCGTGGGATGGCTGCATTGACGGCGATACACTGACTTCGGAGAACATCGACGCATGCCTAACCATCCTCCGACATTGGTACGGAGCAGCGGGAGGCCCTGACCTGATGGTGTCACCCTAATTCCATGTCGTTGTGAAAGTGACCCCGCGCTGCGAATGTCGGTTTGTTCAAAGCGCATGGACAGCGAGGGTAGAAGGAATGCCGATATGCTTCGACGCCGGGCAAGCCCCATAACTGTCCCCCGCGTTCCAATGGGGCTTCAGTACTCCCTGGCGCACCCAGGGGCGGTGAAGGGCCCCGTCAGCGGCCTGGATATGGGACCGCGGCTCTAGGCGCCATGTTGCCTCAGGGAGGGGGGCTAATCGACTCTTGTGGAGTTGAGCCGGCAGCATGAGCAGAGGTTGACCGTGGAGCACCTGAGAATCTCCGTTATAGCCACCATCCACACGGCCAGAACGTCGTCTTGAGGCTAGCGTGGGTGGCGATATAGCAGTTGTTTCTCCTACCCAAGGCGCTTTGGTCTGAAGACCATGACTGTGCACTGCTTTGGAGCCTGTTTGGCCTCGCTATTGATCGCCCGTGGGTACACAACGCGTGTGGAGAATCTAGTATGGGTCGGCTGGAGACTCGTCAGTGCGTGAGTCGAGCCTTGTTTCACGTGAAACACGAGCCTCTCGACTGAGCCTGCTTGCTTGGATGGTCATCGAATGGCTCTGCCGATGCTTCCCTCTTGTCTGTAGGGCGGAGGCCAGATTCATGAATAGCTAAGTGCCGAGGATGATCAAGGAGTACGTAGGACTGTATTCAGAGGCACTCACTATTGTTGGCGCGCCTCGGGTACATTTCCTAGGCACTGCATGCGGTATGCGTCAGGAGCGAAACGGCTACCTGAGTTTTCGAGTGCAAATCGAGGAAACCACTGAATTGGTCTTCCTCCTGAGGCGTATGAGTCATGAGGCTCTTGCCAATGCGCTCTAAAGCACGGCAGCATGCCGGACCGCGCAAAGGATGCGGGATTGGCGCCGAGGCCGCGAGTAATGCTCGGGTTTCCCTGACGTAGATGATGTAGCAGCACTTAGCGATTGACAGCCCGGAGCTGGTTATGAGGAGGAGGCGTTGAACCAAGGCCGTAATAGGAAACCAGCGCTACTTTGTCCGATGGTCAACCGGGCAAGGTGAACAATTCACGTGGCGCGATGAGTCGAAGGGGCACCTGCCAATCTCTACAGCCTTGACTTGGAGCAATGGCAGCGGACGTCCAGGGAAACCATTCCTCTGCTTGAATTCGGAGATTGCGAGCATGGGTAGGTAGTTCAGGTATGTAAATCGCGTTTGCAGAGGCGAGGACCATTGGGTCGGTTTCACGTGAAACATCCCCAACGTTCACGGTCGATGGGGGCGGATGAGACAAGAATTGCCACGTCGCCACACAGCTTCGGTGCCAGTGCGCTCCGTAGTCGCGCGCCCGTTCGACCTATTGAAACCGTCGGACCCAATCCAGGTCTCGTGAGCCAAACCGAAGGAAAGCGGAAGCCGCATGTTCTTGTGTTGTGCTCGACCGCAGCCGTCAGCCCTCCATGAGTAGGAATCGCCTGACATCCGGGAATGGGTTGTGAGGGAGGGGTGGTGGGTGGGGGTGGGGGTGTGAGTGAGGGGTGGTGGGAAGGGGTGGGGGTGTGAGGGAGGGTTGGTGGGTGGGGGCGGGGTTGTGAGGGAGGGCTGGTCGGGAAGGGGTGGGGGTGTGAGGGAGGGTTGGGCGGAAGGGGCAGGGATGTGAGAGAGGGGCGGGGGTTCCCCCTACCCAGTGAGGGGGAAGTCGAGCCACGAATTAATGGCGCAACGGAGGTCGCCAGGCGCGCATGAGCAGTCCATGCATCCCAAAGAGGTTCATTTCACGGAGAGCAACAAAAAAGTCGGCGGCTCCTGCCCCGTGAGGAGCAGGAACCGCCGGCTTTAGACGCTTAGCGGGAACTTAGGACAGTACGTCCGCGAATTCCTTTTCGAAGAACTGCTTCGGCTTGGCACCGATGACAGTGTTCTTCACTTCTCCCCCGCTGAACAGGTACACGGCCGGGATGGAGGTGATGCCATACTCAGCTGCGATAGCAGGGTTGTCGTCGACGTTGAGTTTAACGACCTCAACCTTGTCGCTGTACTCGACGGAGATCTCGTCGAGGATGGGGCCGAGCTTGCGGCAGGGGCCACACCACTCTGCCCAGAAGTCCACGATGACCGGCTTGTCGGAAGCCAGGACATCCGTGCTGAAGCTTGCGTCAGTTACGTCTTTTGCGTTGCTCATAACTTTTCCCTTCGTATGGTTGCTTGGATGCAGCTTAGGAGTTCAGGTCCGCGAGGTAGTGCTCTACGTCAAGGGCTGCCACGCAGCCGGAGCCCGAAGCCGTGATGGCTTGGCGGTAGGTGGGGTCGATGACGTCGCCTGCGGCGAAGACACCCTTGATGTTCGTCTTGGAGCTGCGGCCCTCCACGGCGATGGTTCCTTCAGGGGTCAGGTCGACCTTGCCTTTGACGAGGTCCGTGCGCGGGTCGTTGCCGATGGCCACGAACACGCCGGTGACTGCGAGCTCGGACTCAGTGCCGTCCACCAGGTTCTTCAGCTTGAGGCCCGTGACTTTGTCCCCACCGAGGACGTCTTCAACGGCCGTGTTCCAGACGAACTTGATCTTTTCGTGTGCCTGGGCGCGGTCACCCATGATCTTTGATGCCTTGAGGGTATCGCGGCGGTGGACGACGGTAACGGACTTGGCGAACTTGGTGAGGAAGAGTGCTTCCTCCATTGCCGAGTCGCCGCCGCCGATGACGGCGATGTCCTGGTCCTTGAAGAAGAAACCGTCGCAGGTTGCACACCAGCTAACGCCGTGGCCTGAGAGGCGCTTTTCGTTGGCCAGTCCGAGCTCTCGGTAGGCCGAGCCCGTGGACAGAATGATGGCCTTCGCCTGGAAGGTCTCCCCCGTACCGATGGTGACCGTCTTGATGTCGCCTTCGAGGTCCAGCTCGGTGACATCCTCGAACTGGATCTCAGTGCCGAAACGGGCGGCTTGCTTTTCGAAGTTCTCCATCAGGTCCGGACCCATGATGCCTTCCGGGAATCCCGGGTAGTTCTCAACGTCCGTGGTGTTCATCAACTCGCCACCAGCGGTGACAGATCCGGCAATGAGCAGAGGATTCATGTTGGCGCGGGCGGTGTAAACAGCGGCTGTGTAGCCAGCGGGGCCTGAACCTACGATGATGACGTCGCGCACCTGCGATGCGCCGTTTTCTGCAATGCTCACGTGGCGTGAACCTCTTCCTTAGTCGATGCTGCGGCTTTCGGGGCAGCCACCTGACTCAACCCCAGTTAAGCCCCAAATATTCCGTTGGAGTTTGTCGGCCCTAAAAGCCACCAACATTCAGGGTACCTTCTGGACACTCGCCAAATCGAAGCGGTGACGGACGTGCAGGTAGCAGTAGAGGCCGTCCTGACAAGTCAGAACGGCCTCTACTGCTACCTGGTTTGGTGCGGACTACTGGACTGCGACTTCAGCCAAGCGCAGACCGAATCCGAAGCGGGTCTTCGGGGCGGCCAGCTTGGGGAGGGTTTTGATATCCACAATGATGTACTGGGTTTGCGTCGGCGCTGCGAGGGGCAGGGTCAATTCAGGCGAGGTGAAGCTGTTGGTGCCTACAAGCTTGGCGCCGTCCATGGCGGGGCGGTCGTTGGTGTAGACGCTGATGCTGCCGCCCGATCCACCCAGCTGGTTCAGCACAATGGACTTGACCTCGGTCTTTTCTTTGAGCTTGATGACCAGCGGCATGTTTGTGACCAGGCCACCCCAGTCCGCCGTCGCGAATTCCATGTCTGACCAGTAGCTTGCCGCGTTGCCGTCAAAGGCGCGTGCAAGGTCCTTGTCGTAGGTGGCCGCGAAGGGGAAGTCTCCCAAGCGGGTGATGCCCTCGATGGCCGGCGGCGCCGCGGGTGGCGGAGCCTGCGTGGGGGCCGGTTCTTCGGTCTTGGTTTCGGTGGACGGCGGGGCCGGCGTGCTCTGGCTCGCCGCGGGCGCACTGCTGGGAAGGAGGCTGCCAAGGTTGGTAACAGCCAGGACCAGGCCTACCACCAGGACAACAGCCAGCAGGCCACCAACCAGCCAGCGGAGCGAACGGGGTTCCTTCTCGGGAGCCTCGTCTTCGTATACCTCGTTGTGGTCGTAGTCCTCTTGGACAGCGGCCGACGCCGGGAAGCTGGTTGGAGCGCGACCGTAGCCAGTGTCAGAGGTACTGCCCGCAGCGGCAGCTCCCCCGGCAGCGGCGCCTGCCCCTGCAAAGCCGTAGTCCTCCTCGGACCAGAGCGATACCTTGGGCTCAGCAGCCCCTGCAGGCTTCGCGGTCTCGGCGGGCCTGGCCGGCTCGCGGGCAGGTGCTTGCTGGGAACTGACGGCCTGGGTAGGCGGTTGGGTCGGTGCGGCGGGCCTGGCTGGCGGCGGAGTCGGCTGTGAGGTAACGGCCTGGGTGGGCGGCTGGTGGGACGCCGCAGGCGACGCTCCACCGGAAGCACCAGAAGCCCCGGAAGCACCAGAGGCCGCAGCGTTAGCACCGGCGTCGTGATTCCTGGAACCCTGGTTCTTCAGCGCGGCGGCGGCAGCGAGGCCTGCTGCTCCGGCTCCCGCAGCAGCGGCAGCGAGCTTACCGGCGATGCCACTCTTGGCGGATGAGGGGCTGGAGGCAGGCCGAGGAGGCACATTCCCGGCCTCGGAACCAGGGGTTACCTGATCAGCATCGGCCTCGGACGGGATGGGGTAGCCATTTTCGTCGTATTGGATGTACTCCGCGTCGTGCTCGTCGTCTTCGTAGAGGCCGTCGTAGGTTTCGGGCTCGTACGTGCGCGGCTGCCCAAAGATTTCGCTGCCGAGCGTCTCCGTGAAGAACGGCTCGATGTATGGCGGGTTGGTGGCCACAACGAGGTCGAGCAGGTCCGGCGCGGAGCTGTGGTTGGTGATGAGGTACGTGGTGTTATCGCTGATGCCGAGATCCAGGATCTGGACGTGGCCAGGGCGTTCCCCGGTGGCGACTTCACGGGCGCTCTGCGCAACCTGCTCGGCATTTCCGGGTCCGGCGACGAGGATGCTCACGGGACGGTTGAGGACCTGGTCCACGCCGTCGAGCACCTGATCTTGGTCATGCGAGGTCAACACATTGGCCGTGACCTTATAGCGGCCGCCAAGTACTGATCCGACGTCGATCGGGTGGGACACGTGTTCCTCCTAGGCTGTCCGGGAGCTGCGGGTCCTGCACACGGCCGGCCCGGCGAGCCGGTTCAACCGCTTTTGCAACTACCTATATTCGTTTCTAGCCTAGCCGATTGGTGCCCGCCGCCCGTGTTGGCGGCACCGGCTTACTTCTTGTTCTGCCTGCTGGGGAAGTATGGATTGCGCCCAGCATCGCCTTGGTAGGTGCGACGGCCGGGCAACGGGACCTGCGGGCGGAACCTGCCACCCAAGGCTGTGCTGGGCACGTCTTCGTCGGGCAGGTAGGACTTTGGGGCGTCCGTGGCGGGCGCAGGAGCGGTGCGCTGGGCCCCGACTGCTGGCCCGGCCCTGAATGAGGCGGCGTCGAATTCGCCCGAGATGCGCGGGATCAAACCGGTGTCGTCCGAGACTGTGGCGCGTTCCGGCGTCGTGGGTTCTTCAGTTCCTGCGGCGACCGGCTCTGGCGCGCCGCGGCCCAAACGTCCCATGAGCGGGCGTAGGAGGTCGCGAAGTTCGGTGACGTGGAAGACCCGTAGCAGGACCAGGTAGGCGAGCAACATGACGGGCCCGACGACGACTACGGTCACCAAGGCGGCCGGGCGGCTGCTCCACGCGAAACCGTCGGCCCGGTAGCTGCCCAGGAGCCATAGTGCTGCCGCCCCCGCCAGCGCTGAACCAAGTCCGGCGTAGCCCATGCGGATATAGGAGTTCGCGATCCTTGGTCCGTCGAGGTGGCCCAGCAACCGGCGCAGGAACACGACGCTGATCACCACGGAGAGAATGTTGCCCAACGTGTAAAGGATCGCGATCGCGTAAATGATCTGGCCGACGGGAAGGAACTGGATGAAGAACGCGCCCACCACGTAGATCACCGCCAGCCACAACTGCACATACAGGGGCGTGCGGGCGTCCTCGTTGGCGTAGAACACGCGGGACATCATGAAGTTCGCGCTCAGGAACGGGGTGCTCAAAGCCAGGATGGTGAGCGTCTGTGCCAGCATGACGCCGTCTTGCGGTTCGCCACCGGAGAAGAACATGCCCAGTGGGCCCGCCAAGGCAAACAGGGCCAACGCACCGAAAACCGTGGCAACGGCCATGGTCCGGAGACCGTGGGAGAGGGCATCGCGGAGCTCGGCTTTGTTGCCGTCCTGCGACGCTCGCGTCATCCGGTTAAAGAGGACGGTTGCCAAGGACAAAGCGATGATCGAGTGTGGCAGCAGGTACAGCTGGCTGGCTACTTCCAGGACGGCGTTACCGGGCAGGACGGCAGCGGCGTCCGTGTCCCCCGCGTTGTTCAGCCGGAGCCGCTCGGCACCGGGAATCGTGGCGATTCGCATGACGTAGAGAAACGCCAGCTGTCCGACGGCGGCTGTCGCCAAGGTCCACACGCTCAGCTTGGCGGCCTGGCCCAGTCCGACGCCGCGCCACCCGAAGCGCGGACGGAGACCCAGGCGCAGCCGGAACACAGGGATAAGCAGGATGGCCGTTTGCGCAATAACGCCGAAGGTTGAGAAGCCGGCGATCAGGAATGTCTGCGTGGGTCCCCAGTTGTCGATTGTGTGGGGGTTGGTGATGTTGGCGCCGAGGATCCAGATGAACATCCCCAGGCCTGCGATGGCCACGAGGTTGTTGAGGATGGGCGCCCACATGGCCGGGCCGAACGCCCCGTGCGCATTCAGTACCTGGGTCAGCAGGGCATAGAGCCCGTAGAAGAAGATTTGTGGGAGGCACCAGAAGGCGAAGGTGACCGCCAGGGCCTTTTGTTGTTCGGAGTACCCCTGCGTGGTCAGATCGATGACCAGGGGTGCCGCAAGGGTTACCAACGCAGTGAGTGCCAGAAGCACCAGCACGGCCAGGGTCAGCAAACGGCTGATGTAGTCCGCGCCGCGGTCCGGTGCCTTGCTGGCTTTGATGATCTGCGGGACAAGAACCGCGTTGAACACGCCGCCGGCCACCAGCAGGAAGATCAGGTTGGGCAGGTTGTTCGCGTTGATGAACGTGTCATTGACGGTGGATCCCAGGCCCAAGGCGGCGCCGAGCATCCAGGTTTTGGCGAAGCCAAGGAACCGGGAAACGAGCGTCCCTGCAGCCATGATGGCGCTGGAACGTGCTTCTCCGGATTGAACGGACTGGGTAGTTTTGGCTTCAGACATCGCCTTTATCGTCCCATGTACCCGGGTCAGAGGTGTTCGGGCAGCACTTCCCGTGCCAGATCGGCGATGCGGCGTTCATTCGGGAAGGACAGTTTGCGGGCCAGTTCCTGGATAGGAACCCACGCGGCGTCCACGGCTTCCTGGTCAGGATCGTTCTCGATGGTCAGCTCACCGCCCGTTGCCTGGAGCAGGAAATGGTGGACGGTTTTGTGGACGCGGTGGCCGCTCACGGTGAACCAATAATCGATGCTGCCCAGGGGTGCCAGGATACTGCCCTCGATGCCGGTTTCCTCGGCGATCTCGCGGACAGCTGCTTCCTCGTTGTTTTCGCGGCCTTCGGGATGGCCCTTCGGCAGGCACCATTCGAGCCGGCCACCCCTATTAAGGCGGGCAATGATCGCAACCCGGAGTTCGCCGTCGGACGTGTCCACAACAACGCCGCCGGCTGACACCTCCTCAACAGTGGGAAGTGAGGCCTGTACCGGGTGCTGCGGGGCAGGCGCGACGTGGGCACCGATTGCCGACGGCAACGGTGCGTTTGTCCTCCTGCCAGGAGCGCTCGGGATCGGGTTGGCCATGAGGTCCACTCTAACGACTCTTGCCCCGGAGTGATGACCGGGACATGGCTACAAGATGGACTGCAGAAGACGGTCCGCGGACGCATGCCTGATATTGCATGGAACAGTGGCCCACTCCCGGATAAAAATCTGCCAAGCTTAAGGGACTATGGCGCACGTATTGGACAGCTCTTCTGTTAACTTCACCATCGATCCGGTGGTGCTCGACCTCGGGCAGCGCTTTGTCGACGCCGGATTCGAGCTGTCCTTGGTGGGTGGACCTGTTCGCGACCTCTTCCTTGGCAGGACCTCCCCCGACCTCGATTTCACCACGGACGCCACGCCGGACCAGACCATTGCCGTCATTAAGAAGTGGGCAGACAACTTCTGGGAAATCGGCCGTGCCTTCGGCACTATCGGGATGAAGAAGAGTGGTTTCCAGATCGAGATCACCACGTACCGCGCCGAGGCGTACGACCCCGATTCCCGGAAGCCCGTGGTGGCTTTCGGCAACTCTTTGACGGACGACCTGCTGCGCCGCGACTTCACCATCAACGCCATGGCCCTTCGGCTGCCCAGCCTGGAACTCGTGGATCCCTTTGGCGGCGTCCGCGACCTCCACGCCTCCGAGTTGGCAACACCCGGTGCTCCCGAGGCGTCATTCTCGGATGACCCCCTGCGCATGATGCGCGCGGCCCGGTTCGCGTCGCAGCTCGGCGTGTCGGTCCACGACGACGTCCGGCTCGCCATGTCCCAAATGGCCGACCGCATCAAGATCATCTCCGCCGAACGTGTCCGCGAAGAACTGGTCAAGCTGATTAACGGAGCCCACCCGCGCGTGGGTATTGACCTCCTGGTGGATACAGGATTGGCCGAATTCGTGCTCCCTGAGGTTTCCGCGCTGCGCCTCGAAGCCGACGAACACCACCGCCACAAGGACGTGTACCAGCATTCCCTCCAGGTCCTGGAGCAGGCCGCCGCACTTGAAACAGGTCCCGATGGCCCGGTGCCCGGGCCGGACTTTGTGTTGAGGTTCGCTGCGTTGATGCACGACGTCGGCAAGCCGGCTACGCGCCGTTTCGAGCAGGGCGGCGCGGTGAGCTTCCGCCACCACGACGTTGTAGGTGCGAAACTGACGGCCAAGCGAATGAAGGCGCTGAGGTTCGACAACGACTCGATCAAGGCTGTTTCCCGCTTGGTGGAACTTCACATGCGTTTCTACGGCTACGGCGATGCCGGCTGGAGCGACTCAGCTGTCCGCCGGTACGTCACCGACGCCGGTCCCCTGCTGGAACGCCTGCATCGGCTGACCCGCTCCGATGTCACCACGCGTAACCAGCGCAAGGCCGACCGCTTGTCCTTCGCCTACGATGACCTTGAGCACCGCATCGCGGCGCTCTTGGAGCAGGAATCGCTGGCAGCCGTCCGGCCGGACCTCGATGGAGCGCAGATCATGGCCCTTCTTGGACTCAAGCCGGGACCGGTGGTGGGCAAGGCCTACAAGTTCCTCCTGGAAGAGCGCATGGAACATGGACCGCTGTCCCCGGAGGAAGCCGAGCAGAAGCTTTTGGCGTGGTGGGGCACGCAACCCGAGTCCGCCGTCGTCGAGCCTTTGACTGAAACTGAGGAGCCCTCATGAATGCTGCGACTTCCCCACGTCCGCAACTCTGGATCCTTCGCCACGGCGAAACGGAGTGGTCCAAGAGCGGCCAGTACACCGGCCTGACTGATCTGCCCCTCACTGTTGAGGGTGAGCAGCAGGCTGTTGAGGCACGCAAGGTCCTGGAGGGCATCGACTTCGACCTGGTGCTGACCTCCCCGCTGCGACGTGCCCGCCGTACAGCCGAACTGGCCGGCTACCCGGAAGCGGTGCACGAGCCGCTGGCGGTCGAATGGAACTATGGCGACTACGAAGGCATCAGCTCGGACCTGATCCGCAAGGACAACCCGGACTACCTCATCTGGACAGATGGTGTTCCCAACGGGGAGACCTTGGATGAGGTGGCTGCCCGTGCCGACAAGATCATCGGACGCGTCCTGGAGTCCGGAATGGACAATGTCCTGGTAGTAGCCCACGGGCATTTCTCCCGCATCCTTACCGCACGTTGGCTCGAAATGGACGCCCGTGAAGGTCGGCATTTCATCCTCGGTACAGCCAAAGTCTGCACGCTCGGCTGGGATAAGCGGACGCCCGCAATTGTCCGCTGGGGCCTCTAAAAACATTCATTGAGAAAAAGTTTTGGAGAAACAGCGAATTGCGCTGGCCAAACTCCTTGTTCATGGGGTAGCTTATATCTTGTTCCCAGAGCGATCCGCCGGGAACCAGGCGCGCATTCTTCCGATTTGTCACTCGGGTGAATGCCACAGCAGGCTGTAAAGGCCGGAAGGAGGTTGGGAAAAATGATTACTTTGACTAGCGGACGGAAGTTGACCGTCAATGCTGCCCCGGCCTCTGCTGATGATCGACGCCATTTTTGCTCTCTGACCCACTCCTGATCCACCGGACCGGCCTGTTGCCGGCGGTGTTCATGACGGCCTTCCTTTCCTTGGATGGCTGAGTATTCAGTTGTAGGCGCGGACCCACGCAGCATGCCGCGGGTGCGCAGTTTCCCCAAAGTTCGGAACCAGCTTCTTGTTGGGTCGACTGCCGGAAGCTCGCGCAATGATGCAATGACGTTTCAGGAATTCCTGATTCGGTCCGCTAATTACCTTTCACCAGCCTCGGTACTTTGTGCCCATTTTGGCCTTTGATTTATTCATCCTCAAATGGCCCTAATTGTTGCGCCTAAATACCCGGCATAATCCCCCCGAAAGGAGGTGAACCATGCGAAAGCGCCCCGAAGACATGCGCTTCTTCAAGAGCGTCACAGCTCCAAAGGACCGCACCCTGTTCAACGGCCAACTGTTGGACCAACGCCGTGAAGACGTTTACGTTGTCCTGCACCAGATGGGACTGATCCGCTGATTTCCTTCAGCCCGACCGAAGGAGACCCAGATGCCACACGATTCTGTTGAACCTCAAGGAGCCCACGCGGCTACGCGTGGGCTCCCCCCCTTTTAACAGTGGGGTTCATTCCCACAGTCGAGGCAGGACCTGGTGCTCTGCCCCAAGTGGTGACTGTAAGCTCGATCCATGCAGGAGACGAAGCCGCACCGGCAGCAAAAACGTGCCCGCGCGGAGGTTCCCAGCCGCAGTGACAACCTGCTCCGAAACTTCACCGAGCTCATAGGCGGTCCGCTCGGGAAGCACTCCTTGCCAGGCGAAGCTTCTTCCGGCCCGTTCACTGTAGAACGGGTCCTGATCATCCTTACCGTACTCGCGGCACTGCTGGCCGTTCTCGCGAAGGACTACTGCCGGGTCAACGGGTGGGAAACGCCCGGACAGTTCTACTCCACCTGCTACTCCGACTTCCCCGAACTCTTCAAGAACCGCGGACTCGGCGACGGAGTCATCCCCTTCTTCACCCAGGGCAGCCAGTTTGAATATCCCGTGCTGATGGGGATCATCGCGGGAATCACGGCCCTGCTGGTTCCTGGCCAGGGCGTCAACAATGATCGGGTGCTGGGCTACTTCGACGTCAACGCGACGTTGATTGTGGCCATATGGGTTGTTACCGTCCTCCTGACCGCGAGAATCAACAAGCGACGCCCTTGGGATGCGGCCATGGTGGCCTTGGCGCCCGGGATTATCCTGGCCGGCCTGATCAACTGGGACATGTGGGCGGTGGCGCTGCTCGCCCTGGGAATGTATTTCTTCTCCAGGGACAAACTGGTGCTCGCCGGCGTATTCGTCGGACTGGGCACAGCCACCAAGCTCTACCCGGTCCTGTTCCTGGGTGCCGTGCTCCTGCTGGCCCTCCGGACAGGGAAGTTCCGGCCGTTCCTTGTCACTTCAGGGGCTGCCTTGGTGTCCTGGCTGGTAGTCAACCTACCCTTCGCGGCCCTGAACCCTACCGGCTGGCAGTACTTCTTCGAGTTCACCCAGGACCGGCCCGCCGGGTACAGCTCGCCCTGGTTCTCCTACAACCTGGTAGCGGACCGGCTGCACTGGATGCAGATGAATGCGGCCAGCATCAACGTGATTGCCCTGTCCCTGTTCGTCCTGGCGTGTGCCCTTATTGCAGCGCTGGCACTGTGGGCGCCGCGCCGTCCGCGTGTGGCGCAGTTGGTCTTCCTGATTGTTGCCGCGTTCATCCTCACCAATAAGGTCTACTCGCCCCAATTCGTTATCTGGCTGATCCCGCTCCTCGCCCTGGCCCGACCCCGCTGGCGCGACTTCCTCCTATGGCAGGCTGCCGAAGGCCTGCATTGGGCAGCCATTTGGATGTACCTGGGCCAGGCGACAAGCGGCGGGTCTGTCCAGCACAACATCGACATGTCCTATTACGTATTGGCGGTGGTCCTGCATATGGCTGCGACGGCTTACCTGATGGCCAGGGTGGTTATGGACATTTGGGATCCAGCTCAGGACCCCCTGCGCAACCACGGCGATGATGACCCCCATGGCGGGCCTTTCGACGGCGCCCCGGACTGGCTCAGGATCGACCTCTTCACCCCGGCCCGGTCGGTCCTGCCCAGGAGGCCTCAGGCGGCCACAACTGAAGCAGCCCAAACGGCGGAGGGAGGCAGCAATGGGTGATGTCGCCGTCGTCGGGGCCGGTCCAAACGGTTTGGCCGCAGCAGTGGTCATGGCCCGCGCGGGCCTGAAAGTCCACGTCTACGAGGCCGCGGACACTATTGGCGGAGGTTCGCGCACCAGCGAGCTGATGGAACCCGGGCATTTCTACGATGTCTGTTCCGCAGTGCACCCCATGGCCGTGGCTTCGCCGTTCTTCCGTGCCTTCGAGCTGTCCAAGCGGATCGAACTGCGGGTTCCGGAGGTTCAGCACGGAACACCTTTGGACATTGGCGGGGCCGCGTTGGCGTACCAGTCCCTGGACCGGACCGTTCAGGGCTTGGGCGTGGATGGCCCGGCGTACCGCCGGCTCATGGAACCCTTGCTGGAGCGGGTCTCCGGGGTAGTGGAATTTACGTCCAACCAGCTGCTGCGCATACCGAAAGACCCGTTGGCCGCCGTGGGCTTTGGTCTTGCCACGCTGGATCAGGGCACGCCCATGTGGGGCCGCCGCTTCCGGGAAGAGGCAGCGCCCGCGCTCCTGACCGGGGTGATGTCGCACGCGCTGGGTTCGCAACCGTCCCTGAGCTCAACCGGCGCCGGGCTCCTGCTCGGGGTCCTTGCCCATGCCGGCGGTTGGCCGATTCCCGTAGGGGGGTCAATGTCCATTGCCCAGGCTATGGCCGATGATGTGACTGCCCACGGAGGAACCATCCATGTAGGTGAACGAGTGGACTCCCTGGACCAGGTTCGGCCCGCGGACGCCATACTGTTGGATGTGGCTCCCCCGACCCTGGCCCGGATCGGCGGCGCGGAAGTACCCGACCGCTACCGCAGGGCACTGGAAGCATTCCGGTTCGGGAATGCAGCATGCAAAGTGGACTTTATTCTCTCCGGACCTGTGCCTTGGTTGGATCCCGGACTGGCCAAGGCAGGCACGGTCCACGTGGGAGGTTCACGGCTTGCCATGGCCGAATCCGAGAATCTGGTGGCCATGGGGAAATATCCTCCGGAACCATACGTCCTGGTCTCCCAGCCGTCCCTGGTGGACCCAACGCGCGCACCCGAAGGCCGCCACATCCTGTGGTCTTACTGCCACGTCCCGGCCAACTCCACCGTGGACATGGCCGAAGCGGTCACGGCCCGCATAGAGCAGTATGCGCCCGGTTTCAGGGACGTCGTGGTTGCGTCAAAGACCACGACGGCGGCAGAACTGGCTGCTTACAACGAAAATTATGTGGGCGGCGACTTCAGCGCAGGCGCCCTCGATCTCCGCGGACTGGTGCAGCGTCCCGTAGTTTCCAATGTGCCCTGGCGGACACCAATGCCCGGTGTGTACCTGTGTTCATCCTCGACGCCGCCGGGTCCCGGTGTAACAGGTATGCCCGGGTACCACGCCGCTAAACATGCCCTCAAGGACATATTTAAACTGCGGGTACCCGGGCTGGGCGTTTAGCCCGCCGTCTTAGTTGGCTGCGGTAAAGCGTGCGCGGCGGTGGGCGGGGCTTTCGATCTCATCCAGCATGGCCACGGCGTAGTCCTGCGTGGAGATGCTGCTGCCAGCCGGCGAATCCTTGGCCACAGCGTATTCGCCGGTCCGCTCACCAGGCTGGATGACGGGTGCCGGGGCCAGTACGGTCCAGTCAAGGGTTTCGGGGGCCTGCTTCACGGCCTCGAGGGCCTTGGCAGCCGTGGTGGCTTCAGCCTTGTAGGCCTCAGGGAAGTCCGGGGAGTCGAGCAGGCGGACGCCGTCAATTTCCAGTGTCCCGGCACCACCAACGATCATCAGCCGGGTTCCTTCTGCGTTGCTGTACGCGGTGGACATGGCGTCGAGCCATTCTGAATGGTCGCCGCCGGTGCGGCTGGGACCCGTAGCGAGCACAACGACGTCGTGGTCCTTCGCGATGGAGGCAAAGGTCTGCGCGTCAGCCTGGTCTGCAGCCTGTGCGGCCGCTCCGGGGACTTCAGCGCCCTTGCGGGAGATGGCTGTGACCTGGTGGCCGCGGGTAATGGACTCATTGACGATCTGGCTGCCGACCATGCCTGTTGCGCCGTAGACTGCGATTTTCATTGCTCTCCTTGGGGTTGCTATCCTTGCAATACGACAACGGTATCCATTGGATACTGATAGCTTCAAAGGAACCTAGTTACCTCATGGAAACCAATAACCTCCCCGCGAACATCCTGGACCCCAACTGTCCCTCCCGCGTGATCTTCCAACGAATCGGCGACAAATGGGCGTCGTTGGTGATTCAGGTGTTGGATGACGGCCCCGTACGGTTTTCCGAGCTGCGGAAGATGGTCAACGTCGTGACGCCCAAAGTCCTGACCCAAACCCTGAGGGCCCTGGAGCGGGACGGCCTCATAACCCGGACTGTCCATGCCCAGGTTCCCCCACGCGTGGACTACGAACTCACCGCGATGGGCGAATCCCTATTGCAGCCGCTGTCCCTGCTCCGTGAATGGGCGGAGAGCCACGTGCCCACCATCCTGGAAGCCCGCGACGCCTACGACGACGCGCAGGACTCCGCGGTCCTCGGCTCAGCCAACTAGGGTCGGGACGACGGGACGAGGGCGCGGCTGATCCGTCCGTCCCGCATGGTCGCGACGGCATCCGTGAGGGGCAGGAACTCGGTATCGTGCGTGACCATGACGGTGGCCGTGTGGAATTCGTCCGTGACCCGACGCAGCAACCGGACAACGGATTCGCTACGTTCGTGGTCAAGCGCCGCTGTGGGCTCGTCCACCAGCAGCACCGAAGGCCTGCCCATCAATGCCCGCGCTATGTTCACCCGCTGGCGCTGGCCGCCGGATAGCTGGTGCGGTCGCTTGTCTTCGGCCCCGGATAAGCCAACCACGTCGAGCAATTCCCCGGCCTTTAGGCGGGCTTCCTTCAACGGGTTGCCCCGCAGGTGCTCACGGATCAACAACTGCTCGACGGCGGTCAGTGCCGGCAGCAGGTTGGGTTGCTGGAAGATGATGCCCACCTTGTCCCGACGCAGCGCCGTGCGTTCGGCCTCGGCAAGGGCTGCGACATCCTGTCCGTTGATGACCACCACTCCGGAGGTGGGCTTGATGAGGGTGGCGGCAACGGCGAGCAGTGATGACTTCCCCGAGCCGGAGGGACCCACCAAGGACAGGAACTCCCCCTCGCTTACCGCGAGGTTTACGGAGTCCAAGGCCTTGAGGGTAGAGCCGCCATCGGGATATTCGAGCGAGACGTTGACGAGGTTGAGTGCAGTAGTCACTTTATGCCTTTCGAGGAATGTACGGAATCAGTTGCCGCCGAGGGCCAGCAGAGGGTCTACTTTGGTGACTTTTCGGACTGCCAGAACTGCGCCTGCCAGGCCGAGGAGGACAATCCCAGCCACCGGTAGCAGCGTGGTCAGGGGAGTAACCAGGAAAGGTGCCGCCTGGGCCGCAAAGGCACCCCCGGCTAGTCCCAACAAACCGCCCACTGCGGCCCCGGAAACCAGTACCAGGGCTGCCTGGGCAAGGGCATCGCGCAGGACGTAACCGGAGGAAGCGCCGAGTGCTTTGAGTACCGCGATATCCCGGGTCCGCTGCACCGTCCACACGGTCAGGAAGGCCACGATCACCAAAGCGGAGATGCCGTAGAGGAACGCCTGCATCAGCATGAGCGAACCGTTTTCGCTCTTGTACGAGGCCAAGGCCTGGAAGGAGCCAACAGGATCCGTACTGACTGTGCCAGCCGACGCGTTGGCGGCGTCGACGTCCAAGGAGGTTCCGGCGTCGTACTTTACGGCGAGGACGGTGGCCGTGCCCGAGGCCGCATGCGCGATGGACCGCCAGGTGTCCAGCGTGGTCCAAACAACGCCGGTATGGGAGTACCACTGATCCTCCACAACGGACGAGACGGTGAGGTCGGTGCCGCCTACGCTCACTCGGCTACCGGGGATCAGGGACAGGTCCTTCGCCAAGGTTTCGCCGACAACCACCGTCCCATCCTCGACGGGTTGAGGGGCAGTGGAGCCGCCAAAGACGGCAACGTTAGCTGTACCACTCGGAGTGCCACCCTCACCCAGGGACTGAAAACGCGTCTGGCTGATTCCCATTGGCTGCGCAGACGTGACGCCCGGCTGTTCGCGCCACGTTTCGAGCTGGGCTGTGGAAACCTCAGACTCGGTGTATGACGCCTTGGGCTCACCTCCGGCAGGAGCCCCGAAGACGATCTGCTGCGCGGGCAGCGATGCAATGGCCGACGTCGACTGGTTGCCCAGGCCGGCCGTCAGCCCGGACAACATCACGAGCAGCAAAGTGATCAAGGCGACGACGCTGCCCATGAGCGCAAAACGGCCCTTGGCGAAACGGATGTCGCGGATGGCGAGAAACATCGGATTCCTTCGGTAGGTGCGGGCTTGGTCCCGGCATTACCAACTCTTCCGGCGAAGGACGTCCTGGACCATCGGGAGGTGGATGGATTCGCCGGCTCCGTGGGGTTGAGGGGGTGGTCATCCAAATGGTTGATTCTGGCCGGGCGGCGCGGAATTCGAGCTGTGCGCGGGAGCGCCGGAGATACGCTGGGAGGCATGCAGTCCCCCACCGGCGCCGCCACGATCCTCCGCGTCCTGCGCGTGTGCTTGCACGTCGGATTCGCCGTGCTGCTGCTCGTCGCTGTCATTCGCCTGCTGACCGGGGTGGGCACTGCCGGGTCGCCGTCATCCACGGCGTTAGCCGCCGGCCTGGGCCTTTCTGCCCTCCTTGCGGTGGTGTACCTGGCGGGAACCATCCTGGAGAAACGGCACGCAAGCGACCCCTCCCGTTTCAATCCGACGCGCTACGCAGGTTGGTGGCTGGGCGCAGTGATGTTGCTGTGGCTGCTGCTCCTGCTGGTCAGCGGCGACTTCGCCTGGGTCGCCTTTCCCCTGTTCTTCCTGCAGCTCCACCTGCTGCCCCGGCGCCTGGCGTTGCCCACGATTGCGCTGAGTACGGTCCTGCTGGTCGGTGCCCTTTGGTTCCATAGCCGCGGCTCGTCCGACGGCGGCCTGCAGCTCGCGATGGTCCTGGGGCCGGTGTTTGGAGCCGGCTTCGCCGTGGTCACCGGGTTGGCGTACCGAGCGTTGTTCCTTGAGGCCGAGAATCAGCGGGTCGTCGCCGAGGACCTGCGCCGTACGCGGGCGGAACTCGCGAAAACTCAGCACGACGCCGGGACCATGGCCGAGCGTGAACGGCTGGCCAGGGAAATCCACGACACCCTTGCCCAGGGCTTCTCCAGCATCGTCCTGATGGGCCGATCCGCGGAGAAAGCTTTGGATGACGGGGATGCAGCGGCTGCAAAGGAGCGCCTGCGGATCGTGCAGGACACGGCCTCGGCGAACCTGGCCGAGGCCCGCAGCTTTGTCCGGGGGCTCCGCTCACCTGACCTGGAGCAATCCGGCCTGGTGGACACCTTGCGCCGCCTTTGTGGGAAAACCGAGACCGAAGCCGCTGCCCGTGGAACAGCGCTGCGCTGCCGTTTCGAGCTGGTGGGTTCCCCCGTGGAGCTTCCCAACACCTACCAGACCACCCTGCTCCGGGCCGCGCAGGCCTCCCTTGCGAACGTATGGGCGCACGCAAAGGCGCGCGCCGCCGTCGTGACCCTTTCCTTCCTCGGCTCCGAGGTGACGTTGGACGTTTTTGATGATGGCATCGGTTTTGAGCCGTCGACGGCGGTGGGCGCAGCGCGCGGCGACGGCACCGGCATCGGGCTGCTGAGTTTGCGCGAACGGCTGGCCGCGCTGGATGGCAGCCTGGAGATCGAGTCGGCTCCGGGTGAGGGAACAGTGGTTGCGATCCGGGTGCCGTTGCCCGTGGGAGAAGGCGAGGCATGAGCGAGATCCGCATTCTGTTGGTGGATGACCACCCGGTGGTCAGGGCAGGCCTGCGCGCCATGTTGGCGGACTTTCCGGGCGTCACGGTGGTAGCCGAAGTGGCGGATGGTGATGCCGCGCTGGCCGAGCTGCGCAGGCTCCACACACTGGGCGAACCGGTGGACCTGGTCCTCATGGACCTTCAAATGGGGGCCGGCATGGATGGGGTGACGGCCACGGAAAAGATCAAGGCGGGCGAGGCCGGGAGTCCCCCGCCCCCGGTCCTGATCCTCACCACGTACGACACCGACGCCGATATCCTCGCCGCCGTTGAAGCCGGCGCGAGTGGTTACATGTTGAAGGACGCACCGCCTGAGCAGATCCGGCAGGCTGTCCTTTCCGCGGCAGCAGGGCAGACTGCGCTGGCACCAGAGGTCGCGGCGCGGCTCATGGGGCGGATCCGTAACCCGTCGCCCGCGTTGAGCGCCAGGGAAGTGGAACTGCTTGAGCTCTTGGCTACTGGTCTGGGCAACCGCGCGATCGCGAAGCAACTGTTCATTTCGGAGGCCACGGTGAAGACGCATCTGGTGCATATCTACTCCAAGCTGGGGGTCGACAACCGGACGGCTGCGATTGCGGTGGCGACGCAGCGACGGATCATCCGCGGGCGCTGACCCGGCCAACCAGGCGACGGAGAACGGCGGCCTGGGCCCCTCTTGGAGGATGGGCTCAGATCCCTTTTGGCTTGTTAATTTTGGTTAAACGGTTGACCTTTCGCCTGCCAGCAGTGACGATTAGTGCACGTTTCGCTATGAGTTAGATCACAAAAAGTCACTCGTCGAAAGTTGGCCTTCATGTCCGCACCCTCCTTGGGCCTTTCCGGCGCTGCTCCCAACAGCCCCGGACGCGCCACAAAGTTAGGCAGGAAGGCCGCGTCGCTCGGCCTTGCCTCGCTCCTCCTCGCAGGGACCATCCCCGCGCTGACCTTCGCAACGACCGCGAATTCCGCACCGGGCGACCCCGCCGCCGTCAAAGCCGTCACCCCCGAAGTACCCGTAGACGCCGCCGGAGTACCTCTCGGTGCGGTGACCGGATTTACCCAGTCCGGCAACGTCGTCGACCTTTCCACCGGTAAAGGCGCCATCCGGGTCACCTTCCTGGACGGCGGGACCTTCCGCCTGGAAGCCGATCCCAGCGGCACGTTCACGGATCCCGCCAATACCGACCAAGGCGACCCGGCCAGGACCGCCAACATCGTGGTGGGCAAAGACAAATTTCCCGGCACTGCGCCCACTATCGTCGACGGCGACTGGCTGACCCTGAAGACGGCCAAGATCAGCGTCGCGATCAACAAGTCCACCACCCAACTCCGCGTGACCCGGGCCGACGGCTCACTGGTGATGGAAGAATCGGCGCCCGTCACCTTCGGCTCCAACTCGGCAACGCAGCACCTTGCACAGCAGGACGGCGAGCAGTTCATCGGCGGCGGCATGCAGAACGGCCGCTCCGTGCACACCGGCGCCCTGATCAACATCGCCAAGAACTTCGACTGGGATGACGACGGCTACCCCAACGCCGTGCCGTACTACATGTCCTCAAAGGGCTACGGTGTCCTCCGCGACACGTTCGCCCGCGGCTCCTACGATTTCAAGGACCAGCCCACCACCACGCACGAGGAAAAGCGGTTCGACGCCTACTACTTCGTGGGTGACTACAAACAAGCCCTCGGCGCGTACACCACGCTGACCGGCAAGCCGATGATGCCCCCGGTCTACGCCCTGGAATACGGCGACGCCGACTGCTACAACCGCTCCAACCCGGGCTATTCCTCCTCCGGCTACGGCGACCCGGACGGTGCCAAGCAGCGCACGCCAGACGCCATCAAAACGGCACGGAAGTTCGTTGAAAACGACATGCCTGCCGGCTGGATGCTGGTCAACGACGGCTACGGCTGCGAATATCAGCAACTCCCGGAAACCGTGAGCAACATCGAGGAAGAAACCGACCTCAAGGTTGGCCTCTGGACCCAGCGTTCCCTGACCAACCAGGAGTACGAAGTGGGCGAGGCCGGCGTCCGGCTCCGCAAGCTCGACGTTGCGTGGGTTGGCCAGGGCTACCGCCAGGCACTCACCGGTTGCGAAGCTGCCCATGACGGCATCGAGCAGTACTCCAATGCGCGCGGCACCTCCTTGATGGTGGAGGGATGGGCGGGGGCCCAGCGTTGCGGCATGCAGTGGACCGGTGACCATTCCGGAAACCTCGACGCCGTTCGCTGGCAGGTCTCGGCCCTCACCGGCGCGGGAAACTCGGCGTTGGCGTTCACCACCGGGGACGTTGACGGGATCTTCGGCGGTTCGGCCGAATCCTACGTCCGCGACCTCCAGTGGAAGGCCTTCGCCCCGGCGCTGTACTCCATGTCCGGCTGGGCCGCCACGGACAAGCGTCCATGGCTCTACGGCGACCAAGCCACGGCCATCAACCGCCAGTACCTCCAACTGCGGCAGCAGCTCATGCCCTTCATCTACACGCTTGCCCAGGAATCCTCCACCAGCGGTGTGTCGATGATGCGCTCCATGGCCCTGGAATCCCCCGACCAGCAGTGGTCCTACGGTGCTGAGGCCAACAACCAGTTCATGCTCGGCTCCGATTTCCTGGTGGCGCCTGTCTTTACCCAAACCGATGTCCGCAACGGCATCTTCCTCCCCGCCGGCCAGCAGTGGGTGGATTACTGGACCGGCAAGCTCTACCAGGGCGGCCAGATCCTCAACGGCTACAACGCGCCGCTGGACAAGGTCCCAGTATTCGTTCGTGCCGGAGCGGTGATCCCGCAAGGCATCGTGGCCCGCAACGCCTCCTTGGTTCCCGAAGACTCCATGATCACCCTGGACATTTACGCCCAAGGCCAGGACACCTTCACGCTCTATGAGGACGACAAGGTCACCCGCGAATTCAAGGACGGAAAGTCCTCAAGCCAGCTCTTCGCAGTAGATGCGCCGGGCAAGGGCAACAGCAGTGTCAAGGTATCCATCGGTGAGCGGAAGGGCGAGTACACCGGCAAGGCCGCTGCCCGACCCTACGAACTGAAAGTCCACGCGGGCGCAGCTCCCAAGGACGTGAAGATCGGTGGCACCAAGCTCACCCAACACCCAACCCAGGCAGCCTATGCCGCTGCAACCACGGGTTGGTTCTTCGATGAGGCCAACAACGGCACCATCTGGGTCAAGACGGGCTCCATCGCCTCCAACCAGTCCGCCACGGTCCAGCTCCAGCAGGCCGGTCCGCTGGGCGGCAAGAGCCAAGAGGACACCGCGGCCGAAGTTCGCGTGACCACCGGGCAGCAGGTCTTCCAGGACCAGGAAACAACAGTCACCGCGGCGTTCGTGAACACCGGAACCAAGGCCAAGACCAACGTGGTCCTGACTCCCGTCCTGCCCGAGGGTTGGGCCGTGGTCTCGTCCTCCGGTGCCACCGCAGCCACAGTTGAAGGCGGAGCAACAGCCACTGCCACCTTCGTCATCAAACCCGGCTCCAGCGCGAAGGCGGGCCAACAGACCGTGCGGGTGTCGGCGTCGTACGTTTCTTCCGGCTCCAACCAGTCGGTGACCGGCGGCAACCAGATCTACGTCGCCTACGGCTCGCTGGCAGCTGCCTACAACACCGTTTCGGTCACCACCGTGGCGGGCAAAGCGCTCGGAAACTTCGACGGCGGCGGTGCCACCTTCGCTGCCGAGCAGCTGGCTGCCGCCGCGGTTCCGGCCGGCGGTGTCCGGCCAGGCAGCACGGTCACTGTTGATGCCGGTAAGCCCACACAGGTGGACTACACCTGGCCGGCCGTGGGACCGGATGTCCCTAACTCCGTGGCGTTGTCCGCACAAACCATCTCGGTCAAGGGCAAGGGCACGCATCTTGCCGTCCTCGGATCCGCCGCGGTAGGTAACGGCACCAGCCCCACACTGACCCTGACGTACGCGGACGGCTCGTCAGAGCAGCAGTCCATCTTCTTCCCCAACTGGCTGCAGCCTTCGGTCCTCAACGGAGCCGTGCTGGCGGTCTCGGAACAGGGCCGCAATAACGCCACCGGCCCGTCGCCGGAATACACGCAATACAAGTACCAGGCGTTCTCCAACACCGTGCGGCTCAATCCCACTAAGGAGTTGGCATCGGTCACGCTGCCCACGGATACACGGGTGAAGTTCTTCGACTGGAAGGTGACCTCGCAGCCGTTGCCAAGTGTTCCTGTCGGCTCCGTGTATGCCTCTGAAACCCCGTGGGTCCAGGCGCTGAACGGCTACGGCGTGATCGGCAAGAACGTGGCCAACAAGGATTCGGCGTCCTCCCCGGATAAGCCGTTGGCCATCAACTACACGGATCCCGCCACAGGCAAGGAGCCCGTGTTCAGCAAGGGCCTCGGCGTGCATGCAGCGTCAAAGATCACCTATTACCTGGGCGGAAAGTGCACGAAGTTCACGTCCCAGGTGGGGCTCGAAAGCGGCTTCGGCGGCAACATCATCTTCAAGGTCAACGCCGACGGCGTGAACAAGTACCAGTCGCGCACGTACACGCCGGGGTTCGCTCCTGAATCCGTGACAGTGGACCTCACCGGGGCCGCATACGTGGAGCTGGTGGTGGATCCGTCCGGATCCATCAACGGCGCGCACGGGGTCTGGGGTGATGCCAAGTTCACCTGCGCTCCGTAGCGCGCATGTCCTGACGGCCGCCGTTTGCCGCCTCTCCCCAGGGGTGGCAAGCGGCGGCTGTCCGCTGACCGGGCACAACAAGAAACTGTCGGTGGAACGGGGCATAATGTCGCAAATGGGGAAAATGAAAAAGAAGCAGGGTTTTGTCGTTGGACTCGTCAGTTTAGTGATGGCTGGCTCGCTGGCCGCCTGTGATGATGGCCGGGCTGGCGCTGAAGGTGCCGCCAAGCAGCTGGCGTCGTCCCTGGAAGCGCTCGACGTCGGTTCGCTCGCCGTTGACGGCAAGGACGCTGCCGCGGCCAACGATGAACTCAAAGCCGTTTTCGAAGGCCTCGGCGCCAAACCGTCGGTGCAGTCCGGCGACGTGAAACTCGACGGCGACACCGCCAAGTTCCCCCTGAATTACAGCTGGAACGTCGGCTCTGCCAAATGGGAGTACACCTCCGATGCCACGCTGAAGAAATCCTCCGGAAAATGGGCGGTTCAGTGGAATCCCGCCCTTTTGGCGCCCCAGCTCTCGGATGGCGAAACGCTCTCCGTAAAGACAGTCCCGGCCCAACGCGGCCAGATCCTGGGTGCCGGCGATGCCCCGATCGTCGAAGACCGGCCCGTGTTCCGGGTTGGCATCGACAAGACCAAGGTTCCGGCCGAACAAGCCGACGCCTCGGCCCGGGCCATGGCCGCCCTGCTCGGGTTGGATGCTGAAGAGTACGCCAAGCAGGTTGCCGCCTCCGGCCCGCAAGCATTCGTGGAAGGCCTCGTCCTCCGCGCCTACACAGCCGACATCAACGAAGCCAAGATCAACGCCATCCCGGGTGGCGTGAGCATCCTGGACTCCATGGCCCTGGCTCCCACCAGGACTTTCGCCCGTGCCCTGTTGGGTAGCGTCGGACAAGCCAGCGCAGAGCAGATCGAGAAGTCCAACGGCGCGCTACGAGCCGGGGACACCACTGGAACGGGTGGGCTGCAGCAGAAGTACGACTCCCTCCTTCGCGGCAAGGATGGCGTGGAGGTCATTGCCAGCACCAAGTCCCAGGGTGAGACCCCCGGTACCAAAGTCTTCTTCTCGTCCCTCCCCGCACCGGGCACCACGCTCAAGACCACCCTTGACCTGAAACTCCAGCAATTGGCCGAGGAAACACTGGCTAACGTTGGGCCAGCCTCAGCGATCGTGGCGCTGAAACCCTCCACCGGTGCCGTTCTCGCCGCCGCCTCGGGACCGGGTAGCAACGGTTACAACACCGCAATGCTGGGACAGTACGCGCCGGGCTCCACGTTCAAGATCGTTGATTCGCTGGCGATGTTCCGGAACGGTGCCACGCCCGATTCCAAGGTTGAGTGCACTCCGACGGTCACCGTTGATGGGCGCACCTTCAAGAACGCCGAAGGGTACCCGGCCGGTTCGCTGGGCACCGTTGCCTTACGGGACGCCTTCGCTCACTCGTGCAACACAGCCTTCATCAATGCCCGCGATACCGTCAGCCAGGACCAACTCGAGTCGGCCGCCCAGGCCCTCGGAGTGGCTGTGGAAGCCCCCAAGCTTGGCGCCGATGCGTTCCTGGGATCGGTCCCCGGTGCTGCGGAAGGCACTGAGCACGCTGCCTCCATGATCGGCCAGGGCAAGGTGCTGTTCTCGCCGCTCTCAGCGGCTGTCATGGCTGCTTCCGTGGCCAACGGCGCTCCCGTGTCACCCCAACTGGTCCTCAACGCTGATGCTGCCCAGAACCCCAGTGCCACTGCTTCCCCGACCGAAAGTGGCAGCGCATCGCCGTCGCCGGATTCCACCACGGCCAGTGCTCTCCCTGCGTCTCCGGCATCCACCAAGCCGATTACCAAGGAAGAAGCCGCTTCGTTGGCGGACATGATGCGTGCCGTGGTGACCTCCGGGCACGCCGGCTTCCTGGCACAGGTGCCCGGCCTCCCGGTCGGAGCCAAGACGGGCACGGCGGAGTTCGGCAACGAGGATCCGCCCAAGACGCACGCGTGGATCGTGGCCACCCACGGTGACCTGGCCGTCGCCGTGTTCGTCGAGGACGGTGGGCTTGGTGCGACCACCAGCGGGCCGCTCTTGAAGTCGTTCCTCACCGCAGCAGGCTGACGCGGCGGACGCTCCGCGGCAGGCCGCCGTCGAGCGTTAATAGCGTGCCGTGGGAGGATTGAAACGTGGCCCATATTGACGTTTCCGGCATCGACTACTTCCTCTCCGACGGCACCCAGCTGCTCAACGGGGTGACCTTCAAGGTCCCCGATGGCACAAAGACAGCGCTGATCGGACCCAACGGAACGGGCAAGACCACGCTGTTCAAGATCATCTCCGGAGACCTCACGCCGGATGAGGGTGCCGTGGGCAGGTCCGGGAACATGGGCATCATGCGTCAGTTCGTTGGCCAGGTCCGCGACGAATCCACAGTCCGCGACCTCCTGGTCTCCACCGCGCAGGCAGGCCTCGCTGCAGCGGCCAAGGCGGTGGAGGAAGCCGAGCTCGCCATGATGGAGCACGACGACGAGCCCACCCAAATGAAATACGCCCAAGCGATCGTTGACTGGGGCGACGCGGGCGGATACGACGTGGAGACCGTCTGGGACGAAGTCTGCATGGCCGCCCTGGGGATTTCCTTCGACAAAGCCCAGTTCCGGCGTGCCTCCACCCTGTCCGGCGGCGAGCAGAAACGCCTTGTGCTGGAAGCGCTGTTTGCCGGCCCCGATGAACTGCTGCTCCTCGACGAGCCCGACAACTACCTCGACGTGCCCGGGAAGCGTTGGTTGGAAAGCAAGCTCAATGAGTCCAAGAAGACTGTGCTGTTCATCAGCCACGACCGCGAGCTGCTCAACAACGCCGCCGGGCGCATCGTCACACTTGAACCGGGCATCAACGGCGCCGGCGCCTGGATCCACGGCGGCGGTTTCGGCTCCTATGTCGAGGCCCGCGCAGACCGCAACGCGCGTTTCGAGGAACTGCGAAAGCGTTGGGACGAGGAGCACATCAAGCTCAAGGAACTCGTCAATATGTACAAGAACAAGGCTGCTTTCCGCTCCGACATGGCCAACAGGTACCAGGCAGCGCAGACCCGCCTTGCCAAGTTCCTCGAAGCTGGTCCGCCCGAGGCCCTGCCGATCGAGCAGAACGTCAAGATGCGCCTCAAGGGTGGGCGCACCGCCAAGCGCGCAGTCGTGGCCGAGAAGCTTGAGCTGACCGGACTGATGAAGCCGTTCTCCACGGAGATCTGGTTCGGAGACCGTGTGGGTGTCCTGGGCTCCAATGGTTCGGGCAAGAGTCACTTCCTCCGCCTGCTCGCCACCGGGGGCACTGATCCGGAGCGGGAGCACCTGCCGGTGTCCGACGTCGTCATCGCTGAGGTCCCACACGAGGGCGTGGTGAAACTTGGCGCCCGCATCCGGCCGGGTTTCTTTGCGCAGACGCATGTCCGGCCCGACCTCCTGGGCCGGACCTTGTTGGAGATCCTGCACCGCGGCGACGAACACCGAAGCGGACTTCCACGTGAGGCAGCTGCCGGCGCCTTGGACTCCTACGGGCTGGCCGGCCAGTCCGAGCAGAAGTACGAGTCGCTCTCCGGTGGCCAGCAAGCACGTTTCCAGATCCTGCTGCTGCAGCTCTCCGGCGCCACGCTCCTGCTGCTCGACGAACCTACCGACAACCTGGACCTGCATTCCGGCGAAGCCCTGGAGCGGGCCATCGATGCTTTCGAAGGCACGGTCCTCGCAGTCACGCACGACCGCTGGTTCGCCAAGTCCTTCGACCGCTTCCTCATCTTTGGTTCCGACGGCAAGGTTTACGAGTCCGAGGAACCCGTGTGGGACGAGAAGCGCGTGGAGCGCGCCCGCTAACCCCAGACGCTCTCTCACATCCCGCCCCCTTCAACCGAACGCTCCTGCAGCAGCTGCAGGAGCGTTCGGTTTTAAGGGGCGGGATGTGCAGGAGGGTTCGGTTTTAAGGGGTGGGATGTGATGGAGCGTTCGGTTTTAAGGGAGGGGATGTGATGGAGCGTTCGTGTTCAAATGATCACTGGGGATGATTAAATGCTCACACCTTGCTACGTTTGAAACATGGGAACTGCTGACCGCCACCGGCTCATCGGCGAGCTGCTGCGCACGCGCGAAGAAGCCACCGTCGATGAACTCGTGGAAGCTACAGGGGCGTCGGGCGCGACGATCCGCCGCGACCTTGAGATCCTCGCCGCCAACGGGGTCCTGAAGCGTATCCACGGTGGGGCCCGCAGCTTGCTGGCGCGCGGAGACAACCCCGGTTACGGGCAACGCGAACTGGAAGACCACGACGCCAAGATCCGCATCGCCTCAGCAGTGGATGCCCTCCTGAAGGACAGGGAACACGTGTGGCTGGACAGTGGTTCAACTGCCACGGAAGTCGCGCGCAGGCTCAGCACCCGCGAACTCACGGTCATGCCCATGTCCCTTCACGGCGTCGAAGCGCTGACCCGCGTGAAGGATGGCCGCTCACCCCAGCTCATCCTCCCCGGCGGCAGCCTCGTCCCGGGTGAGCAATCCTTCCGGGGACCCATGACGGAAGCCAACATCCGCTCGCTGAGGTTCGACACCGCCGTCGTAACCCCGTGTGCCCTCAACCTGAAAGACGGCCTCCTGGCCCACGACCTCGACGACGCGGCGGTGAAGCGGGCCGGCCTGGAGTCGGCGGCGCGTGTCATTGTGGCATCAGCCGGTACCAAGTGGAATGCCAGCGCCGTGGCCCTGGTTGCCGCCATGGACACTGTGGATGTCATCGTCACAGACCTTGAACCATCCCCCGAAGATCTTGCCCGGCTCAACAAACTCTCCGTGGAAGTTGTGATTGCATGACCACCAGCATCGAAAGCTCCAAAAGCGTCAACGCCGCGGCGGTGGCGACGTTCCTGATCTTCGGCATGAACGGCCTGGTCTTTGCCAGTTGGGCCGCCCGCATTCCGGCCGTCACCGAAGCACTCAGCCTCACCTCGGGCCAGATGGGCACTTTGCTGCTCTGCACCGCCGTCGGGTCTTTGCTTGCGTTGCCCTCCGCGGGCTGGGTGGTGGGCAGGATCGGGACAGCGAATACGGTCCGGGTGGCCGGCATCGTGGCTGGCGCCGCGGGAGCAGCCATTGCTTTCTCGCTGATGGCCGCCTCAGTCCCGGCAACCGCCATAGCCCTGTTCTTCTTCGGCATCGGAATCGGCCTGTGGGATGTCGCCCAGAACATCGAGGGCGCAGACGTTGAACACCGGCTCAAGCGCACCATCATGCCCCAGTTCCATGCGGCGTTCAGCGGAGGCGCGTTCGTGGGAGCGTTGATCGGCGCCGGTCTTTCGAAGCTTGGTGTCGGGCTGCCGGCCCACCTGCTGGTGATCGCTGCCATCGCCGTCGCCCTCGCGCTGACGGTCCCCAAGTTCTTCCTGCCGCACGAGGTCGCTGAAACGCACGACGACGGCGCTCCCCTTGAGAAGGGACCCTCGGCTTGGCGGGATGGCAGGACGCTGCTCATCGGCGTGGTGGTCCTGGGTGCGACGCTCACCGAGGGGGCCGGCAACGATTGGATCGCCAAGGCAACCGTGGACGGTCTGGGAGCTACTGAATCAACCGGAGCGCTCCTCTTCGCCCTCTTCGTTGCGGCGATGACACTCATGCGGTTCCTGGGCGGGAAGGCGATCGACAAATTCGGCCGGGTTGCTGTCCTCCGCGCAAGCATGGCCGCGGCAGCAGCGGGCCTGGCGTTGTTCGTCTTCGCTGACAACGTGTTCCTGGCAGGCGTCGGGGCGGCGTTGTGGGGCATTGGAGCGGCCCTCGCCTTCCCCATGGGTATGTCCGCGGCGGCTGACGACCCCAAGCATGCTGCGGCCCGTGTTTCTGTGGTGTCCACCATCGGGTATGTCGCATTCCTTGCCGGACCACCGCTGCTTGGCTACCTAGGCGACCACACGGGAATCCACATGGCCCTCCTGGCCATCGGAGCGCCTATTCTGCTCGCCCTGCTCCTGGCCGGCGTCGCAAAGCCCTTGCGGACCAAATAGCTTTCCCATCGGACCTGGCGTCCTCCGCAATGCATGAACGGCGGAAGCGCCACCACAGAAGGAACACCACCCCTGAGGCCAGGCAGGCTCCGCCAAACACATCGCTGAGCCAGTGCGCTGAGAGGTAGGTCCGGCTGATCATCATGGCGATCACCCCGACCATGGCCAGCAGGGTCACCCACCATCGTCCGAGCAGGACAACCAAAACCACCAGGAATGCCGTGGTTGCCGATACATGCCCGGAAGGGTATGAACCCGTATCAGTCAGGACCTTGGCTCCTTCCGGGCGCTGCCTGCCCACAACTACCTTGGCTAGTTGCGTGAGTGCCAGCGCAGCCACTCCTGAGGTCAGGGCGAAGGTGGCCGTGACTGGCCGGCGCCACACAAGGAGCGCTGCGGCCAACAGCGCGTGGAGCACCAACATCCCCACGTAGCCGATGCTGTTGAGGAACGCGTTGAGCCCGTCCCAAAACGGCGAGCGAAGTGTGAATACGAAGGCCTGCCACCAGGTGTCCACCCGGGTGAACACGGGCTCACCTTGCCCAACCAGCAGCATCACGCCGGGGATGACGAAGGCGCTGAAGAGAAGGACGCCGGCCAGCGCCGGTTGCCAGCCTGGCCGCTCGCGGAGGTGAAGGACACGAATCATGCCTATATGGTAGTCACCGCGGTGTTGCACTTTCGGGCTGGTCGGGCGTTAGTGTGTTGGGATGCGAGGCTTCGTGGGCAAAGGCCCCAAAAGGGTGGCACGGTTGGACCGCTTCCTGCTGGGGGCTGTGTCCCGGCAACCGCAAGGCGATCACGACGTGTTGTTCCGGCGGCTCTCCGCGGCGGCTACCAAAGGCAAGCTGTGGTTCGGTATCGCGGGAGTCATGGCCGCGTTTCCCGGCAAGCCGCGCAGGGCGGCCCTTCATGGCGTGTTGGCCTTGGGCGTTGCCTCAGGCGTCACCAACGTGATCTTCAAGCGGTTACTCCCCCGGAGGCGCCCGCTTCCGGAGCACCTGCCGCTGTTTCGTTTCGTGAACCCACAACCAACCAGTTCGTCGATGCCCTCCGGCCACTCCGCTTCCGCGGTGGCCTTCGCTGTAGGCGCCGGCATCGTGTCTCCTGCCATCGGAGTTGCCCTGGCCCCGATTGCCGCTGGCGTGGCCTATTCGCGGGTGCATACGGGTGCGCATTGGCCATCCGATGTGGTGCTGGGATCCGCCCTGGGTGCCGGCGCTGCTTGGGCGACCCGCAAGTGGTGGCCAGCGCGGCCTCCCGAACCGACTCCCCGCCGCACGCCGGCAGAGGCGCCAGCAATTCACGACGGCGAAGGGCTGAGCATCGGGATCAACGCCATGGGCGGCTCGTACACACCCGAAACGGGAGAACTCCTAAAAGGCATATTCCCTAAAGCGTATATACATGAAATCGCCGAGGGTGAGGACGTAGCAGCCGGGATGGAAGCCGCAGCCACCCGGCCCGGCACCGTAGCGCTGGGTGTCTGGGGCGGCGACGGAACGGTGGGCACTGCGGCCGCTGCCGCCGTCGAGCATTCACTCCCGCTCCTGGTACTACCGGGCGGAACCCTCAACCATTTCGCCCGGGACCTCGGAACCAGCTCGATCGATGACGCCATTGAAGCCGTGACCAAAGGCCTGGCAGCGTCCGTCGACCTGGGGCACGTGGTGGTCCAGCGCGGCCTGCCTGACATGCCGGAAACCTCCGAGCTGGCCATGCTGAACACCGCCAGCGTTGGCGTCTACCCCAACCTTGTCCGCCGCAGGGAGAGGCTCCAGCCTGCCATGGGAAAGCCGCTGGCCGGTGTGGTGGCGTCGCTGCGTACCTTCGGGGTGAACTCGCCCACCACCCTCACCGTGGACGGCGTGAAGCACAAACTCTGGATCCTCTACATGGGCCGGGGAAGGTTCTACCCCAGCGACCACGCGCCACTGCGCCGGCCGGTGCTGGATGACGGAGTGTTCGACCTCCGCATGATCACAGCGGATGAGCCCTTCGCCAGGGCGCGGCTGCTGTGGGCGGTCGTGACCGGCACTGTCTCGGCTTCAAAGGTCACCCACCTCACCGAAGTCACCGAGGTCACCGTGGAAGCAATCGGCCAGCCGTTGGTCCTGGCGGTTGATGGCGAGCCCAAGCCGGGCGTCCGCAGCGCAACCTTCAGGGTGAAACAAGGGGAACTTCGCGTGTACTCGCCGTTGCCGGCCGAATAGTCCCATCCGGCGTCATCCGCGAGGACTACCCTGACTGGACCCTGAATCATCCCTGAGACAGGCGATTTGCGCTGCCGCCGTGAGTAGCGTGGTGAGTACATTCAAAACTCACTTGCACACAGATGTTGTGCTCCGAGGAGGGAACGCTTCCATGATCGAAGCAAAAGGCCTGACCAAGGTCTACGGCGAGAAGACCGCCGTCGGCGGTGTCAGTTTCACTGTCCAAGCCGGACGGGTGACGGGCTTCCTGGGCCCGAACGGTGCCGGCAAGTCCACCACCATGCGCATGATCATGGGACTGGATGCTCCTACGTCGGGTTCCGTGACGGTGAACGGTGAGCCGTTCGTGCAGCACAAGGCACCGTTGCGTGAGATCGGCGCCCTCCTGGACGCCAAGGCAGTCCACACCAGCCGCACCGCCTACAACCACCTGCTCGCCATGGCCGCGACGCACAGCATCCCGAAAAGCCGGGTGCGCGAAGTCATCGAAATGACCGGTCTGGGTGACGTTGCCAAGAAGAAGGTCAAAGGCTTCTCGCTCGGAATGGGCCAGCGCCTCGGCATTGCCGCCGCGCTGCTGGGCGATCCGCAGACCATCATCCTGGATGAGCCGGTGAACGGCCTCGATCCTGAAGGCGTGGTCTGGGTCCGCAACCTGGTCAAGTACTTGGCCTCGGAGGGACGCACAGTCTTCCTGTCCAGCCACCTCATGAGCGAAATGGCGCTCACGGCAGACCACCTGATCGTGATCGGCCGCGGCAGGATCATTGCCGACGCCCCCATCGCCGACATCATTACGGGCAAGGGCCAGATACGGACCCGCGTCCGCACTGACCAGCCGGAGCGGCTCATGCAACTGCTCGCCGGCACCGGGGTTTCGGTGGAAGTCCACGAACGCGAACTCCTGGAAGTTTCGGGCCTGGATCCGCGTGGCATCGCCCGGGCCGCCTTGGACAACCAGGTCATGGTCTACGAATTGACCCCACTCCAGGCGAGCTTGGAAGAGGCCTACATGGAACTGACCAAGGACGAGGTCGAATACCACTCGCACATCACCGCCGGGGCCTCGGTTCCCGCTCAGGCCGGAGGGAAATAGACATGAGCACTACCACTTTGGACCGCAAGTCCATCCGCAACTCCGTTGGTCCGGGACCGGCCTTCCACCGCGTCCTCAACTCGGAATTCATCAAGTTCCGCACTTTGATGTCCACGCTGATCCTGCTGGCTTCCACCGCTGTGGTGATGGTGGGCTTCTCCGCCCTCGGCGCATTGGGAACCGGCGAGTTCGCCAAGCAGATGGCGCGGGATCCCCAAGCCACTGCAGCGATCGCCGCGCAGGGCGGGGACCTGGCTGTCACGGTACCTACGTCCGGCATCGTATTTGCCCAGCTGATTCTCGGCTCCCTGGGCGTCCTGCTCATGAGCTCCGAGTTCACCACGGGCATGGCCCGCTCCACCTTCGCAGCCGTACCCCGGCGGTTGTCGCCCTTCCTGGCAAAGCTCATTGTGGTGTCAGTGAGCGCGTTCGTCCTCACCGCAGTAGCGACCTACGTTGCCGGACTTGTGGCGCTGCCCATCCTGAACAACTACGATCTCAAACTTGACCTCGGCAGCTCGCAATCGGTCAAGCTCCTGCTGGTCAACAGCATCTACGTGGCGGCCGTGGCAGCCATCGGCATGGCCCTTGGCACCCTGGTCCGGAACTCGGCCGGCGGCATCATGAGCCTGGTGGGACTGTTCTTTGTGGCGCCCATCGCCTTCCAGTTGATCCCCGGCGATTTCTTCAAAGAGGCCAGCAAGTACCTTCCCGGCAACACCATCAGCCCGCTGACCGCCGTCGAGCACGTCCCGGACACGCTTGAGGCATGGCAGGCCGGACTGGTCCTGGGCGCTTGGGTAGTGGTACCGGTGGCCCTGGCCATGATCCTGCTGAAGAAGCGGGACGTCTAGGACGGGTTGCCGTCTAGGCTCGATCCATGACTGAAGCTCTGCAGACGAAGGACGCGTCGGCCACCCCGGCTGACGCGTCCTTCGCTGAAATCGCCCAGCGCCGCAGGGGCAGAATCCGGCGCTACTTCTTCCAGCGGCCGCGTGCGATGGATGCCGTGGTGGTCCTTTGCTACGTGCTCCTTGCCCTCCCCACCATCATCACCTCGGTCGTCGACGCCAAGTGGTTCGTGGTGGCCCTGCTGCTGATGATCGCCCTCGCCTTGGTCTTCAGGCGACACTTCCCCCTTCCGGTGGTTGCCGCCGTCGCGCTCCTTGAAGTCGCGGCGACCATCCTGAACCCGTGGGGTTCGAACGTGTCGGTGGGTCTTTGGTTCGCTCTCTATGCGCTGGCATCACTCAAGCGGCGAGCGATTGCGCTGGTCGTTTTCGCCGTGGCCAGCCTGCCGCTCAGCTTGCTCTACCTGTTCATGTGGACAAGTCCCACTCAGATGGACACACTCCAGGACGTCCCCGAGAACTTCCACCTGATCAACAACATTGCCACCGCGATAACCATCATGCTCTCCAACCTCCTGGCCACCGGGATCGGCATTTCCGTGCGCCAACGCAGGGAACATGAGGGAGAAATCGCCGCCTGGGCTGCCCGGACCACCCAGTTGGGCAAGGTCACCGAGCGCAACCGGATAGCGCGCGAGATGCACGACGTCGTGGCCCACTCCCTGACGGTGATGATCAGCCTGTCCGACGGCGCAGCCGTTGTGGTCAAAAAGGACCCGGAGAGGGCCGGGGAGGTCCTGAACGAATTGTCGCGGACCGGCCGGGCTGCCTTGGCCGACATGCGCCGCGTGTTGGGCGTACTGCGTGACGATTCGGGGCGGCCAGCGCCGCTGGCGCCGCTGGAATCGGGTCACAACCTGGCTAACCTTTTGGAGGGATTCCGAACGGCCGGGCTCCCTGTGCATTACGCACACACCGGTCCCGGGCTGCCGTCCGACCCGGCCTTCCAACTCACTGTCTACCGGATCGTTCAGGAGTCGCTGACCAACGTCCTGCGGTATGGCCGCTCGCTCAGCCGCGTTGACGTGCAGGTGGCGCGCGACGGCGATTTGGTCACCATAAACGTCAACGACGACGGCCGCGGAACCCATGAGGGCGGCAGCGAATTCGCGGGCAGCCTGGGCACGGGGCAGGGGATCGCCGGAATGAATGAACGCGCCGGAATCTATGCTGGAATCGTTACTGCCGGTCCAGGGAAAAGGGGAGGCTGGGCGGTCCATGCCGAGCTCCGCTGGAACGGCGACAAGGGGGAATCATGACAGGCGACATCATCAAAGTGCTGCTGGTGGACGATCAGCCGCTGCTGCGGATGGGCTTCAGGCTCATCCTGGAAGGCGAAGCTGACTTCACGGTGGTGGGCGAGGCTTCCGATGGTTTGGAGGCCGTCCGGCAGGTTGAGGCGCTTCAACCCGACGTTGTGCTGATGGATGTCCGGATGCCCGCCATGGATGGGATCGAGGCGACACGTCGCATCTCCAGTTCAGGTTCCGATGCGCGGGTCATCATCCTCACCACCTTCGATCTCGATGAGTACGCGTTCAGCGGCCTGCAGGCCGGTGCGTCGGCCTTCCTGCTCAAGGACGTGGCGCCGGCCGAGCTGGTCCACGCAGTGCGCCTTGTAGCCAGCGGCGACGCAGTGGTAGCTCCGCGGGTGACCCAGAGGCTATTGGAAACCTATGTCCGCGGAGGAGCCCTGCCCGGTCATTCCCCCAGCCCGCACCGTGACCCGCTCCTGGACGAGCTCACCCCGCGCGAAACGGAGATCCTCACCACCATCGCCGAGGGCCTGTCCAACGCGGAGATCGCCCACAAGTTCTTCCTCTCTGAGGCCACTGTCAAAACCCACGTCCGCCGGATCCTGAGCAAGCTGCAGCTGCGCGATCGGGTGCAGGTGGTGGTCTACGCCTACGAAACCGGGCTCGTGGTGCCGAGCAACCCGGACTACTGACCCGTCGTCGAATCCTGCATGGTTCCTTGGAGCAACGGCAAGAGCTCGCTGGGAGACGAAGCTGTGGCAATAGCGTGCACGGACTCGTGTGGTTCGCCGTAGCCCCAGAGCGCAAAAATGGCTGGCATCCGGAATGTGGCCGCTCCCTCGATGTCGTAGATACGGTCTCCCACCATGACGGGCCGCGAGGTGTCGACACCGCGTGAGCGGAGCCGGCGCAACGTCTCCGCAATCACCGCGTCTTTCCGCGACCGCCCCAAGGCATCCGAGGCACCGCAGACATCCGAGAAGAAGTGGTCCACACCGAAATGCCGTGTGAGCCGGATGGCTTGATCCTCAACTTTTGACGTAGCCACAGCCATCGGCATGTCCTGTGAGTGCAACTGCTGAAGGAGCCCCTCAACACCTTCATAGAGCCGGGCTTGGAGGGCTCCGGTCTTGGCGTAGGCTACCCGATAGTGCTGCAGCGCCTCGTTGGCCCGGTCCTCGTCCAGCCCAACAACGGCCCGGAACGAGTCGATCATGGGTGGACCCACGAACCGGCGCAACTGGTCAGGACCCGGGACGGTTGCTCCGACGGATACCAGGGCTTCCGCCGCACTGGCCGTGACGCCGCTGGCAGAGTCAACCAGTGTGCCATCTATGTCGAACAGAACGCATGAGTAGCGCTCCGCGAGTGGTTCGTGGTGCTCGGGACGTATCATCTTCTTCGTGGCCTTTCGGTCAAAGGCAGGAGCCACGGGGCTCCTGGCGGGCTATTTCTTGGAAGGGATTCATGGAGCGAGCGGGCCTCGACGGCATCGATCAGAGGATCCTTTCAGAACTCACCAGGAACGCCCGCATGCCGCACGCGGAACTGGCAGGAAAGGTCCTGCTTTCCAGGAACGCTGTCCGTCAGCGGATCGAGCGCATGGAGCGGCAGGGGTACATCCAGGGCTATACGATCGTCGCCGGAGCAGAGACCCAGGACCTTGTGTCCGCGTTCCTGATGGTTTACCGGAAGGACCGCATGCGGGGCGCCGATGTCCTGACTGAGCTCAGGGCGATCCCCGAAGTCGTTCTGTGTGATGTCCTGAGCGGTGACTTTGATTTGATGGTGCGCGTCGAAGCCCGCTCCCACGGCAGGGTGCAGGAGATTTGGGAACAGATTTCTTCTCTGCCCGGTGTCACGGACACTGTCACGGCCATGACGTTGTCCAATGTGATCCGACGGGTGTCGCAGTGACTCAGCGTCCACGCGTGGAAGCTCCCTCAAGTATCAGTGCAGCGGTGTCCCATTCCATGAGTCCCATCGACGTGACGGCGTCGATCACCGTCACGCGCCCGGTCAGCGCCTTGTTGGCCACCTCCGCCGCGGCGGCGTAGCCAAGGGCGGGGATCAGCGCAGTGGCCAATCCCGCCGAGCCCGCAGCCCGCCCGCCAAGCAGTTCCTCGTTTGCCGTGATGCCCTGGATGCAGTGGGTCCTGAGGATCCGCGCGCCGTTGATGAGCCAGGAGAAGCCCTGCAGCAAGGCATGGGCAATGACGGGTTCAAAGGCATTCAGTTGCAATTGGCCGTTGTCCGCGGCCATGGTGACGGTAGTGTCCGCACCAGCAATAGCAAAGGCGATCTGGTTCAGTGTCTCGGGAATAACCGGATTCACTTTGCCGGGCATAATCGATGACCCGGCTTGGCGGGGTGGCAGTTGGATCTCCCCGAAGCCATTTTGCGGTCCGCTGGACAGCAACCTCAGGTCGCTGCTGATTTTTGAGATCTTGATGGCCGACCGCTTCAGCATCCCGGACACATGCATGAAAACCCCGACGTCGGATGTCGCCTCCAGCAGGTCGGCTGCCGGCACCAGACGCAGCCCCGTAATTTCGGCGAGGGCTTCAATAGCCCGCTCCCGGTAGCCCGGCTCGGCAGTAATCCCTGTGCCTATCGCCGTTGCTCCCAGACTGCATTCGAGCATGAGTGCCGCGGACTCCCGCAGCCGGCATCTGTCTTCCTCAATCGTCGAGGCGAAGGCCCCGAACTCCTGACCCAACGTCATGGGGACGGCGTCCTGTAGCTGGGTGCGCCCGATTTTGGCCACGTGGGCGAATGCGACCCGCTTCTCCCGCATGGACTCCGTCAATTGACCGAGTTCGTGGTCAAGCTCCTGGACAGCGGTGATCAGTGCCAGCTTGATGGCGGTGGGGTAGACATCGTTGGTCGACTGGCATTTGTTCACGTGGTCGATGGGGTGCAGATGCTGGTAGCTACCGCGGGGATGACCCAAGGTTTCCAGGGCCAGGTTTGCGATCACCTCGTTGGCGTTCATATTGGTGCTGGTCCCCGCGCCGCCCTGGATCATGTCCACGCAGAAATGCTGGTGGTGCTGCCCTTCTTCGATGTCCCGGCACGCACGGCTGATCGCGTTGGCCACGGCGGGTTCCAGGACCCCGAGGCTGGAGTTGGCGCGGGCCGCTGCCCGTTTTACCTGCGCCAAGGCCACCACCAGTCCGGGATACCGTGAAACAGGGATCCCGCTGATGGGGAAGTTGTCCAGGGCCCGGGCCGTGTGCGCGCCCCACAAGGCGTCCGCTGGTATGCGTATGGACCCAAGGGAATCGGATTCGAGGCGATACGTCATAGCCGGGCCGTACTGTTCTTGATGCAGATGACCTTGGGCTGGGTCATTTCCTCGTAGGCGAAGTGAACGCCTTCACGGCCCAGGCTTCCGTACTTGAACCCGCCAAAGGGCATTCCATCGAACCGGTAGTCGGACGAGTCGTTGATCATGACACCACCGGCCTGGATCTCCTTTGCTGCCTTCATGGCGTCCCCGAGGGATGCAGTGAAGATTCCGGCATGCAGACTGAACTCGATGGAGTTGGCGATCCCGATCGCTTCCTGAAGGCTGTCCACAGGGCGGAGCATCACCAGTGGGCCGAATACTTCCTCGGACCACAGCCGGCTGTCTTCCGGCACCTCCTCGAGGACGGTGGGATGGAGGATGTTCCCGGTAGCCACGTTTCCTGCCAGGACAACTGCCCCGCGCTCCACTGCTTCGTGGACTTTCGCCCGCACATCTTCCAGGGAACGTGCGGTGATCATGGGCCCCACGTCCGTCAGTTCATCGGACGGGTCGCCAACCACAAGTTCGTTGGTCGCGGCGATGAAGAGCTCCCGGAATTCGGCGTAGACGAGCTTGTCGACCAGGATCCGCTGGACACCGACGCAATTCTGGCCGGCCGCCCAGAACGCACCGGAAACACAGGACGCCACCGCTTCCGGGAGGTCTGCGTCCGCCATGACGATGACCGGCGCGTTTCCGCCCAGGTCCATGGAGAGCTTCTTTAGTCCAGCTGCCGAGGCGATGGACTCCCCGGTGGAGAACCCGCCGGTGAATGACACCATGCGTACGTCCCTCGCCGCGATGATTTTCTGCGCAATGTCGCGGTCCCCATGGACAACTGTGAGGACTTCCTGCGGGAGTCCGGCCTCCAGGAGTGCCTCGGTGAGCAGCTGCGCGGATAGGGGCGTGAGGGCCGAGGGCTTGAGGAGAACGGAGTTTCCGCCCGCTATGGCAGGTCCGATCTTGTGGGCTACAAGGTTGAGGGGGTCGTTGAAGGGCGTGATTGCAAGGATGATGCCCAGCGGCTCGCGGGAGAACCACCCCAGCCGGTCCTCTGATCCCTCGTAGGCGTCGAAGGGAACAACTTCACCGGCGTTGCGGCGAGTTTCTGCCGCCGACAACCGCAGTGTATTGACTGCACGCAGAACCTCCTTTCGGGCCTGCCTTACGGTCTTGCCGGCCTCAGCGACGATGGTTTCGGCAAAGAGATCGCGACGGTCTTCCACCAGGTTGGCTGCCCGGTCGAGTATCTTTCCCCGCGCGTCCCGGGAGAGGCCCGCTGCTACTTTGGCTCCCGCGCGGGCAGCATCCAGGACACTGTCGACGGCGGTGGCGTCGGTCAGCGGAACGGCGCCAACAACGCGCTGGTCGTAAGGGCTGGTGACGTTCTGGAACATCGGCAGGGCCGATGCCTCGGCGGTGCTGGGTGAGGACTTAGGCATGGGAGGGAACCTCCGAGGTGTGGTGCATGGCGATGATGTCTGAGAGCAAGGCGTAGGCAGTTTCGACGCGTCCGGCGCCGGGCCCGGAAACCATCACCGGGCCCAGAAGATCGGTGTTGAACGAAACCGCGTTGGTGGCGCCGGAGATTCCAGCAAGTTCATGGGCCAAGGGCACAGCTACGGCCTTCACGCCAGCTGTCACTGCCCCGTTCGCGGACCTCTTCGCTGAGCCAATGAGTTTCCAACGCAGGCCTTGGCGGGCAGCTTGTTCAATGTCATCGCGGGTCAGGGAGGAGATGCCCTCACAGGAGACGTCCTGCAAGGTGATGTCTGCCTCGAGCAATTGGTTGGCCAGGATGAGCACTTTGAGCCGCACATCGTAGCCCTCGATGTCTGCTGCAGGGTTGGCTTCGGCGTACCCCAGATCCTGGGCTTCCCGAATAGCGGCATCCAGGTCCAGGCCGGATTCCATGCGACCGAGCACGTAGTTGCTGGTTCCATTCAGGATTCCTTCAAAGCCGTCGATCTTCAGGCCGGCGAACATCTTTTTGGCGAGGCGGATGACAGGGGTGCCACTCATGACTGCGCCCTCGAACTCGAAGTGGACACCATTGCTTGCGGCCAGCGCGGACAGTTCAGGGCCTCGGAGTGCCACGGGTCCCTTGTTGGTTGTGCAGACACTTTTGCCTGATTCCAGGGCCCACCGTACGTGCGAGACGGCAGGTTCGCCGTCGTCGGGATTTGTGAAGGTGGCTTCGCAGACGATATCTGCCGTGCAGGAACGGATCACGGCTTCGTTGTTGGTGTCCCGGGAGCCGCCATGGTCCGCGAACGTTTCGTTGCCGCCAAGATTGAGCGCCATGTCAATGTCGATGCCTTCGGCCTGGACCAGGGAGCCGAGCCTGAGATCGGTGATGGCCACAACCCTGAGGCCGAAGCCCAGCTCCGAGCGGAGGGCGTCTCCCCGGGTGGCGATGATTTCGGCGAGGGTCCGGTTGACGCCGCCAAAGCCGATCAGCGCGAGATCGTAGGTTTTCATGGTGCTCCTCAGGTAGGTGGAGGGGTGATGCTTCAATCCTGCGGGCCTTCGATGTCCGTCCAACCATGCTGAATCGCCCTTAAGAATGGGCATTCTGACCATTCGACTGCCGATCTGCCTTCGGGCCCATGTCGAGCAATGTGCGCTATACGCATTAACAAATGTTTTTAATGACCACTCGATGTGATTCTGTGTTACCTTCGTCACTACAGACGCCCTCCCGGCACCCCGACCCCGGACTTCAAGGCGTACCGTTCGCATCCGACACATACCGGAGACACCACATGGAATCTTCAGCACCCGTGCAACTTGACCATCAACCTGAGGCAGTCGACGCTCCGGTCGAACCCGGACTGCGCCGATCAATGGGACCACGGCACCTCATCATGATCGCGATGGGAGGTGTCATTGGATCCGGGTTGTTCCTGAGCTCCGGATACACGATCTCCCAAGCCGGCCCGCTCGGGGCTGTGATCGCCTACTTGGTGGGTGCATTCGTGGTCTACCTCGTGATGGCCTGCCTTGGCGAGTTGGCCATCGCCTACCCCGTATCAGGTGCCTTCCACATCTACGCGTCCCGATCCATCGGTCCAGCCACCGGCTTTGCCACGGCCTGGCTCTACTGGCTCTGCTGGGCGGTGGCCATCGGCTCGGAATTCACGGCATCAGGACTCCTCATGCAGCGCTGGTTTCCCGACGTCGAGGTGTGGGTGTGGTGCCTCGTCTTCGCAGCCATCCTGTTCGGATTCAATGCCGTATCTTCCAAGTTCTTCGGGGAATCCGAGTTCTGGTTCGCCATCATCAAAGTGGGCGCGATCATTGCCCTGATCGTGTTGGGTGGCGCAGCCCTTTTCGGATTCCATCCCCTCTCCGAGTCCGGCAACCACCCCTTCATGCTTGAGAACTTCAACACCTCCGGAGGATTGTTTCCCAACGGCTTTACCGGAGTCCTGGTGACGGCGTTGGCGGTCTTCTATGCGTTCTCCGGTTCGGAACTCATTGGCGTGGCCGCCGGGGAGACCACCGATCCGGCGCGGAACATTCCCAAGGCCATGCGCAGCACAGTGGTCCGGCTGCTGATCTTCTTTGTTGGTGCCATCGCGGTCATTGCTGCAACCGTCCCGTTTGACCAGGTGGGGCTTGACGAGAGCCCGTTCGTGACGGTGTTCTCCTCCGTTGGAATTCCCTACGCCGCTGACATCATGAACTTCGTCATCATCACGGCCCTGCTGTCGGCCGGGAACAGCGGATTGTTCTCCTGTGCCCGTATGCTCTACTCCCTGGCAGACGAGGGACATGCACCGAAGGCTTTGAAAAGGCTCACCCGGCGGGGCATACCGCTTGTAGCTCTCTCGGTCAGCATGGTTGGCGGCATTGCATCGCTGATCAGCAGTGTGGTTGCACCTGAAACCGTGTACCTCGCCTTGGTCTCCGTGGCCGGTTTCGCGGTTGTTGGTGTGTGGATGTCCATCACTGCGTCCCACTTCTTCCACCGCAGGGCCTTTGTACGTAACGGCGGGAGCGTGAAGGACCTTGCCTACAAGGCACCCCTCTTTCCGTTGGTCCCGATCCTGGCTTTCGCGCTGTGCTTGATTTCATTGGTGGGCATTGCGTTTGACCCACAGCAGATCGCCGCCCTGTACTTCGGCGTTCCTTTTGTCGGGGCCTGCTACGCCTACTTCTACTTCAGGTACCGGCGCCCGGCGAAGTCCAGTCCGACGTCGTGAATCCACATCCGCTGAGCCTTGCGGCCGGGCCCTCGGTCCGGCCGCAAGGCGCTGACGGGGGAATTGATGGTGCAGGGATACTCGCAGATCCGTACACAGTGTGGGGGGCCCGAATCCTTGCGGCAGACACGCCCGTGTGAGAATGGCGTGAGCGCGTGGTGGAAGGAGTGGATTGTGGATACGTCACCCGAAGCGTCGTCTTTGGCCCAGGGTCTTCGCCTCGTTCGCCTGATTACGGACCGCGAAAAGCAGGGCCGTCAGCTTTTGGGTGTCTCCCAACTGGCCGCCGAATTGGACATGGAACAAAGCAGGGTTTCCCGCTTGGCCCAGGAGTTGTGTGATCTTGGCTTGTTGGAACGGGTGGACAGGGGCCCGTTCCGCGCGGGCTCGGGCTTCCTGGACCTGGCAGCTTCGCTCAACAGTGGCTGGGTGCAAAAGTCACGGGCAAAGCTGGAGGAGCTGGTGTCCGCCTTTGGCTTGCGATCACGGCTCTCCGTTCGCGACGGCGTCAGGGTCCTCCTCTTGCGCGCATCCACGAACAACTCATTCCCGGGCGGCTACGCCAAACCGGGTATGGTGACGCCCGTCTGGTGCACCGGAGCGGGCAGGGCCTTGCTGTGGGATCACTCGCCCGGTGAGCTGGAATCCCTTCTCCGCGACGTGAATTTCATCGGTGTGGGCGGTCCCGCGGCGGCACATTCCGCGCCGGAAGTCCGTGACCTCATGGACCGTGACAAGTCCCGCGGATTTGTTGTCGCCGCCGAGGAATTCGAGCATGACGTGTGGGAAGTGGCCGTACCAGTGCGGTCCGACGGCGGGAACATCGTTGCCGCCCTCAGTGTCCTGGGCAACCGTTCCAGTATCGAGAAGGCTGCCCCGGAGATCGCCGGGGTGCTCCATGAAACCTCCCAAGCACTTGGCGCCCACGGCACCGTACTGACCTAGGCCTGGTGCGGAGCTGTGGCCTGGCCACCCACCATCGCTTCCAGCCACTCGCACCATGAGCGGAGTGCCATGGCATGGCTTTCACGCAGTGGCTCAACCCGCGTCCTGGGGCCGACGATCTGGAGCGCTGCAACGACCTCATTCTTGAAATCGCGGATGGGCGCGGCCAGTGAATAGAGTCCGGGTTCGGCTTCTTCATCAACAATTGAGTACCCGCGTTCCCGGGCTTGGTGGAGCCGGTCCAGGAAGTCCTCAACGGATGAGGGCGTATTAGGTCCGTGCTTGACGAACTCCACGGTCTTGAAGAGCGTCCGGACTTCCTCATCCGGTGCATCCCAAAGGAGCGCCTGGCCGGCGTCACTGCAGTAGGCCGGATAGGGCCGGCCCAGCCAGGAACCCACCAGATTGGCACTCGCAGGTACTTGCTCGCCAATGGTGACCGTACTGTTTCCGCTCAGCACGCCCAGGAAGCAGGCTTCGTTGGTTTCGGCGGCCAAGCCCTCCAATGCGGTGAGTCCGTCGGTCTTCAGGCGTTGCTCGGTGACCAACTGGGCGTCAGCCAGGACTGACCAGTCCAAGCGGTACTCCCTGTTGTTGGTGCGGGCAAGGAAGCCCTCCTGCAAAGCCCCCTTGAGGCTTCGCGACACCTGGCTGCGGTCCTTCTCCAGGTGGGCCGCGATGTCGGCCACTGTACCGCCGTCGTGCCCTTGCGCATGGCGCGCCCCCACCGCGAGGATGGCCATCATCCCGCGGCCCATGCTGGAGCTCTTAGACATGGAACGATTCTAGCGACCCGCAGCCCTAGTGGATGGCGAAAACCCTTGCCGGGAAGCCGCTCCCTCCCAGGGGTTTGGCCCAGCTTGCCACCAGTACGCCACCGGATTCGGGCAGGCCATCAAGATGCGCCAAAAGTTCAATCTGCCATTTGTCCTGCGCCAGGACGTAGGTTTCCAGGCTGAAGTCCTGCCGGGAAGTGGGCATGCCAGGGTCCGTGTCTGTCTGTTCGTGTCCCACCGCCGCCACGCCCCGCTCTTCGATCAGGCATCCAAGGACCTCTTGCGACCAGCCGGGAGTATGGCTTGTTCCGGATTGGTCCTTGTTGGCCATGGCCTCAGGGTCGGGCCAGCGGTGGCTCCATCCTGTGCGGAGGGCAACGAACGAACCAGCGGGGATGGTGCCGTTTCGCGATTCCCAATCCTTGATGTCGCCCAGTGTGGGCGTGGCATCGGGGTCCGTGCGCACGCGCTGGCTGATGTCCAGGACAACCAGGGGAAGCACCATCTGGTCCACGGGAATCTGGTCCAGGGTCCGGCCACCCCGCACAAAGTGCGACGGCGGATCCACGTGGGTACCCCATTGGCCCACTATCGAGTAGCGGTGGGCTGTGAAGCCGTCGCCTTTCTCCATATCGAAGAGCGCCTCGCGGGATTCATCCGGGAAAGCGGCAAACCGGGGCTGGCCGGGATGGAACGCGTGGGTGAGGTCCGTGAAGGTTCGGTTGCCGAGAAGGGGCGCGAGTTCCTGCCAAAGTCCCGTGGTCATGACGCGATCCGGCTCTCGCCTGCATGGGTCAGGACACTGCTGGAGACGTTCAGGGGTCCGGACACTTCGATCACCGGGACCTCCCAGGGATGGATGTCCACGATCCGCTGGACCAGGCGGTGAACGTCGTCTTCATCCAGCGAGTCGTCGAAGTAGGAGGTGAAAACGAAGGTCGGCGAGATGGTTCGCTGGCCCACACGGCCCAGCGTGGGGTTCGCGCCCTCAGCAACGGTGAAGCCCTCGTAGCCCGCGGAGGACTCGAAGACATGGTGGTAGTTCCCGAAGCCGCCCAGCTCGGGGCACTCCGTCAGCGCCTGCAGCAGGGATGAGATGCCGCTGTCCGCTTCCAACGCGGCGAGGTTTCCTCCGGCCAGTTGAGTCATGGTTTCGACCGGGATGGGCCAGTGGATGCGGAGCTTCCGCACTGGTTTCAATTGGATCTTCATGGGAGGGCCTTCCGTGGATGTGGATTCTGTGAGCCATAGTGGCACAATGTGATGATCATTACAAGCATATTGATTTGCTCATAGTGCACATTCGGTGTCTTCAGCTCTGAAACCAGATCACAGCCCCTGCACAGTTGCCCCATGTACAAGGCATAGGGGGTGCGGGTTGCATGGACACATGACTACTCCGCATCCCAACCACGACCGTGGCCTTGAGTTCGACCTCGCCACCCTCCTGAGTCGCCGCCGCACCCTCGGGGTCTTCCTCGGGGCAGGAACCGCGGCGGCTTTGGCAGCCTGCACCCCCGGAACTGAATCCGGCAGCGGCGGTGGCGGGTCGGCGTCGGGCGCTGTTACCGGCACAGCTACGGAAAGTTCGACGGCGGTCGCCTCACCTTCCAGTACGGTCACCCGCGCCTTAGCCGAATGCGGGGTGGAAATCCCGGACGAGACCCTTGGCCCGTATCCCGGTGACGGCTCCAACGGTCCGAATGTACTGGAAGCTTCAGGAGTTGTGAGGCGGGACATCAGGTCGAGCTTCGGCACCTCCACGACGAAGGCTGATGGTGTCCCGCTGACGGTGACGTTGACCCTGCTGGATAACGCCAACGGATGCTCGCCGCTGGCCGGTGCCGCCGTGTACGTGTGGCATTGCGATCGCAACGGCAAGTATTCGCTCTATGACTCGGGGCTCAAGAACGAGAACTACCTCCGGGGCGTGCAGGAGGCAGACAGCAACGGCCAACTCACCTTCAGCACCATCTACCCTGGCGCGTACAGCGGTCGCTGGCCACATATTCACTTTGAGGTATTCGAATCGATGAGCAATACCTCGGCGGCGGGAAGGGTGCTGGCGGTCTCACAGATCGCCCTCACCGAGAAGGCATGCAAGGAGGTGTACGCCACGGAGGGCTATGAATCCAGCGCGCAGAATTTCCCCAAGACCTCGCTGACCTCGGACAACGTCTTTGGTGACGACGGCGGCATATACCAACTGGCGACTATTTCCGGTTCAGTGGCCGGCGGCTATACGGCCGCGCTGAACGTCACCGTCTAGCCCGGCTGTCGTCCTAAGCGGGGCTAGACTCGGGGGCATGCCTTCGAATGCCTCCGCCGCAGTTGACCACATCGAGGACCTTGGCGCTTACGTTTCGGCGTCTCCCTCCAGCTTCCACGCCGTGCACGAGGCCGCGCGACGGCTGGACGATGCCGGCTTTACGTCCCTGGATGAACTGCAGCCGTGGGATGGGGGCGCTGGCAAGTTCTACGTGATCCGCGACGGCGCACTCATCGCGTGGGTTACTCCCGAAAATGCCGGCCCCACCACGGGATTCAACATCCTGGGTGCACACACCGACTCGCCCTCCTTCAAGCTCAAGCCAAAGCCCACCACGGGGAAGTTTGGGTGGTTGCAGGCCGGCGTCGAGGTTTATGGCGGACCGCTCTTGAACTCCTGGCTGGACCGCGAACTGCAGCTCGCAGGCCGATTGGTACTGCACGACGGCACGCAGCACCTCACCGCCACGGGACCCCTTCTGCGCTTCCCCCAGTTGGCCATCCACCTGGACCGTGGGGTCAACGACAACGGCCTGCACCTGTCCAAGCAGCAGCACATGAACCCCGTCTTCGGTCAGGGAGACCCTGCAGGTGAGGATCTCCTGGCACTGCTGGCCGAACGCGTTGAGGGCGCCACCGTTGATGCCGCGGACATCGGCGGATACGACGTCGTGGTGGCAGACACGCAGGCCCCCGCGGTTTTCGGGGCCAAGGGTGAGTTCTTCGCTTCAGGGCGCATGGATAACCTTTCCTCCACACACGCTGGCCTGGTGGCCTTGATAGGGCATGCTGCGGCCGGCCCGAGTGGCGGCCCGATCGCCGTCCTTGCAGCCTTCGACCATGAAGAGATCGGGTCCAACTCCCGCTCAGGTGCCTGCGGACCCATCCTGGAGGACATCCTGGTGCGCATCTCCGACGGACTCGGTGCTTCGGTGAGCCAGCGGCGCCAGGCCCTGGCGGCGTCGTTCTGCGTGTCCGCCGACGCGGGCCACGCCGTCCACCCGAACTACGCGGAAAAGCACGATCCCGCCAACAGGCCAGTGCTCAACGGCGGTCCTTTGTTGAAGATCAACGCCAATCAGCGGTACGCGACAGATGCCACCGGTGCCGCCCTGTGGGCCCGGCTGTGCAAGGAGTCCAACGTCCCGTACCAGGAATACGTGTCAAACAACGACCTGCCGTGCGGTTCTACGATCGGTCCGCTCACGGCCACCCGGCTCGGCATCAGGACCGTGGACGTGGGCATTCCCCTGTTGTCCATGCACTCCGCGCGCGAGCTCTGCGGCGTGGAGGATCCCAAGAGCCTGGCGACGGTTTCGCAATTGTTCTTTGGGACCACCGTCTAAGTCAAAGCCTCAAGCAGTCATTTCAAGGGTGTTGCAGATGTTTCCTTGAGGAAACATTCGATGCCTCAAGGTTTACATTTTGTGCATCGCTCCGTTTTCGGAGATCGCAAATTGTTTGCTTGCACAGGATAGGTGCCGGTGTAGCAGGTTAGCGTGATTTAGTCATGTGGCCCGTGGCACACCACGGTGGCCAACCCCTAAGACCTGAAGGACGGCGCCGATCCATGCACGCTGACCAACAACTATCGAAGTCCCTGAAGCCCCGACACCTCTCCATGATCGCCATCGCCGGCGTCATCGGAGCCGGCTTGTTCGTTGGCTCCGGAGCTGCCATCCAACAGGCTGGCCCGGGAATCCTCGTGGCCTACCTGGCCGCAGGCCTGGTGGTCATCCTCGTCATGCGCATGCTCGGCGAAATGGCTGCGGCGAATCCAGAGACAGGCTCGTTTTCCACATACGCAGATAAGGCCCTTGGCCGCTGGGCGGGCTTCAGTATTGGCTGGCTGTATGCGTGGTTCTGGATCATTGTCCTCGGTATCGAAGCGACGGCGGGTGCCGCCATCATGCACCGCTGGGTTCCCGGCGTCGATCAGTGGGTCTGGGCATTGGTGCTCATGGTCCTGCTGACACTGACCAACCTCGGTTCCGTGAAGTCCTACGGAGAATTCGAATTCTGGTTCGCCTCCATCAAGGTCGCCGCCATTGTCATCTTCCTCCTGGCCGGCATTGCTGCGATCCTCGGGCTGATGCCGGGCGTATCCGCGCCGGGCGTGAGCAACCTCCTGGACCAGGGTGGGTTCATGCCCAACGGCCCCGGCGCCGTCCTGGCGGGCATCCTCGTGGTGGTCTTCTCCTTCTTCGGGGCGGAAATCGCCACCATCGCAGCTGGTGAATCCGAGAACCCCGTGGACGCCGTCAAGAAGGCCGTGAAATCCACCGTATGGCGCATCCTGATCTTCTACATCGGCTCCATCGCCATAGTGGTCACCCTCCTGCCATGGAACGACGCCTCCGTTGCCAAGAGCCCCTACGTTGCAGTCATTGAGCTTTACGGGATTCCGGGCGCCGGCACCATCATGGACATCGTCGTCCTCACTTCCGTGCTCTCCTGCTTGAACTCTGGCCTGTACACGGCAAGCCGCATGCTGTTCTCGCTCTCGCAGCGAGGCGACGCCCCCAAGTCCTGGATGAAGATCTCCAAGCGGGGCGTCCCGGCCGCAGCAGTACTGGCATCCACCGTGGTCGGCTTCGTCACCGTAGGCCTCAACTACATTGCTCCGGACACCGTGTTCCTGTTCCTGGTGAACACTTCCGGTGCCATTGCGCTGTTCGTGTGGTTGGTTATTTCGGCGTCGCAGCTGATTCTTCGCCGCCGCATGGGCGCGGCCGCCAAGGACCTGGAACTCAAGATGTGGTTCTTCCCCTACCTCACCTGGATTGCCATCGCCGCCATCGTGGCCCTCATCATTGGCATGGTCATCATCGAATCCACGCGCGAGTCGCTGTTCCTCTCGCTGGGACTGGCCGCAGTAGTCGTGGCTATCGGCGTGTGGCGGTACCGTAAGCGTGGTGCCACCGGGGCCGTGGCGACCACCACGGAAGCCGAGCGCGCAGACATCGGTTCCGGACCGGCGTCGTAAACGTCTTTACGCAGTGGGGCAGCCGCCGTCAATATACGACGGCGGCTGCCCCACTGCGTGGTTAACGGAAGTCCGGGTGGCCTACTGGGCCAGCCCGATGACCAGGTTGATGGTCACTGCCAGGATGACCGTGCCGAACAGGTAGGACAGCAGGCTGTGCTTCAACGCCTCGACCCGGATCCGGTGGTTGCCCAGGTTGGTGTCCGAGACCTGGTAGGTCATGCCCAAGCTGGTGGCGAGGTAGGCAAAATCCGTGTACTGGGGTGGCCTGTCCTGGTTGAAGCCGATGCCACCCACCGCACCTCCGGCTTCCGGTTCAGGGCTGTAGTAGAGCTCGGCATAGCGCAACGTGAAAAGGGTCTGGACGAGCATCCAGGACAAGGCTACGCAGACCAACGCAAGCGCCCCTGAGTACAGGCGGGTAGTGGCGCCCTCAGCGTGGGAATTGACGATCACGGCGGCCGCAGCGGCGATGCTGGCGAGGTTCGCGATCAGGATCAGAAGGTCAGTGACGCCGCGGGACGGGTCTTCGCTGGTGGCATGCTGGCGTGTGTCATCGGGGTCCATGCGGCCTATCACCAGCCACACCCACACGACGTAGATGAGCGCGGCCGTCGCCCATCCGACTGCCGGGGCATCCACCCAATTGCCTGTGCTTCCCGTGGCGATGACAGCTGCGGCTCCAGCGATCATCATGACCAGGAAGCGCAACCTGCTGCGTCGGACTCTGACGTTGCTCATCTGCCCACTTTAGTTAGCGGGCGCCGGTTTGCGTCACGCCATGCCTCCGGCGACCAGGAATCCACGTATTGCCGTTCCTCGTGTTAGTGTCTTTGTCGCTGTCGAGGAGAAAAACGAAACACTGTTTCTCCTGATCACCTTGCGCGGGTGGCGGAATGGCAGACGCGCTAGCTTGAGGTGCTAGTCCTCGAAAGGGGGTGGGGGTTCAAGTCCCCCTCCGCGCACAATGAACCCCCGGTCTTCGGACCGGGGGTTTTGTCGTTCCATGCCGGCTTGCACCTACGCGCCCGGCCGGGGTGCGAACATGATCACGCCCACTCCCACAAGGCAGATCGCGGCGCCGATGACATCCCAGCGGTCGGGTCGGAAGCCGTCAACCAACATGCCCCACGCGAGAGAGCCGGCGATGAACACGCCGCCGTACGCGGCAAGGACCCGGCCGAAGTGGGCGTCCGGTTGAAAGGCCGCGAAGAAACCGTAGATTCCCAGGGCAATGATCCCCAGCCCGGCCCACCACCAAGCCCGTCCTTCACGAACGGCCTGCCAGATCAGCCAGGCTCCGCCGATCTCTGCGACGGCGGCCAAAACGAAGAGGACAATCGGCTTCAGGACGGTCATGGATCCAGTATTCACTGCCTATGGACCGGCGTTATCCACATAGCGCAGCTTCCTGGTTTCCGGTGAGGATGCCGCCGAATAGCTTTGAGTGCAGGAGATGCACTAAGATATTGAAGTCTGTGTTACGCCCTCCCCCGGAATTTTCGGTGGGGAGCTGGCACGGCATCGCAAATGAACCTCCTGTTACGGAAATACCGTAACCGCTTAGCCCAAAGGAGGTGGGTTCACATATGCGTCCTTACGAATTGATGGTAATCATCGACCCCGAGGTCGAAGAGCGTACCGTAGAGTCGTCGCTTCAGAAGTTCCTCAATGTCATCACCACCGATGGTGGAACCATCGAAAAGGTAGACATCTGGGGCCGTCGCCGTCTGGCGTACGACATCAAGAAGAAGTCCGAAGGTATCTACGCCGTGGTGAACTTTACCGCTGCTCCGGCTACCGCCAAGGAACTTGATCGCCAGCTGTCTCTCAACGAGACGATCATGCGCACCAAGATCATCCGCCCTGAAGACCAGAAGGTTGTTGCTGAGTAATCAGCCCCTTTCAGATCTTTACCCCGCAGGAACGAACAAGGAGGCAGTAGATGGCAGGCGAAACCACTATTACGGTCATCGGTAATCTCACCAATGACCCCGAGCTGCGGTTCACCCCGTCTGGCTCAGCAGTAGCGAACTTCACCATCGCTTCTACTCCCCGGACCTTTGACCGCCAGTCCAATGAGTGGAAGGACGGGGAAACCCTGTTCCTCCGCGCATCGGTATGGCGCGAAGCAGCCGAGAACGTGGCCGAATCCCTGACAAAGGGTATGCGCGTCATCGTTTCCGGCCGTTTGAAGAGCCGTTCTTACGAAACCAAAGAAGGCGAGAAGCGCACCGTTATCGAGCTTGAGGTCGACGAAATCGGCCCCAGCCTGCGTTACGCCAACGCCAAAGTCAACCGTACCCAGCGCTCCGGCGGTGGCCAGGGTGGCTTCGGTGGCGGTAACGCCGGTAATTCCGGTGGCTTTGGAGGTGGCGCTCCTGGTGGAAACCAGGGTGGCGGCAACTCCGGTGGAAACTGGGGCGGCAACAACCAGCCCGCACAGCAGGATGATCCTTGGGCCACGCCCGGGGTCAGCAATGCAGGCGGCGGTTGGGGCAACGGCCCGGATTCCGAACCCCCCTTCTAAACATCACATAAACGTCCGACGCCGGTCGCTCACCGGGACTGCCGAAAGGCACCTTGGCGATCACCGCCGTCGAACACCACCATCCCGTGGATCAATATCCACGGGCTCCATAGAAAAGGAGCTCCACGATGGCTAAGGCTGAACTCCGTAAGCCCAAACCAAAGTCCAACCCCTTGAAGGCCGCTGACATCACTGTCATCGACTACAAGGACGTAGCACTGCTGCGCAAGTTCATCTCCGACCGCGGAAAGATCCGCGCTCGTCGCGTCACTGGCGTTACCGTTCAGGAACAGCGCAAGATCGCCCAGGCAATCAAGAACGCCCGCGAAGTTGCTCTGCTGCCTTACTCCGGCGCTGGCCGCGGCTAAGGGAAGGGATTAACTAACATGGCAAAGCTCATTCTGACCCACGAAGTAACCGGTCTCGGTGCTGCTGGCGACGTTGTCGAGGTCAAGGACGGTTACGCACGTAACTTCCTGCTGCCCCGCGGCTTCGCCCTGACCTGGTCCAAGGGTGGCGAGAAGCAGGTTGAGTCCATCAAGGCTGCACGCGCTGCTCGTGCGCACGCTTCCGTTGAAGCTGCACAGGCCCAGGCTCAGGCACTGTCCTCCAAGAAGGTCAAGCTCGAGGTGAAGGCCGGCGAGTCCGGTCGTCTCTTCGGCACCGTCAAGCCTGCTGATGTCGCTGCTGCTGTTGAGGCCGCTGGCCTCGGCTCCATCGACAAGCGCAACGTTGAACTGCCGAACCACATCAAGTCTGTCGGTTCGTACCAGGCCAACGTTCGCCTGCACGAGGACGTTTCCGCTGTCATCGACCTCGAGGTCGTAGCCAGCAAGTAGTCCCTGACTGCAAAGAAGGCCCCCGCTTCCGGTTTCCGGAGGTGGGGGTTTTCTGTTCCCCAAAACCTCGGAGGGGGTTTACGGGGTGTGTACTTCCGTCATGGTGTGGTGGTACCCACTGCGGATCATCTCGGCGAGGACATCGCGGTCCACATCGCCCAGCTTGTTGATGTACAGGCACGCGGTACTGGTCTTGTACTTTCCGAGTTCCGGCAGCAGGCGGTCGGCATCGGGTCCGTCCGTGAGTCCGTACAGCACCAGGTTCGCCTTGCGCGGAGAAAACCCGACGGCGGCAGCGTCGCCTTCGCGCCCGCTGCTGTACTTGTAGTGGTAGCTGCCGAAACCTACGATCGTTGGCCCCCACATCACCGCTTCCTGGCCGGTGGCCCGGCGCATCATGTCCAGCAGCTCCAAGCCGTCTTTCCGCCGCTCGGGATGCTCCACCGCCGCCAGGAAATCTTCCACGGAGACGTCCGTGGGCTGTGTCTTGTTCTCTGCCATTCCCGTAGTCTCCCAGACGTGGCGTGGACCGGCCAGCACCCGGTGATAGCCTGCACCAGTGACTTCCGAAGCCCCCCGTAACCGACCGTTCCATCAAGTCGACGTCTTCTCCGACCGGCCTTACCTCGGCAACCCCCTCGCCGTGGTCGTGGATGCGGAAGGGCTCAGCGGCGAGACCATGCAGCACTTCGCCAACTGGACCAATCTTTCCGAGACCACGTTCCTCCTCCCGCCCAGCGACCCCGCTGCCGACTACAAGGTGCGGATTCACGGGTAGCGAGGAGTTCCCCTTTGCCGGGCACCCCACCCTGGGGTCTGCGCACACCTGGCTCCAAGCCGGGGGAGTGCCCAAGACGGACGGCGTGGTGGTCCAGGAGTGCGGCGCTGGTTTGGTCCGGGTGAAGCACGACGCCGGTCGGTTGGCTTTTGCTGCGCCGCCGCTGACGCGCTTTGGGCCGGTATCGGACGATGTTCGCGCGCAGCTTGCCGCCGGTTTGCGGCTACCGGAGGAAGCGCTGCTGGATACGTCGTGGCTGGTCAACGGCCCGGCGTGGATCGGCGTGCTCCTGGAATCGGCCGGGCAGGTTTTGAACATCGAGCCTGATTTCGCAGCAATGGGTGACTTGAAGGTGGGCGTGATCGGCCCGCATGAGGCGGGTTCCGACGTCGATTTTGAAGTCCGGACTTTTATCGCCCACGACGCGATGACCGAGGACCCGGTGACGGGCAGTTTCAACGCGGGCGCAGCCCAGTGGCTGATTGGCAGCGGGCGCGCGCCGGACGAGTACACGGCGGCTCAGGGCACCGTGTTGGGCCGCGCCGGACGCATCCACGTCAAGGCGGAAGACGGCGAAATTTGGGTTGGCGGGGCCTCGGCCACTTGCATCGAGGGCACTGTGCTCCTGTAGTGATTCGTTCAGGCGTGCTTGGGGCGGGATAGCGCAACCACCAGGACTATGCCGGCACTGAACACCAGCTGCACAACGGCCACGAGTGACGGTACGTACCCGAGGTACAAAGCCACCATGAGCGGAATCATGGCCAGGACGGTCACGTCCAGCCCGCGGAGCAAGGATCCCAGCTGGGCGCGGGGGACCGGACCAAAGGGGGTCTCCACCGGTGGCGCGGACCAGTCGGGCTGTGTGCGGATTGCCGCGCGGATACTGCCCGCTCCCATGCCGATTCCTGCCATGGCGCCCACTCCGATCAACGCGGGATTGGCTGCACCGAGGAAAACCAGGACCCCGCTCAGCATGCCCATCCACACGGCCATCGCGGCGCACGGCATGAGCATGCGGCTGGTCCGTACCAGTGCCGCGTGAATCGGCAACAGCGCGTCGATTTCCGGAACCATGGCCGTCCTGCGCGCCACCGTGCCCATGCCCGAAGCCGTGGCGCAGCCGGCGATGACCAGCACGGCCAGTTGGACGAACTCGGGAAGCCCGCCCTCCACCAGGAGTATCGCAATGGTGCCTGCAAGCCACATGATCGGTGGGACCAGTGGCGGGTTCAGCCTGAGGAAAGCCACAATATCGGCCCGGATCAGCGCCCCGAGCGGGCTACGCGGCGGGCGCGTGTAGAACCTGGCCGCACGGCCGCCGTCGACCTTTTTCCGTCCGGCACCAAGGGCGCGGAGTACCTCGTTGGAATCCATCATGAACAGCGATGCGCCGGCATGCCCGGCGACGGCCCCGCCCCGCACCAGCTCCTCACCGGGGACCTCACCGGCGCGCGTCCCCACCACGGCTAAGAGCCCAACGGCGACGACGGCGGCGAACGCCGTGGGCCATGGAGAGGCCGACATCAAGGTGGCGGCCGAGCACGCGGCAAGTATTACCGCGGTGACCATGCGACCGCTCCATCGACCCAGCAAACCGAGCTGCTGGGCGGCCGCCAGGACCACCGCGATGACAGCAGCCGCCCCGAAGGTGAGCGCAGCCCAAAAGTGCTCCAAGGGGCCCCGGTCAACGGCTGTCACCATGCTGAACGGCACGTAGGCGAGCACGGATCCAGCTGCGGTAAGCGCCGCCTTGCGGAGGAATGGAGGCAGGACCATGGGCCGGCGGTCCAGCGGAAGGGGGAGCCACCACGAGCTCTCCGGCCCATTGACCGCCAAGGGGCCAAGCTTCCTGGCGAGGTTTCCCACGGCGAGCAGGACAACGAAGGTCAGGCAGGTCCACAGTACAGGTTCCGGTAGGACAAGCCACTGTTCCCGGATGATGCTGCCTGAGGTTGAGGCTCTACTGGCAATCTCGTTGCGCAACGCAAGGACGAACGAGGCCGCGATGGTCAGGGAAACGCCAATGCCCAGGCCCCAGCTGTAGGCATCCACGAAGCGGTCGCCCCACGAGGATTGGCTGCGCCTGTAGCGTCGGGCGGACCGGCGTGTGAACCGAACGATGTCGGCCGTGAGTAACCGGTCCTGCCGGGAAGTGTCCGTGCTCATCGTGTCAGGATCCGGAAATGATCGAAGCGCCGTGCTCCGGGGCGAGTTCCCGGACTACCTCGTCAATGACCAGGCAGGTGGAAGCAATAGCGAGCAGCAGTTGGGGATCGTGGGTGACAAGGACCACTGATCCACCGTGATCGGCGTGCTCCGCGATGCGGGCACCCACTGCGACGCGCATCTGCGGATCGAGCCGTTGTTCAGGTTCGTCCAGGATCAGGAGCGACGACGGTCGGATCAATCCAGCGGCCAGGAGCAGTCGCCGCCGCTGGCCCGAAGACAAGGCGTCAGGTATCGCGTGGGCCCGCCCCAGGAGGCCGAAGAACTCCAGTTCCTCCTCGACCTTCGTCTCGGGGTTCTCCAGCGAGTGCCCGCGGGCGATCAGGAGCAAGTGCTCCCGGACTGTGAGGGACGGAAAGAAGAGGTCGTCATCGAAAACAGCCGAAACCTGCCGGCGGAACGGAACTGCGTCCGGATCAATCAGGAGGCCATTGACTTTGACATCTCCTGCCAGGGGAGACTGCCGCCCGGCGATGGTCCGCGCTACCGTGGACTTCCCTGCGCCGTTGACGCCCACGATCCCCAGCACTTCTCCGGCCGCCACGGTCGCAGTAACCTCGCCACACACCGGATCGCCGGCATAGCCCACGCTCAAGTTTTCAACCTCAAGAACCGTCCCCATGGTGTAACCCTACCGGGGGTGTTTGGTCCGGTTTTGCTATGTCACAGAAGTGATCGGGCCTCGAGGTCTTCCATGGCCCAGGCAAGGATTTTCAATTCGAAAGGATCACGCTCTTCGATTCCGAACAGGTAGGCGTCAAAGTCCCACTGCCTGGCGTTTCCGCCGTTGGCCCAGTACCAGGCCCATAAATCCTCAAGGGTTATTTCATGGTCCAGGACAAGTGTTCGCGCTGTTTCCCGTGAGTCTTGCATTCAAGCCCCCCACCGCTGACACAGCACCGGACTGCGTCAGGCTGATTGTCGTGTACCCCGGCTTCTGCGGGCACGATTCATGCTTTCACGTTCACGCCCCATCCGAAACCCCACCGCGTTTGCGAATACTATGGGAACTTCGAGGAAAACAGCCGCCTGTAAGGGACCTCGCAATGAATCAGGAGCGCATCGTGGATTCTGCCCGGACCTTTGAGTCGATCGTCATTATTTTCAATCCCAACAGCACGGGGGACGCGCCTGAGTTGGCGCAGCAGTTGCACGACAAGTTGAAGAGTCTCCTCACGTACCAACCCGAGATCATCCTCCAGCCCACTGAGCATGCAGGCCACGCCGTGGACTTGGCGCGCGAAGCAGCGGCCAAGGGTGGGGACGTCCTTGTGGTTTCCGTGAGTGGGGACGGCGGATACAACGAGGTGGTGAACGGTGTCATGCAGGCCGGCAACCCCCGGGCCGTTTGTGCCGTGAGGGCTGCAGGGAATGCCAACGACCATAGCCGGATTACCGCCACAAAACCCTTGGAAGAGGCCATTGCCGAGGGCCGTGTGCACTCGATCGACCTTCTCCGTATCCATACGGGCCAAAAAGACCATGAGCCCCTGGAATATGCGCACTCCTATATCGGATTTGGCCTGACCCCGGTTGTGGCCACCGAACTGGAAAAAGGCAGCAAAGGCGCGCTCAAGGAAATGGTCACGGTAATACAGACTTTCTCCAAATTCGAGCCTTTCGCGATCCGCCTCGAGGACGGGAAGCGTCACAAATTCGACAGCCTCGTCTTCGCCAACATTCCGGAGATGGCCAAGTACGCCACGCTGAGCGAAGCGGACAACCTGCCAAAGGACGGCAAGTTCGAGGTCATCGTGTTTCCGCACATGCCCAAGTGGCGCGTGCTGCTGACAGCGTTGCGTGCCACCACACAGGGTTTGGGGGATCAGCCGAGCGTCAGCAGCTACGAGTTCACCACGCTCAAGCCGTTGCCGTACCAGGTGGATGGCGAAGTCAAGAGGGTGGAAGCGAACGTCACAGTCAAGGTGGAAAGCGCCCCATCTGCCCTTCCCATCATCGGCTAGCCAGGCGATTCCTGCCGGACTGTTGTGGCCAGCTCCAGGGTTCTCTAGATTGAGGTCATGGGTGAAGGAGACTGGGCGGAAGATTTCGAGCAGCTGGTCGATCTCATTGCCGGGACCGAGGACGTCAAGGCATTCCTGGACGGGCTGACCGGCTTCGCCGCAGGCATGATGACCAGGGTGTGCACCGCGCATATTGAGTGTGCCGTGACGCTGAGGCGCCGTAAACGGACCGCCACGATTGGCGGCAGCAGCGAACGTGCCCTGATCTTGGACCGGATTGAACAGTCCTTGGGTTCGGGGCCGTGCGTCGACGCGCTGGACAGTGGTGTGCCGGTCCTCCTGGGGGATGTTGATTCCGATCCGCGCTGGCCCGAGTATCGGAAGGCCCTTGCCGCGGCGGGAGTCAAGAGTGCCTTGGGCGTGCCCATGACCTTGGGAGAGGACTCCGCCGCGGTACTCAATTTCTTTGCGCCCGAGCCGGGGCTCTTCACGGAACAGGCCATCTCGGATGCTGTGCTTTTTGTTGAAATGGCCAGTAAAGCGATGCGCTTGGCGATCAGGCTCGCAGCCGCACATCAGCGCGGCGATGACCTGAAGGCCGCCATGGATACCAGGACTGTTATTGACCTTGCCTGCGGAATGATCATGGCCCAGAACCGTTGCACCCAGGAAGAAGCTTTCGATGTCCTGCGCAGGGCTTCCAGCGATCGAAACCAAAAGCTCCATTCCGTTGCGCAGTCCATGGTGGACCGTATTTCCGGGCAGCCGGATGCCGTGGCCCATTTCGACGACTGAAACCGCCTTATCCGTCACCGCATGCGGCAGTAACGAAGTCATAGATGCGGCCACGGAGGTCCACTGAGGCCGCGATTTTCAGCAGGCCTTCGCGGTCACCCACGGTTACCCTGAGCGGCAGCAGCGTCCCTACTTTGTCCTCAGCCACGGCGTGAGGATCGCAGCGTGCCGGACGGATTCCCAGGGACAGTTCCATGGGGGCGGTGCCTTGGCTGATTTTGACGTTCCGCGGCCACGGCTGCTTGTCAGCCTCGGCCAGCAGGGTTGTGCCGTCGATGCCCTGGATGGTCAGCGTCCGATGGGAACCGCCGTCGGCTGCTGGCGTGATCAAAAGACGTACGACGGCGGTGCCGCCGTCAGCGGCAACCTCCAGTTTCGGGTCCAGGACCATGGTGGCGACGTCGGCTGCTTGGGCGGCGAGGCACAGCTCGCCGGCGTTCCTGGGGAGGACACCAAAGGGGTCGGAAGCATCGGAAGTTTGTTGACCGGGGTCCTTGCCGGCTTCTGCGTAGTCGATTTTGGCTTTGAGATCCGTGGTGGCATCCTTTGGCGTATCGCATGCTGGCGCAGGCAGGGCCGTGGGAACACTCTTGGGCTGGTTGGGCGGCAGGACCAAGCCGCCTTCCGACGCCCTCCACACGATGTCTTCCTGGAACAGGGGTGAGTCCAGTTGGGCGGTGCTCACGGTCAGCGGCGCATCTGAGGTGTTGGTCAGCTGGATCTGGATGGCCTGCTTACCGTACTGGTCCCTGGACTGGTTGACCTCGACGGTGATGGGTTGGTGCGTGGCTGCGCTCGAGGGCGTCTCCACGGCTGGCGTGGTGGCGCCAGGCCCGGTACATCCCGCCAGAAGGGGAATGGCGCAGAAGAAGGCCACGACGAAAGCCCAAGCCCGCACCGCCAGCTCTCCGCGCATGCTGCCAGTGTAGGCGGTTGGAAACACCTCGACACCCCTCTCCAGTGCCCCATGTCGGCGGCATCCAGTAGAGTCGCGCGTACTTGGGATTTCCTTCCCTGCGGACCTCGCCAGGAGGCCCGCGGCGACTGACGAAAGGCACTATTGATGTCCTTCCAGGCATACCTCGACGCCGTCGAGGACAAGACAGGGCTGACGCCGAGGCAATTGGTCGACATTGCGGAAAGCAAGGGCTTCAACGACCCGTCAGTAAAGGCGGGAACCATCCTTGAATGGTTGAAGACGGATTACGGCCTGGGGCGTGGACATGGGATGGCGTTGGTCCACGTCATCAAGAACGGCCCGAAGATCGACAGCAAGCACGTGGGTGCGGATGGGACGCACCGGGATGAATCGGACACGCTCTGGCTGGACGGTAAGGCCAGCAAGCCCTCGCCATAATTGCGCGGCCGCTGGCAGGCGAACAGTAAGCATGCTTAGCTTATGGTCACCGATGGTGCCGGACAATGCGTGGAAGGGCTACAGATGTCAACAGTGACCGAAGTACTCGACTCATCGGCTGACCGCGTTTGGGGCGTGATCGCCGACGGATGGCTCTACTCTGGCTGGGTGGTGGGCGCCTCGCGGATCCGTGCCGTGGACGATCAGTGGCCGCAGGTAGGTGCCCGGCTCCACCACTCCGTGGGGGCCTGGCCGTTCCTCATCGACGACAGCACCAGTGTCACCGGCATGGAGCCCAAGCGGGAACTCAAGCTCCTGGCGAGGGGCTGGCCCATGGGTGAGGCGGAAGTGCTCATCACTCTGGAGCCCCTCGGCAGCGCCCAGTGCCGGGTCTCCATTTCCGAAGACGCCGTCCGTGGCCCCGGAAAGTTCGTGCCCAAGGCATTACGGGATCCCATGATCGGCGTTCGGAACCGTGAAACCCTCAAGCGCCTGGGACTGATGGCCGTTGGTGGGGCTGGAGGAAACGGCTAGAGAACGGGCATCACCCACTCAAAGGCTGGAGCCTTGGAGTGGGCGCCCTGTGCTGCCTTGGAGCGGTTGGGTTCGCCCAGCTCCTCCAGCAACTTACCGGACAGGTGCACCAGTTCGCCGAAGACTTCCGGGTTCAACCAGCCAGGCCGGGTGGCGAACAGGATGTCCTCGCTGGAGGTGTTGCCGCTGGCGCCCGGAGCAAACGGGCAGCCTCCCAAACCGCCGAGGGCACCGTCCACCATCGCGGCGCCGGCTTGGATCGCTGCCAGCGTGTTAGCCACGCCCAGTCCCCAGGTGTCGTGGCCGTGGTAGACGATCCGACGGGCAGGAGACTCGTTGCGGACCCGGGTGATCAGCTGGGAGACCTGGGCCGGAACTGCTTGGCCCAAAGTGTCGCAGATGACGATGTCCGTGGTGCCCACCGCCCGCGGATCGTTGGCGATCGACAGGACGCGTTCCTCCGGAATATAGCCTTCGAACGGACACGTGAAAGACGTCGCGATGCACAACTGAATTTTTCCACCCACCGATTGCGCCAGTTCAACGGCTTCCGGCAAGGCATCCAGGCTTTGGTCCGTGGTCCGGCCGATGTTGGCCTTGTTATGGGAATCCGAGGCCGACAGGCAGTACTGGAAATTCCGTGCTCCCGCGGCCGAGGCCTCTGCGACATGGCCCGGCGTGGCCACCCAGATCCAGCATCTTTCCAGTTCGTCCGCAGTCAGTGCCTGGACCACTTCAAGCGTGTTGGCCATGGTGGGTACCAGGTCGGCCCGGGCCATTGAACCCAGCTCGATCGCTGGTACGCCCAGGCGCAGCAGCTCGCGGACTGTTTCGATCTTCCGTTCCGTCGGCAGGATTTTGCCGGTGAGTTGGAGTCCGTCGCGCAGCGTCACATCCCTCAGGATCGCGTTACCGAGGGTGCTGGAGAGCGGATTGTCGATGCCGTTCATGGCAGGTGTACCTCCTCGGTTCCTGAAGCCGCACTGATCTGGGCCGCGTCCATGTTCAGGAGGCCGCCGAGGATCTCCTGCGTGTTTTCGCCAAGATCCGGGCCGAGGTTCCGGATGGGCAGGGACTGCTCACCGATCACGGGAACGATGCCCGGGAAACCCACATCCGGGAGGACTTCCTCGCCCGTAGAGACATCGAACTTTTGGATCATGTTTCGGGCCGCGTACTGGCCGTCCGTGCTGATGTCCGCCGCCGTATAGATAGGTCCGGCCGGGACTCCGGCGGCTTCAAGGGCGGCGAGGGCCTCCGGAGCGCCCAAGGTCGAGGCCCACTCACCGATGGCCTGGTCCAACTCTTCACGTTTTGCCCAGCGGCCGGCATTGGACTGCAGCCCGGGATCCCCGGCAAGGTCGGGCCGCCCAATGGTGTGCATGTACCGCTGGAAAATCGAGTCGCCATTTCCCGCCACCACGATGCTCGCCCCGTCCCCGCACACATAGGCATTCGAAGGTGCAATACCCTCCATGCGGCCACCGACGCGCTGCCGGTCCACGCCATAGGCCTGGTAGTCCGGGATCAGTGACTCCATCATGGAGAACATTGCCTCGTTCAACGCGACGTCGATGATGCGTTCGGCGAGCGGAACCGCACCAGCCGCGTCCCGCCGTCGTGCTTCACGCTGGTACAGGCTCATCACGGAGCCGAAGGCGGCATAAAGGCCGGCGATCGAGTCACCAATGGAGACACCCACCCGCACCGGTGCCCGATCCGGGTCGCCCACCAGATTGCGGAACCCGCCGTATGCTTCGGCGACGGCCGCAAAACCGGGCCGCCCGGACAGCGGCCCCGTCTGCCCGAAGGCAGAGATACGCGTGACGATGAGGTTCGGGTTGGCCTCGTTGAGGACCTCCGGCCCGAGGCCCCACTTTTCCAAGGTGCCGGGCCGAAAGTTTTCCAGCAGTATGTCGGAGTGGGCGACGAGCTCCAGCACGGCCTGCTTTCCCGCCTCAGTGCGCAGGTCCAGGACCACGGACTTCTTGTTGCGGTTCAACGTGCGGTACAGCATGGACGTCGTCCCCTTGTGCAGGCGCCAGTTGCGGAGCTCATCTCCGGTCCCGGGGCGCTCCACCTTGATGACTTCCGCACCGAAGTCGGCCAGCAGCCTGCCGGCGGTGGGGGCGGCAATGTAATTTCCGAGCTCAAGGACCCGGATGCCGTCCAACGGGGCGATTGCTTCCTGTGTCATGCCTCCCAGACTATGATCTTGGACTCGTACTGCAAGATTTCACCGCAACTAGGCTGGAAACATGACTGTCGTGATCCGCACCGCCGTCGAAGCCGATGTGCCCGGGATTGTTGAGGTCGATCTGGCCGCCGGTCGCGTTGACGGTGCGAGCAAAGGGAACTTCTCCTCCAGCATCTCGGCCGCGATTGCAGACCCTGCCCGCTTGGTTCTGGTGGCAGCGATGGCCCAGTGCACTCCGAGGGAAGGTGCGCCGGCCGTGGTGGGCTGGGCCAAGACACACCATTGGGATTCTGATGAGGGAGCTGCGCCCGCGGGCCACTACCTCGCCGGGATTACGGTGCTGCCCGACTTCAGGCGAAGAGGGGTTGCGGGGAAGCTCACCGAGGCCCGGCTTGCATGGATCTGGCAACGTGCCGATAGGGCCTGGTACGTGGTCAATGCCCGCAACCAGGCGTCACTGGCATTGCACCGGACATCGGGCTTCCTGGAGGTGGCCCGCGGGCCGCGATTCCATACGGTGACCTTCGACGGCGGCGAAGGAGTCCTGCTCGGAGCGGCACGGCCGCTGGCCTGACGTGGACGCGCGCCGGTTCCCCCACGCGGGCCGGTCTTTGCCCTTAGCATGGTCCACAGGTGCACCGACCGGGGGAGTGTGTGATGGGACCGTTGGAATCGATCCAGGCCAGCGCGGAGAAGCATGTAGCAACAGGAACGGGTGCCGGTCCGCGCGCACCCCGAAAGCGCTCTTTGCGCCTCAGGAAACTGGACCTGGCGATCCTCGTCGTCTTGGTTGTGCTTCTGGCGCTTTCGGCAACGCCCTGGCCGTCGGCGATGTTGATTCGAAGCGTCTTTGAACGCGGTGCGCAGTCCACCATCGACGAGATGACCCCGTACGTTCCCGATACTCCGCTGCAGGCCCAGACAGGTATCGTCTACAAACCCGGATCCACCTTCGATGCCTTTAGTCCTGCCGGGACTGCCGCAGCGCTTCCCACCATCGTGTGGATCCACGGAGGTGCCTGGATCTCCGGCGCGCAGAGGGACGTTGAGCCCTACCTTCGGATTCTGGCAGCAGAGGGCTACACCACCATCGGCCTGAGTTACCCGATCGCGCCTGAGGCGACGTATCCCACAGCCGTTCGCGACATCAACGACGCGCTCGCTTACATCAAGGCGCACGCGGCGGAGCTGAACGTGGACGCGGGCCGCATCGTTCTGGCGGGGGACTCTGCCGGCGCACAGTTGGCCAGCCAAATGACAACGCTCACCGTGAATCCCGAGTACGCCAACCTTCTGGGAATTCAGCCAGCCCTGCAGAAATCAGACCTGGCCGCGACCATCCTGCACTGTGGTGTGTACGATCTCCGGGCCATGGCGGATCTCAACGGCATTGTCGCCTGGGGCTTTAAGACCTCCCTGTGGGCTTACACCGGAACCAAGGACTGGTCCGCAACGTACGCAGGCGCCACCATGTCCACGATCGACTTCGTCCAGAACGACTTTCCACCGACATTCATCAGTGGCGGAAACGGTGACGGCCTGACATGGCTTCAGTCGGTTCCGTACAGCAACCGTTTGAAAGAGGCCGGCGTTCCCGTCACGGAGCTGTTCTGGCCTGCTGACCATCAGCCAGAACTTCCCCATGAGTACCAGTTCCATCTGAACTTTGCCGAGGCTCGGGAGGCCCGGGACAAGCTGCTCGATTTCCTGTCCACGAACGCCGCCAGGAAGCAGTAGGTCCGGCTGCTGGCCGCCATGTCGAAATTATCTCCATGATGGAACTATTGTTGAGATATGGTTCTCCGTTCGGCTCACTCAGAAGTCACCACTCGCCGCCCTGCCCTCTACTGGGCCTCCTGGCTTTGCGCGGCAGCCCTGATATCGGTGCCCGCCGCAATGCTGATCGGGAACCCGGCTGTCCTGCGTGGCCACCCGCTGCTGCCAGCGATATTGGTGACTGCCGCCGTCGTCGGACTCTTTTGGTCGGCCCTGCTCTGGCGAGGGCGCAATGTGCGCCTGCGCCGCTCCACTCTTCGTGCTGTCGGGGCGTGGTTGGGGAGGGGTGCCGTCCTGGTGTTGGTGGCAATCCTGGCCTGGCTCAACCCCTTCGCCTGTCAGGCGGCCCCCGCGGGTCCCACATCGGAGCTTTCCGTGGTGGAAACCCCGACGGCGATCACGTTGTCGCCGGATGGCGGGCAAGCCACGAAGGGCCTGGTCTTCTATCCGGGAGCCAAGGTGGAGGCCCGGGCCTACGCGGACATCCTCAGGCCCGCTGTCGAGTCCGGATTCCTGGTGGTCATCCTGAAGACTCCCCTGAATCTCAGCCTGCTTGACGGCAACCAGGCCAGGAGCGCCATGTCGGACCATCCAGGCATCAGCTCGTGGGCCGTTGGGGGACATTCCCTGGGCGGCGTCAGCGCGAGTTCCTTCGCATTGAACAACAAGGACGTGGCCGGTTTGCTGCTCTTCGCTTCCTATCCCCTTGACTCCATGCAGGACCGTGCGGGCCTGAAGGTGCTTTCCATTTCCGGTACTGAGGACGGACTGAGTACGCCAGGCAAGATCGACGCATCCCGTCAATTGCTTCCCTCCGACGCCGCATTCCTGGCGGTGCAGGGTGCCAACCATGCCTACTTCGGGGACTACGGTCCGCAGCCTGGCGATGGTGAGCCGACGGTGGCCCGGGACGTAGCCCAAAGGCAGATATCGTCCGCCACCGCGGCGTTCCTGGCAGGGCTCGGGGCGAAGTAGCGCAACCGCGGGAATACATCGAGAGGCGGCCCTGTTCATTGATGTAGATGCAAATGCATGTAAACTGAATGAACGAGCAATAGGAGAATGCCATGGAAACCCGCCGCATCACCGTACTTTCCGCCGGTCTGGGCGTGCCGTCGTCGAGCCGCTTGCTGGCTGACCAGCTGGCAGCGTCCACCGGTCGGCAGCTACGCGCGGCAGGCTACGAGGCAAAGATCGACGTCGTTGAACTGCGCGACCTCGCCGTGGACATCGCCAACAACTTCGTAACCGGTTACGCCGCCCCGCGCCTCGCGGAGGTAATCGCCGGCGTCGAGGATTCCGACGCCATCATCGCCGTCAGCCCCGTCTTCAGCGCCTCCTACAGCGGACTGTTCAAGTCGTTCATCGACGTTCTTGATCCCAAGTCCTTGGACGGCAAGGCCGTGTTGCTCGGCGCCACCGGCGGCACCGACCGCCACCAGATGGTCCTCGACTACGCCATGCGCCCACTCTTCAGCTACCTGCGGACCAGGATCGCTTCGACCGGCGTGTTCGCCGGGCCCCAGGACTGGGGAAACACCGACGACGGCGGCTCGCCCCTTTCGTCGCGCGTGGACCGGGCAGCGGGCGAGCTGGTGCAGTTGCTCAGCGGAAACCAGCCGCACCGCAAGAGCGAAGCGCTGGAATCACTGCCGTTCGAACAGCTGCTGGCCGGGATCTCAGCGGGCAGGTAACCCGAACAAGCGGCCGGGCGTGGCCAGGCCCGAACTATTCCGTTCCGCCGAACGTTGGGGCAAACATGAAATGTCCTGTGGATTCCATTGACCTGGTGATGAGCGAACGAGGCGGCGTCGAGATCGACTACTGCCCCCAATGCAGGGGAGTGTGGCTGGATCGTGGGGAGCTGGACAAGATCATCGATCGCGTGGCTGCGGACTCAGGCCCCGCCCCGCGATCGGCCACTGCTCCGGCCCAACCTCCGATAGCCCCGCCGCCCCTCTATAACCCCTTCGAGTCCCGTCCGCAGCAGCCACGGTACGACGACCGGGACAGGCGTGACGGCCGTGGAGACTATGACCGGCCCGACTACGACCGTAGGGGCGACTACGATCGCCGCGACCAATACGGCCGCAAGCGCAAGAAGAAGGAAGGCTTCCTGGGCGACCTCTTCGACTTCTGATTCCTGCTAGTCGTCCAGGAGCTCGATGAACTCGCGGGCCTGCTTGATGGTGATGTCGGAGTGGCGCGTGAGGGCCAGTGCCGCGCCTTCGACGTCACCGCTCTTAGCCAGGGTCCTGATGCGGCCGTAGATCTCGTCGTTGAGCATGTTGCTGCTCACTTCCCGGGTGACTTCTCCCTTGCTGACGATTGCACGGTACCTGTACGGGAAGCGCTCGGGCTCATCGTCATCATCCGCCAGCGGGTCCTTGGCCGGACCTTCGGGGGTGAACGGTTGCGGGTGGGCGGCCAGGGCACCCACGGCATCCCGCGAGGCACGCAGTCCGTCGCCTGTTGCCTGCAGGTAGAGCTTGATTGCCGCCATGCCTTGTCCCCGGGCGATGAGTGAGTAAATCTGGCGGTGCTGCTCCTGGTTCAGCTTCGCTGCAGACTCCTTGGCCAATTCGACCGGGTCCTTTGAAGCGCTCGCCGTGGCGACACCCGACTTGGTTTCGGCGGTGCGCTTGGTGAACGACCGGATAAGCAGGAGTACGCCCGCTACGACCGCGATCAGGATCAGGAGCGGAATGAGGATGGAGTCCATAGCGGTGTCAGAGCCGATCTACGTAGTTCTTGGCAGTGAGCAAATCTGAGTGGGTGGCTTGGCGTAGGACTTTGATGGCTTCGATCTTCTTGCCGCTGCGGACGAGGTTTTGCAGCTCAAAAGCCAGCTGTGGGTTGAGCTCTCCATTGGGAAGGACCGCTGGCTGCTGATTAGGACGGCCAGTCGTGTGGGATGGTCCGTTTTGGGCTTGAATGGACGCCTTGTGATGCTGTGCCTGCTCATTTTGGCTGGCCGCGTTCTGGCTGGGCTTGGTGGAGGCCTCGATGCGGGCCCGCAGGGCCAACGCAGCCTGCACTTGGGAGGCTTGGTGGGCAGCGGAGCGGGCGGCCAATTCGCGCTGATACCTCTCGGCGTCAGAAAGCCCGGTATCGCGGGGTTTGAAGGCCGCAGTCAAGGCCCAGAGCAGGCCCACCAGGATTAGTAGTGGAAGGACAATCGTCAGCACGTCACCAAAGTTCATCCCCATGCCTAGAGCTTATGCCAGAAGTTGGTTATCCACAGCACATTCCATTACGGGCATAAGCTTCTGAGAGGGCTCTGTCAAATTCAAGGCTGAGCTGTAAGATGCATCACATATTTGGCATGTTTAGGGCCCCTTCACTGCCTGACGGGCTCGACGCGGCCGATTGTCTGTGGATGATTTTGTGCAAAATCTTTCTTCAGTCCACAGCCTGTTTTGAACGTTTCCGCAGGTCAGAGCCTGGTTTCCGACGAAAGAATTTCTCTATCCACAGAGTAACCCACAGTCTGTGCACAACGTGGCGCTGCTATTCCACAGGTTATCCACAGGGGTGTTCCGGCACCTGCTGTAACGTGTCTGAAGTGTCCATTTTGGGCACATTTATCCCCTGTCGGCATTCCCAAGCCTCGTCCTCACCAACTATCGAGGACGCCCCTGCGGAACCGGCTGTGGATAACTTGTGGATACGGAACGCTATTTTGTCGGACGTCCCTGACATAGTCAGGTGCAACCGGCGGGATCCCTACCCGCATACAGCGCTTTACGGACCGCCGGGATTGCACACCAGCAGCGGTACACAAATGGAGGACGGCTTTGTCAGTTACGCACTTGGACTCAATCGAGGGCACTCGCGCTTCAGACTCGAGCCGGAAACCGCCGCAGGACATCCCGGCTGAACAGTCGGTCCTCGGCGGCATGATGCTGTCCAAGGACGCGATTGCCGACGTCGTCGAAATCGTCCGCGGGCACGACTTCTATCGTCCGGCGCACGAGACCATCTACGAATCCATCATCGACCTCTATGGACGTGGTGAACCTGCCGATGCCGTGACGGTATCCGATGAGCTGACCAAGCGCGGTGAGATCAACAGGATCGGCGGACCGGCCTATCTTCACGAGCTCATCCAGACGGTTCCCACGGCGGCCAACGCGGGCTACTACGCCGAGATCGTGGCAGAACGCGCTGTGCTCCGCCGCCTCGTCAACGCCGGCACCAAGATCGTCCAGATGGGCTATGGCCAGGACGGCGAAGTGGAAGACCTCGTAAACCAGGCCCAGGCCGAGGTGTACGCGGTTGCTGAAAAGCGCACCGCCGAGGACTACGTCGCGTTGAAGGACGTCATGGAGTCCACCGTGGACGAGATCGAGGCCTCCGGCCACCGCGGTGAAGGCATGACTGGCGTCCCCACGGGATTCTACGAACTGGACGAACTGACGCACGGCCTCCACCCCGGCCAGATGATCGTCATCGCAGCCCGTCCCGCCGTTGGTAAGTCGACGTTCGCTCTGGACTTCGCCCGCTCCGCTGCCATCAAGAACAACCTGGCCACAGTGATGTTCTCGCTCGAAATGGGCCGGAACGAAATCGCCATGCGCCTGCTGTCCGCAGAAGCCACCATCGGACTGCAGGACCTCCGTAAGGGCACCATCAAGGACGAGCAATGGTCCAAGATCGCCACCACCATGGGTCGCATGAACGACGCCCCGTTGTTCATTGATGACAGTCCAAACATGTCCCTCATGGAGATTCGGGCCAAGTGCCGGCGCCTCAAGCAGCAGCACGATCTCAAGCTCGTGATCCTCGACTACCTCCAGCTCATGAGCTCGGGTAAGAAGGTGGAGTCGCGCCAGCAGGAAGTTTCCGAGTTCTCGCGTGCGCTCAAGCTGTTGGCCAAGGAATTGCAGGTTCCCGTTATTGCGCTCTCGCAGCTGAACCGTGGTTCCGAGCAGCGTCAGGACAAACGCCCCATGGTGTCCGACCTCCGTGAATCGGGCTCCATCGAGCAGGACGCTGACATGGTCATCCTCTTGCACCGTGAAGACGTCTACGACAAAGAATCACCCAGGGCCGGTGAAGCGGACATCCTCATCGCCAAGCACCGTAACGGTCCTACCAAGGACATCGTTGTCGCTTTCCAGGGCCACTACTCACGCTTCGCCAACATGGCGGGCGACGCCGGTGGTGGCGGCGGCTTCTAGCCCTCATGGACGCCGACGCCCGTGACGAAGTACACCAACGAAGAGCTTGTCAGTGTCGCCGGGCAGATTAAGGAAGCTGATGGCAGCAGTCGCGCCGTAATTTCCGGCCAGGACGTTGTGGCCCAGTACGAACCGATTCGCGTGCTCAACAAGGCAACCATCGAACCCGCTGAATGCGCGGATCTCGGCACGCTTGGAATGTATCAGCCCGTGGACGGTGCCACATCCGCAGGCACTACCAGGGCCAAGACAGGTGAGTTCATCACAAGTGTGGCGCTGACGTCCGGCGTCGAACCCGCACAGCTGCAGGCGCGCCTGGACAAGAGCACGGCGCAAATCGAGGCGTGCAAGAAAATGACCCTTTCCGCGGAGGGGGACACCATGACAGCTTCCACGGAAAAGATCGATGGAGTCGGCACTGTGCCCGGAACGGTGGCGTCCAAGACCGTCATGACCATACCGGGTGGACGGACTGGGGCCATCTACAATGCTTACGCTCTCAAGAACGGCGTCCTGATTTCAGGCTCCGCATCCTCTAGCGAAGCTGCAACTGGCGGCCCGGAAGCACTCGGTGCACTGATGGGCCAGGCTGCAGCCCTGATCAAGTAGCCACACCCAAGGGCGGATGAGCCCTAGCGACGTTCCTGGCCCGCTGTCCCGTTGTTGGGCAACGACGTAGGAGCGGGGCAACGACGGGCTTAGGCGCCGGCGGCCTTCAAGAGGTGATCCGGCAGCCGGTTTCCCGGTGCGCGACCACGGATTTCCAGCAGTTCGCGGGCGTGGGCATGCAACTTCTTGTCCTCGTCGGTCACCGGTTCCCAGGCAGGGATGGGCACGGCCGTCCCGGTCTCGTCCCGGGCCACCATCACAGTGAGGCAGTACGTGGTCAGGTTCATTTCGCGGGTCTTGGGATCACCGGAACGGACGTGGACCGCTATGTGCATACCCTTGGCGCCGGTGTAGACCAGACGCGCCTCGACTTCGACGACGTCGCCGATCAGCAATGGGCGGTAGAAGCGCACACCGCCGGAGAAAACTGCCACGGTGTCCTTGCCGCAGTAGCGGGACGCGCAAACGTAGGCTGCTTCGTCAATCCACTTCATCACGATGCCGCCGTGGACCTTGCCGCCCCAGTTCACATCAGTGGGGGACGCCATGAACCGCAGTACGACGCGCTCGGCTGTCCCGGCGTCGGTATATTCCTGCGCGTTCATCGCATTGACGATCTGCTCACGGACTTCGATGCGCGCCAGCGCATGGTCCCGCTGCTCAATCTCCACAGGCGTGGACGGCTCAAACTGCGGAACCGGGATCGGCTTGCCGTCCGGACCAACGGCCACGAAGATCACCATGCACTGGCTGTGCATCGTCTCGGGCCCGCCTTTGGGATCCCGGGAACTGACCACGGTGTGGATGTGCATGGAGGAGCGGCCCGTGTAAACAATCGTGGAGGTTACTTCCACCATGTCTCCGCTGTTCACCGGATCGGTGAAGTGGATGTTGCCCACGTAGGCCGTGACGCAATAGGACTTGGCCCAGCCCACCGCCGCCGCATAGGCGGCCTTGTCCACCCACTCAAGGACGGTCCCGGCGTCGACAGACCCGCTGTGCCCGACGTCGGTGGGGGCCGCAAGGAAGCGGAGGGTCACGGAATTGCCGGCAGCGTCGCTCATGCTGGAAGTTTACTGTTGGCAGGTTTCTGTTACGTGACTAAGTCAGCGCCGGACGTCTCGGCGGACAGACGCTTCACAGCCCACGCTGGATGCCGAGGGTCGCAATGAGGTCCTCGTGCAATTCGAACCAGGCGCGGTGGAAGGAATCGCGATCGGTGGCGGTAATCCACGCGGGCTCCCTTGCTGCCTGTTGGAGTGCGTGTTGGAAGCGCCCCGAGTAGCCCTCGAAACGGGGCAGCACTTCAATTAGCCGGGTTTCGAGAGGGCACCACGCTGCCACGGCCTCCGCCAGGAGCTCCATGGCATCCGCGCTGCTCGATGCCTGAAGCTGCATGGCACCGCACGCGCTTACGACGCCCGTGTTGGATTCCGCGAAATCGTCGTGCACAGCCAGCACCAGGCTTCGCGCACCCGTCCGGTCCAGCTCATCAGCGAGAAGCTGTTCATTCTCGACCCGGCCGGCACCCGACAACGACCAACCACTGAACCCAGCGAAAGTGCTGCGCGAAACGAAACCGTTCACTCCGGCGTCGATAAGCTGGGCCTCCACCAGACCCGTGTCCTGGGCGAAGCGGGCCGCTACGGCCTGTGTGTCAGCGAACCCAAGGAGGCGAACGGCGTGCAGGGTCAGCAGCGTCATCAGGCGTCCATCAGGGTGACGGTTCCCCGCGCTCCGTCCACGGCTATCGCGCCACCGTCAGCGAGCAATGCCAGCGCGTCACGCACGCCCAGCACGGCAGGAATGCCAAACTCCCGGGCGACGATCGCGGCGTGCGACAACATACCGCCGGTCTCCGTGACCACCGCCGACGCCAGCCCGAAGAGCGGCGTCCACGCGGGGTCAGTGGTGCGGCAGACCAGGACGTCGCCTGCCTGGAAAAGGCCGAACTCGTCGGGTCCGTGAATGAGCCGGGCCCTTCCTTGGGCGGTGCCGGCGCTCGCAGCAGTTCCTGCCAGGACGGTCACCGTGCGCTCCTTGCAGTTGTGTGCGGGCGGTCTGCCAGCCGGTCCAGCCGCTGCTGCGCCGCCTGCGCGGAGCGGAGCCCGAGGCTGTCCGCGATGTGCGGCCACGTCAGGCCTTCCGCTCTGGCAAGGAACAACAGCGCGGATTCGACGGCGTCCATCTCGCCCCGCGCGGCGGACACCAACGCGAGGGCCGCGCGGAGGTCCAAGGCATCAGGCTCAGGAGCGGCGTCCGTGCGCCGGGAACGCCACAGTACGTGCTGAATGAGGTCCATGGCGGAGGGTGGCTGGTCTTCATGAAGCCATGGACGGGCAGGAAGATCCGAAGCGCCCCTGTCCAAGAGCAGCCGGGTTGCTTGCGCTTGAAGCTCAGCCGCCTGGGCGTCAGTGGGGTGGGTCATTGCTCCAGCTTTGAACATCAACAATCTGTTGTCAACATCATGTTGATGTGATCCTCTTCGAGGCGACATGTTTCCGCGGGCAAGTTGCGGTCTAAATGAGAATCAATATCATTTAAGCCATGCCACATCACTCAACCCCCATGACCCCTGTCCACTCCACCCGCCGGCGACGCGTGCACGCGCAGCCGATTGCCGCCGTCGGACTTTCCGCTCTGCTCCTGACGGCTTGCGCAGCCCCCGGCGGCTCCGCCGGTGACGCCGTAGAGGCATCGCCTTCAGCTGCCTCCGAAACGAGCCCCAAGGAGGCGGGTGCGCCAACGCCGCGTCTCGTCTACACTCACGACGCAGGCATCGGAGTCCTCGATGCCACCTCCCTCGAGCAGGTGGGAAGTGTGGAAATGTCCGGCTTCAACCGGCTCAATCCTGCCGGCGACGGCCGGCACGTTTTTGTCTCCACAGGCGACGCTTTCCGCCTGTTCGACGCAGGCGCCTGGACCGAGCCGCACGGCGATCACAGCCATCATTATGTGGCAGACCCCAAGCTGACCGAGCTGGCCTTTGAGGCGGATAAGGCCGGCCACGTCGTGTTGCACGCGGACAAGACCCTGCTCTTCAACGACGGCTCGGGCAAGGTGGAAAGCTTCGAAACATCGGCCCTGGCCGGCGCGGTGGAGGACGGGAAACTGCCGACGACGGACACCTACGTGACGCCGGAGGCGCACCATGGGGTGGCTGTTGAGCTGGAGGACGGCAAGCTGCTGGTGACCCTCGGCAACGAGGAAAGCCGCTCCGGAATCGCAGTGCTCTCGGCCGGCAAGGGGCAGGAGCGGACGGAAATCGTGCGCAACGAGGACTGCCCGGGTGTGCATGGCGAGGCCGTCGCCGCAGGTGAGGCCGTTGTGGTGGGGTGCGAAAACGGCATGCTGATTTACAAGGATGGCGCCATCGCCAAGGTGCCCAGCCCTGACGCCTACGGGCGGTTGGGCAACCAGGCCGGCTCGGAAAAATCCCCGGTGATCCTGGGCGATTACAAGGTGGACAAGGCCGCAAAACCTGAACGGCCCACCCGGATCTCGCTGGTCAACACCGAAACCGCCACCATGCAGCTCGTCGACATCGGCACCAGCTATTCCTTCCGCTCCCTGGGTCGCGGTCCTTCGGGTGAAGCGCTGGTGCTTGGCACTGATGGTGGGCTGCGGGTCATCGACCCGCTTTCCGGCGCCGTCACATCCTCCATCCCCGTCGTGGCCGCATGGGAAGAGTCGGCAACATGGCAGGACCCCCGTCCGACGCTCTTCGTTCAAGGCTCGACGGCGTTCGTCACCGAACCTGCCTCACAGTCACTTCACGCCGTGGACCTGAAGTCCGGCAAGGTGACCAAATCGGCGAAGCTCCCCCACGTCCCGAACGAGCTCACGGGGATCACGGGTTAGGACGCTCCTTCACGTCCCGCCCGTTACCCGCCGACGCTCTCTCACGTCCCGCCCGTTAACCGCCGACGCTCTCTCACATCCCGCCCGTTACCCGCCGACGCTCTCTCACGTCCCCGAAGGGAGTGAGGGAGCGTCCGGGGGAATGGGGTGTTTCGTGAGGGAGCGTCGGGGGGAATGGGGTGTTTCGTGAGAGAGCGTCCGGGGGGGCTTACGCGAGGACGCGGAGCTTCGATCCTTTCCGGCCGAAGAGTGCGGCGTCGGCTGAGATCCTGCCCGCGCCCGCGAGTGCGAGTGCCAACGCGGCGCCCGCGAAGAGCAGGACCAACTCGTACCCGCCATTGGCGACAAAGACGCCGGCCGGCGCGTGCACCAGGAACAGTGCGCCGAGCATGTCGACGGCCAGGAGGGCGGCGAAGACGCGTGTCAGGAAGCCGATGATCAGGGCGATGCCGCCCACGAGCTCGAGGGTTGCGACGACCGGGGCGACTGCAGACGCGCCCGGAACGCCCATTTCGGCGAATGATGCCTGGGTGCCGGCGATGGTGAATTCGTTGAACTTCTGCCAACCGTGCGCGGCGAAGAGAAATCCTGCAATAACGCGCAGGATGGTCAGGGCTGTGGTGGTTAAGCTGGACTTGTTCATATCTTCAACACTCACGGAAGTAAGTTGAAGTGTCAACTAATCGAGGCCCATTGTGACGAAGGCCGCGAACTACCGAACTTCGGGTCGCTCCAAATACCGGGTGTCGGGATCGCCGAATCCAAACTGCCGGTAGAGCCTATGGGCATCGCTGGTGTGCAGCATCCAGCGGAAGTTGGCCCCCGGCCCGGCGTCGATCATTTCCCGCACCATCGCTTTACCCGCCAGGCGTTCTCCAGTTGCGCCTCGACGTCCGCCCGCGTGCGCCACCTGGCCCAATACACGTTGGTGGAGAGCTCGGCCCAGAGCCAATCGCGATCCACGCGGTCCTTGTCAGTGGAAAGAACGTACGTCATCGTGCAGTCCCTTTGGCTTGTATCCGGCGCTTCCTGGGCGGCTTCTGCAGCCACGGCTGAAGCAAACGGGTAGTGATTGGCAGGAAGATATATGTCATCAGCGGGGTCAGGATGACGATGTTGAGCAGTACCGCAAGCACCAATGGCCAATGCTGGGTCACCGGATGCAGCAGGAAGTTCGCCAACAGGCTGAGCGGGAAGAACGGCAGGAAAATGCTGATGGCCTGCTTCCAGCGGGGTGGCGCCACGGTCTCGGGAAGCACCACAGAAACATCACCGGGCCGCGAAAACCAGCCCTCGATTCCCGTGTGCCGCTCCACCCGGGTGGTCTCCATCATGTCCCTGGCGCTGTCTATCCACCAGCGGCGCTCCTCGGAATCTTCCCAAGCCTGCAGCGCGCCGGCATCGGCGAAGCGGTACAGCATGTGCCACTCGTTCGAGCCCGCGCCGTTTCGCACCCACCCGGATCCGAGGTAGCCGGGCCATTCACGCGCAAGTTCCTGGCCTGCGTGCGCCCACGCATTTGCCTGCCGCGTGTAGCCGGGAAGGATAGTACGGGCCACGGAAACTGTGACGGGATGCTCGTTGGACACGGCCTCAAATGTACCCGCCCCGTGGCCCACTAGGCTGGTTTAGTGCCTGAGACCACAACCACCACACCCCGCTCCAACGCCCGCGAGATCCTGCGCCTGGCGGTTCCGGCCTTCGGCGCACTGATCGCCGAGCCCCTGTTCCTCCTGGCCGACTCCGCGATCGTGGGCCACTTGGGGGTGGACCAACTAGCCGGCGTTGGGCTCGCCTCCACCATTTTGCACACCGCGGTGGGGCTCATGGTCTTCCTGGCGTACTCGACGACGCCGGCAGTCGCCCGCGCGATCGGCGACGGCAAGCTGGGGAAGGCTTTGGCAGCAGGGCGCGACGGCGTTTGGTTGGCCCTGCTGCTCGGCTTGGCGCTCGCGGCGATCGGCTTTGTTGCCGCCGAGCCGCTGGTGGGTTTCATGGGCGCGACCGGGGATGTGCGCGCATTCGCCGTCGACTACCTGCGGTGGTCCATGCCCGGCCTGGCCGCCATGCTCTTGATCTTTGCCGGGACAGGCGTGCTCCGTGGACTCCAGGACACCCGCACGCCGCTCCTCGTAGCAACGGCGGGGTTTGCGCTGAACATCGCCCTCAACTGGTTCCTTGTCTATGGGTTGAACTTGTCCGTTGCGGGTTCGGCGATCGGCACCAGCATTGCCCAGTGGGCCATGGCCGCCGTCTACCTGGTGATGGTCAGCCGGAACGCGCGGCAACACGGCGTGTCCCTACGGCCCGACTGGCACGGCATCAGGGCCATGACAAGAGTCGGCTCCTGGCTCATGCTTCGAACGCTCAGCCTGCGCCTCGCCATCCTCGCTACCGTCCTGGTGGTCACCGCGCAAGGTGCCGTCAACCTGGCAGCGCACCAGTTGGCCATGACAATTTTTTCCTTCCTCGCCTTCGCCCTCGACGCACTGGCAATTGCCGCCCAGGCCCTGGTCGGCAAGGAACTCGGTGCCAGGAACGCTGGCCGCGTCCGGGAACTGACGCGCACCATGGTCCGCTGGGGCCTCGGATTCGGCGTGATCACGGGGGTCTTGCTGGCGCTCGCGGCACCCTGGGCGGGCTACCTTTTCACCGCCGATTCCGGCGTCCGATCCGCTTTGACCGTTGCGCTGTGGGTGCTGGCACTCGGGCAGCCACTGGCAGGGTATGTCTTCGTCCTCGACGGAGTCCTCATTGGCGCCGGTGACGCGCGCTATCTGGCGATTGCCGGCGTCGTTAACCTGGCCGTTTACTTGCCGCTGCTGTACGCCATCCACCAAATAAAGCCCGACGGCGAGGCGGGGCTGCTGTGGCTGTGGGCCGCCTTTGCGCTGGGCTACATGCTGGCCCGTGGCGTGACGTTGGGATTGCGGGCAAGGACAGATCGCTGGATGGTGCTGGGTTCGCACTAAACTGGACGGGTGACTCTCCCAACAACTCCCGCCAAGACTTCTTCTGCCGCTGCGGCGGGGCTCTGGAAACCCGTGCTGATCCGTGCCACGGTTGCGCTGATCTTCGGGGCCGTCACTATCTTCTGGGCTTCGCCTTCGGTGCAGGTCCTTGCCTGGGCCGTGGGGTTGTACCTGCTGGGAACAGCCGCGGCCCTGTGGCTGTCGCGGGCCCTGCCGATTGCTGTTCCGGTGGTTGTCGCCGCCGGCGGTGCGGGCGCTTTGGCCACCCAGTCGGATGCGGGTGTGGCTTTATCGGCAATGCTGGCGTTGCTGGTGCTGGGCCTGCTTGAGTTGGTCCGCGGCCTCCGCAAGCGGGACGCGGTAGCCCGCGACTGGCTTTTCTCCGGAATCATTTCCGTTGGCACCGCTGTACTGCTGCCGTTTTTTACCGCGCTGGGGGCCCATGCGCTGCTTGGTGTGGCCGGCGGCGGCGCCATCCTTTCGGGAGTGCTCTGGATGCTCTCCGGGTTGACCCTGAAGCACGACGCCCGGACGGGCGCCGCTGGGTCGGCAACGGCCTCTGCGCCGGGAGCTTCGCCCGAGGCCGTAAACTAGTAGCTGGACGTTCTACTCGCTGTAGAACTTTTGCAGACCGGCGGAACACCAACCGCCATCATTGGAGGAATGACCGTGGCAGACCAGACACCAGGAGAACCGCGCAAGATGCGGACCTCGGTCAAGGGACCCCTCATGTTCTCCGCGTTCTTTGCAGTACTGGCCTTCGTAGCCGTACTCATCTTCGCTTCGGGCGGCAGCGCACGGGCTCCGCGGTTCGACCTCGCCTTCACCGGCGCCGGTATCGCCTTCATCGTGAGCCTGGTTGTTGCGGCAATGCTCTCCATGAGCCACAAGGAGAACGCCGACTATCTCGGCAAGGGTTCGGGTGTGAACCTCAGTTCCAAGCGCGGCCACGGTGCTCCCGGTTCGCCTGGTTCACCTGATTCGCCCGACGAGACCGAAACGCCCGACGCCGGCCGGTAACCTTCAAGCGCTCCCCCACCGAGGTGGGGGAGCGTTTTTTGTTGCGCCCACGCTGCCCTTTGCCGGCCGGAACTGTGCGTGGCCTTCCGTTCTGATTCTGCAAGGCATTTCGCTGGAGGACCGCCGGGAGTAGGGTGAGCCGCACGGCAAGCGGCAGGACGACGTTTCTTGGGGGAACAGATGGCTTCATGGCGGGAATCCGTGGATCAGACGGCGCAGGATGATGTGGATTCCCTGCTTAGCGAGGCCTTACCTTTCGCCGTTCGCTGCCTCACCGCCTACGGGGAGCTGTATCCGTTCGCGGCGGCGATCAAGGACGACGGCGAGCACGTGTACCTTGCCACGGAAACAATGTTGGCCGATCAGCACCTACCGGCCAAGTCCGTCATCGCGGAATGCTACGAAGCGCTCGCCGCACAGCGGGAGGACCTAAGGGCCGCCGTCGTTGTTTCGGATGTCCGGCTTGCCGGGCTGGGTGGTGATGCCATGCACTTCGCCTTGGAACACTCAGCCGGCTTCGCGCTGGGCTTGGTTCAGCCTTATGTCCTGGTTCCAGGCAGAGACGTAAGCCTGGGACGTATGTCCTTGGTGGCAGGGGACCGGGTCACCTGGCCGGACAACGCGGCTTAGCTGTGCTGCCCGTGGAAACTTAGCCCAGCAGCGCGTCTGCGAGGTCGTCGGTGGGCGCGTCCGGGGTTTCCGGTTCCTCCGCTTCTTCTGACGGAGCCTTTCGCGGTTTGGTGACCACGACCATCAAGATGGCGCTGCCGATCAGGCCGAGAGCCCACCAGGGGAACCCGGGATCCAACGCTTGGCTGGGAACTGTTTGGGCAGAGTCACCCGTCGGGGCGTCGATGCGCTCACCCCGGACCAGTAGCCGGTGGCTGTTGATGCCTTTGGGGGTGCAGGTGACAAGCGTAATCAGGTCTTTGCCGGGGACTTTTCGGAGTGCCTCGGTATCTTCGGGCAGGACCGTGAGGATTTGATCGACTTTGTAGTAAATGGTTTGACCGAGGACCGTGACGGAGAAAGTGTCTCCTGTGACCACCTTGTCCAAATGGTCGAAGAGGGTGGCGTTGACGAAGCCGGAATGAGCGGTGATGACACTGTGCGTATCTGTGCCGCCCACCGGGAGGCCTGAGCCGAAGAGATGCCCGGCGCCCTTGGACAGGGTTTCTTCATCCGTGTCGTGGAAGATGGGCAGATCTGCGTGGATGGAAGGAATGCTGATGCGTCCCATCATCCCGCCCGGACCCACGTCGAGCAGCTTCTTGTACGCCTCCGAGCCGGCGCCAACGACTGTCTGTTCGCCTTGTTCGTTCAGCGAGTACGGGTCACGAAGCGGGCCTGAGGGCAGTTCTTCGTTGAACTGGCGTGCCTCATCCAGAAGGGCCTTTTGAGCGGAAGGCGACAGGCTTTCAACAGTGTTCACGTATCCGCTGATCTCGGTGGCGTGGACGCGATCGGAGAACCAGGCAGCCGCTGTGGGATATAGCAGGATCCCGATGCCAAGCATCGCGGCTACAACGATAAGGATGCGTTGCGTGCTCCACGTATCGCGCAGGGTCCACCGTGCTCGCGGAGTGGGGGTTTGAGGCTTTGTCATAAAGAATCCTGGGGAAGGTTGTGCTCTGGGAGAAGCAAAGTGGGGAAGAGCGCGTACCTGGCGTTCTTCCCCACTTCGGTGTTCATGCTGGGGACCAAAGGTCCTCAGTTACTAGCTGTTGTTGGTGCTCCGGCGTGAACGAACCAGCAAGAGAGCAGCGCCAACTACAAGGAGCGCACCAGCCGCGTACAGGACTCCGGTACCAACACCACCGGTCAGGGGCAGTTGGAAGCCGCCGTTGGACGGGATGTTCTTGACCTGCAGGTCGATGCCGACAGCGGTGGATGCCTGGTTGATCAGGAAGGAGATCGGCTCGGCGAGCAGTTCGTAGCCTGCCGGGGCAGTGGTTTCCACCAGGTAGTAAGTGCGGTAGTCCGCGGAACCGGGAGCAACAGCGGCGCCGTTGGCCCAATCCGAGTAGCGGAGACCGGTGAGCGTCAGGGTACCGTCAGCGGCAACGGTGAACGTGGTCTGGCCGCCGAGGGTGATCGGGTTGGTTCCGGCCTTGGCGTCAGCCTGGTTGGCGTACACCGAGAAGGAAGCACCGGACAGGGCTGCGCCGTTCTGGTCAACCTTCTGCAGAGTCATTGCGCCCCACTTGGTGACAACCGGGGGAGTGACGATGGGGCCGCCGGGCTGGCCCGGGGTTCCGGTGAAGCTACCCGCGTTGGGGTAAACCACGGCAACGTTTTCGATTTCACCGATGGTGTTGACCGTGGTGTTGACAACAACCTGAACGCTGGTGGTGTTGTGGGCTGCGAGGATCAAGCGGCCAGCCGGCGTAAAGACTACCGAGACGGTGTTGGTGGCGGCGTCGAAAGTAACGTTGTAATCGGTGCCGTTGGTAATGACGGTTCCGTCAACCAGCGTGGCGGTAGCGCCGACGTAGGTGAGCTTGGGATCAAGCTTATCCGTGACCTTGTAACCATCGATGACGGCCTCGTTGGGGATATCGCCCGTAATGGTGAAGTTGACTTGGTCGCCGTACTTAACCGCAGGAGCATCGGTGACGGTCTTCTGTGCACCGGTCACGGAGTTTTTCGGGTAGACGTTGACGTCGTAGATCCAGTTGTTCTTGTTGTTCGGGTCCGTCAGCGGCACGGAAACCAAGAACGGAGCCGACGGCGTTACGCCGGCGGGGTAGTTCGTTTCAGTGACAAGGTAGAGGCCCAGCGGCAACGTGCCGAATGCGGCGGTTCCGGCGGCGTCGGTGGTCTGTGCCTGAGCCGTTCCCAGGGTGTAACCGGCGCTGGTGATGGAGCCCGTGGGGTTTGAAGCGGAGAAGGAGCTGCTCAGGTTGTTTGCTTTGTCCCACCCAGCGTTGGTGGAGAGGTCGATGGTGTTGACCTGCTGGATGGTGAACTGGATTCCTGCCAAGGGCTTGAGGCCGGTGGTGTCCACAGCCGTGCCATTGTTGGGCAGGCCGGTGGGAGTGGCCGGGCGCTCAAACTTGTGAACGGTGATGGAGCCGGTCTTGGTGTTGTCTACCAGTGGTGCGGCCGTTGCGGGAGCCACGGAGAAGGACATTGCCAACACCGCCCCGGCAATGGTGGCGGCGGCGGTCTTCCAAAGACGCCGGGAGCTGTGATTACTCACTGTTTCCTCTTTCTTGTGATGGTGCGATGCTCGGGAGCGAACATTTTTGGGTTGCGGTCATGCCAATCGGTGGCAGGACCGTGACTGAAGTCAGATGGATGTGGAGATTCGGGTGCGGCGTGCGTTGCGGGAAGCGAGGGCGACGGCTACCAAAAGCAGTGACGCTCCGCCCGCAGTAAAGGGCCACCACCCGATGCCGCCGGATTCCGGCAGTTTCAGGGTGGGGACGTCCCGGACAGTGACCAGGTAGATGCCGTCGGCATCGGCGTCAGCGGCCGTGACTACGCCGGATCCGCTTCCCTTCCCGAGGGTTACAGAGCCGTTGGCGGCGACCGTGAACTGCACCGGTTCTGCCAGCAGGTTGAATCCCTGTGGAGCCGCGGTTTCTTCGAGCCAGTACACTCCGGGCTCGATGCCTTCGAGCTGGAACTGCCCGGTTTGGGACTGGATTGGCGAGACCGTGTAGGTGGAGTTGACGGTACCCGGGGCACCGGCTGCGTCGTTGAGAACGGCCCAGGTGGAGCCCGACATAGGCACCCAGGTTCCACCGGAGGACTCGCCGATTTTTTCGAAGAGGATCTTCGCCGGGGTGTGGTGCGTGGTGGAGCACTCAGGCGCCAAGGGGGTTGTTCCGGTAGCGCAGCGGACGGGATTCACGCTGCCTGTGCCAGTTGCGAGGTTGACCAACTGGGAGCTCCAGGCACCCTGCTTGACGGTCACTTTGTAGGTGAGGGTGGCGACCTGGCCGGCAGGGAGCGTAAAGGGCTGTGTCGTCAGGGTGGTTGACGGCGCTACCGGGTTTGCTACCGCCACCGGGGCGGCCGTGCCGATGGTCAGGACAGCGGAGCCCGGCACGAAGGTTGCCTGGTCCAGGACATCGGCCAGGTTGTCGGTGAGGACAACGTTGTTGATCTGTCCGCGGTTGCTGGTGGCCTTCACGGTGTAGGTGATGGTGTCGCCGGGCTTCACGGACGCGCTGTCAGTCGAGGTGCCGTTGACGGTGGCGGTCTTTGCGATGGTCCATTGTGGGTCCACCGGGGTGTTCACCGTAGCCGAGCAGCCCACACCTGGCGAAGGCGGGCAAGCAGTGTCCACGGTGGGGACCGGGGTGGTCGATCCTGGAACGGGATTGGGTCCGCCCCCTGGCATGTTTGGCACGGTCGTCGTCCCGGCCGGGACGATCGTGGCGGTGTTGGAAATCGTTCCCGTGGTTCCCAACGCTACGGTTCCGTTGACCGTGTATGTCAGGGTTCCGCCGGTGTTGATTCGAACGGTGCCGGAGATACTGCCGGTGCCGCTGGGAGCGTTGCAGGCTGTTGGCCCTGCCGGGGGAAGGTTCGAGGTTCCAGCTGCCGTGACAGCACAGGTCCACGTAGCGCCGGTAATGGAAGCGGGCAGGGGATCCGTGAAGGCCGCATTGATGGCATCGCTTGGCCCGTTGTTGTGGACTACTACCGTGTAGGTGATCGGCTGGCCCGGGATGTAGGCCGTGATGTTGGCGCTTTTGGTGATCGAAAGGTCCACTATGGGCCTAACGGTCAGGGGAGCAGTACCGGGAGGGTACAGGCCGGTGATCGTAGGAAAGTTGTTGGTGCAGTTCGGGATCGCCGTTCCGTTGTTGGCCACGCATCCGGAGTTGTTGTAGAGGCCGGGCGTATTGCTCGTCACCGCCACGGTGATGGTGCACGAAGCGCTGCCTTGGTTGAGGTTTCCGGTGACATCGACCGTGCCGCCGGAGACAGTGCCAGCGGTGCGGACGCACGTGCCACCCAGTGGGCCGACAGCCGTCAGGCCACTAGGCAGGGAGTCAACGAAGTGCCAGCCGTTCTTGGCCATCAAGTCGGAGGTGTTCGTGACGGTGTACGTCAGGGTTGTGGTCTGTCCTTGGAAGATGCTGCTGGGGGAGAATGCCTTGTCCAGTTGCGGCGTGACATCAACCAGTTGGGGTAGATCGAAGCCGACGTCGTTACCGTTGCCGTTTGCCGTCAGGTTCCGCACCCTGATACCTAGAGTGGGGGTGGTGCCGGTCACTGGGACCTGTATGGCCCCGGACTGCAACTTGGCGACGCTGAAGTTGCTGTTCAGGTAGGTGATGTTTTGCGTGCTGGGATCCGTGCACGGATCAAGGTTTGAGCCAACCACCGTGGGGACGCCGTTGACCAGGATGGAGAACTCCTGGCTTGCGTGGTTGGAGAAGCAGCTCGTCGCTCCAAAGATCCCGGAGACCGCGTAGAAATGGCCGGCAATGGTGGGAATGCTGTTTTTGGTGGTCTGGAGCTGCCGGCCCGCAAGCTGAACGCCTGTGGTGCTGTTCGTGTACTCGCTGAGGATTTGATTTTGGGCGGCTTGTGCGTCAGTCATTCCCTGGTAGAGGCCCATAGCGTGTGCCATCTTGCCGAGTTCAGTGAATGCCGTGTTGCGACCGCATTGGTCGTTCGTAAGGATGTTGAGGATGCCGCCGTTGGCGGGGAGGGGAGTGCCCTCCCGCATAATCCAGCCATTGCACGCCTGTGCCCCTGGAAGCCAAGTAGCATCGGCCGTGTATTGCTCGTTACCCGCTGCTGCCCCACCAACGTAGGAGCCGAGAGCGATGGGCGCTGCGGCAGCACTCTGATTGGAAAAATCTTCGCTGTAGATCAGGCTGCCCGGTTGGGTGACCCCTGGGGAGCCAGGTAGGGCAGCGACGGGTGTGGGGGCGTTGATGACGCCGTAAGCGCTCATCCCCATCACCACAAGAAGCACGCACGTCAACAGCGTGAGCAAGGAGTTGCTCCGGCCACCACCCAGCCTGCCCCGAACACGAGCACGTATGTGCTCCGATTGCTTCCGCATGCGATTCCTTTTCCCTGGCACCCTCGTCAGGCAGCCCCTTGAGGGCAGCCCGAATCTTTTCTCTGAGGGGTAGGTAGTGCAGGGTGTGGAATCGTGTTGCAATACAAAATGTGACCTTGGTCACATTGAGGATAGTGCGAGGCGGGTCGCCCGCGTCGGGATCTATTCGGTTCCCGCGGCCTTCCTTGCCCGATATGCAGCAACGTGTGCCCGGTTGGCGCAATTCCCCGTGTCGCAGTAGAGCTTGGACCGGTTGCGGCTGAGGTCCAGCACGGCGGCATCGCAGTCCTCTGCCGCACACACCCGCATCCGCTCCATTTCCTTGCTGCGGATCACGTCAATAATGGCCATGGCGGCTTCAGTTCCCATTCGGTCCGCCAGTGGCGCTTCCGGCGTGGTGGCGTGGAGATGCCAATCCCAGTGGTCATGCTTCACGAGCTGCGGGAGCGCCTTGGCGTCGGCAAGAAGCTTGTTGACGGACTTGGCCGCAGTGTCTTCATCCGAACTCCATAGCGCGGCCAGCTCGCTCCGGAGCCGTTTGATGCTGCTCAGTTCAGCGGGCGAGTTGGTCCGTGAGCCCGTGAATTCTTCGGCATCCAGGAACGCGTCGAGGTCCTCTGCTGTGGCCAGCGATTCTTCCCCGTTGGCCGCGGTGTTGATCAGATTGACGACGCTACGGAGGGCGACCTCGGTGTCAGGCGCAAAAAGCACTTTGACTCCTTACAAGGCTCGGGAGTACTGTCATGACCATAAGCCCACTTTACTCCTGACAGGAGGCTGCTGTGTCAGCTCCAACGACGAAGGCTGATGCAAAGGGTTTCCTCGCATCAGGACTCGGCATTGCACTGTTTTCTTCTGCCGTTTTCGGTACATCCGGATCGTTCGCCAAGTCGATGCTGGAGACCGGGTGGTCACCCGGGGCAGCAGTTGCCGTGCGGCTGACTGGTGCCGCACTGATATTGGTGGTTCCCGCCGTCGTGGTTCTTCGCGGCCGCTGGCACCAACTGAAGGACAACTGGCTCACCATCCTGCTGTTCGGGCTCATTGGAGTCGCCGGCTGCCAGCTTTTCTATTTCAACGCGGTTGCCCGCTTGTCTGTGGGGGTGGCGCTGCTGCTTGAGTACCTTGCCCCAGTGATGATCGTGCTGTGGCTTTGGATCGCCAGCCGGCGACGCCCGCGCGCGCTCACCGCCGCGGGCGCCCTGTTGTCGTTGGGCGGGCTGGTCCTGGTGCTGGACCTGACCGGTTCCGTGAAGGTGGACTTTATTGGCGTCCTCTGGGGCATGGCCGCCGCCGTTTGCCTGGTGATCTACTTCTTCATTACTGCCAAGGAAAATGACACCCTTCCTCCGCTGGTACTCGCTTCAGGCGGACTCCTGGTGGGGGCTCTTGTGATGTGGCTGGTGGGCCTCTCGGGACTGCTCCCCATGACCTTCAGCACTGCGGACACCACCCTGGGACCGTGGACCACGCCGTGGTGGGTATCCGCCGTGGGCCTCATCATCCTGGCCACCGTGCTCGCGTACGTTTCCGGCATCATGGCCGCCCGCAGCCTTGGCTCCAAGGTGGCGTCCTTCGTGTCCCTGACAGAAGTCCTGTTCGCCGTGATTTGGGCATGGCTACTTCTGGGTGAGCTCCCCGGACCGATCCAACTGCTGGGCGGACTCCTCATTGTGGGCGGTGTAGTGCTGGTCCGCGTTGACGAGTTGCGGGGCGACCGAAGGGCGGCCCGCGCAGAGTTGACGTCCGTCCTGGACCATCCGAACAACGTCGAACCTGTTCCTTCCGGACCGGTCACCAAGTCGCCCCGGAACTAACCGGACTCTCATCGCTTTAAGAGCAAAAAGGCCCGGACGCGTGTGCGTCCGGGCCTTTCCCAACTGTCTTAGTTGGAAGCCTGCTGCTGCTGCTCAGCGTTCTTCTGAGCGCGATCGCCGGCTTCGCGAAGTGCGTCGGCAACCTTCTTCAGGTTGGAAGCGTGCTGGCTGTCCCACTCACCGCGGAACTTGTCAGCGTCCGGGCCCTTCCAGTCGGTGCCATCAAGGGCACCCTTGAGCTGTGAGCGCTGCTGCTCGATGTTCTCGGCACCGGCCTTCAGCTTGTTACCGAGCTGACGAAGCTGATCAACATCTGCACCCCAAATAGCCATGAGATTCTCCTTCATTGTTCGGACCCGAGCTCTTCGGCATCCCCAGCGGCCTCCGGCTCATCCGGAAGATCCAATAGCTAAAACCTATCCCGGCATTCACAAACCCGTCGATGGGCACCCCTCCCCATGCAGCACTGCCCATAGTTAGCATGGGGTTATGTGCCGCAATATCAGGACCCTTCATAACTTTGAACCGCATGCCACGACCGCTGAAGTGGAGGCCGCAGCGCTGCAGTATGTGCGCAAAATCAGCGGATCCACCAAGCCGTCCAAAGACAACGAGGAAGCCTTCGCCGAGGCTGTCCACGAGATCGCCCACATTACGCAGCATCTCCTGGATTCCCTGGTGAGCCATGCCCCAGCGAAGAACCGCGACGAGGAAGCAGCCAAGGCAAGGGCCAGGGCAGCGGTCCGTTTCGGGACCGCCTAGCCCTGGCTCCTGCTGCCTGCCCCGGGACTACTTCCCGAAGGAGCGGAGGCGTAGCGAGTTGGCCACGACCAGCACGGAGCTCGCCGCCATAGCTGCGCCGGCAATCATCGGGTTCAGGAAGCCCAGTGCAGCCACCGGGATGCCGATCGCGTTGTAGAAGAAGGCCCAGAACAGGTTGGTCTTGATGGTGGACAAGGTCTTGCGGGAGAGCTCGATGGCCTGAACCAACTGACCAAGGTCGCTGCCCATCACGGTCAGGTCAGAGGCCTCGATGGCGACGTCCGTCCCGGAGCCCATGGCGATTCCGAGGTCCGACTGCGCCAGGGCGGCAGCGTCATTGACGCCGTCGCCGGCCATGGCGACCGTCGCCCCCGATTCCTGAAGCTTACGAACGGCCTCGACTTTGCCGTGCGGCAGCACCCCGGCGTAAACGTCGTCAGGTGAAATTCCGACGGCGGCCGCCACCTGCGCGGCTACGGCAGCGTTATCTCCGGTCAGCAGAATGGGGCGGATGCCCAACTCCTTCAATTTCCGGATGGCTGCGGCGGAACCAGGCTTGATGGTATCGCTCAGGCTCACAATCCCGGCAGGCTGCCCATTCACGGCGACCCAAATTGCGGTGGCGCCGCTGTTCTCCTCGGACAACAGGACTTCCCGTTGGTCCGAGTCAAGGGAGATGCCGTTCTCCTCGAGCCATCCCGAGCGCCCAACCACCACTGCCTCGGTGGCGGCATCGAGAGTCACGGTTCCCCGGACTCCGCCGCCGGGAGCGGAACTGAAGCCGTCAACGCGGGGAAGTGCGCCGCCGTCGGACATTGCGTCCTTGGCTGCAGAGGCGATCGCGTGGGCGATCGGGTGCTCCGACGCTGACTCAACAGCACCGGCCAACGTGAGGACGGTTTCAGGGGAGTAACCATTCAGTGCCACGGTGTGGTCTACGGAGAGCTTGCCACTGGTGACGGTGCCCGTCTTATCCAGCAGGATGGTGTCCACGTGCCGGGTGTCTTCAAGTACCTGCGGGCCCTTGATCAGGATGCCGAGTTGGGCGCCGCGGCCCGTTCCGGTCAGGAGGCCAACAGGTGTGGCCAGGCCCAAGGCGCAAGGGCACGCGATCACCAGAACGGCAACGGCCGCGGTGAAAGCTGCGTTGAGGTCGCCAGTGAAAAGCAGCCACGCAAAGAACGTCACCAGGGCGATGACCAGGACGATCGGTACGAAGACCGAACTGATCCTGTCCGCGAGCCTGGCTATGGGAGCCTTGCCCGTCTGCGCCTGGCTGACCAAGCGGCCCATCTGGGCGAGTGTCGTATCTGAGCCGACGCGCGTGGCCCGGACCAACAAGCGGCCGGACGTGTTGATCGTAGCGCCCGTTACCGCGCTTCCGGGAACGACCTCAACTGGAACGGATTCCCCGGTCACCAGTGAAGCGTCCACCGCAGATGTGCCATCTGTGACAACGCCATCGGTGGCAATTTTCTCGCCCGGGCGGACCACGATGACGTCGTCCACAAGGAGCTGGTCCGCAGGTATTTTTTGCTCCTGGCCATCGACCAGGATGGTTGCATCCTTGGCGCCCAGATTCAGGAGTGCTTTGAGTGCATTCCCGGCCTTGGCTTTGGCGTTGGCCTCAAGGTACCGGCCCAAGAGCAGGAACGAGGTAACCACGGCTGCGACTTCGAAGTACAGCCCGCCTCCGGACATGCTTTCCATGCCGGGGTGCTCAGTCATCCGGGGATCAGCGAACAACTGCCAGGCCGAGTACAGGTATGCGGCAATAACACCGATGGATACCAGGGTGTCCATGGTGGAAGCGAAATGCCGGGCGTTGATGGCTGCGGCCCTATGGAAGGGCCAAGCCGCCCAGCTCACCACGGGCAGGGCCAGGGCTCCGACAACCCAGCCCCAGTTGGCAAACTGGAGGGCGGGAATCATCGAGATCGCGAAAACGGGGATGGTCAGCACCGCGGCAACGATCAGGCGCGGGCGAAGCGTAGAAGCTGACGGACCGTGGTCCATGTGGTTTTCGTGCCCGGCGTGCTCCGTGTGCTCCGTGTGCGCGGCGACGCCGGTGCCATGCTCGGCATGCTCGGTGGGCTCGTGGGTTTGGTTCATGGAATCGTGTCGAAGCCGGACGCTTGGGGCCGGAGCCTGGCGGATGGTGGCTTTGTAGCCCGTCGCGTTGACCGTGTCCACGATCTGCTGATCCGTCACGTCGGCTGGGGCGGTTACATGGGCCGATTCGAGGGGCAGGTTGACGCTGGCTTCGACACCTTCGAGTTTGCCCAGTTTTCGTTCCACCCGGTTGACGCACGAGGCGCAGGTCATGCCCTCGATGTCCAGTTCGATGACCCGGTGTGCGGGTTGGTTGAAAGTCTCCTGGCTACTCAAGAGGACTCCTAAGCTTCGTTGGCTACCACCAGGTAGCCGGCTTCTGCCACGGCCTCGCCAATTTCAGACGGCGAGAGCTCCTTGGTTGATGTGATGGTCACGGTGGACAAGCCGCCGGGGTTCAGGTCAACGGCCACGTTTTCGACGCCGTTAAGCGACTCAAGTTCTTCACTCACGCTGGAGACGCAGTGGCCGCAGGTCATACCCGATACGTTGACGTTGGTCTGGATGGTCTGGCTCATGGTGCTCTCCTTGGTGACGAGTTGGATGGTGTGGTGTTTGTTGCCGGAGTTACCGCAGCAGGCGCCCGATGGCATCGGTGGCTTCCTTCACTTTGGCGTCGATCTGTTCGGCGCGGGCTTCCGGGTTGGGTTCGGAGGCGGCGCCCACGACGCAGTGGCCGATGTGCTCCTCTACGAGTCCGAGGCTGACCGCATGGAGGGCCTTCGTGGCAGCGGCTACCTGGGTGAGGATGTCGATGCAGTATTTGTCGTCCTCAACCATGCGCGCGATACCGCGGACCTGCCCCTCGATCCGTTTCAAGCGTTTGAGGTACGCGTCCTTATTGCTGGTGTACCCGTGTGGCGCGGCGGTTTCCAGATCCGCCTCGATGACGGGTGCGTCCGGATGGCTCATGCTCAGGTCTGGCGTGCTCATGAATTGAACTTATACCCCAAGGGGGTATTTAGCAAGTACCCCCAGGGGGTATCCTCAACCGCGAAGGGCACATCATCCCCTCAACGGGTATGACGTGCCCTTCGAGTAGTGCAAAGGTGCGGAAGACTGACTATTAGAACACCGCCGTGAAACCGCCCCAGCCCCAGCCCACCACTGTTTGCCCCTTCCAGAAGCCGCAATCGAGACCGCAACCATAAATTCCAGTGCCGTTGCCCCAGTACATGGTCATGGTTCCGTTGGCATCCACGCCGAAAACATCCGGGCTTCCGTCGCCATTGAAATCGCCGGGCCCACCTGCCGTGACAACACTGTTCCATCCCGAACCGACGGTGGTTCGGAAGTCAAAGAAGCCGGTGTCGATTCCGGCGTACAGTTTGAGCTCGCCGGATGTGGTCTGACCCAGGATGTTTGATTCGTGGTAGCCCGTCCACCAGCCCGGAGCAATAAGCCTCGAGTATCCGCCCCAGCCCCAACCAACGGTCACGGGGGTTTTCCACCCTCCACGGCCATCGCCCGGGTATAGAACCAAGCGGTCCGCGCTGTCCCTCGCGAGGAGATCGTGGGAGCCGTCCCGGTTGAAGTCACCTGGGGCCACAATCTCCTTGAAGCCCTGCCACCCTTGGCCAATCTGTCGACTGCCCTTCCAGCCGCCGGACCCATTGCCGGAATAAAGGAACAGTCTGCCGGAACGGTCCCGGCCGATCACATCCGTGGATCCGTCGCCGTCGAAGTCCCCGGGCGCCAAAAGGACATCGAAAATGCCCCAGCCGCGACCGATGCTTTGCGCCGGTAGCCAGCCGCCCTTGCCGTTGCCGGGGTAAAGGAGCAGATCCCCGGAAGCCGTCCGCGCAAAGATGTCCGCGGTGCCGTCAGCGTTGAAACCGAGGCCTCGTTGTGTATGTGGAATCGGAACGTCGGCCGTTAATGTCTTTTGCGTGAGGGGTTCGTACATGATGTTGAGTTCGACAGTGAGCGTATGCCCCATGTCGGCTGCCGTGACGGTGTGTATGGCATTGACCTCGCCTGGAAGGACTACGCCATCGCGTTTCCACATGTAGGTGTAGGTGGGCGTTCCACCTTCGGGAAGGACCCATGGCGGCGCGGCCCATGTGGGGTAGACCTGCCCGCCGAGAACCGCATTTCCTGTCACCCACATGAAGTGGGTGTTGAGGAGCCGCGGCATCGGCCCGATAGCTTCCGACGTAACAGTGGTGGGCACATGGCCGTTGGCATGTGCGGTTACCTGCACTTTCAAGGTTTTTCCGCCAATGTCTGCCTTGAGGATGCGGTCGGTGGCTCCGTCGATGGGGGAACCATTCATGAACCACTGGTATTCGAGCCGGGCATCGGATGGCGACATCGCCCCAACGTCCGCAGTCGGCAACGTCTCCAATTTGTAGTCGGTGGCGATCTTTACGCCGTCGGGAAACGCGACAGGCTTGAGGATCGCCTGGAGGTTGCGCACCGAGAAGTCGCCCTCTTCCAGCGGCACACGATCGCCAGGACTCGGGTCCAAGAGTCCTTCGTAGGTGCCGTTGCGGTGGTAGACGGCTGTCAGCCCGCCGAGATAGGTAATTGTTGCCCGGTTCAGCTTGTAGCGGCCGTTGTAGTCGGCCGAAGTAATAGGTGTTGTCGCGACGCCGGAAGCGGGTTGTGCGGCGATGGGGCCGCTCCATGTGAGCGACAAGCCCGTGATGCCAGACTCATCCAGATACTCAAGTTCCACTCGCTGGGCGGGAAGTCCGAGCGAGAATTTCACGGCTGCGGATTGTCCTGGTACGGCAGGGGACGTCGGCTCCTCGAGGGAGGCGAAGGTCGGGGCCAGTCGTGGCAGCGCGGGATTGTCAACGTGGACGTCCTGCTCATGAAAAGGACCTAAAGGGACGGCCGGGCCGCTGAAGGAGCCATCGCGTCGGAAGGACACGGGATCCGATCCGTGCACACCTACCCGGATGGTCTGAATTTGAACAGGTCCGTCAGGCCACGTGTCCACCGGAGTGTTCAGCGTGATGGAACCGGACGTCGATGGTGTCTGCGATTTCCACGCCGCCGTTGCCGTCCGCGTCTCCCTGAGCCACAGGGAAACCTCTATCTCCACACGGTCGACTGGCTTGGACGCTGTGAAATCGAAAATTACCGGTTGGCCGGCTTGCATGGTGAAAGAAGACGCACGCTTGAACGTAAACACCAGCGGATCGGCAGCCGAAGCGGGCGAGCCGGGCACTACGAGCAGTAGCGCCGCGGCCGCAAGGGAAAGTACGACGGCGATAAGCCGCCTGATGTGCGCGCGCGAAGCACGCGAGTGTGCAGAATCCACGGAGTCCCCCAAAGAGGCTGATGGGTAACAGCCAGTACAAGTGATGGCTCACTCTACCAATCGCTCATCCGTTAGATAGGGAAGGGAACAAAACAGCTGGCTTTTGGTCTAGACCAAGCCCCCAAAAACCCAGTAGGTATAGACCAAAATGCCCAAAATCTGGATTCTTGTTTTGCAGTGCAAACCTTTTGGTAAATGTGCTTCCGCCCACACCCTCGGGTTCATAGTGTTTGGTCTCATAACCGCGGAGGGGGAAGTCCCGCGGAACCCAACTTTTTCCATGGAGGACACTTGAAACTCGCACGCTCCGCCGCGGCAATCGCCATCGCAGCGCTCGCACTGACCGCCTGCGCTCCACCCACGTCAAACAACGCAGCTTCGAGTTCGGACGAGCAGACCGGCACCGTCCGTGTCTGGCTGTTCTCCGAGGTCAACCAGGATCCCAAGTCCGCCGTAGTCAAGGAAGCTGTCACTGAGTTCGAAGCGGCACACAGTGGTGCCAAGGTCGACGTTCAGTACATTCCGGTGGACAGCCGCGCCGAACGGTTCAAGGCCGCGTTCAACGATCCCTCCAGCGCTCCGGATGTTGCCGAGTTCGGCAACACGGACCTGGCCAGCTACGTTGCATCCGGCGGCTTGGCCGACGTCACAGGAGACATCAAGTCCTGGGACGAGGCCAAGGACCTTGACCAAAAGATCCTGGACACCACCGAAATCGACGGCAAGAACTACGGTGTCCCGTGGTTCGTTGGCGTTCGCGCCCTCTATTACCGCACGGATCTCCTGCAGCAGCTCGGCCTCCAGGTCCCCAAGACCTTGGATGAGGTAGAAACCGTTGCCCGGGCAGTTCGGGCAGCAAACCCGGACCTGCTGGGTATTTCCGTGGGCGGCGCCGCGCAGTTCTCCGCCATGCCGTACCTATGGGCCAACGGCGGCGAGATCGCCACGAAGGAAGGCGACAAGTTCGTCTCCAAACTGGACTCTGCTGAATCCCGCGAAGGAGTTGCCGCCTATACCCGCCTCCTCAAGGACGACATCTGCCCAGCCCAGACATGTGCGGAGTTCGGCGGTAACGCAAGCGTCCAGCAGTTCATCGCAGGTAAGTCCGCCATGACCATCGGCGGCGACTTCAACTACAAGGCTGTGGCCGCCAGCGCTATCAAGGATAAGTTCGCCGTAGTTCCGGTTCCCGGCAAGACTGCCGGTTCCATCGCCCCCGCTTTCGCCGGCGGCAACAACCTGGGCGTCTTCAACAGCAGCGAACGACGCACGCTCGCCGCTGACTTCGTGAAGCTGCTGGCCAGCAAGAAGTACCAGCAGAAAATGTTCGACTCCATGGGCAACCTCCCCACGTTCAGCGACGTCCAGAAATCCGTGGCGGAGAACAACAAGCAGGTTGAACCGTTCATCAACACCCTTGGAGCGGGCACCAAGTTTGTCCCGGTCACGGAGAACTGGTCCACCATCGATGCCCAGGGTGTCTTCACCGGCATGTACCAGAAGGTGGTCACGGGCAAGGCGGACGTCAACGCCGCTACCACCGAGGCTGCATCAGCCATGAATACGGCATTCGGGTCAAAGTAATGCGCTGCACCCCATCACATCCCGGAGGCGCAGCATGACGGCGCTGACCCCGGTTCTGCCCGATGCGCCTCAGGGCGGTACGCCCGGTAAGGGAACGACGACGGCGGCACGCAAGTCCCAGCGTTTCTCCAACGGAAAGCGCGGTCTGGAGCCATGGCTCTACCTGGCCCCGGCGTTCATTGTCCTGATCGCACTGCTGGGCTATCCGATCTTCCAGCTGATCAACGTCTCGCTGTACGACTACCGCCAAGCCCAGGTCAGCGGCAAGGCACCCCTGAACTTCGTGGGCCTTGAGAACTACCAGAAGCTCTTCGCTGATCCACAGTTTTGGACCGTCCTGGGCAACACCGTGGTGTTCGCCACCGCTTGCGTGGTCTTCACGTTGTTGGTGGGCAGCTCGCTGGCAGTGCTGGCAACAAGGCTGCGCCCCTGGGTCCGTTCGATGCTTTTCGTGGTGTCGCTCGGCGCCTGGGCCACCCCGGCAGTCACGGGCAGCGCCGTGTGGCTCTTCCTCTTCGAGCCCACGCTCGGCTTGGTCAACAAGACGCTGGTCTCAATCGGCCTGACGCAGTTCCAGGGCTACTCCTGGACGTACGACAAATGGTCGGCTTTCGGACTCGTGGCCAGCGAAGTGGTGTGGTGCTCGTTCCCGTTCGTCCTGGTCACTGTCTACGCAGGCATCCAGGCAATCCCCACCGAGGTCATTGAGGCCGCCAGGATCGATGGCGCTTCCATGCCGCGCATTGCCCGCAGCATCATGCTCCCGATGCTCCGTCCAATCGTGATCGTGGTGACCATCCAGTCCATCATCTGGAACTTCAAGATCTTCTCGCAGATCTACATCATGACCAACGGTGGTGGGATTGCCGGCCAGAACCTGGTGCTCAACGTCTACGGCTACCAGCAGGCGTTCGCTGCGAGCCTCTATGGCCTCGGCTCTGCGCTCGGCGTGATCATGACTGCGCTGCTCATGGTCATCACGCTTGTCTACCTCCGGATCCTCAAGAGAACAGGCGAAGCCCTATGACCGCCGTCGACGTTTCATTGGCCGCACGCCGAAACACCAAGGCCGACGTCCCGCAGAAGCTGCGCAAGCAGGGCAAACGCCGTTTCGGCGCCGATGCTGCCGCGATCGTCATCGCGCTGATCGTTGCCTTCCCGCTGTTCTGGATGGTGCTGTCCGCGCTGAAGCCAAAAACAGCGCTCGACGCCGGTGATGCAGCCCCGTACACGCTGGAACCGTCGCTGGACTCGTTCGGCCGCGTCCTTGGCGTGAACAATTTTGGCCAGTATTTCCTGAACAGCGTGATCGTGGCGCTGGTGGTTGTGGTGCTCTCCACCATCCTCGCCTTCCTCGCCGCGGTGGCGTTGACCCGGTACAACTTCAAGATGCGGACCAAGCTTCTGGTCATCATCCTGGTCTCGCAGATGGTGCCCGTTGAGGCCCTCACGATTCCGCTGTTCTTCCTCCTGCGCAACGCCGGCGAGGCCATCCCGTTGGTTGGCCTGAACCAACTGGGTTCGCTGGTCCTCGTTCACGTCGGTTTCAGCATTCCGTTCGCGATCTGGATGCTGCGCGGCTTCGTGGCGGCTGTTCCATTGGAAGTGGAGGAGGCGGCCCGCTTGGACGGTGCCAGCAGCTTCCGGTTTGTCCGCTCCATCCTGTTCCCACTGGTGGCTCCAGGCGTGGTGGCATGCTCGGTGTTCTCATTCATCTCCACGTGGAACGACTTCCTGTTCGCCAAGACGTTCATCATTTCCGCCCAGGAGAACCAGACGCTTCCCATGGCACTCTTGACGTTCTTCAAGCCCGACCAAAACGATTGGGGCGCTATCATGGCCGGCTCGGTCATCATGACCATTCCTGTGCTGATCTTCTTCGTATCGGTCCAGCGCAAGCTGGTATCCGGCCTGGCTGGGGCGGTGAAGGGATGAGCGCGCTCCATCAGCTGGTCCCTGCGCCGTGGTCCTTCTCTGCGGGGACAGGCGAACTGGTGCTCGACGCCGGAACAACTGTGGGTGCTGACCCGGAACTGAGCGGCGCACGGCGTTGGCTCTCCCGGGCTTTGGGGGCAGCGACCGGCTGGGACATGGCGCCTGCACCAGCCCAGAGCGCGGCCATTCGACTCCTGCTTGACCCCGCACTCGACGCCGAGGCGTACCGCCTGGAGGTGGGCGACGCCGTCGTGATTTCCGCGGGCGGCGACGCTGGCGCGTTTTACGGTGCGCAGACGCTTCTGCAGCTGTTGGGACCGGCAGCGTTGCGTCAAGCTCCTGTTGCTGGTTCCGACGCGTGGCCGGTGCCGCGCGTCTTTGTGGAGGACAAGCCACGCTTCGGTTACCGCGGGACCATGTTGGACGTCGCACGGCACTTCATGCCCAAAGAGAACGTGCTGAGGTTCATCGAGGTCATGGCCATGCACAAACTCAACGTCCTGCACCTTCACCTAACGGATGACCAGGGGTGGCGGGTTCAGATTAACCGCTATCCCAAGCTGACTGAAACGGGTGCTTGGCGCCGTGAGTCTTCGCTGGGTTCCTGGCGTGCTGGCGTTTTCGACGGGCGTCCGCACGGTGGCTTCTACACGCAGGATGACCTTCGCGAAATCGTGGCCTTTGCCGCTGACCGCCACATCACCGTCATCCCGGAGATCGATGTTCCGGGGCACAGCCAGGCTGCTATCGCGGCGTACCCGGAGCTTGGGATGGGCGAGGGGCCGGTGGAGGTCTGGACGCGCTGGGGTATCAACGAGACGGTTCTGGAAGTCTCCGAAACTTCGCTCGATTTCTACCGCAACGTCTTGGACGAAGTGGTGGAGATCTTCCCTTCCCCGTGGATAAGTCTTGGCGGCGACGAAGTCCCACTGGCCCAATGGCAAGCCAGTGCCCAGGCGCAGGCCAAGGCGGCCGAGTTGGGGCTGGACGACGTTTCAGGCCTGCACAGCTGGTTCGTCGGGCAGCTGGCGTTGCACCTGCAAAACCATGGCCGCGCCACATCCGTCTGGGATGAAATCGGCGACGGCGGACTGCCGGACGGCGCGCTCGTGGCGTCCTGGCGGGGATACGAGGGCGGGATTGATGCCCTCCGCAAGGGCTATGACGTAGTGATGTGCCCGGAGCACAAGCTTTACCTGGACCACAGACAAGCCGATGGCGACGACGAGCCGGTGCCGGTGGGTTTCGTGACGACGCTTCAGGCTGTCTACGAGTTTGAGCCGTTGCCCGGCGTGGACGGCACGAACTTCCCGGGGCGCCTGCTGGGAGCCCAGGCCAACATCTGGACCGAGCACTTGGACTCACCGCGCCGCGTGCAGTTCGCTGCCTTCCCGCGGCTGAGCGCGATCGCCGAAGTGTTCTGGTCCAACCCGGAAAACCGGGACTACGATGAGTTCCTGAAGCGGCTCACACATGCACATCTGGCGAGGCTCGAAGCAATGGGTGTGGAATACCGGCCGCTTGCAGGCCCCGCACCCTGGCAGCAGCGTCCTGGTGTTGAGGGCTGGAAACGCGATTACGACGCCGAGCAGCTCGTGAGGAACTGAGTGACTACTGAAGGCAAAGAGGTCCGCAACTCCTCGGCCTCGCTCCGCAAGGCGTTGGCGCTGCTGACAGTGGTGGCCGAGGAGCCCGGCAACGGTGATGGTCTGGCGCTGGTGGAGCTTGCCCGACTCTCAGGCTTGAACAAGAGCACGTTGTTGCGCCTTGCTGCTCCGCTCCTCGAGGAAAACCTGTTGGAGCGTGACCACGAGACGGGCAAGTTCCGGCTGGGCCACGGCTGCCTGCGCCTGGGACAGTCCTACCTTGACCGCGTAGACCTGCGAAGCGTTGCCAATGGCGAACTCCGGGCCCTCATGCGCGCCACGGAGAGCACCTGCCACCTGGTGGTGCTTTCCGGGCACGACGTTGTCTATCTGGACAAGGTGGAGGACGAGGCTACGGTGCGCATGGCGTCGAGGGTCGGGGCCACCATGCCGGCGTACTGCACCGCCGTTGGCAAGGCCATGCTCGCATTCAGTCCAGAAGAGGTGGTGGGCCCCATCCTGGCGGGCGAATTGGTGCCCCTCACTGACAAGACCATCACCGATCCGGCATTGCTCCGCGCTGACTTCGAGGCCATAAGGCGACGGGGTTATTCCATCGATGACCGTGAGAACGAGCCGGAAGTCCGCTGCGTCGCAGCTCCAATCTTCGGCCATGATGATCACGTGGTGGCCGCTTTGTCCGTATCTTCCCTGTCGTCACGCATGACCGCCAAGCGCGTGCGTGAAGTTGGACCGATGGCGGCCGAAACAAGCCTTCGCATTTCCGCGAAACTGGGTTCCCGCAGGGCAAGCGCGAAGCTGGCGAAGCTCGCATGAGCCTGGATCCCGCAGCGTACTTCCGGGCAAAGCTGCAATGCGAGATTGACGTCATGGACGTGGCTGACGCCGAGGCGGGTTCCCTGGTCATAGTGGACACGCGCCGGCGTTCCTCGTGGGACCACGGACATATTCCCGATGCCGTACATATCCCGACCGCGCAGATCCCGGAACTCGCGGCCGAACTGATTCCGGCCGGATCACAGATCGTGGTCTATTCCTGGGGGCCGGGATGCAATGGCAGCACCTTCGCCGCGCTCGCATTTGCCGAGTTGGGGTACCCGGTGAAGGAAATGATCGGTGGCATCGAGTACTGGATCCGGAACGGGCTCCCAGTGGAGACAGCTGCGGGAATCGTTCGAAGTAGCCCCGACGCGCTGGTGACCGCGCACAAGGCCTGAGTCGAAGCGAGGGAGGTCAACTCTTCTTCAGTTCCTGGGCGAGCATCACCAGGATTCCGCTGGGCCCGCGGAGATACGTGAGTTTGTACACGTCGCCGTATGTGGCGACGCCACGCAGCGGCGTGCATCCGTGCTTCGCCGCTATCTCCAGGGCGTGGTCGATGTCGTCAACGGAGAAGGCCACCCGATGCATGCCGATCTCGTTCGGCAATGTTGGTTCCGTTTCGATCGCATCAGGATGGATGTACTCGAAGAGTTCCAGTTGTCCCTGGCCGTCCGGCGTTTGGAGCACCGCGATTTTCGCGTGGTTGCCGTCAAGCCCGACGGCGGTATCAGCCCACTCGCCGCTGACCGTGTCACGACCGACCACCGAAAGGCCGAGGTCCGTGAAAAAGGCGATGGTTTCTTCGATGTCCCGAACCGCAATACCGACGTTCTCAAGTTTGATGGCCATGGGTCGAAGCTACCAAGGCGTCATGGATAGCTCCAGCGCCGACCACGCGGGCCGACACCACCTAATAGGCTTGGACCATGCTGAACCTGGTCCTTGGACTTCTCTTCGCGGGCCTCTTCCTCGCCTCCTACCAGTCGGATCGGCGGCGGTTGCGTAACGGCGTGCTGCTGCTGGTGTCGGCCTGGTTCCTCCTGCAGGCGATCCTGGATTTCCTGATCGACCTGAACCCTTGGTTCCAATGGCTCAACCTGGTGGTTTTGGTGGTCCCCGTGGTGAGCATCTTCGTGTTCGCAAGCTTCCTGATCGCCAACGGCATCACGATGGTCCGCAGGGAAGGTCCAGGCATCACCAGCTTCCTCCCGATTGCCGTTGGGTTGGCGGTGTTCCTGGCCCCCGTCGTCGCGTTCCTTTTTGTTGTCAGCGGACAACCAGTCCTGGCTGGCATCGCCGCCCTGGCCTTCTTCCTCTGCGCCTACCTTGGCTGCGCGTTCGTGGTGTTCCTCGGGTACGCGGTGGTGTACTCGAGGATGCGCTTCAGCCCCAACCCTGCAGCTGTCATCGTCCTGGGTTCCGGACTGATCGACGGCAAGGTCCCGCCGTTGCTCGCCGCGCGCTTGAACAAGGCCCTGGAAATTTACGACGGCGTCACTCCGGTCAGGCCCGTATTGGTTCCTTCCGGGGGCCAGGGCGCGGACGAACCCCGGCCGGAGTCCGCGGCAATGAAGGAGTACCTGGTAGCGAAGGGTGCCGCTTCGGGCGACGTGCTGGAGGAGGACCAGGCCACCACCACCCGCGAGAACCTGGCCTACTCCGTCGCCCTTCTGGCGGCGAAGGGCATCAACGGTCCGCTGCTGGTGTGCACCAACAACTACCACGTCCTCCGCGCCGCGCTCCTGTCACGTCGGCAGAAGATCAACGCCGAGGTAGTGGGCGCCCCGACGGCCAGGTATTTCGTACCCAGTGCTTTCCTCCGCGAGTTCGTGGCCGTGATGAGGGACAACCGCCTGACGAACGTGGTGCTTTGCCTGCCAATGTTCGGGATTGCCCTGCTCATCACGGTCGCACTGATGAACTCGCCGGTAGTCTAGCTCCGGCTACGGGTTCGGGAGTCCCGTGGTGAACGTGTGGTTCCACCGGGTCACGGCACCCTCAGTGAAGACGTACCCCTTCATGGGAACTGCTGTGACGGTCAGGTCGCCGTCGGGCTTCCTGTAGGTCCCCGCGGCGATCACCTTGCCGTTAAGCACATAATCGACGCCCGCCACCGCGGGTACGGTGTACGAGTCCTGCCCACGACCCGGCTTGTCCGTGAAGGTGACGGCTGCCGGCGTCGCGGTGTCGTAGCTCAAACCGAAGCCCAAAGGCAGAAGGATGCCGCCGCCGTCGGCTGCTGGTATGTTGACCGGCAGCTTGCCGCCCGGATTGACCGTGCCAGAGATGGCCCGAACCACGCCGTGGAAATTGACGTTGGCCACCCCATAGCTGTTCAGCACTGCCGCGGCACCCGGGAAAACGCTGATGTCATAGGGATTGCGGGTGGCGATCACAATGACCGGTTTGCCGGTGGCGGCGAGCTCGGCCACCATTTGTTGCTGGGCCGCGTTGGAGGTGGCGTTGTACGAGGTAAAGACGACTGCGTCCACCTTGCTTGCTGCCGCAACTGCACGCGCCCGATAGGCGGCGGAGGGCGAACTCCCGTTTTCGTAGTCTTCGGTGACCGCGAATCCTTGATCCTTCAGCTGAGGCCCTACAAGTTCCGGCCAACCTGAACCGGAACCCACCACCAGTACCGAAGTGCCCGGGGACAGCGGCAACAGCCGGTCCTTGTTCCGCAGCAAGGTAACGGCGCGGTCCGAGATCAGGTTGGCCGTAGCGAGGTTCCCTGCCGTACCAACCAGACTGTCCACGCGGGCGGTATCCGCAAGGGGTTGTTCGAAGACTCCCCGCTTGACCTTCCATTCGAGGATCCGCCGGACGGATTCGTCGAGGCGGCTTTCGCTCAGTTCCCCGGACCCGACGGCGGCGCGAACCCCTGCGAACGACGCGTCCACATCGGGGGAGTTCAACAGGATGTCCGAGCCGGCCTGGATGGCTTTGACCGCGATTTCTTCCTGCGGCCACTCCGCTGCCATGGCCGCCATGTCCAGGGCGTCCGTGGTGACCAGGCCCTTGAACCCGAGTTCATCGCGGAGTAATCCGGTCAGCACCTTATGGGAAAGGGTTCCAGGCATCTCCGGATCGATGGCCTGGACGATGATGTGGGCCGTCATGACCATGTCCACACCGGCGTCGATGGCCGCTTTGAACGGTTGAAGGTGCTTGTTCAGCGTTTCGCGATCATAGGTGACAGTGGGCAGCCCGTAGTGGGAGTCCACTGATGTGTCGCCATGCCCAGGGAAGTGCTTGGCGGCAGCTCCGACGTCCTGGGACTGCATACCCTCGATCTGGGCGACGCCCAGTGAGCTGACAAGGGCCGGGTCCTCACCCATGGAGCGGATGCCGATGACCGGGTTGTCGGGGTTGGAGTTCAGGTCCAGCACGGGGGCGAAGTCCACGTTGATGCCCATGGCACGCATCTCCGACCCGAGGATATTTCCTTGTGCCCGGGCAAGGTCCTTGTCCGCCGCGGCGCCGAGGGCCATATTGCCGGGGAGGACCGTGGCAGGGGGCCCGATGCGGGCCACGGGGCCGCCCTCCTGGTCGATGGTCACCGCTAGGGGAATGCCGTTTCCGTCAGCACCCATCGCCCTATTCTGCAGGCCGTTGGAAAGTCCCGCGACTTGCTGCGGGTTGTTGGTGTTGCCGGACCAAGCGAAATAGAGGACACCGCCGAGGTTGTACTTCTCCACGACTTCGCCTGGGGTGTTGACGCCGTACCGTTCCTGGTTGCTTGCAGCCATGGACGTGTCATCTGCCGACGAGCCGTAGACGTGGGTCCAGGTCATCTGGCCGATCTTTTCGTCCAGGGACATTCCCGCAATCATCGCCTCGATGTCCGGTGCGGTGCTGGTCGCCGTCGTACGTTCCGCCGTGGTGGGCACGGCCGCGACCGCAGTGCCAGCGGCAGTCATGAGCAGTACAGTCGTGGCCGCCGTCAAGAGGGTGGTTCCGTTTCTGGGCATCTGCATTCCAATCGGTTGGTGGAGCAGCGATGTATTTACGAGCTAAGTCATGTATATGACAAGAAAGTCGATTTGTCTCCGAGGGGCGGGTCGGCGCCGCACTGCTGACCCGAGGGCTTGTTCACCCTCCCGTCATCCGGCGCTGTTAGGCTGCCCGGCACTACCCGGCTGACCAGGAGGACCGCATGACGGAGGCAAACCCACTAGCTGCATCGTTGGACAATTGGTGGGTCAGGGACAACCTGCGTGAAACCATCGATCACCTGGTGGAAATGGGCTACACCATCAGCGGCGGCCAAGGTGAAGACCCGGACCTTATCGACCCAGGCGGATCCGCGGTGGAGACCTGGCACGAGGGTTACCCGTACAAAGAGCGGATGACCCGTGATGAGTACGAGATCGAGAAGTACCGGCTCCAGATTGAGCTGCTGAAGTTCCAGTACTGGGGCCAGGACCTTGGGTTGAAGCACGTGATCGTCTTCGAGGGACGGGACGCCGCCGGCAAGGGTGGAACCATCAAGCGCTTCACCGAGCACCTCGACCCTCGCTCGGCCAGGACCGTCGCGCTCGCCAAGCCATCCGACCGGGAGCAGGGCCAATGGTACTTCCAGCGCTACATCCAACACCTGCCCACCGCCGGGGAGATCGTGATGTTCGACAGGTCCTGGTACAACCGGGCCAACGTTGAGCGCGTCATGGGCTTCTGCAACGAGGATGAGTACAACACCTTCATGGGCCAGGCACCCGTCTTCGAAAAGATGCTGGTGGACGCAGGCATCCATGTGACCAAGTTCTGGTTCTCTGTCACCCGCCAGGAACAGCGGACTCGATTCGCGATTCGCCAGATCGACCCCGTGCGGCGCTGGAAACTCTCACCCATGGACCTCGCGTCACTGGACCGCTGGGAAGACTACACAGACGCCAAGGAAAAGACGTTCCTGCACACCGATTCGGACCATGCGCCCTGGATCACCGTCAAATCCAACGACAAGAAGCGCGCCCGCATCAACGCCATGCGCTTCTTCCTCAACCAGTTCGACTACGCGGACAAGGACACCTCGGTCGTTTACGACGCCGATCCGCTCATCCTCCGCCGCGGCCGCGACGCAGTAGGCGACTAACAACAGGGCGCGACGTCGGCACTCACCGTGAGTGCCGACGTCGTGCCTTCCGCGTATTTTTCGGAAGTTGGTTACATTCTTCCTACTGCCGGACATTAACCGGGTATGAGCTCGCAAACGGAGCAGGGGGATCGGGTGGAGTCGGCCAGGCAAAAGCATTTCCTGGCAGCACACGCGGCTTGCCATGACCAGGTTTATCGGTACTTCCGTCGTCGAACGGAGGGGGTGCCGGCGGCCGAGGACCTTTGCGCAGAGGTTTTTCGGATCGCGTGGGAGAAGTCCATGGACCATGAACTATCCGTGCTGATGGTGTTCGGCATAGCCCGGAACGTCCTCCGCAACCACTACCGTTCGAACCTGCGCTCCCTCCACCTCACCCAACAGCTGGAGCGGCAGCCGATACCCCTGTTGGATTCCGAAGACGGCGTCCTCAGTGAGGCGTTGGACCAGCTCAAGCCGGAGGAACGGGAGGTGCTCCTCCTGACCTATTGGGACGGGTTCAGCTCAGCCGAAGTTTCCGGTCTCCTTGGTGTCACGGGCACGGCCGTCCGGATGCGTCTGCATAGGGCGCGGAAGTCACTAAGCCAGCTACTTCGGACGGATCCAGCCATAGAGGATGTGCAGTGATGAAGAACAAGGAAACGCTGGAACGCCTCTCCGCAGCCGACCCAGCCTTGGCAATCACGGAAGAAGACCTGGCCCGTAGCCGGGAGAAAAGCCTCGCCGTCATGCGCACTGACGCGGAACAACTCTCTGTCAGTAGCTCCGCTGAGTCGTCACCTCCCGGTCGGCTCAGGGTGGCGGCTGGGCTCGGCCTGGTCGCCGCTGTCGCTGCCGCTGCCGTGATCCTTGGGGTTGCGGTCTCGACAACACCCCCGCAAACGGTGCAGCAGGCGGCGCCAGCCAGCAGCTCACCGCTGCCCGAAATCACGGGTGTCCGGATGCCGACGTTCGACGCCGGGATCGTCACCGGCGTCAACGGCAACAAAGCCGCCGTGGCCACGGACCCGGAAGCAGACGTCCACATGGAGGCCCTCAACACGGGAACGCTCGGCCTGAACAGCGGCGGATGCATGGCCCGCGTGGACCCCGACGGCAGTTCAAGCGGCCTCATTTTCCCTCGCGGAACCCAAGTCATGGGGACGGGGGTGGTTCTGCCCGACGGAACAGTCATCAGCATCGGCCAGGAATTCGCTTTCGGCGGAGGAAGCTCACCGGCAAACACGGACCTGGGAGAGTGCGCCCCAACCGGGACGGCATTCCTTGTGCAGAATTGGGGTCCGCTGCCCTAACCGCGCAGGGGACCAAACCAAGGCCAAACCTCGACGTCGGACTCACCGTGAGTGCCGACGTCGTGCCCCTATTCGGTGACGTCTTCCTCCACAGGGTCCTTCAGCAGCAGGGCGGTGCCTTGGAACGGGCGGAGCTCCAGGAAGAAGCTGCCCAGGTCGTCCACCTGGCCGACGTCCTCGCCGCTGAACAGGTCGTGGACAGTGGCGCCCGGAACAAGGTGGGAGGACTGGATGCTGCCCGCGATGTCCTGGTCCGAGAAGTTCAGGACCGTGACCTGCAGGGCTCCGTCAGCGAGCTGGTTCACCAGGACCAGCAATCCCTTGTTCGACACGTCCGGCACATCCAGGAGGGTGCTGGTTGCAATCCCCGACGCTTCCCGAACCGCGAGGATCTGCTGGAGCCGCCGCGCATAGGAGTTGGAGTCTTTCAGCTGCTCGGGCAGCGGACCGTAGAGGCTCCGGGCCCGGGGCATGCCCGCCAGCGAGGTCGTAGCGTCCGGGCTGGTGCCCATCAGGTCGTGGGCGCCGCGGTTGATCCAGCGGGTATCGCCCTGCGAGGTAAGCTCGCCCACTGTCTGGCGGTCCAGCGCCGTGATGCCGGTGAGGTCCCAGCCGGACAAAGCGAAAACGCCCGGCTGAAGTGCGTTGTACATGGACAGGAGCACATGCGCGTCCAGGACCTGGGATTCCTGCTCGGGAGTGATGGCATCCGGGTCCTTGACGCCCAACGCCGCCATCAGGAAGGACACGGTGGTGCAGGCAATGCCGTTGGTGGTGAAGACCGCGTTGTAGGGTCCGTTCTCACCCGTGAGGCGTTCCCGCATGGTGTTCTGGACCTTCTCGGCAACCTCAGCACCGGTCAGTTCCTCGCCTCCGAGCTCGAAAATGTCCTCCCGGTGGCCGGCTGCGAAGTGCAGCAGCTCGTAGGTGAGTTCGTCGTGGTTCTGCAGTGCGTGGACCAAGGAGGCCTGGTCCACGCCGATCTCCATGGCCAGCTTGAGCGTAAGGCGGAGGAACTCGGTGTCGCCGGTGACCAGCGCGTAGTGGTACGCGGGCCTGGTGATGAAGTCGTAGGAGAGGTCCGGGCCGGACTCGGACTGGGACTTGATGTCATCAATGGTGAGGTTGAGCTCCTGGAAGGAGAATCCGCCCACCTTGCGGATCATGGAGCCGATCAGCTGGTTGGCCGCCTCAGACAACGGGTGTCCTTCGGACCAGCCAGGCTCTTCCTCCGCGCTCTTCTCAACGCCGAGGAAGCCGTTGGCATCCAGGCGCAGGGCACCCGTGCCGAGGTCCAGCAGTGAGTGCAAGGCATCGCCCACCACCAGGCGCATTCCAGCGAAGGTAGGGTCCAGCCAGTTGATGGAAGGCTGGCCGGCCTTGAAGTAGTGGAGGTACACCCAACGGCGCTTCTTGCCCGTGGTGTCAATGATCGGCTTGGTGGCACTCCAGTTGGTTTCCTTGACCCCGGGTTCGTAGAAAATCACGCGCTGGAGCCGGCCGATGATGTAACCCGCCTCTTGGAGGGCCTTCTCCGCCTCGGGGCTGATGTTGACCGAATCCGCATTCTCCGGAACATCCGGCAACAGGTGCCAGTCCTCTTCCGGGATATCGACCATGTGATAGATGCCCGGGTAGTCCCGGAAATTCATCTCGGCCAGCCTGAAGTCGGCGCCCTTGCCGGTGTGACCTGGGACGATGTCGTCAATGACCGTGCCGCCGTGCTCTACTGCGACCTCACACATCTGGCGGAACTCCTCCTCAGTTCCGAAGGCGGGGTCGATTGCCATGCTGATGCGGTCGAAGTGTCCGTCCACGCTGGGCGTCTGCGACCATCCCCGGATCCCGCCCGCCAGCTTGACCGGTCCGGTGTGCAGGCCCCGGATGCCGATCTGGCTGAACGCATCCCAAAGTTCCGGATCGCCAAGAGCCGAAAGGAACGACTGGCCATCCTTGGTGATGAAGGACAAGGGGTAGGCCGTGAACCAAACGGGTGCACGCTCCACAGCTGCCCGCGGATTTGGCCTGGCATACGAGTTCTGCCACATGCTCGCCTGGCCCGAAAGCTGCCGGGCCATGGTGTTGGCGTCGCCGAGCATCGACTGGTTACGCAGCCAGTCCACATACGTCTTGTTGAGGCCGTCGAACTCAAGTGACGGTCGCGCCGCGAAGAACTGACGACGCCGGGCAATGGGCCGTAGCGCTTTGGGACGGGCAGGGTAGAACTGCTCGTCGAAGGTGATCTCCGGCGACTCCGTTGCGGTTTCCTCGGATTCCTGGGGCTCTACCTGCGGTTCTTCCTGCGTTTCGGCTGGATCAGCGCCGACTTCTGCCGCGCTCTCGTTGACTACAGGCTCCCGCACAGCATTCTCCTTTACGTGGTCGCCGCAGCTGCGCCGACCGTCCGAGGGGTCATTCAAGAGGTCACGTACCCGGGCGCACCCGGCGTAATCATGCTAAGCATCCTTGGCAGCTGTTTGTCGACCTCGAGGAGAAGTGAGTCGTGCGGGTTGCGTCAGGGGGAGGGCGACGCGTCATCCATGAGAAGCAGCGCATCAATGCCAGCGGCGACTCCCCAGGACCGTCACAACGGCGGTGATGGCGATGCCGAGGCCGATCGGGACGCTGAGATGGATCTGGAGCAGGAGTACTCCGATGGCGGCCCCGGCGAACATGGCGAGGACAGCGCCCAGCCGTCGGTTGAATAACCGGGGCCGTTGCTTGCCCACAAGTGACTCTCCGGCGAGGGAAGTTATGGTGGAAGTAATGACCACTGTGGTCATGTCTCGTACGCCCAAATGCCGCGCAATCAGGGCCTGGGAGCCCATATGCATGGCGATAACGGCGGCAACAATGGCACTAATGGACTGCCGGCCGACGTCTTCCACGATGAGAGAGATCGCGGCGGTTCCCGTCAATGCGATACAACCCGCTGTGAGAAGGAGCGTGACCCTGCGGTTCCAGCCTTTCGGGCTTGACTGGAGCGTAAACCCGGCGACCGCCGCGCCGAGGAGAAAGGCGCCAAGTGCTACCAGTGGGCCCAAAGTTGGCAGGTTCGCCGCCCCGGCCAATGCCATCGCAAGAATCACCACGTTGCCGGTCATGTTTCCGGTGAAGACGTGATCAAGTCCAAGGTAGCCGACCGCGTCAACCACACCTGTAACGAGCGTGAGGGCCATCATGAGCATCAGTCGGAACTTTTCGGGAGACGACGCATCTTCTTGTTGGGTAGAGGCGATTTTGGTATCTGAGTTGGCTACGGCTGATGTCATGGTTTATGGGATCCTTCAATCGTGAGGGGTGGTCTCTATGACGACCCCTCAGACATGCTTGTTGATGGTTTTAGGTGGACTGGCTGGCAACTAAGGCGATGCCGTCGCTCCGGGGATCCGCGCGCGGACGGCGGGAGTTATCCTCCCGCCGTCGTGAGCCGTTCGGTTTGCCGCCTCGCATTGTTGGCGCGGCGCTTAGCCTTCAAGCTTGGAATGCTCGCCCAGCCGGTGCCATGAGCGGTTGTGGTAGACCAGAGCGTCGCCGGGATCGCCCGCTTGGACGTCACGCATCACGCGGGACTCCAAGGCGTGAACGGCGATGATTGTGGAGGTCCCCACCTCCATGCGATTGATGACGGCGCAGCGCACCCATGCGCGGACATCGTCATACACCGCTTCGCCGGTTGCAAGGGCCGACCAGCGGTGCGTCTGGTCAAAGCGGTCGGCGCCGGGGGTCGCTCCAAACTTCGCCAAGTCGACGTCGTGCGCGTCCAGCAGGTGCACGACGACGGTTTCGGCGCGCGAGAGCACCTCGGACGCAGAGGACAGTGCCGAGACCGAGAAAATCAGCAACGGAGGTTCCGCACTCACTGACACCACCGACGAAACCGTCAGCGCCACAGGTCCTTCGCCGGCATCCGCCGTAATGACGGCGACACCCCCCGGGTGGCCGCGGAACAGTGCTTTGAATTCGTCGGCCGAGAGGGAGGACGGAAAGCTTTGCTTCGGAGCCTCGAGCCACGTGTCTGCGGGGTAGGCGTGAAACATCGTTATGACACCCTGGGGGCGGAGCGGGCGAGTTCCTCGCGGACAATTCTGGTCCCTGCGCTGAGGGCACTCAGTTTGGCCAGTGCGACGTCGCGGGGGAACGGTGCCATGCCGCAGTTGGAGCTGGCGATGAGCTTGTCCGCATCGACGAACTGCAGGGCCTTGCGGAGCGTGTTGGCGACTTCCTCCGGGGTCTCGATGGTCTCGCTTGCCACGTCGATTGCCCCGAGCATGACTTTCTTGCCGCGGAGGAGCTCGATGAGGTCCATGGGAACGTGGGAGTTCTGGGATTCCAGCGAGATGATGTCGATGCTGGACCTCTGAAGCAACGGGAACGTTTCCTCGTACTGGCGCCACTGCGAGCCGAGCGTCGCCTTCCAGTCATTATTCGCCTTGATCCCATAGCCGTAGCAGATATGCACGGCGGTCTCCGCGCGCAGCCCTTCTGCCGCTCTCTCAAGCGCAGCCACGCCCCAGTCCTTGACCTCATCGAGGAAGACGTTGAACGCGGGCTCGTCGAACTGGATGATGTCCACGCCGGCCGCCTCCAGCTCTTTCGCTTCCTGGTTCAGGATTGCAGCGAACTCCCAGGCCAGCTTCTCGCGGCTCTTGTAGTGGTCATCGAAAAGAGTGTCCACCATGGTCATTGGACCGGGCAGAGTCCATTTGATCGGCCGGTCGGTGGTTGCGCGGAGGAACTTCGCGTCGTCGACGAATACCGGCCGCTCGCGGCGCACCGGTCCGACGACGGTCGGCACGCTCGCGTCGTAGCGGTCGCGGATGCGCACGGTCTTGCGCTGTTCAAAGTCGACCCCGCTGAGGTGCTCGATGAAGGTGGTGACAAAGTGCTGGCGGGTTTGCTCGCCGTCGCTGACGATGTCGATGCCGCGTCGGCTCTGCTCGTGGATGGCAATGCGCAGCGCATCCTGCTTGCCCTCGATCAGCGTGTCTTCGTCCAGTTTCCACGGGGACCAAAGAGTCTCCGGCTGTGCGAGCCACGATGGTTTCGGCAGGCTTCCAACAACGGTGGTGGGCAAAAGTGTGTTCATGATTGACGTTTCTCCGTGGGTCAGTTGACGAGAGCGGGGTATTTGGCGGTCCACTGGTCCAATAGATCCTTGTGGGGCGTGATGAAGTGTTCCTCCGTGTACTTCGCCTGAGTGATCGCGAGCTGACTGCGCTCGACGCGGTCGTAAGCGATCTGGGTCCGCGAGTAATCCTGCTCTCCCAGGTTCGGCTGGTAGACGACGGCGGCGGCGGAGTTCGCGTTGTAAATCTCCGGGCGGTAGATCTTCTGGAACGTCTCCATGGTGCTGATCGTGCCGATGAGCTGCAGGTTGGAGTAGTCGTTGAGCAGGTCGCCGCGGAAGTAGAAGGCGAGCGGCGCAACGCTGCCGCGTGGCATGAAGTAGCGGACCTGTAGCCCCATCTTTGCGAAGTACGCGTCCGTCAGCGAGAACTCGTCCTGCTGGTACTCGACGCCCAGGACCGGGTGGCGGTTCTCCGTTCGCCGGTACGTCTTGCTCGTGGAGACGCTGATGCACACCACTGGCGGCTGCGGGAAGCGTTCCTGGCATGCCGGGGAATTGAGGAATTGCTGGAACAGTTTGCCGTGAAGATCGCCGAAGTCCTCGGGAACGGTGGGCTTGCCTGCCGCTGCGGACGCCGCTGGCAGTACGACGCTGAAGTCGAAGTCACGGACGTAGGAGGAGAAGTTGTTCCCCACGATCCCTTGGTGGCGGACCCCGTTCAGCTGGTCAACGATCTGGATGTCTAGAACCTCGAACAGTGGGAACTGCTGATCCGTACCTTCTGCAGTGAACTCGATCTGCACGGAAACGATTTCAAGCTCGAGGGTGTAACGGTCCCGGTCCGGGTTGTCCCAGCTCGCGAGATCGTTGAAGCGGCGCCGAATCATGGTCAAGGCGTTGCGGAGGTTCTCCTGGCGGTGCTCGCCCCGTGCCAGGTTGGCGAAATTCGTGGTGATCCGCGAGCCTTCCGACGGGGAGTAGTCCTCGTCGAAGGGAGTCGTGGTGATACTGAAGGTGAAGTCGTCTGCCATGTGATGCCAATCCGTTGATGGGCCGGAGACGGCCTTTCCGAGGGGTATGTATTCATGGTGCAGCCTTCTGTGGGGTATCAGGTAACTAGTGCTTGCTATGCATGCCTATAGAATCTTCCTATGGCCCAGATTTCGAGCGGATTGACCCTGCAGCAACTCCGTTACTTCATAGAGGTTGCAGCTGAGGGTTCGATCTCCGCGGCCGCCGACCTTCTCTACGTAGCGCAGCCGACAATGTCTGCGGCGATGAAGGACCTTGAGGCCCGGGTGGGCCGTGCGCTCCTGGTTCGCTCTGCCCGCGGAGTCACCCTCACCGCCGACGGGGTGGAGTTCCTCGGTTACGCGAGGCAAGTGGTGGAGCAGTTCGCCCTCCTCGAGCAGCGCTACCTCGGCAGGCCACCGCGGCGACGCCTGCTCGGTGTGTCGACGCAGCACTACTCGTTCGCGGTGGACGCCTTCGTTCGGATGGTCAAAGCCACTGAGGTGGCCGAATACGAGTTCTCGCTGCGTGAATCCCGTACCTGGGACATCATCGAGGATGTCCGGACGCTCCGCAGCGAGATAGGGATCCTCTACCGGAATGATTTCAACCGGAAGGTCATCGACAAGCTGCTCCGGGAATCCGGGCTCGCGTTCACTCCTCTTTTCCTCGCCGATCCGCACATTTTCATTTCACGGAACAACCCGCTGGCCTCAAAAGAGCGTGCGACTCTCGCCGATCTCGCCGACATGCCGCGGCTAACCTTCGATCAAGGTGCGAACAACTCTTTTTACTTCGCCGAGGAGATTCTCTCCACCTTGTCCAGTAAGCAGGAGATCCGGGTCTCTGACCGTGCCACGATCTTCAACCTCATGATCGGGCTCCACGGCTACACGATCTCGACGGGTATCATCAGCGGGCAGCTCGACCCGGAGATCGTCGCGATTCCGCTGGACGTTGACGAACGCATCGAGATCGGCTGGATCGGCCACGCCTCAATCCCCCTCACCGACCAGGCGCAGCGCTACCTCAGAGAGTTGCGGGCCGTCGTCGCTGAGTTCGGCGTGGCGCTACTCGATTGACTGCAGTTGGGCGAGAAATGTCCAAAATAGGTCAACCCGACACCTTGGATGCGAGAACTCCCGTACTTTAAGAGCCGACAACGAACGTTCTGTAAAGCTGAATCCGCCGACCCGAATCGTTCACGCCGCCACCCACATCACCGCGGTCCCGTCCCGTTGAAGGTGAGGCCGAGCAACGCGTTTTCGGTGACTTCGGGCAGTGCGGGGTGGATCCAGTACTGTTTGGCGGCGAAGTCGCGCACGTCGAGGTCGAAGGCCAGGACGGTGATCATCTGTTGGATGAGAGTGGATGCTTGGGGTCCCATGTAGTGGGCGCCGAGGAGTTTGCCGGTGTCGCGGTCGGCGATGAGTTTGCAGATCCCGGTGGTGTCCTCCAAAGCCCAGCCGTATGCGACGTCTCCGTAGTCCTGGATTTTGACGGTCAGGTTGTAGCCGTTTTCGCGGGCTTGGGCTTCGGTCATGCCCACGGTTGCGATTTGCGGGTTGGTGAACGTGGCCGCGGGAACATGGTCGTGCGGCATTTTTCGGAGGTTGTCCGGGTTCAGCAGATTGTGGCGCACGGAGCGCATCTCGGCGTTGGCGACGTGCTTGAGCATGTAGGGGGAAGAGACATCGCCAAGGGCCCAGACACCGGGCGCGGAGGTTGACCGCCCGTACTCGTCGACCTTGATGCGTCCATGCCCATTCATCTCGATCCCGCCGGCGGCGGGGTCCAGCAGGTCCCCGTTGGGGATGCGCCCCGTGGCTACCAGCAGTACCTCGCCGGTGGCGGAGGTGCCGTCGTCGAGCCTGACTGTTATGCCTTGGTCTGTCTGCTCGGCTCCTATGGTGCTCCGGCCCGGCCGGATGTCGAAGCGTTTGGCGGCCAGGGCGTTGAACCGGTCGTGGAGGTCGTGATCCAGATGCCGCAGGAGCGTTGAGCGGGGAATGATGGTGACGTCGGTGCCGAGGGCGTCGAACACGTGGCCGAACTCCATGGCGATGTAGCCCCCGCCAATGATCACCAAGGATTTGGGCAACTCCGGCAGCCGCATGATGTCCTCGTTGGTGTAATACCGCACGCCCGAAGCTGCGATGGCATCGGGAATCATGGGCCTGGAGCCGGCGGCGATGACTACCTGGTCACCGGAGATGGTTTTTTGGTGGGCGCCTTCACCTATGCGCAAAGTACGTTCTCCGACGAAAACGGCGTGGTGGTCGTAGACGTCGATGTTTGGGCTCCGCGGGCCACGGCGGTAATCCTCGCCTGAAGCGGCAATGGGGTCGATCCGTTTTTCAAAGATACGCTCGACTATGCCCGGCCAGTCCACGGAGTTGAGCTGGGCGTCGAGGCCCAGTTGCTTGGAGTCAGCAATCTCCAGTGCGGTGTCGGCAGTGTGAACGTACATCTTTGACGGAATGCAGCCGACATTCAGGCAGGTACCACCGAACGTTCCTTCTTCGATGATCGCGATCGACCGGTCTTCGAACTCCGGTCCGGGAATCGAGTTCCCGGACCCGGTGCCGATGATGATCAAATCGTAGTGCCGGTCCACGGCGATGTCGCTGGCAGCGGTGTCCATTTGGTGATCCTCACTCTGGGCTTCTCTCCACCCTAGTGAACCAATGGCGAGTGGGCCGGGGGATCGCGCGCCAAGATCCGGTCACGTACAGTGAACACCCACGCCCCACCCAGCGCAGGAGAACCATGAAAATCGTCGTCATCGGTGGCAGTGGCCACATCGGCTCGTTCCTCGTTCCCAGGCTAGTGCGCGGCGGCCATGAGGTCATCAACATCACCCGCGGCACCAGCACGCCCTACATCGACACCCCCGAGTGGCAGCAGGTCCGCCAGGTCACCGCGGACCGCGCGCAGGAGGACCGGGAGGGCACTTTTGGTGACCGGGTCGCTGACTTGGGTGCCGACGTCGTTGTTGACCTGGTGTGCTTCACGCTCGACTCAGCCACGAACTTGGTGAACCGGCTCCGCGGCGAGGTGGGTCATCTCCTGCACTGCGGGTCCATCTGGCGCTACGGTGCGAGCCGGAAGCTGCCCATCTCTGAGGACTCGCACTCCACTGCGGAGCCGCTGGATGACTACGGCATCCAAAAACGCGACATCGCCCGGATGCTGAAAAAGGAAACGGCCGACGGCGGTCTGGTCACCACGTCGCTGCACCCCGGACACATCGTAGGGCCGGGCTGGCATCCGGTAGGCCCACTGGGGAATTTCGATCCTTCCGTCTGGGAACGGATTTCCGCCGGACAGCCCCTCCAGATCCCGGGAAGTGGCACGGAACTGATGCACCACGTCCACGCCGACGACCTCGCCCAAGCCTTCGAAAAGGCCATCCAGCGGCGGGAGGCGGCTGGCGGGGAGGACTTCAACATCGTGGCTCCATCGGCCCTGACAGTTCGCGGCTACCTGGAATTTGCGGCGTCGTGGTTCGGGCAGGAGCCGCACTTTGACACGGTCAGTTGGGACGATTTCCGCGGGACGACCACGCCGGAAAACGCTGACACGAGCTGGGCCCACCTCTCCCGCAACCACTGCGTCAGCATCGAAAAGGCCAAGGCGCTGCTGGGGTATGCGCCGCGGTATGAACCGGAACAGGCTGTCCGCGAGGCACTGCAGTGGCTGATCGGGAACAACAGGCTGCCCGTCGAGAGCCCATTGAGGGCTTAATCCCGCCTACCCCATGTACAACCCCAGCCCCAACCCCGAAGCTTAAGAAGCAAAAGGGGGAGCTTCATGGATAAGGTGCCACGCCTCAACGTGACCGACAGCCGGCTGGATCATGCGTTCTTCATCCTAGGCGGTGCGGCAACCATTTGGCTTGCTTTCCTGCTGGTGGGCGAAAGCTTTCAGCTGGGGTGGGGCCAAGTCTGGTTCTACGTCGTTTTCTGGGCGTTCCTCGCGTACTTGCTCCTGCCCCGACTACACCGCATCCTCACCACGATCTACGTTCCCGGGTACTTCATTGGACGCGCCAGGACCAGTGATGGACTGCTGGGTGATCCCGTGAACGTTGCGTTGCTGGGCGCCGAAACCCAGATCCACGCCATCATGCGGGCCGCCGGTTGGACCATGGCCGACGACGTCACCTTCGCCAGCAGCCGCCGAATCATCAGTTCCACCATTTTCCGGCAGAGCTATACAGAGGCGCCGGTGAGCCCGCTCTACCTGTTCGACCGCCAGCAGGACTTCGCCTACCAGCAGGAAGTGGACAACAATCCGGGCAAACGCCACCACGTCCGTTTCTGGCGCTGCCCCGAAGGTTGGCTCCTCCCCGGCGGGCACAAAGTGGACTGGCTTGCCGCCGGAACCTACGACCGCAGCGTCGGCTTCTCACTCTTCACGCTGCAGGTCACACACAAGATCGAGCAGAACACAGACGTGGAACGGGACCATATTGTCTCTAGCGTTTCGGCTGCAGAGCCAGCCGTCGCGGTGCAGGTCATCGAGGACTTTTCCACCGGCTACCACTCGCGCAACGGCGGCGGCGATTCGATCTCCACCGACGGCGACCTTCCCATTGTCGATGCCCGCAGCGTCCGGGTGCCCACCGATCAACTTCCCCGTCAGACTGACAGTCGCGACAGGCGGCCCGCGCCCATCATGATGGGTGCGGCGTTGGTTGTCGCCAGGTCCCTGGCCGCCTTCGTCCTGGCGCTCACCCTTTTGACCTCGGGCGGCGACATTGAGGGCGTCACCTTCGATGACAGCTCAACAGACCCACAAACCACGACGGCGGCACTGGTCACCGTGGCGGTCATCGTGCTGCTCTTCGGACTCGGTGAAGTCTTCCTTGCTTGGCGGATTTTCCTCGGCAGCAATGGTGCCCGCGTGATTGCGATGGGCTTGAGCTCCATTTCGATCGTGGCCCAAGCCGTCGACTACTCCACGGGGAGCGCCAATCTCACTCTCGAAGCCGGCCTGTCCGGTCTGGCGACGGACATCCTGGTGCTCCTGGCGTTGTCGAGCCAGCGGGCCAGGGTGTACGCCAAACGGCAGCGGGTTCCGGCGGTCCCGCCGTCGGTGGTGTCCAGGCGCGTGCCTTCCTGACGGTGAGTGCCGCCGGGAAACGCCAGGCCTCATGGTGGCCGATTCGGTCAACAAGAAATGGTCAATAGACTGGCTGGGCCCGTCATGTGCGCCATGCCGGGTCCGAACACTGAATTGGGGACCCACGTTTTGACTGCAGAAAATCCGAAAATCACCGTTGTTGTGCCTACCTACAATGAGCGGGAGAACTTGCCGGTTCTTGTTGCCCAGCTCGATGGGCTTGGGATCACGAATCTCAATATCCTGGTAGTGGATGACAATTCTCCCGATGGCACCGGGGCGGTGGCTGACCAACTGGCATCGGATTCCAAGGGGAACGTGTCCGTCTTGCACCGCAAAGAAAAAGATGGGCTGGGGCGGGCTTATGTCGCAGGAATGACCAAGGCCTTGGCAGAGAACTCGGACGTTGTCATCCAAATGGACGCAGACCTCTCCCACCCCGTCTCGGCCATCCCCACGATGCTTGACCGGATCCGCACCTCCGGCGCCGCGCTGGTCATCGGCTCGCGCTATGTCGCCGGCGGGTCTACGGCCGCGGAATGGCCGTGGTATCGCAAGGCACTCTCGGCTTGGGCCAACTTCTATGTGAGTGCGATCCTGGGCCCGAAGATCAAGGACGCAACGGCGGGGTTCAAAGCCTGGACGGCTGATGCCTTGAACCGGATTGACGTCGCAACCGTTCGCAGCGATGGCTACTCATTCCAGGTAGAGATGAACCACCGAGCCGTCCGTCAGGGACTGAAGATCGCCGAGGTACCTATCCACTTTGAAGAACGCGTGGAAGGTGCTTCCAAGATGAATCTCCGCGAGCAGTTGGAGTCCGCGCTCACGCCGTGGAAACTTCGCTTTCAAAGGTAGGGCGGCCCGGCACTACGGTGAGTGCCGGCGTCGGACGTTGCTGCCCCGCTACGGCGTCGTTGGGCAACGACGGAACAGCGGGGCAGCGACGGGGAAACGCTAGGCCGTGACGGCCAGGGCGTCGATCTCGACCAGCATGACCTCGTGCGGCAGGTCCACGAACACCGTGGTGCGGCTGGGCAGCTGGCCGCTGGGGACGTTCTCGCGAATGAACTCGCCGTAGACCTCGTTCATGGCGGCGAAGTCGTCGCGGGTGGTGAGGTAGACGCGGAACATGAGGACGTCTTCAACGGAGGAGCCGCCGGCTTCGAGGATGGCCTTGACGTTGTCCAGGGTGCGACGGGTCTGGACGCGGACGTCGCCTTCGCCGATGTACTGGTTGGTGGCGGGGTCCATGGGTCCCTGGCCGGAGACCTGGAACATGCCGCCCTTCTTGATGCCCTGGGAGAATACGTGCGCCGGGGCGGGGGCGTTTTCGGTCAGTACTACGGTCTTTTCACTCATGCTGAGTTCCTTTCGTGGCTGATCCAGCCGAGGTCGTTGGAGATGGCCTCGGTGCTGGCTTTGAGGTCGGGCAGCAGCTCAAGCAGGCCTTCATAGCTGAGCATGACTACCGGTACCGAACAAGAGGCTGCGGCTACGACGGCGCCGCTGGCATCGCGGATGGGGGTCGCGATGCAATGCACGAAAGCTTCGTGCTCGGCGTTGTCGTGGGCCCAGCCTTGGTCCTTGACCCGCTCAAGTTCGGCCAGCAAGGCCTCCGGCGAAGTCAAAGTGTTCTCGGTAACTTTGATGTAGTCCAGCCCCGCCGCGATCTTTTCCTGCCGGCTGCGCGGCATGTCGGCGAGGAGGACTTTGGACACGGCGGCCGAGTGCAACGATGCAGTGAGGCCGATGCGTGAGTACATGCGGACGGGGTGGTGCGACTCGAACTTGTCGATGTACACCACCTCATTTCCTTCGAAGGCGGCGAGGTGCACAGTGTGCCCGGTTTTTCCGTTGAGCTCGGCCAGGTGGGGGTGCGCGACCTTGCGGATGTCCCGCTGCTCCAGCGCCAGCGAGGACAGTTCGAACAGCTTGGAGCCGAGCATGAACCGCTGGTCCTCGTCGCGGACCACGAAGCGTTTCTCCTCCATGGCGTGCAGGAGCCGCATCACGGTGGTTTTGTGCACGGCGGCCTTGGACGCGAGCTCGTCCAGGGTTGCGGGTTTGGCGGCGAGTTCGCCGAGCAGGTCGATGGCCCGCATGAGGCTCTGGCTCAAGGTGTCACGCTCCGTTTGCTGAATTGTCCGTCTTCAACATGGATAGCAGCCCAGGCGTCATCCGAAGAATCGAGGATGGCTGCGAGCTCGGCGGCGTCGGGCAGCGGGCCGCGGTCGCCGTGGACGGTCAGGGTGCAGGCAGCGGCAACATGGCCTCTGCGCAGGCTCTCCTTTTGGCCGAGTCCGAACAGCATGCCGCTGAGGTAACCGGCGGCGAACGAGTCGCCGGCACCTACAGGCTCGACGACGGCCACCGACAATGCGGGTACCTCTTCCCGGGTGCCCCCCGGGTCAGCGCTCGAACGGGTGAGCGCTATGGCGCTGATCGCCTCGTTCTTGATGACCAACACGTCCGGGTCCGGCATCATGCGGCGGAGTTCGGCTTCGTCGGTGGTGCCGAAGGCGTGCTCGGCTTCGTCTTTTCCAACCAGCACGACGTCGGCCAGGTTCGCCAGCCGCTGCAGGACGGAACGGTCTTGGCCCGCCCATAAGGCGGAACGCCAGTTGACGTCGAAGCTGATGGTCCGGCCGTTCCGGGGTGCGCTCAGGATGGCTTCCAGCAGGGAGAGGCATTCGGGGGAGAGGGCTGCGGTGATCCCGCTCAAATGGATGAGCGCGGCGTTCTCCAGCAGTGATGACACGTCAGGGTTGGAGAGCGTGTCGCGTCCCATGGCCGAGGCCGCAGATCCTTGCCGGTAGTACAAAACTGAACTGCCGCCGTCGGGCGCCGAGTCCTGGGCAGGCACTTTGACGTACAGGCCGGTGGGTCGCACGGGGTCCACCTCCACGCCGGAAACCCCCACGTAGTGGTCGCGGAGTTCGTCCAGGATGCGCGTGCCGAAGCCGTCGCGGCCCACGCGGCTGACCCAATGGGTGTCCAGACCCATGGCTGCGAGGCCCATGGCGACGTTGGACTCAGCGCCGCCGATCCCGAAGTGCAGTTCGGTTGCCAGGTGCAGCGGAACGGCGTTGACAGGGGTAAGCATGGCCATGGTTTCGCCAACGCATACAGCTGAAAGCATCGTTCTCCCGCACTTGTTTGTGCCGCCAAGCGGCCTTGACTCTCGATCCGCCACCATGTTAGACATATCACCATCAGGTTTGCAACCAGCGTTGCAAAATACGCAACGCATGAACTGTAACGCAACGCATGAACCGGCGGCCACTATCCCGCAGCCGCACTATCGCAGCACCGCGAAGGGAACGAAACGCGTGAACACCTCCGAAGCCATCTCGGCATCCGCCGTGAAGGACCTTGCCGAACGCCGCCTCGACTGGCGCCACAAAGCCGTGCCGGCAAGCGAAAACGGGACCACCCACGCGGACTTCCTCGCCGCCAAGCACACACTGGCAGACCTCCAGACGCCGCTGCTGACACTCGATGCCGACGCGCTGACGGCCAACGCTGACCGCCTCGCGAACTGGTGCGCCGAAAAGGGCGTGCTGCTCGCCCCGCACGGAAAGACCACCATGTCCCCGCAGCTCTGGGCCGAGCAGTTGAACCGTGGCGCATGGGGCATCACGCTGGCCAATTTCGCGCAGCTTCGCGTGGCCCGGGCTTTCGGTGTCCGGAACCTGCAGCTCGCCAACAGCCTCACGGATCCACGGGCCATCGAGTGGGTGGCGTCCCAGGACTCCACGATCCTGTCCTGGATCGACTCCCCGGGAACCGTCGACATCATCAACCGGACCTTGGCCGGCAGCGATGCCGTCCTGGAGGTCCTGGTGGAACTCGGCGCCCACGGCGGCAGGACGGGTGCACGCGGTGTGGATGCCGCCATGGACGTGGCCCGCGCCATCTCGGCCTCGCCGAACCTGCGCCTGGTGGGGGTCAGCGGTTACGAAGGCTCGCTCGCGCACACAGCGGACGACGCCGGCCTGGCCGCCGTCCGTGGCTACCTCGCCCAGATGCGGCTGCTTCACGAGCGGTTGCTCGACGAGGGACTGTACGGTTCCAGCGACGTGATCCTCACCGCGGGCGGCAGCGCGTACTTTGACGACGTGGTCTCGGTCCTGTCGCCGTGCATCAACGACGGCTCATCGTCCGAAGAAAAGCGCGTGGACCTTATGATCCGCAGCGGCGCCTACATCATCCACGACGACGGGTTTTACCGCGGGATCTCCCCCTTCTCCCGGGACGGGGATCAGCCGTTCACAGCCGGAATGCACGGTTGGGCCCGTGTTGTTTCCCAGACGGAACCCGGCTTGGCCATCCTTGATGCCGGCAAGCGTGACCTCCCCTTCGATGAGGGGCTGCCCGAGCCGCAGCTCATCGGACCAGCCCTGGGTGATGCCATGACGCCCCTGGTCGGAGCTGAAATCACGTCAGTTAACGATCAGCACTCCTTCATGACCTACGACGCCGCCACCACCACTGTGCGCCCCGGCGACGTCGTGCGCCTGGGCCTGTCACACCCGTGCACCGCGTTCGACAAGTGGACCGTCATTCCGGTCCTCGCGGGCGCTGCATCCGCAAACAGCACAGGCGAGCAAACCGTCGTCGACCTCATCCATACCTTCTTCTAGGACGCCATGAAGACCCTGATCAGCAACGCCACCCTGGTGGACGGAACCGGAGCGGACCGCCGCCCCGCAGACGTCCTCCTGGATGGTGCGGTGATTGCCGCGATCGTCGACGCCGGGACCCTCACCGCCGCGGAAACCGGCGCGGACCGTGTCATCGATGCCACAGGACTGGTCCTCAGCCCCGGTTTCATCGACATGCACGCGCACTCGGACCTGCAACTGCTGGTCAACAGGGACCACTACGCCAAGCTCAGCCAGGGCGTCACCACGGAACTGCTGGGCCAGGATGGGCTCTCCTATGCGCCGGTGGACGACGCCACGCTCGCCGGTGTCCGGGAGAAGATCGCCGGCTGGAACGACAACCCGGCCGACTTCGCCTGGAACTGGCGGACGGTCGGAGAGTACCTGGACCGCCTCGATCAGCTTGAAGACGGCGGCCGCATCGCCACCAACGCCGCCTACCTGGTACCCCAGGGAACCGTCCGGGCCATGGTGATGGGCTTCGCCGAGGGTGACCCCACCCCGGAGCAACAGCAGAAGATGCAGGACGTCATCCGCACAGCGATGGAGGACGGAGCCGTGGGCATGAGCTCCGGGCTGACCTACACCCCGGGCATGTACGCGCAGACCGAAGAACTCGCCGGGCTCTGCCGGACAGTAGGGGAGCTGGGTGGCTTCTACGCGCCGCACCACCGCTCCTACGGCAAGGGTGCGCTGGACGCGTACGCCGAGATGATCGGGCTGAGCCGCGACACCGGATGTGCCCTCCACCTGTCCCACGCCACTATGAACTTCGCAGAGAACAAAGGCCGCGCCGGGGAACTCCTGGACCTGATCGACTCCGCGCTCGACCAAGGCGTGGACATCACCCTGGACACCTACCCCTACCTCCCCGGGGCCACCACGCTCTCGGCGATCCTCCCCAGCTGGGCCTCGTCCGGCGGAACGGATGCCACCTTGGCGCGGCTGGCAGATCCGGAAACCCGTGCGCGCATCCGTGAGGCCGTGGAGATCTACGGATCCGACGGCTGCCACGGCGTGGTTGCCGAGTGGGACACCCTGGAAATCAGCGGCGTCCAGAACCCGGCGCTCGCCGGTCACGTGGGCAAGACCATCAGGGACATCGCTTCCGCAGCGGGCCAGGAGCCCTTCGACGTCTTCGCGAGCATCCTCACCGAGGACCGCCTCGGCACCGGCATCCTGCAGCATGTGGGCCACGAAGAAAACGTGCAGGCGATCATGAAGCACCGCACCCACACCGGTGGCAGCGACGGACTCCTGGTCGGCGCCAAGCCACACCCCCGCGCCTGGGGCACGTTTCCCCGCTACCTCGGCCACTACTCCCGCGACCTGGGACTGCTGAGCCTCGAGGAAATGGTCCACCACCTCAGTGGCCGGCCTGCCGCACGACTCAAGCTCCACAAGAGGGGACTGGTCCGCGAAGGCTACGCGGCCGACGTCGTGCTTTTCGATCCGGAAACCATCCGCGATACCGCCACTTTTGAGAACCCCCGCCAAGCCGCCAGCGGCATCCAGTACGTCTTCGTCAATGGCACGGCAGCGATCGACGGCGGCAACCCCACCGGCGCGCGCGCCGGCCGCGCCCTGCGTCGCAGCAGCGACGGCCTCACCCGAGAAGGAAGCAGCACCCCATGACCCCCGAAGAGTTCGTCCAGCAGCTCGAAGCCGACCGCACCCTCGCCGTGGTCCGCGCGCCCTCCATCACGGACGCCGCGGATCTCTGCAGGGCACTGGCCGACGGCGGCATCCGCAGTGTTGAGCTGACGTTCACCACCCCGGATGCACTCAAGCACGTCAAGCGTGCGGCGGAGACCGCAGCGGAGCATGGTGCCGCCGTCGGAATTGGAACGGTGATGACCGCCGACCAAGCCCGTGCAGCGATCGACGCCGGCGCGCAGTTCCTGGTGACGCCGGGCCTCCGGCCCGAGGTCGCCGCCGTCGCCGCGGCTGCGGGTATCCCCTTCAGCCTGGGCGCCATGACCCCCACCGAGGTGGCGCAGGCCCTGGACCTGGGTTCAGCCGCCGTCAAGATTTTCCCCGCCCGGCAGCTCGGTCCGGCGTATTTGAAGGATTTGCAGGGCCCCTACCCCGGGATCCGCCTGCTGCCTTCAGGGGGCATCGATGCCTCCAACGCCAAGAGCTACCTCGACGCCGGTGCTGCCGCAGTCTGCTGCGGCACCAGCGTAGTCCCGCCCGCGGCAGTTGCCGCAGGCGACTGGGCAGACATCGCGGCACGTGCCGCCGCCTTCACCGGCACCCTCAAGTAGGACTCACCCAGAAAGATACGCCCATGAATGAATTCCTTGAATGGCTGCGGCACGACACCGCCGGCCTGCTCCTCCTGGCGGGTGCAGGCATCGCCCTTCTGCTGTTCCTGATCATCAAGGTCAAGCTCGAGCCGTTCATCGCCCTGGTGGGAACGGGTGTGATCGTGGCCTTGGTGGGCGGGATCTCCGTGGAAGCGCTGGTCGGTTCGGCCACCAAGAGCAGTGACGCACTTATTGAGAAGGGCTTCGCGGGCATCCTCGGCCACATCACAGTGATCATTGGCCTCGGTACCGTCCTTGGCGCGATCCTCGAACGGTCCGGCGGCGCGGAAGTGCTGCTGGGAAGGCTCGTGAAGATCTTCGGCGAAAAGGGCACCCCGCTGGCTATGGGCATCACCGGCTTCGTGCTGGGTATCCCGGTGTTCTTCGATATCGGCATCTTCGTCCTGGCGCCCCTGGTGTACGTCGCTGCCATTCGTGGCGGCAAGTCACTGGCACTGTATGCCCTGCCGCTGCTGGCAGGCCTGTCCGTCACCCACGCTTTCCTTCCGCCACACCCCGGCCCCGTGGCCGCTGCCGGACTGTTCCACGTAGACCTTGGCTGGATCATCCTCATGGGCCTGATCTGCGGTATCCCAGCGTGGTTCGCCTCCGGTATTTTGTGGGGCACCTACATTGGCAAGCGCGTCATGGTCTCAGTCCCCGAGGACCGGATTGTTGCCGAAGCGGACACCGCCAAGGGCAACGAACCCTCCATCGGCCTGGTCCTGCTTGCCATCGGCCTGCCCATGATCCTCATCCTCGGCGGCACGTTCGGTAACATCTTTGCTCCCGCCGGTGTTTTCCGGGACATCCTCCAGTTCTTCGGCAACCCGGCCATCGCACTCACCGTGGCCGTGCTCCTGGCCATGTGGCTGTTGGGTATCCGCCGCGGCATGACCTCCGCCGAGCTCAGCGAAATCACGGGCTCGTCGTTGCGTCCCGTGGGCATGATCCTGCTGGTTGTTGGCGCCGGTGCGTTCTTCGGAGCGGTGCTGTCGGCTACCGGTGTGGGCAAGGCCGTGGCGGATTCGCTGGCCCAGGCCGGCCTGCCGATCATCCTGTCCGCGTTCGTGATCAGCGCAGGGATGCGCATCGCGCAGGGCTCGGCAACGGTGGCGATCGTGACCACTGGCGGCATCCTCGCCCCCAGCCTGGCCACGGGTTACTCCCAGCCCCAGCTCGCACTGATCGTCGTGGCCATCTCCTCCGGCTCCATCATCGCCAGCCACGTGAACGATGGCGGGTTCTGGATCATCTCCAAGTACTTCAACATGTCCGTCAAGGACACCCTGAAGACGTGGACCGTGCTGGAGACCGTGCTGTCCATTGTTGGCTTCGGAATGGCGGCGCTGCTGTACACCTTCGTAAGGTGAGGTTCCCGCACACCAGGTGAGGGCCGGCGTCGTACGCTTCGTCCTGCAAGCCGTGCCGCCCCCACCAACGTTGAAACTGAAACGGCCCCGACACACCTGCGCAAGGGTGTGTCGGGGCCGTTTGCGAGTCAAAGAAGGTGGTGGCGGCGCGGGAAGAAACCCGGGCTTAAACAAAGAGCTCCGGAGTGCGTTATTGGGGGATACGCACTCCGGAGCGGTCTTTGAGCAGGGGCTTTCACCGGCCTGCAGTAATTACTCTACGTTGCCCAGGACCCCATTGCCACCACCTCGAATAAGTACTTTCGCTTTAGTTTCGATGGGCCGCTTCCTGCCTCTTTTTCTGGGGCACGATCAGCACCGGGCGGCGCTGGTGATGGCTGAGCCAAGCCGCAACCGAGCCGTTCAGGGCCTCGGAAATACGGTGCCCCAAACCAGGCTCAGGGGTGCCCACAATGATCATCGACGCTTTGATGTCCTCGGCGAGCCGACCAAGGGCGCGGGCAGGATCCCCGGCAAGAAGACGCAGGGTCCAGTCAGCGGTTCCACCGTCAAGCGCGTCGCCGATGACCTTGCCCAAGTCCCCGCGAACCGCCTCGACGTCGGCCTGGTCCTTCTCGGGGTGCAACGACATCCGGTGCGCATCACGGGCCGGATCCCACTCGACGAGGTAGCTGGCCTCGTCCACGTACGCACAAACAAGCGGCACGCCCAGCTGTTCGGCCAAGGTCCGTGCCGTCTGGAGGACCTCCACATGCTGGTCCGGCAGCACTCCCACCACCAAGGGGATCGGTCCGCTGAAATCTTCTGCAGCCATACCCTTATTGTTGCGCCGCTGCGTGGTGTTGAACAGGGCGCCGACCCCTCAACTGCGGCCTAGCTGGTGGCGCTGGGGTTGGCCGGTTTGTTCCACGTAAGCCGCACCTTAAAGTTCGATGCCGTGCTTGCCGAGGCGATGAAAGCTCCCGCCTCGGCATGGAGGTCGATTCCGAACTCGACGCTCACCTCGTCCGGCCGGTTCTCGAGGCTCAGCAACTCATCGATCACCCCTTGGACCGCTGGCCTGACATGTGCCAACGCCCGCTCGAACGTCTGTTGGGCCCTCGCGAACACCCCCGAGGAATCACCGGTGTGGTCCCCGCCCCTGGTGACCAGGCTCCCCGCGGAGCTCGCGACCTCCACAACCACCGTGCCGCCGTCGTCCGTTGTGAACTCAACCAACCGGCTCATGTTCCTGACCCTTTCCGGAGAACCCACGCAGGCGGCGCGCGGCGACCACGAAGCCGATGCCGGCCCCGCACAAAACCAGGAGCTGCACCAAGGCAAAATAGGCGTGCGTCCGGTACCACTCCTCCAGGAAGGTCCCCTTGTCCTGGATCCAAACACACGGGATGGTTGCCGTGGCCAGCAGCAACAGCCAGCCCAGGGTCCGCAGCGGCGGGAAACGCAGGGCAAGGATCCCCGCCCAAATTCCCAGGCCGGCAACGAGGAGACTGGAGTAGACGGCCGTCGCTTCCACCGCGTAGTTGAGGCCAGCCAATCCGAACACTGCGTGGGAAACCACCAAGCCAGCCATGACCACCCGGCCCACGACGGTGCGATCAGGAAGGCCGGCGACCGCGAGCATGAGATATCCAAAAGGTGCGATCAAACCGTAGACCACCCTGAGCGATGCGTCGCCGCCGCTTTCGTACCAGTAGTTGTCGTCGAACCAGAGGAAGTAGACCGCGAAGCCCGCCCCGAGTCCGCCCGCGACTGCCAGTGCGGCACCGCCCCATGCGAGTGGCATCCAGTTGAGGGGCGGCGATACGGCCTTGGTGCGGGGTCTGGAAACAGCAGCGTTCGACGCCGGGACCCGGTTGGGTGGAGGGGCGTGGGGTTGCGCTGGGGCTTGGGATGCAGCTGTGTACGAACCGCGCGCTGCGGCCTCTGGCGCGGCAGGCTTGGGTGTGTCCTTTTGCTTCTTCTTCTCGATCTCAACCCTTGCAGCGGTTGCGAGTCCGTCAGGGTCCGCCGAAGCCGGGTCCGCCGTGGCCAACTCGGCGGACACGTCCAGCACCGTCTCCCAGGCACCCATGGAGGAGTGGTAGCGCAACTCACCCTGCAGGTCAGAAATACGTTGCCGACGCTCGCAGTCCTGCTTCCGGGCGGCTGCTTCGGGGAATTCCGGGTCGCCTTGGACCACGGCGTAACCGTCGGCTGCGGCCAACCAATCCCCGGATTCCTCAGCCTCCAAGGCCGATCGGTAGACCTTGGCCATCTCCAACCGTTGCCGGGCATGGTCGCGAAGCGCGGCAGCGTCCCGGTATCCGGGTTCCAGGGTCAGGAGATCCTCGAACAACTCGACGGCCTGCTCAAAACGCCGTGCGCGAAGTTCCGCCGATGCCTGCACGTAAAGGGCGCGCAGTTGGGCGCGCTTCATCGCCCGCTCAGCGTCGGCGTGTGCCTGGCTGGCTTGTGTTTGGCTGGCTTGCGCTTGGCTGGGTTGCGCTTGGCCGGCCAACGCATCCGGCTGAGCAGTGGAAGCTGCCGCCTGACCGCCTGGGCCGCGTGCCGTCGTCGTGCCCTCCGTGTTGGAAGCTGCGCGTGGTGATCCTGTCAGCGTGAACAGCTGGGTGGAACCGCCGCGGACGTAGAGGGCGGGGGTGACCCATTCCAAGGTGCCGTCGGGGCTGGCCATCACCGAAATCCTGCCTACGCGGGCGGCTTCGTCCACTGTCCGGCCGTTGGCTATGGCGGCGTAGAAGCCGTGGGCGAAGGCGATGGCCGCGTAGTCGCTAATAGCGAATTGCATGGCGGCCACAGCGCCGATCCCGCTCCTGACCAGCGCGGATGCGGTCCCGGAGAACAGGTCGGACTGTCCCATTTCACCCGACGAACAGGAGTTGAGCACCACCAGCCGTGGCCGTGGGGATGCGACACTGAGTAGTGCCATGAGCCTGACTGCCCGGACCATCGCCGCCCTGCCGTCGGGCCCCACCAGCGCGATCCGGCCCTCGTCAGTCCGGGAGTCGTAGTCGCCGTGGCCCACGAAATGCACCACGTGCCATGGGCCGGCCAGCAGCAAGGACTGCACATCGTCCCAGGTACCGCTCTTTGCCCAGACCAGTTCCACGCGGCCCTCCGACGCCGGACCGGCCAACGCCCTGCTGAGGTGGTCCTTTTCCGTGGCGACATCCAGGGCCGGGAGGTCGCGTGGTGAGGCGACAATTCCCAGGATGCGCAGCGGGGGAGCCACGTCCAGGGGATTCTGGTTGTAGTCAGGGGCCGGGATGTGCCGGAGCAGCGGTTCGGTTTGGCACAAGTAGGTTTCCGTTTCAGGGTCGAACAGCGTCTCCCAGGGCATCGCGGCCAACTCGGGCGCAGCCAGCCGCAGCACCACCCGGAGTTGCTGCCCCGCATGCTGGGCCGCTCCCAGGCTGGCACGGTACGTTCCGTACACCTCACGGGTGAACAGGGCCTGGAACAAATCCTGCCCTACTTCACGGACGGCCATCTCGGCTACCGGGGCGGTCCGTCGGGCAGCGACGGCTGAGGCCAGGACGGTGGCCTCAAGCTGGGGAAGCCGGTCCAGTACACGGTCCACATCCAGCCTGAACTCCCCCGAAGCGTGCCCTCCCGCCGGTGCACGGACCACGTGCACCGTGTATTCGCCGCGTGCAGAGCCGGCGTCGATTTCCAGCTCGATGTCACAGTCCATCGCGGGTCCTCTTACGACGGGACACCCCTTGGGAGGCCCTTACGTACAGAGTGGCCCTACGCCGGGCCCGCCACAAGGGGCTCTTGTAGACACTGTTTGCCCGGGCCTACGGTTAATCCCAAGGAAGGCGGTCTGCGATGGAAATTTACATGTGGTGGCTCGATCTGCACCTGGACAGCAAGGAGTGGCTGCGCGAGAACCTGCGTGCCGACGAACTTCCCCTGCAGGTGCTGCAGCACATTGCCGAGGCCGGCGGCCCGCATCCGGATAGGGTGAGCGGAGTGCTCACCGACGCGGATTGGGAGTTCATCCAGACGCAGTCGGAGTTCGTGGACTAGCTTCCTTGGCGCCATCCCAGGGCTGGGCCGAGGGTGCCTGCAATGTCCGTGAGGATCTGGACGTAGTCCTCGTGGTCGAAGCTGAAAGGCAACGCAAACGCGACTTCGTCCACCTCCTGGAACCCGGCGTGCGCATATAGTTGCTCGGCGATCTGCTCACTGGTGCCAATAAGGTCCTTGGCGAAGAGCATGCCCTTGGGTCCTTGCGGCACACTGGTGCGGGGCGTGCGCTCATCGACGTAACGCTGGTATTTCTCCCGCTGCGCGGCCGATGCCGAATCGGTGGGGATCACCACCAGTCCCTGCGAGACCCTCGCAGGCTTGTGCCCTTGCGCCGCGGCGGCTTCACGGTACGTACGGATCTGGTTTTGCTGGACGCGGGCGAAGTCCGGCTCTTCATCGGGGGAGGGAAAGACCACGCTGCTGGAGAGCAGGTTGAAGCCGTTCTCACCAGCCCACAGGGCCGACTTCAGGCTGGCTGCCCCATACCAAAGACGGTCCCGCAGCCCGGGGGAGTGCGGCTCCACCCGGTTCGAGAACTCCTCCACTACGCCCTGCTTGCCGGAGAACTCGCGGACCTTCTCCCCTGCGATCAGCCGGGCCAGCCGTTCCACGCGGGCGTAGCTGAAGTCTTCGACGTCCGCGGAGTCAGGATAGAGCTCGTGCTTCACGGTGTCGTAGTTCATGGGTTCGCCCACGCTCAGCCCGGGATTGATGCGTCCGCCCGCCAGGATGTCCACGGTGGCCAGGTCCTCAGCGAGGCGCAACGGGTTTTCCCATCCCAGCGGAGTGACGGCGGTGCCAAGCTCGATCCTGGAGGTGCGCTGGCTGGCCGCGGCCATCACTGCGACGGGCGAGGAGATGCCGAACTGCAGGTGCCGGTGCCGCAGCCAGGCACTGTCGAAGCCCAACTGCTCGCCCAGCTCGATGATGTCCAGCGTGGACTGGTGACCCGCAGCCGGGTCCGCGGGATCGAAGAGTCCAATGGTCAGGAATCCCAGCTTTTTCAACGGGCGTTCGGGGGCGGGCATGGGGCTCTCCTTAGCTGTCGGTCAGCGGCTATTGCCCACCTTATGCGGTGGACAGTACGACGACGGCGCGAGGTTACCTTGTGTGATGCCGCAGGTTAGGGGCAGTTCACCACTGCTTGGGGGACCGGAATGACCAGGTGGGTGCCAGTGTCGGATGTCAGCGGTGATCGCTGCTCCGGAACCTCCACGCGTGCAGGCTGTTGCGCTGCCCGCAGGCGGTGCAGTGCCACCGCTGAGATGAGGAACCACGCAACGTTGGTGGCTACCGACGGCCAGGCTCCGTGCAGCGTGCCATTGATGATGAAGGCGCATGATCCGAAGAGGTTCGCGGTCTGGAAACTGATGCCCGGCTTCAACCAACCCATGGACACCGACAGGTACGAACCGAGCATCGCGGCAGCGCCAGCCCAACCGGTCATTTCCCACAGCAGTTCCATCGGATTCCTTTCAGGACGAAGCGCCCGGCTGGGGTTGCCGGTGGCGTGATTTTTAGGATTTGGGGCTGCCCTGGCTCATCCTTCGTTGGACTGAACAGCAGCTCTGAGATAGATATTGCTGGAGATTCTTCTTTAGATCAATTGCATTCCGCTGAATCCCGTATTTAGGATTTCTTAACATGGAAATGGACCCGCGCCGGCTGCTTGTCCTCCTTGCCGTAGCACGCACTGGAGGCGTTCTTGCCGCTGCCGATGAACTGAGGATCACGCCGTCGGCAGTGTCCCAGCAACTCAGCAAACTTGAGAGCGAAGCGGGCCAGGCTTTGGTCATGCGAACACCCAAGGGATCTGTCCTGACGCCGGCCGGACTGGCGGTGGCGGAAGCAGGCGAAGAGATCGAGCGGGCACTCAACGTTGCGCGTGCACGGATGCAGGGCGAGGCCCAGGTAGCAGGCATGGTGCGCATCGGCGGCTTCACCAGTTTCATGCGCACCGTGGTGATTCCACGCCTGCCAGAGTGGCGCAGCCTGTACCCCGAGTTGCAGATCCGGATCGTCGAGGACAGCTTTCCAGCACTCATGCGGCTTTTCAGGCAACGACAGCTCGACGCCGTAGTGATCGAACAGGATTCGGCGACGGCGGTGCAGCATCCGCTCGCCGCCGGAATGGTCGAGGAGCCCTTGCTCGATGAGCCATGGAAGTTGGTGGTGCCGGCTGGATCTTTGCTCGCCACGGACAGCATCGACCTGAGTCGGCTGCACCTGCCCTGGCTCGGAGTGGAGCCGTCTGCAGCCAATGACGCAGTGCTGGGTCGCCTTCGCCACACCACCGGTGCGCGTATTGAGACGGTCCATCAGTACCAGGACACGCTCACAGCATTCGCACTGGTCGCCGCCGGAGAAGGCGTCGCGATTGTTCCCACCCTTGCACTGACCGGGGTGGTCCAGGACAACGTGGACATCCTGGACGTGCCGGGCTTGGGCACCCGCCACATTGCCCTCCGCCGTTTCGACCGGCGGAGGCCAACGAGCCTGCCGCTGGATACCGTCGCACGTCTTCTCCGGGAATCGGCAGCGGCCTTCGACACGCGGGCAGGCTCCTGAAAACGGGTCCCGCCGCGTGTTAATGCGGCGGGACCCGGTTATTGCTTTGCTGCTGCGGTTAGTTCAGGGCAGGAGTGTCAGCAGGGATGACACCCGATCCGTACAGATCCGCGGCCAAGCCTTGAAGGGCGCGGAGGGCCACTCGCTGGGTGAAGGGTCCGTAAGAGACCCGTGCCACGCCGAGTTCCTGAAGCTCCGCCGCGGGAAGGGCGCCGGGAGCACCAATGACGGAGAGCTTCCCGTGCCCGAGGCCCTCAACCAGCGGCTCGATGGTTTCGCGGGTCAGTGCGCCCGGCACGAAAACCAAAGCAGCGCCGGCGTCGAGAAACGCCCGGCCACGCGCGATGGCGTCGTCGAGGCTGTCCTTGATGGGGCGGTCGCCGCCGCGGACGATCGCGTCCGTGCGGGCGTTCAGCTGGAAGGCAATGCCCTCCTCCTCGGCGGCCTTGATGATCGCCTGAACCCGGGCAACGGCCTCGTCGAAGGGGCGCAAGCGGTCCTCGACGTTCGCACCCACTACCCCGATTCCAATGGCCCGGCGGATGGTCTCGGCAGGGTCCTGGTAGCCGTCGTCGAGGTCTGCTGTGACCGGCAGGTCAACGGCTTTGACGATCCGCTCCACCCCACTGAGCGCCACATCCAGCGGCATTTTTCCGTCCGCGTAGCCGAACGCAGCAGCAATCGAATGCCCTGCGGTGGCGATGGCCTTGGTCTCCGGAAGGGCCGCAACTGTGGAGGCGCTGATGGCATCCCAGACGTTGACAACCCGCAAAATCTCCGGTGCTTCGTGAAGGTCCTTCAGTTGCTGCGCACGTGTGGTGGTGTTTGCTTCTGTCATGGGTTTCCTCCGTCGTGGTTTGGGAATCTTGCCAACTTCAGCCTAGGCCTAAGGCGTGGCGGTTTCTCCCTGGCCGGCTTTTCCGGAGTTACGATGTGCTTGCTGGGAAACACGAGTCGAGTAAACGGCCGTCGATTTGCATCATGGGTCTCGCATATCCATTCCATGATCAATCTCTTACGACGGCGGCTTACCCGACTTTTTCTTTTGAGGGCGCAGTTGCAGGAGCGATCCAGAACTCGCTCATGCCGCTGCTCGCCCTCAGCGTCAGGAGGTCCTTGATGAACAGCACACCAAACCCCTTTGTCCGTTGCACAGTCATAGCGTCTATAAGCCTGTGTCTTTTGACGACGGGCTGTAATGCCGGCTCCAGTCCGTCCCCTCAAACGTCTTCATCACAAGCAACCAGCCAAGAAGTCCCCACCCCTTCCCCGAGCACGCCAAGCCCAAACGGAAGCCCTGCTGCCGACCCCAGCACCAGTACGTCTCCTGAGCCAAGTACGTGGCCTGACGTGGTTGCCCAAGTGCAGTCGGGCGTGGGGCAGTTGACCGTCACGACGTGCGATGCCGGTTACACGGGTACGGGGTTCCTTGTGGGACCGGACCTGGTGGTCACGGCCGCCCATGTTGTTCGTGACGCATCCGCGATCAGCATCGCCTTCGGCCGGACCTCCGTAGATAGCACGGTTCTCGGCAAGAATGACGTGGCGGACATCGCGGTTGTTAAAACCCGAAGCCCTGTGGAAGGCCATCAGTTTCAACTACGAAGCAGCGAGCCCCCAGTCGGGAGCGATGTGGCCGCACTCGGATTTCCCCTGGGCCATCCGTTCACCTTGACCAGGGGAACGGTGAGCGCACTCGACGTCGAACAACACATCGGTGACCGGACTCTCCCGAACCTTATCCAAACAGACGCCGCCATAAATCACGGGAACAGTGGAGGGCCGCTCATCACCCAGGACGGGAAGGTTTCCGGTGTAGTGGTCACCATTGAACCCGAAGGCAACGGCAGGGCAGAAGGCATCGCTTATGCAGTAACAGCACCCCGTGTTTCCGCGGCTGTGGACGAATGGAAATCCCGGTCCACACCTGTGGCCTTCGACGAATGCGGAAATGCGCCGGCGCCGGGATCAGGGTTCTTTCCGTTCACTGTTTCGGCGAACCACGATCAGGCCCGCAGCGTAGGGCAGAGCCTGATTCTTCACGGGCAAGGCATCAACCAAGGTGCATACGCTGCGGCCTCCAAAATTCTCACCCCCGAACTCCAGGCGACCTTTGGAGACTCGGTTAAGTGGAGCGAAGGGCTGGGTTCGTCCTACTGGACCCAGGCCGAGCTCTACAACGTCACCAATACACAGTCCGCGGATGACCTGAACGCCAATGTAGTCCTTCAGACCATCCAGGACGCGGCCCATGGCAGGAACGGCCAGACATGCTCGAATTGGCGGATCCAGTATGCGATGCACTGGGACGGCTCCCTCTGGCGCATAGCAGGAACCTCATTGCCGTTCGGGGATCCGACGGCCTGCTAGGACGGTGAGTGGCACGCGCTCACGGGTGCGTGCCACTCACCGGAGCCGATGCGCGACGATGCCTAAGGTGTTGCCTTGTCCTCTGCCGATTCAGCGTCCAAGGGGTCCGCTCCCACAACCCGGTTCCTGCCCTGGGCCTTTGCGCTGTACAGGGCGGCGTCTGCCACGTTGATCATGAACGCCAGGTCAGGATCCCCGGTCCCCGTGGACGTGACACCGTAACTGACCGTCGGAAAGGGCAGGCCATCCGTGCCCTCCATCGCAGCCAGGCGGTTGCTGATGTCCGAGGCAATGGCCTCGGCCCGTTGCTGCGAGGCTCCGGGCAGGAAAAGGATGAACTCCTCCCCGCCGTAACGTCCTATGAGGTCCGTTGACCTGACGGCGGCTGAGCTGGCTTTCGCGAAGGCCCGGAGGGCGGCGTCCCCCGCCGAATGTCCATATTCGTCATTGACGGCCTTGAAGTTGTCCAGGTCGGCCAGGATCAACGCAGCGCCGCGGCCTTGCGAAGAGCGCGCAAGTTCCCGGGCAGCCAAATCCAGGAAAGCGCCCCTGTTGAGCAGTCCCGTCAAATGGTCCCGTTCCGCGCGCTCGCGTAGGCGCCGGATGAGTTGCCTGTTGCTGAGGGTATTCATGGTGGATGACACCGCCACCAGAAGCATAAGGTGGATCAGGGCGGCAGGAGCGTAGCCGAAATATGTCCGGAAGAGCCAACTTTCGGCACCGTACAGAATGTAAGTAAGCGTGCGCAGCAGGTAATAGGCGGCCGTCAGCCCAGCCATGATGGACAGAAACTTGGTGATTCTGGACCGGGCCGACCTTGTGAACCACAGTTCAATTGCGGCAAAAGAGATTCCGGCTGTGGTCATTGCCAGGTAAGCCACCCCGCCTGACCACACGCTTGAACCTGGGTCATCCAGGATGGAGGCCAAACCTGCCAGTATCGGTCCCGGCAGCAGCTGCCACAGAGTGGCCTGACGGTCGCGGAGAGTGCGCGCTCCCGCCCAGACACAGAAGGCGCCGGCCACCACCAGGAACTTACCAGCAGGGTTGGCCCACCATTGGAAAGGCGTGCTGTTTAACAGGAAAGCGGCGTTCCCGACGAAGAACAGGAAGAGGGCCGCCCGCCACCAGTCGGCGTAGGGGGTGCGTTTCCGTTGCGACGTAACGCACGAGATGACAATCAGTGCCAAGGTCACCAAACCAAGGATGATTCGGACGGCGAAGGGGTCCAGGACGATCGTTCCCTCTTGCAATGCAAGCGAATTCATAAAAACGGTCCCGCTACCGGCCAGTAACCAAGGAGCTCCCAGTCAGAATTATCATTGGCTGCCATCTCCGTGATTCATTTAATCCCCCAAGGTTGTTACTGCGACCGAATTCGGCCGCAAAGTCAATAGTCAAGCATGTTTTCCCCCAACAGTGAATAGGCCCCGGGGTACCGGTTTGCGGTTTCGGCGCTTGGAGATGCGCCCGAAGAAAACCATTGCCCTCGCCATCCAGCGGATGGTTGCATGGGTTCATGGCTACCCCAGAGAGTTACCTCTTAGCGATCGGGACCAAGAAAGGCCTGTGGCTCGCAACCAGCACAGACCGCAAGGACTGGTCCATCTCCGGCCCACATTTCCTGATGAGCGAGATACCGAGCATCGGAATAGACACCCGGGACGGCAAAACACGGATCATGGTGGGGGTGCGTTCCGAACATTGGGGTCCCACCGTTGTCCACTCCGATGACCTTGGCACCACGTGGACCGAGCCCGAACAAGGTGCCATCAAATTCCCCGAAGATACTGACGCGGCCCTGGAGCGCATTTGGCAGATCCACCCCGACGCCGACTCCCGGCCCGGCGTCGTGTGGGCTGGTTGCGAGCCGATTTCGGTGTGGAAATCGACCGACGGCGGCCAGCACTTCGAACTGAACCGCGGACTGTGGGACCACCCCCACCGCAGTGAGTGGGGTGCAGGCTATGGTGGCGCGGCGGCGCACTCGATCGTGGTGGACCCGAGCGGCGAGAAAGTGCACGTCGCCATGAGCACGGGCGGCGTTTACAGATCGCTCGACGGCGGTACGTCGTGGGAGCCCCGGAACAAGGGGATATCTGCCTACTTCATGCCCGACCCCAACCCTGAGTTCGGCCAGTGCGTCCACAAGATCGCTGCGGACGCCGCCGTCGACGGTCGTCTTTACGCGCAGAACCATCACGGCGTGTACCGCACTGATGATGACGGCGAGAACTGGAATTCAATCGCGGAAGGCCTGCCCGCGGACTTTGGGTTCGTGATGCTGACGCATCCACGGCGCGAGGGTACGGCTTGGGTGATTCCCCTCAAAGCCGACGGCGAACGTATCCCGCCGGACAGCAAGCTCAGCGTGCACAGGACCCACGATGCAGGAAATACGTGGACGGAACTCCACGCCGGACTCCCGGACCACGAATACAACGCGGTCCTCCGTGACGCCGCATCGGTGGACACGGCCGAGCCCGTTGGCGTGTATTTCGGCACCCGCGGCGGCACCGTCTACGCCAGCGCCGACGAGGGCGTGACCTTCATTGAAGTGGCAGCACACTTGCCGGACGTACTGAGCGTGCGTGCCGCCGTCGTGGTTGGAAACCCGGCAGGGGCGGAAGCGCCGCTTGCTGCCGCGGAGGCAACAGTGCTGGCAGAGGCCGCTGTCATTGTGGATGCAGCCGCCGAGACGGCTGTGTCTCCCGAAGACCAACCCGACGCCCCGGTACCCGGTTAGGTCCGCTGTGGCTGACTATACGGTCCTGTTGCCTGGCGTCCTGCAGCCGCTCGTCGGCGGACAGTCCTATCTGACTGCGTCCGCCGACGGGGCTGTGACCGTGGGACAGTTGCTGGACTCAGTCACCGGAGAATATCCGGTGCTGGCCAGGCGCTTGCGTGATGAGACCGGGGCGCTTCGCCGTTTCGTGAATATTTACGTGAACGGGGATGAAGTCCGGCGTCTGAAGGGTCTTGATACGGAGGTTGCGGCTGGCCAGGAGGTCTTGATTATCCAGTCCGTGGCCGGCGGCTGAGCGGGTGTTCGGGGTCGAGCCCTGTTCAGGCGACGCGCCAAACACTGCATTCATCGGTATTGATCGCTTTTCTCATGCCTGAAGCGTGATCCATGATCCAGACGACACCGATTCCCGGCGCTGTTTCCTGGACCCGTCCGCGGCGGATGACCACGTCATCGTAGGCGGGGCCGACCGACAGGCGGGCTTCGATCTCGTCTCCGCGGTGGAGCTGGCTGATCGCGCGTATACGTGTTGTGTGAGTTGGGACTTCCTTCAGCATGGTGTCCTCCTGGCTGGAGCTGGGCGCCTGCACTTGCCGGCTATTCCAGTGTGGCGCGGCAATGTTGCCACCGTATTTCCGCGTGGTTAGGGTCCGGTTAGCATTCCGGGGTGGTTGCGTTTCGCGGTTGTCGGTCCACGTGACCGCTGAGGTCCTGGATATGGGGTGCGGTTGGGGTGAATTGCTCCTTCGGGTTTTGGCGTCGGCCCCGCAGGCACGGGGACACGGAGTGGACGCCTCGTCCAAGTCCATCGAACGCGCGAGGCAACAAGCATTTAAACGTGGACTCCTCGACAGGGCGACGTTCGATTCGATGCCTGGGCTGGAAGTCCGGAATCGCCGCGCAGACGCAGTGATCTGCATCGGTGCGAGCCAGATCTGGGGGCCGCCAGTGGGGGACGCACAGCCACTCGATTACGCAGCAGCGTTACGCGCGCTTCGATCCCTGGTGCTTCCCGGCGGCCGGCTCGTTTACGGCGAGGCGATCTTGGCCGCTGGTTTCGAAGTGGTGGACGACGACCAGGCGAGCATTCAGGAGTGGGACGTCTTCGAGGCCGGGTTCCGCGGCAGGTTTACCCGCTGGTTGGAAGCACACGACGCCGACCATCCCGCCGCGGAGCAGGTCCGCCGGCAATATGAGGAACAGCGCGCTGCCTATGAAGAGGGGTACCGGGGCGTACTGGGGATGGCGCACTTCTGCCTCAGGGGGTAGGGGCTGGTGCGTAAGTGCGGGTTTAGGCGCGTGCCCCGTTGTCAGGCCCGGCCCGCTGTCATGTACCCCGATGGCAATTGCCCTTGGCCCACTGAACGGAAGGGGCGTTGTCCCAGCCAGGCTGGGTGGTTCGATTCGTGCGCTGAGGCTGATGGGGCCGCCGGGCGGGCCGACGCGCAGCGCGTTGCCCAGGAGACCGTCAATGATTTGGTGAAGCCGTTCGGGGTCGGCAGCACCGACGACATTTTCGCTACAGATTGAGGAGGAAGGGCGGCACGCTGCGTGGCTCAATACCCAACCAACCGAATAAGGGGCAGATATTCGCTCGGCTGTAGTCTGGAGACCTTGCGGTCTAGCCGCCTCAACAAGTAGCTGGAGATTGAGGATTCGAAGATGGTTCATCCCATTGCACATATGACAGCAGGCACCGTCCCAAAAGTCCTTCGAATGTCAACTTACCTCTGGCTGGCAAGTGCGATCCTGGCTTGCTTTCAGCCAGTCATCTTGATCATCACGCGTGAGCCAAGCGTGATTGTTGTCCTCGTTGGCGGTCTGTTCCTGCTCCTATTTACGGTCATTCAGGTCAGGGCAGCATTGGGACTCCTTCGAGGTCAACGCTGGGCGAGGGTGGTTCTTTCCATCTTGGCTGTTTTAGCTCTCGGAGGAGTTTTCAATCTCGTCCTGACGCCGCTTACGGTAATGGTCCTGATTTTGACGTTCGCAGGTTCTGTGACGATGTGGATGCCCGCATCCAGCGGATATATCCGACAGTCCGGTCCCTCGGATGACCAAGCCCCGGCTCGCGATTCCTGACTCTAGAACTCGTAGAGCGGTGTCTTCGTTCCCGCTCGGCCCTTATGTCCGGTAAGGGACCAGCCTACGGGAGAGGAGCGATTCTCTGGCAGTACGTTCTCTTATCGCAGCGGGTGGAATGAACACATTTCCCTGGCTAAGCAGACCTACACGGTTTCTGACTCGCTCGACATCTTCAGTGCAGCCGGTCTCTGGAAAGAAGCCGCCGTCGAGCCACGACTATCCGCGGACGCAGGTCGTCGCTACCATCAGAAGCTGGCGTGGATGAACAAGTACCTCGGAATTATCATTTTCAAACTTCGTCCGCTGCCGCGATGAGTTTCCGATAAGGGACCCGCTTATGGGCAGCGTTTGGAGTACGCCACGTTGTAAGGGCGGCTTCGTCGTATTGCGGGATACACTTCCGGATGGAAAGCGCGACGCTTCCGCCGTACACGCGAGAGGGAGCGCAAATGGACAACGAACTGCAGCCGCAGACCGACAAATCGGGTACCGGAGTGCTGCCTAATACCCAAGCACCGGCACCGGGTGTTTTACCGGATGGAGCCACGAGATTCAGGCGTTACTGTCTCGGGTTCATCGACTTGATGTCGGCACTGTTCATGGCAGGGGTCACCGTCAATAGTGCCGTTGCGATCAACGGACAATTCCTCGAGTACCAGGCCGCGGGGACTCGCGTATCTGCCGGATGGATCGCAACCGTTGTCGCTGTGATCGTGGGTCTCAGCATGGTGTCTCTCGGAGGTCTTCTCATTGGAATCTGGAATCTAAGCGGGCTAAAGACGATGAGTCCAGCACCATTGGTTGCTGCCATCGTCTACTCATTGTTTTTCATTGTTATGACAGTGGCATTCCTCAATGAATTTAGCGCCACGCTTATCTTGGCCCTTCTGCACGCCCTGGTGATCGTCATGACGATTAGGATCCTTCGTCACGAAGGCGTCAAATCTCTCAAGGATGTTCGCCGGCGAATCGCTTGAACAGCAAAGTGCCGCACAAATTTTTAGCGCTACCGTCCCGTCCAGGGATCCTTTTTCGGGCACTACGAGCTCACATCATGGGCCGGGACGATTGGTGTCATGCTGGCGAAGCTCAGGCATCTGCAGCTCGCCCAAGATTTGGTCAGCTCACTTAACCCCGGGCAACATCAGAAGCGTCGCGGGGCATCCCGAACACGCTGTTTCTTACGCTCTCGTGTGGTTAGGGACGTTCTGCGAGCTACGGGCCACAAGTTGGTGAGCTAAGGCGACGGGGCCCGGTCGAGGATGCTCTACCGCAGCTTTTGGTAACGGAATGAGAGTTGCGTTCCGCGCCAGCCGCGAATTGCGTTCCCTAGCCTATGGACTGTGTCAGTGCCTCGATTGCCTCCGATATCGCTCTACGAATCGCTTGGTCTTCGATGACCCCATCTGCCCCGATCGACTGCCTTGGGACCGGCACGTCAACACAGGCACCACTGACCAGGGTCGCACCCGTGTACTCCAGGACAGTTGCAAGCGATGCATAGGTGTTTTTTGCCCTGAGTGGGTTTGTCGAAGGGTTGATCCACCCAGTCGGCTTGTCCGAAATCTCGACCCCTCCGACGGTCCACTCGAGCAGATTCTTGAGCGACCCAGGCATCGCCCCTGCATACTCGGGAGTGCTGATTAGGAGTGCAGATGCCCCTCGAATTGCTGCCCGCAGTTCTGCGACGTGTGCCGGAAGGGGGTCGTGGTCCAAGTCTGGGTTGAAATGCGGAAGCTCACCTAGCCCAGCGTATGTGTCAGTTGTGAAAGGTTCTTCTACCAGGTCGGCTACGGTTGCGATGACCGCCGCGTTGACCGAGCCGACCCTCACGCTCCCGCAGATTAACAAGATTGAGGGAATCATGTCCCCAGATTATCGGGCACCACTGCACACGGACGCCCAACGCAGGCACTAAGGGGTGTCGGCCCCCACCCCCTCACCGCACGCACACAAAGCCCCTCGACCGAAGCTACAAAGACTCGCCGACGTTACGCCCGCATGTGCGCAGGGTACTGTCTAGCCGCCTGTAACCTGACTGTGGCTCTTGAGACTCACAGGAACCACAGACTCCGTCCCCGGGAGATTCAATGGGAGTTTTGCGGCGATCGATCGCGTTGTCCACAGGTCTAATGGTTTTGGCCACAGGCCTGTTTTTCGTACAGGCTCCGGCTACGGCCGTGCCGGTTCCAGGGCCGGACAACCCAAATGTTCGGTTCGTGGAGGGGACGCCGCACTCGGACCATATTTTCGAAGGACCCGGCGCCGCGCCGTTGGACACCGCGACGACCAACACCGCGCCGGACAACATGGTGGCGGCCACAGGGCCCAGCGGCGACATCCGCGTGCGGTTGGTAACTGCAAAGCTGGCAGACAACGGCAACCCCGTTTCCATGGCCGGCGCCGAGAAGGCCGTGGTGTCCACCAGTAGTTACTGGAAGGCAATGACGGACAACAAGCTCTCCATGACCGTCAACAGCAGGGTGGAGGGCTTCCAGTCGAAGGCCCGCTCAACGGACAGCTACGGCACCATCATTTCCACGATCACCAGCGAGCTTCAATGGTCGGCCAGTCCGTACACAGCGCTGGTCATCTTCATCCCCACGTCGACGCTGTCCGGCAACGCGTTGGGCGCCGGGTACAGCAGCGGAGCGTACAGCGGCCGCGTGCTCATGCCGCAGCTCAGCGACTTCTCGAACAACGTGATGAGCCACGAGTTCGGTCACGTCATCGGCCTGATGCACGCAGACGCACTGCAGTGCGGCAGTGGCGCATCCGACGTCGGCGTTAACAGCGACGGCCGCTTCACAGACCCGTCCTGCTACATCCGTGAGTACGGCGACACCACCGACCTTATGGGCGCGGCGCAGTACGCCCAACCCGTGGTCAGTTCAACGTTCTGGGATTACGCCAAGCTGGGGCGCGGCGATGAAATCAGGGACGTCGGAGTGGCAACGGGCGCCAAGACCTACACGTTGAAGCCGTGGGGCGGCACCGACGCGCAGCGTGCCATCAAGTTCACCGACCCCATCAGCAAAGAGGTCTATTACCTGGAGCTGAGGGAACCCGCCGGCTACGACAGCTATTTGGGCGACGCCGGCAGGCCGCAGGGCAACATGGGCGTCAAGGTTGTCCAGCGGGGCGGTGCCACCATTGCCTCCTCGCTGATCCTCATGCCGTCAACGGTGCCCTTTACCGAGCCCTACTACGCCAAGAACCACGCATGGCAGGCGGGCAGCACGTTCACGACGTACACCGGGACCCAGGTGACCATCAACGCGGTCAGTAAGACCTCGGCGTCGGTCACTATCTTCGCTGATCCGAAACTTACGGCGAAAGTCCGCTTCTCCGCAGGCGATTTCGACGGCGACAAACTGGCCGATGTCCTTTCCCGGGAAGCCGACGGCTCCTTGATGCTCTATGCCGGATTGCCAGGCAACCGCCTCGATAACCCCCGACAGGTGGGCTCCGGCTGGAACATCTTCAACGCCATCACTGGCATCTCGGACTTTGATGGCGACGGCCGCGGAGACGTCCTGGCGCGCACCAGCGATGGTGATTTGCTGCTGTACCCGGGCAACGGGAAGGGCGGATTCCTCGCCAGCAGGCAGATCGGATCCGGTTGGCAGGGCTTCTCAAATATCATCGGCGTGGGGGACTTCGACGGCGATGCCCGGCCCGACCTCATGGCCACCAAGCCCGATGGCACCTTGTGGCTCTACCCAAGTGACGGCAAGGGCGGATTCCGTCCTTGGTCGCAGATCGGTTCCGGCTGGAACGGGTTCACCAGCATCACCTCTGACGGCTCCTTTGGCGGCGCCGGCGCCGGATTGCTCGCGCGCGCAAGCGACGGCACTCTTTATCTGTATCCCGGAAATGGCTGGGGTGGCTTCGCTCCGCGCGTCGCCGTCGGTAGCGGTTGGAACAGCGTTGGCGACCTGGTGGGCGGGCAGGATTTCACTGCTGACCAGCGTGCGGATGTCCTGACAATGACGTCGTCCGGGAGCATGCGCTTGTATCCGGGAGATGGTTCCGGTTTCGCTGACCGCCTCGCTATCGGTGCTGGATGGGGCCAGTTCGCCCAGGTCTGGGAGGCAGGCGATTTCGACGGCGATGCTGTCGCTGACGTCCTCGCCCGGGGAACCGACGGCACACTGTGGCTTTACCCCGGCAACGGTTCGGGCGGCTTTTTGCCGCGGGTGCAGGTGGGCTCCGGCTGGAACGCCTTCAATTCCGTGGTCAGCGCAGGAGATTTCGACGGCGATGGCCACCCCGACCTTGTAGCCCGCACTGCCGATGGGGTGCTGTGGCTCTACCCGACGGATGGCAAGGGCCAGTTCCTGGCGCGGCAGCAAATCGGCGCGGGCTGGCAAGGCTTCACCCAACTGCTCGCCCCGGGTGACTTTAATGGCGACGGCAAGGCAGATCTTGTGGGACGGGCAGCAGATGGAAACCTCTGGCTCTATCCGGGCAACGGTGTGGGCGGATTCCAGCCATGGCGCCAGATCGGCACGGGCTGGAACATCTTCAACGCCGTGCTCCAGGGCGGCGACTTCAACGGCGATGGCAACGAGGACATCATGGCCAGGGGCACTGATGGTGCGCTCTGGCTCTACCCCGGCAACGGTTCCGGCGGCTTCCTGGCGAGAACAGCGCTGGGATCGGGGTGGAACATGTTCAGTTCCTTTACAGCCCTCGGCAACGCATTCACCGGCACCGGCAATCCGTCCGTTGTGGGTGTTGCCGGTGATGGCTCGCTCTTCCTGTACACCGGGACCGGGCGGGGCGGCTTCCAGTCAGTGGTGCTCGACCCGCGGTAAGTTGTCGCCGAGCTGAGACCCGGGTGCCGAAATCTTGGAACGAACCCATCCCACCTTGGTACAAGGTGAGAGCATTCCGCGTTGCTTCAAGCAGTGCGCACGGATCTGCGAGATCGAAGAACTGTTTTTCGAGCCAGTCGGCAACTTCTATCCGGTGCGTGCCATGCTCTGCACAGGCCCCAGCACTTAGCTCTGCGACCGCGGCGATGACCTAGTTTCGGATAGCTTCAATGTCGTGCTGATTGCGGCTCACTCACAACTCCTATGTAGTTGCTGTGCCCTTAGTCGCAGCGAGGTCGACTAGAGGCGGCCAGTGTTCCAAGGTCCTCGTCTACGCCCTTGAGTACGGACATCTGGAGCATCAGTCCTCCAGCCATCTCATGAGAGGGTGCTCAGTTGGTGTGTGCTGCTGGTCCGTTCGCTTGAAAGTTTCTTGGGGCATTGTGAAACCTTTTGGCTGGCGCCGGACAATACAGGGCATGGGGACCAATGAAACCGACGACGGCCAGCTCTGGCAGAAGAGTCTCAGGGGTGACGGTGATGCCTTCGGAGTACTGTATGACCGACACCGTGACCGCGTCTTCCGGCACGCCTACCGTCTCACCGGTGACAGACACGAGGCCGAAGACATCATGTCCGCCACCTTCCTGGAGCTGTGGCGGCGGCGGTCCAAGGTGCGGATGGTCAACGGGTCAGTACTCCCTTGGCTATTGGTGACTACAACCAACGTGGCCCGCAACGCGAAAAGAGCCGTCTTCCGTTACCGGAAGTTCCTCGACACCCTGCCACGCTCTCCAGAGGTTGCTACCTCGGCGGATGAGCCCTTCCTCCAAACCGAAATGGACCAGGACGCGGCGAGAGCGTTAGGCACGCTGAACGAGCTGGACCTGCATTTGGTCAGCCTGGTCATCTTCGAGGAATACACCATCGCTGCCGCTGCGACCATCCTCCATCTGACGCCGGAGGCGGCGAAATCTCGTATGCACCGTGCCCGGCAGCGTATGAAAGCAGCATTGAAGAATCCAACCCGGCCAGTACCCGCATTGGAAGGAGACCGGTCATGAACCAGCTAAAACCGGATGAGGCCTTGAGCCGGGCGCTCCGCGCCGAGCTGGTATCACGGGTCCAGAACGCCACACCGGCCCGCAGACGGAAACGCCTGCGCCTGTGGCTGGGCGCCGGCACCGTAGCGGGCCTCGGGCTTGCAGGCGGCGTGGGCGCAGCAGCTGCAGGATATTTCGTGATGCCCGGCGGCCAGGAGGTGACGTCCCTGTCCAAGCCCATCACCGGGACCTACGAGGGAACCGCCACCATCGACCTGGGAGAACCTCCATCCGGGACAACCGGTGTGGAGATGGAACTTACCTGCCTGACACCTGGCTATCTCAAGATCGGAGAGAGGGGCGCCGGTATGGGATGCACCAGCGAGGACCTACTCACCGGCCCCTCCACCGCACGCGGCATCACCCCCTTGGTAGCTGGCGAAACCAGCATCACCATCAGCACCGGATCAATCACACGCTGGAAAATCACTGTCGAGTACGTGAACCAGGAAACAACACCGTGGGCTATCAACAAGGACGGTAAAACCTACGGCATGGAAAACGAGAACGGAGCGCCGGACCTCGTGGCAGTAATGGCCACCAACAACACCCGCGGCTATGTGTACAACACTGATTTGGAAGAGGCGAACGGGACAGCCGCGGCGAAAACCTTCAAAAGCCCGGCCGAAGCCCTGGCCTGGCAGGAAGCACGCGGGAACGCCGCCGTATCGATCCCCGTCTACGACGTCGACGGCAAAACCGTGGTGGGCGAATTCATCATTGGCGGGGGCGACCCGCAAATCGTGGAAAGAGCAAGCGAAGCTCCTCCCTCAGGCACCCAATGAGCCCGTGAACCGTGATGCGATGGCGGCCTTCATGTCCAGATTCAATGCACAGGATAGCTAGCCGCGCCTCCTGCGTGGGTTGGCGCGGCCCGTCCCCGGTGCCTCCGCCGGTACCGTATCAGGCGCAGCGAAAAGCCCGGAGTGTCAGGTGACATTCCGGGCTTTCCGTGCTCCAGTTCCGACTGCGTGGGCAGGAGCGTCGGTGTTACGCGGGCTGGGCTTGCTTGTGCAGGCCGAGCTGCGACGTGGGGGTCTTGGCCGATTCGCGTGCCGTCATTGCGGAGACTGCTGCGATGGCACAAATCACTGCGGTGAAGATGGAGATCTGGACCCATCCACCGGGCTTGGTCCCGCCGAGTGCAGTCACGATTGCCGGAGCGAACCCTGCCATGAGGAAGCCGAGCTGGGTGCCGATCGCCAGGCCGGAGAAGCGGACCTTCGTGCTGAACATTTCACCGTAGAAGGAGGGCCATACGGCGTTCGCTGCTGCGTATCCGAAGGCGAAGAAGACCACGGAGACCAGGAACATGAGAGGAACGTTGCCGCCTTCGAGGGTCAGCAGGAACACCGGGGTCATAATGGCGCTGGCGATGGCTCCGTAGATGAAGACGGGTTTCCGGCCGATCTTGTCCGCGAGCATGCCGAACAGTGGCTGGGTTCCTAGGGCTACGACGTTGGCCGCAACAACCAACCACAGGGTGATGGTGCTGTTGACGTGGGCCACGTCCTGGGCGTACTTGATGGCGAGGGTGCCGAACACGGTGCTGACGGCGGCGATGAAGGCGCAGCAAACCACCCGGAGCACGTCGCGCCAGTGCAGGCGAAGAAGGTCAGCGACGGGAAGCTTGGAAATCTGGTTGTTCTTCTTGGCCTCGGCGAACGCCGGTGGCTCGTGCAGGGTGCGTCGGATGAAGAAGGCCACAATGACCACCACGGCGCTGAGCCAGAAGGGGATGCGCCAGCCGATGCCGTATTTGATCTCGTCTGGCAATGCCACGACGGGGATGAAGACCAAAGCTGCCAGGATCTGGCCACCCTGCGTACCGGTCAGGGTCCACGAGGTGAAGAAGGACCGGCGGTTATCCGGGGCGTGCTCGAGGGTCATCGATGATGCGCCGGCCTGCTCGCCGGCCGCGGAAAGGCCTTGGCAGAGTCGGGCGAGGACCAGAAGCACGGGGGCCCACCAGCCAATGGTCTTGAAGTCCGGAAGGCAGCCGATGACGAACGTTGCCGCACCCATGAGAACCAACGTGAACATGAGGACTTTTTGCCGGCCGATCCTGTCGCCGAAGTGGCCCAGGATGATGGCGCCGATGGGTCGGGCGACGTAGGCGAAACCAAAGGTCGCGAAGGACATGATGGATGCGTTGGCATCGGCGTCCGGAAAGAAGACGTGCGGGAAAATCAGTGCCGCTGCCGAGCCGAAGATGAAGAAGTCGTAGTATTCGACGGCGCTGCCCAGGAAGCTGGCGAGGGCTGCTTTGCGGGGAGTTCCGGTGATGGTTTCAGTGCCTGGCGTCGCTGACGGCATTGTTTGGCTCATTGGGTGTTCCTTCTGTGACGACGATGTCGCGGATCTAGCGTCTGTGGGAGACCAGAGCGAGGTGCGGCCGGATCATCCCTCAAAGTAACCACATGGTGAGAGCTACTTGTGCAATACAGCAATAGTGGCTGTGAGTGCGGTCACTTGTCAAGAGATGCCACCACCATCTAGAAATAGCTCTCACCATGTGAGAGCATCGAAACATGAGTGTGAAAGATGACACAAAGACCGACATGGTCGGCAAGGCCCTGAGCCTGCTGGTACTGCTTGGTGACGAACCCCGTGGGGCCAGTGCCGCGGACCTGGCGAGGAGTGCGGGCCTCCCGTTCAGCACCACCTACCGCCTGCTGGGGTCCCTGACCCGCGACGGTTTCGTCGACTACGAGCCCGACGGACGGCGGTACCACTTGGGCCTGCGGGTCTTCCAGCTGGGTCAGCGGGTTTCAAACCACCACGGCTTTGCGGCTACCGCATTGCCTGTCCTCCAGCGTGTCACCGAGCGCACCCACGAGGCCACCATCCTCTCTGTCCGGGATGGGAACCATCACCTGACCGTGAACAAGGTGGACGGACCCAGGACGTTCCGGGTCACCAGCGACCCCGGCCACCTGGGTGCGCTGCACACAACCTCGGTGGGCAAGGCCATTGTGGCTTTCGAGGAGGAAATCGAACGCAAGCGACTCCTGGAGGAACTTCCGTTGGATGCGCTCACGGAGCACTCCATCACTGATCGTGACGCATTCCGTGAGGAGATTGAGCAGGTGCGCCGCCAGGGCTACGCGGTGATGGACGAGGAAAACGAGATTGGCATGCGGGCCGTCGCCGTGCCGGTCCTCAATTCCCAGGGCCACGCCTTCGCATCCCTGGCCACGGCCGTGCCGGTCTTCCGCCTCACCATGGAGGAACTCATTGCGCACGTCCCCACCCTGCAGGAGGCCGCGGCCGAACTCGCGGCCCGCCTGCCCCGACGCTAGCCCCCGGCCGGTAGCCCCCGTTGCGAGGCCCGCTAAGCAGGGTATTACCCTGCGAAATCCTGCAGAGCGGGCCTCGCATAGCGAACCCCGCAGAGTATTTGTTCGCGATAAGAACATGCGTGCGGAATATGAACATCTGTAGTAACGTAAATAACACCCGGCATGCGGCGCGTAGAAAACGCCACCTGTCCGCGGTGCTGAAGTTAGAAGGAGCTTGAGGATGAGCAACCGAGCCGAATCCGTTCTGGTGGGCCTGATTGGCGAAGGCGTCATGCCCTCGCTCACTCCGCCCATGCACGAACGCGAAGCCGATGTGCAGGGCCTTCGCTTGCTGTACCGTCCCATCGACCTGCTTGAACTCGCATTGCCGGCCGCCGCCGTCGGGGATCTCCTGACCGCGGCCCAGCGCATGGGCTTCAACGGCTTGAACATCACGCACCCGTGCAAACAGCTGGTGATGCAGCACCTCGACGAAATTTCCGACGACGCCGCTCGCCTGGGTGCCGTCAATACGGTCCTGATTCAGGACGGCCGGTTCATCGGACACAACACAGACTTCTCCGGGTTCGGCTCGGCGCTCGCCGACGGCCTCCCGGATGCCAAACTCAACCGCGTCGTCCAGTTGGGCGCTGGCGGTGCCGGGTCCGCCGTCGCCTACGCGCTGCTCAAGGCCGGAGTCAAGGAACTGGACCTCGTGGACATGGACGCGGACCGGGCGGCCGAACGTGCTGCGGAACTCGGTGAACTGTTCCCCGAGGCGTCGGTTACGCCGCACACGCCGCATGAACTCCCACAGCTCATGCCCCGCGCTGACGGCCTGGTCCACTGCACCCCCATCGGCATGGCCGCGCACCCGGGCTTGCCTTTGGACATCGAACTCCTTGAGCCGCGGCACTGGTTGGCGGACATTGTCTATCGCCCGATCGAAACGCAGTTGGTCCGTGAAGCCCGCGCCAAGGGTTGTGCCGTCCTCGACGGCGGTCGCATGGCGGTCGGTCAGGCCGCGGACGCTTTCCAACTCATCACCGGTCGTGAAGCGGACCGTGAGCGGATGCGGGCCCACTTCCTGGAGCTGATCGCCCTGGAGGACACAGCCGCCACTCTGAACGAGGGCACCCTCGCAAAGGCGGCCCGCTGATGCGCACTGGAATCGCCACCGTCTGCCTGTCCGGCACGCTGAAGGAGAAGATGCAGGCCTGCGCCATTGCGGGCTTCGACGGCATCGAGATCTTCGAGCAGGACCTGGTCACGTCACCCCTCAGCCCGGAGGAAGTGCGGAAAATGGCCGCAGACCTCGGCTTGGGCCTTGACCTGTACCAGCCGTTCCGGGACTTCGACGGCGTCACTCCGGACCTGCTGAAGGCCAACCTCAAGCGCGCCGAGGCAAAGTTCAACCTGATGGAACGCCTGGGCATGGACACCATCCTGGTGTGCTCCAACGTGGCAACGGCAACCATTGACGACGACCACTTGCGGGCTGAACAACTGGCTGAGCTCGCAGCACTGGCCGGGGACCACGGCGTGAAGGTTGCCTACGAAGCCTTGGCCTGGGGAAAGTACGTCAACGACTACGAGCACGCATACCGCCTGGTCGAAATGGTGGACCACCCCAACCTCGGCACCTGCCTGGACTCGTTCCACATCCTCTCCCGCGACTGGGACACCGCCCCGATCGAGGACATCAACGCGGAGAAGATCTTCTTCGTCCAGGTTGCCGATGCCCCCAAGCTCTCCATGGACGTCCTCTCCTGGAGCCGCCACTACCGCGTGTTCCCGGGCGAAGGGCAGTTCGAGCTCGCCAAGTTCATGGGTCACGTGGTCCGCGCAGGCTACACGGGCCCGGTTTCCCTTGAAGTGTTCAACGACGTCTTCCGCCAGTCCGACGTTGAGCGGACCGCAGTGGATGCCATGCGCTCCCTGATCTGGCTTGAGGAACAGAGCGCCAAGTGGCTGGCCAGTAGCCCGGCGGACGCCGCAGCAGGAACCCAAGCCAAGTCCCGCCGTCGTTATCCTATGGAACTTGCCACGCTGCCCAAGGTGAACGAACCCGCAGGATTCAACTTCGCCGAGGTCAAAGCTGACGACACCGCGCAGCTCGAGAAGCTCCTGGGCCAGCTCGGCTTCGAATTCGAGGGCCGCCACCGCACCAAGGACGTCCAGCTCTGGACCATGGGCCAGGCCCGCGTGATCATCAACGAGCAAGCAGCTCAACACGCGGAACCGGCTATCGCCGCTTTGGGGTTCGACGTCGACTCTCCAGTGATTGCCTCCGCTCGCGCCCAGCAACTCAAGGCGCCTGTGGTGGCCCGCAAGGTCCAGGCTGATGAAGAGGTGTTCCAGGGCATCTCGGCGCCGGACTCCACCGAGATCTTCCTTTGCCAGGGCAGCCCGGACGGAACCGCGGCCTGGACGCACGAGTTTGGGGAGGGGCTGGAGCACGCCGGCGCCGGTCAAACAGCGGTCATCGACCACGTGAACCTGGCCCAGCCGTGGCAGCACTTCGACGAAGCCGTCCTCTTCTACACCAGCGCACTGGCCCTGGAACCGCAGCCGTTTGCCGAAGTGCCGAGCCCCAGCGGCCTGGTCCGCTCCCAGGTCATGCAGACCAGCAACGGCGCGGTGAGGCTGGTGCTGAACCTGGCACCGGCACAGCAGGCCGAAAAAGCACGCAAAACGTACCAGGAACACATCGCCTTCGCCGTGGACGACCTCGTGGCAACAGCCCGGTCCGCACGCGATCGAGGGCTGGAGTTCCTGCAGATTCCGGCCAATTACTACGAGGACCTGGATGCCCGGTTCGATCTTGAACCCGGGTTCCTGGCCACCCTTAAGGAACTGAACCTCCTGTACGACCGGGACGCCAACGGCGAATTCCTCCACTTTTACACGGCCACCGTGGGCAGTGTGTTCTTCGAAATGGTGGAGCGGCGCGGCAACTATGACGGCTACGGTGCGCCCAACGCTCCGGTGCGCCACGCCGTCCAATACGACTCGCTCCACCGGGTGTAAAGCCCTCCGACCAGTACCACCAAGAATCCATCCAAACCGAAAGGAGCCGGCTGTGCCGCAAGACCACACCGCACAAGCTCTCGAAACCGAGGAACTCGTGCCGCCAGCTGAGCCACACGCCGCGCACGACACCAAGAAGGTGGAAACCCAGGCAGATCTCAGTGCTGAGATCCAGGCCATCGGCAACCGCTACGCCCAGGCCGTCAAGGACGGCAAGGGACCCGAAACCATGCCGCGGCTGGACTACGCGCCGTACCGGAGCAGCATCCTGCGCCACCCCACGAAGAGCCTGCACCATGCGGACCCGGAGACCATCGAGCTCTACTCGCCCGCGTTCGGTCACCAGGACGTGCACGCACTGGAATCGGACCTGACCATCCAGCACAACGGCGAACCGCAGGGTGAGCGCATCATCGTTGCCGGCCGCGTCCTCGACGGCGACGGACGCCCGGTTGCCGGGCAACTCGTGGAGATCTGGCAGGCAAACGCCTCAGGCCGCTACATCCACAAGCGCGACCAGCACCCCGCCCCGCTGGATCCGAACTTCACCGGCGTCGGGCGTTGCATCACCGGCGACGACGGCTCCTACAGCTTCACCACCATCAAACCCGGCGCGTACCCGTGGAAGAACCACCTGAACGCCTGGCGTCCGGCCCACATCCACTTCTCCATGTTCGGCTCCGAGTTCACGCAGCGCATCGTCACCCAGATGTACTTCCCGGGTGACCAGCTCTTCCCGTTGGACCCCATCTACCAGTCGATCGTGGACCAGGACGCCCGCGACCGCCTGGTGGCCCAGTACGACCACGAGCTGACCAGCCCCGAGTGGGCCCTCGGTTACAAGTGGGACATCATCCTGACCGGGTCCAAGCGGACCTGGACGGAAAACGAAGCATACGGCGACGCCGGGGACGAGGAGTAAGCGCATGAGCAAGCTGGCACCCACACCGGGACAGACAGTTGGCCCCTTCTACGGCTACGCCCTTCCCTTTAATAAGGACAACGAGCTCCTCGCCCCGGGCAGCCCGGGCAGCATCCGCCTCCAAGGCACGGTTTACGACGGCGCCGGCAACACCATCCCGGACGCCATCCTCGAAATCTGGCAGCCCGACTCCGAGGGCATCATCGTCCAGCGCACCGGCTCCCTGGTCCGCGACGGCTACACGTTCACCGGTTGGGGCCGCAGCGCAGTTGGCAACTCCGGGGTGTACACGTTCACCACCGTGAACCCGGGGCCGGTTAAGCCCGGCGGTGCCGCTTTCATTTCCGTGGCTGTTTTCGCCCGCGGCCTCATGAACCGCCTCTTCACCCGCGTGTACCTGCCGGAAAACGAGGAAGCGCTGGCCAACGATCCACTGCTGAGCTCCCTGGACCCCGAGCGCCAAAAGACGCTGATCGCACGCCGCGACCCTGACGGCGGCCTCACCTGGGACATCCGCCTGCAGGGCGGCGACGAGACCGTGTTCCTGGACTTCCAGCAGGACGGTTCCCTGGATTTGGGTTCGTCCGGGGATTTGGCAACCCCATGACCGACGGCGACTTCGGCCTCCTCAGCCCCGTCTCGGCGTCGCCCGCTGTGGCGTCGCTGACGGGCGACCGTGCCGTGATCGCGGCAATCCTGGACGTCGAAGCCGCCTGGGCGGGCGTCCTCGAGGAGGCGGGGCTGGTCCACGCCGGATCCGCCGCCGTGGTGGCCGAAGCCGCCGACGCCGGCTCTTACGACGTCGCCGCTCTCGCCGAGCGTGCCCAGGGCGGTGGAAACCCGGTCATTCCGCTGCTCGGCGATCTCCGCGCCCGGGTCAAGGCCCTGGACACCGCCGGAATCGGCGCGGCTTCCGCGGTCCACACCTCGCTGACCAGCCAGGACGTCCTGGACTCCGCCCTTATGGTGCTCGCCAGCCGCACCGTTTCTGCGTTGCTGGTTGACGTCAAAAGAACGACGACGGCGCTCGCCGCCTTGGCCGAACAGCATGCGGACACGCTGTGCGTGGGCAGGAGCCTGACTCAGCATGCCCTTCCGTACACGTTCGGGCTCAAGGCAGCACAGTGGTTCCAGGGAGTTGCCGCGGCTTCCCGGCGACTGGAATCGTTGGAGCTGCCGGTCCAGTTCGGCGGTGCCGGCGGAACGCTTGCCTCCGGGGCCAAGCTGACAGCGGGTTCGAGCTCAACGCCGTTCGCTCTTGCCGATGCCCTCGCCGCCAAGCTCGGGCTGGCGCCCGCCCCGGCTCCGTGGCACACCAACCGCCTGGCCATCACGTCGTTGGGCGACGGGCTTGCTGCCCTGATCGACTCCTTCGGCAAGATCGCCGCGGACCTGCTGTTCCTCAGCCGCCCGGAAGTAGCCGAACTCGGCGAACCACTGGCTGCCGGGCGCGGTGTTTCCTCGGCCATGCCGCAGAAGCAGAACCCTGTGCTGTCGGTGCTGGTACGCAGTGCGGCGTTGCAGGCTCCCGGCCTTGCCTCGCAGCTTCACCTCGCGGCGGCCACCTTCAACGATGAACGCCCGGACGGCGCTTGGCATAGTGAATGGCCGGCTTTGCGCCAGTTGCTGGCACTGGCTGCCGGTGCGTCCGGCCACCTTCGCGAACTCACGGAAGGCTTGCGCGTTTTCCCTGACGCCATGCGCCGGAACCTCGGAATCTCGGGTCCCCTGCTGCTCAGCGAAGGTGTGGCGGCCGCCGTCGCACCTCTCCTGGGTGACGACGGAAAGCAAAAGCTGCAGGCCGTCGTCGACGAAACCCTCACCGCGCCAGCCCCCGAGCAGGCTGACACCTACCGCAAGCTGCTGCGCGAGGCCGTGCCGTCGGACAAGCTTTCCGACGTCGAACTTGAGGCGCTCCTGGATCCGGCGAGCTACCTCGGCGTGGCACGCGAGATCAGCCGCCGGATCCTCGCCGCCTACCCCGAATTCACCTCCACGAAAGGAACCACACGTGGCTAAGCCAACAGTCAAGGCAGTGCTGCTCTCCCCGCAGCGGGAACTGGGAGCCAAGCCGCTCCTGGTTGTTGGCCCGTCGCTGGGCACATCCACTGTTCTCTGGACAGAAACCGCAGCCCTTCTCGGCGATGAGTACGACGTCATCGGCTGGGACCTCCCCGGCCACGGCATCTCGCCGACCACCACCGAAGGTTTCGATGTCGCGGAACTGGCGGACGCCGTCGTCGATCTTGTCGATTCGGTGAGCCCGGGCGCGCTGTTCCACTACGCGGGGGTCTCGCTGGGCGGTGCCACCGGACTGCAGCTCGGCATCAAGCACGGCGACCGCCTCCGCAGCTTGTCGGTCCAGTGCTCCGGACCGAAGCTCGGCACGCCCGAGGGTTGGCTGGAACGCGCTGAAACTGTCCGCAAACTGGGGACGCCGGTGATGATCCAGGGTTCTGCTGAGCGATGGTTCGGCCCAGGATTCATGGACCGCCAGCCGGAGATCAGCAGCCGCCTCCTGCACGCCCTCCGCGACGCCGACCGCTTCGGCTACTCGTTCTGCTGCGAAGCCCTGGCCGCTTTCGATGTGCGCGACCAGCTCGGGAGCATCACCGTCCCCACGCAGGTGATCGCCGGCGTCGAGGACACTGTGGCGCCGCCGTCCATGGCGGAAGAGACCGCTGCCGGCATCCGGACGGGCGGCGGTTTCGCCGTGGCGGAAGCGCTCGACGGCGTCGGACACCTGGCGCCAGCAGAGGCACCGGCCGTGGTGGCCGGGCTGATGCGGACCTTCATGAAGGAGAACGGACGATGAGTGCTTTGAACCCCGGGCACAACGACGCAGTTCGGAACGGTGCCGTCCAGCCTGACGCTTCCGCGCAGGACATTTACGACGCCGGCATGATTGTCCGGCGCGAAGTGCTTGGCGAGGCCCATGTGGACCGCGCGAATGCCAACAAGGATTCCTTCACTGAGGACTACCAGGACATGATCACCAGGATCGCCTGGGGCGGCATCTGGACGCGGCCAGGACTTAGCCGGCAGATGCGTTCCGCGGTCACCCTCACGGCCCTGGTGGCCCACGGGCATTGGGAGGAGCTCGCCATGCATGTCCGGGCGGCACTCAACAACGGCCTCAGCAGGGACGAGATCAAGGAAATCCTGTTGCAGACGGCGATCTATTGCAGTGTGCCGTCGGCCAACTCGGCTTTCAAGACGGCCCAGAAGGTCTTCGCCGAGATCGACGCATCCTCCGCGTCCACCACTCCCAACTAACCCCCGTTTACCCAACTAGGGGACAGCTCTTGTCCCACTGACGGCTCATAGCGACGTGTGCTGTCCCCTAGTTGGGCAAGCAGAAAGAGAAACCCATGAACCAGGCTTTTGTGTACGACGCCGTGCGCACGCCCTTTGGCAAGTTCGGCTCCGGCCTTGCTGCTGTCCGTCCCGATGACCTTGCCGCCCACGTGGTCCGCGAGTCCGTGAAGCGGGCGCCCGGGCTGGATGTTGAGCGGATCGACGAGGTGGTGTTCGGCAACGCCAACGGCGCCGGCGAGGAAAACCGCAACGTCGCCCGCATGGCCACCCTGCTGGCCGGTCTGCCCGTGTCGATTCCGGGCACCTCGGTGAACCGTCTCTGCGGTTCGTCATTGGATGCGGCGATCATCGCTTCGCGCCAGATCAACGCCGGCGATGCCGAGCTCATGCTGGTGGGCGGCGCCGAGTCGATGTCCCGTGCGCCGTGGGTTTTGCCCAAGACCTCCAAGCCCTACCCGGCCGGAGACATGACGCTGGCGTCCACCACGCTGGGATGGCGTTTGGTGAACCCGGCCATGAACAAGGACTGGACCATCTCCCTGGGCGAGGCCACCGAACGTTTGCGTGAGAAGTACGGGATCACCCGTGAACGGCAGGACCAGTTTGCCGCTGATTCGCACAACCTGGCTGATGCCGCGTGGAACGAGGGGTTCTACGACAACCTGGTGACCGCGGTCCCCGGTACGGACTTGGTGCGTGATGAAGGCATCCGCGCTGGTTCGTCTGCGGAGAAGCTGGCCGGGTTGAAGACCGTGTTCCGTCCTGAGGGCTCAGGGCCCGACGGCGGCACGGTCACCGCCGGGAACGCCTCGCCTTTGTCCGATGGTGCTTCGGCTGCGTGGATCGGTTCCGAGGCTGCCTCGGGGATTCTCGGTTTGGATCCCTTGGCCCGCATCGCCGGCCGCGGTGCGCACGGCAACGATCCCCAGTTCTTCGGGTACGCCCCGGTGGAGGCCGCGAACAAGGCCCTCGCGAAGGCGGGCATCGGCTGGGACCAGGTGGGCGCCGTCGAACTTAACGAAGCGTTCGCCGCGCAGTCGCTGGCGTGCGTGGATGCGTGGGGGATCGACCCCGCAATTGTGAACCGTCACGGCGGCGCGATTGCCATGGGCCACCCGCTCGGTGCTTCCGGCACCCGCGTCCTGGGCACCCTCGCCCGGTCTTTGCAGGCCTCCGGGCAGCGCTGGGGTGTCGCGGCGATCTGCATCGGCGTGGGCCAAGGCCTGGCCGTGGTGCTGGAAAACGTTACTGCTTCAGTGAAGGGGGCATAGGGCTGTGTTGAGTTTCATTGACACTGTTGGCGAGGCGGTCGCCGGGATCAAGGACGGTTCCACGGTGATGATCGGCGGGTTCGGTAACGCCGGGCAGCCGTTCGAACTCATTGATGCGCTGATGGATTGTGGTGCCACGGACCTGACCGTGGTGAACAACAACGCCGGGCAGGGTGACCAGGGCCTGGCGCTGCTGATCAAGGAAGGCCGGGTCCGCAAGATGATCTGCTCGTTCCCGCGGCAGTCCGATTCGTGGCACTTCGACGCGAAGTACCACGCCGGGGAGATCGAACTGGAACTCGTCCCACAGGGCAATCTGGCCGAGCGCATCCGTGCTGCCGGGGCCGGTATCGGTGGCTTCTTCACGCCCACCGGATACGGCACCACCTTGGCTGAGGGCAAGGAGACCCGGATCATCGATGGTCGTGGACAGGTGTTCGAAACACCGATCCACGCGGACGTTGCGCTGATCAAGGCACTCAAGGCCGACGGCAAAGGCAACCTCGTATACCGCAAGACCGCGCGGAACTTCGGGCCCATCATGGCCGCTGCCGCCAAGCACACCATCGTTCAGGTCTCGGAGATCGTTCCCACCGGTTCGTTGGATCCGGAGAGCGTGGTGACGCCGGGGATTTACGTCAACAGCGTGGTCCGCGTTGATTCCGCTGCTACGAACGGAAAGGTGGCCTGATCATGGGCACGCAGACGAGTATCCAAACCTCCGAAAAGCCGCTGGGCCGCGACGAGCTCGCACAGTTGGTGGCCCGCGACATCGCTCCGGGTTCGTTCGTGAACCTGGGAATCGGCCAGCCCACCCTGGTGTCGAATTACCTCACCGAGGAACAGAACATCACGCTCCACACGGAGAACGGGATGCTCGGGATGGGTCCGGTGGCTGAGGGAGACGAGATCGACGGCGACCTGATCAACGCGGGCAAGATTCCCGTCACCGAACTGCCCGGGGCGTCCTACTTCCACCATGCTGACTCGTTTGCGATCATGCGGGGTGGTCACTTGGACATTTGTGTCCTCGGCGCGTTCCAGGTCTCCGCAACGGGAGATCTCGCCAACTGGCACACCGGGGCCCCGGACGCGATCCCCGCCGTGGGTGGCGCGATGGACCTGGCCACCGGCGCCAAGGACGTCTTCGTGATGATGACCTTGCTGACGCGCGAAGGCGTGTCCAAACTCGTGGAACAGTGCACCTACCCGCTCACCGGCGTCGGCTGCGTGACCCGCGTGTACACGGACAAAGCAGTGTTCCTCACTGGCGCTGACGGCGTCACAGTACGTGAAACGTTCGGCTGCACGTTCGAGGAGATCCAGGAACTGGTTCCCTTGCCGCTCAAACGCGGCGCCTGACTCCCGTTGTGGGGCCCGCTCCGCAGGGTATTGGGGGTTTGATGCGTGCAGAGCAGGCCCCGCAACGCGTTCTAGGATTGGTAACCATGAGTGATTCCGCGGTTTCCCCGCAAGCCAGCGACCAGTACGTCCAGTCGCTGGCCCGCGGGCTCGCCGTCATCCGGGCGTTCGACGCGAACAACCCGGTGATGACACTGAGCGAAGTCGCTGCCCGCACGGACCTGACCCGCGCCACGGCACGGAGGTTCCTGCACACCTTGGTTGAGCTGGGCTACGTCCGCACCGACGGCAAGACCTTCGCGCTCACGGCCAAGGTGCTTCAACTGGGCTACTCCTACCTGTCGGCACTGTCCCTTCCGCAGTTGGTGCAGCCTCACCTGGAGCAGCTCAGCCTGAAGCTGGGGGAGTCAACCTCGGCCGCGGTTCTGGATGGTCCGGACATCTTCTACGTGGCCCGCGTTGCTACCCGCCGGATCATGAACGTCGGGATCACGGTCGGCACCCGCTTCCCCGCCTATGCCACATCCATGGGTCGCGTCCTGCTCGCCGGATTGCCGCAGGCCAAGTTTGAGGCCTACCTTTCGACGGCGGAACTCACCCCGCTCACGCCGCGAACCGTCGCCAGCGTGCCCGACTTGAGGGCCGCCGTCGAACATGTCCGCCAGCAGGGCTGGTGCCTGCTGGACCAAGAGCTGGAAATCGGGCTCATGTCCATCGCAGCGCCGGTGTGGAATCACAACAACGGCGACAATGTTGCCGCGATCAACGTGTCGCTGCAGGCGCAAGCGGTCGCCGCGCAGCCAGACCCCGCAAAGTACTTGGAGGATGTGCGCCAGGAAGTCGTGGCCGCGGCCAACGCAATATCCCAGGACGTCTCCGCAAAGCACTAGGCGTTGACGGAGTAGCCCCGGATCGCCGCCAGCCGGGTCTCCAAGATGCGGCGCACCATTGAGTCCGGCACCGGATTGTCCACAGAGAATCGCAGCGTCCCCGGCGACCACGAGTACCCCCCAAGCTCCTCCGACATTGTCGGCAGGATCTGCCCGCTGAACGGGTATAGAGCCAGGTGCTTCTTCGTCTCGAGCACGCTCACGAACCCCTTTCCGTCCACGAGCAGCGCGGGCATACCGTAGCTGACACCTTCCTCGGCCTCCGGCGCGAGTTCGCGCGCGATACCCACTATCCGCTCCAGTATCGGCCGGTTGTCAGGGCTAACGCTTTCCAGATATTCAGTGACAGATCCCATAGGGACATGGTTCACCCAAGACGACCCGGATGCCACACTTGGGGCATGAGTCCGCTCGTCAGTGGTACGTGGAGTCCAGTCGACCAAGACCGTGCCAGGGGTAAAGCCGCCCGAGAGGCCTTGCCGCGGAGCGCCCAGGGAAAGTTCTCGACGCCGGACCGCAGCCCGGTATCGATTCTTGAGGAACAGCACGCTTCCCGGCTGGCGCACCTTGTTCCCGTGCGGGTGGGCCGGATGGTGCAGACGCCTTTCGCCTTTTTTCGGGGTGCCGCGGCTGTCATGGCCGGGGACTTGTCCCTCGAGGCGACCTCCGGGCATCAGGTGGTGGCTTGCGGCGACGCCCATCTGGCAAATTTTGGGCTGTACGCGTCACCCGAGCGGCGGCTGGTCTTCGATCTAAACGACTTTGACGAGGTCTTTCCCGCTCCTTGGGAGTGGGACGTCAAGAGGCTGGCAGCAAGTATCTGGCTGAGCGGACGCAACAGCGGCCACTCTGAGGAACAATGCCAAACGGCTGCTGAAGGTTCGGCGAGGGGGTACCGGGTGGCGATGCGGAGGTTGTTCGAGGGTACGGCCGCAGAGAGGTACTACTTCCACGTCGATATGGACGTGCTCATGGCAACCATGGCGTCCGGGAGGCTTTCCAGGAAAAACATCCTGGAAAAGGACGTCGAGAAGGCCAAGAGGCGGACCTCCGAACAGGTTCTGGCCAAGATGACTACGGAGACAGTCCAGGGGGAGCGGAGGATCGTCGACCAGTGGCCGTTGGTCTACCACCCTGAAACTACGACGCTGGATCGAGTGAGCGCACTCTTTGACCAGTATCGGGATTCATTGCGCGCCGACACGGCAGTGCTGGTAAGCCAGTACCGGCTGGTGGACGTAGCGTTGCGGGTGGTCGGAGTGGGTAGCGTCGGAACCCGTTGCTGGGTGATCCTCATGCTGGGCCCATCGGAGGAGCCCTTGTTCCTGCAAGCAAAAGAGGTGCAGCGTTCCGTGCTGGAGAGCCACGGAGGCTCCCGACCATCCTCAAATGTTGTCCGGTTGCTGACTAGCTTCGGCCAAGGCTACCGAACCGTGGCCGGCCAGAGGATCATGCAGGCCCAGTCCGATCCGTTCCTCGGATGGGTGGGCAACACAGTGGAATCCGATGGCCAGCTGCGGGACTACTTCGTCCGTCAATTCCGCGACATGAAGGGGTCCTTCGCCGTGGATCAGTTGGGCCCGGGGGCACTGGCCGACTATGCCCAGCTGTGCGGGGGTGTGCTCGCCCGCGCCCACTCCCAAACTCCCGGCACCGCATTCATCGCCGGCTACCTCGGCCGCTCAGAGCTGTTCGAAAAAGCAATGGCGGGATGGGCGAGACACTACGCAGACCAGACCGAGAAGGACCATGCGGAGTTGGAACGCGCAGTCCGCGCGGGCCGCCTCGATGCCGCAAGCGGCATCTGAACCCGCACGTCCCACAGACTTGGCCTACCGGGCTTAGCGTTCCGGAATCACCGCGATGCCCTGGATTTCGATCAAGGCTTCCTTCTGCCACAACCTCGTGACGCCGATGCCGGCCATCGCCGGGTACTGCGATCCGGCCATTTCCCGCCAGATGCGTCCGATTTCGCGGCCGTTCGCCATGTAGTCGTCCACGTCCGTGAGGTAGATGGTTACGTTCACCAGGTCCTCCGGCTGGCCGCCGGCTTCGCGCAGCGTCGTGATGACGTTGGAGAACGCCTGGGTGAACTGTTCCACGATGCCGCCGGGAACGATGTTCATGTTTTTGTCCAGCGCGGTTTGCCCGCCCAGGAACACGGTGTTGCCGGCAAGGATGCCGTGCGCGAAACCTGAGGGCTTGGGCAGGGATTCGGGGTTGATCGTCTGGTGGCTCATGCTGTTCCTCCTCGTTGTGGCAGCTGCAAAAACTTTTGGAAAGCCTCTGTGCAGATCATTTCTCTCGTGCTACGTTGAGCATATGTGACGATCGTAAAAAAGTCGACACATCATCAAAACCCGAAGGGAACCAGCACATGAAACTCGCCACCCTGCGCACGGCAAACGGAGGTACGACGGCGGCACTCGCCACGGGCGCCGACTCATACCTCGCGCTTCCGGCCACTGACGTCGGGGCACTCCTGGCCCAGCCTCAGTGGCGGTCCGTGGTGGAGGATGCCGCGGCCTCGAAGGAGCAGGCTGTCATTCAGTCGGCCGACGCCGATCTGGCACCGCTCCTGCCCCGTGCCGGCAAAGTGATTTGCTGCGGCCTGAACTACGGTGACCACATCCAGGAAATGGGCCGTGAACTCCCCGAGTTCCCCACCCTGTTCGCCAAGTACGCGGACACCCTGGTGGGCGCCACCGACGCTGTAGAAGTCCACGGCAGTGGCCGCGTCGACTGGGAAGCCGAGCTCGCCGTCGTCGTTGGCTCTGAACTGTTCCGCGCCGATGAGGACCAAGCCCGGCAGGGCATCGCCGGGTACACGGTGGCGAACGACGTTTCCATGCGCGACTGGCAAAACCGGACGCTGCAGTGGTTCCAGGGCAAGGCCTGGGACGGAACCACTCCGGTGGGCCCGGTCCTGGTCACCGCGGACGAGGCGGGTGAACACTTCCGGGTCAGGGGCTACGTCAACGGCGAGCTCGTCCAAAACGGCAACACCAGCACCCTGGTGTTCGGCCCCGCGCAACTCCTGTCCTATATCTCGCAGTTCACCATCCTGCGCCCTGGCGACCTCGTCCTCACGGGAACGCCCGGGGGAGTGGGCATGGGAATGACTCCGCCGCGCTTCCTCCAGGACGGTGACGTGCTCACCACCGAAATCGACGGGATTGGCCGGCTGGAGAACCAGTTCCGGATCCATGCACCCGTCGCTGCACACGCCTGATACCAACCCATTCAAAAGGAGAGACCAATGAGCCAGACCACCACTGAGTACGTCCTCGAAGGCGACAACTCCATCTATGCCCAGCCTGATGGCAAGGTTGTTCCGGTCGTCACCCGCTCCGGAGCTGAAGACACCAACACTGCCCAGTCCGGTGACTGCATCCGTGTTTCGGGAGTCAGCATCCAGCACACCCCGGCAACCAAGATCTGGTTCGGCCAGGTGTCCAACACGCCCGGGTACCGGAGCCTGCCGCACCACCACGGCGAGGCTGAGACGGGCGGCTACGTCCTTCGTGGCCATGGCCGGATCTACTTTGGCGAGAACTACTCGGAGTTCATTGACATGAAGGCCGGCGACTGGGTGTTTGTGCCGCCGTTCATGCCCCACGTCGAAGCCAACATGTCCGTCACCGAAGAACTCGTCTGGTTGACGGCCCGCACGCCGGAGAACCTCGTGGTCAACCTCGAAGACGTGGCTGACGAAACCCTCGCCGACTACCGCCGGGTCTGAGCAATGATCACTGGAACCCTGACGTCGGAGACGTTCCTGAAGGCGGTTGAACTGACCGCCACCGAGCCGCAGGTCTTCGACGAAGCCTACGAAGCAACCACCCAGTACGTGCCGTGGCCAAAAGCCTACGGTGGAGACATGGTGGCACAAGCAGCGGCCGCAATGATGCGGTCCGTTGACGCTGACAGGACCCTGCACTCGATGCACAGCTACTTCATGCGTCCGGTGGATATCGGTTCCAGTGTCCGGTACGAGGTGGAACGTTTGCGGGACGGGCGCGGGTACTCCACCCGCACGGTGCGTGGCTTCCAGAACGGCAAGCCCGTATATGCCGCGATGGGATCCTTCCAGGTTCCCGAGGACGGACCGGACTTCCAGCCCGAGGCGCCTGCCGCCGTCGAGCCTGAATCGCTGCGGTCTGCGGCGGAAGTGCTGGACGGAATCGACGGTCCGGCCGCAGACTATTGGTCCACGGGTCGAAGTTTCGACATGCGGCATATTCCCGGTCCCGTATATGTAGAACTCGAAGGCGGTGCGGTGCCCCAGCAAGCTATTTGGGTCAAGGCCTTCGACGCACTGCCCGACGACGCCGACCTCCACCGTACGGCCCTCGCCTACGTCTGCGATTACACCATCTTGGAGCCCCTGCTTCGCGTCAATGGACTCAACTGGTCCAGCCCAGGACTCGCCACCGCCAGCCTGGACCACTCAATGTGGTTCCACCGCGACGGCCGCGCCGACGACTGGATCCTTTACGCCCAGGAAGCCATCTCCGGACAAAGCAACCGGGGTCTGGCCATGGGTCGCTTCTTCGATCGGCAAGGAAGGCTCCTTGCCACGGTTGCCCAAGAGGGCATGATCCGGGCCGGTGCCTGAACAGCTTTCCCCCCACCATTCATCCGCTTCAACGACGCACCACTGAAAGGAACGGCCATGAGCATGACGCCATCGGCCCACGTGGACACGTTCACCCGCGACCACCTGCCGCCCGCCGACACCTGGCCGGCGCTTGAATTCACTCTTCCCGAACTCCAATACCCGGAGCGGCTCAACGCTGCCGCGGTGCTGATCGACGACGCTGTCGACCAGTACGGCGCAGACCGTCCCGCCCTGTGGACCCCCGACGGCACAGTCTGGACCTACGGTCAGCTCCAGACGCGTTCCAACCAGGTTGCGCAGGTCCTCACCGAAGACCTCGGAGTTGTACCCGGCAACCGTGTCCTGCTGCGTGGTCCGAACAACCCGTGGATTGTTGCTGCGTGGCTCGGTGTCCTGAAGGCAGGCGCCGTCGTGGTGACCACCATGCCCATGCTCCGCTCCACAGAGGTCTCCACGCTCATCCAGCTCACCAAGCCAGTGGTGGCCATTTCGGACCACCGGTTCGTGGATGAGCTCGCGATCGCCGCCGGGGATGACGTCACCGTCCTGACGTACGGAGCCGGCAACGGGTTCGACGACGACGGCGACCTCGCCTCCCGCTGCGGGCACAAGAGCGGGAAGTTCACGGCTGTGGACACGGCCGCCGACGACGTTGCCCTGTTGGGTCCGACGTCGGGCACCACGGGTGTGCCGAAGGTGACCATGCACTTCCACCGGGACATCCTGGCCAACGCCGACACCTTCGCCCGGTACATCCTGCAGCCCACCGCGGACGACGTCTTCGCTGGTTCACCTCCACTGGCCTTCACCTTTGGGCTCGGGGGATTGGTGGTCTTCCCGCTGCGGTTTGGCGCGTCATCCCTCCTGACCGAGAAAGCCGGACCCGTGGAGCTGGCCGAGCACGCATCGAAGGCCGGAGCCACCATCCTCTTCACCGCTCCCACGGCCTACCGGGCCATCCTGAAGGAGAAGCGTGGGGACCTCCTCCGCGGCCTGCGCATTGCGGTCTCCGCCGGGGAGCACCTTTCCAAGGAAACCTGGGAAGCCGTCCGCGAGGCGACGGGACTGCGGCTGGTCAACGGAATCGGTGCCACGGAAATGCTGCACGTCTTCATTTCCGCAGCGGGCGATGACATCCGCCCCGGCACCACGGGCCGCGCCGTACCGGGTTTCCGGACCACCATCCTTGACAACGACGGCAACGAACTTGGCCCCGGCAACATCGGACGGCTGGCCGTGATTGGTCCAACGGGTTGCCGCTACCTGGATGACCCCCGCCAGGCGAACTACGTGGTCCGTGGCTGGAACGTCACGGGTGACACCTTCGCCATGGACGCGGACGGGTACTTCACCTACCAGGCCCGTTCGGACAACATGATCGTCTCCTCCGGGTACAACATCGGCGCGCCGGAGGTTGAAACCGCCATCGACCAACACCCGGACGTGGTGGAAAACGCGGTCATCGGAATTCCGGACGAGGAGCGGGGCAGCATCGTCTGCGCGTTTGTGGTCCTCCGCGACGGCGTCGAAGGAGACGCCGCCAAGCGCAAGGAAATCCAGGACTTCGTGAAGCAGACCATCGCTCCGTACAAGTACCCGCGCGATGTCCGTTTCGTCACCGAACTTCCGCGCAATCCCAGCGGAAAACTCCAGCACTTCAAGCTCCGTGACGGCCTCGTCCCAAAGGACGCCGCCGGGAACGCGAGCGAGACCGTACAACTTACCCCCGCCGGCCAGGGCCAGGCCTGAGAAGGAGCATCACCATGAAAATCGCAATTGTTGGAGGCGGGCCAGGCGGCCTGTACTTCGCAGCACTGATGAAGCAGTTGGACCCGTCACACGACATCACCCTCTGGGAACGCAACGCAGCGAGCGACACCTTTGGTTTCGGCGTCGTCTTTTCCGATGAGACGCTGGGTGGCATCGGCAACGCCGATCCCGTGGTGGCCGAGTACATGAGCCGCCGCTTCGCCCGCTGGTCCGATATCGATATCCACTTCCGCAGCGAGATGATCACCGTTGGTGGCCAGGGTTTCGCTGCCATGAGCCGCAAGGAATTGCTCGAGTTGCTGCAGCGTCGCTGCATCGAGCTGAATGTCGACGTGCGCTTCAGCACCCTTGCCCCGCCCGTCGAAGAACTTGAAGCCAACTACGACCTGGTGCTTGCCGCGGATGGCATCAATTCCCAGATCCGCGCCAAATACGCCGACTCCTTCAAGCCGGACCTGGACCCGCGGACCAACAAGTTCATGTGGCTGGGCACGGACCAGGTGTTCGAGGCCTTCAAGTTCTTCGTGAAGGAAACCGAGTGGGGTGTCATGCAGATCCACGGTTACCCCTACTCGGATGAGGGCTCCACCTTCATCGTGGAAATGCACCAGGACGTGTGGCACGCGGCAGGCTTCGACGAGACCGCCAACGAGGTCTTCCCTCCAGGCGTCTCGGACGAGAAGGCCATTGCCAGGATCCGCGAGATTTTCGCCGAGGAACTGAACGGCTACGAGGTCCTGACCAACAACTCCAAGTGGATCAACTTCACCACGGTGCGCAACGAAAGCTGGCGCCACAACAACGTGGTCCTCCTTGGCGACGCGGCGCACACGGCGCACTTCTCCATCGGCTCCGGCACCAAGCTGGCCATGGAGGACTCCCTGGCCCTGGCTGCGTGCCTGCACGAGCACCCCACGGTGCAGGAAGCCTTGGAAGCCTACGAAGCCGAACGCCGTCCCGTAGTCGCTTCCACGCAGCGTGCTGCCCAGGCATCGCTGGAGTGGTTCGAGCGCATCGGCCAGTACAAGGACCAGGATCCCACGCAGTTCGCGTTCAACCTGCTTACCCGCAGCCGCCGCATCACCCAGGAAAACCTGCGCCTTCGCGACCCCGAGTTCGCCGACGCCGTGGACCGCGACTTCGCGTCGTCGCAGGGACTCACTGAGGTAGCCCCGGCAATGTTCCAGCCGTTCCGCATCGGCGCCCTCGAGCTCAAGAACCGCATTGTGGTCTCGCCGATGGACATGTACTCCGCCGTCGACGGGATCCCCGGCGACTTCCACAAGGTCCACCTCGGCTCCAAGGCCCTGGGCGGCGCCGGCCTGGTCATGACCGAAATGGTCTGCGTTTCCGAAACCGGCCGGATCACCCCGGGCTGCAGCGGACTGTACACGGATGCCCAGCGCGATAGCTGGAAGGAGATCGTGGACTTCGTGCACGGCCGTTCCACCGCCAAGATCGGCGCCCAGTTGGGCCACTCCGGCCGCAAGGGCTCCACCAAGCTCATGTGGGAAGGCATCGACCAGCCACTCGACTCCGGCAACTGGACCGCCGTCGGCCCTTCTGCCTTGCCGTACAGCGCCGAGAACCAGACCCCCGTGGAACTGGACCGTGCAGGGATGGACGCGATCAAGGCGGAGTTCGTGGCCGCCGCCAAACGAGCCGAGCAGGCTGGCTTCGACCTCCTGGAGATTCACGCCGCGCACGGTTACCTGCTCTCTTCCTTCCTTTCGCCGGTGTCCAACAAACGGACCGACGAGTACGGCGGCAGCCTGGAGAACCGGCTGCGGTTCCCGCTGGAAGTGTTCGACGCCGTTCGTGCGGCTTGGCCTGCCGGCAAGCCCCTGACCGTGCGCATCTCCGCGACGGACTGGATCGAGGGCGGCAACACCTCAGACGATTCCGTGGCGATTGCCAAAGCATTTGTCGAGCACGGCGCTGCAGGCCTGGATGTCTCCACCGGCCAGGTCGCCAAAGAAGAAAAGCCCGCGTTCGGGCGCAGCTACCAGACCCCGTTCGCGGACCGGATCCGTCAGGAAGTCGCTGCCCCTGCAGGCGTGGCGGTCATCGCCGTCGGCGCCATCTCCAGCTACGACGACGTCAATTCCATCCTCTTGGCCGGCCGTGCGGACCTCATCGCACTCGGCCGCACGCACCTCTACGATCCCCAGTGGACCCTGCATGCTGCGGCTGAACAGGAATACCAGGGCCCGGGTGCCCAATGGATCCCGCAGTTCCGCGCCGGACGCCGCAAGCCGCCGAGCTCACGCACCGACGCCGTCCGTCCGCGCCTGTCGCTGCTCAAGGAAGCGGACATTGAAGAGGCCACCACACACCTTCGCTGGACTCCCCGGTCCGACGCAGCATCGGTCTTGGTGAAGTAGTCATGGCAACCGCACCCGTCAATGACTGGAATGTACCCACCAAAACAACCGGCCTGGTGTTGTTCTGCTGCTGGATCGCGATCCTCGCCGAGGGTTACGACGTAGGCGTGCTCGGAGCCGTCCTTCCCGCACTGGCGGAGTACAAGGAATGGAATCTCTCGCCGCTCGCGCTGGGCGGCCTGGGATCATATGCTCTGATCGGCATGCTTATTGGCGCACTCTTCATCGGCACCCTGAGTGACCTCGTGGGCCGCAAGAAGATGCTCCTCGCCTCCATGGTCATCTTCACGATCACCCAGGCAGGGGCGGCTTGGGCTCCAACCCCTGAACTGTTCGGTCTCTTCCGCCTCATTGGCGGGCTGGGCATGGGCGGGGTCATCCCGGTAGCTGCGGCCCTGACCATCGAGTACTCGGCTCCGAACAAGCGCTCCTACAACTATGGCCTGATGTATTCCGGCTACTCGCTGGGCATCGTGGCGGCGGCACTTGCGGCCCTGTTCGTCCTGCCCATGGGTGGATGGCGCGCCGTCATCGCGATCGGTGCCGCACCGGTTGTCCTGCTGCCCATCATTTGGAAGTTCCTTCCCGAGTCCCTCGAATACCTTGAGTCCAAGGGGCGGCGGGCTGAGGCCAAGGCGCTGGCAGCCAAACTGGACATCCGCGACTACCGGCCGGTGGCCCAGTCGGCTCCTGTGGCCGGCGTGCAGGCCGACCCGTGGTGGAAGACGATCACCACCATGTTCTCGCGGAAGTACCTGCGGTCCACTGTGTTCTTCTGGATCTCGCTCTTCTGCGGACTGGTGCTGGTCTACGGCCTGAACACGTGGCTGCCGAGCATCATGAAGAAAGCCGGCTACGACCTCGGCTCGTCGCTGACATTCCTCCTGGTCTTCAGCCTGGCTTCCGCGATCGGTGGCCTGCTCCTGGGCCGGGCGGCGGACAAGTACGGCAAGAAGCTCATCCTGGTGGTGTTCTACATCCTGGGCGGCCTGGGCATCATGCTGTTGGTCTTCCCGAACACCATGGTGGTCAACCTGCTGTTCGTCGCATTCGCCGGCGTCGGTTCCATCTCCACGTCCTTGGTCCTGACCGGCTATATCGCCGACTACTATCCCGCCAAGGTCCGCGGCACCGCAACGGGTTGGGCCCTGAGTTTCGCCCGGCTTGGTGCCATCTCGGGACCCCTGATCGGTGGCTGGATTGCCGGCTCGAAGCTGCCATTTGAGGCCAACTTCGCGATCTTTGCCGGCATCGCGGTACTGGCAGCCGGAGCGGTGGCCTTGATTCCAAAGCCGCAGCCCGAGGTGCCGGTTGCCGAGGCGGGCGTAGACCCGGACGACGTCGCAGTAAGCGCCCGGTAGGAGCATCGTGGACAGGTTTCCGGAGGCGTGCATCGAGCGAACGGTGGAGTGGGTAGACACCGACGCCTCCGGACACCAACACAATTCGGCCATCCTGCGCTGGGTGGAAGCTGCCGAAGCTAAGCTCTTCCGGTCCCTGGACCTGCCGGACTATTTCCCCAGCGCACCCAGGGTCCAGCAGGTCATCAATTACAAAGCCAAGCTGTGGTTCGGCCAGCGCATCACCGCGACGGTGCGGGTCAGCGCGCTGGGGCGGACCTCGCTGACCATGGCATTCGACGTAACGTCCGACGGCGGTGACGTGGCGGCTTTCGGGACGGTCACCACCGTCCACGTACCCAGCGGAACCACCTCAGCGCACCCGTGGCCGGAGCACTTCGTCCGCAGGATCACCGCGCGAGATGGCACCTAATGACAATGGGGAGGCCCCGGATTGTCATCAAATGCCATCTCGGCGGGGTCTTCGGAGCCCTTAGCGGAGGCCCTTCAGGATGTTCTTGGGCCGCTGCATCTCACCGTGCTTGGCGCCGAGGATGATCACCCAGGCTGCGAAGGCGGGAATGGCCCACTGCAGCGCCTTCAGCTGGTTCTGGGCTGATTTCAGTTCATCGGAAGCACCTGCGCGGGGCTCGGTGGCTCCTTCCGCACCTTCTTCGGAGAGCTCATCCACCTTCTTGCCAACGACACCGGCGTAGAGGGTGACGGCAGCTCCGGCCAATGTCACCACGGTCTTATAGATGGTGTTGGCGGCGACGCTGTCCTGCTTCGCGATCCTGCCCTTGTTCTCCCAAGCGATTGCCAGGTCCGATGCGAGGTGCCCGGCGAAGGCTGCGGTCTGCACAGGAGCCCACTTTCCCCAGCCCTTGCTCGACAACCGGGTACGCTCCGTGGGATCTTTGGCTTCCGCGGCGGCCCCATTAAGACCAATGGCCCCCATCAATGAGCCGCCGAACCACGCAGCGGCCGTAAGGTCGTGGATGGAGCGTGCTACCAGATTTCCTGCCATGATGTGCTTCCTATCGTTGAACGGAAAGGACTCTCCGGGGCGTTAAGAGCCCCCGAGCAGCGTCCGTCTATAGTAAGCATGCTTAGTATGGCCCGGCTAGTCTCGGGCGGGCTACAGCCCGCACCTATGATGAACTGGAGTGGCGCCCAACGCGGGGCGCGGAAATGAGGATCCTCCAGATGTTCGCCGTCCCGGCACCCCCGGTGCGCCACCAGCAGCTGCTCGTCACGATCTTCGGGCTCTACGGTCGGAACGCAGGTGATGCCTTGCCGGTGTCCGCACTGATTTCCATGCTGGGCTCGCTCGGCTACGACGCGCCGGGCGTGAGGTCCTCCGTCTCCAGGCTCAAGGCCAAGGGCGTGCTGAAGAGTGTGCGCGAAGGCGGGATTGCCAAGTACAAGATCTCGGAATCGGTAAGCGATGTGTTCCGTGAAGGTGATCGCCGCATCTTCGCCCCTGAGCAGCCTGCACCGGTGGACACGTGGGTGCTTGCCGTGTTCTCCGTGCCCGAATCGATGCGGAACCGCCGGCACCAGCTGCGCTCGGCGTTGTCCGGTTTGGGGTTTGGGTCGGTGGCCAACGGCGTGTGGATTGCGCCGGCACACAAGCTCGAACAAGCCAGGGAGCGCCTCACGGCCAGTGGGTTGATCGAGTTCGTGGACCTCTTCCGTAGCGACTATGTCTTTGACGGACCCATGCGGCCCAAAATCTCGGAGTGGTGGGACCTCAAGGAACTCGATGAACAGTTCACCGAGTTCCTTGGGCTCTACGGGGAAGCGGAGCAGCAGTGGGTTGAGCGCGTGGGTGAGGACCCCGACGTTGCCCTGGCCCAGTCCACGGAGGAGCTGCGGCGTGACGCGTTCCGCTACTACATCCCCATGCTGACCATGTGGCGCCGGTTCCCGTACCGGGACCCCAACCTGCCCACGGACTACCTCCCGCCCGAATGGCACGGCCCCGCCGTACGCAGGACCTTCCAGGCCGTGCATCGCCTGGCCGCGCCGTTGGCCGCTGCCCACGCGCACGAAATCATCGCCGAAGCGCTGGACCCGGCGGTGGCCTGACTGTTCGCTGGATCCAGCGGCGGCCTGACTATCCGCTGGTATGCGGCGCGTCCTATTCGCTGGTGCGCGGCGCGTCGATGAGGCCGAATTTCTCGCCCTGCGGTCCCCGCACTACGGCCATGCGTCCCAGCGGGCTGTCCGTGACCGGCTCCAGGAGCGTCGCACCCAGCTCCACGGCCCGGGTGGCGGAGCCCTCCACGTAGTCGCTGGCGAACCACGTCATCCAATGGTTGGGTGTGGTCCCGGAGAGCTCGGTGTCATGGTGAACCCCGCCCACTTCACGCCCGTCCAGCGGCCTCCTGATAGTGGAGTAGACCAAGCCGTCCTCGGTGACGTCCTGGTAGCTGACGTCGAAGACCTCGGCGTAGAACGAGCGGGCGGCTGCATAGTCACGGGTATGGAGCTCGTTCCAGCACAGTGCGCCATGCTCGTTGACGCGTTCCGCGCCGATGTGGTTGCCTGCCTGCCAGACCCCGAACACTGCGCCGGCACTGTCCACGGCCAGGGCCATGCGGCCGGAATCCATCACGTCGAACGGTGGAGCGATCAGCTGTCCACCAGCTGTGGTTACCTTCTTTGCGGTGACGTCGACGTCATCCGAGCTGAGAAAGGTGGTCCAGGTGGTGGGCATTTGCGGGTCCTGTTTTGGGCCCAGTCCTGCCACGGCACGCCCGCCGATGCACGCCAGGACGTAGCCGCCCGCGTCGTCGCCACCGGTGATGAAGTCCCAGCCGAACAGGCCCGAGTAGAAGTCCTTCGCCGCTTCGGGATCATCTGCGCCCAGGTCCACCCACATGGGCGTTGCTGCAGGCCAGCTCGAGATTCTTGTGGACATGGGACTCCTCGCGTAGGGGCTCTTAGGGCGAAAGCTGCCTCCCCGGAAGCCCATGCGCCGGGCCTATCGGGGAGGCAACCACCCATAATGTGTGCGCCGCCGCCGATTCGTGACACCGTTTCGCCGTCCTTTTTGGACTCCACAGTGATGGAAGTTCCGTAGCCCAAGGCACCCAAAACAAAGGCGGCGGGCAAGCGTAAAGGCGCTTGCCCGCCGTCGTGCGTTCCGGGATTTAGACGGTGCGGGTTGCCTTGGCGAGGTTCTCGCGGAGTTCGTCCGCGTTTTGCCGGATCACGTACGCGGGGCGGTCCCGCTCCACGCGCCAGCTGTCTTCCAGCGGGCCGATGTTGACGGTGTCGAAGCCGAACTCGTCGTAGAGCTTGGTGACCAGTTCCGCGGCTTCGGGGAAGTCGCTGGCGGTGGCCAGTGCGCGACGGTTCGGCGTGCCGGCAGGGGTGCCGTCAGTGGTGATGTCCTTGGCGAAGATGTGGTTGAAGCCCTTGGCTACCTTGGAGGTGGGGAGGTGCTTTTGGAGCAGGCCCGATGTGGTTGCCTCGCCGTTGTCCAGCTCGGGGATGCGGCCGTCGCGCTCCCAGTAGTAGTTGTTGGTGTCGATGACCACCTTGCCCTCGAGCGGCTCCGTCGGGATGCTTTGGTAGTTCTTCAGGGGAACGGTCACGACGGCGAAATCGCCTGCCGCTGCCGCTTCGGCTGCCGTGGCGGCGCGGGCCCTGGGCCCAAGTTCCGCGACCAGCTCGCCAAGCGTTTCGGGACCCCGTGAGTTGCTGATCACGACGTCGTAGCCCAGTTCCACGGCCTTGCGTGCTACCTGGCTGCCAATGTGTCCTGCACCGATGATTCCAATTGTTGTCATGTCGGTGCCAACAAGATGTTGCATGCGCGTATTTCCCGCGTTACGCCACATTTCTTAGGTGGCCTATACTAAGTAGTCTTACTATGCAGTTCATCAACGAAGAGGAGGTTTGCGTGGCCGGACACTTGGAGATGGTTGAAACGCCCGATGGGGGATATCGGATTCTGGTGGTGGATGGCAATGACGCCCTGATGGGCCTCTCGAAGCGCTTCTCTTCCGTGGATGAGGCGGTGGAAGGCGTCGAGGCCATCCGGGAAGTTGCCGGCACCGGCCTGCTGCGGCAAGCCTCCCCTGAGCGGTACGCGGTACTGATGCTGGAAGAGCCCGCCATTGATTCGGCGCTCGCGGACCAAGGTGCCCAAACGACGTCGAAAGTGGTGAGCTGTGGCAGCTGATGTGAAGTCCCAAAAGAAGCGCGGAGTCCTCTTCGATGTGGACGGTACCTTGATCGATTCCAGTTACTTCCACGCGATGGCCTGGTGGCAGGCGTTCAGGCGCGAAGGGCTGGACATTGAAATGTCCGCTATCCACCGCCGCGTAGGCATGGGAGGCGACAAGCTCATCCAAAGCCTGGTCCCGGACTGCACCGATGAAATGCAGGAAGACCTGAAGTCGGCCCACGGCGCAGTGTTCTCGACGTTCTGGCCGACGCTCCGGCCATTCGATTCGGCACGCGACCTTCTTGCGGCATGTTCCGACGCCGGGCTCGCGGTCGGGTTGGCATCGTCGGCGCAGGAACGCGACCTGGACGTGAGCCGCCATCTCCTCGACGCGGGCTCCTCCATCGACGCCTGGACCAGCTCCAACGACGCCGAGGAAAGCAAGCCCGCCCCGGACATCCTGGTGGCGTGCCTGGAGAAGCTCGGCGTGAGCCCGGAGGATGCGGTATTCGTCGGCGACGCCGTGTGGGACGTGAAGGCCGGTGCTGCGATCGGGGTGCCCGTCATTGCCCTGACCTGCGGTGGAATCAGCGAAGCGGAACTGCGGGACGCAGGTGCCGCGGAAGTCTACGACAATCCGCAGCACCTGCTGGAGCACTTGGAGACGAGCCTGATTGGCAAGTTGGTCAGCTCTGCGGGCTGACTCCGCGGGCTGATTAGCCCGGCAAGCTGATCAGCTCGGCAAGCTGATCAGCTCGGCCGCCCGCGCTGGGCACCCTGGGGTGCGTCGTCCCGCCCGGCTACCGGACGTCGTCGTGCTGGATGCCCTTGTCCCGGCCGCGGCGGTTTCGCAACGTCCAGATGATGAGCGCGATGATGATGACCGCAGCTACTCCGGCCAGGACCCACGGAACAACATCTGTCCGGGTTTGCTGCTGCTGGTTGGTTTCGCTGGTGCCGGGGTTGGCCGGTCCCGTGCCCGCGGGATTGGGAGCGTCGGAGGTTGGCTCCGCCGTGGGGGTTGCGGTGGAAGGGCCGGAGGGGTTGCTGGGCTCGGGTGACGGGCTCTGCGTGGTTGCGGCAACGCTGCCCTGAAGGCTGGTGGCCGCGTTGGCGGCTCCGGCGGTGGAGGTGGCGGAACCGGCAAAAAGGGCCAGCGCCAGGGCGGTCATAGCTACTCTACGAAGCATCTTTTCTCCTGAGGTAGGGGCCTGTTCGGAAATCCTCGTAGTAGTAAGCATACTGACTAAATCGTAGACGGGGCCGGCCTTCCGGGTGCCGCCCCTAAGAATCCAGGCGACACCCAGCCCGCAGTCCTAGCGGTTCAACTTGTCGGTATCCGGTTCCGGGTCGCCGATGTGGCCAGGAGCATTGGCCGCAAGGACGCGCTGGACGAAAGCGCTGTATTCTTCCATGTAGTGCCGCAAGAGGCCGGCGGTGCCTTCGTCCTTAACGGAACCGTCGTCGTCGTAAGCGTCTGCGACAAAACGGATGTACGCCTCCGGTGCGTTCAACTGCGGTGCATCCAGGAAGCTCAGCACGCTCCGCATGGACGACTGCATCACCGCCGTGCCGATGCCGCCTGGCGAAGCGCCGATGATTCCCGTGGGTTTCCGGGCGAACGAATTGGTGCCCCACGGGCGCGAGCCCCAGTCGATGGCGTTCTTCAGCGCGCCCGGAATGGAGCGGTTGTATTCGGGGGAGACGAACAGGATGCCGTCCGACGCCGCGATGGCATCCTTCAATTCCTGGCCGGCAGGCGGGAACTGGGCATCGTAATCAGAGCTGTAGAGGGGGAGATCCTTGATGGCGATCTCATGGAATTCCAGCTCCGGCGGAGCGACGCTGATCAGGGCCTTGGAAAGGACCCGGTTGATGGAGGTACTAGAGAGACTTCCTACGAAATAGCCGATTTTGAACGTGTCCATAGCGGCGTTCCTTCCCGACGGCACGGCCGGAACCGGCTCGTCGACGGTGTGGTGGCTGGTTGCCACCAGCTTCCACCGACCCTAGTGGACTTGTGCACATAGCGCAGCCCCCTACTCCCGCCCGAACCCTTGCGGTCATAGACTCATGCCAACTGGTTTCTGGCGGTTTCCGGAAGAGGGGTGGCGGGTGAAGGCAGGCATAGCGCGCGAGGCGCTCGATGGTGAGCGACGGGTGGCCGCCACGCCGGAAACGGTCAAGCAGTTGGTGGGCCTGGGCCTTGACGTGGAGATCCAGTCCGGGGCCGGGCTGGCCTCCGGCCATAGCGACGACGACTACCGCCAAGCAGGTGCCTCGGTAGTGCAGGCCTTGGACGTCGGGTCCTTGGACGTCTACTGCCACGTGCGGCCTCTGGAACCGTCGACGGCGGGATCCCTCCACCGGGGTGCGGTCAGCGTGGGACTGGGGTCGCCGTCGTCGGAGTTGCCTACCGTGCGTGCCCTCGCCGCCGGCGGCATCACGTCGTTTGCGCTGGAATTGGTGCCCCGGATTTCACGGGCCCAATCCATGGATGCACTGACTTCCCAAGCCCTCGTGGCCGGATATCGGTGCGTGCTTGAGGCAGCAATGCGTTTGCCGCGGTTCTTCCCCCTCTACATGACGGCGGCCGGAACCATCCCACCGGCCAAGGTGCTGGTGCTTGGAGCGGGCGTGGCTGGATTGCAGGCGATCGGAACAGCCAAAAGGCTTGGCGCCCGCGTTTCTGCCAACGACATCCGGCCCGCATCCGCCGACGAGGTAGCGTCCATGGGCGGGACGTTCATCAAGCTCGACCTCGAAACGGCCGAAGCGTCAGGTGGATACGCGCGCGAACTGAGCGCCGACCGGGGAGCGCTGCAACGCGCACTCCTTGCTCCGCACGTTGCCCAGGCCGATGTCCTGATTACCACGGCCGCGGTTCCCGGCAGGCGCGCTCCCCTCCTGGTCAGCCGCGAGATGGTGCAGGGCATGCGGCCCGGGTCGGTGGTGATTGACCTGGCGGCTGAATCAGGCGGCAACGTGGAAGGGAGTATCGCGGGGCAGGACATCCCCGTCCCAACCGCCGACGGCCAGGGCACTGTGACACTGGTGGGCATCAAGGATCCAGCCTCCGCCATGCCCGCGGACGCCTCGCGCTTGTACGCCAAGAACGTGGCCAACCTCCTGGCACTCATGACCCGCGATGGCGTGGTTTCACCCGACTTCGGGGATGAAGTGGTGAACGGTGCGTGCCTCACCCACGACGGCAAAGTCCGGCACGCCCCCACAGCGGAGGCACTCACGGCGCTCGCCGGCGAAAAGGCACCCTTCGGCAGTACCCACACCGGAACAGAAGGAGTGCGTTGATGGATGGAATGAGCCTGCTGACCATCACCGTGCTGGCTGTTTTTGTGGGCTTCGAGGTCGTTTCCAAAGTGTCCAGCACCCTCCACACGCCCCTCATGTCCGGGGCGAACGCCATTCACGGGATCATCCTGGTGGGGGCCATCATCGTCGCTGGGCAGGCCTCGGATCCGTGGGTCCTGGCGGTTGGACTGTTGGCTGTCGTCCTGGCCACGGCCAACCTCGTGGGCGGGTTCGTGGTGACCGACCGCATGCTGGAGATGTTCCGGGGAAGGCAACGGCCGCCGTCGAAAATCGATACCGGGCAAACCGGCAAGGAGGGCCGCCCGTGACCCTTCTCAACCCCCTCTGGACTGCGCTGCTGTATCTCGTAGCTGCCGCCTGTTTCATCCTCGCCCTGAAAGGCCTGAACTCGCCCCGGACAGCCCGGCGCGGCAATCTCATCGGGGCGTTTGGGGCACTTTTGGCCGTGCTGACGGTGTTCCTGTCCGTGAAACTGGAAAACATCCCGTGGATTCTTGGGGCCATAGTGGTGGGTGCCGGTGTTGCTGCCCCCGTGGCCCGCAGGGTGCAGATGACCCAGATGCCGCAGCTTGTGGCCCTCTTCAACGGTGTGGGCGGTGGTGCTGCGGCGCTGGTGGCGCTTCTGGAACTCCCGCATTCCAGCGACTCGTGGGTTCGTGTGGCTATCGTGTTCACGCTCCTGGTGGGTGCGGTGTCGTTCGCCGGGTCAGCCGTCACCTTCGCCAAGCTGCAGGGGCTCATGACCACCAGGCCGGTGACGTTCCCCGGGTTGCCGGTGCTGATGGGCGTTGTGCTGCTGGCAGCCGTGGGGAGCGGTGCCGCGGTGGTCCTGGGCGGATCGCTGCTGCTGGCCTTGGCGCTCCTGGGGTTGGGGCTGGTGGCCGGTGTCCTTCTGGTGCTGCCGGTGGGTGGCGCCGATGTGCCGATTGTCATTTCGCTCCTGAACGCCTTCACGGGCCTGGCTGTCGCGGCGTCGGGACTCGTGTTGGGGAATGTCCTCCTGGTCGTTGCCGGAACGCTGGTTGGAGCTTCCGGCACCATCCTTACCCGGGCCATGGCAGCGGCGATGGGACGCAGTGTTGCCGGCATCATGTTCGGGGCCTTCAAGGGTGGCTCAACCGCAGGCTCCACGGCGGTCAGCGAACGTCCGGTCCGCTCGTCCAGCGCGGAGGACGTCGCAGTGCTGCTCGGCTACGCGCAGCGGGTGATCATCGTCCCCGGGTACGGACTGGCCGTGGCCCAGGGGCAGCACACCGCAGCCGAGCTTGCTCTGGCTTTGGAGGCCCGGGGGATCGACGTGGACTTCGCCATTCACCCTGTAGCCGGTCGCATGCCCGGACACATGAACGTGCTCCTGGCCGAGGCCAACGTTCCCTACGAGTCGCTGAAGGAAATGACGGACATCAACTCCGAGTTCAAAACAACGGACGTCGCGCTGGTAGTGGGTGCCAACGATGTCGTGAACCCCGCGGCCAAGACCACATCGGGCTCGCCCATCTACGGAATGCCCATCCTGGAGGTGGCCGACGCCCGGCAGGTGGTGTTCCTGAAACGCTCCATGAGGCCTGGGTTCGCTGGGATCGAGAACGAGTTGCTCTATGAGCCGCAGACCACTTTGCTGTTCGGTGATGCAAAGGACTCGCTGACCAAGGTGTTGGGGGCGGTGAAAGCACTCTGATGAATGTGGGCCGCATAAACGCGTCATTTATGCGCCACTGATGGCACACGTCATGTACAGGAACCGTGTACAGCAGGCTAGGAGTCATCGAGTGAAAGACCGTGGGAAAGAATCGTTGTTTGGTTCACGCCTCGAAACAGCGAGGGGGAAGAGGGTGTCCAACTGGAAGCTGTTGGTGGGCCAGGCCGTCCAGATCTGGCGTGGGAACGAGATTGTTGACCAGGGGTTGGTGGAAGCAGTAACTGCCGATGGCAGCGTCCTGTGGCTGACCCAAAAGGGGGCAATCGGACGCCGGATGGTCACGAAGGAGCGGGGTACGGGCCTCTGGGTCCAGCTCATGAACTGACCCCAGAGGCTCGCCGTCGGGTATTCCTGGCCGTCCGTCCTCGCCCTAAGCTGGGTCGTACCAGTCCAAAGCCCGAACTGAGACGTCAAAAGAGGTTGTGTCATGACCGTGAAGCTCAACAAGAAGGCCTTCGAGCATGCCAAGGCCTTGATCCGTGACGGCAAGGTGGTCGAGGACACCCGGGACGACTGGAGTGAGCATGCCCCCTCAACCAAGGACGAGAATGCGTTCCTGGACAAGCATGGCCATGCCGAGTACTCCAAGTGGTTCCTCGGCGTCGACGACGAACACCCGGATGACCAAAAGGGCCACTACAAGTTCCCCATCGGAGACTTCACAAAAATCCACCGCTGCGGTGTCATCGCCGCCGAAAGCCGCGCCGGCCAGAACGACTACGACGACATCCGCGATGCCCTGGGAAATTTGCTGGACCGGATCGACAAGGACTAGCCGGCAAGCAACCTGCCCCATGCGGGGTCAAGCAGCGGCGCGCCGGCCAGCCTCAGGGCGTGCCAGAGGGTGACCGCCACGGAATCGAGAACGGGTACTCCGGTGCGGGCCTCCACCTCCGCCGTGATGTTTGCGCCGTAGAGGTTGGTGCACAGGTACACCAAGGCATCGGGGTGGGTTGCAGCCAGTTCCAGTGAGCCCGGGAGCATCTCCTGGTCGGTGACCCTGGCAAAGGATTCGTTGTCGCTGAGGTCCAGATGCCGGTGGTCGATGGTCTTGATCCCTTCCCGCGCATAGGAAGCGATCACGGCCTCATTCACATCGGAGGTATACGGGGTGAACAGCCCGATCCGTTCTGTCCCAAAGGCATCAAACGCCGAAAGGTAGGCCAGCGTGGACGTCGTTGCCGGGATGCCTGTGGCTTCCGTGATCGCCCGGACGATGGCGTGGTCATGCGCGGCCCCCAGCCAGGATCCCGAGGTCCCGTTCCATGCAATGACGTCAACGTTCGCCGTTGCCAGGAGTTCGGCAGCAGCACGCATTACGGTGGAATCGAACTGCTTGTCCGAAGAATCGTCCAAGGCGATCCGGGTTACGGGGATGCGGGTGGAATGGATGGTTACGTCGCGCCGGTCGCCGAGGATCCGGTAACTTTGCGGCTCGAGGCACGTGTTGGAGGACGGGACGATCATGCCGATGCGTGTCGGTCGGTCGAGGGAAGGCATCAGGAACTCCTAGGCGGGAACGGGTGCAGGGATGGAGCGGTGTTCGGTGAAGCCATTCCTGGCTACGAACCTGCCTACGGGCCCGGGATCGTGGAATCCTGCCTCATCCAGGACAACAACTCCGGCAGAAACCACGACGGCGGGCCAACCGTTCAGCGTTTTCCCTTCGAAAGGCGAGAAGTCAGTCCCCATGTGCAGCGCGCCGCCGTCGACAACGCGCTGGGTGGCGGGATCGAAGATCACCAGGTCGGCGTCGAAGCCTTCCGCCACGACTCCCTTTCCTGGTAGGGCATTGATACGGGCCGGGCCAGCGGAAAAGACCGCCACGAAGTCCTCTACCGAACCACCGGTTTCCGTGACGAGGGCCGTGAAGCTGACCGGCATGCGGGTCTCTACGCCCGGCAGTCCGTGGGGCATGAACCGGACGTCATCCGTGCGCTCACGCTTCTGGGAAAGGTCGTAGCAGGAGTGGTCCGAGGACACTGTGTGGATGGCTCCGGAAGCGAGCCGTTCCTTTAACGCTGCCACCATCCTGGCATCGCGCATGGGCGGGCAGCAGGCGTACCATTCCGGGAAATCGGAGCCGTAGACGGTGTCGTCCAGGGTGACATAGTGCGGACACGTCTCGGAGAAGGCTTCCAAGCCACGTTCGCGGGCAGCTGTCACGAGGTCAACCGCTCCGGGCGTTGATTGGTGCACAAAGTACACGGGCGCTCCGGTGTACTGGGCCATCGCGAGGGTTTCCTTGACGGAGATCTCCTCCGCCAGCCCGGGCCGCGTCCGGTGCAGGTGTTCAATCCCGATACGACCATCGGTGGCGTGCTGCTCAGTGCAATCCGTGATGATGGCGTCGTGTTCGGCATGGATGTAGGTCAGTCCGTCCAACCTGACCATTTCCCGCATTACTTTGAGGATCGTGTCGCCGTCGGCCATCGTCGATCCGCGGTTGGTGGTGTACATCTTGACGGATCGTACCCCCTCCTCAGCTAGCTGCTCCAGCTGCCACGGCACGGTTTCGTCCCAGGTGATCACGGAACCGTGAAGCGCTACGTCGCAGCGTGATTCCGTTGCCAGGCGCTTCTTGTTCAGGACTGCGTCGAGGGGTGTTTCCTGGGCGTCGCGCGGGATGCCGAAGTCGACGATGGTGGTGGTTCCGCCCCACAGTGCGGCTGTCGACGTGGTGGCGTAGTCGTCCAGGGTGCGGAAGCGGCCGGTGACCTGGGCTACGTGGCAATGGCCGTCCACTCCGCCCGGAATGACCAGCATTCCGGCGGCGTCCACGGTGCGAACAGCTGTGGGTACGGGTTCTTGGGCGTCGAGCAACCGGGTGATCCTGCCGCCGTCGACGACTACATGGGCGGCTTGCCGTCCAAAGCTGTTCACCACCGTGCCGTTGGCGATCACGAGGTCTGGGAAGTGGGACATCATTGTCATCCTGTTCTGGGAAAGTACTAAACGGTGGTCTGGAGCTGCGCCGACTGCGCGATCGCCAAGGCCGAGTCGAGGTGTTCGGAGAGACCACGGCGGGCCTTCACCGGCGGGGCGGCAAACGAACCGCCGCGGTGGACACCGGACTTCAGCGCAACCACGGCCTCAGCCATGCGAATACCCGCGGAGATCCCGTCCACCACCGGCACGGGGATCTGTCCCTCAAGCTCACGGGCAAGTCCGGCCAGGGGCGCACCCGCAAGGATCACGACGTCGGCGCCGTCCTCCGCGACGGCCTTTCGGCTGAGTGCCAAAAGGGTTTCCTTGAAGTCGGCCTGCACGGAACCGATCGAGTTCAGGGATTGGTTGATGGAACGGATTGAGGCGAGCCGGCCACCGAACCCGAAGCGTTCCACGCAATCGCGGTACCAGGCCTGGATCCGGTCGGAGATGGCGATGATGGAGAAACGCTGGCCCTGCAGGGCTGCCGCGCACAGGGCAGCCTCCGTGATGCCGATAACGGGAACGTCCACGAGTTCCTTCAGGCCCGGCATCCCCGGGTCGCCGAAGGCGGCCACAACGACGCCGTCCACAGCGGAACCGGCACCCTCAGACCCGGCCGGGCCGCCGTCGTCGTGCGCGTACTCGGCGATGACCTCCGCAACCGCGCCGGCGGCGATGAGTGATTCAAAGCGGGTCTCTATGTATTCGACGCCATGGCCGGCGGTGCGGACAACCAGTTCGGTGTCCGGGGCCGCGGAACGGAGCGCCTCGGCTTCGATAAGGGCGGTGACGGCATCGCTGATGTTGGGATTGATGACCAGGAGTTTCATTTATTTTTTCCGTTGCAGCTTGGGCTCGTTGGCGCTGGATTCCTCCGGGAACTGCTCACGGTACTTGCCGATGTGCGACGCCGATTGCGCGGCGGCGCGGTCCGGATCGCCACTGGCGATGGCTGCGTAGAGTTCGCGGTGCTCCTGGATGAGCTCGGGCAGGTCGCTGACGTGGCGGAAAAGCCAGTGCATGCGTCCCTGCAGCGGTTCCAGCGCGGAGCGGAGAAAGTCGTTGTTGGCGATGTAGGTGATGGCATCGTGGAATTCACTGTTGGCCCGGTGCGCTTCCAGGATGGAACCCTTCGCGAGGCAGCGCCCCGCTTCGTCGAGAAGCTGTTCCAGGCGCTGGAGGTCCTCAGTAGTGGCGCGCTTCGCTGCGAGCCGGCAGGCGAGCACTTCAAGCGACTGCCGGACATCGAAGAGATCTTCCACGTCTTTGGGGCTCAGCCCGCTGACTTCGGAGCCACGTCCCGCGCGGTCCCTGATGAGGCCTTCCTGCCTGAGCATGCGGAGCGCTTCGCGGATGGGGAGGCGCGAAACGTTGAATTCGGCGGCGAGATCGCGTTCAACCAGCCGGGTGCCGGGCGCGTAGTGCCCCTCAAAAATCCTGGAACGGAGCGTGTCACGCACTGACTCCCGGAGGGGGCGGTCAGTGTTCTTCGTGGCTTCTGCGGCTGGCATTTCAGGCTCCATTTCGTGATGTGTGAGGCAGTGCGCCCGGTGACCCGGCGGGCTGCCGGCCCTCCGGCGGTTCAGGACCGTCCGGCCGGCCCGGTCTGTGCGAGCTAAACCGGGAGTCGCTTGTTGTAGTCCAGCGCCAGGACAGAGATGCCCATGATGACAGCGGATCCAACGAAGTACAGCAGGGCCCAGGTGTATGAGCCCGTGGCCCCAACAATCAGGCCTACCACAATGGGTGTGACGAACCCGGCAATGTTGCCGCTGAAGTTCATCGCACCACCGAGGACGCCGGCGTTGGTCCGCCCGCCAAGGATGGACGGGATGGACCAGAACAGGCCAACCCAGCGAAGGAAGAACAGGACAACCGAGAGAAGCACGACGGCGGTGATCGGGTCAGCGACCACTGTCACCCCTACCAGCCCACCCACCACGACGACGCTGGAGAAGCCCAGCAAGGTGCGCATGACGCGGTTCGCGGAGGCGCCGGAGGCGCGCCACTTGTCGGCGATGATGCCGCCCAGGATTTCACCAACGAAGCCTGCACCGAAAATGACGAACGTGGACCAACCGATGGTCTTCAGGTCGAAGCCCTTGGCCTGTGCCAGATACAGCGGACCCCAGGTGAGCAGGCCGTAGAAGACTCCGTTGAAGCCAAGCCAGCCGAAGCACATGGCCCAGAAGGAGCGGAATTTCAGGTAGGGGAGCAGGGCACGCTTTCCGTGCGCCCCTTCCTTGGCGGCTTCTGCGTCGTCCTCGGCGTGGGAGGCCTCGAGGTAGGCGGCCTCGGCCTCGTTGACGCCCTTGTGCTGGCGCGGATTATCACGGATGTACCACCAGACAGCCAAGCCCATGAGTACGGTGGCGGCACCTGCGAGGATGAACGACATCCTCCAACTGCCGGTTGAGGCGATCAGCCAAGTGATGAGGATGCCGCCCAGGCCGGCACCCAAGGGGGCCCCGGCGTCGAGGATGGTGGCACCACGGCCCCGTTCCTTCTTGTGCATCCAGATGGCGTTGAGCTTGCCGCCGGCGGGCATGACACCGGCTTCCGTCACGCCGATACCCAGGCGTGCAATGAACATGCTGAGGAATCCGCCGGCGAAGCCGGAAGCAGCAGTGGCTGCACCCCAGCCGATGCAGGAGGCAGTGACTACTTTGCGGGGGCCGAATTTGTCGATCAGCCAGCCGACCGGGATCTGCATCAGGGCGTAGGTCCAGAAGAAGGCCGAAAGGAGCAGGCCTACCAGCTCCGGTGGCAGATTGAATTCCTTCTGGATGATGGGCAGGGCTACGGAGATTGAACCACGGTCGATGTAGTTGACCGAGACGAGGACCAACAGCAGGATGAAGAGCTTCCAGCGGACGTTCGTGCGTCGCTGCACGCCGTTCTTGCCGGATGTGGGCTCGTTGTCCTGGGCTTCCTCGGTTGCCAGTTGGGTGTTTTGGGGAGACACAACTTCTCCTTCATTAGGAGTCAACGGATGGGAATGTCTTGGGGGGATGAGCCGGGCGGGATACCGCTGCAGCCTGATCCGTTCCGGCGGCAACTGTTGCGGTCCCTGCCGATCGATGCGGCAGAACCACAGCCGGTGCGAATCTTTTGGGATCCCGTTTTGGGATCCCAAAATTAAAGATAAGTGTGAGCCGGGACACTGTCAAGGCTTTTGGTATACCTGGACTTCGAGCGGAATGTGACCGGGATGGGCGCGTGGCTTGGAGTAGGTGCGAATGCATCCCCTGCCCGAGGCGCCGGGAGGTATTTGGGATACCAGTGCTGACCTCCGCTGCAGTTTGGGGAGGTCCTCGGCTTAGGGAGGTCCTCGGCGAAGTCCATCAGCTTCTCGACGACGCCGAGGTTCGGCTACGTGCCTCTTGAGAGGGCATGCCGAATCGAGCAGCGCGGACGTCGGGACGATCCACTACTCGAAGGCAGTGGCGCACGCCTGCCGCAGCCGCTCGCTCTCAGCGCCCATCTCCAGGGTGACGACGGAGACGGGGCAACCCAGTTGGAAGTTGCTTTCGCTGACAGTGGTCTTTGATAGCCATAGAAAGACCGGTCCACGAGTTTCTTAAACTGAAGGGACACAACGCAAGGACCCGGCGTCCTCGCTGGGAGAACACCGGGTCCAGTGGAAAACTCGGAAGGACTGCGCTGGCGCCGACCTAGCGCGTGCGGTCTGAATCGAGGTCCGGGTCGAGTGCGGAAGCGGTACCTGCGTTGCGGGCCGCGGCTGCGTCCTTGAGGAGGTCGCGGATTTCGGCGAGGAGTGCCGTATCTGCGGGGAGCGGCTCTTCCTCGGGTTCCTCGGTGGAGAGGCGGTCCTTGACCAGGGAGTTGATCTTGTTCATGGGCGCCACGAAGATGAAGTAGACCACGGCGGCCGTGATGACGAACGTGACCAGGGCGGTCAGGACGGCCCCGAAATCGACGAACGTGGCGGGGTTGTTTTCCCAGATCTTGAAGCCCAGGCCCTCGGCGTTCATGCCACCGGCAGCGGCGATGACCGGGTTGATGATGTGGTTGGTGAAGGCTCCGACGAGTGCGGTGAAAGCACTGCCGATAACCACGGCAATAGCCAGTTCGATCACGTTGCCGCGAAGGATGAAGTCTTTGAAACCCTTAAACATGGAGTGTCCTCAGCTCGGGTGCGGATGTCTGCCTCAGCAGTGAACAAACTACCATCCCCATGTTTCAACCCGGTGAAACGGGTAGGGGAGTGCGTCACGCGTGCTCCCCCACCCCGTGATGACCTCAGCCAAACAAAGACCGGGTGTGGTCGTTCAGGAACATTCCGCGGGGATCGAATTCGCGGCGGACCTGGAGGAAAGTGTCCAGCTCCGGGTAGAGGCGTTCCAGCCGGCTGCGGGTCATGAAGTGGATCTTCCCCCAGTGCGCCCGGGGCTCGAATTCCTGGAGCACGGCGTCAGCATCCCGGAAGAACTGCCAGTAGTCGGTGCCTGGCTTGGTGGTCAGGGTGACCACAGTGCTGTCGCGGCCCTGGAACTGGGACATGTAAGCGTCGTCGGCCTTCACCCAGCGCACCTCGACGGGATACTTCTGGTCCGGGTGCTTGGTGCGGATCAGCTCCTGGATGGCCTCGACGGCGGCCAGGCCGTCCTCGCTCCGGACAAAGTACTCAAGCTCGTGGAATTGGGTGGTGAATCCGCCCGGGTAGATCCGGTAGGAGCGGTCCAGCCGGGCGCCTTCAACTGTGGAGATCTGGCGCTCGTCCTCGACTGAAGCCACGTTGTACCGCTTGGTGTAGCTCCGGTTTCCCATCCGGTGATCCGGTGAGCCCGGGAGGTCCAGGAGCTCGCACGAGTCATCCTCGGGGCACCACAGGAACGAGTAATGCCGGTTGTCATCGATGTCGGCCTGCCATGTGGAGATTGTTTCCGCCCACGTGGGATAGGTGATCTGTTCCTGCAGGTAGTACTTGTCCTCCACTTCCAGTTCCACCTCCAGGAAGATCCCCAGCGTGCCAAGGGCCGTCTGTGCCGCGCGAAGTTCGCGGAGCTGGTCCTCGCCGATCTCCACGATCTCGCCGTAGCCGTTGATCAGTTTCACCCAGCGCAGTTTGGAGGAGAAACTGCCCAGGTCCTTTCCGGATCCGTGGGTGCTGGTGGCCAGGGCCCCGGCGATCTGCTGCTTGTCGATGTCACCTTGGTTACTCAGCGCGAGACCTTGCTCCCACAGGGCCTCACCAAAAGCATTGATGGTGGTGCCGGCCAACGCCCTGGCCCGACGCGCCAGGCGGTCAGTGCCGGTGATCGCGGTGAGGCCCGACATGTCCATCAGGACCCCGCCGGTCTGCACCAGCGGTGAGGAGGAGTGACCCGAGCCGACTGCCCGCACGGGCAAACCTTCGCGGATGGCGAAACGGACGGCGTCGAGCGCTTCTTGTTCGTTCCTGGGCCGAACGGTGAAGGCGGGCGTCGCGCTCTGGTTACCCCCCCAGTTGGTCCAGGTGGCGTCGGTGTCGAAAGGGGCTGTGGGGGTGGCTGCCGCCGCTGCACCCGATGCCCGGGAAACGTGAGTGGTCATGGTGAAAGCTCCGTTGCTTGTCTGAACGCTTACGCGCCGTGGTTGATCATGACGTGCTTGGTGCGCGAGTAGTCATCCAGGGCGTAGAGCGAGAGGTCGCGGCCGTAGCCGGAACCTTTGAATCCGCCCCACGGTACCTCGCACGCCAGGACCAGGTGGGCATTGACCCACACCGTGCCGAAGTCCAGTTGCTTGGGTATCCGGAGGGAAAGGCTGGAATCGCGCGTCCACACCGAAGCGGACAAACCGTACGGGCTTTCGTTGGCGCGGGTGACTGCCTCTTCCGTTGATGCGAACGTCTCCACAGTGACCACGGGGCCGAAGATTTCGTGCGTCGCGATGGGCGCTCCGGCCGGAACGTTGGTGATGACCGTTGGCTCGATGAAGTAGCCGGTGCCTTCCACGGCCGAGCCGCCGATGGCGATCTCCAACCCCGCAGCGCGGGCCTCGGCCAGTGATTCCTTGACCCGTTGATAGTGCGGAAGGGAGATCATGGGGCCAATTTCGACGTCGTCCCCTGCGTCGGGCGCGCCCAGAACCAAAGTGCCTACTTCCCGCACCAGGTGCTGGGTGAACTCCTCTGCCACGGCTCGTGGACCAGGACGCGGCAAGCCGCGCCGCAGTCCTGGCCGGCGTTCCAGAAGCCGGCGTTGCGCACGCCGGCAGCGGCGGCACGGAGGTCGGCGTCGGGGAAGACCACTACGGGAGCCTTCCCGCCGAGCTCCAAGTGCACGCGCTTGACGGACTTTGCAGCGGTTTCCGCCACGGCCTGCCCGCTGACGACACTTCCAGTCAGGGCCACCAGGGCAATGTCCGGGTGTTCGGAGAGCCTCTGCCCGACGGTCCGCCCACGGCCGGTGACCACGTTGAGGATGCCGTCCGGGATGCGCCCGGCCAACACTTCCACCAACTTCAATGTGGTCAGCGGGGTTTGCTCGGATGGCTTGATGACGATGCTGTTGCCGGCGGCGAGGATGGGCGCGATCTTCCACGCGGCCATCAGCAGCGGGTAGTTCCACGGGGTAATCACGCCGACGACGCCAACAGGTTCGCGGAGGATCACGCTGGTGTGGTCCGTTGCGTAGTCGCCGCCGGCCATGGAGGTCAGGGTCCGGGAAGCGCCGGCCATGAACCGGAACGTGTCGATGGTGCTGGAGACGTCGTCTTCGGAGACTGCCTGCGGTTTACCCGTGTTGGCTGACTCGAGGGTCTCAAAAGCCGCGCGGTTCTCTTCGATGATGGTGGCGATGAGGTTCAGGACGTCAGCGCGTTCCTTCGGGGTGGTGGCACCCCAGCTTTTTTGGGCGACGACGGCGGAACTCACCGCAGTGTCGACGTCATCGGCGGTCCCGGCCTGCACCGAGGCGATGACCTCCTCAGTGGTGGGATCCACGACGTCGATGGTCTGGCCCGAGGAGCCGGGGACGAAGGAACCGTTGATGAAGTGTCCGGTGGGCGGGAGGACCGCAGCCACGTTGGAGGCGCCTTCAGCCGCGGAACGTTTGACGGTGAACTTTTCGGTCTGGGTAATGGTCATGGTGATTCGCTTTCAGGGAAGGTCTGGTCAGGGAAGATCGGGTCAGGGGAAGTCGGGGGCGAGTGCTGTTGCTGGAAAGGTCGCGGCTTCTGTCTTCTTGCCGAACACGCGGGCCGCCACGTAGTACAGGGGAGCGACCACCACGAGCCCCACGATCCAGGAGATGTCCACGCCTCCCAGTGCGGCGGCCATCGGGCCTGTGTAGATGGCGGTTGCGGAGAAGGGAACCTGGATCAGGGCGCCGGCTACGTAGGAGCCGATGGCGACCCAATTGAACCGCCCGTACACGCCGCCGTCGCGCTTGAAGAAGTCTTCAACCCGGTAGTCGCCGTGCCGCAACAGGTAGTAGTCCACCAGGTTGATGGCCGTCCACGGGACCAGGACGTACATCAGGAAGGACAGGAAGTTGGTGTAGAAGAGGATGAAGTTGTCGCGGGCGAACAGTGCAATCGAGACCGCCAGGACAAAGAGGACGACGGCGGCAATGCTGCGGGTCTTCGCACGGGGCAACCACGTGGGCTTGAACGTCTGCCCGATCGTCAGGGTACAAAGGACGCCGCAGTACAGGTTCATGGCGTTCGACGCAGCCACCCCCAGGCAGAAGATGCCCACGATGATCAGGGTCCACGGTTGAAGTAAAGAGCCCAGGCTGCCCACGATCTCGACGTTCTCAGCACTCAAGGTCATGGCCAGTGTGCCCACCAAGGCGCCCAGGATCATGGGGAACAGGGTGCCCAGGACACAGCCTGAGTAGGAAGCCCAGAAGGCGGGCCCGGACCCGGTGCCCTGCGGCATGTAGCGGGAGTAGTCCGAAACTTAGGGTGCGTAGGCCAGTTGCCACAGGGCTGAGACGGAGATGGTTCCCATGAAGCCAACCCAGTTGAAATTGCCCGTTTCCAGGAAGCTCGCGGGCAGTCCGTCGACCAGCAGGATCCAGCCGAAAGCCAACAGCAGCGCCAGTCCGGCTGCCACGCTCAGGACACGTGCATAGGCGTGGATGAGCCGGTACCCGAAGATCGTGGCGATCACACTGACCACCCCGATGATGATGATGCCTGCATCAACGCTGATGCCCGGGCTGACGGCGGCCATGGCCTCGCCGCCGAACACCAGGTTGGCTGCGAAGAAACCGACGTACATGACCACCACGATGACCACGATCAGCAATGCCCCGAAGGAACCGAACTGGCCGCGGGTCTGGATCATCTGCGCCACGCCAAGTTGCGGACCCTGGGCCGAGTGCAGCGCCATGAAAATGCCGCCCACCAGGTTGCCAATGATGATGCCCACGATGGCCGGCACGAAGCCCAGTCCGAACACCGTGGTGGCGAGTCCGCCGGTCACGATGGTCATGATCATGATGTTGGAACCGAACCAGATGGTAAACAGGTCCCTGGCCTTGCCGTGCCGCTCGTTCAAGGGGATGGGCTGGATGGTCTTGTCCTCCAGCCGGGGCACTTCCGTGACAGGTGCGGCGCTCATGATGCGCTCCGGGATGCCGAAGCCAGTTCACGGTCAACTGCGGCGCTTGCCTTGCTGCGGTTCACCATCAAACCGAGCAAATCGAACACCAGGGTAGCCGCAGCCACAGTGGTGATGTCCGCATGGTCGTACGCCGGAGCGACTTCGACGACGTCCGCGCCCACGATGTTGATGCCATCCAGCCCGCGAAGCAAGGCCAGTAGTTCGCGGGAGTGGAGCCCGCCCATCTCCGGAGTGCCCGTGCCGGGGGCGAACGCCGGGTCCAGGACATCGATGTCGATCGAGACGTAGACCGGGGTTTCACCGAGCCTGTCCTTCACCTGCTGGATCGCGGCCGGGACGCCAATAACGTCCAGGTCCGAGCAGCGGATGATCTGGAAACCGAACTCGTGGTCGCGGAGGAAGTCATTGCGGTCATAGACGGGGCCGCGGATGCCCACGTGCATCGACTTGTCCTCCACCAGGAGGCCCTCCTCAAAAGCGCGCCGGAAGATGGTCCCGTGCGTGATGGGCTGGTCAAAGTACGTGTCCCAGGTGTCCAGGTGTGCGTCGAAGTGCAGCAGCGCAACCGGTCCGTGGACCTTATTCAAAGCCCGAAGCATGGGCAACGCGATGGTGTGGTCGCCGCCGATGGAGATGAGCCTCTTCTCCCCGCTGATCAGGGGCAGCGCCTGCTCCTCGATCTCACGGACAGCCCGGGTGATGTCGTAGGGGGTGCAGGCGATGTCGCCGGCATCCACCACCTGCGCCTCGTACACAGGCTCGACGTCGAGCTCCGGGTGGTAGCCCGGGCGCAGGAGCCGCGATGCTTCGCGGACTGCGGCAGGACCGAAACGGGCGCCGGGGCGGAAGGAAGTTCCGCCGTCGAACGGCACACCGACGATCGCGATGTCGTAATCCGGGACGCGGTCGATTTGGGGGAGCCGGGCGAAAGTGCCCAGGCCTGCGTAACGGGGAACTTTGGTTGCATCCACGGGGCCAATGGGCTGGTGCGTTGTCATGGCTGGATCCTTCAGGTAGCTGGGGCGCTCGCCGTTGAGCGGGAAGTGCATAACTCAATTCTTGGTGACGCGGATCACTCCGGATAGCGGTACATTGACTACAAATGGTCGAGGCGTTTAGACAAACGTCTAAGCGCTGCGCGGCGACGGCCATGCGCAAGTGAAAGGAGGCCCCGGAATCGCCATTACGGTCGCCGAACTCGTGGCTGAGCCGCAGTTGGGACTCACGCTCTTGGCCGGTGCCGCCGGACAAGACAACCGCATCACCTGGGCACACACCTCAGACCTCCCCAGGCTGTGGGAATGGGTCACGGGCGGCGAACTCATGATGACCAACGGGCTGTCCATCCCGCCCGATCCGGCGGGCCAGGTGGCGCTCGCCGAGGCATTGGTGGACGCAGGTGCCAGCGCCTTGGCGATCGGCGAGAAGATGCACGCACCGCCGCTGACGGCCGGGTTCCTGGCGGCCTGTGAACAGTTGCCCCTGCCCCTGATCAACATTCCGTATCCGCTGCCGTTCATCGCCATTGCGCGCTCTGTGGCCGAATCCTCGCTCCTCGAAGAATCGCGCCGGCTCAGGCAAACCGCGCGGGTTTATGACCTGTTGCGGACAGCCGGCGCCTCCGAGGACCATTGGCAAAGCCTGGTGCAGCGGCTTGCGACGGAGCTTGATGCCCATTTGTTTGTGGTGGACCGCAGCTGCCTCCACCCCTGGCATCCGGACGGGCAGGCGCTGCCGGATTTCCTGGCCGACGCCTGGGCTCCCGCGTCGGGCCAGGCATCCTCAGGGCAGGCGGCGCCCGCTGGGAAGAACTTCCAGTGGCATCGGATCCGTGGCCGGCACGTGCTGACCATGGACATCCCCACCCACGCGAATGCGCTCCTGGTGGTGCTGCCCAACAGCGAACCGCACCCGGACGCCGTCGTACTCCTCCACGCCGCAACCGTGCTGGGACTGCAGCTCTCGCGGATTGTCCTGTCGCTTGAAAGCCGCCACCGGCTGGCCGGCGAGTTCCTGCTGCAGGCCGCGGACGGACGGCTCGGGGTGGCGGAAATGGAAAGCCGGATGGTCTCGTTCGGCATACCGGCTACGGACTTCCTGATGGTCACCATGGCATCGGGTAACGCAACGCAAGCGCACGAAGACGACCGGCTGGCCGGCGTCCATATCGAACTGTGGCGGCATGGGGTTGCGTCGGCGTCCTTGAAGCGGAACAACCGGCTCCACGTGGTGGTTCCAGCGGATGTATCCGACGACGTCCTGGTGCATTGCGGTGGCCTTGGCAGCGTGATCGGGATCAGCGCGCCGGCGGCTGTTGCCGGGATCCAGCGGGCGTTGCAGGAGTCCCTGTGGGCCCTGGGGTCAGCCCGTGCCAACAGGCTGGAATTGGCCCGATACGCGCAGGGACCGTCGTGGCTTGGGTTGACCGGATTCGAGGAGGGGACGGCGTTGGTGCGGCGCCTGCTGGGTCCGATTTTCGACTACGAGCAGAGCCAGGACGGTGATCTGATCCTGACCCTGAGGACATATTTGGACTCTCAACGTTCCTGGCAAAAGACTGCTGCGGCGCTGTTCGCGCACCGGCAAACCATCATCTACCGGATCCGAAAAATCGGTGAGTTGACGGGGCTGGACATGGGTGAAACGTCCACAGTTGCGCAGTTGTGGTTCGCGCTGCAGATCCACGAAGCGATGCATCAGTAGCCACAGCTTGCTTGCGCTTTTTCAAAATAACCGGCTATGGTGTGAAGCGTGTCACTCACGTGATGCAACGCTTTTGATCTGCGGCGGGAGAGTCCTGCCGGTACATCCAGTCAGGCGCCGTAGGAGCAAATCCTCCCCAGGAATCTCTCAGGCCCATGTACCGCCGCGGTTAGGCAACTCTGGAAAGCAGTCCGGGCAACCGGGCTCACCGACGGTGCAAGCAGGCAACCATTCCTGCGGAATCTCTCAGGTCCAATACAGAGCGGGGAGGAACCCACATCATCGTGGCGCTCAGTGGGCGCCTGAATCATGGAGTTCCTCTTGACTGTTCAATCAACCCCTACCGCGTTCGCGGACCGGCATATCGGCGCACGGCGCCAGGCCGATGTTGACACCATGCTCAAGGCCATCGGCTACGACTCTGTCGACGGCTTGGTGGACGTTGCTGTCCCCGATTCCATCCGCCAGGACACTGCCCTGAAGTTGCAGGACGCCCTCACCGAGGTGCAGGTCCTCACCGAGCTGCGCAAGCTGGCTTCCAAGAACAAAACCGCCGTGCAGATGATCGGCCAGGGCTACTACGACACCGTGACCCCGCCCGTTATCCGCCGCAACATCCTGGAATCGCCCGCTTGGTACACGGCCTACACCCCGTACCAGCCGGAAATTTCCCAGGGCCGCCTCGAAGCGTTGCTCAACTTCCAGACCATGGTCCAGGACCTTACTGGACTTCCCGTGGCCAACGCCTCGCTGCTGGACGAAGCTACCGCCGTCGCAGAGGCAGTGCTGCTGATGCGGCGCGCCAACAAGTCCAAGACCGCCAAGGACGGCAAGACTGTCCTGGATGCGGATCTCCTCCCGCAGACCATCGCGATCGTCAGGGGCCGCGCTGAGGCGCTGGGCTTCGAGGTCGAGATCGCGGACCTTTCTGCCGGCCTGCCCGACGGCGACATCAACGGTATTGTCCTGCAGCAGCCGGGCGTCTCGGGTCGCGTGTTCGACCACTCTTCCGTGATCGCGGAGGCCAAGGAGCGCGGCGCACTCGTCACCGTCGCTGCCGACCTCCTGGCGCTCACCCTCATCACGTCGCCCGGTGAGCAAGGTGCCGATGTCGCCGTCGGAACCGCGCAGCGTTTCGGCGTCCCGTTGTTCTTCGGCGGCCCGCACGCCGCCTACATGGCCGTCCGCGAAGGCATGGAGCGCACGCTCCCTGGCCGCATCGTCGGCGTCTCCAAGGACAACGCGGGCGTTCCCGCCTACCGCTTGGCGCTGCAGACCCGTGAGCAGCACATCCGCCGCGAAAAGGCCACGTCCAACATCTGTACGGCCCAGGCATTGCTGGCCATCGTGGCTTCGATGTACGCGGTTTACCACGGCCCGGAAGGCCTGAAGTCGATCGCCGAAACCGTTCACGGCCATGCACGCACGCTTGCGACGGCGCTGAAGGCGGCTGGCCGCGAACTCGAGACCGAGTCCTTCTTCGACACCCTCACGGTCCGGGTCCCAGGCAAGGCGGACAAAGTCATCGCCGCCGCCGAAGCCCGCGGTATCAACCTCCGGTTCATCGACGCCGACACCGTGGGTGTCTCCATTGATGAAACCACGACGCCGGAGGTCCTCTCCGCAGTAGCCGTTGCCTTTGGTGCCGGTCCGGTAAGGGACGCGGCCGACTTCGAGCTGCCCGCGGACGTGGTCCGGACCAGCGATTTCCTGCAGCATCCGGTGTTCAATACGCACCGTTCCGAGACGCAGTTGTTGCGCTATATCCGCAAGCTGTCCGACCGGGACCTTGCGCTGGACCGCACCATGATCCCGCTGGGTTCGTGCACCATGAAGCTGAACGCCACCGCGGAGATGGAAGCCATCTCCTGGCCGGAGTTCGCCTCCATCCACCCTTTCGCTCCCGACCACCAGACAGCGGGCTGGCGTGAACTGATCGAGGACCTGGAAGCGGACCTGACCGAGATCACCGGCTACGACCAGGTCTCCATCCAGCCGAACGCCGGTTCCCAGGGTGAGCTCGCCGGGCTCCTCGCGATCCGCGGCTACCACCTCTCCCGGGGCGACGAGCAGCGCACTGTCTGCCTGATCCCCGCTTCCGCCCACGGCACCAACGCCGCATCGGCAGTGCTGGCAGGCATGAAGGTGGTTGTGGTGGCGACCGCTGCTGATGGCACCATCGACCACGCGGACCTGACCGCCAAGATCGAAGCCAACAAGGACGTCCTGTCCTGCATTATGATCACCTACCCGTCCACGCACGGTGTCTACGACGCTGATGTCCGGGAAGTCTGCGACGCGATCCACGCAGCCGGTGGCCAGGTCTATGTTGACGGCGCCAACCTCAACGCACTGGTTGGCTTGGCCCAGCCTGGCAAGTTCGGCGGCGACGTCTCCCACCTTAACCTGCACAAGACCTTCTGCATCCCGCATGGTGGCGGCGGACCCGGCGTTGGGCCGGTTGCGGCCAAGGCACACCTGGCACCGTTCATGCCGGGCGATGCCAACAAGGCAGCCCATGAACCGGGTCATGGCGTCGCGATTTCCGCTTCGCGTTATGGATCCGCCGGCGTCCTGCCGATCTCCTGGGCTTACGTGAAGCTCATGGGCGGCCAGGGCCTCACAGAAGCCACCAAGTCGGCGTTGCTGGCTGCGAACTACGTAGCTTCCCGGCTGGATGAGCACTTCCCGGTTCTGTACACCGGCGAAGGCGGACTCGTGGCGCACGAGTGCATCCTGGACCTGCGTGAACTGACGGCCCGCACCGGGGTCACGGCTGAAGATGTGGCCAAGCGCCTCATCGACTTCGGCTTCCACGCCCCCACCCTGGCATTCCCGGTGGCGGGCACGCTGATGGTGGAGCCCACCGAGTCCGAGGACCTTGCCGAGATCGACCGCTTCATCGAAGCCATGATCACCATCCGTGCGGAGATCGAGCAGGTGGCCAGCGGTGATTTCACTGTTGACGGGTCGCCGCTGCGCAACGCGCCGCACACCGCTGCCGCCGTCGTGAGTTCTGACTGGGACCGGGCGTACCCGCGTGAGCAGGCCGCCTTCCCGGTTCACCACCTGAAGCAGGACAAGTACTTCCCGCCCGTTGGTCGTATCGACGGCGCAGCTGGCGACCGCAACCTCGTGTGCTCCTGCCCTCCGATCGAAGCTTTCGAGAACTAAGGACTCCTGACATGCCTGAGAACTACACCGCTCTGTACGAGCAGCACAAAAAGGCGGGCGCCTCCTTCACGGACTTCGGCGGCTGGCAGATGCCACTGAAATACGAGTCCGAGCTCGCGGAGCACCACGCAGTCCGTAAGTCCGCCGGCCTGTTCGACCTCTCCCACATGGGCGAAGTCTGGGTCACCGGCCCGGAAGCCGCTGCGTTCCTGGACTACGCGCTAGTGGGCAAGCTGTCAGCCATCGCGGTGGGCAAAGCCAAGTACTCGCTCATCTGCGACGCCGACGGCGGCATCATCGATGACCTCATCACCTACCGTCGCCCCTCGCCCGAAGAAGGCGTGGACCAGTACCTGGTGGTCCCCAACGCGGGCAACGCCAAGACCGTCGCCCTGGCGCTCCTTAAGCGCGCGGCCGGTTTTGACGTTGCCGTTGAGGACGCGTCCGCCGAAACCTCGCTGATTGCCGTGCAGGGACCGAACGCCGAAGCCATCCTCCTGAAGCTGGTCCCCACGGAACAGCACGCGCTGGTCACCGAGTTGAAGTACTACGCGGCCGTGGAAGTGAGCATCAACGGGCAGGCCCTGCTGCTGGCGCGGACCGGCTACACCGGCGAAGACGGCTTCGAGATCTATGTCCCGAACGTGGACGCTGCCGGGCTGTGGGAAGCCCTCCTTGAAGCCGGAGAAGGCCAGGGGCTCATCCCGGCTGGGCTGGCCGCCCGTGACTCCCTGCGCCTTGAAGCCGGCATGCCCCTCTACGGGAACGAGCTTTCGCGCCATGTGAATGCCTACGCAGCCGGCCTGGGGCCCGTGGTTTCGCTGGCCAAGGAAAGCGATTTCGTTGGCCGGGAAGCACTCGCCGCCATCAAGGCTGCAGGTGTCGGATCCACGCTCGGCCAGAAGCTCGTGGGGCTCAAGGGCGCCGGCCGTCGTGCCGCCCGGGGCCACTATTCGGTCCTCAAGGACGGTTCACTGATCGGTGAGGTGACCTCAGGACAGCCAAGCCCGACGCTCGGTTACCCGGTCGCTTTGGCGTATGTCGACGTCGAGCATTCAGAGCCGGGAACGATCGTCGACGTCGATCTCCGCGGCAAAGCCGAACCGTTCGAAGTTGTGCCGCTGCCGTTCTACAAGCGCTCCAAGTAGCCCGGCACCGCAGGGGCTGCTGCGCTGTTTGATTTGTCGACCTGCCGCGGGTGATCTTGAAAAGTTTTCAGTTAGTGAGAGAAGGAGTTGGAATGAGCAAGGTAGTTGCTGAATTGAAATACTCGGCTGAGCACGAGTGGGTTGCCGCTGATGGCGGCGGACCGGTTGGGATTGGGATCTCCGCGGTCGCAGCCGACGCGCTGGGCGACATTGTGTATGTGGACCTGCCCGAGGTTGGATCCACTGTGACCGCAGGAGAAACCTGTGGCGAGGTGGAGTCCACCAAGTCCGTGTCCGATCTGTACTCGCCCGTCACCGGGGAGGTCACCGAGGTCAACGACGCCGTTGTCAGCGATCCGGCCCTCATCAACAACGATCCCTATGGTGCTGGCTGGCTGTTCAAGGTGGCCGCCACCGAGGAAGGGCCGCTCATGTCGGCCGAAGAATACGCTGCAACGAACGGTGGAGAACTGTGAACCCTGTAACTGTTACTGAATACCAGCAGGTTGTGTCGGCGTCGTTGGATGCCCAGCTCTCCGAACTGGATCCGGAGATCGCGGCCAAGATCGACGACGAACTGGGTCGCCAGCGTGACGGCCTGGAAATGATCGCCTCCGAGAACCACACGGCCGTTGCCGTGATGCAGGCGCAGGGCTCGGTGCTGACCAACAAGTACGCCGAGGGCTACCCCGGCAAGCGGTACTACGGCGGTTGCGAGCACGTTGACGTGATCGAGCAACTCGCCATCGACCGCATCAAGTCGCTGTTCGGCGCCGAATACGCGAACGTGCAGCCGCACTCCGGTGCGCAGGCCAACGCTTCGGTGATGCATGCGCTGATCAAGCCCGGCGACACCATCATGGGCCTCAACCTCGCCCACGGTGGCCACCTGACTCACGGCATGCGCATCAACTTCTCCGGCAAGCTGTACAACGTGGTCCCGTACGGCGTCCGCGAGGACACCCACACGGTGGATATGGCCGAAGTGGAACGCCTGGCGCAGGAGCACAAGCCGGCTCTGATCGTGGCTGGCTGGTCCGCTTATGCGCGGCAGCTGGACTTCGCTGAATTCCGCCGGATCGCCGACTCCGTTGGCGCGTACCTGATGGTGGACATGGCGCACTTCGCTGGCCTGGTGGCCGCTGGTCTGCACCCGTCCCCGGTTCCGCACGCCCACGTCACCACCTCCACCACGCACAAGACCCTCGCCGGTCCGCGCGGCGGAATCATCCTCTCCAACGACGCCGACATCGCCAAGAAGATCAATTCGGCCGTGTTCCCGGGCCAGCAGGGCGGACCGCTGGAACACGTCATCGCGGGCAAGGCTGTCGCGTTCAAGATCGCCGCCTCGGTGGAATTCCGTGAGCGTCAGGAGCGCGTCCTCGCCGGTTCCCGGATCCTCGCCGAGCGCCTCGTCCAGCCGGACGTTGCCGCCAAGGGCATCAGCGTCGTCTCCGGTGGAACCGACGTCCACCTGGTGCTGGTGGACCTCCGTAACTGCGAACTCGACGGGCAGCAGGCCGAAGACCGCCTCGCCGCGATCGACATCACCGTCAACCGCAACGCAGTCCCCTTCGACCCGCGCCCGCCAATGGTCACCTCCGGATTGCGGATCGGCACCCCCGCGCTCGCAACCCGCGGGTTCGGGGAGGCCGCGTTCCGGGAGGTCGCGGACATCATCGCGGAAGCCCTCATGGCCGACGCCGATGCGGACCTTTCCGGGTTGCGTCACCGCGTCGATGCCCTTGCGAAGGCGCACCCGTTGTACCCGGGAGTTGCGAACCTCTCGTAGTGGCGCATGTCGGTCGGGTTCGGCCGTTGGGGCGCCGACGTCCTCCGCGTGCTCGGTCGCGAAGACGCCCGCTGACGGACGTGACGCTCCCTTGGACGCACGCTTCCGGACGCCGGCGCCCCAAAGGGGCCGGGCCAGCCTTGGCTCGGGATTTGGTCCGGCCCCACCTTCTTGTTTGTCTTCTTCTCCTCCCTGAAAGGGATCACGGCCATGGCTGTTGGTGTTTTCGATTTGTTCTCCGTGGGCATTGGCCCGTCGAGTTCGCATACGGTGGGCCCGATGCGTGCCGGGGCGGTGTTCGCCCGGGAACTTCGTGAATCCGGTGTGCTGTCTTCTGTTGCAGGGTTGCGCGTTGATCTCTACGGTTCGTTGGCAGCTACCGGTAAAGGCCACGGTACTTTCACTGCGACCCTGCTTGGCTTGGAGGGCTACGAGCCGGAGTTGATCCTGCCCGATGAGGTGGAGGAGCGGTTGGCGTCAATCGAGGAAACAGGCAAGCTCAACCTCGCGGGCGAAGTGCTCTTGGAGTACGGCGTTGGGGATATGGTTATGCACCCTTTGACGGTTTTGCCGCGGCATACGAATGGGATGCGGTTTGCTGTGTCTGATGCCGGGGGCAATGTGCTGAAGGAGGCGACGTTCTTTTCGGTCGGTGGTGGGTTCATTGTCCGTGAGGGTGAGGAGAACGCGGCGCAGGCTGAGTTGGAGGAGTCCAAGAAGGAGTTGCCGTTGCCGTTTAGGACGGCGGCGGAGTTGTTGGGCAGGTGCGCGTCCAAGGGGTTGGGGATCAGCGACATCATGTTCATTAACGAGCGGGCGTCCCGGTCCGAGGAGGAGATCCGGGAGGGTTTGCTGCATATTTGGTCGGTGATGGAGGCCTGTGTTGAGACCTCGTTGAAGCGTGAGGGTGTGTTGCCGGGTGGTTTGAAGGTCCGGCGTCGTGCACCGGATTGGCTGGAGCGGCTCCTGAAGGAGGATAAGGACCGGAACGATCCGAAGTATTGGCAGGAGTGGGTGAACCTGATCGCGTTGGCGGTCAATGAGGAGAACGCTTCGGGTGGCCGGGTGGTGACGGCTCCGACCAATGGTGCGGCGGGGATTATTCCGGCGGTGTTGTATTACGCGTTGAATTACGCCCCGGGCATGGACAAGGCCACTCAGCAGGACCGGGATGATGTGGTGGTGAAGTTCCTGCTCGCGGCCGGTGCGGTGGGTGTGTTGTATAAGGAGCAGGCGTCCATTTCGGGTGCTGAGGTGGGTTGCCAGGGCGAGGTGGGGTCGGCGTCGTCGATGGCTGCCGCGGGCCTGGCTGAGGTGATGGGTGGTACCCCGGGGCAGGTCGAGAACGCGGCGGAGATCGCGATGGAACATAATCTGGGGTTGACGTGTGATCCGATTGGCGGGTTGGTGCAGATCCCGTGCATTGAGCGGAACGCGATTGCTGCGGCGAAGGCGATCAACGCGGCAAAGATGGCGTTGTGGGGTGACGGGACGCATCGGGTCTCGTTGGACGAGGTGATCGTGACCATGCGTGAAACGGGCAAGGACATGTCCCACAAGTACAAAGAAACAGCGATGGGCGGCCTCGCCGTCAACGTCGTCGAATGCTGAAGAATCAACACGAAGGAACGTCATGACACTCGCACCTGAAGGCCGTAAGTTGCTGCGCGTTGAGCAGCGTAACGCGGCGGTACCGGTTGAACGTAAGCCTGAGTGGATCAAGGCCAAGGTCCAGATGGGTCCTGAGTTTGTCCAGCTCAAGAACCTGGTGAAGAAGGAAGGGTTGCACACGGTCTGTGAAGAGGCCGGCTGCCCGAACATTTTCGAGTGCTGGGAAGATAAGGAAGCGACGTTCCTGATCGGCGGGTCCGAGTGCACCCGGCGCTGTGATTTCTGCCAGATCGATACCGGCAAACCCTCCCCGGTGGACATGTTCGAACCCACGAAGGTGGCCCGCTCGGTGCAGGCCATGCAGTTGCGCTACGCCACGGTGACCGGTGTGGCCCGTGATGACCTGGCCGATGAGGGTGTCTGGTTGTACGCCGAAACGGTGCGGAAGATCCACGAACTGAACCCGGGCACCGGGGTGGAGTTGCTGATCCCGGACTTCTCCGGCAAGCCCGAGCACATCGCGGCGATCTGCGATTCCAAGCCCGAGGTGTTCGCGCATAACGTCGAGACCGTGCCGAGGATTTTCAAGCGGATCCGGCCGGCGTTCCGGTACGAGAGGTCCTTGGATGTCATCACCCAGGGCCGGGATCTGGGCATGGTGACCAAGTCCAACCTGATCCTGGGCATGGGCGAGACCCGTGAAGAGATTTCCGAAGCCCTCCGGGATCTGCACGCCGCCGGGTGTGATTTGATCACGATCACCCAGTACCTGCGCCCCTCGGAGCGGCACTTGCCGGTGGACCGGTGGGTCAAGCCGCAGGAGTTCGTGGACCTCCAGCACGAGGCCGAGGAGATCGGTTTCCTCGGCGTCATGTCCGGGCCCCTGGTCCGTTCCTCCTACCGGGCCGGGCGTCTCTGGGCCACCGCGATGCGCAAGAAGGGCTGGGAAATCCCGGCCGCCCTGGCCCACATCGAGTCCTCCGGCACCACCCGCCAGGAAGCCTCCACCATCCTCGCCGCCCACAGCTAACCACCTGCCGCCCAGCGCTAAAGACGTACGACGGCGGTCTGGTCATCTCTCCGGAGGTGACCGGACCGCCGTCGTGGTCGTTTAAGGCCGCTGAGGTTCCTTGACTTGGGGGAGTAGTGCGGCAGCGGTGGGGAAAAACGTTCGAACACCAGCGCAGTTTTTGCTCAAGACAGCCACAATCTTTGCGCACTCACGCTCGAGGGCCATCCCGAGGAGGATGCCGGGCCCCTGTCCACCCCTTGGACAGCTCCTGCCGGAAGCGGGTACCGGGCCCTTGCCCTGCCAGCAATCGGGCGAGGGGCGCCAAGTAGTCGGCCACCCAAAACTGAGTACCTGCATGATGCGTGTGGGTATCTCGAGTGCCATGTTCGGATGAAAAAGAGGCGTACACCGGACCCTAGCGGCCGGACGTGCCCGGCCTGAAGCATAGGTGGCATCGCTTCATCCGCCACCCTCGGCCGGATGGTGGGGGTTGCCCAGCGGCTCCCGGTACCGATCAACCAAGGAGTTACATCATGCGCAAACTTTCCAAGAAGAGCCGGGTCACCGCTGCAGTCGCAGGCGTCGCATTGGTGGCGGTGGGTGGCGGAGCCGCTTACGCCTACTGGACCACCACAGGTTCGGGCAGCGGCGCGGCTACCAACTCGGCCGGCGGCGGTACCGTCGCCCTTCACGCGACCTTCGCAGGCGGACTCGCTCCAGGTAACTCCGTCCCGGTTTCCTACACCGCTGACAACTCGACGACGTCCAGCACCGTGGTGGGGACCCTCAGCGCGAATGTGACCACCAACGTGGCGGGCTGCCTTCCTGCCTGGTTCGAGGTCACGGCCGTGACGACGAACAGCCCCGTGGCCGCCGGCGCCACCGGAACACCCGTAGGCAGTGGCGTCCTGAAGTTCAACGACGCCGCGGTCAACCAGGACGCCTGCAAGTCCGCGATCGTTACGGTCAACGTCGGCAGCCTCTAGGCCGTCACGCGCCGGGGGCCACGTTTCACACGGCGGCCCCCGGCTCACCCTTTCACCGCAACGTCTTCCACGCACCCAAGCTGCCTCCAACGCACCCAAGCTATCGTCCGAAAAGAGCCTCCATGGACCACCGGCCACAGCGCACCGCACCATTCCAGCGAGTTGGAATTCCACTCCGTGCCCTGCTGCTCGCACTGGTGGTCGCCGTGATACCCGTTGCGGCCCTGGCTGCCAGCAACGGGCACGGCAATGGACAAGGCAACGGACAAAGCGCCAGCCAAGGTGGCGCCGCAGCCACCGTCAAGGGGATCACCGTGGCACTGTCCCCATCGAGCCGCACCGTCGACCAGGGACAGTCCGCAACCTTCACGGTGTCTGCCACCTCAACGGGAGGCTTCACCGGTCCGGTGACGTTGGCAGTGACCGGGCTGCCGGCTGGAGCGACAGCCAGCGCGGCGCCGTCGTCGGTTAACCTCACCTCCGGGAGCACCGCCCAGACCACCCTCACCGTTTCGACCTCCCCCACTACTCCAGTGGCCAAGACGGATTTCACGGTCAAGGGAACCGGCGGAACAACGGTGTCCAACGCGGCGCCCGGCCAGTTGCAGGTCCTGGAAGTCAAACGGACCTTCGGCGTTACGGGGTCGGTGAACGGGCTGCTCGCCCCCGGCGTCTCCCGCTCCGTGGACCTCCAGATCTCCAACCCGCAGAACAAGGCCATCGCGGTGACGAACCTGTCGGTGGAGATCACCCAGGTGGTCCGGACCTCCGCAGCTGTGGCGGCCAACCTTCCCTGCACGACTGCGGACTATCAACTCACCCAGTACTCGGGCGCGTACCCGTTGACCGTGGAACCCGGCACCCGCTCCCTGTCAGGCCTTGGCGTGGCTCAAGCGAAATGGCCCCAGATCAAGATGCTCGATACCAACAAACTGCAGGACGGTTGCAAAGGCGCGACCCTCCAGCTCACCTACACAGGCACGGGACAGGCGAACTGACATGAAGACGACAGTCCGAATCCCGCGCACCCCCAGCACCGGGCGCCTGGCACGAACGGCGGCGGCCACCGTGGCGCTTTGCCTACTGGGCGGCGCAGGTTCCGCCTACGCTTACTGGGCAACTACCGGTGCCGGTTCCGGAGCGGCAACCAACGGCACCATGCAGACCGTCACGGTGGACGCACTCGTCCCGGGCGATACCCTGCAGACCAGCTTGGTGCCCGGCGGAACCGCCGACGTCATTCTCCGGGCCAGCAACCCCAACCCCCATCCGGTGACCATCTACGGCGTCTCCGGCAACGGTCCCGTGACCGCCGACGCAGCCCACTCCGGCTGCACCACCACGGGTGTCACCTTTACACCACCGCCGGCACCGTTGACGCCTCCGGTCACCATTCCCGCGAGCAGCTCAATCCTGCTCACTCTGCAAGGCGCGGCATCGATGGCCGCCACCTCCCTGTCCGCCTGCCAAGGAGCCCAATTCGGTGTTCCCGTCACGTTGGAGGTACGGAAGTGAACCGGCACCGCACTGTCCCCGTCACCGCTTTCGGCAGGTGGAACCGTCTTGCCCTGATCGTCGTGGGAATCCTCCTCGTCTCGTGGGGCGGTCCGGCAGCCAGCGCGTTCTGGGGCTCGTTGGGCTCCGGCTCCGGCTCCGCAAAAGCAGACGCCGTAGCCCAGGGCGCCAAGCCCACCACCACGGTTTCCGGCGCCAACGTCACCGTCACCTGGACGGCAAGTACGACGGCGGCAGGACGGCCCGTGGGCGGCTACAGCATCGCCCGCTATGGGACAGCAACCGGCGGAACCAAGGTTGCGGCTACCGGTGGCTGCAGTGCCGCCATCGCAGGACTGAGTTGCGTTGAAACCAGTGTTCCTGCGGGGACCTGGTACTACACAGTGACGCCCCTGCTCTCCCTCTGGCAGGGCGCTGAGAGCGCACGCAGCGTTGGTACGACACCCATCACCGACACTACGCCGCCACTAGCTCCCGTGATCACGGCTCCCACCTACGTCCATCAGGGCAACGTCACCAATTTCCTTGTTGGTGGCACCGCGGAGGCCAATTCAACAGTGGTCCTCACCATCACCGGCGGCGGGGCCGGGCCCGTTACCCAAAACGCCACCACCAGTAGCGCCGGTAACTGGAACGCTGCACCGTTGAACCTCACGGCCTTCAACCCGGGCACCATCACGTTCTCCGCCAAGGCAACTGACGCGGCGGGTAATACGGGACCGGCGGGCACGACGACATCAACCAAGGACGTCTCATCTCCCACGGTCACGGGGGTGCAGTTGATCAACGGTGGCGGTACCGCCGGCAGCGGAATCATGGCTCCCGGCGACAAGGTCACCCTGACGTTCTCCGAACCGCTCACCGCCAGCTCCATCTGCACGGCGTGGACCACCAACACGGCCCAGTCGCTCAGTGGCAACGGAGTTGTGACGGTGGCAGTCTCCGCGGCCAACGACCTCACAGTCACCAGCAACGGATGCACTGTCGGAAAGGTAGCGCTTGGAGCTATCTACACCTCGACGGGAATGACGTTCTCTGGAAACGGAAGCAACGCCTCCATCCTGGCGTGGACTCCCACCCAGACATCCGGGACACTGACCATCACCCTCGGAGGAGGGAACATAGCCGGGGACAAGACAGTTACTTCAACCTCAGTGTTCCCCACTTACACCCCAGGATCGGGCATGACCGACCTCGCAACCAACCCGATTGTCCCCGGTGGGGTAAACGGCGCACCCTCCCGGTTCTGATCCCTCCATCGATCCACAGCAGTACGTCACAGATAGTGCCCCTCAAAGTGATGAGGGGCACTATCTGTGCCTGATCCCTGAGTAGGCCAGCGCTCGGAGCGTAACCTTGAAGCGGACGCCAGCGCCGCCGTCGTACGTTTGATCCTGCGACGAAAGGCGAGCCGCCCCTTGAAGGCTGTAGCGGAAATGTTCACGATGGGTCCGGGAAACAAGGACCACCATCCCGCCCTTCGCTGCGCCGTAGGCGTGTTCGTGCCACTGATCGCGTTGACGCTGCTGGGTCGACTGGATCTGGCAGTGTTTGCGTCGTTCGGGGCTTTCACCGGAATTTATGGCCGCAATGAACCGCATAGCGTGCGTTTCCGGAGCCAACTGCGGGCCGGCGGCTTCATGCTTTTCATCATTCTTTGCGCCACGTTGATAGCCCGGGGGGAGCATGCCTGGGGCCTCGATGCTACCGCGTATTCCTGGCTCCTGATCGTCGCCACCACCGTTGTGGCTGGTGCCTGCTCCGTGGTGGTAGCTGCCTGGCGCCTCCGTCCCGGAGGCTCCCTCTTTCACATTTTTGCTTTTGCTGCGATCGCTTCGATTCCCACCCAGCCGCCCTTGTGGGAGGCGATGCTGGTGGCAGTCCTGACCACCGGCTTCTGCCTGTTGGTGGGCATGTCGGCGCGTGTGGTCAAAAGCCATCGGACGCCATGGAAACGCCCCCCGCGCATCCGCCACACACCTGCCGAACGCCGGGCCATCTGGCTTGAAGGAGGGGGCTACCTCATAGCAGCTGGACTGGCCGGGACCATCGCGACGTTGGTGGGGGAGCGGCTCGGATTTGGCCACACATACTGGGCCATGGTGGCGGCGGTGGTGCCGTTGGTAGGCCATTCGACCCGGCATCGGGTGAGCCGAGGTATCCAGAGAATCGCGGGAACCATGGTGGGCCTGGTGTTGCTCGCGGGCATCCTGTGGCTCAACCCGGCGCCGTGGGCCATGGTGCTGGTGATAGCTGCGTGCCAGTTTGGTGCGGAGATGTTCATAGCCAGGCAGTACTTCATTGCACAGCTTTTCGTCACCCCGCTGGCGCTGATTGCCACGCTCCTCGCAGCGCCGGTGGACCCGGGCCTGCTCCTCCGGGACCGCATCATCGAAACCGTCATAGGTGCAGCTGTGGGTGTGGCAGTGGTTGTGGCACCGGCCGTGTGGCGCCGTGTCCGGGTGCGGCAAGCCGCCCTGAGCGAAGCCTGATCCGGTTTATTCGCTTCATGGATTAGTATCAACTGGTTAGACAAGCGAGATACATGTCTACCAAAGGACTGGTGTGAGCGACAAGGACGAACGCAAGGGATATTGGTACGGGCTGGAGAGCCGCAAGCAGATGGGCGCGGTGGACGTCCTGAACGCACTCAGGGACTACCGGACGGCCGAAGCTGACATGCGGCGCCGGACGCGTGCCTCGATGGGCATGGGCGAAACCGACCTGTTGGCGTTGCGGTACCTGCTTGAAGCCGAGCGTGCCGGCCGCGAGGTGGGCCCGAAGGAGTTGGCGGTACGGCTGGGGGTGACCTCGGCCTCCATGACGTCACTGGTGGACCGCCTGGTGAGGTCCGGCTACGTAACCCGAGAGCCGCACCCAACTGATCGTCGAGCCCTTATTCTGCGCCCGACTCCGGGGTCGGACCAGGAGGTCCGCAGCACCCTGGGCGACATGCATTCGCGCATGATGGAGGCCGCTGAAACGCTGAGCAGCAAAGACTCCGCAGTGGTGGTTGAGTTCCTTCGGCGCATGCGAAAGGCGATCGACAGCGTCTCCTCTTCCTGACGCACAGTTGGACATAATTGATAAGTACACATATAACTAGATAGCCAAGCTACTTACTAGTGAATGTGTGGGACAAGACGATGACAATCGCGCTGCGTGAACCAAGCTCCACACCAGTCGCTGAGAATGACGTTGACGTCATCACGGAACAGGTCATTCCTGCGGGTCCCGTACATTGTGGTTCACGGATGGCGATTTCCGCCGGGCCTACCTTCGATTCGATGCAATGGGTTTCCGTCGAGCCGATCTGGCCGGAATGGGCCTGCGGTTGCGGCTTCCGGATGGACATCGACGCCGTCGATCCCGTGAGCGGGGTCTGGATCGCAGCCCTTCGGCGGCAAAGCCTGCAGCATGAGCTCGCAATATCCCAGAACACCTTGGCGCTGGCCTTCAAGAAGGCCGTTGACGCCGGAGTCAACCCGCTTGCCCTCGCCGAGGTGGCAGGCGTGCCCGCCGCTGAGATTGAACAGCTCCTCCAATGACGCTCATGGATACGGCGGCCGTCCGCGTTGATCGCGGGGCCGCACCTTCCGACGTCGTCCTTGGAGGACGCTATCGGCTCGGCAAGCAGTTGGGTGGGGGATCCGAAGCCTACGTCAAGGAAGCTCTCGACCTCCAGGCAGGCACCACTGTGGCCATCAAGATCTTCAGGGCCACGGAACCGGCCAACGACGCCCCGTTTCGCCGCGAACTGGACATCCACGGTCCGTTGCGCCACAAGAACATCGCCAAGGTGGTCTCATCCGGAACCACCGGGGGCGAGGACGTCCATGGCCATCACAACTATCTTGTGATGGAACTGATCAAAGGCCAGGACCTGCGGACCCTCCTCGACCAAAGGCCGGCCTCTCCACGGCAAGCAATGGAGTGGATGAGCGGAATCGCAAGGGCGCTGACGTTCCTTCACCGACGCGGGATTGTCCACAACGACATCAAGCCCGGCAACATCCTGGTGGACTTCGCTGGTGACCCGGACGGTGTAGGCGTGGCCAAGCTGACCGATTTCGGCATTGCCCTCAACGGACGGCATTCCGCGCCGAGCTCCTCGTCCGGGACGCCACATTACCTGAGCCCGGAAGAAGTCTGCGGGGGCACGTCAACTGCTGCCAGTGACATCTATTCGCTGGGATTGGTTGCCCTCGAATGCCTCACCGGCACAAAAGCCTTTCCTGGCCCTCCCCTCGAGTCCATGGTTGCAAGGACCCTGGGGGAACCCCGAATTCCCGGCACGGTACGGCGGCGCTGGTCCATGGTGCTTCATGCCATGACAGACCCCGATCCGGCGGGTAGACCGTCTGCCAGCCAAACCGTCGGTATGCTCCGACGGCTCAGCTGGTAGCCATCAATCAGGTCGATAGCGGCGTGCGCTCTCATGCCGAACTGGGACCTAATCACGAAAGAGAGATGAAAAATGGGAATCATTGGTTGGATTATTTTGGGTTTGATCGCCGGCGCCATTGCCAAGGCCATCCTGCCGGGCCGTCAGGGTGGCGGCTGGATCGCTACGCTGCTCCTGGGCATCGTTGGCGCCATCCTGGGTGGATGGATCGGCAGCGCGCTGTTCAACGTTGGCATCAACGAGTTCTGGTCGCTGTCCACCTGGCTGCTGGCCATCGTGGGCGCACTGATCGTCCTGGTTATCTGGGGCCTGGTTACGCGCAAGAAGGCGTAACTGGCTGACAGCCTGAGGCCCCGTCGCCGCGTTTCACTACGCAGGCGCCGGGGCCTCTGGTCTTTTAGGCGGCCGTTGTTGGCCTGGCAGGGAAGCGCGAGATAGACCAGGAGCCAGGCCCCGAAACCGGTCTCGCGGAGAGGGACGGCGATAAAAATCACCCACTTCTGACGAGTGTCCCACCATGGGTGGTCCTGGCCCTGCCGGTCACATTTCTCCCGTCCAAGCCCGGCTGGGTGCGGCTCCCCGGGCTCGGCTACGCTGCTCGACGTCACCACCCACCGCACGCTAAGGGCCAACGATGCACTCTTCAGTCGCCGCCGTCATCAAAGGGCGGCCGGGACAGACCCGCAAGCCCGGCATCTTCGGGACAGCCGTGGGCGCCTTCGGAGTCACCGCCATCATGGGCGTCCTCGCTGTGGTCCTGCAGGTGTTGGGGCAGCGATCCGCGCACCTTGGGCCCGGCTACTCCGGCTGGGCCGAGGCTGCGGCGGAGTCCCCGGTGGCTGCTGCGAGGTGGTTCCTGGGAGACATGACTGAGCCGCTCTTCTACAAGTCGGACCTCGCAGCCCTTGGACTGTTGGCCGGGGCCGGGTTGTCGTGGTGGATCGGCCGCCGGCGAGGCCGGGTTGAGCGGGGCCGGGACAAGCGAGGTGGGGGCCTGGGTCCTTGGATCCTTGCGTCGGCTTCGCTGAGTTTGTTGCTGTCCAACCTGGCATTCGGATGGATGCTCGATGACGGGTGGCAGCCAACGTTCGTGCCTTTCGTTTGCGTGGCCCCGGCCGTGGTGATCCTCTATGGGCCGGGGTGGAGGACGTGCATCACAGGCGCGGTGCTCGGTGCGGCCACCGTCACGCCCTTGGCGTTGATTTTCATCCCCACCGTCGCCAGCCCCCTTGGCCTGCCGCTTGTGGTGGCAAACGTCCTGGCGATGTCCGGGGGGTCCGTCCTCGCGTTCCTGGTCGCGCGACAATTGCCGTGGCTTCACCTGCGCGAGCCGGGCCTCCAACCAGAACGGAACCTGCCGGCGTCGGGCCTGCCCCGAACGGTCGTCGGGGACGCTTTGTGGGCTGCGCGGCGGGTCATCCGGGACTTCACGGAGACCCACTTCATCGCCAAGGGGCTCGCCAGCGCCGGCATGATTTCCGGGGCTGCCGTGGCGTATGTCCTCAACCCGGGGCTGCCGGCGTACGGGACCAACCTGCTTCCCCACATCCTGTTCGCGCAGGCGCTCACCTCGGCCATCGGCGTCGTCCTCTGGCGGGGCTGGTACCGGGACGAGGGTTGGGTCGCGACCTATGCGTCCGTGGTGTCCGTAGCCCCGGCGGCGGTCCTCGCAACGGGGGGCTCCTGGTCCGGCGTCGTCGGCGGGGCGATCCTGGGTGCAGTTTTGGCACCGCCCCTGGCCCGGGCTTTCTCCGCAAAGCTGCCCGCGGATTTCCACCCGGTCATTGGCAACACGGCCGCCATGGCGGTATCGACGGCGGTCACGTTGCCGTTGCTTGGACTACTGCCTGCCTGAGGCAGGGCCGGCCGCCGGAGCAATTCCGGAGGGTCAGCCCCCGACGTGGTGAATCGTGAAGGCGCTAAGGAACCCGACGGCGGCCGTCAGCCCGGTCAGGTTGTGGTGCTCCTCGAAAGCTTCGGGAATCATTGTGTCGGCCAGCATCGCCAGAATACCGCCGGCTGCTATGGCTGTAATGAAGGCGATCACAGTTTCAGGCGCGTTCTCGAGGGCGGTGTAACCCACCAGGGCAGCAAGTCCGCTGAAGACCGCGATGCCAATCCAGGTACCGAACACGTAGGCCGGGCTGCGTCCGGACTTCTTCATGCCTGCAGTGCTGGACAGGCCTTCGGGGACATTGGAGATGAAGACGGCGGCCAGCATCGCCGGACTCACGGCGCCACCGGCCAGGAGTCCCACGCCAAGGACCACCGATTCGGGTATGCCGTCAATGAGCGCACCCACGGCGATAGCAGTGCCGCTTCCGGGCGAGTCCTTCTCGCTGGGCTGTGGCTCGCTGGAACGCTTCCGGTGCTTCGCGCCCGCGCGGGCCAACAATACGTTGGAGCCCACAAAGATCAGTGCGCCCAAAAGGAAGCCGAGGACCGTGGGGATCAAACCGCCGCCGTCCACGGCCTCGTCCACCAGCTCGAAGGCCAGTGCAGATATCAGGACCCCCGCGCCGAAGGCCATGACCGTGGACACCACCTTGGCGGGTACTTTCCACATCCACGCGACACCGGCGCCCAGGACCAAGGCCCCGCCTGCCAGGGTTCCCCACATCAGGGCCTGCAACCACATCGGCATTGACTTGCCCTTTCATCACCGGTCCATATGCATCAAGCAGTGTTTCATAAGGAGCCTTAGAAGTTGCAAAAAGTCTTGAGGTTTTCCTGAGGGACTGTTGCGGGTTTGCAGGATTGGTTCTTGAGGGTGGCCCGGCAAAGTAATTCCTGTCAGCCAAACAGGCCGACGCGAACTGGCCGGCCGGTCTCACGGTGGCCTACCGAAAGGACACTGATTCCCATGGCCATCAGCCTCAAGACCACCTCCGGCAAGATCCTCGCCTCCGTCGCACTGGTCGGCACCGCAGCCGCCGTCGCCGGCATGGGAACCTACGGCGCGTTCACCTCCTCCACCTCAGCCTCACAGGCCGTCACCGCAGGAACCGTCACCATCGCCCTGGGCACCGGCGCCAACAACACCCTCAACGTCCCCGTCGCCGGCCTGCTGCCCGGCGACAAAGTCGAAAAGCTCGTCACCTTGGCCAACACCGGAAACTCAGACCTGAACAACGTCACCCTCACCACCTCCGCCGGCGCCACCGGGTCCCTGCTCACCACCGACACCACCAACGGCCTCCAGCTGAGCATCGAAAACTGCTCCGTCGCCTGGACCGGCACGGCCGCCCCCTACACCTGCGCCGGCACCAAAACCACCGTCCTGGCCTCCGGACCGGTGATCGCCGCGAACAAGGTCCTGAACAACCTGACTTCCCTGACCAACGCCAAGACCGACAACCTCAAAGTCACCACCGCCTTCCCCACCACCGCGGACAACACCTTCCAAGGCGCCACCTCCACCATCGCCTTCTCCTTCACCGGCACCCAACGCACCGAAACCACCAAGTAACCACAAGCCCCGCCGGGCCTGATCGGGCGTCCCCCTGCCCGATCAGGTCCGCCGGCTTTTCCTGAGCCAGACTTGAGGAATTTCCGCAGCAAGCCTGAGCCATGCCATTCACACTGGGAAACAGAAGACGAAACCCCTACCGGAAGGAACGCCAGGACAATGAGCGCACTGAGCACCATCCCCACCCCAGCCCTCCGCGGCCGGCGTTCCGCGAAAGCCGCCCCGAGTGCCGCCGTCGAGCACGTAGCCCCGGGTGCCGCCGTCGCGAGTGCCGCCGTCGAGAGTGCCGCAGGCACCCAACGCGGGGCCCGTCGGGTTGCGGGCCTGGTTGTTAAGTCCGTCGGCATCGGCATGCTGGTCCTGGCGGCGCTGGTGTTCCTGTTCCTTGCGATCGGCCCGCGGGTGCTGGGCTACCAGACGTCCACCATGCTGACCGGCTCCATGGCCCCGCTGATCAACCCGGGCGACGTCGTCGTGACGGTCCCCACCCCCATCGCCGACGTCAAAGTTGGCGACATCATCACCTACCACATTCCGGTTGAAGACCAGCGGGTGGAAACCCACCGCATCACCGAAATCACCGCAACGGCCGATGGCGGCGTGGCTGTGCAGACCAAGGGCGACGCCAACAACGGCATCGATCCATGGATCGCCACCTTGCAGGGCAAGACCGTGGACAAGCAGGTGGCAACCATCCCGTACGTGGGCAACGCGATCCGTGCGCTCCGCGAACCCATGGTTCGAAACATCCTGATGTACGGCGCGCCGGCAATCCTGGTGATCGGCATGCTCGCCTCCATCTGGACCAAGGACAGCACCAAGCCGACGCCGAAGGCCGCCGCCGAGCCGCAGGCGGCCAGCGGTGAGTGAGGGACCGGGCATTCCCGCACTGGAACCGTGCAGGCTGCAGGCGCTGGCCGAGGAGTTGGGCGACTCCCGGCCGGCGCTCCGTTTGCTCTCGACCTATCTGTCGATGTTGCCCGGAAGGATGCTGAGGATCTCCACCGGGCTGTGCCAAGGCGACAGGGAGGCGAGCATGGATGCCATCCTGAGCCTCAAGATCTCCTCTGCAATGGTGGGCGCCCTGGAGACAGAAGACCAGTGCCGGGCCATTGAAACGATGATTCGCGAAGACCACTTGGACGTCGCAGTCCAGGCGCTGCCCGAGCTACGACTCTCAACCGACCGGTGCTTTGCGGCGGGGCCGCAACTGCTCGGCACTGCGCAGAGCTCCCTGTGTCGGCCGCCCCGGACGCCCCGGGCACCGAGGCAGGGTTAGCGACCCGCGAGCACGTTTGGGTCGGCGGTTTTGAATTCGCGGGGCACCAGGACCAAGGCGGCAACGGCCAGCAGTCCGGCGATCGCGAACACGTAGAAGCCCGCCGGTAGGCGATGTTGGCAGCAACCAAAGTTCCCGTTACTGCCGGGCCGACGATTGCGCCGAGCCTGCCAACGCCGGCGGCGAAGCCCAGCGCGGTTCCCCTGAGCCGGGGTGGGAACAACTGGCTGACCCACGCATAAACCAGTACCTGGGAGCTGAAGACGAAAACGCCGGTGACGAACACGGCGGCATTGAGCAGGAATTCGTTCGGGATCTTGACGCTGAGGATTGCCAGGAGCACCGCGGACAATCCAAACCACAGCAAAACGATCTTCTTGGTTCCGTGCTTGTCGGCGAGGAACCCGGCCAGGAACAGGCCTGCAACAGCGCCCAGGTTCAGGACCAACAGCAGCGTCAGGCCAGTGCTTACGGGGTATCCGGCGGCGGCCATCAGCTGTGGAAGCCAGGTGTTCAGCCCGTAAACCAGCAGCAGCCCCATGAACGAAGCGATGCCGATTCCCAGGGCAACCAGGGGGTATGGCTTCTGCAGCAGGTCACGGAAACCGGTCTTGGGTGCGGCCTGGCTGCTTTCAGCGGAACGCACGACGGCGGCCGGGGCCTTGGTAGCCGGGGTGGACGCGGCGTGGGCTGCTTCGGGCAGGGACTCGGGCAACTTTGCCCAAAGGAAAGGCAGAAGGACCAGGCCGGCAGCGCCGCCGACGATAAACATGAGCCGCCAGTTCGGGACGATCAGGATTGCCAGCAAAGCGGTTGCGACGGCGCCAACGTGATACCCCGTCATGGTCCGGGTGGTGGACTTGCCTGCTGAGCCCGCCGGGGCGTAATCGTTCATGTAGGCCAGGGCGGCGGGAAGGCACGCGCCCAGCCCCAACCCGGCAAGGAGGCGCAGCACTGAGAAAACTGCCACGTTCGGTGCGAACGCGACGCCTATGGTGAAGATCGAGAAGCCGGCGACGCATGCGATCAGCAGTTTGCGGCGGCCGAACGTGTCGGAGAGGGGTGCGATGAACAGCGCACCCAGGCCTACGCCCACCAGGGAGATGGTGGCGGCGAAGGTGGCACCGACTGCATCAAAACCCAACTCCCCGGTCTTGATGAGTGTGGGTATGACAGTCCCCAGGACGACCAGGTCGAAGCCGTCCAGCACCATGGCTAGCCAACACAGCCAAACGGGCCATTGAGAGCGGTGGGCAGATGGCATCGTTGGCATAGCGTCCTAGGTACGTCGTGGTGGTGCGTTTTGATGATGGTCCCAGCCGCCAGAACGGCCGGTCGGTTATGAGAGTTGTATCACCGTGGAATGTTGTCTGGCACACGTTCTACCATTGAATGGAAGGCGTCGTTCGATGCTTTCTGTTCTGGATGGCTCTAACTGAGGATGGCATCGTGGCTAACTCCGCATCCGGGGATTCCGTGGTGGACCGCGTGGTGCGGGTCATCGAGGCATTCCCTGAGGGTGTCACCACTCTGCAGCTGACGGAGTTGGCAGATCGGGCGGGGCTCCCGTTGTCATCTGCCCATAGACTGGTCCGTCAGCTTTCCCACCATGGGCTTCTGGACCTCGGGGCCGGCGGCACGGTCCGTTTGGGATTGCGCCTGTGGGAACTCGTCAACCGGAATTCGCCCACGCTGGCCCTCCGGACGGCAGCCATGCCGTTCATGGAGGACATTCAGCAAGTCCTCAACCAGAACGTGAACCTGGCTGTCCTGGATGGGTGGGAAGCGCTGTTCGTGGAAAGGCTCTCCCGCCGCGGGTCGGTGGCCAACCGCGCGCAAATCGCTGGTCGCATGCCCGTGCACATCTCCTCAGCCGGCTTGGCCCTGATGTCGCACCAGTCCCGGGAGCTGCAGGCCGAGTACCTCCGACAGTTCAACGACCCAGCCGGGAAGGTGAGCGCCGACGTCGTGCGCCATCTCCTGGCCGAAGCCGCCCAACAGGGGTACGCGCAACTGGCTGGGGTGGTGGATCCGGACACGTGGGGAATCGCCGTTCCGGTGATGAACGGGAAGCGGAAGACGGTTGCCGCATTGGGGGTCGTAGTGCCCCTGGCCGAGATGCGGCTCCAGGCGCTGGTGCCGGCCCTTCAGACTGCCGCCCGTGGAATCGGCCGGCAACTCGCCTAGCCCTCGATTTCCGTTGAACGGAATTGTTGTAACGGCAATCACGTCGATGGGGCCAGACTGATGCCAGACCAATTCACCTGGCAGAAACGCCGGGATCCGCAACGAAGCGAGGAACAACCATGGCACGCACGCCTATCAAAACCCAAGTGGCCATCATGGGAGCCGGCCCCGCAGGCCTCATGCTCTCCCACCTTCTGGCCAAGCAGGGCATCGAATCGGTCGTGGTGGAAATCCGCAGCCGAAAGGAAATCCAGGAAACCGTACGAGCCGGCATTCTGGAGCATGGCACAGTGAACCTGCTGGTTGACTCGGGAGTGTCCGACCGTGTGCTTCGCGAAGGCGACCGGCACGACGGCATCGAACTGCGCTTCAACGGTGAAAGCCACCGCATCAACTTCAAGGAACTTGTGGGCGAATCCGTATGGCTCTACCCACAAACGGATGTTTTCATGGACCTGGCTGCCCGACGTGAGGCCGACGGCGGTGCCGTCCACTACAGCGTCACGGACACCACTTTGCACGACCTCGAAGGCAAGCCGAAAGTCTGGTTTACCAATGCCGACGGGCAGGAGTTCGAGATTCAGGCGGACTTCCTCGTTGGCGCCGACGGATCCCGAAGCCACTGCCGATTCCAGATTCCTGAAGCGAACCGCAAGTGGTACTTCCACGAATATCCCTTCGCATGGTTCGGTATCCTCGCCGAAGCCCCACGCAGCGCAGACGAGCTGATCTACGCGAACTCGGAAAACGGCTTCGCCTTGATCAGCCAGCGCACCGAGACCGTCCAGCGCATGTATTTCCAGTGCGACCCCAAAGAGAACGTTGCCGACTGGGGCGACGAACGCATCTGGTCCGAGTTCCGCAAGCGTGTCAACGGCAACGGCTTCGAGCTCAAGGAAGGACCGGTCCTCGAAAAGATGGTCCTGCCCTTCCGCAGCTTCGTCCATACCCCCATGCGCCACGGAAACCTGTTCCTCGCCGGCGATGCGGCGCACACGGTCCCGCCTACAGGTGCCAAAGGCCTCAACCTGGCCATCCACGACGTCAAGGTGCTCTTCGAAGGTCTCGACTCCTTCTACTCCAACGGCTCCACCGCGCTGCTGGACTCCTACAGCGACCGGGCGTTGGACCGGGTGTGGAAGGCCCAGCACTTCTCCTACTGGATGACATCCATGCTGCACACCGTGCCCGGCGCTGACGAGTTCGATCGCGCCCGCCAACTCGGCGAGCTCCACTCCGTAGTGACCTCTGAGCATGCCAAGGCGTACCTCGCGGAGTCGTACACAGGCTGGCCGACCTCACGCTGACGCATTACCCGGCACGCCACCTGCAGCGCCCGACGGCGGGAAGCCTCCTTTGGAGCTCCCCGACAGTCGGGCGCTTGTTGCGTTAACTGCCCTCGACCTGAAGGTGGCCCATAGGGTTTGCCTGGGCGGCCGCCAACCCCGTCAGCCTCATGTTCTGAGGGGTGTGTGGTGGTGGTTGCGGCGGGGTGTTTGTGTGGGGTCGATGTGGGGTGGGGGGATGAACCAGGGGGTGCCGTTGGTGTTGGTGATGGTCCATTGTTCTTTGTGGATGAGGTGGTGGTGGTGGGAGCAGAGGAGGGTTCCGTTTTCTGTTCCTGTGGTTCCGCCGTGGGACCAGTAGGTGATGTGGTGGGTTTCGCACCAGGGTGCGGGCATGGTGCAGTCGGGGAAGGCGCAGCCGCCGTCGCGGGCGGTGATGGCTTTGCGGATGTGGGGTGGGAAGATCCGGGTGGTGCGGCCGATGTCCAGGACGCGGGAGTCGGTGCCGAGCAGGACGGGGATGATGTCGGCGTCGCAGGCGATTTTGCGGATGGTGTTGGGGTGGAGGGGGCCGGTGAACGTCGCGGTGCCGGTGCCGAGCGATGGTGTGCTGGTGCTGGTGTTGAGCGGAGGCAGGGCAGGGCCGGTCCCACGGGGCTGGGTGTGCGGGGCTGGTTGGTCGTGTCCCGTGAGTTGGTCGAGGAGGTCTTGGTGGCTGATGGTGACGGTGAGTTGGGGTCGGAGTCCGCCGTTGGTGGGGAGTTTGCCGGTGGTCATTGCGAGGTTGCAGGCGCCGACGAGGCCGTCGAGGAGTTTTTGTGCCCGGGAGCGCCGGTCCAGGTCCGGGCCGGTGGGTTGGCTGGTGAGTTGGGTGGTGTGTCGGGGGTTGGTGGCGGTGTTCATAACGGTGGTGAGGGTTTCGTATTGTTCGGTGGTGGCGAAGATTTCGAGGTGGTGCAGTCCGTAGCGGCGTCTGCGGCGGAGGAAGGTGCCTTGGAGTTGGTGGAGGGCTTCTTCGGAGGGTTCGGTTCCGTCTTGGTCGATCCTGTCGGTCCAGCGTTGGGCCGTTTTGGTGAGGAAGTCCGGGTCGCTTTCGGTTGCGGTTCTGGTCAGGGCGTGTTCCATGCGGGTGATGGTTTCGGTGTCGGTGAGGTGCCGGACTTTATCCAGGGCGGTGCTGATGATCGTGGCGGAGCGGGAGGGTATTTGGGCTGATCCGATCGCGTCGGCGAGCGTTTCCCGTCGGGCGGGGAGGGGTTGTCCGGCTATTCCGGGCTGGGGGAGGACCTCGGCGGCGAGGGCGAGTCTGCGGCGGGCTTCGCTGATACTGATCCGCAATCGGGCGCGGAGGAACTGTGCCGTGTTCCCGTAGCCGTCATCGAGCAGGGCCGCATCCCCGACCCGAACAACCTGAGCAGCAGCACTGGCTTGGCTGGTGACATCCCGGTCCTGGGTGTTTTCCTGGGCGTCGGTCCATCCGGTGCGCCAGCCGGGGTCGGCGGAGGACTGGGCACCTCTAGCTTCATTCCGGGTCCGCTCCACGGCCTGGGCCGCGACCACCTGCAAATACTCCAACGACCGCGAAAGCTCCTCGACCCGGCCAGCAAAATCCGCCGCCTCCACAAGCCCCAGGAGCCGTGCTTGCCCAGGAGCCGACGCCCTCAGCCACCCCAGAGCGGACGCACTGTCCTCCAGCGCGTCGGCCAGTTCAAGGGTGGCGTGCTTTGTGTGCGCAGGATCCAACCCGTTCAACAGCTGTGAGACCTCGGGCTGCGACGCCCCCGGATCGGCGGCACGGTCCGTGGTCGCCGTCGAACCTTCGAACAGGGCCCGCATCGGGTCGTTACCAGAATCGAGCGACAGCGTATCGCCGCGGGACGGACCCGTCCGCCGCTCCACCGCCTGCCTGCTGCTTCCCATACAAGAACCCTGTCACGCCGAACCTCCCCCAGATCAGCCCCTTTCCGGCCTATGTGGAAAACCCCAACAACGACCCCGCACCACGAGCCACCCACCACCAGCCCGCGACGGCGGCAGGTCGCCGTCGAGCGTTACAAGTCGGGTGTAGACCCGGGCGATTTACGGTGTCTGCGATGCCGCTGCTGACGGTTCAAGATCCGCGAGCGTCAGGAGGCGGACGGGGTCGCCGTCGAAGGGCTTTGTGGACGTCACGGCCAGGTCCGCGCCAACATGGACCAGCTCCCCGGACGACAAGGGGTGCCACCGCGGATTGTGGTCCATGGGTTCGGTGGCAAAGAGGACGTGGGGGGATCGGGCAAGGTCCGTGCTGCGGGAGCTGATCCGTTTGCTCCTGGCGTCGAGCGGGGTTCCAGGATCGGGTGCCGTGGCTGGATTCCGTTCCAACATATACAGAGGGTGCGTGGCAGGGTACCTGAGCGCCCACATGTCGGTCGCTGTAGACAGGATGAAGTTGAGGCTGAAGACGGGCAGTTCGCGCGCGATCCAGCGGACGGCCTGCACAATGCCCTCGCCAACATCCCCTCCAGCGCGTCGGGTTTCGGCAGTGATCAGCGCGAAGAACCGCTCGCTGTCCGATTGCCCCTGCACCAGGCCCATGACGCCGAGGGAAGTGAACCGCCGGTCGAGTTCGTCCAGCCCATGGAGCACTCCGTTGTGGGCAAACAGCCGGTTGTCCTGCTCGAACGGGTGGGTGTTGACCATGGTGAGCGCACCGGTGCTCGCGTATCGAACGTGGGCCAGGAACGTGGTGCTCTTCAGGTCACGCGCCTCGCGTGCAAAGGCGTGATCCTCCCAGGCGGCCAACGGTTGCTTGGCCACGCGGGCCTCGCCCTCGGCGTCATACGTCCCTATCCCTGCCCCGTCAGGCTCCCGGCGGCTCTGCACCGACAGGCTGTCCGGGGCATCCAGCAGCCAGAAGGTGGCTCGTACCGGTCGGGCGCCGGCATGGAGGCCAAAGAGACGGCACATGCGTGTCTCCTGTTCACAGTGTCAGTGGTGGAATCCTTCTGATTGCTTGTCTGAAGGCATGGGTGCGGTGAGGCTGTCCAGGTAGTCGACCTCTTTCTTCAGGTCGGCAAGGAAACTCGAGGCGAGGTCGCGAGTGAAGCCGTTACGGACCACAATCCTTTGGACCGTGACGTCACTTAACCCGTCGGGCAGGGGATACGCCGGCACCAGCCATCCATTCATCCGCAACCGCTCTGACAAGTGGTGGAGGTTCCAATGCTCCGTGTGGCCGTCGCTTAGCTGCCATGCGAAGACGGGAATGTCGGAACCATCGCTCCACAGCGTGAAGGCATCCATGGCACCGATCTCGTTGGACAAGTAGAGCGCGACGTCCCGGGAGGTCGCCTGCACCGCCCGATACCCTGCGAAGCCGAGCCGGAGAAAGAGGTAGTACTGCAACAGCACCTGCGCGCCGGGCCTCGAGAAGTTCAGGGCAAAGGTGGGCATATCCCCGCCGAGGTAGCTGACATGGAAGATCAGGTCCTCGGGCAGTGCCGCGGCGTCCCGCCAGACAACCCAGCCGAGTCCTGGGTACACCAGCCCGTATTTGTGGCCTGAGGTGTTGATGGAAGCAACCCGCGGGAGCCGGAAATCCCAAACCGTCTGGGGCTGCAGGAAGGGGGCAACCATGGCTCCGGAGGCGCCGTCGACGTGGATGGGAATGTCCAGGCCGCGGCGTTCCTGGATGTCGTCGAGGGCCTCGGAGATGAGGCGGACGGGTTCGTAGACGCCTGTGTAGGTGACTCCCATGATGGCTACGACGCCGATGGTGTTTTCGTCGACGTATCGGTCCAGGTCATGCCCGTCGAGCATGGGGTGTTCGGCGGAGACGGGAACGAACCTGGGCTCCACCTCCCAGTAATTGCAGAACTTTTCCCAGCACACTTGGACGGCTGAGCTGAGGATGAGGTTTGGTTTGTCTGTTGGCTTACCTGCCTCGCGCCGGGCGTGCTGCCAGCGACGCTTCAAAGCTAGGCCGCCCAGCATGCAGGCTTCGGAGGAGCCAATGGTCGACGTTCCGATGCTCTTTTCGGGATCCGGCGCGTTCCACAGGTCCGCGAGCATCCGCCAGCACCGTGTTTCGATGAGTGCCGTTTGAGGGTATTCGTCCTTGTCGATCATGTTCTTGTCGAACGTCTCGGCGTACAGCTGGGACGCTTCGGGTTCCATCCATGTCCCCACGAACGTCGCCAGGTTCAGGCGCGAGTTTCCGTCCAGCATCGCCTCATCATGGACAACCTGGTAGGCCGTGGATGGCAGGGCTTCACCCTCTGGCATGGTGAAGCGCGGAAATATGGTTGATTCTCCGGGCCTGCTGAACAGGGGATTGAGTTCGACGGCGTTGTTCGGCTCGCGCTGTGACGTTCGATGGGATCTGCTCATGGGCTGGCTCCTAGGGGCTCGTCCTCGGGAATGGTCCGCGCGGGGCGGAGCAATACCTGTCTGTGGCTCACGCTACCTGCGGAAGCCGGCATGCCCAAACACTGGCACGCGAACACTTGCGCCCACAATGACAGGCGTCTGGAGTGACTGGCGGCGGCCTGGCGGCGGGCTTTGGTAGGCACATGAAAAACGTCCGACGGCGGTGCTCGCCGGCGGACGCTTCATGGCGCGGGTGCCACAAGGGCGGCAGGCTAGTCCGGGATTTCCATCTGGAAGCCGCACTCATCGCAGTGCAGGACCCGGGTGTTGAGGTAGACCTCAAGCTCCGGATCGACGATGCGTCCGGTGGTGGCGGAAATCCGGTTTAGCTTTCCGGCGCCAGTGTGCATGGGGAGCCCGCAGTGCAGGAAGTGCTTTCCGAACTGCAGCAGCCCGGAGGATGGGTTAGAGGTGTTGAGGACATCGGCGACGTCGGCCACGGTTGCTGCATGCGCGCGGAAGGATCCGCATTTTCTGCAGTTGTAACCGACGCGGACAAGGCCCATCGAGAGGTCTGAATGGGCGTCGATGGTGTCGACCATGAGGTGTTGGTTGGTGCGGCACTTTTCGCAGCGGGGCTGGCGTGCCTGATGGGAGGAAGAAAGAGGTTGCTGTGCTGACTGAGCAGTCATTGTGGACCCTGAAGGTGGAAAGGGAGGTGGGTACCTTTGGCACAAGTACGGTTTCTCCTCATCGAGCGTAAGCTCCTGCTGGCCCGGATAGCAAGCGTGGGAATACTTGGCCCAGGGGCTTGCCAAGCAAACGCTAAGCATGCTTATCATTTATTTGTTCCTTAAAGTCGATGGGTTGATTCACTTCCCCATCGGCGTCCGGAAATCCTGCCCGGTGATGCAGCCCGCTCGGCAATCCACAGTAAGAGAACCGCATTCCAAGGAGACATCATGCTCGCGAGGGAAAACATTGACCGCCTGATGGGCCTGAATGGAAACGTCCGCACCACGGAGGGTGACAAGGTCGGATCCATCGGCACGTTCTACACGGACGACGACACCGGCGAACCCACATGGGTCACCGTCAAGACGGGCCTTTTTGGCAGTTCGGAGTCGTTCATTCCACTCCAGGAAGCCACGGTGGACGGCGATGACGTGGTAGTTCCGTACAGCAAGGACCACATCAAGGACGCGCCGAGGGTTGCCGAAGACGGGCACCTCGACCCGGGCGAGGAATCCCGCCTCTACAACCACTACCAACTTGATGGCGGGACTGGATTTAGCGGACAGGATGACTACGCCACCCGAGACACCAGCACAACCCGCGACACGGAGACGGTCCGCGACACAGGGACCACCCGCGACATGGGGACGACGCGCGACGCCAGCACGACCCGCGACGACGACGGTGCGATGACCCGCTCGGAGGAACGGCTCAACGTTGGCAAGGAAAGCCAGGCCACCGGCCGTGCCCGCTTGCGCAAGTACATCACCACCGAGAACGTCACCACCACAGTCCCGGTGCAGCGCGAGGAAGTCCGGGTCGAACGTGAACCGATCACGGACGGGAACTCGGGCGATGCCATGAGTGGCCCTGAACTCACGGAGAGCGAACATGAGGTGACGCTGCACGAGGAGCGTCCGGTGGTGGACAAGGAGACCGTGCCGGTGGAGCGCGTACGCCTCGAAAAGGACACGGTTACCGACGAAGTCCAGGTTGATGAGGAAGTCCGCAAGGAGCGCATCGAGACCGAGGGCACGGGAACCGGCGAAACCCGCCGCTAACCACTCGTTGCTAGGCCCGCTTTGCGCCCAAAGATCACGTCGGAGGGTGCGGAGCGGGCCTCACAACGCGGCTGCCCGGTGATTGCGGCTACCGCAAAGGCGCCGGCGATGGGACGATTTCCATATGGGCGAACAGGAGCAAGAGCAGCCCGGCACGCCGTCGGGTGCAACGTCAGAGGACCGGGGAGACCCGACGACCCAGCAGATGAGGACAGTAGGGCAGCGGCGGCGTGAGGCCGAACGCAAGTTGGACCTGCACCTCGAAGAAGCCAGTCACAAGGGTGAAACGTCAGTTACCGAAGGCGAGGATCATTCCGAAGCATAGAGCCGCTGGCCGAGGTTGGATGCTTGGGACGGCCCATCGGCTGGTCGCTGCTGTGTGCTGCGCCATGGTGTAGCTGCATAGCGCTGTGGATGAGCGGGAAGTGGCTGAAGGCTTGCGGCGTGTTACCCAGCTGCCTATGGGTGCGGGGGTCCCATTCTTCGCTGAGCAGGCCAACATCGTTTCGCAGGGTCAGGAGCCGTTCGAAGAGTTCCGTGGCCTCGTTCGTGCGGCCGATGCCCAACAATGCGTCGACCAGCCAGAATGAGCAGGCAAGGAAAACGCCTTCATCGCCGGGTAGTCCGTCATGGCCGGCCTCGGTGCGGTAGCGCAGCACGAAGCCGTCCTCGGTGAGCTCCTTTTGGATGGCGTCCACCATCCCGACCACTCCGGGGTGCTTGTGCGGCAGGAAGCCGACCCGGGGTATCAAGAGCAGGCTCGCGTCCAGTTCCTTGCTTCCGTATGCCTGGACGAACGTGTTGCGTTTTGCGTCGAAGCCATTGGTCATCACGTCGGCGTGTATTTCGCTGCGCAGGGCGGCCCACCGGTCGTGGGGACCCGGCAACCCCGATGTGCGTACGGCCTTGACCATGCGGTCGGCGGCAACCCATGCCATCACCTTGGAGTGCGTGAAGTGCTGCCGTGGCCCACGCATTTCCCAGAGACCGTTGTCAGGCTTATCCCATGCCCCTTCGAGGTACTCCATCAGCGCCACCTGGATGTCCCAGGAATTATCCACCGTGCCCCCGGGAGAAGCGGCGCGCGTGAGTGAGAGGCCGTCCAGGACTTCGCCCCAAACGTCCAGCTGCAGTTGTGGTGCGGCGGCGTTGCCCGTGCGGACCGGATGTGAACCCTCGTAACCGGACAGCCACGGTATTTCTGCCTCGGGGAGCCTCCTGGCGCCGTCGAGCCCGTAAACAATCTGCAGCTCGGAAGGGTCCCCGGCGATGGCGCGAAGCAGCCAATCGCGCCAGGCGGCCGCCTCTTCCGTGTAGCCGGCAGCGAGAAGGGATTGCAGGGTCAAGGTGGCGTCCCGCAACCAGCAGTAGCGGTAATCCCAGTTGCGGGGACCGCCGATCTGCTCCGGCAATGACGTGGTTGCTGCTGCGACGATACCGCCGGTGGGCGCATAGGTCAGGGCCTTGAGGGTGATCAGGGACCTCTCGACGGGTTCCTTGTATTTTCCCGTCATTTCACTGCGGCCGATCCACTCAAGCCAGAAAGACTCAGTGGCCCCGAGGGCCCTGTAGGGGTCGATCCGCCGAGGTTCGCGCTCGTGGCTAGGGGCCCAGCGCAACACGAAGGGTACTTTGTCGCCTGCCCGAACAGTGAAGTCGCTGTACGTCCGGCGATCCCGGCCTTCGAGCGGGGCGTGTGTTGTGAGGTAGGCGGAGTCCGGGCCAGCCACGGCGCTGATGCCGTGCTTGCCGTGCCGGACCCAAGGCACTACCCGGCCGTAATCGAAGCGCAGGACCAGCTCCATGTGCATGTCCACCTCGCCGGAGAGCCCTTCGACGATCCGCACCACGTCCACCGCGTCGTCGCGGACCGGCATGAAGTCGGTGACCTTGACGGAGCCGCCGTCCACGTCCCATTCGGTTTCCAGGATCAGCGTGTCTTCGCGGTACTGGCGGCGGGTGCAGACGCCGTCGGCTGGTGTCCCGGCGGGCGCGATCAACCAGCGGCCCGCTTCGGGGGAGTCCAGTAACGCTGCGAAGCATGCGGGTGAATCAAACCGTGGCAGGCACATCCAGTCAATGGACCCGCTGCGCCCCACCAAGGCGGCAGTGTTCAGGTCCCCGATGATCGCATAGTCCTCAATCCTGGCCATGGAACCGATCCTAGCCCGCGTCGCTGTGGAGGCTTTGCAGGCCCGTCAGGATTTACTGTCGGAACCGCCAGCGATCGCCGTTTCCGGGGCCGGCCCGCTGATCCCGGGTTCGATCAGTGCTGGTGGGTTCCTGTCGCCGCCGCGTTGTGCCGCGGCCCCGGCAACCACCACCAAGGTGATGCCCAGGAACTGGATCACGGAGGGTTGCTGGTGCAGCACCACGAGTCCCAGGAGCACCCCGAAGGCCGGTTCCAAGGACATCAGCGTGCCAAATGCGGTGGATGTCATGCGACGCAGTGCCGTGAGTTCCAGAATGAACGGAAGGACAGGCATCAGTATGGCCACCCCCAGCGCGCCCAGTAGAACCGTGGGACTCAGGTTTCCGGCGGCCTGCGGGATACCCACAATTGCGGCGGTGACCGCTGCAACCGGAACGGTAAGGGAGAGCGCGCCGATCCCGGTAAAGCGATCCCCGATCCGCTGCGTCAGGAGTATGTAGGCGCCCCAGCCTGCGGCGGCAATGGCCGCGAACAGCACGCCGAGAGGGTCGATGCTGCCGTGCCAGGGCTCGGTCAGCAACACAACGCCAGCCAAGGCCAGCGCCGGCCATGCCAGGGCGCGCCGGTTCCGGCTGAGGACGGCGGCGACCGTCAGGGGTCCGAGGAATTCGATGGCTACCGTGGTGCCGAGTGGGATGCGCTCTATGGCGGCGAGGAACATGATGGTCATGAGGCCGGTTGCGACGCCTAGCCCCAGCAGGGTGGGGATGTCGTTCCGGCGCACCGATCGCAGCGGAGGCCGGGCGATGGCCAGGAAGATGACCGCGCCCATGGTCAGCCTCAACCAGGCCGTTCCGGCAGGACCCACCTCGGCGATGAGCCCTACGGACAGTGAAGAGCTCAGTTGCACCGAGATCATCGCTGCCACGGCAAGCATCCATGGTGGAACGGAACTGCGCTTGCGGGAACTCATGAGCCGGCCTCCTGCCGGTGTCCCGAACCCACTCCTGGTTCGAATACCGCGAGGGAGAATCGTGCTGGTTCTGTGCCCAGATTGGCGTAGGAATGCGCCACGTCTCCGGGGAAGGTCATGGCGTCCCCGGCTTGGAGGGTCGCGACCTGGCCTGCGACGTCCACGGTGACCGCCCCGCCCAGGACCTGCAGGAGTTCCTTGGTTCCGGATGCGTGGGCCTCACTGGCATGGCTGTCTTCCGGGCCGAGCGTCCAGTCCCAGAGTTCAACCACGTCCGGAGATTCGGTGCCAGCCACCAACGTTCCACGGCCGCCTTGTCCGCTGGTCCAAAGGGTGGCGCCCTGGCCCTTGCGGGTGATTTTCACGGGTTTCGGGCGTGGAGGTTCCACCAGCGCAGGCAGTCCGACGCCCAGGGCGTCACTGATCCTCAACAGCGTTCCCACACTGGGATTCGCTGCTCCCTGTTCCACATTGACGATCATCCTGCGGCTCACGTCCGCGGCTTCGGCCAGTTGATCCAGGGTCCAGCCGCGGGCTTGGCGCTCCTGCCTGACCCTGGCGCCGATGGCCAATGACAACGTTGTGGTGCTTTCATCCATAAGTGCATCATAGTGCACTCATAGTGCAACGCATGCAACTAAGCTGGCAGGTCTGGCCTCGCGTGGGCGGTCGTGCTACCAATGAGCCAGGAACTACTCCCGGGAGAATCCATGGCTGACGATCTGCCTGTCCTCGTAGTTGGCGCCACCGGTTTCCTGGGCGGCCAAGTGGTTGACGAGCTGCTCAAGCGCAGCAAGAAGGTCCGGGCACTGGTCCGGCCAAAGTCCAGCGCGGCGAAGCTTGAAGCGAAGGGCGTGGAAGTAGTCCGAGGCGACATGCTCGACGCCGGCTCGCTGATCACCGCGATGACGGGCGTGTCCGCCGTCGTCTCGACGGCCGCCGGGTATACGCGGAACGACAAGAACGCCAAAGCCATCGATACCTACGGCAACAGCAACCTCGCGGTTGCGGCCAAGTACGCCGGGGTGCCGCGGTTCGTTCTCATCAGCATCGTCACCAGCGACCAGACGCCGCAGATCCCGCACTTCTGGAACAAGAAACTTGCCGAGGACAAGCTGGAGGAACTGGGAGTGCCTTTCGTTGCACTCCGGCCGGGGGCCTTCTTTGACCAAGTGGCCACCATGGGTGGCGGGAACCCCTTCGACAAGGGGCGGCTCAACTGGATGGGTTCCAAGGATGTGCCACTCACTTTCGTTCTCGCCAGCGACCTTGCAGGTTACCTGGCGGAGGCCGTGGACGCCGACGTTACCTCTGCGGAAAGGATCGATATCGGCTGGACCCGTCCAGTCAGCATCCTTGAGGTGGCGTCATTGGTTGAGAAGCACTCCGATAAGCCGGTCAAGGTCATGGCAATGCCCGAGCCCTTGCTCATTGGCCTGGGCAGGGTTACCTCAAAAGTCGTCCCGTTGGTGAGTGACATGGCGAGCATGGTCGCGTGGTGGGACACGGGAAAATATGTTGCCAACACCACCCGCCAAGGGCAGGTCTTTGGACCGGTTCCCACCCCGGAGGATGCAATCGCCCGGCTGGCGGCCCGATTCGGGCGCTGAATCTGGCGTTCGGTTGGTGCTGGTGGGAGCGACTAAAGATAAGTATCCTGATGATACGAATTCGGCCGGGGCATTGACCTCGCGCTGGACAAACATGAGGAGCACGCTATGAGAATCGGTTCTTCCATTGCCCTGATCGCCATCGGCGCCATCCTGGCCTTCGCGCTCGCCCCCGGACTCATCCCCTTCCTGGATCAGGTCCTGGTTGGTTACATCCTGATAGTGGTAGGCGTCATCGGCCTGATCATCTCCATCGCCATGTCCAACAGGACCCGTCGTACGGTCGTTGAGCGGCGCACGGCACCGGCGACCGTGGTTGAACGGCGCCCCGAGGTCTAAGCGACCGCAGGTTCAGCAGCCGAGGTTAAGGCAACAAAGGCACGACGGCGACCTTCCGCCGTCGTGCCTTTCCTCTTGTCTCGCTGTGGGCAGCAGGATGCTCAGCACAGCGTAGGCTGCTTCCATGGAGAAGACATTCGACATCGAGCCCGTGAACCAGAACGAATACCTGGTGCGCTGGAGATCAGAAGGGCAAACCGGGGAATCGCTGGTCCACACCAACCCGGACTTCCTCGCGGAAGCCGGCCTGGACGGCTTCGACGAGCAGCTCGTCGTTGAGGAAACCACCACCTACATGGCGGAGCGCCAGCCGGTGATCGACTTTCCCCAGACCGTGGACCTGGAGGAGGTCGCGGCAGCCTACGGAGACTATGCGGAGCAGCTTAAAGCACGGCTTCAGGCTCGGTAGTTTGTTCGGGTCCGGGCGTTACCGGCTCAGGCGGCCACTTTTGCCGGCACGGCTTCAGGGGCTTGCTGTTGCCTGAGGCGGATCGCCTGCATCGCAACTCCCAAGGCAGCGAAGACCAAGATGGTCGCTGCATAGAACTGCAAAGTGGTCACCAGCCCAAGCAGGGGAATCAGCAGGCCTGCGGTGATCACCGGAATGCTGAAGGCCAGGTAGGCGGCCGTGTAGATCCCGGCGAAGACGCCAGCGCGCTGATGCGGTTCAACCAAGGGTGCGATCAGGCGGATTTGTCCGCTGAAGGACCCGCCAAAGCCGATCCCTCCCAGGGCTGCGCCTGCCCAGACGGCGGGCAACCAGGGTGCGCTGATTCCGATGAGGACCACCACGATTCCGGCGAGGATCAGCGACACCCCAATAAGGGTGCTGCGCCGGGCGGGTTGCCGTGCGAAAAAGAACCCGGAGACCGCCGCGGCAAAGGGGCCCAGGAAGGCTGTGAAGCCTGCAACCAATCCGCCGTCCAGGCCGAACTGGATTCGAAGCAACGCGGGCGAGAGCCCAAGGAAAAGTGCGGGGAACATCCATCCGGCGATGTGCACGGGTATGCCGGAGCCAAACTCGCGTCGGACTGAAGGGGGCAGTCCAAGTCGGGGAGTGAGCGACGCAAGGGCGCCCGGCCTCTTCAGTCCCGTTTCAGCCGTAAAGCTGACGTAGATGATGGCGAGGAGCAGGACTCCCGCGAGAATGGCAAAGATCAGGGTGTTGGCGTCCGGAGTGAGTTGGACCGCTGCACCTGTGACCAGTGCACCCATGCCCAGGCCGCCGGCAACGGATGCCCCGGCCAGTCCTCCGGCCAGGTTTTTCCGGTGGGCAGGTGCGTGTTCAGTGATGGCTGCATTGAAGGCGCTGGTGGCCAGGCCGGTACCCAATCCTTGGATGGCCCGGGCGACGATGACCCATGTGATGCTGGGGGCCATGATGAAAACCAGCATGGACAACAGTTCGCCGTAGAGTGCCATGAGCATCACCGGCCTGCGCCCCACATGGTCTGACAACGAGCCGCCTACCAGAAGCGCCACAAGCAAACCAATGGCGTAAATGGAGAACGCGATGGTGAGCGCCCCGGCTGAGAAACCCCATTCCTGTTGGCGAAGGGCCAGGAGGGGCGTTGGTGCGCCGGCTGCGAAGAAGAAGGCTGCAAAGACAGCAGCCAGCCCGATGAACGTCGATTGTGAGGGGGCAGCTTGAGGCAAAAGGAGGCTCCTTGGACAGGTTTGTCTAACTCTTCCTAGTTAGACAGGTCTGTTCAATAAAGTCAACAAAGTTTAGACAGGTCTGTCTGATAGCATTTTCCTATGCCCGTTGCAAAAGCTCCCGCCCGTCAAAGGCTCCTCGAGGCTGCAGACAGGCTTTTCTACTCCGAAGGCATCCACACCGTGGGGATCGACAGGGTCATCGAGGAAGCTGGCGTAGCCAAGGGCTCACTCTTCTACAACTTCTCCGGCAAGGACGACCTCATCGCCGCCTACCTGAGCGGCCGCGACCAGCGTCGCCGGGACCGCATCGCCAAGTTCCAGGACGGCAAGGAGCAGCCCGTCGATAAGTTGCTGGCCATCTTTGATGCACTCGGCGAAGCTGTCGCCGAACCGGGGTACAAAGGCTGCCCTTTCGCCAACGCGAATGCTGAAGGCCGCCCCGGAAGCGTGGAAGCCAATGCCCTCCGCGCATTCCGGGACTGGCTGGCCGACGCCATGCAGTCCCTTTGCAGGGAAGCGGGTTTTGTGGATCCGGCCCACGTTTCTGCCCGCCTCCGCCTCCTCTACGACGGGGCCGTGGCCAACTCCAACCTCGACAATCAGCCAGGCGCCGTCGCGATAGCCAGGGAGTTGGCCGCGATGGTCATGGACACCTCACCGCGCGCCCCGCAAACGTGAAGCGGCTTCGCGAGGCCTTCGGGGATAGCTACTTGATCAGGTCGGCAGCCTGTTTCATGAGCGCTCCCGCAGTTTCCGCGCCGCTTTCTCCGGCCCCTTTACCCGACGCCGTTGCGGAGATCATGACGCCGTCTTTGATCGCGTAGGCCATGTACGTGCTTTGCGAGGAGCCGCTCGGCGTCGTGATGTCGGTCTTGTAGGCGACCGTTCCGGGGACGGTGTTGATGCCGTCGTACTTCGCGGTGGACACGTCCATCGATTGGCCCGACATGGACAGCGTCATCTTGGCGCACTTTGCGGCTTCTGCGCTGCTCGCGTCAACGCTTTCCTGGAGCTTCTGGACATCCAGGCCCGACGTCAGTGTCACCATGGTCATCACGCCGGAAGCGGCGTTCAAGTCCGCGCCTGCTGCCGTGGTTGAACCGGCCAGGACATCGGATCCGCCCAAGGTGGAGAGCTTGTTGCATTCCGCAGGCTCCACCGTGAACATGCTCATGAGTGCTTTCATCGGGTTTTCCTGGGCGAGTTCTTCGCTGGAAGCCACGGTTAGGTCCGCGCCCGACGGGCTCTTGATGCTCTTCACCATGGCCATGAGCTCGTCATTGGTGTACTGCTTGGCCGTGGTGGGTGTGGCGGAGGGTTCGGGCGAAGCCGCATCCTTGGATCCGGTTGAACCGCCGCAGCCGGTCAATGCCATCATTACCAGCGCCGATGCTGCGGCGCCCTGCAGCGCAAACTTCTTCACGATATTCCCCCAATTACTACTGCGTGTGGTGCCCGGAGGGTTTCCAGACGAGATAACACTATCGATATCCGCCCAAGGGGGCCAGATCTGCTAGCTCAGGCGTCGACGTCGGCTGTGACCCGTTCGCCGTTGAAGTATTCCAGCTGCCACCCGTCCGTGACGTGGTGGTGGGCCAGGTTCAGGACAGCGTTCTGGACGCTGTCCGGCGTCCGGCCGATTGCGCGATTGAGCGTCAACCGAATCAGGGTACCGTGCGCAACCACCAGGACGCGCTTTCCAGCGAACTCAACGGCCAATGACTCCAGTGCCGCCAAGCCGCGGGCGGCGGCGTCGTCATCACTCTCGCCTCCGCGGAAGCCGCCGGGAATGCGCAGGGCCTCCAACTCGGGGCCCGCCTGCAAGCCTTCTGCGGGGCCAAAACTGCGCTCAATAAGGTCCGGAACGAGCCGCGAAACAGTGAGTCCCAGACCCTCGGCAATGATCTCCGCGGTCTCGGCGGCGCGGCCCAGAGGTGAAGAGACCACCACGTCCCAGTGCTGGTCCGACAGGGCAGCCACCGCAACGCGCGCCTGGCCGCGGCCGACGTCGTTGAGCGGGATATCAGTGGAACCCTGCAACCGCCGCTCCGCGTTCCAATCGGTCTGGCCATGGCGGACGAGGGCGAAAGTTGTTCGGGTCATGCATTCCATTGTGCCCTGCGTACAGTCCGGACCGCAGTTTCGTACGTCACCTGGGGACGGCACCTCCCGTAACGAAGCGTCCGACGGCGGGAGGTCGCCGTCGGACGTTCAGCGGTGCCTTCTCCGGGCCTTGCCACCATCCGGTGGCGTCTGATCCCGCCTTGGGCGAGGCGCGCAAGCGTCAATTCTTCGCCTCTGGTCCGGGGATAGACTGGGGCCGGTAAGGACGGATTGGGGGATCCAAAACGGCGTAATGCTGTTCCGCTGGTCGGTCTCAGCTATCGAAACCCGCAGGAACCAACCGTGACCTTCTTTCAGGACTTCTCGATCCCGACCCCGCCTCCGCGCGCACGGATGCCACGGTTCACGCCCCCTCCTTGGACGGACGCACCCCGCTACGAGCTGCCCGTAATCGTCCCCGTAGGACGGTTCGTCCACAAGTCACCGGGCTTTGCGATGGCCGTCGAAGCCGTAAAGGTCTACTCCACTGGATGCATCATTGATCTGAACTGGATTCTGCGCCGCACCGACCAGGTGGACCAGAAGTGGACGGAGATCAGCGCCGTCTTTCACCAGCAGGCACCGCAAGTGCGCGATGGGCACATTTCCGCCGATTCCCTCCTCCTGCTCGGAATCCAGTTTCCGGACGGCAGCAAGGCAGTCAGCTCGTCCCTGGCGATGTACGGGAACAGGCCGCTGGAACAGGAACCTGACGGCCCGGTCTTCGAATACCGGCCCAAAGGCGGTAATGGCGGTGAAGACGACATGTCAGCGAAGGCGGCCCTGTGGCTCTGGCCGCTGCCGCCGGCCGGTGATCTGCGCATCGTCGCCCAGTGGACCGGCATGGGTATGCCCGAAAGCTCGATCACTCTCGACGGTCGTCAGCTTCGAGAGGCCGCTCCAGGAGTCCAGAAGTACTGGCCCAGGGAAGAGGTGTAGTAATGGATCCACTCAACAACCTGGTCCTGCTTGTGGTCTTCGCGGCGATCTTCTTCTATGTCCTCTATGGCGTTATTCGCGCCGCCGTCCGCGACGGGATCCGCCAAGCCGACGAACATCGTGAGAAGGCACTAACCGAGATCGATGATGGCGAACGGAGGTGAGCTGCAGTCCGTAAAAAGGGGCTGCGGAATTCCAGGGTCCGCTACGCTCCGTTATAGGCCTTCCTCTTGGACCTCGGGATGATGGCGGTGTTCCTCGAGAGTCGATTTAGATCGACCGTCCCGTTGAAGGATCCGGTACTGGCACTAGGGCTCTGACAAACTTTGACCATGGAAATGTCTGCAGCACTCAACCCCTGGCCCACGGTCGACCCGACTGATGGGAATGTAACGCTACGACAGTTCTGTTCGGCTGACGTTGACATGGCCAGGGAGCTGTCCTGTGATCCCTACATCTCGGCAATTGGCACGCTGCCTGCACACGCCACAGTCAGCCAAGCGCAGCTATGGGTGGAACGGCAGCAGAATCGTTACGCTGAAGGCGCTGGCTTCTCCTTTGCAGTTATCGATGATGCTCAAGGGCGCTGCGCTGGCTTTATTGGGTTGTGGGTCCGGGAGTTGGGCGAGGGGCGGTCGAAAGTCGGTTACGGCATCGCCCCGTCTTTCAGAGGTCGCCGTCTCGCCGCCGATGCCGTCCGTGCAGTCACAGCATTTGGCTGGACAATACCGAAGCTTCATCGCATGGAGCTCTACATCGAGCCATGGAATACGGCGTCCATTAAGACTGCCGAGCAGGCAGGCTACCTCCGCGAAGGACTTCTCAGGTCCCATCAAGAAATCAGTGGAGAGCGACGGGACATGCTGCTCTACTCGAGCCTACGCAGCCAAAACGCGCACACCGGCTCCGCCCGGTGAAGGTGCACCTAAACGCTAATCGTTTACCAGTCCCAGTCCCTCAGAAGCGGAATGGTCCTGATCCTCTGTGGCGCTTGGGGCGCCTGTGACGGCCGCATTGCCCTTCCCCCCTCTTACTAAGTATCCTGATTACTAATCTGGTGAACCGGATGATGCTGTTTGGGCTGGGGGTCGCTCAAGCCGCGGTGGCTGAAGCAGTCGGCGACGCGCGGCTACCGTGAAAGTTTGATTGACGGCATTGCTTGGTGACGGCGGACCCCGATGGGGTTACGTGCAGCCGGGTGGGGCCTGAAGGGCGTGACAATTCGTGGGCAACAATGACGAGGCCGTGGACTCCCGCGTCCCCGATTCCATCGACGACACACTGGATGGCCGATACCAGCTGGGTCCAATTTTGGGCCGAGGGGCCATGTCAACCGTGTACCGGGCGACGGACCTGCTTCTGGGCCGGGACGTGGCCATCAAGATCTTCCTCCCGGGCTCCGGCGACGATTCGTTCCGTGGCCGGCAGGAAACAGAGATGCGCCTCCTGGCCAGTTTCGACCACCCGGGACTCGTGGCCGCCTTCGACGTGGGTGTCGATACGCGGAACGACGAAGAGCGGGCGTACCTGGTCATGGAGCTCGCTGAGGGCCGCGACCTCCGGGCCGTGCTGGCCGACGGTCCGCTCACCGTTCCCGAGGTTGCCCGCATAGGTGTACAGATCGCGGGCGCACTCTCCCAGGTGCATGGCCACGGCGTCATCCACCGGGACATCAAGCCAGCCAATATCCTGGTATCCGACGACGCCGGGCTCGCCCAAAAGGTTAAGCTGGCGGACTTTGGCGTCGCCCTGGTGGTGAACGACAGCCGCCTGACGGCAACGGGCTTCACAGTGGGCACCGCCCAGTACCTCAGCCCGGAGCAAGCGCAGGGCCTGGGCCTGACTCCCGCGAGCGACATCTACTCCTTGGGGCTGGTGCTGCTGGAGTGCCTCACGGGCAGGGCTGAATACCCCGGAACCCCTATTGAGACCGCTTCCGCACGCCTGCATCGCGCCCCCGAAATACCGGCCGGGTTGCCTGCACCGCTGCGTTCGCTGCTGGAGTCCATGACTGACATGGATCCGGGAAAACGTCCCGCCGCGGCTGATGTACAAGAGGCGCTGGCAGAGGACGGAATCCAGTCGGGCCGGAGGACAGCTGTGCTGCCGCCCCTGCCTACGCGGCCGCCCGTACCGGCAGCCGAAACCAAAGCTTCGCTGGCCACGGTCCGGACGTTCCGCAAGCGGCGTCCCAAGGCTCTGTGGGGTGTCGCAGCAGCGGCGGTGACCGTCCCGCTGGCCCTGGTGATCTTCACCCAAGGTTTAGCTCCCTCAGGCTCCACGGCGGACAACTCCCTGCCCGCGGAATCGGATGTGTCCCAAGCGGATCCGCAGCCCACCACGCCAGTTGTTCCGGTTGCCCCGACGCCTGCCGGTGCCAACCCAGTAGATGCCAACCCGGTCGACGCCAACCCCGTGGTTGCTGTTCCGGCTGAAGTCGTCAACCTGCCGGAGCCCGCGCCAGTCCCCGCCGTCCAGGCTCCCGCCCCTGGCCCGGTCGTGGCGCCGGGCGCAGCAACGGCGGACGAGAAGAGCAAAGAACGCGGCGGCAAGAAGTCGGACAAGCCCAAAGGAAACGGCCCCAACAAGTAGGCCAACGCCAGTTAAGAAACGCACGACGGCGGGTGTCCGCCGTCGTGCGTCTGTTAAGTCGTGCGTCTGGTAACCAGGTGCGTGGTTAGGGTTCGGCGGGAAAACTGACGGCGACGGTAGTTCCGCCGCCCGGTGTCTCGGTGAGGTTGAGATCGCCGCCGTGTGCTTTGGCGACGCTGCTGCATGTGGCGAGGCCGAGCCCGGAGCCGGGGCCATCACCACTGCGTCGCAAGCGCACCAAAGGTTCCAGGACTTTGGCGCGGTCCTCCGGTGCGATGCCTTTGCCGTTGTCGGCCACGAAGACGGTGGTGCCGTGGTAGTTGGAGGTGCCGCTGATGCGGATCCGGAGTTCCCGTTCGGTGCTGCGGTAGTTCATGGCGTTCGACACCAGGTTCTGCAGGAGGGTGCGGAGCTGCCCGCGGTCCGCATGCAAGCTGACGTCTTCAACCTCCACGAATCCGTCGTGTTCCACCCCGAGGTCACGGACAACCTCCTCCGCAACGGCCTGCAGGGACAACTGTTCCCGGCGGATTCCGCCGCCGATGCGGGAGTAGCTGAGGACGTCTTCGAGCATCCCCAGCATCCGTCGCCCGCTGGCACCGATCCGGTCCAGGTACCTGGCGGCGGTGCTGCTTGGTTCGACGTCGGGGTCGTCCTCCACTAATTCCACATAGCCCAGGATGGTGGTCAGCGGGATCCGGAGGTCGTGGCTGACCCGGCCGGCGAAACCGGCGAGCTTGGCGTTGCTGTCCTTGAGCTCGCTGTAGGTGCGGTCAAGCTGGACGGTGCGGTGCTGCAGCTCGAGCAGCTCCACAACCTGCTTGGCAAGAACCTCCAGCATGCTCACCTGTTCGGGGCGGAGCTCCTTGGTCTTGTCGGAGAAAACACAGAGGGTGCCCGGGACGAAACCTGACTCTGTCTGCAGCGGCACGGAAGCGTAGAAGCGGACTTTGCCGATTTCCCCGGTGACAAAAGGGTTGTCGGCGAAACGCGGGTCCTGCGAAGCGTCGGCCACCACGGTCCGCTCCCGCGAAAGGAACACTTTGGCGCACATCGAATCTTCGCGCGAGCACACGCCGGGGTCGACGCCCCAGGCACCGATCTGGTGCTGGTACTCGGCACTGATGATGTTGACCACTCCGAAGGGAGCGCCGCACAGCTCAGTAGCCAGGCGTACGAGGTTCTGCAGGGCGTTCATGACCGCAGCGTTGGGAAGCAAGGTGGAACCCGCCTCGGGATCCAATCCGTACTCCTGCAATTGCAGGTCACGGCCCAGGTCATCGGTGAAGGACAGCTGCCCCCGAACTTCCGTCATTAGAATATTCCCCCAAGCGTCTCCAGGATTCCCTGCCGATACTACCGGGCTGTTGGCGCCGATGGTTTACTGGGACACGTGACCGAGCAGGACCCGGCCGACACGTCCACCAACTGAAAGATCACTCCTTTAGGATGAGTCTCCGTATTCGCCCACGGGTGCAGGGTGGAGCCAGCGCCTGGCAAGCGGGTAGTTCTGCAGGGATGGAGGAATTTCTATGGCTCAGGCCGAACCCGACGATTACGTTATCCAGTTCGAGCCGGACAACGTCATGTCGTTGGCCTGGAAGCCCGGTGTGCGCATCGAGGCCGGTAACGCCCGCGCAGCCGTTGAAGCGGTCAACGATTTCGCGGCGGGCAGCCGGTACCCGCTGCTGGTGAAGATGGCCAACGCCGGCCACCTCAGCCGTGCCGCACGCGACGTTTTCGTGGAACCCTGCGCAGCCTCCAGGATTGCGCTGCTTGGAAGCAACCCAGTGGACCGCATGCTCGCCGACTACCAAATCGCTGCCCATGAACCGCCCTGCCCAACCCGGTTCTTTGTCTCCGAAGACGAGGCGATGATGTGGCTCAAGAATCCCGGCGATGATGACCGGAAAGGCGAAACGGTCCAATAAACGCACGACGGCGGCAGGTCGCCGTCGTGCGTTGCCTCAGTCCGCTGTGCGGTCACCTACGCCGTGAAGGCGAGGTCCTCAACCCTGACCCTGAACCGCAGGGACTCGCCGCGTGCCAGCCGCAGTGCCTCATCCACGGCGCTCGCCGCCATCCGCTCAAGCTCATTGCCCAGGGAGCCCGCCACATGCGGGGTGAGCAGCACATTCGGATGGGTGTAGAACGGGGAATCGGAAGGCAGCACCCAGGGCGTCGTGACGTCCAGGATTGCGTACAGGTCGCCCTGTTCCACCCTGGCGAGCAGCGCGTCCTGGTCCACGAGTTCGCCGCGCGACGTGTTGATGAACGTGGCACCCGGCCGCATCCGCCGAACCAGCGCGGCGTCCATGAGGTTCTTCGTGGAGGGCAACGACGGCGCGTGGAGGCTGACGACGTCGCTGTCCGCCACCAGCTCGTCCAGGCTGACGAGCTGCACGCCCAAGGCCGCGGCTTCCTTCGCGTCCAGGTAAGGGTCCGAAACGACGACGTCCAAATCGTAGGGGGCGAGCAACCGGATGACGTGCCGCCCGATCTTCGATGCTCCAATGATCCCTACTTTTTTGCGGTAGTTGCCCATGTCCGGGAAGAGCTGCTCGGCGGGAACGTCCGTCCGGGTGGAGTGCAGGGTCCGGGCAATCTGGAGGACCCGTTTGTTGGCAAGGACGATCATGGCCACCGTGTACTCGGCCACCGGGATGGCGTTGGCATCGGCGGCGGAGCTGACCTGGACACCACGTTCCCAGCAGGCATCGCCGATGTGGTGCTTCACGCTCCCGGCGGCGTGCAGGACATAACGCAAACGGGGCGCCGCTTCCAGGACAGCTTCGTCAATCATGGGGCAGCCCCAGCCGGTGATGAGGATGTCGGCCTTCGCCAGCAAAGAACGGGCGGCCGGTGAATGGAAGTCCTGGATGGGCTCGCGGCCAAGCAGGTTCAGGGAAGGTTCCAAGGGATCCAGGCTTCGCGGCGGAAACACGGCCCGTGCTGTGTGGACCGGCATGGCCAAGGCAACGTTCAAACTCATTTGACGCTCCCTGCGGTCAGGCCCGACTTCCAGAACCGTTGCAGCATGATGAACGCCAGCAGCAAGGGGATGATGGAAAGCAGCGAGCCGGTAATGACCATGGGCGTGAACTCGGGCTGCGGTACGGCGTATCCCTGCCAGATGGAGATACCGACGCTGACGGGAAGCAGTTGCTGGTCCTGGAGCATCACCAGGGGAAGCATGAAGTTGTTCCACACCCCCACGAATTGGAACAGGGCGATGGTGACGTAGCCGGGCATCATCATGGGGAGGCCCAGGGAAAAGAAGGACCGGACGGGTCCCGCACCGTCCACCCGGGCGGCTTCGAGGGTCTCGGCAGGGACGTACGCGGCGGAGTAGACCCTGGCCAGATACACGCCGAAAGGGTTGCACAACACCGGGATGAGGATGGCCCAGACGGTGTTGGTGATCCCGAAGACGGAGGCCAGCAGATACATGGGCAGGACGGTGGCAGTGTTGGGAATCAGCACCCCCACCAGGACGATGCCAAAGAATGAGTTCCGGCCGCGGAACTGGAATTTGTCGAAAGCGTAGCCGGCCATGACGGAGATGAGCCCGCCGAAGACCGCGCCGAAGGCTGCATAGAACATGGAGTTCGCCATCCACCGGAGGAACAGTCCGCCGTCCTGGTTCAGCACGGCGGCGACATTGTCGACGAACGCCGGCTGGCCAAACGCGTAGGCGGCGGTGCCGTAGAGATCTGCCGTGTTCTTGGTGGAGGCGAAGAGCAGCCACACGACGGGAAGGACCATGTAGGCGCAGCCCAGGACCAGGAGCGCATTAACGGTCAACGAACTGGCAAAACCGCCGCTGGGGGCAGATCGCCGTCGTTTCCGCGGAGCGGCCGGGGCGGAGATCGCCGGGCGCGACAACGTTGAGGTGCTCATGCTTTGTCCGTCCTTGAGCTGAAGCGGGTGACGGCCCAGGACAGCACGGCGGCCATGAGCGCGATGATGATGGAAGCGGCAGCGGCCTGGTTGAGGTTGTGCCTGTTGAACGCGGCGTCGTAGGCCCACATGTTGGGTACCCACGTGCTGGTGACCGACGCCGTGGCCTTGGAGATAATCGAAGGTTCCGTGAACAACTGGAGCGTTCCGATCATCGTGAACAGCATGATGACGCTCAGGGCCGGGAGGATCAACGGCAACTTGATGCTCAGGGCAGTCCGTATTTCACCGGCCCCGTCAACCCTGGCTGCCTCCAGGATCTCCCGCGGCACGGCCTGCAACGCGGTGAAGAGCACAATCACGTTGTAGCCGGTCCATTCCCACACCGCGATGTTCACGATGGAAGGCAGGATCATCTGGTTGTCCAGGAAGTTCACGGCAATCCCACCCGATTCCAGTACGGAGACGATCGGGCTGACACCGGGTGTGTACAGGTACGCCCAGATCAGGGCAGCGATGACCCCGGGTACAGCATGCGGGAGGAAAACGAGGAGCTGGAAGAGTTTCCTTGCCCGGGCCACAGCGGCATCCAGCAGGAGCGCGAAAGCGAGTGCCCCGCCCACCATGCACGGGATGTAGAGCGCGCAGTACATGGCGAGGCGGCCGATTCCGCCCACAAAGCTCTCCGACTGGAGGACCTGCAGGTAGTTTTCCAGGCCAACGAACGAGGTCTTGGCCTCGCCGAAGCCCAGGCCGGATTTCTGCTGGGCGAAGAAGCTCAGCACCACCGCGTAAATGACTGGGGCCACCATCGCGAGGGCAAATACTGCGAAAAAGGGCGTGAGGAACAGTGCTGCGGTCCGTCCTCCCGTGCCGGACATGGCGCGTTGTTTGCGGGATTGCAGGCGATCGACGCCTCGGGCGGTGGGTACTTGGGTGACCATGGTTATTCTCCTCGCCGGTGGGGTGGGCCCAGGACTCCCGGGCCCACCTGCCTCGTGGGCCTACTCCTTGACGGAGAGGCCGTTCTGCTTGAGTCCGTCAACTGTCGCCTTCTGCGCGGTGTCCACTGCAGCCAGGACTTTGCCGCCGGTGGTCAACGTCCCGTAAGCGTCCTTGAGGGCCGTGTTGGTGATGTCCCAGTTGGGACCCCACTGCCAGCCGGGCGTGATGGTGGAGTAGGCCTTGTCGAAGACTTCGTAGATGTCGTTGCCGAAGTAGCTGGCATCGAAGGCGCTTTGTGCGATGGGAGTGAGCCCAGGCGAGGCGAGGAAGGCCGAGCCGGTGTTGCCGCGGGCCTTGATGGCCTCCGGGTTGGTGGTCAGGAACTCGATGAACTTCGCTGCTGCTGCGGGGTTCTTGCTGCTCTTGGTGACATTGAAGCTGGATCCACCGTAAAAGGCGTCCGACGGCGACCCCCAGTTGGGCACCTCCGCTGCGATCCACTGCCCCTTCTGCCCGCTGGCTTCGGTACGCTTCTGGATGCCGGTGGCGCTCCAGTTGGCGCCGAGAACACCCACGACGGCGCCACTGGCCAGGTCCGCGGACCACTCGTCGCTGAAGGACTGCTGGACTTTGACGATCTTCTGGTCGATCAGCTTCTGCCAGTAGTCCGCTACCTTCCGGGTGGCCTGGTCGTTGATCCCCACCTTCCAGCTGTCGCCTTCGGTGCCGAACCACTTCGCCCCGGCCTGCCAGGAGAGGGCGGCGGTCAGGGCAGCTTCGTTGGGATTGAAGCTGGCCAGGTGGGCCTCGGGAGCCACGGCCTTGATTTTTTGGCCGGCTGCCTCGAACTCCTCCCAGGTCTTTGGGACCCCAACGCCTGCCTTCTCCAGCATGTCCTTGCGGTACCACATGATCATGGGGGCGGCGTCGTAGGGGAGCGCGTAGGTCTTTTCGCCGAACTGCACCAGGGCTTTGGTCTCATCCGTGAGCTTGTCCAGTGTTCCGGCCTTATCGATCAAACCGTCCAGCGGCTGGAGCTGGCCGTTGCTGACGAACTGCGGCAGCTGCGGGTATTCGATGGTGGCAACATCGGGGCCGTTTCCAGCAGTGATGGCGGTGGACAGTTTTGCGTAACCGCCGCTGGCGCCGTTGGGTACGGTCTCGAACGTGACCTTGATCTTGTCCTGGCTGGCGTTGAAGGCAGCAGCCACCTTGTCCATGCCTGCCAGGGAGGACCAGAACGTAACGGTGCCGGTGGGGTCCCCCGTGGGTGATGGCGCGGAGGTGGAGGCCGGGGAACTGCCGCAGCCGGCGATGAGGGCAGCACTGGCCATGAGGCTGACCGTTCCGAGCAGAAGCTGGCGACGCTTCATTCTGTTCTCCTTTGAAGTTCACGATGCGAAGTTGCGGAGTGCTCCAGGGCACTTTCGAACTACGCACCATCAAATCCACAAAAGTGAACAATTCCTACAAAGTGAACAGAAATAAACAGGATGAGAAAGCAGGGGCTTACAGCTGTGTCGAGTCCCGGACAACGAGGGTCGGCGAAAGATTGACCCGCTGCAGTGCGGACGTGCCTCCACGTGCGGCTCCGATACGGTTCAAGCACATCACCAAGGCCTGGTGGCCGACGTCGTATTTGGGCGGTGCCACGGCAGTCAGCGGTACTGCCCCCAAAGCCGCAATCTCGTCGTCGTACGCAATGATCGCAAAGTCCTCCGGCACCCGGGTTCCCCTTTCCTGGCAGGCGCTGGCGAACTGGAGCGCGTCCTCGTCAGTGTGGACGATTGCCGCTGTGACCTGCGAACTTGCACACCACGACAGGATTCCGCCCACCATGACCCGGTGCGCCTGTGGATCGTTTTGCGCGCGCGGCATGGTGCGCACCAGGGAATCGTCACGGGAATGGCCCGCGCGCTGCAGGGCCAAGTGGAAGCCATCGATGAGCTGTGGGGCCGTGGGGCTGTCCTCGCGCAGGCAAATGGCGATGCGGTGGTGGCCCAGTCCCAGGAGGTGGTTCACGGCGATTTCCGAGCCGCGGACGTGGTCGCTGCGGACCGATTCGAGGCGGCCGTGGTCAAGGGCATCGTCGATGGACCGCTCCACCACCACCACGGGAACCTCTGCTTCCGCGAGCAGCCCCAGCGTTTCCGTGCCCGCGAGCGACTGCCCGCTTGGCGTGACAAGGATTCCGTCCACGCCGTGCTCGTAGAGCCGCTTCAGCTGCCGCCGTTCTTCCGGCCCCGAGTAGTTTGATACTCCCAGTACCAGCCGGACCCCCACTTCCTGCGCGGCCGCTTCCGCGCCCCGGATCACGCCCGGGAAGTAGTACGACGCCGACGGCACAATCATGCCTATCGTCGCGAGCGGCCGCCTGCCGCCGGGACGCCAAGTGGTGGACCTCGAGGTGCCGGGGCCTGAATTTGCTCCGCCGGAGATCGCACCCCCGTGGACCCGTTCCAGCAGGCCCCGCTCGGCGAGGACCGCCAGGTCCCGCCTGATGGTCATTCCGGAAGTACCGATCTTGGCGGCGAATTCCCCGGCGTTAAGGGACCCGTGGAGGGCGAGTTCCTTCAGGATGAGCTGTTGACGATCCTCGGACAGCATGCAGGACTCCGCCTTATCACGTTCATTTGTGTTCAGTTTGTTCATTATGAACCAGAACACCCCACCGGCGGGAGTGACGGCGCCCTAACCGCCCACTTTCACCACGTAAACCTCGACGACGGCGGCGCGGGGGAGGAGGTGCCTCCGGATAGCTTGGGCTACTTCGCGGGCCACGGCTGGGGCCGGATGGGGAGTGTTTACGCCTATCCGTGCTTTGACGGCCAGTGTGCCTGCTGTGTCCGTCAGGCTGATCAGCGGAAGGGCTTCTCCTGTCACCGCTGACAACGCGGCGCCGGCTATGGACTGCCACAGCGGCTGCGCCGGGTAGACCGCGCTGACACCCGGAAGGGATTGGACCACGTCCAGTAATTCCACAGCCAGGCCGGTGGGAGGGGTGGACGCAGATGACTCCGCGGCTTCCAAGGGCTCGGTCATGGCTGGTCCTCCATGGTGGATGGGGTGGTTGGGGTTGCCGGCGCTTCCAGTACATCCGTAACGGTGATGTTGATGGCTTCGATGGCGAGTTCTGTGTGGGTGGCCAAGGTCTGGGCAAGTTCCTGCCGCAACTGACCGGCGCGCTCCTCCATGGAGTGTCCGTAGATAACTGCTATCTCTACCTCCACGGTGATCCCCGCGCCAGGAGTGGTGACGTCGCCATGCAGTCGGCACTTGCCGGCAGCTGTGCCTGGCAGGGCGTCAACGACGGAACGGATGAGTGCCGAGATGGATCCCTCGGTTTCCCACAGGGTGTCATCCGGATGGTCAGACTGCAGGGGGATGCTACGCCCCGGCCTCAATTCCAGCTGAAGGTTGTCCAGTATTGACTGCATCCAGTCGTCATTGCCGGAACCTGCATCGGCCACGTCCGACCTGAGGAGGTCGCTGCCCAAAGCCGAGAGGTTGCGCAGGGATGCCAGGCCTGTCTGGCATTCGGGGCATGAGTCCAGGTGGGCAGGGTCGGCAATCTGCCCCGTATCCAGGTAGGCACTCAATTCCGCCAGGCTATGCCCGCAGTCGAGGGTGTCGCGGGGTGTGTTCATCGCCATTCCTCCATCCTGCGCGCGAGGGTGACCCGGGCCCGGGCCAGACGTCCCCGGACGCTGTCCGCGCTGATGTTCAACGTCAGCGCGATCTCCTCGTAGCTCTGGTCATTGAATTCCTTGAGCACCCAACACCGCCGCTGCTCCTCGGGAAGCCCCGCTAGTGCGGCTTTCAGGGCCTCCACCCGTGAGCTGCTGAGGGCATTATTTTCGGGGTCTTCGGGCCGCGGCCGCGCGTGGTGGTCCACTAGGTTCTCCGCATCATCGAGGTCCGCGTGGTTGCGGCGTTTGCGCAGGTAATCGATGCTCCGGCTGCCAACTATCCTGAGCAACCAGCCCTTGACCGCTGCAGGGTCGCGCAGGTTGTCCAGTTGCTTCCAGGCCTGCACCAGTGTTTCCTGGACCACGTCGTCGGCGTCTGCCAACGAGCCGGTCAATCGTCGTGCGGTGGCCCGCATCAACGGTCCGTGCCTCCGGGCGAGTGCTTCGAAGGCAGCGGTGTCGCCGTCGGCGGCCCGGCCTGCCAGCAGGGCGTCGGGCACGAGGTCCAGTTGATGCTGGGCTGTGGGTGAACCAGTCACGTTCCTGCCTTCCCTATCCACGGTGGTCTGTGCGGAAGCCCATTGGCTCACTTTGCGCGCTGGGAACCGGACGTCCGGGTCCGGGCGCCGCTGGTGATTCGTACCAGTACAGGCACCGGATGGCCCAGCCACGAATCGATCTGCCTGACGAGCTGTTCAGCGGTATCCGCAAGTTCCCGCGGCGAGCTTCCGTGGCGGGCTTCCATGCGGAGCCGCAACGCTGTTCCACGCCGCGATTCCCACGCAGACACCGACGTGGCCAGGACGTTCCGGTTCCCGCTCAGTGCTTCCTGCACTGCCGCGGAAATGAGGCCCACATCCACCACGGTCCGGCCGTCGGCTCCCTCGGATTGTTCAGCCAAGCGTGGCGTCCGGCCCCCTCCTTGGGAAGCCAGCCATGCGGTGCTGAGTCCAGCGCCGAGCAGGAGGACGACGATTCCGGCTATCAGCCACCAGCTCCGTGCCGGCTCCGGCAGGGGTGCGGTGCTGGCCAAATTCCGGACCTGGTCCGTGAGGTTCGCGCCGATGCCGGCCCATGCGTCGGCAACTCCCGGCAGGGTTCCGGCCGCGATGAGTGCGGCTCCGGCCCCTACCAGGATGATCCCGAGGATCGCCAGCAGGATGCGGTTAAGCGCCCGATTGGTCCCTCTCATTGTCCTATCGCTCCTTCGTTCGCAACCCGGACGTTCGTCGTGACCTGCCGGTCGAGCGCGTAGGCGGCCAGTTCGCCGTCGAGCGCTGTTTCGATGGACGCAAGGTCCAAGGGAACGCCCGACGTCGGTCGCACCTGGACGCGTACGGACCGTCCGCCAACGGTGGTGCTTACTTGCCCCGGTGAGAGGCCTGCTGCGAGCCGCGACGTGCTGGACACAGCGGCGGCGATCACGTCGTCGTCCACCACGGTGGCGGTTCGGTCGCTGGCCAGGGCGCGCCGCGCGAGGCGACCTTTACCGACGGCCAGGCCCACGAGCAGGAGTCCCAGGATTCCCAGCCCAACGCCGGCTGCGGTCAGCCCTGCGGGGACGGTGGTGCCGGGAAGCCCGACCAGCCATTGACGGATGTGGGCGGGGCTGGCCAGCAGGGGCTGGTCATTGAGCAGCCACAGCGTGGCTTCCACCGCCAGCCAAAGGAAAACGAGGAGCAGGATGCTTGCCGCCACGATCGACGGCACGGCCCGCGACGAGTGGGTTTCGCGTCGGACCATGCGTCGAAGGGTTCGATCCTGGCTCATTCCACTCTCCTTTCCTTGGATTGTTGGGGCTTGGCTCCCATGAGCCTGATGTCCACGCGGCCAAGTTCCAATCCGGTCAACTCCAGCCCCCGGGCCACCAGTTCGGTGCGCACGGCGTGGGCTTGGTCGAAGATGGTGCTGCCCATATCTTTTCGTGGTGCCAGCAGAGGGGGAAGAGCCATCTTCACTGTGAGGTTGACGCCCAGCTTTCCGGCATCGTCCTCCAGTTCAGCCCGCACCTGGTGAGCTTCCACCCGAAAAGCGCGGGCCGTGATTGCTTCCACGGTCTTTTGGAGCGCGGCCCGGGCGATGCGGGTGTGGCCTGCCCTGGCCGGTGCTGTCCCGGCTGGCAGGGTCCCTGTTGCCCCGCTCATGTGGAGGAGCGCTTGCCCCGCAAGGCATCCAGCACCACGCGGAGGTCAAGCTTTCCCTCGGCGGAGCGGCCCAGCACCGCCCCTATCGCCATGAACAGGGCTGTCACCAGCAGGCCCCAGAACCCGAAAGCCAGCGAAACAACAGCCAGGACCGCGCCTATGGCCAAACCGGTGATGGTGGGGCTCATGCGACCCTCGGCTCACGCTCGGCATCATCGGCGTCCGCATCCTCGGACGGGACGTGGATATCTGTAATCGTGATGTTTACCTCCGTTACTTCCATGCCCACCAGGTCCTCGATTGCCGTGTAAACGGCGTCGCGGGCGTTGTCAGCCACTTCCTGGAGCGGGTGGGGATACTCAACTACCAAGGTGACGTCTACTGCTCTTGGGTTTGTCCAACCTCAACACTGACACCTTGCGTGAGGTCCTTCTGGCCGACCTTTTCGCGGAGGCTTCCGATGGCCCTGGCTGCGCCGCCGCCGAGGGCATGGACGCCGGGGATTTCCTGGATTGCAATACCGGCGATCTTGGCTACGACGCCGTCGGCGACTGTGGTGGCTCCGCGCCCATCCTTGCCCTTATCCAGCACCGGTGCCGGGGTGGCGGCTGCGGTGTTCTTGGCCGGTACGTCTGCGGGGGTGTGCGTCTGGACGGTCATGGCATTCACTCCTATGCGTTGGGTGCGGCGTCTTGTGCGCCGTCATGAATAAGACGTTCCGGTGCGGTGATTCCTCACGCGAAGAGTTGTGTGACGTGTGTCACTGGTGGTTTCCGGCGACTGAATCATGTAGTTAGATTGCCATATAACTAGCTAATCGAGTTACATTTCACCCTGAAGGAAGGCGCGCTATGACTGTGGCACTGACGGCGGAGACGACGGACCAAGCTCTTCCTGGGCCAGCGAACGAGGGTGCTCCCTCCATCCCCGCGCCATTGCGGCGAACCATGTTGCTGGACGACGTCTGGGCCGCCTCGGCCCGGGTCGAGGGCCTGCAGTGGGAAATGGACGGAGCTGAGGACTCCCTGTTGCGCGCCATGAGAAGCGCCGCTGCGGCGGGAGCGCAACTCCCGGATCTCGCGATCGCTTCGGGACTGGGCTTCGCCGATATCGAGCGCCTAATGGCATAGCAGCCGCCGTTCAGGCGGGTTCGGTCAGGCCCGAAATTCTTGAGCCAATCTTGAGATGACCCGGCGTGGTTCTTGAGCGCCCAGTCCGATGGTTGAAACATCAGCCAATCAAAGCTGATGGGAACTTCCAGGAAGGACCACCGAAAATGCCTGACCAGATCACCGCCATATCTGTCAGTACCGGCCCTGCGCTCGTCACGTCCGACCCCCTTGCCGGCACCGCTGACGCTGCCCGTCACACAGGAGAGGTCCCGGGCCAGGCCCGTGCAGTGGTGAGCGTCCGTGAGCAGTTCAACCCCCTTGGCGTGGGCCTGAGGAGCATCTGGCCGCAGTCGGTCGTCGGGTTCTAGGGCGGGCAAAGGAGTTGTGGCGGACAGGCACCCAAGGTGCCTGTCCGCCGTCGTTAACCTGGTGGCCTGGACAACGATCGAATGGCACGATGGAGTGCAGGCGATAGCTAAGGAGGCTTGTCATCAAAGAGGAGATGAAGAAGGCAGCTGACGTGGCCGAGGATGCCTCAAACTCACGTGCCTTCGCAATAATTGCCAGGGCAGGCTTTGCCGTCAGTGGGCTGCTGCACTTGCTCATCGGCGCCATCGCCCTCCAACTGGCGTTCGGGCGTACCGGCGAAGCCGACGTCTCCGGGGCCGTGTCGTCGCTGGCCAGCCAACCCGCCGGACCTTTCCTGCTCTGGGCATGCTTCGCCGCCTGTGCAGCGTTGGCGCTCTGGCAGTTGGGAAACGCCATCCTGGGGTACCGCAGGAAGTCGGACAACAAGCTCACCAAGCGGCTATCAGCAGCTGGCCAGGCCCTGGTATTCGCCGCGCTCGCCGCCACGATTGTTTCCTTCGTTATGGGCAAAGGACGGAACAGCCGGGAATCCACCAGCGATTGGACCCTGACACTCCTGAAAGCTCCTTTCGGGGTTTTCCTGCTGGTTGCCGTTGGCGCGGGAATCGCTATCACAGGCATCGTTTTCGCCATCCGTGGCTTCCGGCAAACGTTCACCCGGGACCTGTCGCTGTCCTCCACCCAGTCCGTCCGCAAGTTCCAAACCGGTGTTGGCGTGGTGGGCTACATAGCAAAAGGCATAGCCCTCTTCCTGGTGGGGCTCCTGGTGGTCATCGCCGCGCTGCGGGCCCAGCCCGAGCAATCCACGGGGCTGGACGGGAGCCTGAAGGCCCTCAAGGAGCAGCCATACGGCCCATACCTTCTGGCCGCAGTGGCTGTTGGCCTCATCGCTTATGGACTCTTCCTGATGGTGAAGTCCAAGACCTTGCGGACTTAGCCCCCAAGGTTTAGGCGGGGTGTGCCCGGGTACACAGCAGAAGTAGCGTGAACTGTTGACGTGCATTCCGGGAAGGGGCAGGACCATGACTCATGACGACTCGCAACCAACTGACAGGCCGCAAGCGGAGGGGCACCGGCTCACTTCTGCGCCGTCGGACCCGCGCAGCGGATACCACTCCGGGGAATTTCCCGCACAGGAGCAGAAGCAACCAGGGCTCACCAGGCCCTTGGACCCACAGCCGGACCATGGCGAAAAGAGCTACGTAGGGCACGGCCGCCTGCAGGGCAGGACAGCGCTCATCACCGGAGGAGATTCCGGAATCGGAGCTGCCGTGGCCATTGCCTATGCCCGTGAAGGGGCCAACGTGGCCATCAGCTACTTGCCTGAAGAGGAAGAGGACGCGCAATCCACTGCCGAATGGATCCGCGAGTGTGGCTCTAAAGTGCTTCTGCTGCCTGGTGATGCCAGGGATGAAGGGTTTGCCGCCGACATTGTTGAGCGGACCGTCCAGGAGTTCGGTGGATTGAGCATCGTGGTGGCCAACGCCGCCTACCAGAAGAATCGCGAGGGTCTGGAAACCATCCCCACAGAGGAGTTCGATCGAGTCTTCAAGACAAATCTCTACTCGCTCATCTGGACAGTCCAGGCAGCCATTCCGCACCTTCGTCCGGGAGCCTCAGTCATCGTGACCGCTTCCATCCAGGCGTTCAACCCATCAGCCCAGCTGATCGACTACGCCATGACCAAGGCTGCCCAAGTGGCCTTCACCAAAGCCATGGCCGAGGAACTTGGGCCCAAGGGCATCCGGGTCAACGCCGTGGCGCCAGGCCCCATCTGGACTCCATTGATTCCAGCCACCGAATGGCCGGACAAACTTCCCACTTTCGGGCAGGACACGCCGCTGGGCCGTGCAGGTCAGCCGGCCGAACTGGCGCCCGCCTACGTTCTGCTTGCGTCGGACGAGGGGTCCTATATTTCCGGGGCGGTGCTGCCGGTCACTGGCGGAAAGGGGCTCTGACGCGCCAGGTCCCAGCACGCCATGGCCCCTTCTGGAGCCCGATCTGCAAGGACGCCGTAAACGAAAGAACCCGGAGGCTGCAAACGCAGTCCTCCGGGTTCTTTGCTGTGTTCAGTTGTTACGGTCGGCTGGAGCCCGAGGCTTCGTCGTCCGGTTCGGATGAGAACGGACGATCCTTCGGGGTCTCCTCCGTGTTGCGCTCATCAAGCTCGGCGTCAGCTGAAGGGACCGTCTTCTCGGCGTAGTCACCTTCGGTGTAGTCCCCGCCGGCGTCGTCCTTCAGGGTTTCCGGTGAAGCACCGGCGTCGCCGTAGTCACCCTCAACGTACTGTCCGTCCAGTTCCTCGCCGTTGGCGTCCCGATTCTGGTTGTTAGCCATGGTGGGTCCTGCGGTTGGTGACGAGGCCCCAAATCAGCAGGACGATGATGGATCCGCCGATGGCAAGCAGCCATGTGGTCAGGGAGAAGAATTCCTGCAGGCCGGTGCCGAAGATGAGGCCGCCGATCCAACCACCCAGCAGAGCGCCCACGACGCCCAGCAGGAGGGTTACGAGCCAGCCGCCACCCTGGCGGCCGGGAAGAATAAGCTTAGCGATAGCGCCGGCCAAAAGACCGAGCAGTAGAAAACCAAAGAAACCCATTTTTGTTCCTTCTTTCTTGTTGATGGAAATTCCATGAACATTATGAAGAGGTTCAGTTCATCGGGTGCCTGTTCCAGTGTTCAGGCACCATAATGGGGCCCCTGAAGGCCCTTTTCAATGCGGGGAGTGGAACGGTTACGAAACCCCGATGAATTTGTTAACGACGGCCAATAAAGCACTCCTGCCGATTGGGTCGGTCTTGCTGCTACACCAGTAACGCTAGCCGCTCCCGGGACAAGTAGCAAGTAACCTGTCTATTTGTCGGCATGTGGCACCAGCCCTTGGCCCTCTGCCTGTAAGCTCCCTGTCACCGGTCGATTCGCCCGTCTTTCCTTCAGTTTGCCCGCTGCTTCTTCGGCGCTTTTTTAATCTTGTCACCCAGTCCCATGGTTTTCACTCCTCGGGTGTGATGCGGTTGCCGCGAGCGGATTTCCGCTGCTTGGCATAAGAGTTTAGTGGCTTCTTCAAATTCAGCAAATGTTCACTAACCGAGTACATGAAGAATGCGTGCGTGACAGCGGGTAGGCTGCCGGACTAGTGTCGAAGGATAAACACCTCGGAAGGAGTGATTGCTGTGAAAGGTAAGGCATTGTTCGCCGTTGGCGTGGCTGTCGGCTACGTGTGGGGATCCAAGTCCTGGCCGGAGGTGTACCGGCGGCTTCGCGGGGGTACTGAGAAGGTCCTGAACAACCCCGAAGTCCAGCAAAATGTTCACCAGGCTACTGAGGCTGTCCAAGAGTCCGTACCGGACATCCTGGACAACCTCTACGACGCAGGAAAGAAATTGCTCGAGAAGGCCGAAACCCTTTTCCCGGGGATCAACGCCCCAAAGTCGGGCCAGGATTCCAGCTCCAAACCCACTGTTACGACGGTGCCCACGGTCAAGTCGGACGTCATATCGGATCCCGCGTTGGATGACACTACGGGCAGCGACTGGACAGACGAGGGCGGCGCCGCACCGGAGGGACCCGCAACGAATATGCGGCCCCGCCCCTAGTTGGTGCCTTCTACGGACGACAGGATTGCATCGCCCAGCTCCCTGGGCCTGGTGAACTGTGGCCAGTGCCCCGTGGGCAGGTCGATGTAGTCCACGTTCCGGATCCTTGCGAGCTCCGCTGTGAACGGGTGCCCGGCGTCCATCCACTCCCGGAGGAGCGAGGAGGGAAACTCGCAGGCGATGATCGTGGCCGGGACGTCATAGCGGCGCACGTCCTTGAGGTGTTGCTGATCGAAAGCAACACCCTTGGGCTGGGGAATCGCACGGGCACGGAAGGCCTCGCGCAGCTCGCCGGTGAGGTCAACGAGGTCTTCGTCTTCGAAGGCCTCCCACGGCGGCAGCGGGATCTCGTCGCCGTCGTCCGGCAATTCGTCATTGATGACCCCGCCCTCACCCAGCGGCCCGCTGTCCACGTAGATGGCGCGTGCCACTCGGTCCGGGCGGGCATCCGCGACGCCATGAATGATTGCCCCGCCGCCTGAGTGCCCCACCAGGATGACCTTGCCTTCGAGGGCGTCGACTGTGGTGACGACGGCGTCGATATGTGTTTGTAGGCCTATCCCTGCGCGGCTGGCGTCAACGGACTCCAGCCCGGGCAGCGTGAGCGGATGAACCGCGTGCCCCGCATCCACCAGCGGAGGCGTCACTTCCTCCCAGGATGACGCGTCCAACCAGAAGCCGGGTACCAGGATGATGTCCATGCCCGTACCCTACGTGAGCCCACCGACAGGATGTAAGGGGCCATTCCCTTCCGCTCACGCCTAGCTGCATATGCCAACTCTGCTGGTCCTCGGCAAGGGGTTGACGTGCTGTGAATCACGGGTCATAGTTATCGTATACGATTTCGTACTTGATAACGCTCAGTGAAGAGGAGGCCCCGTGACGCTGGAGTTCCGGACCCAGGAAGTCAACCACGACATGCTGGCGCGGACGCGCAAAGTCATTGCCGTCCACATCAACTACCCCAGCCGCGCAGCCCAGCGGGGACGCACTCCGCAGCAGCCCTCCTACTTCCTGAAGCCCTCATCGTCGTTGGCGCTTGGCACAGCCGGCGCCCCCGGCACTGTCGAGCGGCCGGCGGGTTGCGAGCTGCTCGGTTACGAGGGCGAGATCGCCCTGGTCATCGGCAAGTCCGCCCGCCGGGTAGGGCTGCAGGACGCTTGGAGCCACGTCGAGTGGGTTACCGCGTCCAACGACCTCGGTGTCTACGACCTCCGCTACGCGGACAAGGGCTCCAACGTCCGGTCCAAGGGCGGCGACGGCTTCACTCCCGTCGGTCCCGCGCTAATTCCGGCCGACGCCGTTGACCCCGCTGCACTGCGGATCCGGACCTGGCACAACAACCGCCTCGTCCAGGACGACACCACCGAGGACCTTCTCTTCCCGTTTGCGCAGCTCGTCGCGGACCTCTCCCAGCTGCTCACCCTCGAAGAAGGCGACATCATCCTCACCGGCACCCCCGCCGGCGCGTCGGTCGCCCAGCCGGGAGACGTCGTCGAGATTGAAGTCACCGGCGGCGACTTCAGCAGCGGACGCCTGGTCACCAAGGTGACGGAAGGCACGACGCCGTTCGCGGACTTTGGTGCCCTGCCCAAGACCGATGACACCCAGCGCGAAGAGGCGTACGGCTCGCGGGAAGCTGCGGGACTGGCCCCCGCCGCGGCTGAGGCCGGCACCGGGAATGTCCTGACGCCAGAGTTGAAGGCCAAGCTCGAGTCCGTCGCGACAGCAACTTTGTCCTCGCAGCTGCGCAAGCGCGGCCTGAACAACGTGAGTATCGACGGCCTGCAGGCCACGCGTCCGGACCGCAAAGTCGTGGGCCTCGCGCGAACCCTGCGCTACGTGCCCAACCGGGAGGATCTCTTCAAGACCCACGGCGGCGGGTTCAATGCCCAGAAACGCGCCATCGATTCCGTCAACGAAGGCGAAATCCTGGTCATGGAAGCCCGGGGAGAGAAGGGGACTGGCACTGTTGGGGACATCCTCGCGCTGCGGGCCCAGGTCCGCGGTGCTGCGGCGATCATTACCGACGGCGGCGTCCGCGACTACTCCGCTGTGGCCGATCTGGAGATGCCCACCTACTTCGCTAACCCGCACCCCGCAGTGCTGGGCCGCCGCCACATTCCCTGGGATACGGACATCACCATCGCCTGTGGCGGCGCAACTGTCCAGCCCGGCGACATCATCGTGGCCGACTCCGATGGGATTCTGGTCATCCCGCCGGCCATCGCGGGGGAGCTCGTGGACGACTGCATCCAGCAGGAAAAGGAAGAGACGTTCATTTTCCAGATGGTCCAGGAAGGCAACAGCGTTGATGGGCTCTACCCCATGAACAAGGAATGGCAGGCGCGGTACGCGAAGTGGGTCACAGCCGAGTGGTCCGCCAAACAAAGCCCGGAAGGAGCATCCGGTGACTGAAACCGCCGTCGGAAGTAAGTCCCAGCAGGCCTATGACGCCGTCAAGGCCAGGATCGTTGAGGGCACCTACACTCCGGGTTACCGGCTGGTGCTCGCGAAGATCGCCGAGGACCTGGGCTTCAGCGTGGTTCCGGTGCGCGAAGCGATTCGCCGCCTGGAGGCCGAAGGGCTGGTGAAGTTCGAACGGAACGTCGGCGCGACGGTGTCCGGGATCGACCCCACCGAGTACCTGTACACGATGCAAACCCTGAGCATCGTGGAAGGTGCTGCCACAGCTTTGTCGGCGCCGCTGATCGATTCCGTCGCGATCGCCCGGGCGCGTGCCGTGAACGAGGAGATGCGCGAGTGCCTGGAGCACTTCGACCCTGTCCGCTTCACTACCCTGAACCAGGATTTCCACAGCATCCTGTTCGAACACTGCCCCAACCCGCACATCCTTGACCTCGTCCACCGGGGCTGGAACCGGCTGGCGTCCCTTCGCTCCTCCACGTTCCGCTTCGTCCCCGGCCGCGCCCAGGAATCCGTGCGCGAACATGAGGCGCTGCTGCAGCTCATCGAGTCCGCAGCCGACGCTGACACGATCGAAAAAGCAGCCCGCCAACACCGCGCCGCCACCCTCGAGGCGTACCTCTCCACCACCACTTAAAAGCAACGCGGGGTCTCTTACGGCCCATGTTGGTCCCCTTTATGGGCCGTAAGTGACCCCGCGTTTGATCGAAAGGACTTCAACGATGACGACCTCAGTAGAAACCAACAAGCACTACATCCCCGAGAACCTGCCCACGCACATCCAGCACTTCATCAACGGCGAATTCGTTGACTCCCTCTCCGGGAAGACCTTCGACGTTCTGGACCCGGTATCCAACGGCAACTACGCCACGGCCGCGGCTGGCCAGAAGGAGGACATCGACCTCGCCGTCGCCGCCGCCCGCGAAGCGTTCGTGAACGGTCCGTGGCCGAAGATGAAGCCGCGCGAACGTGCCCGCGTGCTGAACAAGATCGCCGACGCCGTGGAGGCGCAGGAAGCCCGGCTTGCGGAGCTGGAGACCTTCGATACCGGCCTGCCGATCACCCAGGCCAAGGGGCAGGCACTGCGCGCTGCCGAGAACTTCCGCTTCTTCGCCGACCTGATCGTGGCCCAGTTCGACGACGCCATGAAGGTCCCGGGTTCCCAGATCAACTACGTGAACCGCAAGCCGATCGGCGTCGCCGGCCTGATCACCCCGTGGAACACCCCGTTCATGCTCGAGTCCTGGAAGCTCGCCCCGGCGTTGGCCACCGGCAACACCGTGGTGCTGAAGCCGGCCGAGTTTACGCCTTTGTCCGCGTCGCTCTGGGCGACAATTTTCAAGGACGCCGGCCTGCCCGATGGCGTGTTCAACCTGGTCAACGGCCTGGGCGAAGAGGCCGGCGACGCGCTGGTCAAGCACCCGGATGTTCCGCTGATTTCCTTCACCGGCGAGACCACCACAGGCCAGACCATCTTCCGGAACGCCGCAGCCAACCTGAAGGGCCTGTCCATGGAGCTCGGCGGCAAGTCCCCGTGCGTCGTGTTCGCTGACGCGGACTTGGACGCGGCCATTGATTCGGCCCTGTTCGGGGTGTTCTCCCTCAACGGCGAACGCTGCACCGCCGGCTCACGCATCCTGGTTGAACGCGCCATCTACGACGAATTCTGCGAAAAGTACGCCGCCCGCGCCAAGAACATCGTGGTGGGCGATCCGCACGATCCCAAGACGCAGGTGGGCGCATTGGTCCACCCTGAGCACTACGAAAAAGTGGCATCGTACGTGGAGATAGGCAAGTCCGAAGGCCGCCTGCTGGCTGGCGGCGGCCGACCCGACCACCTCCCCGAAGGCAACTACATCGCACCCACGGTGTTTGCCGACGTCGCGCCTGACGCGCGGATCTTCCAGGAGGAAATCTTCGGTCCCGTTGTGGCCATCACGCCGTTCGAGAACGACGACGAAGCCCTCGAACTCGCGAACAACACCAAGTACGGCCTGGCGGCCTACATCTGGACCCAGAACCTGACCCGGGCCCACAACTTCTCCCAGAACGTCGAGGCCGGGATGGTGTGGCTCAACAGCCACAACGTCCGTGACCTCCGCACCCCGTTCGGCGGCGTCAAGGCTTCCGGCCTGGGCCACGAGGGCGGCTACCGCTCCATCGACTTCTACACCGACCAACAAGCCGTGCACATCACCCTCGGCTCAGTCCACACGCCCAAATTTGGCGCCTAGTACCCCCTTTCAACGAAGAGAGACCATCATGAGCAACCCCTTCACCGGCCCCATTCCCACCCCCACGGTCCCCGCTCCGGACATCGTCCGCTGCGCCTACCTGGAACTCGTGGTCACGGACCTGGCCAAGTCCCGCGCGTTCTACGTGGACCTCCTGGGCCTGCACGTTACCGAGGAAGACGAGAACACCATCTACCTGCGCTCCTTCGAGGAGTTCATCCACCACAACCTGGTCCTCCGCAAGGGACCGGTCGCCGCAGCCGCCGCCTTCGCGTACCGCGTGAAGTCCCCGGCCGAAGTGGACGCCGCCGAGGCCTACTACCGCGAACTCGGCTGCCGGGTGGAGCGCCGCAAGGAAGGCTTCACCAAGGGCGTCGGCGACTCTGTGCGCGTGGAGGACCCGCTGGGCTTCCCCTACGAGTTCTTCTACGACGTGGAGCACGTCGAACGCCTCACCCAGCGCTACGACCTCTACTCCGCCGGTGAACTGGTCCGCCTTGACCACTTCAACCAGGTCACCCCGGACGTCCCGCGCGGCCGGAAGTACCTCGAAGACCTTGGCTTCCGTGTCTCCGAGGACATCAAGGATTCCGACGGCGTCACGTACGCGGCGTGGATGCACCGCAAGCAGACAGTGCACGACACCGCCCTGACCGGCGGCAACGGCCCGCGCCTGCACCACATCGCGTTCTCCACCCACGAGAAGCACAACATCATCCAGATCTGCGACAAGATGGGCGCCCTGCGCATCAGCGACCGGATCGAACGCGGCCCCGGACGGCACGGCGTGTCCAACGCCTTCTACCTGTACATCCTTGACCCGGACGGCCACCGCGTGGAGATCTACACCCAGGACTACTACACCGGCGACCCGGACAACCCCACCGTCACCTGGGACGTCCACGACAACCAGCGCCGCGACTGGTGGGGCAACCCCGTGGTCCCTTCCTGGTACACCGAGGCCTCCCTGGTCCTGGACCTCGACGGCAACCCGCAGCCCATCATCGAACGCGAAGACAAGTCCGAAATGGCCGTCACCGTCGGCGCCGACGGCTTCTCCTACACCCGCCCCGAAGGCGCCTCCGGCGAGGCAGCTGAAGGCTTCAAACTGGGGGCGCAGGTCTAAGCCATGATGGACGCGAAGACGATCGAAGCCATTGCCGACGAACTCCTCGAGGCGAACCGCAACCGCAAACCGGTGCCGCGCCTGACCGCCCGCTACCCGGAGATGACGGTGGAGGATTCCTACGCTGTGCAGCAGTTGTGGCGCCAGCGGAACGAGGAAGCCGGACGGACGTTGGTGGGGCGGAAGATCGGCCTCACGTCCAAAGCCATGCAGGCCGCCACGGGTATCACCGAACCGGACTACGGCGCCATTTTCGATGACATGGTCCTCGAAACGGGGTGCTCCGTGGAATGGGACCAGTACACGCACCCCCGGGTGGAGGTGGAACTGGCCTTTGTCCTCAAGTCCGCGCTAAAGGGGCCGGGCTGCACCATCTTCGACGTCCTCAACGCCACCGACTACGTGGTTCCGGCCCTCGAAATCCTGGACTCCAGGATCGAAATGGAGGGCCGGACCATCGTGGACACCATCTCTGACAACGCCGCCATGGGTGCGATGGTGGTCGGCGGACGGCCGGTGCGTCCCGACGCCGTCGACCTCCGCTGGGTGTCCGCGATCCTGTACAAAAACCAGACCGTGGAAGAGACCGGGGTCGCTGCTGGAGTGCTGGACCACCCGGCAAACGGCGTGCACTGGCTGGCCAACAAGATCGCCGCGCACGGGGATTCGATGAAGGCCGGAGATATCATCCTGGCGGGCTCGTTTACCAGGCCTCTGTGGGTGTACAAAGGGGATACCGTTCATGCGGACTACGGACCGTTGGGAGTTGTGACATGTCACTTCAGCTGAGCCCTACCTTCTACTCGGCCCTCTCAGACGCCGGTCGTCCGCTCGCCGGCATGTGGGTGTGTTCCGGCAGTCCGCTGGTTGCAGAAATTTGCGCCGGGTCCGGACTGGATTGGGTTCTGATCGACGCCGAGCACAGTCCCAATGGGCTCGAATCGATCCTGGCCCAGCTCCACGCCGTCAGCGGCTATCCCATACAGGCCATGGTCCGCCCACCGGTCAACGACGCCGTGGTCATCAAGCAATACCTTGACCTCGGCGTGCAGAACCTCATGGTGCCCATGGTCAATTCGGCGTTCGAGGCGTCTGCCGCCGTTGCCGCGGTGAGGTATCCGCCGCATGGGGTCCGCGGCGTCGGATCCGCCCTGGCGCGTTCTTCGCGCTGGAACCGCGTTCCCGACTACCTCGGCTCCGCGTCGGAGTCCATCAGCCTCACGGTCCAGATCGAATCCGAAGCTGCGGCGTCGGCTGTGGAGGAGATCCTGGCCGTCGATGGAGTGGACGGCATCTTCCTTGGCCCGTCGGACCTCGCAGCTTCCATGGGGCTGCTGGGACAGCAGGAAAATCCGTTGGTGAGGGCCGTCGTCGAGCATTGCCTCGAAGCCGCCAAAGCAGCCGGTAAGCCCGCCGGCGTGAACGCCTTCAACCCCGATACCGCCCGCGCCTACCTCGACGCCGGTGCCTCCTTCGTGCTGGTCGGCGCCGACGTTGCGGTGCTGGCGAGAGCATCCGAAGGGTTCGCCTCAACGTTCATCCCGGTTCCCGAAACGGCGGAGCGCGAAAGCTACTGACTTTCACCCCTCTTCTCGCGGCTTCAACCTACTAAGTGGGTCCTGTCCGCGCATTTCCTAGGAGACACCCATGTCTGTTTCACCTGTTGATTTGTCGTCCCATGAAGCTTCTTTGCTGGCGTCCGTTCCCACTGGTTTGCTGATCGGCGGACAATGGCGGGACGCGTCCGACGGCGGGACGTTTGACGTCCACGATCCTTCCACCGGTGAGGTGCTGGCCACGCTGGCATCCGCCACGAGCGCCGACGCGGTTGCAGCCCTCGACGCCGCCGACGCCGCCCAGGCTTCCTGGGCTCGCACCGCCCCGCGCGAGCGAGCCGAGATCCTGCGCCGGGCCTTCGACCTCGTGACCGAACGGGCCGAGGACTTTGCGCTGCTCATGACTTTGGAGATGGGCAAGCCCCTGGCGGAGGCTCGCGGTGAGGTCAGCTACGGGGCGGAGTTCCTGCGTTGGTTCTCCGAGGAAGCTGTCCGTGACTACGGCCGTTACCTGACCACCCCCGAGGGCAAGAACAAGATCCTGGTCCAGCACAAACCCGTGGGCCCGTGCTTGCTCATCACGCCGTGGAACTTCCCGCTTGCCATGGCCACCCGCAAGGTAGCACCCGCCGTCGCAGCCGGCTGCACCATGGTCCTCAAACCGGCCAAGCTCACACCGTTGACGGCCCAGTACTTCGCCCAGACCATGCTCGACGCCGGCCTGCCGCCGGGAGTGTTGAACGTTGTTTCCTCCTCGTCCGCTTCGGGGGTTTCCGGGCCGCTGCTCACCGACCCGCGCCTACGGAAAGTCTCCTTCACCGGATCCACCCCCGTGGGCCGGCGACTCATGGCCGACGCCGCGCAAAACGTGCTCCGCACCTCCATGGAGCTCGGCGGGAACGCCCCGTTCATCGTGTTCGAAGACGCGGACCTGGACAAGGCCGTCGAAGGAGCCATGGCCGCGAAAATGCGGAACATGGGCGAGGCGTGCACCGCGGCGAACCGCTTCCTCGTCCACGCTTCTGTAGCTGCGGAGTTCACTGGCAAGTTCGCCGCCGCCATGGGCGCCCTGGTGACCGGCCGAGGCACCGAGGCGGCCACCCAGGTCGGGCCGCTGATCGACGGCGGCGCCCGGGATGACGTGCACGCTTTGGTGAGCGCCGCCGTCGACGCCGGTGCTACCGCCGTCACGGGCGGCAAACCAGTGGACGGCCCCGGCTACTTTTACCCACCCACCGTGCTGGCAGACGTACCCAACGATGCGGAGATCCTCCGCCAGGAAATCTTCGGGCCCGTCGCGCCGGTGACCACCTTCGTGGATGAGGCAGACGCAATCCGCCTCGCGAACGCTTCCGAGTACGGTCTCGCGTCCTACCTTTACAGCAAGGATTTCAACCGCTTGCTCAGGGTGGCCGAACAGATCGAATTCGGCATGGTGGGCTTCAACGCAGGCGTCATCTCCAACGCAGCAGCGCCCTTCGGCGGGGTGAAGCAATCCGGACTCGGCCGCGAAGGCGGCTCCGAAGGCATCGCCGAATACAGCACCACCCAATACGTCGGCATCGCCGACCCCTACGCAGCCTGACCTTCCCATCAATGCACCTATCGCGGATACAAGGCTGTTTCCGCGGGAAATGAGTCACACTCATGAGCGCATCACCATCTGCACTGCCTGGCTCGGAGCAGCGCCACTCGGCGCGAAACAACCGGCGGGTAGCTTTTGCCACGATCGTTGGAACCACGGTGGAGTGGTATGACTTCTTCATCTACGCCAACGCTGCGGGCCTGATCTTTGCCAAGCTCTTCTTCGAACCGGCGGGTGCCGACATTGCCCTGCTGATTTCCTTCGCGTCCGTAGGCTTGAGCTTCCTTTTCCGGCCGCTCGGCGCTTTCCTTGCCGGCCACTTCGGAGACAAGCTCGGACGCCGGGCCATGCTGGTGCTGACCCTCGTGCTGATGGGCACCGCCACCACGCTGATTGGTGTCCTGCCCACCTACGAGACGGCGGGTCTGGTAGCGCCGATCCTGCTGCTGCTCCTGCGCATCCTGCAGGGCATCTCCGCAGGCGGCGAATGGGGAGGTGCCGTCCTGATGGCTGTGGAACATGCACCCCGCAACAAGCGCGGCCTCTTCGGCTCGTTCCCCCAGCTGGGTGTGCCCTTGGGCATGCTGCTCGCCTCCGGTGTCCTCACCCTTATGTCCGGCGTGATCACGCCAGGCGCGGCATTCGAAGAGTGGGGCTGGCGCGTACCGTTCCTGCTCAGCTTCGTCCTGATCATCGTGGGCTTCATTGTCCGCCGGGGCGTGGATGAGAGCCCTGTCTTCGCCGAGATCGCTAGCCGCAAGCAGCAGACCAGGGTCCCCATCGTGGAACTGTTCAAGAAGCACTGGCTGCTGGTCGTCCTTGCCGCACTGATCTTCGCGGGCAACAACGCGGCCGGCTACATGACCACGGGTGGGTACATCCTCAGCTACGCCACTGCTCCCAAGGGATTGGCAATGGACCGGACCCAGGTCCTTCTGGCCATCACAGCCTCCGCGGCACTGTGGTTCGTCTTCACGCTTGTATCCGGGTACCTGGCGGACAGCATCGGCCGCAAGAAGACCTACCTCATCGGTTATGCCTGCCTGATCGTCACGTTCTTCCCGCTCTTCTGGCTGATCAACACCGGCAACATTTGGGCGATGGTGGCAGGACTGGCACTGTTCAGCCTGGGTCTCGGACTGACGTATGGGCCGCAGGCTGCCCTGTACAGCGAGCTGTTCCCAGCGTCCATCCGGTTCTCTGGCGTGGCCATCTCTTACGCACTGGGTTCGATCATTGGCGGAGCCTTCGCCCCGACCATCGCAACGGCTTTGGTTCAGGCCACCGGAACCACCATGAGCGTCTCGGCGTACCTGCTGATTGTCGCCGTGATCTCCACGGGTGCTGTGCTGCTGACGCGCGAACGCAAGGGGATCGACCTCGGGATCGATAACCAGGCCGAGCAGGAAGTGGGCGCCACCATTTTTGACCGCCGCACGACTTCTGGCACTGCCGCCACTGCCTCCACCGGCTCCGCTGCCTCCACGGGCAAGGTCGACCAGGGCGTCTGACTCACTTCCGGGCCATGTACCACTCGGTGAATTCGCGGGCACGGCCGTCTTCGGCAAAGCGGATGACCCAGAGGTTGTCGTAGGTGGGGTCGCCGTTGAGGTACGTGGTCAGGCCCTGGACAAACGCAGTGTCCCCGTCCTGGCCCAGGAGAGTCCATTCGAACGTCCAGTCCTCTGGCTGATCGGCCGAATCGCCGGACCAGTGCTGAACGATCTCCTCATGCCCATTCCACGGCTTTTCTGTGTTGGGCCGGTCGTAGTAGACGGCGTCCTCGGTGAACATGGCCCGAATGTCATCGGGTTCGTTCGAGGTCCACGCCTGCAGGTACAGGTCCATCCATGCGTTTACGTCGCTCATCCCACCGTTCTACCGTCTGCGGCGGCCGGGTTCAACGGTGGGTGGGCTCGAACGGCGGCCGGGCTTATCGGCTTCTTTCCCGCGCAGACGTCCGACGGCGGCTGCTTCAGTCTTCGTCGAGCGTCTCCGTCAGGTGGTGGGTTGGGATACGGTCCCGGTCGTACGTGATTTCGGTGTAACCATGCGGCTGGGGGCGGCCGTCGGCGCCAAGGTTCACGAAGACGATCTCCTCGATGGTCAGGATGGCCTGCCGGGTGATCATGTTGCGGACTTCCGCGCGCATAGTCAGTGACGTACGGCCGAAACGCTTCGCCGTCAGGCCCATCTCGATAAGGTCTCCCTGAACGGCCGAGCTCACGAAATTGATTTCCGATATGTACTTCGTGACTGCCCGGCCGTTGCCAAGCTGGAGGATGGCGTAGATCGCAGCCTCTTCATCGATCCACTTCAGCAGGCTGCCACCGAAGAGTGTGCCGTTGGCGTTGAGGTCCTCGGGCCGCACCCATTTGCGGGTGCGGAAGGTAATGTCTGCTTTTTCCATATCCCGAGATTATCGAACTGCCGCCGCCTCCGCTTGATGTTGCTTAGCTACGCGGTTCCGCTCAGGCCATCGCCGTGTGTGAGGCGCTGTGCGAATCAAGCCGCTTGGAGTAGCAGTAGGACTCGTCGACGCCCACATACGGACCAAAATTGGGGACGGCCGCGAACCCGGCGCTTTCGTAGAAGCTCCGCCCATCTGACTGCGCCGACCCCGCCTCTGCCGCGATCACGGTGAATCCGTGGGAGTGGGCCTGGGCTTCGAGGGCTGCCAGGATGGAGCTTGCCACTCCCGAGCCCCGGGCGTAGGGGACTACGTACAACCTCTTGATCTCGGCCGTGTTCTCGTCCAGCATCCTGAGCCCGCCGCATCCCAGTGGCTGGCCTGAGCATTTCTCATAGGCCACAACGAAGACCGCAGTGTCCGCTTCCGACGGCGGCGGTCCGGGCTCATGGTCGGTGCTTCCGAAACGGGAGTCCAGTTCTGCCTGCTGCGCGGCGCGGAGGTCTGCGCCCACGGGGTTGGCCCACGTGACCTGCCGAATGTTGAGCCGTGGGTTGGTCTGCATTGGTGCCTCAATTCGCCGGGTTTCGGGGAGGTGTCTATGCGTCTCAAGCCTACGGAGCGGTGGTTACCGTGGTGTTTCCTGCGCGTAAGCGTCGGGAGAAATGCTGGCTGCCGCGGGTCTTAGAGCGCCTCGCCCGTGGGGTCCTCTGCTGTTTGGTCTGCCAAAGCCATACCGCCCACCGGGATCTGGTCCCAGTGAAGAACCTTCCAGCCGTTTTCCGGGTCCCCTTCGAGGGCGACAATTCCGGTGTTCGGGAGCTGGTGGGTTTCGGCGAACACGGTGTCGATGTCCGTGGCCCGTCGGCCAGCCCAGCAGCGAATAGCGGCACCGTGGCTGACGATCACCGCCGTCGAGTGTCCTGCGGCGGCAACCTTTTCCACGGAAGCATCGAATCGGGCAAAGAAGTCGTGCCCGGTGAAAGCACCCGGCATGCGCACGTCCAGGTCGCCGTCGGTCCAAGCGAAAACTGTGCCCATGTACCGCATGTGCGATTCGTGGTCGGTCTTCTTCTCAAGTGCGCCGGCCTCGATTTCGTGGACACCCTCCAGGATCTCCGGCTCCAAGCCAGTAGCCTTCGCCAAGGGTGCCACGGTCCGCTGGGTCCGCAACAGGGTGGAGGTGTAGAGGGCCTCAATGCCTTCGCCGGCCAGCGCCTCCGGCAACGCAGCCGCCTGTCGCTCCCCAAGTTCGGTCAGGCCGGGTCCAGGAAAAGCGGTATCCAATTGGCCCGCAACGTTTCCGGGGGTTTGTCCGTGCCTGATCAACAGGAGCTTCATGGCCGCTCCGCTCCTTTACGTCGTAGCTGTTCAGGCGTGGAGGCTCTTCGCCCCCTGCCCGGTTGTTTCAAGCCAATCAGCTGCATCAGCCCGGCGAGAACCCGACACGCCGTTCCACAAGGTACCCTGCGGTTGCCTGGGACAGGCAACGGGAAAGCACGCTTCGCTCACCAGCTTAAACGCCGACGGCGGGACGAGGCACCCAGCCCCGGCCCGCCGTCGTCGAGCGTTCCGTTTTACTGCAGGTGATCCACGAGTTTGTCGGCGATGCCGGTGTACTTACCCGGAGTCAACGCCAGCAAGCGGGCTTCCGCGTCGGCTGAGAGGCCCAAGCCCTGAACGAATTCCTGCATGCGGGCTCCGTCTACGCGCTGGCCGCGGGTGAGGTCCTTGAGGCGCTCATACGGGTTTTCCATGCCTTCAACTCCAGCAATGGCTTCTGCGCGCATCACCATCTGGATTGCTTCGCCGAGCACTTCCCAGTTGGTGTTGAGGTCGCCTGCGAGGACTTCCTCGGCCACGTCGAGTGCCTTGAGGCCCTTGGCGACGTTGGAGATCGCGAGCAGCGAGTGCCCGAAGGCCACCCCGATGTTGCGCTGGGAGGAGGAGTCCGTGAGGTCGCGCTGCCAGCGGGAAGTGACCAGCGTTGCTCCCAAAGTGTCCAAGAGGCCATTGGAGATTTCCAGGTTGGCTTCGGCGTTTTCGAAGCGGATCGGGTTGACCTTGTGCGGCATGGTGGACGACCCCGTGGCGCCGGCAACCGGAATCTGGCGGAAGTAGCCGATGGAGATGTAGCTCCAGATGTCCGTGCAGACGTTGTGCAGGATGCGGTTGAAGCGCGCGATGTCTGCGTAAAGCTCAGCCTGCCAGTCGTGGCTTTCGATCTGGGTGGTCAGCGGGTTCCACGTGAGGCCAAGGCCTTCCACGAAGGACTTGGCGACGCCTTCCCAGTCCGCACTCGGGACGGATGCGACGTGGGCGGCGTAGGTGCCGGTAGCGCCGTTGATCTTGCCCAGGTATTCGGTCTTGGCGATGCGTGCCAGTTGGCGGTTCAGGCGGTGCGCAATGACAGCCAGTTCCTTGCCGAGCGTGGTGGGCGTGGCTGGCTGGCCGTGGGTGCGCGAGAGCATGGGCACCGAGCGGTTCGCTTCTGCCATGGCCTCGACCTGCTGGACCAGGGCGGTGGCGTTGGGCAGCCACACATTTTCCACAGCACCCTTGATGCCCACAGCGTAGGAGAGGTTGTTCACGTCCTCAGACGTGCAGCCGAAGTGCACCATGGCCGTCAGGTGCTCGATGCCGATGGCGGGCAGGCGACGGCCGATGTAGTACTCCACAGCTTTGACATCGTGGACAGTTACGGCCTCGATTTCGGCAAGTTCGTTCACCGATGCGGCGTCGAATTCGCTGACGATGGCACGCAGCTTGGCGTTCTGCTCGTCCGACAGGGGACCGGCGCCCGGCAGCACCGACTGGCTGGTCAGGTGAATCAGCCACTCGACTTCGACGTGAACGCGATCGCGGTTCAGGGCCGCCTCGGACAGGTAGTCGACGAGGGGCGCGACGGCGGCACGGTAGCGGCCGTCAAGGGGGCCAAGGGCGAGGGGTTCGGAAGCGAGGGACACGCGAGGGGATTCAGCCATGATGCCTATTCTTTCATGCTCGACGCGGAGGCCGGGAGTTGGTGACAGGGCTATGTGGAGAGCCCCTCGGGTTATCCACATACACGACGGCGGCGCTTCCGTCAGGTGATGGCGCTCCGTAGCGTCGTATCAACCAATCACCCAAACAATCAAGGGAGTACATGGACATGAGCGTCGGCTTGATGCCAGCAGCCAACCCGCCGGTCTTCGATCCCCTGGAATGTGCGTCACGTAGCCATGAAGTTCAGAGGCTCGCGTGGCGCATCAAGGCATGCGTTGATCAGGCAGACGCCGTCCTGGCATCACTCCGACGGGCGCAGATGGACCATTGGCTGTCCCCAGCAGGACGCGCCTACCGGACCACCCTTGCCGTGCACGCATCTGCGCTGATGAGGGCCCGGGAGTCGTTGGATTCCGCAGTAGCCCTGGTGCTCCGGCACTCCCAGAACGTGTCCGTCTCGGGCGAGAAGGGTCCGTAATGTCTGACGCAGCTCCAGTGGGTGCTGGTGAAGCGCCCAAGCCCCTGCCGCCGGCTCCAGATGGGCCCCTAGCTATCAGGGGCGGAGTGGGAGGGGTGTCATTCCAACTTGAGGAACTGCTTCGGGGTGCCAGCCAGCTTGATGACTTGGTCCAACAGCTCCTTGGGATCGAAGCGGAGGCACGGCGGGTCCAGGATGACTTGGAGCCCTTCCTCCACGACTCCTATGGTTCCGGGTGCGATGCCATCAATGCGGTGGCTGATAGCCGTCAAGAAGTGGGGCGGGTGCGCCAGGAACTGGTGGAAGTCAGCTCGGATGTGCGGGCCAGCCACCGGGCCTATGTCGAGGCGGAGGCCAAGACGGCGCTCCCGCGGATTCTCAGCATTGACGAGATGCGGTTGTCCAGCCCGCCTTGGCCCCCGGGCCGGGAGGTAACGAGCAATATCGCAACAGCCCTCGTGCCGTTCTGGCTTGGCACACGTGGGGCTGTGCGGGGTGTCCTGGAGTCACCGTTTGGTTCTGACATGCGGCCAAGGCCCGTGAGCGTGGAGAGAACGGCCGAATCGGTGGAGAACATTGAGCCGACCATGGGGGCAAGCCTCCGTCGGCTGGAGCAGCTCCACGCCCGAGGGGACGGGGAGATTGAGGTCATTCGCCTGGCGAGCAGCGGCCCGGCAACATGGATGGTCCTGATTCCTGGAACCCAGCCCGATTCACCGGAGACCAATCCTTTCGATACGCAGGGAATCGGTGAGGGGCTGGGTTACGACTCCGAAGAGACCATCCCTGCCATAAGCCAGGCGCTCCACGAGGCTGGTGCCGAGTCCGGGGATCAAGTGGTGGCCGTAGGGCACAGCCAGGGAGGTATCCACGCGATGAACCTTGGCCAGAACAAAGCGTTCCTCAGCGAATTCGACCTCAAGTTTGTGCTGACGGCCGGAGCACCCGTTGGCGGGATCACCGCTGAACCAGGAATCAGTTCGCTGCACTTGGAACACGCCCAAGACTGGGTTCCCGGTACCGACGGCCGCATGAATCCCGATACGAAGGACAGGGTAACGGTGACGCTCAACAACGAGGTGAGGACGCCGGATGGGGAAGGGCTCGGACTTGGCCCAGGGCACAACCAGGAGTACTACGCGGAAGGAGCGGACCTTGTGGGCGCGAGCCACGACCCTTCCCTGATGGCCTCCACCGCGGTGTTCGCCGGCGTAGTTGGGGCTGGCGGGGCAGCCAAGGTCACCCGTTACAAGTTGATGAGGGCGCCCGTGCCCACTCCGTCGGCGGGCATCAAGGCTGACGCGCCTCCGACGGTCCGGCAGGCGAAGACGGCGGCAGGGACGCGGTGATGCCGTCCTGCCTAGCGCTTCCTGGCTCCAGGAATGAGCCCGGCAACCATGGAAATGATGCTGATGATGATTGAGGCCAGGATGGCCGTCCAGAAGAAGGAGTCCAGGGTGAGGTGTACTGGGGTGAAGCTGCTGAGCCATGCCGTCAGGTACAGCATCGCGGCATTGATGACGATGGTGAACAAACCAAGCGTCAGGATGGTCACCGGGAGGGACAGCAGCCTTACCAGGGGGCGGACAAAGGCGTTCACCACACCGAATATCACCCCGATGAACAGGTACGCCAGGATGATGCCGGCTGTGTCTGCCCCTTGGGTCAGTCCCGCGTTCGTGGCAGCCCTTTCGGTGGCGTTGGTGGTGATGTCCATGCCCTCCAGCAACCACGTAGCCACCCAGAGGGCAAGCCCGTTGATCAGGACGCGAATGATGAATGAACCCATGGCCCTATGCTTTCACATGGACCTGTTAAAGGGCTCGGCATCACCTGCGGAAGGGCAAGTAGGCTTGAAGCCATGACTACTACTGACAACGCACCGGAGGGCGTACTCCCTCGTCCGGTCGTAGACAGGCTCCCTAAATACGCGGCAGGTAAACCACCAGCCCCGATTGAGGGCCTCACCAGCTACAAATTGTCGTCCAACGAAAACCCGCTGCCGCCGATTCCTGCAGTGTTGCAGGCCATTGCCGACCAGTCCGACATCAACCGCTACCCGGATCCGCTGGCCACAAAGCTTCGCACCGCACTGGCAGGATTCCTCAATGTCCCCGCTGACGATGTTGTCACGGGTGCTGGAAGCCTGGGTGCGCTGAACCAGATCCTCGCCACCTTTGCCGGACAAAACGACGACGGAAAGCCGGACGAGGTCATCTACGCCTGGCGTTCCTTTGAGGCCTACCCCATTTGCGTAGGTCTCGCCGGCGCTGCCAGTGTCCAGATACCCTTGCTGGCAGATGGCCGGCACGACCTCGAAACCATGGCCTCGGCGGTCACTGTGCGCACGAAAGTCATCCTTCTCTGCACTCCGAACAACCCCACCGGCCCGATCCTCACCGCAGAGGAAACGGAGCGTTTCATCCAATCCGTGCCCTCAAACGTGGTGGTGGTCATCGATGAGGCCTACCAGGAGTTCGTCCGCAACGGTGACGCGGTGGACGGTATCAAGCTGTACCGGAAATATCCCAACGTCGTAGTGCTGAGGACCTTTTCCAAAGCGCACGGATTGGCTGGATTGCGTGTGGGCTACAGCGTTTCGGGCCCTTCGCTGACCCAGCACCTCCGGGTCACCGCCACTCCCTTTGCTGTTTCGCAAATCGCGGAACGCGCCGCTGTGACGTCGATCGAGCATTTCGACCAGGTTGTGGAAAGGGTACAAAGCCTTGTGGAGGAGCGCGACCGCGTTTCTGCCGGGCTGAAGGAATTGGGCTGGTTTGTCCCCGAAGCCCAAGGCAACTTCATTTGGTTGAATCTCGGCGAGAACAGTGCTGATTTCGCGGCGTTGGCAGCGGAGCAGGCGTTGTCGGTGCGGGCCTTCGCTAATGAAGGAGTCCGGGTAAGCATCGGCGAGGTTGAGGCCAATACCCGATTCTTGAATCTCTGTGCGAGTTATACAAAGGCTCCGCACGGTTCCTAGCGGTTAACAAATGCGCCTCCGTTACTTACTGCCGATAAAGTAAGGGACGAAAGCCAAAAGTATGCCTGTTCCGGAATGCATTCCGGAACAGGCATATATCCCAGCGACAGACATTGCCTGGCGCCCCGCCAACGGCAAGCAAGGAGACGGAATGGGCTCGACACAACTGCCCCCCGGGACGGAAGAAACTCTCGCGGCGACCACCGCGGCAGCGGCCGCGCCAGGCGAACCAGTCGAAATGGTTCAGTTGCTCGGGCCCGACGGAAAGCTGGGCTCTGATCCAATTTTCTCCGACTACGCCAAGCGTATTGATCCAGAGAAACTCCGTGTCTTCTACACGGACATGGCCAGGATCCGGCGTTTCGACCAGGAAGCCACAGCGCTTCAGCGCCAGGGCGAACTTGCCTTGTGGGTTCCCCTGACGGGTCAAGAAGCCGCGCAAATTGGGTCCGGCCACGCAAGCCAGCCCCAGGATTACATCTTCCCGACCTACCGCGAGCACGGCGTCGCACTGGTCCGGAACGTGGATCTTGCCGAACTGCTCAAGCAGTTCCGGGGCGTTTCGAACGGTGGCTGGGATCCGCGGGAGAACAACTTCCACCTCTACACCCTGGTGCTCGCCGCGCAAACCCTTCATGCAGTGGGATACGCCATGGGCATCCAGCGCGACCAGAAGTTGGCTGCTGCGGAGGACTCCACCGATTCCAAGGCTGCAGTGATCGCCTACTTCGGCGACGGTGCCAGTTCGGAGGGTGACGTCCACGAGTCCATGGTGTTTGCCGCGTCCTACAACGCCCCGGTGGTCTTCTTCTGCCAGAACAACCATTGGGCCATCTCCGTGCCAACGGAAGTCCAGACCAAGGTGCCGCTGGCCAACCGCGCCAAGGGATACGGCTTCCCGGGCATCCGTGTGGACGGCAACGACGTCATCGCCGTCCATGCCGTCACCGAGTGGGCACTCGAACACGCCCGCGAGGGACGAGGCCCGGTGCTGATCGAGGCCTACACGTATCGGGTGGGAGCGCACACCACCGCGGACGATCCCACCAAGTACCGGGAATCCGCAGAAGAAGCAGCTTGGCGCGAGAAGGATCCGCTGGACCGCCTGGAGAAGTATCTGCGCGCCGAGGGTCTCGCGGACGAAGCGTTCTTTGACCAAGTGGATGCCGACGGCGATGAGCTGGCCAAGTACGTCCGCAGCACCACCCACGGCCTGGAAGTACCGGACATCCGTGAAGCCTTTGCCAACGTCTACGCCGAGCAGCACCCGCTGATCGCGGAAGAACTTGCCTGGTTCGAGGAATACTCGGCGGGCTTCGAAAGCGATGAGGAGACAGCTAACTGATGGCTACCATGACCATTGCGAAGGCCATCAACGAAGGCCTCCGCGCATCGCTGACAAAGAATCCCAAATCGCTTCTGATGGGCGAGGACATCGGACACTTGGGTGGGGTCTACCGCGTGACTGACGGTCTCATCAAGGAATTTGGCGATGAACGCGTCCTGGATACGCCCCTGGCCGAGTCCGGCATCGTCGGTACCGCCATCGGCTTGGCGCTTCGCGGCTACTCTCCTGTGTGCGAGATCCAGTTTGACGGTTTCGTATATCCGGCGTTCAACCAGATCACCACACAGTTGGCCAAGATCCATGCCCGCAGCCTGGGCAAGCTCACCGTTCCCGTAGTCATCCGCATTCCGTACGGTGGCGGCATCGGTTCGATTGAACATCACTCCGAGTCGCCGGAGGCGCTGTTCGCCCACACCGCCGGCCTGCGGATCATTTCGCCGTCCAACGCCCACGACGCCTACTGGATGATCCAGAAAGCCATCGAGTGCCAGGACCCGGTGATCTTCTTTGAACCCAAGCGCCGCTATTGGCTCAAGGGCGAGGTTGACGTGGAGAACGCTGGCCTGTCCGAGGATCCCTTCAAGGCGCACGTGGTCCGTGAAGGTACCGACGCCACGATCGTGGCCTACGGTCCACTGGTTCCGGTTGCCCTCGCAGCTGCCAACGCTGCCTCGGAGGACGGTCGAAGCGTGGAGGTCATTGACCTTCGTTCCATCTCGCCCCTGGACTTCGATACCGTCGAGGCTTCGGTAAAGAAGACCGGGCGCCTGATTGTTGCCCACGAAGCCCCGACCTTTGGCGGCATCGGTGGCGAGATCGCGGCGCGAATCGGCGAACGGGCCTTCCTGCACCTGGAAGCCCCGGTGATCCGGGTGGGTGGATTCCACATGCCGTATCCCGTTGCCAAGGTGGAAGAGGATTATTTGCCGGACATCGACAAGATCCTCGAAGCACTCGACCGCTCCCTGGCTTACTAAACCGCCCTGATCCAGCCCGGCTTTGCCGCTGGGTAACCGGAAATCGAGGACCACTGTGACTGTTAAGAAATTCAACCTGCCGGACGTCGGCGAAGGCCTGACTGAAGCCGAGGTCGTGGCTTGGAAGGTCAAGCCCGGCGATACTGTTGCGATCAACGATGTCCTGTGCGAGATCGAAACCGCCAAATCCCTCGTCGAGCTCCCGTCGCCCTTCGCCGGTACCGTCACGGAGCTGCTGGTGGAGGAAGGCATCACGGTGGAGGTCGGCACCGCGATTATCGCCGTGTCGGAAGGCGCTGAACCCGAAGCCGCACCCCAAGGCCAGCCGGGCGAACCGGCAGCACCTCCACAAGCCCCGGCTGCGGAGGAAGTTTTCACCCCCACATACGGCAAGCTTGCCGCGGACGACAGTTCGGAATCAGGGCTCGCCGGTGGTCCGTTGGTAGGGTCCGGACCCAAGGCCGACGCCGTCAAACGCCGCGCGCGCAAACGCCCGGCAGGGTCCGTGGTTCCGGCGGCTACGGTTGCTGAGAACGCGGAAGGTACCGTTCAGGACAACCAGGCGTTGTTGGCCGCCAAAGCAGCCGAAGCGACGGTTCCGCACCGCACGACGCCGGCGCGCGCCGTCGTCGAACCCGTCACCCAGGTGCCGGCAGCCTCGGCGCCGATCGCCCAAGCTCCGGTCACCCAAACGCCGGCGGCCTCACGGGGTACTGCCATCGGCGGGACCATCAGTGGTCTGGTCAGCAAGGTCCTGGCCAAGCCGCCGGTCCGTAAGTTCGCCCGTGACCTGGGCATTGACCTCGCTGACGTGGTCGCAACCGGGCAACGCGGAGAGGTGACCCGCGAGGACCTGGTGAGCTACCAGGCCCAGCGCGACGCTGAGCACGATCAGGCCGATTCGTTCTGGGGTGCATCGAAGAAACCGCAGGACCAGCGTATCGAACGGGTGGCGGTCAAGGGCGTGCGCAAGGCCACCGCCAAAGCCATGGTGGATTCGGCATTCTCGGCTCCGCACGTGAGCATTTTCGTGGATGTGGATGCCAGCCGCACCATGGAGTTCGTCAAACGGCTTAAGGTTTCGCGCGATTTCGAAGGCATCAAGGTGTCGCCGCTCCTCATTCTGGCCAAGGCTGTCATCTGGGCCGCTGCCCGCAACCCCAGCGTGAATGCGACCTGGGTGGAGAACGCTGACGGCAACGGCGGCGCTGAGATCCATGTGAAGCACTACATGAACCTCGGCATCGCTGCTGCGACGCCGCGTGGGCTCATGGTTCCCAACATCAAGGACGCCCAGGACCTGTCCCTTAAGGAGCTGGCACTGGCGCTGAACGAGCTGGCCACCAAGGCGCGTGCGGGAAAGACGCAACCGGCGGAGATGCAGGGCGGAAGCCTGACGGTGACCAATATCGGCGCGTTGGGCATTGATACCGGCACGCCCATCATCAACCCGGGTGAAGTGGCAATCATCGCCTTCGGAACCATCAAGCAGAAGCCGTGGGTCCTGGATGGGGAAGTCATTCCGCGCTGGATAACGACGCTTGGCGGTTCCTTCGACCACCGCGTGGTTGACGGGGACCTTTCGGCACGCTTCATGGCCGATGTCGCGGCCATCCTGGAAGAACCGGCCCTGTTGCTTGACTGACCGGAAGAGTGTGGCTGACACCGGCACCCAAACGGCCACGAGCCCTGGCGAGGAGTCCGGTCACGTCCCTCCCCAGTTGGTGACGGGGCCGTGGCGGACGGTCGCGAGGGTGCTCACAGAGGTCTTCCAGCCGCCGGTCGTTGTGCTGGTCCTGCTGTTGATCAGTCCCGCCGTGGAACCGGGATTCCCCGGGACCATCTGGTTTGGCCTGCTCGGGGCATTCTTCGTGTGTATCCTGCCGCTGGCCTACGTTCTGGTGATGGTCAAGCTGGGCCGGATCACGGACCACCATGTCAGCGACCGGCGCCAACGGCCGGCCTTGCTGCTGATGACCTTGATATCGGTTGGTGCGGGCCTGCTGGTGCTGCAGCTGCTGAACGGTCCCGCCAGCGTTTCCGTGATGATCATTTCGCTGATCGTCGGCATCGCTGTGTTGGCTCTGGTCAGCGCTTTTTGGAAGATGAGCGGGCACGCGTCGGCGTTGGCCGCGGCAGTGGTCATCGCCGTCTTGATGTTCGGACCCGCGTGGTTGCCCCTTGTCCTGCTGATCCCGGCAGTGGGCTGGTCCCGTTTGGTGTTGCGCGCGCACACGCTGGCGCAGGTCGTCGCGGGGTCGTTGTTCGGTGCCGTCGTCATCGCGGGCCTGTGGTGGCTCCTGCGGCAGTGGATGCTCCAGCCGCTGTAAGACGACGCCCGGATCCGCTAGAACGCCGGGTAGTTGACCAGCAGGGCCTGGAGTTCCGTGGTGGACATGTGGTTCGCCATTTCCACGCTGATACCCATCGCGACTGCGGCCACCGTGACCATGGCGACGCATGCTACGGACAGGAAGCGCCAGTCCTTGCGGAAAACGCTGCGGATGGTCTCGGGCATCTCGAGGCTGGGGGAGATCATGTTGGGCGCGCTGTCCCAAGTGCCGTCGTCCAGCATTGCGATGATGCGGTCGTTGGCGCGGTCGAAGCGCATGGTGCTGATGTTGTTGCCGTGGCGGGCAAGCAGGATGTCATGTCCCACGCGTTGGCGCGGCTGCAAGGTAAGCAAGAAAATCCCCTGAAAATCGAGAAGTGAAGGTGGCACGCGCCATTGGGGTCATCTCGATTTTATAACGGTTCAGTCGGCAGGCAGGGCTTAAAGACGCCAAACGCCGGGTGAGGCTCCCCACCCGGCGGCGTGATCCAGCTCGCCTACGGCTGGTCGGTCTTGGCTATGTAGACATCGCAGGGTGCTGTGTGGGCAACGGTGTTGGCGACGCTTCCCAGCACCCGGCCCAGGCCCTGCATGCGGCGGTTTCCGACGACGATCAGCCGGGCGTCCTGCATCTCGGCTTCCTTGACCAGCGCTTCTCCCGGCTTGCCCCGGGCCGCCGAGTAGGTCACCTCAAGGCGTTCGTCCTTGAGCCGGTCTGCCACGTCGCGGGCTACAGCTTCAGCTTCGGCGGCGTCGGAGACAATCCACTTGTCAGTGCCGATCTCCACGACTTCTGTCCGGTTGCTGTCGAAGGCACTCACGACGCGCAGGCTCGCACCCAAGCCGATGGCCAATTGTTGGGCTGCCTTTGCCGCCCTCATTGCCGTTTCGCTGCCGTCTACTCCTACAATCACAACTCCGGTCATTGTGCTGCTCCTTCAGTGGTGGCTTCGATGGCTTCCGCCAGGACAGGTGCCAGGCGGCGGACGCCTTCGGCTATCGTATCCGGGGGCACGGCGCTGAAGGCGAGCCGCAGCTTGTTCGATGGTCCGTCGGCGGGTGAGAAGGCTGCGCCGGGGATGAAGACAACGCCGGCGTCGATCGCTTTGCCCAGCAGTGGATAGGTGTCTACCCCTTCCGGCAGGGTGACCCAGACGAAGAACCCGCCGTCCGGCCGGGTCCATGAGAGTCCGGAAGGCATGTAGGTGTCCAGTGCCGAAAGCAGGGCCTCGCACCGTTCAGCGTACAGAGCCCGGTAGGTGTCGATCTGGCCTTTCCAGTCGTACTCGCGGAGGTAGGCCGAAACGAGCATCTGGTTCAGCGGGGGTGGGCACAGCGTCACGGCTTCGGAAGCAAGGTAGAAGCGGCGCTGGAGGTGCGCCGGTACCAGCGCCCAGCCAATGCGCAGGCCGGGGGCGAAGATTTTGGAGAACGAGCCCAAATAGATGACGTCGTCCGGGTTTGCTGCACGCATCGGCGCGATCGGATGGCCGTCGAACCGGAGAAGTCCGTAGGGGTTGTCTTCGAGCACGATGATATTCGACTTGCGGCATATATCGACGATGCGTTGCCGGCGGGCTTCGGCCAAGGTGATCCCGGAGGGATTGTTGAAGTTGGGGATCGTGTAGAGGAACTTGATGTTCTTGCCCTCTGCCTGGAGCGCCGCGATCCTGGCCTCGAGAAGCTCCGGTATCAGGCCGTCGTCGTCCATTTCGATGGGTTCCACCTGCACCTGGTACGCCTCGAACGTGTTCAGCGCGCCCACATAGGTGGGGTTCTCGACCAGGACGACGTCGCCGGGGTTGCAGAAGACCTTGGTGGCGACGTCCTGTGCCGATTGGGAGCCTGCGGTGATCACCACGTTTTCGGGTAGTGCGTTCGTGATGCCTTCGGCCGCCATGATGTCGCAGATCTGCGCCCGCAGTTCCTCGGTGCCTTGGCCGCCGCCGTACTGGAGGGCGGTCATGCCTTCCTCCGCGATGATGCGGGCTGCGGTCTGTCCAAGCTGCTCCAGGGGCAGCGACTGCAGGTACGGGTTGCCGCCGGCAAGCGATACGAGCCCCGGCTGCATCGAGATATCGAAGACATCGCGGACTGCGGATTGCTTGATGTTGGCGGCCCGCGCGGAGAACAGTTCCTCGTGCGGGTGGGCGGCCGTGGCGGCCCGCTCAATGGCGTCGATGGCTTCAGCGGGCAGCGTTGCGCCGGCATCCAATGTTTCGTGGGTCACAGTGAAAGGATACTCCTCGATGTTGCTAATTAGGCAACATATGTTTTCATCCCTTTTCAATTTCCTCGGCCGCGCTTTACGCCGCGGGCGGGAGGGGCTGGAATGTAGCTATGACAGCACACCGGGGATCCGTGACCAAAGCCGAACACTTCCATAAGCTCCACGACGCCGGGCCTGCGCCCTTGGTGTTGGTCAACGTGTGGGACGCGGCTTCTGCCCGGGTTGTCCAGGAGGCTGGTGCTGCGGCCATTGCCACGTCGAGCTCGGCTGTCTCCTGGAGCCTGGGGTATCGGGACGGCGACCACGTGCCGTGGGGGCTCGCGATGGCAGCCCTCGGCCGCGTGGTTGCGGCCACCACGCTGCCCGTGACGGCGGATATAGAGACGGGCTATGGACGTACGGATGACGAGCTCCGGGCAACGGTCCACGCTGTTCTGGATGCAGGGGCGGTGGGCATCAACATCGAAGACTCCGGCGCCGAGCCGCTCACGGACATCAACGAACAGTCCCGTCGCATCGCCTTGATTCGTGCAACGGCAGACGACCGTGGCATCCCCCTGTTCATCAATGCCCGCACCGACACTTACCTATCGGGACAGTTCAACGATGCTGCCCACGAAGAAACCCTGCGCCGTGCCGAGTCCTACCTGACAGCCGGGGCGGACGGAATCTTCGTGCCCGGCGTCGTGGATTTGCATGTCCTGCACCAGCTGTCCAGCCGCATTCCGGCGCCGCTCAACGCGCTGGCGGGGGTCGGGGCGCCGTCGCCGTTGGAATTGCACGACGCCGGCGTCCGTCGCGTCAGCATCGGCGGCAACACCGCCAAAGCCGCGTACGCCAAGGTGGCCAGGGTTGCCACGGAGATTTTGGGTGACGGGAACTGGGCCGGCCTGGCCGGGACGCGCAGCCACGACCAAATGGACGCGTTGTTCGCGGAGGGACCCAAGTACAGCCTCTAGGCCCGCAAAAGCTGTTGGGGCACGACGGCGGCCGCTGGCTTTAATGTCAGACCTCGCCGGTAGCTTTGGTTCCGTGGAAGACGAGGGGAGGGTCCATGGCGCGACGCAGCGTTCAGTTCTGGCGGATCGAGCAGCTGAATGGTGACGAGCTCAGCCGGCCGTTTCCTGCCCGGCGTGTTGCCGAGGTCTTGAAGAATGCCCAGGACGCCGGGACGGACAGGCACTTCACCAGCGTGGACGGCACGGTGCTGCTTGCCCAGGCGGCGTCCCTGGCACCCCATCCCGTCCTACTCCTGGACCGGGTACGCGACACCAACTTGCCAAGTGTGGGTGACGTTCTTGGGCGGCGCAAACCACTTCCCCTGGCGCCCGGCGACCACCTTTTGGAGACGACGTATTTCGCTTTCCTGAAAAGGAACGTCATCGCGGTTCTGACCAGTGGTAACGGTCCAAGGGCTTCCCGGTTGGCGGAGTACCTCGAGGGCATGCTTGGGCTGGAGCCCAACCTGGTACCGGTGGTCAGGGAGGACATCGAGGAAATCCTTGGCCGGCTCGAGGTGAGCCGGTTCGAGTTTGCGCTTCCCGCTGAGCGATTGTCCGGGAAGCTCATGGAAGGTGAATGGGCTGATGTGCTGGACAGTGCATCGCGCCTCGTGAATGAGGGGACGTTTCGGATTTCCCTGAGCGTCGGCAGGTCTGGCAAGGCTGAGGATAAGCAGCGGATCCGCGAACGGATCCAGCAACTGATCGACCTCTTCCGCAGGGCCGGTTCAGTGGAGCACTTCGATTACGTGGTGGCCGAGGGGAAGGATTCCTTAACCGGAGACCGGGAAGTGGTGGACCTCCTGAAGGAACGGTTCATCTCGCATATCGAGGTGGACCCGGATGTATTCAACGATCCTCAAAAGTCGGTGGCGGAAGCCATTGCCATCCTCAACAAGCAAGCACGGGACAACGAGGCCTTTTTCGCAAGGACGTTGCCGGACCTCAAGGGCACGGCGGACGCAGGGCTCGTGCCCGACCTTGTCAGCGGAGGAATGGCCGCTATACGCGCTGCGCTCGCGAACGTGAAAGTCGCGGATGTTGAAGCCGCCGACGTTGAAGAAGAAGCGGGCGGTGCCGGCCATGAGCTTGTACGGGGTTGATGTGGAGTCCGCAGGCCCTCGTCGGACCGCCTGGCGATGGTTTCTGCTGCATCCCACGGCTGACTATCTCTGGGCCGCCGCGGCGGTGTTGCTGTGGCTGGGGGTAGCCCTGATCGCGGCACATCCGCTGATGCTGGAAAACGTCGACGCCGGTGCGCGGCGGGCGCTGTTCCAAACCCTGGCAACCTTGGCGGGGGCGACGGCCGGCCTGACCTTGACCAGTGTTTCGATGCTGATCAACGTGCTTGGCAAGAAGTCTGCCCCAGGGCAAAGGGAGCTGCCGCTGGAAAGACTCTCACCCATTCATCGTCGCCAGATTGGCGAAGTGTTCCTTTTCGCCATTCCTGGACTTGGCCTGTTGGTGGTTGGCGCGCTGGTCACCGTGGTCCTCGAGGGTGATAAGCCCACCGGTCTGTGGATTCCTGAGGCTGTGGTGTTTGTGCTGGCGTTCGCCTCGGTCCTTGCCCTTTTGCGGGTGGCGTGGGCGCTCCGCCGGGTGTTGGCCATCGCCACGGCCTAGCTAGCCCTCGAACCCGTCGCCGCCCCGCGAACCCGTCGCCGGGCAGCAACGCATATGCGGGCGAGCAACGGAGAAGAAGGCATCTGCCTACCGTACGCTCAGCGCCTCGGTGAGTGTCCTGCCGTTCACGTAGATCTCAGCCCGCGAAGCCCCGCTGGCCGCGACAGCGGTGTGCGTCAGTTGCGCTTGGATGCGGGGAATGTCGCAGACGCCTCCGGGCCGCAGCGATCCGCTGAGGTTCACCACGACGGTTGAGCCACTCATGTAGCCGGACAGATAACGCAGCGATGAGCCTGCGAGTGCGTCGTAAAGGCCTGCGTCACCGTCCACCGGCATGCCACCTTCCAACAGCCGTCCCAGTGCCACGGACAGCGGGTCGCCGGGAATGGTTACTCCGCGGACCGGAACCAGGCTGTCGTTGCAGCCGAACCGCACGCCGCGGGAGCCGCCGTCGTCTATTGCCACGTAGTAGACCGCAGGTCCCAAAGTGTCGGCGACGTCCGGGATCAGAGCGGCGCGGTTTGTGGGGAGCGCGGTGGCCGGCGAGGTTGCCGGGCCAGCGGAAGGCTCGACGGCGGACCCCGGCCCAGTCGGGACGGGCGCGGGACTGCTGGCAGGGCTGGCGGGTGATGGGGGAGTGGTGGTGGCCTGAGTGGGCGGTGCGGTGGGGACGGCAACTGAAGGAGTGCCGGGAACCGACATAACCGAAGGGGCAGGTGAGGCCAGGGAACCGGAAGCCGACGCTGGAGGGCTGGCCAGTCTGGCGGGCGGTGTCACGGAGACCGTGGGCAGCGGCGCGGTACTTTGCTGGGGGTGGGTGTCGGGAACCGTTGTGCAGCCAGCCAGCCACAGACCCAACGCCACGCAGGCAGCGGCGATCGTCGTCGTACTCGTGAGTCCCCGTCCGGCATGCATGACAGCCCCGCGCTCCTGTCCGTCCACCTGTATGTCCAACGTTAGGGCCGCCGGGCAGTTCACAACATGCCGTTACGGTGACGGTTCGGACAAGAGTTGGTCACGCCTGCCGGATCATTCGCAGTCCCGGGCATGCGAATGCCCCCGCCCCGCAAATTGCGGCACGGGGGCATCGAAAGCGAAAAGACTAGGCGGCTGCTTCTTCGTCCTGGGCAGCTGTCAGCGGCTCGAAGATGCCCTTGATCTGCTCGACGATCTCGGCGTCGTCCTTCGGGTGCAGTTCTGCGAAGCGGATCATGGAACCCGGGACTGCGAGCTTGACGTCTTCGAGGACCTTGGCGCCGGCGATGCCGACAGCCTTGCGGGCCTCGTCCTGTGCCCACACGCCACCGTACTGGCCAAAGGCGGTTCCGACGACGGCGGTCGGCTTGCCGGACAGGGCGCCGGCGCCGAACGGGCGGGACAGCCAGTCAATGGCGTTCTTCAGGGAGGCGGGAACGGTGCCGTTGTGCTCGGGGGTGACCAGCAGGATGGTGTCGGCGTCGGCTGCGGCTGCGCGCAGTGCGGCGGCTTCGGCGGGAACCTGGCCTTCGACGTCGATGTCTTCGTTGTAGAAGGGGATGTTGCCCAGGGAGTCGTGGATCTGTACGTCCACGTTCTCCGGCGCGTTCAGCTGGATGGCCTCGGCGAGCTTCTTGTTGTGGGAATCGGCGCGGAGGCTGCCGACGAGGGTAAGAACGGTGCTCTTGGACATGGTGTCTCCTTTGGGAAGCGATGTAAGCGTTGATGCCTTCATCGATACTAAACGGACCACGGTCCGCTTTCTATTCCCGGGTCTAGAATATTTCTTGTGAGCTTCATCCCCCTCCAGCCGGATCTGCCTCTCGGTTCCCCGCATGAGCGCAGCGACGCGGCGCGGAACCGTGAACGGCTTCTCAGCGCTGCGCGCGAGTTGGTGGACGAGTTCGGGGCTGAGGCGCTAACCATGGACGCGCTGGCCTGCAAGGCGAAGGTGGGCAAGGGGACAGTCTTCCGCCGTTTCGGCAATCGCGCGGGGCTCATGATGACCCTGCTGAGCGACGCGGAGTCCGACTTCCAGCGTGCCTTCATGTTCGGGCCGCCACCCCTGGGCCCCGGGGCATCTCCGGCGGACCGCCTCACGGCATTCGGCGAGGGCCGCATCTACTTTGTCCTCGAAAACGGCGAACTGCTGAAGGCGGCCGGTGCTGCCACCCGGAACAGGTTCGATGTCCCCGCGACGAAGCTCTCGCATCGGCATATGGAGGTTCTGCTGCGGGAGGCCGGCATTGCCGACCCCTGGGTCATGGCCATGTCCCTGACCTACGCACTGGACCCTGAGCGGATTGTCGACGACGTCCGCGTCCGTGGGATTTCCCCCAAGCGACTCACTGATTCGTGGCGCGATGTGGTGGCCCGTTTGATGCGCACCGCCTGAGCCCTCCGCCTTGTGGGTGGCGTCCCGGCGCCACGATGGAACTCTCGCGGTCCAATTCGTGACGCAGTCTGCACATAACAATCTGGCGGCAGGCAGGAAACTGACCCCGCCGAAGCAAAACGTGAAGCAGTTATTGTGGTAGTTTCCTCTTGAATGTGACGCATGCCATACAGGGCTGGTGATCACTGAAAGGGCGTGGGGGGCTCAACAACCCGCTACGCCAATTCGTAGCTGACGCCGGCCACAGCCGGGAACCGCGGAAGGACGAGCTTTGAGTTTTGCCACGATTCGGGGCAGCCACCCGACATGCTGAAATATCTGATGAAGCGATCGGGAATCTACCTGATCATGATCTTCCTGACCACAAGCGCCGGCTACTTCCTGGCTGTCTCATCGCTCAAACCAGCGGTCCTCGAACAGGAAAAGATTCCGCGGCCCACGCCCGAACAAGTAGCGGCATCGTTCCGGGGGCTCGGCCTGGATCCGGATAAGAATCCATGGGAGCGCTACGTTGAATGGCTCGGCGGCATTGTCACCCGCTGGGACTGGGGCCGCAGCCCCAACGGCGCATTCGTCAATGCGGAATTCGCCGACCGTGTCCTGGTCTCCACCCGGCTCTTCATCGCCTCGATCATCCTGACGCTGATCATCGGCGTCGCACTGGGCGTCTACTCTGCAGCACGCCAGTACAAGTTCCAGGACCGCGTCATCACGTCCTACAGCTACCTGGTCCACATTCTTCCGGCGCCCATCGCCTACTTCCTGGTCCAGCTCGGCGCCATCAGCATCAACGAGACTGTTGGGCAGCGCATCTTCTTCGTGACAGGAATTTCGACGCCGGGAATCGACCCTGGGTGGCCCGCTTTCGTTGACCTTGTGGCCCACTACGCCGTGCCCACCTTCGCGATGACCATCTTCGGTTGGGCCGGGTACCAGATCGCCCAGCGTCAGTACCTCCTGGACAACGTCAACGCAGACTTCGTCCGCACCGCACGGGCCAAAGGACTCACCAGGAACCAGGCGATCACCCGCCATGCGCTGAGAGTTTCGTTCATTCCCGTGGCGCAAAGCATCGCGTTCACCATCCCGGCGATCTTCACCGGCGGCTTCTTCGCCGAAGCCATCTTCGCCTGGCCCGGCATTGGTTTGTGGAGCATCCAGTCCATCGGGCTGCAGGACGTGAACGTAGCTACGGCCACGTTGGCTTACGGCTCAGTGATCTTCGCCATCGGCGCTATCCTGGCCGACTTCGCCACAACGCTGGTTGATCCACGAGTGAGGGTCCAGTAATGACGAACATCATCGATCCCATGGCGGAAATCGACGAGTCCCGGGTTGCTGACCAGGACGTCGTCATTGGGAAATCCCGCATCATCTTCCGCCGGTTCATGCGGAACCGGACCGCCGTCGCCGGTTTGTTCATCTTCCTTGCCCTGTTTCTTTTCTCCATCTTTGGCGGGTTCCTGACCCCGTGGGACAAGGAAACCCTGGATCCGTTCAACATCGGGATGCCGCCGTCCCCGGACCACCTGCTCGGTACGACACAGGCCGGCATCGACCTCATGGCGCTCATAGTTGATGGCACCAGGACCTCCATCCTCATTGGCCTGATTGTGGGTGGCCTTTCCGTCCTGATCTCCGCTGTGTACGGATGCACCATGGCGTTCTTCGGCGGCAAGGTGGATGCCACCATGCTGTTCATCCTGGAAGCGCTCATCATGATGCCCGCCATCCTGGTGGTAGCCGTGGCGACCAGTGGCAGCGGAGGACTCAAGAACCTCCCCAGCTGGCTCCTGCTGGTTATCGTCCTGCTCTTCTTCAGTTGGATGGGTACTGCCCGCCTGGTGCGCTCGCTGTCCATGTCGCTCATGCAACGCGACTACGTCAAAGCGGCCAGGTACATGGGCGTCCCCTCGCGACGCATCGTGTGGCGGCACCTGGTTCCCAACATCGGCTCGCTGCTGGTGCTCGACTTCACCCGCGGCATCACGGGTGCCATCCTGGCCGAAGTGGCGTTCTCGTTCATCGGTATCGGCATCAAGCTTCCTGACGTCAGCCTCGGTGTCTTGATCGGCCAGGCCACGGGCCAGGTCTCGTCGTTCCCTTGGATGTTCTGGGTTCCGTTGACCGTCATGTTCCTGCTGACAGGTTCGCTGGCCATGATGAATGACGGACTCCGTGACGCTTTCGATCCCAGCTCCAGTTCCATCGGCCGGGCGAAGCGGACCAAGCCCCAGACTGCGAAGAAGATCAACAAATGAGCACCAACACCACTCCTGCCGAACGCCTCCGCGACGCCGGACTGTACGCACCGGGTGACGCCGTGCTCAGCGTCCGGGACCTCAACGTCCGCTTCAATTCCGAAAACGGGGTGGTCCACGCCGTACGCGGAGTGGATTTCGACCTCATGCCGGGCAAGACCCTGGGCATCGTGGGTGAGTCCGGCTCCGGCAAGTCCGTCACGTCCATGGCCATCATGGGCCTCCTCCCCGAAACCGCGGACATCTCCGGTTCGGTGCGATACAAGGGCAAGGAACTCCTGGGCCTGAGCGATAAGGCCATGTGCAAGCACCGCGGCAGCGACATTGCCATGGTCTTCCAGGACCCGTTGTCTTCGCTGACCCCCGTCTACACGGTGGGCCACCAGATCATCGAGGCGCTCACGGTCCACAACCCGACCATGACCAAGCAGGCAAAAGAAGCCCGCGCCGTCGACCTCTTGCGGATGGTGGGCATCCCCAGCCCGAAGGACCGGCTGAAGGCATTCCCCCACGAGTTTTCCGGCGGCATGCGCCAGCGCGTCATGATCGCCATCGCGATTGCCAACGATCCCCGCGTCCTCATCGCCGATGAACCCACGACGGCGTTGGACGTCACTATCCAGGCGCAGGTGCTCGAAGTCCTCCACACCGCGCAAGAGGAAACCGGCGCCGCCGTCGTCATGATCACGCACGACCTCGGCGTCGTGGCCGGCATGGCCGACGACATCATGGTGATGTACGCGGGCAAGCCCGTGGAAACCGGCACCGTGGAGGACATCTACTACAACCCGCGCATGCCCTACACCTTGGGCCTGTTGGGAGCCGTTCCACGCGTGGACTCCTCGGACAAGCAGTCGCTGGTACCCATCGAAGGGACGCCGCCCAACCTGGCGCTGCCCGTCATCGGATGCTCGTTCGCGGCCCGCTGCCCGATGGTCAGCGACGCCTGCCTGCACGGCGAGCCGGAGTTGCTTGCGGTGCCGGGTGTGCAGGGACAAACGCTCGGACACAAAGCAGCCTGCATCAAGGCCGACCAGTTGAGTGGCGACGCCGACGCGCACAAGATTTTCCAGGCACCGCCGAAGCCCGTTTCAAAGTTCGACGGCGTTGCCCGCCTTGAGCGCGAAAAGGTCCTGGAACTCAAGGACGTGAAAAAGCACTTCCCGCTGCTCAAGGGTGCGCTCATCAAACGACGCATTGGCACGGTCAAGGCCGTGGACGGACTGAGCTTCGACATCCGCGAGGGTGAGTGCGTCTCGATCGTGGGCGAGTCCGGTTGCGGCAAGACCACCACCTTGCTGGAAATCATGGAGTTCCACCCGGACCAGGTGGGCGAGGTGGTGATCGGCGGCGTGAGTAACAAGGTAGCCACCGACCACAAAACCAAGATGGCCATGCGCAAGGAAATGCAGATGGTGTTCCAGGACCCCACAGGCGCCCTGGATCCGCGCTTCACGGTTTACGAAGTCCTGGCCGAACCCCTTGAGAACCTGGGGATGCCCAAGGCCGCCATCAGGAAACGAATCATGGAGCTCATGAAGCTGGTGGGCCTGCAACCGGACCACGTCAACCGCTTCCCCAACCAGTTCTCCGGCGGCCAACGCCAGCGCATCGGCATTGCCCGGGCACTCGCCGTCAACCCCAAGCTGGTGGTCCTGGACGAGCCAGTGTCTGCACTGGACGTTTCTGTGCAGGCTGGCGTGATCAACCTGCTGGACAAGCTCCGTGCCGAGCTGGGCTTGAGCTACCTCATGGTGGCCCACGACCTTTCGGTGGTCCGGCACATCTCAGACCGCGTGGCCGTGATGTACCTGGGCAAGATCGTGGAGACCGGCGACGTGGACGAAGTCTTCGACAACCCACGCCACCCCTACACGCGTGCCCTGCTCTCTGCCATCCCGGTTCCGGACCCCAACCTGGAACGCACCCGCGAACGCATCATCCTGCAGGGCGACCTGCCCAGCCCGCTTGATGCGCCCAAGGGATGTAACTTCGCTACACGTTGCCCCGTATTCGCCGCGCTTCCCGCGGGGAAGCAGGAGAAGTGCCTTACTCTGGAGCCGCCACTGGCTTCCGGAGGGGCGCAGGACTTCGCCTGCTTCTTCCCGGACGGAGAAATAGATGCCGACATGCTGGTGGTGCATGCCTGACAACACATGACGCATTGACATATATCCCTGGTCTCAACTCGCAAAGATATTCCAAGTCGTAAACATGAAGGGCAAACCATGAAGAAGTACACGACGATCGGCGGCGTAGCGCTCGCAGCGACGCTCATGCTGACCGCTTGCGGCGGGGGAACGCCGTCGGGTCCGGCCTCCCAGAAGGCAGAAGAAAGTGGCGGCGACATCAGCAAGCTGATTAGCGTCAACGCCAAGGAAGCGAAAGACCTGGAGCCGGGTGGGACGGTCACCTTGGGCGTAGGCAGCATTGGTCCCGACTTCAACGGATTCTCCAATGTGGGCAACAGCGCTGACAATTCAGCGCTCATGACTCCCGTCAACACCGCTTCCATCAGCAGCGGCGGGATTGGCGGCTGCTGGAAGCTGGACTTCGACGGCAAGGCCTCGCCGAATAAGGACTTCTGCGAAGACGTCAAGAGCGAAGTAAAAGACGGCAAGCAGACCATCACCATCAAGGTGAACGACAAGGCAACCTGGAACGATGGGACCCCCATCGACGTCAAGACCTTCGAGAACACCTGGAAGATGCTCCGCGGCGAAGACAAGTCGATCGACATTGTCACCGCGGGCGCCTACGCATTCGTGGATTCGGTCAAGGCTGGCGCCAACGACAAAGAAGTCATTGTCACCACCACGCAGCCCGTCTTCCCACTGGAAGGCCTCTTCTTCGGCCTGATCCACCCGGCCATCAACACTCCGGAAATCTTCAACAAGGGTTTCGCCGGTGAGATGCACCCCGAATGGATGGCCGGTCCCTTCAAGGTGGAGAACTACGACACCACCGCCAAGACCGTCACCATGATCCCCAACGACAAGTGGTGGGGACAGAAGCCGGTGCTGGACAAGGTCATTTGGCGCCAGATGGAACCGAGTGCAACCATCGCTGCCTTCAAGAACGGTGAGATCGACGCCGCCAACGGCCGTACCCTGGGCCGCTACAAGCAGCTGGAAGGCACCACTAACTCCGAGGTCCGCCGTGGCCAGCGTCTCTTCGCCGGTGGTCTCAACATCAACGCCAAGCGGCCGGCCCTGACCGATGTTGCCGTGCGTAAGGCGATTTTCACCGCCGTCGACCGCAAGGCCATCCGCGACGTCCGCTTCAACGGCCTGAACTGGTCCGAAGAGAGCTCGGGCTCCATGATGCTCATGCCGTTCTCCCAGTACTACCAGGACAACTACCCCGTGAAGGACACCGGTGCCGAGGCTGCCAAGAAGGTCCTGACCGACGCTGGCTACACAGCCAACGACAAGGGGATCATGGCCAAGGACGGCACTCCTATCGCCTTCAAGATCACCAACTTCGGTGATGACCCCACCGCAGCCGCAACCTCGCAGACGCTGCAGAACCAGCTCAAGGCTGCCGGCATGGACGTGACCATCGACCAGCGCGGTGACGCCGACTTCGGCAAGGTCATCGGCGGCCGCGAGTTCGACCTCACCATCTCCGGTTACACCGTGGGCCCGGACGCCACTGACGCCGTGAAGCAGTACTACGACTCCACCACCAACGAAAATGGCCTCGGCGATGCCGAGCTCGACGCCGAAATCAAGCGCCTGGCGACCATCTCCGATGACAAAGAGCGCAACAAGGCCGCCATGGACGTAGAGAAGAAGCACATGGAGAAGTACTACTCCATGGGCACCGTCCTCAACGGCCCGGAGATCCAGTTCGTGCGCACGGGCCTGGCCAACTACGGCCCGTCCCTGTTCAAGAGCCTCTCCAACGTTCCGGATTGGACCACCATCGGCTGGGAAAAGGGCGCCAAGAAGTAGCCACCCCGCTGTAGTTTCCTGAAGGCCGGGAACCACCCCCAACCTGTTGATCGGTTTATCCGGTTCGATCGGTTCGGGGTTGGTTCCCGGCCTTCGCCATACCTCCAACCCTCCCTCACATCCCTCCCATTTGGGCCGATCCCTCTCTCACCTCCCTCCCGTTTGGGCCGATCCCTCTCTCACCCGGTGAGAGAGGGATCGCGGGAAGGGGCTGTTACGTGAGCGAGGATCGGTAGCCTAGGGACATGACTTCCACGCCAATCCGCACGGCCGTTGCCGGTTTCGGGCTCTCCGGCAGCGTCTTTCATGCTCCTTTCATCGCGGCCAACCCCGCGTACGAGCTCGCCGTCATCGCAACATCGGACGCAGCACGCCAAGCCAAAGCGAAGGACCGGTACCCGCAGGCAAAGATCGTCGACACTCCCAACGACATCCTGGCCCTCGCCGACCAGCTGGACCTGCTCGTCATAGGCACACCGCCCGCAACCCACTACCCGCTCGCGAAAGCGGCGCTGGAAGCCGGCCTCGACGTCGTCGTGGACAAACCGTTCGTGGTCCACAGCAACCAAGGCGAGGAACTGATCCAGCTCGCGGCGAAGTTGGGTCGCGTACTCACGGTCTACCAAAACCGCCGATGGGATGCCGACGCCCTTACCGTGCAGAAGCTGCTCGACGCCGGCACGCTGGGGACGGTGACCAGGTTCGAAGCCGCGATGGAGCGGTGGGCCCCGGCGATCGCGAAGGAGTGGAAGGCCAGTGCCACGGCAGAGGACGGGGGCGGGGTCCTCTTCGACCTCGGCACCCATGTGCTGGACCTGGCTTTACGGTTCTTCGGGCCGGCTGAAGTGACTCACGCGGAGATCCGGGCCCGCCGCCCCCAGGAGAGCGCCGACGACGACGTCTTCCTGGTCCTGGAACACGGATCGGGAGTGGTCAGCCACGTGACCATCAACCTCACCAGCCAGCTGCCCGGTCCACGCTTCCGGGTTCTGGGGACCCGCGGCGGTTTCGTGAAGTTCGGGGCCGACCCGCAGGAACCCTACCTGTCCGGTGGCGGTCTGCCCACGGACCCGGAGTACGGCGTCGAGCCGTCGCAAAACCATGGAACCCTGGCGGTCGACGGGGAGCCCACCGCGGTCCCCACCGAACGGGGGGCCTATCCAGAGTTCTACCGGTTGCTGGCGGACAAGCTCGACGACGGCGGTACGGCTTCAGGGCGTCCGTTGCCTGTTGATCCGGCTGATTCGGTGGCAGTACTCAAGCTGATTGAGCAGGCCCGGGGGCTGGTGTGATGTCGGCGCTCGCAACCACCGAGTAGATCGCTTTCAGATCTGCATTGCCTTCGCGCGGCTGGCAGCTTCCCGTCAGCTGGATGACATCTGCAGAAGCTTCCTGGTCCACCACGGTGACGGCCGTGAACTGCGCCAGGGGCCCGGCCTGGGGGTGCGTGTATCGGGCTTCCCGGACGTGCCAATCGCGGCCGTTGATGGTCACCGGCTCTGTGCCGAGCAGGACAGCCTCCGGCAAGGAATCCAGGAACCGGTCCAGGGAAGCGGCGATGTCCTGGAGTCCGTACCCGGGCTGGCGGCGCGATACGGAGATGACCACGTTCGCGGTGTAATTTCCTTCCGCGGCCGGTGCCATCAGTGCGCCCACCGCTTCGGGGACTACTTGCTGGGTCCAACCGGCGGGTGGGTCGAGTTTGATGGTGGGGTACGCGGGGAATGCTTCGGACGGGAAAACCTGCTGCGATGTCACGGGAGCCCTTTCGGAGGCTAGTTGTTGACGAAGTCGATGAATCCGGTGACCGAGTCCACGAATCCTTTGGGGCTGAGCGTGATCTGACCGCCAGCGCCAAGTCCCAGCTCTGCGGTGATCTTGGCGCCCGCGCCGAGTGTGAGTCCGTCTTCGTCCAGGGAGACGGTGTAGAAGTGACTCTCACCTGCGCCCGCAGCGACGGTGCCGTTGAGGGTTATTTTCTGCCCCAGCACCTCCACGTATTGGCTCCCGGTCAGTTCCGCTCCGGCTCCGGCGCTGAACGCGCTGCCTGTGACGTCCTTGTTCTTGACGCTGACTTCGCCTTCGCCCGCACTGGCCCAGGCGCCGCCCCGTATCTCTCCGCCCTGGCCCACACTGAACAAGCCTCCGGCAAACTCGGTTTCATTGTCTGTGGTGATTTTTTGACCGGCGAACCCCTCGCCGCCGGCGGAAAAGAGGAAGGGGCTGCTCGCGTTGGCATGGGCACTGGCCTCTACCCCGGTCATGGCCCGGGTTGTGGAGGTGTTGGTAATCCAGCCGTCGAAGAAGTCGGAACGAACCGTGGTGGTGTTCTCGGCCCCTGCAAACGCTTCACCCTTGGCGCTGGCGTTGGGGAGTCCCAGCCCGAACGGCACGCTGGCCTCGAACTCGCCGTTGGCGCGCGCTCCGACGAACGTTTCGTTGGTGACAGTGGTGTTCATGGGCCCGTACCCGCCCTTCGCCGTCCACGTCATCTGGCCGCCGGTGGATGCTTCGCCGGAGCCGCCCGCTGCGATTCCCTCCGGGCCCAGGGAGCCGTGCGCTTCGCCTGTTGCCTGGCTGTCGAACGAACCTTTGCCTTCAACCGTGACGGGTCCGTAGGTGGTGGGATCAAACGTGAACCCCAGTGTCTCCGAGGGGCTCCTGCCCTTTCCGTCGCCCAGCCCGCGTCCCGCTCCACCCAGGGAGGCTTGCTCCTGCTGTTCGGCATTGAGTTTCAGGGCACGTGCGTTGTCCTTGAGGCATGCTGCAGCGGCGCCCAGCCGGCCCTGGAGATCACTGTGCCAGGCACTGCGGAAACGGTCGGCGTCGTTGCCCCGCCAGTAGTTGCCCTGCTGGATCAATGCGTTGAGCTGCAGCCGCAGGTCGCTGATCTTTTGGGCCTCAGAGTCCATTACCGCCGAGAGCCGCCGGAGATCTCCGACGTCGGCGCCCACCAATCCCTGTGCCATTACCAAACCAGTCCCATCACGTATCCCCTGAACGTTGCGACATTAGAAAACCTGCAGACCAGTTTGGCGTCAGGTGTCTCCCGAGCATAACTACTGCGGATTGGGGCTGCCATGGGGAGAACTACCGGTGTGGACAAAGCCGGCCGAAAAACTTTGACCAAGTGAGTAACCTCGCAGCAGCCCCAAGCGATGTAGGAGGTGTGCGGGCCATGCCCGTGCATTGATCATCCGGCAGCGACCCAACAGCTGCCGGGGCAATCCCAAGTTTTTCGGAGGGTTTCATGTCCTTTTTCACTGTCCTTGCCACCAGCAAAGTCGCCGCGGGCGTCCTGGCCGCGGGAGCCGTAGCGGCCGGCGGAACAGGCGTAGCTGCCTTCAACGGAGCGCTCCCCACCGGTTTCCAGCAGACGGCGCACGATCTTGTTGGCGCTCCGGCTCCGGTCGACGGGAACACCGCCAAAGCAGCCAGCTCTGAAGCAGCCGCCACTGCCGAAAGCGCCAAGTCCAAGGTGACTGACGCCGTCGGGACCGCGCAGGCAAAGGCCGCTGACGCTGCCGAGGCAGGCCAAGCAAAGGCCACCGACGCTGTATCCGACGCGAAGGCCACAGCCCAGCACGCACTCGCCACCTCCCCAGAGGCTTTCGGCCTCTGCTCGGCCTTCCTCAATGGCGGCTTGAAGTCCGACACCACGGTCCCGGGCTTCAAGTCCCTGGCGATCGCCGCGGGTGGCGACGCAAAGGTTGAGGCGCATTGCCAGGCCGTCGTCGACGCCGGTAAGGCCGCGGGTCTGAAGGCGGACGGCTCGGCCAAGACAAACGCCGACGTCGATGCTGCCGCCACGTCCGGACTGCCGGCAACGGCCGCGGTTCCGGCAGTCCCAGCAACCCCCGCGGTGCCTGCCACGCCGACTGTCCCAGGTGTACCGGCCGTGCCCGCCACCCCCGCTGCACCTGCGGTCCCGGGCCAGATTGCCAGCCACGTTCCGGCCGTTCCTGGAGCTCCGCTCGATGCTGTCCGCTAAGCGGGCAGAGGCTACGGTTTAAGGGCGGGGCTCCTTGGCTTAGGACAAGGAGCCCCGCTACGTAACGTGGGATGGAGGCGTCCACGGGTGCTTGACCCTTTGGCTGATGAATATGTGCAGGCGGATCAGGACGACCCCGCACTGCTCTTCACGGCTGCCTATAACAGCTTCGCGGGGCCGGTTTTCGGCTACCTCCGCGCCCGGGGCGTGGACGACCCCGAGGCCGTCACGCAGGACGTGTTCCTGGCCCTCCATCCCCAGCTGGAAACCCTTCAAGGCGGGCTCCAGGGGGCAAAGTCCCTGTTGTTCTCCATCGCGCACGCCCGGATGGTGGACCATTACCGCAAGCGTGCACGAACACCCGGTTCCACCCCCTACGAGCCGGACCTGGACGGCCGGCGCGCCCCATCGGCCGAGGACCAGGCGTTCGGGCGGGCCGCTGGCCTGGGGGTTTCGGACCTCCTGGAGGGCCTCGCGGACGACTACCGGGAAGTGCTTGCGCTGAGGGTCGTTGCCGACCTCTCCGTTGAGGAGACAGCGGCCATCATGGGCAAGTCGCAAGGAGCAGTGAAGCAGTTGCAGCGCAGGGCATTGGCCGCACTGAAAAAACGGGCACAACGAACGAACGGCACATCATGAGCGAACACTTTCCGCCGCGCGGGCGTAACGACGCGGACGCGATCGACCACCTGTTGGCCAGTTCCGGCTTGGAAGGCGACGCCGGGATCCGCGCCGAACTGCTCGAACTCCGCTCACTGGCGGCCACAGCGCCTTCGCCGTCGGAAGCAGTCCGGGCGCTGATGGTCGCAGAACCCGCTGTGCGCGACGAACCTGCGGCGCACGACGAACCCGCGGTGCGCGACGAGCTGGCCGTGCGGAGACGGAACAAGCGCCGCGCAGCCATCGCGGGCTTGGCTGTCGTTGTCTCCCTGGCCGGCGGTGCTACGGCAGCGGCCGCGTCCGAGGGCGGAATCCCGGGTGCTTTCCAGCATCTTGGGGCAGCCATCGGTTCGGTGGTTTCACAGTTGGCGCCCGGCGCGGGATCCGCTCCGAGACAGGGTGGCCCGGCGGGTTCGACCACTGAGTCGCCTTCCCGGGACGTCAGGCCCACTCCCGTGCAGAGCCAACCCGGCCAGGCGCCCGCTTTGCCGGAGCCAAGCGCCCATGAACGCGGTTCCCAGGCGCAACCCGGCGGGAGCGCAGCAACAAAAGCACCCAAGGTGCCCTCGCGGGGCGAGCCCGGCAACGGAGTCATTCCCACACCCCCGGCAGTACCCGTGACACCTCCGGCCGTGGTTCCTCCCACAATTGACCCGGGAAAGCTTCGCCCGTCGGACCTCCCGGTACCCGTTCCCATCCGCGTGGAACCCTCACCGCCGGTACTCGGCGCGCCTTAAACCACGACGGCGGGGTGCGGCTTCGTGTGGAAGCCGCACCCCGCCGTCGTGCGGTTGTGGTTTTGCCCGTTAGGCGGAAACCAGGCTGTGCCAGTCGTTCACGAGCGGCAGGTTGTGCGCCTCGGAAACGGAGTGGTGTGCCACGTGGCCACCGGCGATGTTGAGGCCGGCTGCGAGGGCGGGGTCGCGGTCGAAAGCGGCCTTGACGCCCAGGTTGGCCAGTGCCACGGCGTAGCGCAGGGTGACGTTGGTCAGTGCGTACGTGGAGGTGTTCGGAACGGCGCCAGGCATGTTGGCAACGCAGTAGAAGATCGAGTTGTGGACCTTGTACGTCGGTTCCTGGTGGGTGGTGGGGTGCGTGTCCTCGAAGCAGCCGCCCTGGTCAACGGCGATGTCCACCAAGACCGATCCCGGCTTCATGCGGGAGACGAGTTCGTTGGTGACCAGCTTGGGAGCCTTGGCACCCGGGATCAGGACGGAGCCGATCACGAGATCTGCGTCGATGACTGACTTCTCGATCTCGTAGGCGTTGGAAGCAACGGTCTTCAGGCGGCCCTGGTAGAGGGCGTCGAGTTCGCGCAGCCGGTTGATGTTGATGTCCATGATGGTGACATCGGCACCGAGGCCCAGCGCCATGGCAGCGGCGTTGGTTCCCGCAACGCCGGCGCCGAGGACAACAACCTTGGCCGGACGGACACCCGGTACGCCGCCCAGCAGGACGCCCTTGCCGCCGGCCGGAGCCATCAGCGAGGAAGCGCCGACCACGACGGACAGGCGGCCTGCAACCTCGGACATCGGGGCGAGCAGCGGAAGGGTGCGGCCTTCCTGCACGGTTTCGTAGGCGATGGCCGTCACGCCGGAGTTGATGAGCTCGGCGGTGAGTTCGGGTTCAGCGGCGAGGTGCAGGTAGGTGAAGAGGATCAGGCCCTTGCGGAAGCGGTGGTACTCGGCCGCGATGGGTTCCTTGACCTTCATGACCATGTCAGCGCGGCCCCAGACGTCATCGGCTTCGTTGACGATTTCGGCGCCGGCAATCGAGTATTCCTCGTCGGTGATGCCCGAGCCCAGTCCTGCGCCGCGCTCAACCAGGACGGTGTGTCCGTGGGTGCGGAACTCGTGGACACCGGCGGCCGTGATGGCTACGCGGAACTCGTTGTTCTTGATTTCTTTGGGGACGCCGATGATCATTTGCTGGCTCCATCGTTAGCGGCCTGTTCGGCCGAAAAATTTGCTGCGGGCTGTGATTCCAGAATAAATCCGGCTGTGAGGCAGGCGACATGGAATGCCGGCGGAGGTCAGTGCTAAATGCCCGGAAATTCAACGATCTTCTTCACGTAGACTCGACATTTGTCGAGGACTGGAGCGTCAGGTGTCGCCTCCTGTTGGTACGCTTTGGAGATGCAGCAGGACGTGGAACAGATCGTTGAACGCGTCGCGCTGAAGCTCGGCCGCGGCTTGTCACTGGAAGACCTCGACGGCGTCCTCCTCGCCTACAGCTCCAACCAGTCGCACGCCGACCGCGTCCGGGTAAACTTCCTGCTCAGCAAGCGCGTCCCCACCGACGTCAGCGCATGGCAGCTCTCCCACGGCATCTCCACGGCAGTGCGCCCAGTGGTAGTCCCCGCCAACGATGAACTGGGGATGTTGGGCAGGGTCTGCGTCCCACTCCTGGTCCGCGGATTCCGCGTCGGCTACCTGTGGGTGCAACTGGATGTCGAAGAGCAAAGCGCGACGGCGATACTCGCCGAATTGCCTGGCGTACGGGACGAACTGGACCTGCTGGCGGGGCTGCTCCTTGACTCAAACACGGCCGAATCAGAGTTCCGGCGCCGCCGCGAACAGGAGTTCCTTTCCGCTTGCAACGGCGAATCCAACGCGGTGGCTGCCGTTGCCGGGTGGAAGGAAATCCAAGGGCGGGGTCCGTGGCAACTGGTGACCATCCTGGACCCGGACGGTGCCGGATCCGCCGTCGACCCCATCGCGGCAACCCTGACCCACCGCTCCGCGGCGCTGCAGTCCACGATCGGTGTCAATGCTGCCCTGTTCAGTGCCGGAACAGAGACGCATTCCGTGGTCCTGTTCCGGGAATCCGGCGGGCGGGCTGACCATGCGCAGGTGCTGGTGCACTATCAACTGGAGCTCGCCAAGCGGGCCGGAAGGACCGTGGACCGGGTCATCCTGGGCATCAGCGAACCATTCCAGGTAATCCGGCAGCTCGCTGGTGCGTACCGCCAGTCCAAGGTGGCGGCCCAGGCTGCCGCGGTGGACCTGCCGCTGGGCGAGCTCGTGGAAAGCCGGGCAGTAGGCGTCTACCAGCTTTTCGATCGCCTGTTGGCGCCCGGTGGCTGGGATGACACCGGATCGGTCCACTACAGGACGTTGGAGGATCAGGACAGGAACGGCGAGCTCCTGCCGGTCCTGGAGTTGCTCTACGACAATGACAGTTCCGTCCAGGATGTCGCAGCGAAGCTCCACCTGCACAGGAGCAGCATCTACAACCGGCTCGGCCGGATCCGCCAACTCATCGGGGCTGACCCGTTGAGTGGCGCGATCCGGCTTGAACTGCACGCGGCACTAAAGGCACACCGCTGGGCACGGCGCCCCAGAATCTAGGCGACCTGCGCGCCCGCGCGCCCGGGTTCCCGGGTTGCCGGGATCGGACCCCTAGGAACGCCTCAGGCGCTGGCAGCTCCAACGGCCCATCCTTCGCCGAAAGGTAGCGGTCCGGCTGCTGGTGCAGTACCGGCCATGCCAGCCGACGGGCGTTGCCGTGCGGGGTAGCCGCGTGCTCATTTCACTACTTTCTTGGCCGCGTCCAGGATCGTGTCGAGGGCCGTTCCAGTGGATTGCGGGTTGGTACCGGCGTTGGGGTTTCCTGTGGGGCGCGGCTTGGATATCTGGGTCGGCGTCGGGGTGGGCGTCGGCGTGGGGGTGACGGTCGGCGCGGGCGTGGTTGTCGGGACCGGAGACGGGGCCGTGGTGATCGTATCGGCGGGCACATCAGTGGGAGCCGGGGCAGGCTGCGTCGGTACTGCTGCGGACGTGCCCGGCGCAGGGTTGGCTGCCGACGGCGCTGCCGAAGGAACCCACACAGGGGCCGCAAGCGAGACGTGCGGGGCCGGAGCCGACGACGGCGAGACTGCAGAAGGTGCCTCCGGGACAGTCGCCGGCTGGCCGGCTGCGGATGAGGTGGAAGCTGTTGGCGCGGCCGAGGCCGACGGCGAAGCCGCCGTGGAATAGGAAGCACGAGGCCCCGGCGCAGCTGAAGCCGACTGCCGGTCCCCCTGGGCATTCGCATCCTGGGCTGGCGTTTCATGGCCGAAGAACGGCAGCTCAAGTGCTTGGCCGAGGCCTCCTGCCGTGAGGACCAGTCCGACGGCGCCGGCGACCACGGCCATGCGCTGGCTCATGTGCTTGACCGAGGCGGCCTTCCGAAGCACGGCCTGCGGTTCACGGTTGAACGTGGACGTAGCTCCCAAGCCGGTCCTGGCCGGACTGGTGGTAGGTGCCTTCCTGCTAACGGCCACCACCGGGATGGCTGCCGTGGTGGGCTCCGGCTGCGGGGCCTGCTGCGTGGCTTGATCAGTGACCTGCTTCGGTGCTGCCGGCGGCACGATGGGGATGGCTGCCGTGGGAGGGCCCGGCGTGGTCGACCTCGGAGCCGCGGCTTGGGCTGCCTGTACTGCCGGGATCGCGGCGGTGGCCGGTTCTGCGGGTTCGGCTTCAGCCCGGGCTGCCCGTTCCCGCTCGGCTGCGCGGGCGGCCGCGCGCGTGGTGGGGGTGGCAGCGGCGGCGGGTTCCGGCGTCGTGCTTGGTGCCTCAGGCGCTGTTGCTGGTCCGGTGGGGGATCCGCTGGGTTCGGCCCGACGGCGTCCGGTTGGCTTGGTGCGCTCGCGTTCGATGTGGGCGCGGCGCGGCTGGTCCATGGTTGGGGACATGGTGGTTGCCTCTCAACGCCTTCGAGGTTAGCTGTCGGGTTCGGACGAGGCCGTCCGGCCGCCTTAGCGGCTTCACCCCGAGGGCTTGGAAACAAGCCCGGGAACTGTGGGTCCCCCGCCTCTGCCGCGGGTCTGGCGGATCCCGGATTGCGGCAGAGCTCGGCGTCAATCCGGAAGCGGCCCAGCGGAGATACGGGTCGCCCTACGACGGTACATGAGCCGGAAAGTAAAGTCACATTAATGTAACGGACGGTACGTCGAGCTACGCGGGGGGCTCTGTGCGCCTAGGCTTCGGGGCCGGCGCGGGAGCTGGCAGCTCGTACTGGATCTTCTGGATTTGGTGGGCCTGGTGTGTTTCCGGGCGGAAGATCTCGTCGGCAATTCCCAGCATGCCGCCCACCGCCGCACGACTTGTTCCCCGCCGGTTTTGCCGCGCTATCCAGAACCATAAGCCCGACAGGAGCACTGGAACTCCGAGTACTACCGCCAACACGGCCAAGATATCCACCGCCTAAGACTAGCTTCGGCGTCCGACGGCAGGGTAGACATTTCCTATGGACCTGCCAGTGATGCCGCCCGTCTCGCCCATGCTTGCCAAATCAGTTCCGGACATCCCCGACGTGGGGCACTACGAGCCCAAGTGGGATGGGTTCCGAACCATCGTCTTCAAGGACGGTGACGAGGTCATTCTGGGCAGCCGCAACGAGAAGCCCATGACGCGCTACTTTCCCGAGCTGGTTGAGGCGCTGAGGAAGAACCTGCCGGAGAAGTGCGTGATCGACGGCGAAATCGTCCTGATCGAGGGCAACAGGCTGGAATTCGAGGTCCTCCAACAACGGATCCACCCCGCCGACAGCAGAGTCAGGATGCTGGCCGAGAAAACGCCGTCCTCCATGATCGCGTTCGACATCCTGGCCCTGGGCGAGGAAGACCTGATGGGCAAGCCGTTCTCAGAGCGCCGGGCCATCCTGGAATCCGCGCTTGCCAAGGCCGAACCGCCCGTCTACGTCACTCCAGCAGTAACGGACCTCGAGCGGGCCAAGGAGTGGTTCGTGCAGTTGGAGGGCGCGGGCCTGGATGGAATTCTGTCCAAGCCGCTGGGTGGAACCTATCAACCAAATAAGCGTGTGATGTTCAAGACCAAGCATGTTCGGACGGCGGACTGTGTGGTGGCCGGTTTCCGCTGGCACAAGACTGCGAAAGTGGTGGGTTCCATACTGTTGGGGCTTCACGACGACGCCGGTCGGCTGCACCATGTGGGGGTGGTGGCATCGTTCCCCATGGCCAAGCGTGAAGCGCTGGTTGCCGAGCTTGAGCCGTACCAGGTGGATCTTGGTGATCATCCGTGGGGTGAGTGGGCCAAGCAGGACGAGGCTGCCGGTGGTTCGCGGATGCCTGGCGCGCAAAGCAGGTGGAGCGGGGGTAAGGACTTCTCGTTTGTGCCACTGCGCCCCGAGCTCGTGATCGAAGTGGCGTACGACTACATGGAGGGCGACAGGTTCCGCCACACCACGCAATTCCGCCGGTGGCGGCCGGACAGGACTCCGGAAAGCTGCACGTACGCGCAGTTGGAAGAGCCTGCGGATTACGATCTTGGGGAGATCCTGAGCCTGCCGTAGGGCACGTTGCCAGTCCGCTGTTACGTTGCTGGCCCGCAACGCAACAGCGGGTTGGCGACGTAGTTACTCTTCGTGCCCCTGGTCGCTGCTCATGCTGCCCTCGGCGGGCGGCGTTTCACCCGGGGGCACCCCGCCCCCTGGCTCCAGTCCAGTGACGTTGCCGTCCAGGGGATCGGGGTTGGCGGAGGCAGCGGGATCATCGTCCTCGTCCTGGCGCATGTCTGGATCTTCGTGGATGCTGTCGGCATCGGCGGTGTCGAAGGGGCCGGTCGCGCCGCTCACGCCGAAGGTTTGGGGATCATCTTCCGGGTCATAGCTGGTCATGGTCAAACCCTTTCGTAAGCAGACTTACTATTCGCTTGCCTGGCCAGCCTAGCCTGATCCAACCGGGACCAACAAGGGGCACCCAACCCACGCTCCGACGTCGTGCCCCAGCGCCTAACTGCGCTGCGTTGCCTAACTGCGCTGCGTGGTCGCGGCGACGAAGCTGCGGATGGCATCCGCCACCGCTTGCGGACGCATGTGCTGCGCCACGTGTCCCACCCCGGGAATCTCCACCAGGCGTCCTTGGTCCACGGTCCGGGAAAGCCGCAGAGACCAGTCAGGGCCCGCCACCTGGTCGCGGCTCCCACGCAGCACCAGCACCGGCGCCTTGATGCCGGCCAACCGCTTTTCCGTGGGATAGCCCATCATCACAGGGAGTTCGGTGAGGTACCAGCGGGGCCCGCAGCGGAAGTAGTCGGAGACCACGATCCAGTTGGATGAAGGACTCTCGCGAAGGACGCCGTCCAAGGTGAGGGCCAGTGATTGCCGGAAAACGCTCTTGTGCCTGGAATCAACCACCGGTCCCATCAACACCAGGCGCTGAACCCGCTCGGGGGCATGCAATGCTGCTTCGATGGCAAACTGCACTCCCATGGAATGACCCACAAGGACGTACGATTCGATGCCCCGCGACGCCAGGGCCTCCGCGATGAAGGCGCCGTAATCCTCCACCTGGAGTTGGCGGCCCGGCCTGGGAGTCCCCGCGAAACCGGGAAGGTCAAAGGAATAGGTTGGCGAGTGGGCGGCGAGGACGGCGTGGAGCCGCGCCAGGTACCGATGCGAGACTCCAATGCCGTGGATCAGGATGTACGCCGGTTCGTTCACGGGGCCCTCACCCGGCGCCGGTGTCCCTTTGGTCCAGTGGATCCGGCCGGTCAGGCCCGAAACCTCGACCTCGGCGACCTCGAACGTGGGCCGCTGCCTAATCGCTGGTTTCGTCATGGTCCTCGAACTGCTTCTTTCGCTGCGTTTCAAGCCACTCCATGATGGCTGCCTGCCGGATGCGACGATGCGTGCCCCGGTACTCCACGGGAATCTCGCCACGATCGGTCATGTTGCGCAGATACGTGTGCGAGATGCCCGCGAGCTCCGCTGCCTGGGATGTGGTGAGCATTTCCTCCACACTGCTGACCGTCACCGTGTCGCCCCGGCCCAGCCGGGAAAGGAGGTCGACGACGGCGTCCCTCGCCTGATCGGGCAGGCGGTGGACTGTGCCGTCCACGAACACAGTGATGTCGTTGCTGTCCTGGAGGGAACGCGCGAGATTCCGGGCGTCGTCGGCGGGGAGCCCGGCCGTGACGCGGGGAGCTATCAGTGCCATGCCAGAAGCCTAGCCCGGAAGAACCTACTGCGCGTCCAGGTCCGTCTCCAGCAGCTTCACCAGTGCGTCCAGCGCAGCATCGGCGCCATCACCCTCGGCCCGAAGGACAACAACGTCCCTATTCGCTGCGCCGAGCGTCATGAGCGAAAGGATGCTGGCGGCGTCGAGCGCGTCATCTGCAGGGGCACCCTGCATGGCAATGGTGACCTCCACGGGCTGTTCGCCCGCAGCCTCGGCGAAGAGGGCGGCCGGGCGGGCGTGCAAGCCGGAGCGGCTGGCGATGGTGGCTGTGCGTTCAGGCATGTGTTTCTCCTGGTATTCCGGATGGATAGGGGCTAGAGGCCGAGCTCTTCAAGCACGGGGAGCTTGGCACGGACCCAGTCGCGCGCTTCGGTGGCGCTGGGGGCTGACAAGGCAAGGCGGGCCAGCTCCTGCGCCTGTTCCAGCGTGACCGTCTTCAACACCGTGCCGACGGCGGCCAAAGAGCGCGCGGTCATTGACAGTGTGGTGACACCCAGCCCGGTCAGAACGACGGCGAGGGCCGGGTCCGCAGCTGCCTCACCGCAGACACCCACAGGCTTGTTGTTGCCCTCCTGGGCTGAGCCTTCCACCGTGAGCTGCACGAGCCGGAGGACTGCGGGCTGCCACGGGGTGTTCAGTTCCGCGAGGGGCCCGAGTTGGCGGTCGGCGGCCATTGCGTACTGCGTGAGGTCGTTGGTGCCAAGGGAGGCGAATCCGACTTCGCGAAGGACAGTGGCGGCTGTGAGGGCGGCAGAGGGAACCTCGACCATCACGCCCGGCGTCTGAATTCCTGCCGCAGCACACAGCGAGGCAAAGCGTCCGGCTTCGGCTGCCGTGGAGATCATGGGAGCCATGACCCAGACGTCGGCTTCGGACCCGGAAGCTGCCCGGGCGATGGCTTCCAGCTGGCGCTCAAGGACACCTGGAGTCGTGAAGTCCGTACGGTAACCACGCACACCCAGCGCGGGGTTGGGTTCGGTGGCATCCGTGAGGAACGGAAGGGGCTTGTCGGCGCCCGCATCCAGGGTCCGCAGGACCACTTTCTTGCCCGGGAATGCGTCAAACACAGCCTTGTACGCCGCGGCCTGCTCGTCCACGGAGGGTTCGGTGTCGCGTTCAAGGAAACAGAATTCGGTGCGGAACAGGCCGACTCCCTGTGCTCCGAGGCCAGCGGCTGCCACGGCATCCTTGGCTCCACCAACGTTGGCCAGGAGCGGCACCAGGTGACCGTCCGCCGTCGTGCCGTTTCCGTCGAATTCGGCGAGCGTGGCGGACGTTTCCGCCCAGGCGGTTGCAGCGGCACGCTGTTCCTCGCCGGGTTCCAGGGCGACGGAACCGGCCGCGCCGTCAACGTACACTTCGGAGCCATCGGCGATGGAGTCCACGCCGTGGGCGGCAACGACTGCCGGGAGGCCGAGTGAGCGCGCGATGATCGCGGTGTGCGACTGCGGTCCGCCGCCGGACGTTATCAGGGCGAGCACGACGGCCGGGTTCAGCGTCGCGGTGTCGGCGGGGGCGAGGTCCTCGGCCACCAGGATGAAGGGGGTCTCGGAGGACGGGATGCCGGGCGCGGGGACGCCGCGAAGTTCGGCGACGATGCGTGCACGAACGTCCAAAACATCCGTGGCGCGTTCAGCCATGTAGCCGCCGAGGTTGTGCAGCATTTCGGAGACGGATGCGCCGGCTTCCCAGATGGCGCGCTCAGCCGAGGAACCCGCGTTGATGAGCTTGGCCGCCGATTTCAGGAGCATGGTGTCCTTGGCCATGAGGGCCGTGGCTTCAAGGACAGCTTTGCCATCGCCCGAGGCGGTGTCCGCGCGGCTCTTGAGTTCGTCGTGGACCGACTGGGCTGCCGCTTTCAAGCCGGCGACGGCGTCTTCCGGGCTGACGCCCGCGGCCAACCGTTCGCCCGACGGCGGTTCGCTCACCGGCTTGGGCATCTGGCGGACGGAACCAATGATGCGGCCAGGGCTTACCCCTACGCCTTGGAAATTCTGCACTGAATCCTCTGTTCCTGCTTGTTGGTTCAGACCCGCCGGCGACGGCACCGGGAGCCCCATAAATAACTCTTGTGAGCCACTTCATATAGCAACGCTATAGGTGCTAGGGTAGCGGTTATGAGTTTCGATGACCAGCTTCCGCCCAAAATTCGGTTGCTTCGCGCAGCTGCCGAATTGCTGGCGAATTCGGAGGGGTCAGCGGTCTCAACGCGCCAGATCACCAAGCTTGCCGGGGTCACGGCGCCTACGCTCTACCACCACTTTGGCGACAAAGAAGGGCTCTTCGACGCCGTCGTTTCCGCCGGTTTCGAAGAGTATGTGGCGGGGGAGCGGGATTTTGCACCGTCCGGGGAGCCTTTGGAAGATGTCCGGCGGATGTGGGACAACCACGTCCAGTTCGGCCTGACCCAACCCCACCTGTATCTGGTGATGTTCGGCAACATCAGGCCGGAAAGCCGCCCAGCAATCGTGGCCGATGCTGAAGCGCTTCTGGAAGAGATGCTGAACAAGGCCGCTATCTCCGGTCAGATCAACGTGCCGCCCCGCGAAGCGGCCCGAAGCATCCTGGCGGCCAACGTGGGCGTCACGCTCATGCTGATCGCAGAACCGGTGGAAGAACGGAACCTCGAGCTCTCAACGATGACCCGGGATTCCATGATTTTTGCCGTCTCCACGGACACCGCCCGTGGCGCCGCAGCGGAAGACTCCGGTAAGTCCTCGGTTGTTGTTGCGGCAATCGCCCTGAATGCGGCACTGCAGGCCTCGCATTCGGACCAACTATCCAGCTCTGAACTGAAGCTTTTCCTTGAGTGGCTTCACCGCATTTCCAGCAGCTCCTAAGGCTGTTCTCGCTCGATCTGTATCGACTGACCCCGCGCCGCCGCGGGACACACGTTAGGAATTCACATGGCAACAGAGACAGTTGCGAAGCCCCGCACCAGCGCCCGCGTTGGCGTCCAAAAGTTCGGAACATTCCTGTCCGGCATGATCATGCCCAACATTGGCGCTTTCATCGCCTGGGGCCTCATTACAGCCCTGTTCATCAAAGTCGGCTGGATTCCGGTCCCGGAACTGGGTGGTTTCGGCACCAATGACAAGGGTGCCCCCAACGTCGGCATCGTTGGCCCCATGGTCACGTACCTCCTTCCGCTCCTGATCGCCTACACCGGCGGCCGGATGGTCTACGACGTCCGTGGTGGCGTCGTTGGCGCCATTGCCACCATGGGCGTCATTGCCGGTACGGACTCGCCCATGTTCATCGGTGCCATGATCATGGGCCCGCTGGGCGGCTGGACCATGAAGCAGATCGACCGCCTCTGGGACGGCAAGATCCGTCCGGGCTTCGAGATGCTGGTGAACAACTTCTCCGCCGGCATCTGGGGTGCAGCGTTGGCGTTGGGCGGCTTCTACGGCCTCTCCTGGGTCGTCAAGCGTTTCACGGAAGGCGCAGGCAGCGTGGTCGAATTCCTGGTCAACAACGGCCTGCTGCCGTTGACCAGCATCTTCATCGAGCCCGCCAAGGTACTCTTCCTCAACAACGCCATCAACCACGGCGTGCTGACCCCCTTGGGTATCCAGCAGTCGCTTGACCACGGCAAGTCCATCCTGTTCCTGCTCGAAGCCAACCCCGGCCCGGGCCTGGGCATCCTGCTGGCGTACATGTTCTTCGGCCGCGGCGCCGCTCGGGCATCTGCTCCTGGCGCTGCCATCATCCAGTTCTTCGGTGGCATCCACGAGATCTACTTCCCGTACGTCCTGATGAAGCCGATCCTCATCCTCGCTGCCATCGGTGGCGGCATGACGGGCATCGCAACCCTGGCCATCACCAACTCAGGCCTGGTGGCTCCTGCGGCACCGGGTTCCATCATTGCTGTCATTGCCCAGACTTCACGCGATAGCTACATTGGCGTCATCCTCGCAGTTGTCCTTGCAGCTACCGTGTCCTTCCTTATTGCCTCGCTGATTCTCCGGACCTCCAAGAACAAGGGCGAAGACGATCTTTCCGCGGCTACGTCCCGCATGGAGGCCATGAAAGGCAAGAAGAGCTCCGTCTCCTCCGCGCTGGTAGGGGACAGGGTTGCTGCCCAGGGTGAAGGCACTGTCCTGACCCGTCCGGTGCAGAACATCGTTTTTGCGTGCGACGCGGGCATGGGTTCCAGCGCCATGGGCGCTTCGGTCCTGCGCAACAAGATCAAGGCGGCCGGCTTCCCGGACGTGAAGGTCACCAACTCTGCCATCGCCAACCTGAGTGACACCTACGACGTCGTCGTCACCCACCAGGACCTGACCGAACGCGCCCAGCCGAAGACCTCCAGTGCAGTGCACTACTCGGTGGACAACTTCATGAACAGCCCCAAGTATGACGACATCGTCGAACTCGTGAAGACCAGCAACACCGAAGGCCCTGCCGCCGCGGACGCTGACGGAACTGCCGCCGCAACTGAAGCAGCCGCCACCCATGGTGCACATGCCGCTGAGCCGGCCGCCGACGTCGAAGGTAAATCAGTACTGCTGCGCGAGAGCGTGATCCTGGACGGCAAGGCAAGGGACCGCGACTCGGCGATCGACGAAGCCGGGCAGCTCCTGCTGGACCGTGGTGCAGTGGACATGAGCTACGTCCACGCCATGCACGAACGCGAAGAATCAGTGTCCACCTACATGGGCAGCTTCCTGGCCATTCCGCACGGCACCAACGATGCCAAAGAGCACATCATGCACTCTGCGGTGTCCATCATCCGCTACCCCGAGGGCATCGATTGGGGCGGCAAGCAAGTGAAGTTCGTGGTCGGCGTTGCCGGCATCAACAACGAACACCTCCACATCCTGTCCTCCATCGCGAAGATCTTCACCAACAAGGCGCAGGTTGCCCAGTTGGAGGAAGCCACCACGGTTGAGGAAGTCCTGGAGCTGTTCGGAAAGGTCAACGCATAGTGAAGGCAGTCCATTTCGGGGCAGGTAATATCGGGCGCGGCTTCGTGGGGTTGCTGCTCCACGAAGCAGGCTATGAGGTGGTGTTCGCCGACGTCGCGGATGCCTTGATCAGCCAGCTCGCGGAGGCCACCAGCTATGACGTCCATGAGGTCGGCGACAACCCTTCGGTGAAAACTGTCGAAGGCTTCCGGGCTTTGAACTCGGCTACGCAGGAAGCCACCGTCGTGGAGGAAATCTCGACGGCGGATGTGGTCACCACCGCTGTGGGGCCCCACATCCTGAAGTTCGTTGCGCCGGTGATAGCCCGCGGGCTGGCTGCCCGCCCCACGGATTTGCCGCCCTTGCAGGTAATGGCGTGCGAGAACGCCATCAATGCCACCCATCTGCTGCACGCCGAGATCCGGGCTGCCTGGGATGACTCCGCCGGGGATCTTGACGCCGTCGCCGTTTTCGCCAACACCGCGGTGGACCGTATCGTCCCCAACCAGGCGCCGGGCCAGGGCCTGGATGTCACGGTGGAGACGTTCTATGAGTGGGTCATCGACCGCACGCCCTTCAAGGGCAACGCGCCGGTGATCCCGGGCGCCACGTTCGTGGACGAGTTGGGACCGTACATCGAGCGGAAGCTGTTCACCGTGAACACCGGTCACGCTTCGGCGGCCTACTTCGGCTACGCGGCCGGCATTGAGAAGATTTCGGACGCCATGGCCGATCCTTCGGTGGCCGCCAAGGTCCGGGCTGTGCTGGAGGAGACCAAGGAACTCCTGGTGGCCAAACACGGTTTCGTTGAGGCCGAGCAGGAGGCGTATGTGCAGAAGATCCTGTCGCGCTTCTCCAACCCGCACCTCCCCGATACCGTGAACCGCGTGGGCCGCGCGCCCCTGCGTAAGCTCGGCCGGCACGAGCGGTTCGTTGGTCCTGCAGCTGAGCTCGCCGAGCGCGGCGTCACCCCCGTGGCACTGCTTGAGGCGATGTCCGCAGCCTTGCGGTTCGATGACGGAGCGGACGACGAAGCCGTGGAGCTCGCCAACATGTTGTCCGAGCTGGACGCGGCCGCCGTCGTCGAGCGTGTGACGGAACTGACGCCTGCACACCCGCTTTTCCCGGCGCTGCAGAAGCTCGTGGAGGACCGCCAAGCGGAGCTCTGACGCTCTCTCACGTTCCGCCCGGTTGGGTGTGACGCTCTCTCACGTTCCACCCGGTTGGGCGTGACGCTCTCTCACGTTCCGCCTGGTTGGGTGTGACGCTCTCTCATGTTCCGTCTGGTTGGGTGTGACGCTCTCTCACGTTCCGCCTGGTTGGGCGTGACGCTCTCTCACGTTCCGCCTGGTTGGGTGTGACGCTCTCTCATGTTCCGTCTGGTTGGGTGTGACGCTCTCTCACGTTCCGCCTGGTTGGGTGTGACGCTCTCTCACGTTCCACCTAAAGGCCCGACGTCGAGCACTCACTTGAGTGTCCGACGCCGGGCCTTTCCGTGCCGGTGAGTGAGGGTGGGCGGGAAGCGGTAGGGATGTGAGTGAGGGTGGGTGGGAAGCGGTAGGGATGTGAGTGAGGGTCGGTGGGAAGGGGTAGGGATGTGAGTGAGGGTCGGCAACAGAAAAGCCCGACGCCGGGCACCCAACTGGGTGCCCGGCGTCGGGCCTTTTCAGGAGCGCGGGTCTAGCGCGCTGCCGCGGTTTCGGCTTCGGACATCGCCTTCCATTCGGCCACGCGGGCCTGGTGCAGCGGGGACTTGCGAACCACCGCGTAGGCAACGCCGAGGATCGCGAACCAAATGGGTGTCACCAGCAGTGCTGTGAATGTGTCCGGCTGCGTGGTCAGGGCCCACACGAGGAATGCGAAGAACGCGAACACCACCCACACCATCGGAATGCCGCCGGGCATCTTGAACGGTGAAGCGGCGTGCTGCTCGGGGCGGCGCTTGCGGTACACCAGGTAGCTGGCCAGGATGATGGACCAAACGAACATGAAGCAGACGGCGGACACGGTGGTCACCATGTCGAACGCCACGCCAACGTCCTTGCCTGCGTAGAGGAGCGCGACGCCGGCCAGCAGCAGGACGCACGAGAGGAACAGTGCGTTCTGGGGTACTTTGCGGCTGGAGAGCCGGCCGAAGAGCTTGGGTGCGTCGCCGTCGTTGGCCAGGCCGTAGACCATACGCGACGTCGAATAGATGCCGGAGTTGGCCGAGGACATGGCGGACGTGAGGACTACGAGGTTCACGACGGTGGCGGCCATGCCGAGGCCTGCAAGGGAGAACATGGCGATGAACGGGCTTTGGCCTGCTTTGAACTCGGTCCATGGGGTGACGGACATCAGGATGATGAGGGCGCCCACGTAGAAGAGCATGACGCGCAAGGGGATGGCGTTGATGGCGCGGGGGAGGTTGTGCTCCGGGTTCTTGGTTTCGGCAGCGGCTGTGCCCACCAGTTCGATGCCCACGAACGCGAAGACGGCGATCTGGAAGCCGGCCACGAAGCCCATGAATTCCTTGGGGAAGAACCCGCCGTGGCTCCAGAGGTTGGTGAAGCTGGGGGTGCCGGCGTTGGATTGGAAGCCGGTGAAGATCATGACCAGGCCCACTACGATCAGCGCAACGATGGCCACGATCTTGATGAGCGCGAACCAGAACTCGGTTTCGCCGAAGGCTTTGACTGTGGGCAGGTTCAGGAGCAGAAGGATGATGATGGTGGCCAGGCCCGGGATCCAGAGCTGGATTCCCGGCCACAGCGCATCGGCGTAGCCGGCAATCGCGATGACGTCCGCGACGCCGGTGACCACCCAGCAGAACCAGTAGGTCCAGCCGGTGAAGAAGCCTGCCCACGGGCCCAGAAGGTCGCCGGCGAAGTCGCTGAAGGACTTGTAGTTCAGGTTGGACAGCAGGAGTTGGCCCATGGCCCGCATGACGAAGAAGAGCATGAAGCCGATGATCATGTACACGAAGATTACGGAGGGACCGGCAACCGAGATGGTCTTGCCGGAGCCCATGAAGAGGCCCGTTCCGATGGCGCCGCCGATGGCCAGGAGTTGGATGTGGCGGTTGCTGAGCGAGCGTGACAGGTGGGGCTCGCTGTCCCTGCTGGAGGCGCGGAGTCGCCCCTGTGTTGTCTGGTCGGACATTAGTTCAAGAACCCTTCGAAGGACCCGCCACAATAGTGACGGCCGTTACAAATGTGTTCGATAAAGTTATAGCTAATGTCTGACCAATTGCGAATCGGTCTGCATGGCGAAAGCTCCCCTGGTCAGAAGGGGAGCTTAGGCCGTTGTTTTGGCTGGTGGAATCAGGCGATTTGGCGCTTGTAGGCCGCGGTGGCAAATGCGTAGGCGAGGACCAGGATTCCCAGGCACCAGGCCAGGGCTACCCAGATGTTGCTGCCCACCGGTTGCTGCGCGAACAGATCCTGGATGGTGTTCACAATCGACGTGACCGGTTGATTCTCCGCAAACCAGCGAACCGGACCCGGCATTGTCTCTGTGGGGACGAAGGCCGAGCTGATGAACGGCAGGAAGATCAGCGGGTACGAGAAGCCGCCGGCACCATCCACGGACTTGGCGGAGAGGCCTGCGATGATGGCGATCCAGGTGAGCGCCAGGGTGAATAATGCCAGGATTCCTGCAACAGCGAGCCAATCCAGCACGCTGGCTGAGGTGCGGAACCCCATGAGGAGCGCCACCAGCACGATGATCACCAGCGAGAGCCCGTTGGCCACCAGGGAGGTCAGGACGTGTGCCCACAGCACTGACGAGCGTGCGATCGGCATGGACTGGAAACGTTCGAAGATCCCGCTCTGCATATCGGTGAACAAGCGGACCGCGGTGTAGGCGATGCCCGAAGCGATGGCGATGAGCATGATGCCGGGGAGCAGGTAGTTGACGTAGTTCTCTGTGTCGGTCCTGATGGCGCCGCCGAAGACATAGACGAACAGCAGCATCAGGGCGATAGGTGTGATGGCGGTGGTGATGATGGTGTCCACGCTGCGGAAGATGTGCCGCATGGACCGCCCCAGCAGGACAGAGGTGTCTGCGAAGAAGTGGGTGTTCATGACCTGTCCTTTACTGACTCGCTGCTGTGGTTTGACTCGTTGCTTCCGGTGCCTACGAGCGCCAGAAAGATGTCCTCCAGGCTCGGCTGCTTCTCGACGTATTCGATTTTGGCCGGCGGAAGGAGCTGCTTGAGCTCGGCTAGTGTGCCGTTCGCAATGATGCGGCCTTCATGAAGAATGGCGATGCGGTCTGCGAGTTGCTCAGCTTCGTCGAGGTACTGCGTGGTGAGCAGGACGGTGGTCCCTTGGGTGGCGAGCCTCTTGACGATGTGCCAGACCTCGAGCCGGGCTTCGGGATCGAGCCCCGTGGTGGGCTCGTCAAGGAAAATCACCTTGGGTTCGCCGATCAAGCTCATCGCGATGTCCAGCCGCCGGCGCATGCCACCGGAGTAGGCCGCCACTTTCCTGGACCCGGCGTCGGTGAGGCTGAACTGAGCCAGCAACTCGTCGGCGATCCGGCCCGGGTTCTTCAGATGGCGCAGCTTCGCCACCAGGATCAGGTTCTCCTTGCCGGTGAGGATCTCGTCCACCGCGGCGAACTGCCCGGTGAGGCTGATGGACTCCCGCACCTGCAGCGACTCTGCCGCGACGTCAAAGCCTTCGACGGCGGCCGTTCCGCCATCCGCTTTGAGCAGCGTGGACAGGATTTTCACCATGGTGGTCTTGCCCGCCCCGTTGGAGCCAAGGAGGGCGAAAATGCTGCCTGACGCCACCTCGAAGTCCACCCCGCGGAGCACATGGAGGTCCTTGTAGGACTTCTCTATGCCTTGGACGCTGATGGCCGCTGAAGTCATGATTCGGCCTCCTTTGCTTTATCGATGGCCTTGATGAGGCGATCGCGTTCTTTGTCGATCCAGCGCTTTCCGCCGTAGGCCAGTGCGAACGCTTCGGCGAATTCGATGGGGTCGTCGCCGACGATTTCGCTCACGGGCGTGCCCTCGATTGCGGCCCGTTCCCAGAGGTCGGCGAGGTCGGTGAACATCTGCACCATGGTGTCGCCTTCGGTGACGCCGCCGTAGTACATGAGGTACCGGTTGAAAGCTGTGGCTACGGTGCGGTACGGCTCCGGCAGGGCCTCCAGCCGGGCCTTTGCCTGCTTGAACTGCTTCTTCTGCTCGAGTGATCCGGTGACCAGTTCGATCCATTTTGCTGCCATGTTATTTTCCTTCCTTACGGAGCTGTTCAAGCCGTTCGGACAAGAAGCTCCAGGTGTTCCAAAATTCGTTGAGTTCTTTTTTGCCTTGGGTGTTGAGCGTGTACACCTTGCGGGGTGGCCCTTTTTCGGACGGCCGCTTCTCCACGTCCACCAGCCCCTTTTGTTCGATCCGGACCAGTAGGGCGTACACGGTGCCTTCGGCGATCTCGGTGAATCCCTGCTCCCGGAGGAGTGTGGTGATTTCGTATCCGTAGGCTGCCTTTCCGGTCAGGAGGGCCAAGACGATTCCCTCCAATGTGCCTTTGAGCATCTCGGTCATTTGCTTGCCCATCAGACACCTCCATTCGCTACTCAGTATTACTAGCTACCACTACATAGTAGAACTAAGTACCGGTACTTAGCAATACTGAGTTCCACGACAAAATGACATGCTGGGGTGGTGACTACAGAATCCGGTTCCGCGCCCACTTTGATGACTGCCGCCGTCGAGCCTGGAATCTTCAGCCTCCGCCGCGCCCAAAAGGGCGACCTGCCGCGGATCCTGGCGCTGCTTGCTGACGACCAGCTCGGCGCTTCGCGCGAAAGCGCCGACGACCTGGCGCCCTATGAGCTGGCTTTTGAAGCGATCGACGCCGACCCTTCCCACCTTCTGGTGGTGGGCGAACTCAATGGCGACGTCGTGGCCACATTCCAGCTCAGCTTCATTCCGGGCCTATCCCGCAAGGGTTCCTGGCGTGCACAGGTGGAGGCGGTGCGGGTCTCGGATGCGCTCCGAGGGCAAGGCGTTGGGGCCCTGATGATCGAGTGGGTCATTGGCCAGGCGCGGGAGCGTGGCTGCTCGCTGGTCCAGCTCACCACGGACAAGTCGCGGGTTGATGCGCACCGTTTCTACGAGCGGTTGGGATTCGTTGCGAGCCACGAAGGCATGAAGCTCGCACTCTAGCACTTGACTATTAGGTACCCTAACTATTAGGGTACCTAAATATGAACGGTACTTTCGATCCCAGCCTCACCCACCTCGCGAAGGAATACCGTGAGGCCCTCCGTTTGGGCGTATACATGTTCCGCCGTCTGGACCCGGAGGGCGAACTCACTGCCGCGCAGCTGAGCCTGCTCTCCATGATCTTCGACGCCGGGCTCCGCGTGGGAGATATCGCCAAGAACCTGGGGATCAAAGTCCCGAGCGCCACGGAGCAGATCATCAAGCTCGAGCGCGCAGGCCTGGTCACCCGCCAACCCGACCCCGACGATTCCCGCGCCGTCCAGGTGGCCATTACCCGGGCCGGGACAGCCGCCGTCGAATCCGCCGACCAGCGGCGCAACGCCATGGTGGCCGAACTGCTCCAGGGCCTCGACAGCCAGGAGATTGAGCAGCTCGCGGCCGCCCTGCCCGTGATCGCCAAGCTCAACAGCTCATTCCAGAACTAACCAGAATCTACGCACCGACAAGGAGCCATTGAATGTCACGCCAGTTGGCTGACGCTTCAGCAAGCGCCGAAACAACCATCGAAAACACCCTCGAGGCGGAGAAAGCATCCCTCCTCAAACAGCCGAAGGCTGTATGGGCCACCGCCCTCGCAGCAGTTTTCGCGTTCATGGGCATCGGCCTCGTGGACCCCATCCTCCCGGCGATCGCCAAGAACCTTGAGGCGTCCACGAGTGAAGTCTCGTTGCTGTTCACCAGCTACTTCCTGGTGACGGCCGTTGCAATGCTGATCAGTGGTTTCGTGTCCTCCCGCATCGGCGGCAAGAAGACGCTGCTGATCGGTTTGGCGATCATCGTGGTGTTTGCCTCGCTCTCCGGTTTGTCCGGCAGCGTTGAACAGTTGGTGGGCTTCCGCGCCGGCTGGGGCCTCGGTAACGCGTTGTTCGTTGCAACAGCCTTGGCTGTGATCGTGGGCGTGGCCAGCGGTGGAACCGGCACGGCCATCATCCTGTACGAAGCCGCCCTCGGCTTGGGCATCTCGCTTGGCCCGCTGCTCGGAGCACTCCTTGGCGGCTGGCAGTGGCGCGCGCCGTTCTTCGGCACGGCAGTCCTGATGGCTGCCGCCTTCATTGCCTTGCTGGCATTGCTGCCTAAAACACCTGCCCCGGCAAAGAAGTCCCGGCTCCGCGACCCGCTCCTGGCCCTTGGGCACAAAGGCCTCCGCACCACTGCGGCCAGCGCACTGTTCTACAACTACGGCTTCTTCACCATCCTGGCCTTCACGCCCTTCATCCTGGGCATGGACGCCTACGGGATCGGGGGAGTGTTCTTCGGGTGGGGCGTCGCTGTGGCCGTTTTCTCCGTGTTCGTGGCTCCCGTGTTGCAGAAGCGTTTCGGTGCCGTCAAGGTCCTGACCGGCACCCTCGCCGCCCTGATGCTCGACCTGGTCGGGCTGGGACTGGCTGCCGGGCACTCGGTGACTGCCGTCGTCGTGCTTGTCATCGTGGCCGGTGCCCTGCTGGGCATCAACAACACGGTCTACACCGAGCTGGCCATGGGCGTCTCGGATTCGCCGCGCCCCGTCGCGTCGGCCGGCTACAACTTTGTGCGTTGGATGGGTGGTGCGCTGGCCCCGTTCGCGGCGGCCCAGCTGGGCGAGCACTTCGGCCCGCAGGTTCCGTTCTTCGCAGGCGCCGTTGCCATGGTGATCGCGATCCTCGTGGCCTTCGGAGGCCGCAGTTACCTCAGTTCGCACGAGCCGCACCTGGTCTAAGGCTTCCCGCCAGAAAAAACGAGCCCCGCGGTAATCCGCGGGGCTCGTTGTGCGTCTACTTGGTTTCGTCCGAGGTGACCGGCAGCGGCGCTACCGGCGCCCCCTTGGGAACGAACAGTGTCTCGGCCTGCTCAAGGGACATGCCGTTCGTCTCGGGAACCTTGAACATCACAAAGAAGAACGACGCCGCCGCGAACGCTGCGTACATGGCGTACGTCAGGGGCAGCGAACCCGCCGCCATGATGGGGAAGCTGAGCGTGATGGCAAAGTTCGCGATCCATTGAGCGGCCGCTGCCAGGCCCAGGGCACGGGCACGGATACGGGACGGGAAGATCTCGCCCAGCAGGACCCACACCAGCGGCCCCCAGGAGGCTCCGAAGCTGATGACGAAGACGTTCGCAGCGACCAAGGCCACGGGTCCCCAGGCGCCCGGCAGTGAGATCTCGGAACCCGTTCCGGTTGCCGAGGAGAACGCCAACGCCATAACAGCCAGGGACACGGCCATGCCGATCGAACCGGTCAACAGGATGGGGCGGCGACCGATGCGGTCCACCAAGGCGATGGCCACCATTGTCACCAGGATGTTGGTGACTGAGGTGGCGACGGAGATGGTCAGGGAGTCCTTTTCCTGGAACCCGACTGCCTTCCAGAGGGTGGTTGAGTAGTAGAAGATCACGTTGATGCCCACGAACTGCTGCAGGACCGACAGGATGATGCCGATCCACACCACGGGAAGCAGGCCAAACCGGTTGCCGCGGAGCGAGCCCTTCTTGGTGGAGAGCTTTTCCTGCTGGATGGACTCACGGATCTCACGAATGTGCCGTTCGATGTCGTCACCCGGAATAAGCCTCTGGAAAATGGTGCGGGCCTGGTCTTCCTTGCCATTAAGCACCAGGAAGTGCGGGGACTCGGGCAAACGGAACGCAATCAACCCGTACACGGCAGCCGGAATGGCGCAAGCTATGAACATCCAGCGCCAGGCTTCGATCCCCAGCCACAGCATTCCACCGGCGCCGCCGGCTGAGTTGGCAAGGACTGCGTCGGACCGGAGCGCGGCGAAGATACCGGTGGTGATGGCCAGTTGCTGAAGTGAAGCAAGGCGCCCGCGCACGTGGCGGGGGGAGATCTCGGAAATGTACGCGGGAGCAATGACGGACGCCAGTCCAATGCCCAAACCGCCCACCAGCCGCCAGAAGACAAGGTCCCACACACTGAACGCCAGGCCGGTTCCCACAGCACTCACCAGGAACAGGAGTGCGCCGATCTTCATGGCGGGAATGCGTCCGTAACGGTCGGCTACATTGCCGGCCAGGTAGGCGCCGGCGGCACATCCCAACAAGGCGACGGCGACAGCGAAGCCCGTTACGGCCTCGCTCATGACGAACTCGTCCGCCATTGCGTCCACGGCGCCGTTGACCACGGACGAATCGAAGCCGAAGAGGAAGCCGCCCACCGCGCCGGCAACGGCCAGGCCGATCACCTTCCGCGAAACTGGGGGTGCGCCTTCGGTGCTGGAACTGGACATGGGACTCCCTTTGGGAATGGTGGTGTGGGATCGCGGTGCGGGACGTCGTCGGCTGTTCCGACGGGGACGCCGGTGCACTCGCGCTACACAGTGTGGCACGGCCCATCACGCAAGTTCCAGTCAAGCCGTGTCAGATGACCTGCGTTCACTTCCTTAACCCAAAAGGCTCTGGCTGTCAGCTGTATGTTCCCTGTGAGCCCTGGCGTGGCGTTTTCGGGGGCTGAACCTTCCTATTGGATCAACTAATTGAACACAAAGCACGACGGCGGCCCTTGAGTCTGGTGCCAAACCCAAGGGCCGCCGTCGGCCGCTTGTGAGCCGGAGTACCAGCGCTAGGAGAGCTCCTTCAGCGCCTCCGCCAGCACGGTACCAGGCTTGCCCAGCCGTGCGTGCACGCCGTGCGAGGCGAGCAACTTCCCAGCGATGACCACCTCGGTGACGTCGCTGGCTGTCGCGCTGAATGCCATCTGCAGGGGCCGCGATCCGGCGGTGCGCGTGGAGGCGGGATCGATGACCATGAGGTCGCAAACACCGCCCACTTCAAGGACCGGGCCAGCCACCGGGGTGGCCATGGAACGGGCTGCTCCTTCGGTTGCGGCCCGCAGCAATTCCTGCGGTGAGAACCTCCCGCGCTGGCCGCTGCCCAACCGCTCCCCGTGTTCAAGGGTCCGCATTTCAGTCCATGGATCGATCACGGCGTGCTGGTCGGTGCCCAGGGCGATGGTGGCTCCCGCATCCGAAAGTTCCCTCGCCGGGCCAATCCCATCTGCGAGGTCGGCTTCGGTGCTGGGGCACATCACCACGGTGGTGCCGGCTTCACCAAGCGAGGTGATGTCTTCCGGCGTCAGGTGGGTTGAATGAACGGCCGAGAGCCTGTCCGTCAACAGCCCGTGACGTTCCAGGAGGCCAGCCGGGGTAGTGCCGTAAGCCTCGAGGCAGGCTTGGTTCTCGGCAGGCTGTTCGCTCAGGTGGATATGGAGGGGAATGTCTGCCGGCAATTTCGCGGCCACCACCTTCAGGTCCTCCTCGGGGACGGCCCGCACCGAGTGCAAGGCAGCCCCGACGCTCACGCGATCCGCAGGAAAGCTCCCGGCAATGGCAGTACGGAGCGAGGCCAGGCGGTCCAGCCATGCGTGGACGTCCGAGTCTCCAAACCGTGCCTGCTCGGGGCTGAGGGGCGTCCCGATTCCGCCGGCCAGGTACAGGGTATCCAGAAGGGTCAGGCGGATTCCGGCTGCCATGGCGGCGCGGGCCAGCGCCAATTCCATGGCGTGGGGCTCCGGATAAGGTGCACCATCGGGTTGGTGGTGGACGTAGTGGAACTCCGCAACGCTGCTGAAGCCGGTCACCACCATCTCCGCAAAAACGGCCGTCGCAAGCTTTTCGTATTTCTCCGGGGTCAGCTCCGACGCGCTGGTGTACATCTGCTCCCGCCACACCCAGAAGTCCCCACGCCCTTCATGGGTGCGGCCACGCAGGACCCTGTGGAAGGCGTGCGAGTGGGCATTGGCAGCTGCCGGGAAGACGATGCCCTCCAGCCTTTTGTCGCCGGGCTGAGGCTGGCTGCCTGCCGTGACACCGGTGATCCGTCCGTCGTGGGTTTCCAAGCGCACTCCGGAAGCGGCCTCGGGCTCCCGTGACCCGCTCGTGGACGCGATGATCGCCGTTTCACACCAGAACGCGGTCACAGGAGACCTTCCAAAACATCTGCGAGGGCAACGGCTCCGGACGAAGCGTCTTCATCGGCAACGTATTCTTCGGGCGAATGCGAGATACCGCTGGGATTGCGGACAAAAAGCATGGCGGAGGGTACGTACCCGGCCAGCACGCCGGCATCATGGCCGGCGCCCGTGGCCAGCACCGGCGCGCCCGGCAGCAGGCCACCGATCCGACGGCTTAGCTCCGAGTCAAAATGAACGGTCCCGCTGTAGGACTCCTCGGTGAGGGTCGCTGTGCAACCTTCGGCTGCGGCGACTTCCTGCGCCGCGGCATGGATGGCCTCGATAAGGCGGGCGGTTACGGCGTCATCCGGGTGGCGGGCGTCGAGCCACAGGTCAACGCGGGAGGCGATGACGTTGGTGCCGCCGGGAACAGGGGTCAAGCGGCCCACCGTTGCCCTGGCGTCCGGCTGCTTCGCCGCGGTGTCGCGCACAGCCAGGACGATCTGGGCTGTAGCCACCATCGGATCAGCGCGGTCTGCCATCAGCGTGGTGCCCGCATGGTTTCCTTGCCCGCTGACGCTGATCTTCCAGCGCCCGTGACCCAGGATCGAACTTCCGACGGCGATGGCCGGACCATCCTGCCCCAGTCCCTTGCCTTGCTCCACGTGCAGTTCCACAAAGTCACCGATTCGGGCCATCGCTTCCGGATCAGCGCCGACATGGTGGGGATCCAGGCCGTTGGACCGTGCGACATCCGCGAAAGTGTCACCGTTCACGTCACGCAGGTTCAGCGCCTTGTCGACGTCGATCGCACCTGTCAGGAGCCGGGAACCCAGGCATGCCACGCCGAATCGGGACCCTTCTTCCTCCGGAAAGACGGTGACCGCCAAGGAGCGGTGCAGCTGGAGCCCGCGGTCTTTAAGGATGTCGACGGCGGCCAGTGCGGAAGCGACGCCGAGGGGCCCGTCGAAAGCGCCTCCGCCGGGGACCGAATCGAGGTGGCTTCCGGTGACCAGCGCGCCGTCCTGCGGCTCGCCCCACCAGGCCCAGATGATGCCGTTGCGGTCTGTCTCGACGTCCAGGCCCCGCTGCGCGGCTTGCTCGATGAACCACTCGCGGAGATCGAGTTCGGGCGTTGAATATACGGCCCTGGAGTAGCCTCCGCGCACGCCATCCCGGCCTACGTCCTTGATGGACCCAAGGAGCTTATTGACGGTTTCCACGTGTTCCTCCGATATTGACGACTGCCACCAAGTAAAAAGCAGTTGTCATCACATGGCAAGGGTTCGAGGCTGGGAGTGCGGTATTTAACGGACCGGAAACATGGGCGTCACCCCGTGGTGATGTGGAGCGACATATTTCCCGGAATCCCGCGAAATTTAGAAAAAGCTCTTGCCATGCTGTGAAAATTGGTTTTTACTAAGTGGCAAGACATGGTGATCCAGACCACTTGAAAGCAGGCCAGGCAATGGCAGCAGATTCTTCGACCCGGACGGTAGAGCGTGCGCTCGCCCTCTTGGGGGCCGTGTGCTCCGAGGGAGCCATTGCATTGAGCGACGCCGCGCGGGTCGCTGACCTGTCGCCCAGCACGGCTCTTCGCCTTCTGCGCACCCTTGAAGGTGTCGGCTTCGTCTCGAGGGACGACGGCGGCAACTTCCGTCCGGGCGCCAGCATCATCCAGCTGGGTGCGCTCGCGCTCGGCAAGGAATCACTCGTCTCGTTGTGCACGCCCGCCATGAAGCGGCTCGTGGCAACAACGCGCGAGTCCTGCTATCTGAGCATTCCCGGGGTTGGGGACACGGGAATCTACATCGCGATCGTTGAGGGAACCCACTCGATCAGGCACTCCAGCTGGGTTGGGCGGAGTATCCCGCTCGAAGGCACAGCGTCCGGCCAGGTACTCAAGGGCGAACAGCCCGAGCGTGGCTTTGCCGTGGTTCGCAGCGGTGTGGAGGACGACGTTACGGCCATTGCCGCGCCCGTGGTGATGGGAGGCCGAACGGTGGCTTCACTGAGCATCGTGGTTCCCAGCTACCGCGTGGATGAGCTGAAGGCCCTCAAGATCGGCCAGCAACTGGTGGAGGAAGCTGACAACATCCTCACCCTGAACACCGACAACCATGAGCTACCCCAGGAAAGCATGGAAGCAAAATGATCAAGTTTGAAAACGTCACCAAGGCCTACCCCGACGGTACTGTCGCCGTCGACGGCCTCAACCTGGAAGCGCCCACCGGAAAGCTGACCATCCTGGTTGGTCCCTCCGGCTGCGGCAAGACCACCTCGCTGAGGATGATCAACCGCCTCATCGAACCCACCAGCGGCACCATCTACCTCGACGACGAACCTACTTCCGGCATGGACGCAGCGTTGCTCCGCCGCCGGATTGGCTACGTCATCCAGCACGCCGGGCTCTTCCCGCACAAAACAATCGTGGACAACGTTGCCACCATGCCGGTCCTCCTCGGCGAAAGCCGCCAGAAGGCCCGGACCACCGCACTGGAGTTGATGGAGCGCGTGGGCCTCCCCGCCAGCTTCGCCAAGCGCTACCCGTGGCAGCTTTCCGGTGGCCAGCAGCAGCGCGTGGGCGTGGCCCGGGCGCTCGCCTCGGACCCGGCGTTCATGCTGATGGACGAGCCCTTCAGTGCCGTGGACCCCGTGGTTCGCGCGCAGCTCCAGGAAGAATTCCTTCGCTTGCAGCGTGAAATCGGCAAGACCATCATTATGGTCACGCACGACATCGACGAAGCCCTTAAGCTTGGCGACCAGGTGGCCGTGATGCGAGTTGGCGGCAAGCTGGCACAGATGGCTTCTCCGTCTGAATTGCTGACCTCGCCCGCGGACGAATTCGTTGCCGATTTCGTTGGCCGTGACCGCGGCTACCGTTCACTCGGGTTCACCAAAACTGCCGGGGCCGTGGCCATCGGTGAAGAAGCCGTTGTCCAGCTTGGTGCCTCCGCAGATGAGGCCCGCGCCAAGGCGTCGGGTGCTTGGGTGTTGGTAGTCGACGGCGGCAGGAAGCCGCTCGGGTGGGCGCAGCCGGAGCAGGTTGCCGGTGAGCTGAAGCGCGAGCACCTGAACCTCAGCGGAATTTCTGCAGCGGCCTCCGGCACCATGCGCCAACTCCTTGACGCGGCCCTCTCTTCGCCGAGCCGGCGAGGTGTGGTGGTCAATGAGCATGGCGAACTGATCGGCACCGTGACTGCCACCGACGTGGTCAAGGCCATCGAAGCCGAGCCCCACCTGGAGACGGCGCGATGAACTTTGAATGGCTGGGCCGCCAGTTCGACAACATCGTATTCCTGCTCGGCTGGCACGTCCTGCTGGCCGTCACCCCGCTGATCCTGGGGCTGCTCATTGCCTTGCCCCTTGGCTGGTGGGCGCACCGAAGCCGCCGCATTTACCCGCTCCTTGTTGGCGTGGCGGGGCTGCTCTACACGGTTCCTTCGCTTGCCTTGTTCGTGTTGCTCCCGCTGGTCCTGGGCACCAAGATCCTTGATCCGCTCAACATCGTGGCCGCACTCACCATCTACACCGTGGCTCTTCTGGTCCGCGTGGTGGCCGACGCGCTGGATTCCGTTCCCGAGGACACCGTGCAGGCTGCCAAGGCCATGGGTTACCGCGGGTACCAAAGCCTCCTGAAGGTGGAGCTTCCCGTAGGCGTCCCGGTCATTTGCGCCGGTTTGCGCGTTGCCGCCGTCTCCAACGTCAGCCTCGTTTCCGTAGCCGCGCTGCTGGGCATACCCCAACTTGGCTCGCTCTTCACACAGGGCTTCCAGCTCCGCTTCTTCACCCCGATCATCGCGGGCATCGTCCTCTGCGTGGTCCTGGCCATGATCCTGGACGGGCTGATCATCCTCATCAACCGGTGGCTGACACCGTGGACCCCCAAGGTGGTGGCATCGTGAACTACTTGTTCGACCCCGCACATTGGAGCGGCGCCGACGGCATCCCAACGCTGATCGCCGAGCACCTCCTCTACTCCCTCATCGCACTGGCCGTAGCTGCCATCATCGCCATACCCCTGGGCATCTACATCGGCGTCACGGGCAAGGGTGTGTTCATGATCGCAGGTCTGGCCAACGCCCTCCGGGCACTTCCCAGCGTCGGCCTGCTGATTCTATTGGTACTGCTGATCTCGCCCGCGTTCCCGTCCCGGATGGGTTACATCCTGCCGAGCCTCATCGTGCTGGTGTTGCTGGCGGTGCCGCCCATCCTGACCAACACCTATGCCGGCGTGCGCGCAGTGGATGCTGCCGCCGTCGACGCTGCCAAAGGCATGGGCTTCCGCACCATGAAGATCCTCACGGATGTCCAGTTGCCGTGCTCGCTTCCGTTGGTTTTGTCCGGTGTCCGGAGCGCCCTGCTGCAAATCATCTCGACAGCCACCATCGCCGCGTACATTTCGCTCGGCGGCCTCGGCCGTCTGCTGATCGACGGCAAGGCCCAGAACGACTACAGCCAAATGGTTGCCGGCGCCGTCCTCGTTGCCCTGCTGGCCCTGTTCTTCGACCAGCTTCTCGCGTTCATCACCCGCCGGGTTGTCTCACCAGGACTGACACGGCGCACCATCAAGTCGGCTCCCGCAGCCGAGACCGTGAAAACCCCCGCCACGGTCTAATCGCTTCACCTCCCACCCCACCCCCATCTGGCCGCCGCATGCCCTGTGAGCGCCAACCCAGGAGAGTTGACATGAAGAAGTACCTGACCGGTTTCACCCTCGCGGCGGTTGCCGCCATCACCCTGAGCGCCTGCGGCGGCGGGGACCCCATGAGCACGTCCAACACAGCCGCAGCGGGAGCCTCGGGCGACAGCATCATCGTCGGCTCTGCGGACTTCCCGGAGAGCCAGCTGATCGCCAAGATCTACGCCGAGGCCCTCAAGGCAAAGGGCGTTGAGGTCACCGAGAAGCCGAGCATCGGCAGCCGTGAAGTCACCATCCCCGCCCTCAAGGACGGCTCCATCGACCTCATGCCCGAGTACGGCGGAGCCCTCCTGCAGTACCTCGACTCCGGCACGAAGGCGGTGTCTTCCGAGGACGTCACCAAGGAACTCGCCACCAAGATCCCGTCCGGCCTGACTGCGCTCACGGCATCCGAGGCGGAGGACAAGGATGTCCTGACCGTCAAGAAGGAAATCGCCGACCAGTACAAGCTCAAGACCATCGAGGACCTCCAGCCCGTTGCCAAGGACCTCGTCCTCGGCGGGCCGCCGGAGTGGAAGACCCGCCTCAACGGCGTGGCCGGGCTGAAGTCCGTCTACAACCTTGAGTTCAAGGAATTTTCAGCGCTCGACGCCGGTGGTCCGCTTACGCTGAACGCCCTGCTTTCGGGTCAGATCCAGGTTGCCGACCTCTTCAGCACCGATCCTGCCCTGGCGGAAAACAACCTTGTGGCACTGGAGGACAACAAGAACCTTTTCCTCTCGGAGAACATCGTTCCGGTCATCAACCAAAAGAAGTCCACTGGCACCGTCAAGGAAACCCTGGACAAGGTATCTGCTGCGCTCACCACTGAGGACCTGATCAAGATGAACGGCCGCGTGGCCAAGTTCGAAGACATCGGCGAAATCGCCAAGGAATGGCTCAAGAACAAGAACTTGGGCTAAGCCCACTGTTATTACCCGGAATACCGGCTTTTTAGGAGTAAAGAATGACTGCCGATTTCACTACAGGGGCCCGTCCGGTCAAGGCTGCCCGGGGTACGGAGCTGTCCGCTAAGTCGTGGCAGACAGAGGCGCCGTTGCGCATGCTGATGAACAACCTGGACCCCGAGGTTGCCGAGCGCCCGGATGATCTGGTGGTTTATGGCGGCACGGGCCGTGCTGTCCGGTCGTGGGCTGCGTTTGATGCGATCACCCGGACCCTGGAAACCATGGAAAAGGACGAGACCCTCCTGGTCCAGTCCGGTAAGCCGGTAGGTGTGTTCCGGACCAACGAGTGGGCGCCGCGGGTGTTGTTGGCTAACTCCAACCTTGTGGGTGACTGGGCGACGTGGCCCGAGTTCCGCCGCCTCGAGGCCGAGGGCCTGATGATGTACGGCCAGATGACCGCCGGTTCCTGGATCTACATTGGTACCCAGGGCATCCTGCAGGGCACATATGAGACGTTCGCTGCGGTCGGTGAGAAGCTCGCTGCGGAGGGCCGTCACCCGGCACCGGCAGCAGCCGGCTCCACCGAAGGTCCGTTGGCGGGGACGCTGACGTTGACCGGCGGTTGTGGCGGCATGGGCGGTGCACAGCCGTTGGCTGTCACCCTGAACGACGGCGCGTGCCTGATTGTTGATGTTGACGAAACCCGCCTGCGGCGCCGGCTGGGGAAGCGGTACCTGGACGAGGTCGAAACGGACCTGGATACCGCGATCGCGAAGGTGAACAAGGCCAAGGAAGAGCGTCGTGGCTGGTCGGTCGGCTATGTGGGTAATGCCGCTGAGGTGTTCCCGGAGCTGCTGCGCCGCCACAAGGCCGGAGAGCTGACCGTTGATGTGGTCACGGACCAGACCTCCGCGCATGATCCGTTGTCCTACCTTCCCGAGGGCATCAGCGTCGATGAGTGGCACACCGAAGCTGAAGCGGATCCGGAAGGGTTCACCAAGAAGGCTCAGGCATCCATGGCCCGCCAGGTGCAGGCGATGGTGGAATTCCAGGATGCGGGGGCTGAGGTCTTCGATTACGGCAACTCGATCCGTGACGAGGCCCGTAAGGGCGGCTATGACCGGGCGTTCGAGTTCCCGGGGTTTGTTCCGGCGTACATCCGTCCGCTGTTCTGCGAGGGCCTTGGCCCGTTCCGGTGGGTCGCGCTCTCGGGTGACCCGGAGGACATCCGGGTGACTGACGAAGCGATCAAGGAGTTGTTCCCGGAGAACAAGCACCTGCATAAGTGGATCGACGCGGCCCAGGAACGGGTGGAATTCGAAGGCCTGCCGGCGCGTATTTGCTGGCTCGGGTACGGCGAACGCCACCAGGCCGGCTTGTTGTTCAACAAGCTCGTTGCCGAGGGTAAGGTCAAGGCCCCGATCGTGATCGGCCGCGACCACCTGGACTCGGGCTCGGTGGCATCGCCTTACCGCGAGACGGAGTCGATGAAGGACGGGTCGGACGCGATCGCTGACTGGCCGTTGCTGAACGCTTTGACGGCGGCCTCTTCGGGCGCTACCTGGGTGTCGATCCATCACGGAGGCGGGGTGGGGATTGGCCGGTCCCTCCACACCGGTCAGGTCTCCGTCGCGGACGGCACGGAGTTGGCCGCGCAGAAGCTCGAGCGGCTGCTGACCAACGACCCCGGCATGGGCGTCATCCGCCACGTCGACGCCGGCTACGACCGCGCCATCGAAGTCGCCAACGAACGCGGCGTCCGCATCCCCATGAACCAGGTCATCTCCTCGGAAGCAAGCAAATGACCTTGTCCACCAGGTCCCAAACATCGCGGGTGTGCTCCGATTCGGAGACGCGGCATACTGAAGCCGTGCCCTCAATGCAGCCGGCTTCACGGCAGCAGGCTCCTGCCCGCGCTGCCACCGATTGGAACCCCGTCCGGTTTGCCCCGGAAACGGATTAGCCGGCCGTGGTGGTGGTCGTCGCGAAACAACCCTGACCACCACCACCGCCGGTCTGTGGGTGATCCACCTTTGACCGCGATTGAAAGGACCGATTCATGATCGTGATTGATGGCCAGCGGTTGGACTTCCGGGACATCGTCTCCGTAGCGGACGGCGAACAGGTTGTGCTTTCTCCCGAAGCCTTGGCACGCATGGAAGAATCGCGACGGTCCGCGGAGGCCACCGCTTTGCGACGACCCGTCTATGGTCGCTCCACGGGTGTCGGGGCGAACCGGACGGTGTCGCTGTCTGAAGCTGATGGTGGAGACAGCCACGGGCTCAAGCTCCTGCGCAGCCATGCCGTGGATGCCGGGAAGCAGCTGGAACGGCGCACCGTCCGTGCCATGTTGGTTGTCCGGCTCTCCCAATTGGCCGCTGGCGCCTCGGGGATCAATCCAGCAATTGCCGAGGCACTTGCTGAGCTGATCAACTCTGATGTCGTTCCCGAAATCCGGGAGTTCGGCGGCATCGGGACGGCCGATTTACAAGCTTTGGCCGGTACTGCCCTGACGATGCTCGGTGAACGAGAGCCTTTGGGTGGGGGAGAAGCGCCACGCCTTGTGGACCGCTGGGCTACGGCCGATGCCCTCCCCTTCATCAGCTCCAGCGCATTGACCATTGCCCGGGCGGTACTTGTGCATCAGGAGTTGTCCAGGCTCCTGGACAACGCTGCCTCGGTGGCCGCGATGTCCTTCGTAACGATGTCCGGCAACGCGGAGGCGCTTAGCCCGGCGGTGGCAGCGGCTGCGGACACCCCGGCTGTGGCACAGGCAGCTAATGCGTTCCATGGGCTGGTCCAGGGCAGTGGCACACCAGCCCGAATCCAGGACCCGTATTGCCTGCGGACACTGCCGCAAATTTTCGGTTCCCAATGGGAGGAATTGGCGTCGCTGGGTTCCTTGCTGGGCCGTCTGGTCACCGCAGGCAACGAGAATCCTTTGGTTCATGGCTCCCCGGTCGACGGCAGCAACGATGTGGCCCATCATGGGCTGTTCCAAATGACCAACCTCGCTAGGCGCATCGATGCCCTTCAGGTGGCTGTGGGTGCCGCGTGTGCAACTCATTTGCGAAGGATTGATCTCCTTTGCGACCCCAACTACACGGGCATGCACCCCTTCCTGGCTGAGGATGCAACGGGTCAGTCCGGCGTCATGATGCTGGAGTACGTTGCGGCGGCTGCAGCGGGAAAGATCCGCGCCAATGCCCAGCCAACAAGCCTGCAGACCGTCGTGCTGTCCTTAGGCGCTGAGGAAGACGCGAGCTTCGCAAGCCTGGCCTCGGCTCAGCTGGAGTCCACGGCCGAAGCCCTGGCGACCATTACCGCCGTCGAACTGGTTTGTGCTGCGCGGGCCCTGAGACTGCAAAAGCGGAGGGCCGACGAGTTCAGCAGCCCTAAGCTGCGCGCCATGATGGAGGCTGGATTCACGTTGCCGTCGGAGATGGGCGACCGTGACCTGCGGCGCGATGTTGAACGTGCGCTCCAGCTTGTTCGGGTCGCCTACTGATCTGGACCGGCTTCTCATGACAAAAGAACGGCAGGCAGTCCGTGGACTGCCTGCCGTTCTTCTTGCCGTAGAGAGCGTGTTCCGGTGTTAGTGCGCCGGAACAGAATCCTTGGCCGCAGCCTTGGGATCCGTGAGTTTCTTGTTGGGCAAGGCGAAGCTGATCAGGAATGCGATGATCATGAGCCCAGCCGCGGTCAGCATGACCACATCAATGGCTTGGGCAAAACCCTCGGTGATGGGCCGGGTGAGCGTGCTGTTGGCCGAATGCAGCCAGCTGGTGTCATTCAGTGAATCGTTATTGGCGCCGTTTTTGAAGAAGTCAAAAAGCTTGGCATTAGCGGGGTCGGAGGCCACTGCCGGATCCCGCATGACGGCTTGGTAATCCGGGCTGGAGGCGGCCGTCTTCATGCCATCGGCGATCTTGTCAGCTGCCGTGCTGAACAGCATCGAGATGAACACGGCCGTGCCCACTGCGCCACCCATGGAGCGGAAGAACGCAGCCGTGGAAGTACCCACACCCATGTCCTTGGGTGGGACGGAGACCTGCATAGCCAGCGTCAGCGGCTGCATGCAGAAGCCCAGGCCGACACCGAAGAACACCGCAATCAATCCGGGAACCCAGAGGCCCGTGTCGACTCCGAGTACGAAGCCCATGACGGTTGCCGCGGCTGCCAGGACTGCCGTTCCCATGATGGGGAAGATCCTGTAGACGCCGGATGAGGAGATGGTCCGTCCGGCGGAGATGGAACCAAAGAGGATGCCTACGGTGAAGGTGATCATCATCAGGCCAGCCTCGGTGGGGGTGAGGCCCTTCACCAGCTGTAAGTACATGGGCAGCATGGCAATCGCGCCGAACATGCCGATACCGATGATGAAGTTCAACAGCGAGGACAAGCCGAAGGTGGTGTTCTTGAAGAGGCGCAACGGAATCAAGGCGTAGTCACCGGCACGCTTCTCAGCCAGCAGGAACGCTACGATGCCGATGACGCCGAGGCCGTAGCAGAGCCACGATCCGCCCGAGGACCAGCCCCACGTGCGTCCCTGTTCAGCAACCAGCAGCAACGGAACGATGGCCAAGGTGATGGCTGCCGCGCCCCAGTAGTCGATCTTCTGTTTCACGTGCCGCGCGGGCAGGTGCAGGTACATGAAGACAACAACCAGCGCAGCGAGGCCGATAGGCAGGTTGATGAAGAACACCCAGCGCCAGCCGTCGAAGCCCAGGATGTTGGCCGAGCCGGCGAAAGCGCCGCCAATCACAGGGCCAAGAACCGAGGAAATGCCGAAGACGGACATGAAATAGCCCTGGTATTTTGCCCTGTCCTTCAGAGCAACGATGTCGCCGATGATGGTCAGCGCCAATGCCAGCAAGCCACCGGCACCAAGCCCCTGGATGCCACGGGCAATGGCGAGCTCAGTCATGGAGTGGACCGATCCCGCGTACAGGGAGCCAGCCAGGAACACCAGGATGGCAGTGAGGTACAGCGGCCGACGGCCAAAGATGTCGCTGAGCTTGCCATAGAGCGGCGTGCTGACGGTCGACGTAATGAGGTAAGCAGTGGTGGCCCAAGCCTGGAGGGACAGTCCGTCCAGGTCGTTGGCGATGGTGTAGATGGACGTGGACACGATGGTTTGGTCCAACGACGACAGGAACATGCCGAGCATGAGTCCCACCATGACGGTGAGCGTCTGACGATGCGTCAGCACCTCACCGGCGGCCCGCACGGGCGTGGATTTGGACATATCTTCTCCAGAGATGGCAGAAAAGGGATTAAGCAGGATAGTTGCTTTCAGTAACTATCCTAATGCCTGTTTGATTCCCGGAGTGAGAATATTTCCTGGGCAGGGTACGTTGTTGACGGATCCGGCGGTATCAGCGCTCCACCAAGATGCCGTCCGGGTCGCAGTAAATCATCACGCCCGGTCGAACACGAACGCCATCGATGACAAGCTCGACATCTGCCTCGCCTGCACCGGTTTTGGCGCTCTTCCGGGGGTTGCTGCCGAGGGCTTTGACGCCCAAGGGCAAGTGGGCGATGGCCACTCTGTCGCGCACAGCACCGTTGATGACCACGCCGGCCCATCCGTTGGCTACGGCGCTCTCAGCGATCATGTCGCCCATGAGTGCCGTTCGCAGGGATCCCTGGCCATCGATCACCAGGACGGCTCCCTCTCCTGGTGACCCGAGCACAGTCTTGACCAAGGCATTGTCCTCGAGGCACCGAATGGTCCGCACGGGCCCACTGAAATGCGAGTGTCCGCCGAGGTCCTGGAACTGCAGGGCGATGGACTCCAGTTCTTCGCCGCGTTCATCGTAGAGGTCGGCTGTATTGGGTTGCTCGTTCACAGTGCTGCTCCTTCGTCGGTTCAAGGCCACACTAACCTCCCGCGCACACTCCCACCGCGTACTTTTCGGCATATGTGGATAAAGCGCTGGATGGCGGTCCGGTGTCGTCCTGCCACGCTAGGCTGAATCCAAAGATTGATATGAGGGGGAATCTTCCATGAGCCTGTCCGACCTTCCGGGCCCGGTGCCGGACCCAACCGCCGTCCACGGCGGTGCCACGACGGCACTCGCCGAACCGGTTGATCGGGTCCGGTCGCTCTGGGTTACGGGTGTAGTGCTGGTTAACCTGGGTATCAACGCCGCGTTTTTTGGTCCCCTCCAGGTGCTTCTGGGTCAGCAGGCCGCGCACTTTGACGAGGGCCAGAAGGAAGCGATCCTCGCGCTGGTGACAGGGTGCGGTGCGGCCGTTTCCATGGTGGCCAACCCCTTATTTGGCGCCTTCAGCGACCGGACTACCTCCCGGTTTGGACGCCGTGTTCCATGGGTCCTTATGGGTGCCATTCTCGGCGCAGTCGCCCTTGTGGCCTTGGCAGGTGCTCCGAACGTTGCCGTGATGGCGTTCCTGTGGTGCCTGGTGCAGGCCGGCGCCAACGCCATGTACGCCGCAATAACGGCCGCTGTCCCGGACCGCGTTCCTGTGCCCCAGCGTGGAACGGTCGGCGGCCTGGCTGCCATGGGACAAACGGTGGGCATCCTCGTTGGCGCCGTGATCGCGGCCGTCGTGGCCGGAAACTTTGCCGCCGGGTACTGGGTGTGCGCAGCGGCGCTGTTGGCCGGCGTCGTGCTTTATCTGTTCAAGAGCGACGACCAACCCTTGCCGCAGCAGGAGCGGCCGCTGTTCAGCCTGTGGCAGTTCATCAAGGGGTTTTGGGTTTCGCCCAAACGCTATCCCGACTTTGCGTGGGCCTGGCTTACACGGCTGCTGGTCAGCACGGGCAACCACATGATCACCCTGTATCTTCTCTTCTTCCTCAGCGACATTGTGCGCCTGAAGGAGACCCAAGGGATTGAGCCTGAGTTCGGCGTGCTGGTCCTGACCGGTCTTTACGCGGTGACCGTCATCATCACCAGTGTTCTGGGCGGACGCTTGAGTGACCGGATGGGAAAGCGGAAGCCCTTGGTCATAGCGTCGTCGGTCATCATTGCCGCGGCATCTCTGATTCTTGCTTTTGCTCCGACGTGGATCGGCGGACTTGCCGGCGCGGCCGTGCTCGGAATCGGTTTTGGGGCCTACCTTGCGGTGGACTTCGCGCTCATTACCCAGGTACTGCCCACGGCTTTGGACCGCGGCCGGGACCTTGGCGTCATCAACATCGCGAATTCCCTGCCCCAAGTCCTCGCCCCGGCGATCGCCTTCGTATTCGTTCAGTTCTGGGGCGGCTACGTCTCGCTGTACGTAGCCGCCGCAGTCATCGGGCTCCTGGGCGCGGTGTTCGTGGTGAAGATCAAGAGCGTCGACTAGTTCCTAGAAGACGGCCGTGAAGCCACTCCAGCCCCAGCCGACGACGGATTGTCCGTACCACCGGATGTCCGGTCGCCCGCTGGTCAGGTAATCGGAACCGTTGCCGTAATACATGGTCAACTGCCCTGCGGAATTGATGCTGAAAGCGTCCATCTTGTTGTCCCCGTTGAAGTCGCCGGCAGAACCCACGGTGGTCATACCGCCAAATCCGGTACCGATGCGCTCAGTACCGGCAAACCACCCGTTGCGGGAAGACTCATGCAACGTCAGGTCCCCATAGATGTCACGGGAGACAACACCCAGTTTGCTCGTGCCTCCGAAGTGGCCGATTGCGAATACAGGACTCTGGTTGATCCAGTAGGTATCCACCCCGTATGGCTGCAGGAATCCGCCCCGTCCGTTGCCCGGGTACAGAATCGCTTGATACCAGCGATCAACAACAAGCAGATCATTGGTCCCATCGCCGTTGAAGTCGCCGGCGCCTGAGATGGTTCGGAAGTCCTGCCAGCCCTGGCCGATCTGGAAAGCGTTCTTCCAACCTCCGGTTCCGTTGCCCTGGTACAGGAAAAGTCGTCCTTGGGCGTCCCTGCCAATAACGTCCACCGTGCCGTCACCATCAAAGTCTCCGGGCGAGAACAGAGTGTTGAAGACGTTCCAACCGGTGCCGAGCACTTGAGCCGGACGCCAGTTGCCCCTGCCATCGGTGGGGTAAAGGAGAAGCCGGCCGGCCGTGTCACGCGCAAAGATGTCCAGGGTGCCATCGCCGTTGAAGCCCCGTGCCCGCGGTTTCGCCGCAATTCGCAGCGGATAGTCCGCTTGCAGTGTCAGGCGTGATTCCGCGTCGTAGGAGACGGTGACAAGAACGCCGACCACTCTGCCGAGGTCAGCAGCTGTGGCCCGGTAGGTCGAGCCCGTAGCGCCGGGGATTGCTTGGCCGTCCCGTGTCCATTGGTAGCTGAAGGCAGGCGTTCCGCCCGCCGGAACCACAAAGGGTGCGTAGCCTCTCAACTCGGCGCTGAGCAGGCCGCCCACCGTGGGATCTCCGTTGAGCTGCGGCTGGCCCATGAATACACTCCGGGGCGAGGCCGCTACGAAGGAAGGTGCGTTAGCTGGACTGGATGAGGGCGCGGCGCTGGCCGGTGCGGCCGCAACGGGAGCGGCCAACGCACCGGCAATCACCGATGTTGTCAGTAGTGCGAGGACGCGGCGCATCCGGCTGGTTGCGGACGATCGCAGGATATTTGCATGCTCCAAAGTTTCCCCCAAGTGGCTAGAAGACGGCGGTGAGATAGCCCCAGCCAGTGCCGATCTGGTACGACTGCCGGTACGAGTAGCTGTCTGTGCTCATTTCTTCGCCGCGGAATGCGCCTTGGTCAGTCACACTGAAGAAGTAGTTATACATCTCTCCTGGATTGAAGCCGCCCAAGGGTCCCATGTACCGGTTGGACGCGTAGTTTCCGTCCAGAACCCGGGAAGAGGACCATCCACCCTTGCCATCGGGGTAGTAGGCGTTCAGCCTTCCGTCCGTTCCTCTCGCAAGGATGTCGGAGACGCCATCGCCGCTGAAATCGCCCGGCGTAAACACCTTGTTGAAGATATTCCACCCCTGCCCTACTTGCGATGCCGGAAGCCATCCACCACGGCCGTTACCGGGGTAGAGGAAGAGCCTGCCTTGGGCATCGCGGGCCAGGATGTCGCTGGTACCGTCACCGTTGAAGTCACTGGCGGGAATGATCTCGCTGAAGCCACCCCACCCGGTACCAATGACTGAGGAGCCCAGCCAGCCGGCGCGTCCATTCCCCCGGTACAGCCACAGCTGTCCTGAGGTGTCGCGGGCCAGGACGTCCATGAAGCCATCACCGTCAAAGTCGCCGGGAGATGAGAGGGAGGTGAAGCCGGCCCAGCCCCACCCTATGTCCTTGCTTCCGCTCGCGAAATCTCCTCCGGGGGCGCCGGAAAACAGCGTCAGCGTGCCATTCGGCTTCCTGGTGATCACGTCCGGCCGCGAGTCGCCATCGAAGTCGCGCAGGAGCGAGTGCATCCTGATCCTTGGGTCCGATTGGCTGCGGAAGATGCCCACCACACTGCCGCCGTAGCTGACCACCGCCGCGACGCCGATTTGCTTACCGACCTCATAGGGCTTGGGGACGTACGTGTCGCCGGTGGCCCCGGCTATGGGCTTATCCCTGTCTACAAGCCATTGGTAGCTCACCGATGGTTTGGTTCCTGCCGGCAGTCCTTTGATGGTTGATGCATTGAACACTGCTTTGATGGGAGCGCGGACCGAGACGTTGGGAGCCATGGACGGTTCGGTTGCATCCACCAGGTAGAAGGGTGCGGTTTCCACGGTTTCGGGAAGGCGTCCCGGTGCCATGGCCGTGAGCTTCAGGGTCAGGCCGGACCCCGTGCCGGCGTAAGTGTCCGGAACGTAGAACTCCCCGGCGTCAGCGTTCTGCCGGACGCCATCCCTGAACCATTCGTAGCTGTACGATGACGGCGGCGCCGACCATGTCCCGTGATCAACGGCGAACGAGGCGAAGGAGTATCCGGCCTCTTTGCGGATGCCAAGTCTGGGTGGAACCAGATTGGCATTGGGAACCAGGACACTACCGGGGTTGTTCACAGCGAAGTCGAGACTTTCCCACGACACCGGCAGAGTGGATTGATTGGGGGAGCCGCGGTAGTACGCCAGGGAGTCGGAGCCGTAATAAATGACCACGCTCTGAAGCTTGTGTAGACCATGGGAGAAAGCGCCCGTGATCTGAGTTGATGCAGTCGCCGTGAGTGGACCGGCAGCGGGCGTACCTGTCCATTCAAGGCGGTTTTCGGTCGCCAGGGATCCGTCTTTGTAGACGAAGACCACCCGCTGGGCGCGCTGGGCCAAGGTGAAGTTGATCTGAACTGCGGAGCCAAGGGTAACACTTTCCGGCGAAGCGCGTTTCATGGCCGTGACCTGCGGCGCGGGTTGGTCAGCCGCCATGGCCGACGAGCCCGTCAACACGGCCCCTGGCGCAACCAGGGCTGCGGACATGGTCAGCCCCATGAGGAGTCCAAGAAGTCGTTGCGCTGAACGTTTACGACCAGTCTGTGCTGGGCTGGTTATGGTCAAGGGATCCCCCGGGATGAGAAGTCGGTGCGGGCTGGGCGTGGGTTAGAAAACGGTGTTGAAGGCGTTCCAGCCCCAACCGATGGTGGCTTGGCGTTTCAGCGCGATGTGGCCTAGCCCGTAGAACATGGTGAGCCGTCCATCGGGGTATATTCCGAACACTTCCGGAACCCCATCGCTGTCGAAGTCACCGGGCGCTCCAATGCGGGTGAAGCCTCCCCAGCCATACCCCGCGTAAGCACTGAATGCGTTAGGTGTCCACACATTGTCGGCGAAGTATCCGTTGCCGGCCCCCGAGTATTTCCTGAGGTTGCCGTCGCGGTCACGGGCGAATATGGAGCTGGTGGACGGGGAGACAAAGGCATCGAACTCACCCCAGCCGCCGCTGAGCGTGTATGGAGTGAGGAAGCCGCCCCGACCGTTTCCGGGATACATCACCATGGTGTTGGACGAATCCCTGACAATAAGATCGGCCGTTCCGTCCCCGTTGAAGTCGCCAGGGGCCACAATGTCCTTCACGGCGCCCCACCCTTGGCCAATCTGGTAGGAGCGGAGCCAGCCACCCTGGCCGTTGCCCTGGTAGAGGAATAGCCTTCCGGCACTGTCCCTCGCCATGACATCCACGTTTCCGTCGCCGTCGAAGTCGCCGGGCGAAAGCAGGGATGTGAAGCCGCCCCATCCTTGGCCGATTTTCTGTGCCGGCAACCAGCCGCCGCTTCCATTGCTGGGGTACAGCCAGAGGTTGCCGCCGGCGTCACGAGCGAATATGTCGCCAGTGCCGTCCGCGTTGAATCCCTTGCCCCGGGTCTTGTCTGCGATGAGGCCCCTGAGATCCACCACTTCGGTGACTACAGTGCCTGCGTCGAAGCGTGCCGTGACCCCGGCCGTGATGATGACGCCCTTGTCCGCCAGCGTGGGCTTGTATTCCCTGGAGGTTGCGCCGGGAATGGGAGTTCCGTTGCGCTTCCAGACATAGGTGTAACTGGGTTGTCCGCCAACGGGGTCAACCCCGGCGGGCCCGTGATCCAGCCTCAGCAGGCCGCCAACGGACGCATCGCCGTTGATGTTCAAATTACCCACCCACCGGGCGGTAAATCGCACCCAGATCATGTTTCCTGGGTCCGCAGCCATGTTGGACTGGTAGGTGTTCTGAATGGCGTAGTCGATGGGAGTGCCATTCCTGTACCACTGGTAATCAGAAAAGGAAGGTTCCGACGGCCAGGTCCCGGAGTTGATGCCGAGAACCGTGTTGTACACCATCGCTCCGTTGATGGCCGGGGCCACAGTTGGAGTGAGTTTCGGCAGTACCTTTGCCGGGTTGTTGACTGCGAAGTTGCCTCCGGCGAGTTCTGCGCGGCCTACGTTGCCTGTGGGTACGGCCGATGTCCGTTCCAGGGATCCATCACGGTGGTAGGTGTCCTTGGCCAGCCCATCGAAGTAGGTGATCTCCACGCGTTCCAGAGTGTAAGTACCTGCTGCCTGCGCGGCCGTAACCGCTGCTGTTGCCGTGACCGTTTGCGGCCCGGAGAAGGGGTTCCCTCCCCACGCCAGTTCGAAGGTGGTTACCTCGGACGGGTCCCGATAGACCAGCCTGACAGCCTGGGCAAGCTGGGATAGCTTGATCTGGACTCCTGCCGTCTGTCCGGGAGCGAACGCGGCCTTTGCGGGAACCAGGGACACCGGGACCGGTGCCACGTAGGGGAGCAACGGGTTCTTGACTTTGAAGTCCTGTGCGGCTGGATCACCGAAGGGCGTGGTCCCTGTGCCTGGTGGATAAACGCTGCCTCCCCGGTAATAGACCTGGGAGGCGCCCGCCGTCGTAATTACCTGGACGTAGCTGACCTCGATGGCTCCGGATGGCCATGAGGAAGCAGAAGCCACGCCGGACACCAGGCCCTTTTGGGCACCCGCCGGTTCAACCCATGCCAAGGTGTGGCTGCCGGCTACGCTCCGCAACCCGACTTCCACCCGCTTCACGGGCACAGAGGTGGCAAAACTGAAACTCACGGGAGCGCCGGCATCCACAGTAGCCGCCGACGTCCGCGCGAAGGCGGAGAGAACGGGACCTGCCGCGTGCGCAGGCGGCACCGGTGTCAACAAGAGAGCGGTCAGGGCGACCACCACGGCGATCAGCAGAGTACGGGCTGATGTGGACGCAGAATGAGAGCGCGCAGCACCAAAGTGCGCAGCAGGATGAGACCCCAAAGATTCCCCCAGAAGTACAGGCCAGCACGGCCTGTAGAGGCCAATTGAGATGAGGATACAGCCACGTGGCCCCGGGAAAAGCAGATGAGAGTGAAATACCGAAATTGGTATCAATGTGACGCACGTCAAGTGCGCATATCAACCGAAATAGGCTTAGAAGACGGCTGTGAACCCGCCCCAGCCCCAGCCGATGACGCCGGAACCGTTCCAGCCGCCGTCGCCGTCGCCGTAATAAGCCACCAGTTGTCCCGAGCCGTCCACGGCGTAGACGTCCACGTTGCCATTGGCGTCGATGTCCCCGGCAGAGCCTATGCTGCTCATACCGCCCCAGCCTTGGCCCACAACGGTCATGGTGGTAAAGCCGCCGTCGCCGTTGCCGCGGTAGAGGCGAAGTGCTCCGGAGGTATCGCGCGCCAGGAGGTCCACTGTGTTGTCGCCGTTGAAATCTCCCGGAGTGATGATCTTGTTCACCACATTCCAGCCGCTGCCCACCAAGGAACGTGCCAGCCAGCCGCCCTTTCCGTTGCCGGGGTACAGATACAGGAGGCCATTGGCGTCCCGGGCCAGGAGATCGTTGTTACCGTCGCCGTTGAAGTCGCCCGGGGCCACGATCATGGTGAATGCGTTCCACCCACTGCCGATCTGCCGGCCAGGGGAGAACCCACCGTTGCCCGTGCCTGCGTAGAGGAAGAGGTTGCCCGCGGAGTCCTTTGCCAGGATGTCGTTGATGCCGTCGCCGTTGAAGTCGCCGGGGGAGAGGACGGTGGTGAAGCCGTTCCATCCCGGGCCCACTGTTCTGGGGGATTCCCAACTGTTGTTAACGCGGGAGTACAGCATGAGGGTGCCATCCGTCCGGCGGGCCAGGAGCTCGTGGGCGCCGCGGCCGGTGAACCCGTTGGCACGATTGGACGCTGCGATCGGTGCGGTTTCTTCGCTGCTGACCTCTTGGGCGTCACAGCCGTTCTGGCTGGCCACCACGTGTCCCGCGATGGTCTTCCCGCGGTCTTTTTCGTCCAGGGTGTATTGGTAGAAGTTCGGATGGTCGGTGGCAAGGACGCCGTCGCGCGTCCAGTAGACCCGGTAGTCCGGGCCCGCCGCAGCGCCGCAGCCAGAGTAGGAGCCCGGCTCAATTTCCAGCGTGAGGGTGGAGCCCACAAACGGAGCGCCATGGATCACGGGATTGTCCGGATCCATCGCTGCCGTGGCGGGTGCGGGTGATACGGCCAGCGCGGCAACCACAGCCGCGGCGATCCCCGCCACGATCCGGCGCATGCCGGACGTCGGGCGCATTGATGCCTTCATGGTGTCCTCCCCAGACTTTATGGGGACAATTCTAGCGCGGCTGGGCTTTCCCTAGAAGATCGCTGTGAAGTTGCCCCAGCCGTTCCCGGCAACCACGGAGTCCTTCCATCCCGCCCGGCCGTTGCCGAAGTAAACCACCAGGCGGCCCTGTTGGTCCACGCCGTAAACGTCATTGAAGCCGTCGTTGTTGTAGTCGCCCGCAGCGCCCACCGACTTCAGGGCATTCCAGCCGACGCCGATCAGCCAGGACCGCGTCCATCCGCCCGCGCCGTTGCCGCCGTAAAAGTAGAGGTAGCCGTTGCGGTCCCTGGCGAGCACGTCCACGGAGCCGTCGCCGTTGAAGTCACCCGGCGTCAGCAAGGCGTCCATCACCTGCCAGCCCTGTCCGACGGCGGTACGCGCCAACCAGCCCCCGGAACCATTGCCGGGGTACAGGTACAGGGCGCCGCCCGGTTCGCGGGCCAGAATGTCATTGGTGCCATCACCGTTGAAATCGCCGGGACTGACGATCTGGTCAAACACATTCCAGCCCTTGCCAATCACTTGGCCGGGCTTCCAGCCGCCGGTCCCGTCACCGGAGTAAAGGTACAAAGTCCCTGCTGCGTCCCTGGCCAGGACATCGGACTTTCCGTCGCCGTCAAAGTCGCCGGGCGAAAGGACAAGGTTGAAGCCACTCCAGCCCCAGCCCACCGTGCGGGGCGCGTCCCACGCGTTGCCTTGGCGGCCGAACAGCTGCAGAGAACCGTCGGTGGCGCGGGTCAGGAGCTCGAAGTTCCGGCCGGTGAAACCGGCTGCCCTGTTGACGTCTCCCACTGGCCTGGTCTCCGTGCTGTGCAGGGACTCTCCGCCGCAGGCAGTTTTGCTGGCGGTAACGTGAACAGCCATGCGTGCGCCGGCGTCTTCCGGCTCCAGGACGTAGCTCCGCGCCGTCTCGCCGGCCACCAGGAAACCGTCCCGGGTCCAATAGACGGTGAAGTCCGGCCCCTTCCCGCCTCCGCAGCCGTAGAACGTGTACAGGCCAATATCCGCGGTCAGCTTCTTGCCGACGAAAGCTTCTCCGTTGAGGATGGGATCGGGCCCGCTGCTGGGGGCAGCCGACGCCGGCAGGGGGCTAAGTGCCATGGCCGCCACAGTGGCGGCCAGCAGTGCTGCTGCCACCCGACGTCGAAATGTCCTCATGTGTTCCTCCCGTATGGGTTCCAAGCCTGCATGCAGTGTATGTGCGGGCAGGGGCAATAGCCGGGAGCGGCGTGCATGCCGCGGCCTCGGGCCAGCTCTCAGGAAACGGTCATTTAGCTCCCGTATCATTGATGCGATCGGCCAGCCGCGGGTCTTTACGCAGCCGGCCGTTTCCTTGTCAGCCTGCCAAGAGATCGCCGGAAATGCCCGTATCAAACTCACTGGAACCGTACTCCCTTGACCTGACCACGGGGTTGCCCCGTATGGCTGCCGCGCCCACCACGCCGCGACAGCAGCTGCGCTATGCCCGCATCCTCAAGACAGCTGCCGGCTTTGCCCAGCGGCAGTTCGATACCCTGAGCCTTTCCGACGTCGCTGCGCGCGCCGACGTCCCATTGGGCACGCTGTACCGGTATTTTCCCTCGACCGCCCACCTCATGCTCGCCGTCTACCGGCAACAGCTGCGTGAGCTCAGGGACGGCGTCCGTCTCCGAGAAGGCAAGGGGCATGCGCTCGCGGGCTTGATGATGGAGATCTTCCACCTGAGGGTGATGCAGCCCGGTGTGGAGCACTGCCTGATCCGGCCTGCAGGCAAGGATGAGGATTCGGCGCAGCTGCTGCGTGAAATCGATGCGTTGTCCGAGGAAGTCGTTGGTTCCCTGAGCAAGGACATCGGTAAGGACACCGTGCGGGCCCGCATCCTGTTGCACTTGGTGAGTGGGCTCGTCCAGGCGGTCCGGTGTCGTCGGTTGTCCCTGTTCGAGGCAGAGAAGGACCTGAAGAAGGCCTGCACCCTGCTGACCGGGGACTAACAATAACCGCTAGTGGTCTAGACCGATGCGTCATGAGAACCTGCATTTACGCATGACCTAGGTCACAAGAGTCACTGGTTGAACGTTTTACTCTTGAATCGTCTCTCTTGGTATTGAATCTTGTACCCTCCACGTTTCCCTAGGCTGGAAACACCGAAGCGGCTAGCAGCCCCCTTACCTGCAGAAGCAACGCCGGGCCAGCCACCCTTGGCCCGCACCAGCAGTTCTGTTCCTGCCCTGAAAACGTGCCGTGGGTCCACGGCTAGCCTGAGGAGACAAAGACGTGTCCATCGAGACAATCGCTACTGACAACGACGCCCTGGTACTGAGCGAAGAAGAGATCTTCGCAGCCCACGAGGGCGGCAAGCTGACCATTTCCAGCACCGTTCCCCTGAACAACAAGCGCGACCTTTCCATCGCCTACACTCCCGGAGTTGCGCAGGTCAGCCGCGCAATCCACGCCAATCCCGAGCTTGCCCGGACGCACACCTGGGCAGAGCGCCTCGTTGTGGTCGTCAGCGATGGCACCGCGGTCTTGGGCCTTGGCGACATCGGACCGAGCGCTTCCTTGCCCGTCATGGAAGGCAAGTCCGCGCTGTTCAAGTCCTTCGGCGACCTCGATTCCATCCCGCTGGTACTGAACACCACCAACGTCGATGAGATCATCGAGACCCTGGTCCGCCTCCGCCCGAGCTTCGGCGCAGTCAACCTCGAGGACATCTCGGCTCCCCGCTGCTTCGAACTTGAAGAGCGCCTCATCGAAGCCCTCGATTGCCCCGTCATGCACGATGACCAGCACGGCACCGCCGTCGTGGTCCTCGCAGCCCTGACTAACGCTGCCAAGGTGACCCAGCGCGAACTGGCAGGCCTGAAGGTTGTTGTCTCCGGCGCCGGTGCTGCCGGCATCGCCATTGCGGAGATCCTCCTGGCCGTTGGCATCAAGGACGTTATCCTGCTCGACTCCAAGGGCGTGGTCAACGCCGAGCGCGCAGACCTCGTGGCGGATCCCGGCAGCGTCAAGGCCCGCATGGCCCAGCGCACCAACCCCCGCGGCATCTCCGGTGGGCCGGGCGAGGGCCTCACGGGCGCCGACGTCTTCGTGGGCGTCTCCTCCTCCAAGCTGGACGAAGAGCACCTGAAGCTCATGAACGACCAGTCGATCGTGTTCGCACTGTCCAACCCGGACCCGGAAGTACTGCCCGAGGTAGCGCAGAAGTATGCTGCCGTTGTTGCCACCGGCCGCAGCGACTTCCCGAACCAGATCAACAACGTCCTTGCCTTCCCGGGCATCTTCCGCGGCGCTCTGGACGCTGGCGCCCGCCGCATCACCCCAGCCATGAAGATCGCTGCTGCCAACGCCATTGCTGAGCTTGCTGCAGAGGACCTCTCCGCCGACTACATCGTGCCGAGCCCGTTGGATGCCCGAGTGGCGCCCGCCGTCACCGCGGCAGTTGCTGCCGCCGTGGCTGAATAGCGGTTACAACTCAAGACCGACGACGGCGACGCCTCCCGTGCTGGGGAGCGTCGCCGTCGTTCTTTGGTTGTCAGGCAGGGCTGCCGGGCGCACCTAGACTGGGGCCATGAACGCCGAACTCATCGTGACCATCCTCTGCGGCCTGGCCATTGCGGTGGGTGTCGCCGGAACCATCATTCCCGTGCTGCCGGGCAGTATCCTCATTGGCGCGAGCCTGCTGGCCTGGGCCATCTGGGGAGGTGCCGGTCCGGTGGGCTGGGTGATCTTCGCCATCGGGATGGTGTTCGTGGTGGCGGGTATGGCGGCCAGCGCCGTGCTGACCGGACGCAAGCTCAAACAACACGGTATTCCCAACAGGTCGGTGCTGATTGGCGTGATCCTGGGCGTCGTGGGAATGTTCGTCATTCCCGTGGTGGGGCTCTTCGTGGGCTTCGCCGTCGGGCTTCTCCTCAGTGAAGTCCAGCGGACCCGCAACTTCCCCGCTGCCCTGAAATCCAGTGGTGCCGCGCTCAAGGCGACCGGGATCGGCATCCTGGTGGAGTTCGGGCTCGCCTGCGCTGCGGCGAGTACCTGGATCATCGGTGTGTGGATCGACGCCGTGAAGGGCTAGGACTCCTGAACACCGCGCCGAGACGGCAGAAGATGACAATCCCAAGGCTCGGGAGTGTCATCTTTTGCCATCTCGGCGGTGCAAAGCCCTACTTCAACACGATCGTCCGGTTCCCATTCAGGATGATCCGCCCCTCGCAGTGCCAGCGAACGGCGTTGCTGAGTGCCTTGCATTCGGTGTCCCGGCCTGCGGCTACAAGATCGTCCGGCCCGAACGTGTGGTCCACCTCCACTACCTGCTGCGCGATGATGGGTCCTTCATCCAGTTCGCCGTTGACGTAGTGTGCGGTGGCCCCCACAGTTTTCACGCCACGTGCATAGGCCTGGTGGTAGGGCTTGGCGCCCTTGAAGCTCGGCAGGAAGGAGTGGTGGATGTTGATGGCCCGGCCGTCGAGCTTCCGGGCCAGATCGTCGCTGAGAACCTGCATGTAGCGGGCCAGGACAATGAGTTCCACGTCCAACTCGTCGATGATCTCCAGGAGGCGCCCCTCGGCCGCTGGCTTGGTGGCAGCCGTGACAGGGACGTGGAAGAACGGAATTCCGTGCCATTCAGCAAGTCCCTGATGGTCGGTGTGGTTGGACACGACGCCCACGACGTCGATCGGCAGCTCCCCAATCCGGGCACGGAACAGCAGGTCGTTCAGGCAGTGCCCGAACTTCGAGACCATGATCAGCACCCGGCGCTTGTATCCCTGGCGTTCCAGCTGCCAGTTCATGCCGTACTTCTCGCCGACGGGGCAGAAAGATGAACGCAGGGTCTCCAGCGTGGACTCGTCGCCGTCGGACGCGAAATGCACCCGCATGAAGAAGTGGCCCTCTGCGCGGTCACCGAACTGCTTGTTGTCGATGATGTCGCAACCGTGGTCCAGCAGGAAGCCGGACACCGCGTGCACGATTCCGGGACCTTCGGGGCAGTCGAGGGTGAGTACGTGCTCCACGGTTGTCCCGGCAGAGGACTCAGTGGCAGTTTCAGTTTGGATGGCAGTCATGGCTAGCACTCCACTACGTTGACGGCGAGGCCCCCACGGGAGGTCTCCTTGTACTTGGATTTCATGTCTGCGCCTGTCTCGCGCATGGTTTTGATGGCTTTGTCGAGGGACACTTTGTGGCTGCCGTCGCCGTGCAGGGCCAGACGGGCGGCGTTGATCGCCTTGACGCTGGCGATGGCATTGCGTTCGATGCACGGAATCTGCACCAGGCCGCCCACAGGGTCGCAGGTGAGGCCCAGGTTGTGTTCGATGCCCACTTCGGCGGCATTTTCCACTTGCTCGGGCGTCCCGCCGAGGACTTCGCAGAGACCGGCAGCAGCCATGGAGCAGGCGGAACCCACCTCGCCCTGGCAGCCCACTTCGGCCCCGGAGATGGAGGCGTTGATTTTGAACAGGATTCCGACGGCGGCTGCTGCGAGCAGGAAGCGCACGACGCCGTCGTCGTTGGCTCCGGGAACAAACTTGGTGTAATAGTGCAGCACGGCCGGGACGATTCCGGCGGCACCATTGGTGGGCGCGGTGACGATCCTGCCGCCCGCAGCGTTCTCCTCGTTCACGGCCAGCGCGAACAAGTTGACCCATTCCATGGCCAGGAGAGGGTCTTGAGGATTGGATGCAGCTCCTGCGGCCTTGTTTGCGGCGTCCGTGGCGGCCAGTGTCTTGAACAACGACGGCGCCCGTCGCCTCACCTTCAAACCTCCCGGCAGGATTCCCTCGGCAGAGCAGCCGTTGTCCACGCATTCCTGCATGACGGCCCAGATACCGAGGAGCCGTTCACGCAGCTCTTCCTCGGAGCGCCACACGAGTTCGTTGGCCAGCATGATGTCCGAGATGGACTTGTTTTCGCGGACACAGATGGCCAGGAGTTCATCGGCGGTGCTGAAGGGGTAGGGGAGGACGGTGTCGTCGGCTACTACTTTGTCGGTACCCGAGGCATCCCCGTCCACCACGAAGCCGCCGCCAATGGAGTAGTAGCTGCGCTCCCTCAGGACTGTTCCGGTGTGGTCCAGCGCGCGGAAGGTCATGCCGTTCGGATGGGCCGGCAGGGACTTACGGCGGTGCAGGACCACGTCCTCGTCCCAGTTGAAGTCCACCCGATGGTTGCCGCCCAATCGCAGTTCGGCATCGAGTGCGGCCGCGGCCACCTGGTCGTCAGCCGTTGTGGTGTCCACGGTTTCGGGGGAGTGGCCTTGCAGCCCCAGCACCACGGCCTTGTCGGAGCCGTGGCCCCGGCCGGTGGCGCCCAGTGAGCCGAAAAGCTCAGCCTGGACGCGCACCGTGGCCGGAAGCTGGCCGGACGATTCGAGACCGTCCGTGAACTGCTTTGCCGCGCGCATGGGGCCTACCGTGTGTGAAGACGACGGCCCGATGCCAACAGAAAACAGATCAAGCGCACTCAGTGCCATTAGGGGACCTCAGGGGAGGCGTACTCCCGCATCGCGTCCAGGAGCCAGCGTCCCAGGAAGTCGGCAAACGAGGCCCGGGGAAAGATCCGGTAGGACTCGTCCGAGGTCTTCCACAGCATCACGGGGATGTGCGCAAGTTCCGTGGAGACCGCGGTGCCGGGCTTGAAGACACGGGGGTGAAGGTCCAGTGAACAGGTCTTTTCCAGCACTGCGCGGGCGTGGCTGCCAGTGAGCTCGAACGTGGTGCGGTTGGCGGACAAATCCACCACCTGGCCTGCGTCAGAGCCCAATGCGGCGGTCAGGTCCTTGACCAGCGATCCGCCCAGGGAGTCGTGGGCCTCCTCCGGTGCGACCACCAGGAACTCGGTGGGGCCGAGCCACAGGGTGTTCACGGAATCCTTGCCCGTTACCTCACCGCAAGCGGCAGGCAAGCTGCCGATGACGGAAGCAACGCGTGCACCGGCGTCGGACGTTCGGTCAACCCGGATCCCCACCATGGCCTGGTACGGAATTTCGGTGAGAGTCACCGTTCCCGGTACCGAGCCGGAGACGAAAGCCTCGGCCAGGTGCTCGGCCGGGCTGCGGCGGGCGCCCCGGACGCTGTTCACGGTTTCTGCTGGTGTTGCTGTTTCAGCCATCTTTGCGGGTCCCTTCAGCATCGAAAAGTACGGTTTCGCCAACAACCACGTCCACCAATTGGTCTCCCAGCGAAGCCACCAGGGTTTCGCCGATGCGGTTGCGGCCGTTTTGGATCAGTGCCAAGCCGAAGGAACGGCCCAGTGCGGCGCTGTGGTAACTGGAAGTTACGAAGCCTTCCATGGGGACGGGGCCGTTGGCAGGGTTGACCGGGATGCCCTTCTCCACCAGCTGCGTGCCTTCCGGCAACCTCAGCGAGTGGTCCACAGGAAGGACGCTCACCAGGTGCTTCCGGTCCTCACGGCTTGCATCCTGCCGGAGGTAGGAGCGCTTACCGATGAAGTCCTTGGCCTTGGAAACGATCCAGTCCATCCCGGCGTCCTGCGGGGTGACCGTGCCGTCGGTGTCCTGACCGACGATCGGGTAACCCTTCTCGGCGCGAAGGACGTGCATGGTTTCGGTGCCGTACGGGGTGATGTTGAACTCGGCACCTGCGGCAGCAACGGCTTCCCAAGTGTTGAGTCCGTACCAGGCCGGCACGTTGATTTCGTATGCGAGTTCGCCGGAGAAGGAGATGCGGCAGACGCGGGCCTGCACTCCGGAAGCCAACGTGGTCTCGCGGAAGGTCATGAACGGGAAGGCTTCAGCATCCAACCCGCCGTTTTCGGCCAGCTGGGGAGCGACCTTGGCGATCACTGCGCGGGACTTGGGACCCACGACCGCGATCGTGGTCCACTGCTCCGTCACCGATGTGCACACCACATCGAGTTCCGGCCACTCTGTCTGGTGCCACTCTTCGAGCCAGTCCAGCACCTTGGCAGCGCCACCGGTGGTGGTGGTCATGAAGTAGCGGTCCTCGTCCAGGCGAAGCGTCACGCCGTCGTCGAAGATCATGCCATCCAGGGTGCACATGACGCCGTAGCGGGCGGATCCAGGGGCGAGCTTCTTGAACGCGTTGGTGTAAACGCGGTTCAGGAATTCGCCTGCGTCTTTGCCACGGATTTCGATCTTGCCAAGCGTGGTGGCGTCCATGAAGCCCACCGAATCGCGGACGGCTGCGCATTCACGCAGGACGGCCGTGTCCATGTCTTCGCCGGCCTGCGGGTAGTACCAAGGGCGCTTCCACTGTCCAACATCTTCGAACAGTGCACCCTGGGCAACGTGCCACGGGTGGATGGACGTTACGCGGGCGGGGTCGAACAACTCGCCGCGCTGGCGGCCGGCCAACGCTGCGAAGGCCACGGGGGTGAACGGTGCCCGGTAGGCCGTGGTTCCGATTTCGCCGACACCGGGGATGCTCTCGGCTCCGCCGTACTTCAGCGCTGCGGCGATAACGCCGATTGCGTTGACGCCGGAGGTCTTGCCCTGGTCGTTGGCGGTGCTGATGGAGGTGTACCGCTTGACGTGTTCCACGGACCGCATGCCGGCACCGGTGGAACGAAGGACGTCGGCCACGGACTGGTCGCGCTGGAAGTCCACGAAGTGGTGGTGCCATTCGCCCGGTTCACCGGTCTGGCCGGGAACCAGCCAGAGCTGGCGGCTCGGAGCTGAAGGGACGGGCGGCTGCAGTTCGACGGGCTTGGTTGCGGACTCGAAACCAGCCGCGATGGAGGCGGCAGCGCCTGCGGAAATACCTTCTGCGAGGCAGTCCTGGAGTTCGTAGCTGCCTCGGCCTGCGCCCACAACCTGCTGATCACGGACCGGCTTGGCGGGAATGAACGCAGCGAGCCCGTCATCCCAACGCAGCTTGCCCTGGCGCTGGCTGTGGAGGTGTACCACCGGGCTCCATCCACCGGAAACGGCGAGGAGATCGGCAGCCAGCTGTTCGACGCCCGAGGTGAGTTCGCCGTCGTCGTTAATACTGCGGACGGTGACGCCGCTCAGGCGGCCGTTCTCATCCGCGGAGGTATCCGCCACGGCGCTGCCGATCAGGACCCGGATACCGGACTCGACGGCGGCAGCAGCCTTCGCGCTGATCTGCGGACGGGCATCGACGACGGCGGCAACCGCCACGCCTGCCGCCTTCAGGTCCGCAGCAAGTGCGTAGGCGGAATCGTTGGTGGTGCTGATGACCACCCGCGAACCGGTTGCGACGGCGTAACGGTTCAGGTACGTCCGCGCGGCCGAAGCGAGCATGATCCCCGGGCGGTCGTTGTTCTCGAACACCAGCGGACGCTCATGGGCGCCGGGAGCCAGGACAACCTGCTTGGCACGGATGTGCCAAATACGCTGGCGGGAGACACCCGATGCTGCCGGGACGCTCAGGTGGTCCGTGCGGTTCTGGGCGGCGATGAAGTAGTTGGAGTCGTAGGAGCCGAAGGCCGTGGTGCGGTTCAGCACAGTGCATTCAGCGGCAGAAACCAGCTCCGCCTCTACGTCCGCGACCCACTCAAGGGCGGGCTGGCCCTCGATGGTTTCGGCGAGTCCCTCAGCGGTGGAACCGGAGAGCAGCGAACCACCGAGTTCGGGCTGGTCATCGATCAGGATGACGCGAGCTCCGGTGCGGACGGCTTCGCGGGCTGCTGCCAAACCGGCAACGCCGCCACCGACAACCAGGACGTCCGTGTGGACGTACTTCTTGTCGTACTCGGCCTTGTCCTCGTTCGGGTCCAGTTTGCCCAGGCCGGAGAGGAGTTCGATGTTCATGCCATCCACCAGGGAAACTGCGGTGGCCGGAAGCATGGACTCGGCAACATGTCCGCGGAAGCGGGGAGCGATCTTGACCAAGGCGTTGGACTCTTCCACGCCGGCGGCCATGATGCCGCGTGGGCGGTCCTCGTAAAGGGAGTTGCCGGCGTTGATGTGGCCGTTGGCCAGCAGCGCCGAAGCAATGGTGTCACCCGGGTGGCCGGTGAATTCCTGGCCGTCCACGGTGAAGCGCCAGGAGATGCTGCGATCGATGCGTCCGCCGGTGGCGAGGCGTGCGTTCTTACTGGTCACTTCTAGACTCCTTCCGAGGAGGTGGGTGCTGTGGAGCCGGCGGTGGGGGCTCCGGGTGCGAGGCCCGATTGCGTATCCGGGCGGGGCTGACCCATCGCGTAGATCGAGTGGATGTCGTAGCTCACGGTGTCGCGCAACATGTTGAACCACTGCCGGCATCCGGTGCTGTGGACCCAGCGCTCGGCGAAAGTGCCCTTGGTGTTTTCGCGGTAGAAAAGGTATTCAGCCCATTCACGGTCGCTAAGGTCGTTCGGGTTCTCCGGGTAGGCAATGTGTGCTTGGCCGCCGTAGTGGAATTCGGTTTCGTCGCGTGGCCCGCAGTTGGGGCATGAAATGAGGAGCATGTCTTTCCTGTCCTGTCCTGGCTAGTGGGCTACGGCTGCGGCGCCGTGTTCGTCGATCAGGGCACCGGTCTCGAAGCGTTCCAATGCGAAGGGCTTGTTCAGCTTGTGCGGTGCGCCGGTGGCGATGGTGTGCGCAAATGTCAGGCCCGCCGCGGGGGTGCCCTTGAAACCGCCCGTTCCCCAACCACAGTTGACGAACATGTTCTCAACCGGGCTCAGCCCGACGATCGGCGAAGCGTCCAGAGTGGTGTCCACGATGCCGCCCCAGGTCCGGAGTACGTGGGCCCGGGCGAAGATCGGGAAGAGCTCCACGGCTGCTGCCATCTGCTCCTCGATCACATGGAATGAACCGCGCTGGCCGTAGCCGTTGTAGGAGTCCACGCCGGCGCCCATCACCAGTTCGCCCTTGTGGGCCTGGGAGACGTACACGTGGACGTGGTTGGACATGACCACCGTGGGGTGGACCGGCTCGTGGAGTTCTGAAACCAACGCCTGGAGCGGGTGCGACTGGATCGGCAGGCGGAAGCCGGCCATCTCGGCCAGGACCGAGCTGTGGCCGGCGGCGCACAGGCCCACCTTTTCGGTGTTGATGTCGCCGCGGGTGGTCTTGACGCCGGTGACCCGGTTGCCGTCCTTGATGAAGCCGGTGACTTCACAGTTCTGGATGATGTCCACGCCCAGCTCGTCACATTTGCGGGCGAAGGCCCAAGCAACGTGGTCGTGCTTGGCGATGCCTGCACGCGGTTGGTAGGTGGCGCCCATGACGGGGTAGCGGATGTTGTCGTTGATGTTCAGGATGGGGCAGAGTTCCTTGACCTGCTGCGGATCCAGCCATTCTGCGTCCACGCCGTTGAGCCGGTTGGCACCCACGCGGCGAACGCTTTCGCGGACATCACCCAGGGTGTGCGCGAGGTTCATGACGCCGCGCTGGCTGAACAGGAAGTCATACTCGAGCTCTTCGGGCAGGATTTCCCAGAGCTTGAGGGCGTGCTCGTAGATGGCCGCGCTCTCGTCCCAGAGGTAGTTGGAACGGATGATGGTGGTGTTGCGGGCCATGTTTCCACCGGCCAGCCAGCCCTTTTCCAGGATGGCGATGTTCGTCATCCCGTGGTTCTTCGCCAGGAAGTAGGCGGTGGCCAGGCCGTGCCCGCCGCCGCCCACAATCACGGCGTCGTACGACTTCTTCGGGTCCGGGTTGCGCCAGAGGAAGTCCGGGTGTTCGGGGAGGTGGTCTGCACTCACTTGGCTGCTCCAATCAGTTCTGCTTCACGTTCGGCGCCATTGCCGTTGTTCAGGTGTGGGTAGAGGGGGAACTTGTCCGCCAAGGCGGTGACGCGGTTGCGGAGTTCGACGGCGGTGGCATCGTCCAGGGTGACGTCGCCTTCTTGTGTACCGTCCGCTGTGGTGCTGCTGTTTGCTGCGGCGATCAACGCCGTCGCAATGATGTCCGCGACCTCAGCGAAGTCGTCAGCGCCGAAGCCGCGGGCGGCGAGTGCCGGAGTGCCTATGCGAAGGCCGGAGGAGACCATGGGCGGGCGGGGATCGAACGGGACGGCGTTGCGGTTGACCGTGATACCGATGCGGTGCAGGGTGTCCTCGGCCTGCTGGCCGTTGAGCACCGAATGACGGAGGTCAGCGAGCACCAGGTGGACGTCGGTTCCGCCGCTGACCACGGAAATTCCGGCTGCGGCCACGTCGTCCTGCAGGAGGCGCTGGGCCAAGAGCTTGGAGCCCTCAAGGACGCGGACCTGGCGTTCCTGGAACTCGGGCTCGGCGGCCATCTTGAAAGCGACGGCCTTGGCGGCGATGACGTGCTCCAGCGGGCCGCCCTGCTGACCGGGGAAAACTGCCGAGTTAACCTTCTTGGCGATGTCGGCGTCGTTGGTCAGAATCACGCCACCGCGCGGTCCGCCCAGGGTCTTGTGGGTGGTGGACGTGACGATGTGGGCGTGCGGCACTGGGCTGGGGTGCAGCCCTGCTGCCACCAGGCCGGCGAAGTGTGCCATATCCACCATGAGGTAGGCGCCTACAGAGTCGGCGATGCGGCGGAACTCGGCGAAGTCGAGGTGGCGGGAGTACGCGGACCAGCCAGCCACGATCAGCTGCGGCTTGTGCTCCTGTGCAAGGGCTTCAACCTCGGCCATGTCTACGGTGTGGGTGTCCTCGCGGACGCCGTAAGGAACAACCTTGTAGAGCTTGCCGGAGAAGTTGATCCGCATGCCGTGGGTAAGGTGGCCGCCGTGGGCAAGGTTAAGGCCCATGATGGTGTCGCCCGCGTTGATCAGTGCGTGCATGGCGGAGGCGTTGGCCTGGGCGCCGGAGTGCGGCTGGACGTTTGCGAATTCCGCGCCAAACAAGGACTTCAGGCGGTCGATGGCCAGTTGTTCAATGACGTCGACGTGTTCGCAGCCGCCATAGTAGCGCTTGCCAGGGTAGCCCTCGGCGTACTTGTTGGTCAGCACCGAGCCTTGGGCTTCCATGACGGCCGTGGGGGCAAAGTTTTCAGAGGCGATCATTTCCAGGGTGGACTGCTGGCGGATGAGTTCGCGGGCGATCGCCTGATCGACCTCCGGGTCCGCTTGTGCGAGCGGCCGGATCAGCGGTTCAACCATGGTGTTCTCCTTCGACGAGTGTCTAGTGGCCGTCTGTTCGGCAACTGATATATTAGAACTGTTGCCATAGTATGTTGGAGATCACATAGTCGTCAACAGGTCTTGGGTAACTCATCCAACAGACAAGGATTGCGACAGCGGGAGAGAGCAATGAGCGCAGCTTTGGAAGCACTGGAATCAGCTCCGCAGGGCACGTCCCTCGCCGAGAACGCCTACCTGCTGCTGCGCGACAGGCTCATCATGCTCGACATCAAGCCCGGCGATCCCATCAACGACGGACAAATCGCCACTGAACTCGGCATCGGGCGCACGCCCGTGCGCGAAGCCATCAAGCGCCTCGAAAGCGATCACCTGGTGGTTTCTTATCCCCGACGCGGAACGTTCGCCACCGGCGTGGACATCACCCAGCTGGCTGAAGTATCCGAAATCCGTGAGCTGCTGGAGCCGTTGGCCTCCCGGAAAGCCGCGCGCATGGCCAGCCCTGCGATGCGGATGGAACTACGCTCCGTTGCCACCGCTATCCGGGAGCTTGAAGGGCAAGACAACACCTCGCAGGAACTCATGCGCTACGACATCCAGGTGCACCGGCTCATTTACAAGGCTTCAGCCAACGCGCACCTCGAGGACGTCCTCATTCGCTATGACAACCTCGCCACCCGCATCTGGTGCCACATGCTCGAGAAAATGCCGTCCGTCTCAGGGCACATCTCCGAGCATGCCGACTTGCTCACCGCCATTGCCGACGGCGACGAAGATCGCGCCGCCGACCTCGCCCTGCACCACGTAGTCAGCTTCGAAGAGACCATCCGCAAGGTCCTCTGACCCTCCCTCACGTCCCGCCGGCTTGAGCCGATCGCTCTCTCACCTCCCGCCTGTTTGAGCCGATCGCTCTCTCAGGTCAAGTGTCGGCGGGGGCCGAGGGGGCGGGGCTATCCTCTGCGCGCTCGGTCGTTCCTCCCTTAGACGCGCGCTGCCGGATACCCCCGCCCCTCCTGACGCTCTCTCACATCCCGCCTGTTTGAGTCGATCGCTCTCTCACATCCCGCCTGTTTGAGCCGATCGCTCTCTCATATCCCGCGCGTCCACGCGGGCTGCCGCAGACGTTGTCATGCGGTGGGGCTTGGAGTGGGATCGAGCGATTAGCGCAACCTAAAACCGATCAGTGCAACTCTTGCAACAATCCCAGTAGCTCTTCAAAACTGGCTCTATTCACAAAATGAGCTGCTTTACCTTCTTGACCGTGATCGACCACACACATAATCTGGTGCAACAGCGTTGCGTTCAATGCAACCCCAATGATTTTGGTGGACACATGAGCAATGAATCCTCATTGGCAGCCGAGCAGGAAACTCAAGCCTCCGGTTCCAGCCCCACAGCAAACCATTCAGTTAGCAAGGACACTTGACGCCGAGTGGTCACTGCCAGCTTCATCGGCAACTTCGTCGAGTGGTTCGATTACGCCGTCTACGGCTACTTGGCCGGCGTCATCTCGACGGTCTTCTTTCCGGAATCGGATCGTCAGACAGCGCTGCTCGCGACCTTCGGCGTCTTTGCCATCAGTTTCTTCGTTCGGCCCCTGGGCGGTTTCATCTGGGGCCACATCGGAGACAAGCTGGGCCGCAAGCAGGCTCTGAGCCTTTCGATCGTGCTGATGTCAGTTGCTACTTTCTGCATCGCACTGATTCCCGGGTACGCCACCATCGGTGTGATGGCGCCGATCCTGCTCCTCCTCGTCCGGGTGGTCCAAGGGTTCTCCGCCGCCGGTGAATATGCCGGCGCTTCCGCCTTCCTGGTGGAGTACGCACCGGCCAATCGCCGCGGACTGTATGCCGCCGTCGTGCCTGCAAGTACCGCAGCGGGACTGCTGCTGGGGTCCCTGCTGGCCGCGATCCTCAGCTCTTTGCTCAGCGCGGAGCAACTGGGCGAGTGGGGCTGGCGGTTGCCCTTCCTTTTGGCTGCGCCCATGGGCCTGATCGGCCGTTACATCCGGACCAAGCTGGAGGACACTCCGGCCTTCCGGGAGCTGGCCGAGAAGGACGACGGCGTCAAAGCACCGGCGCTGGCCATGTTCAAGACGTATAGGAAGCAGCTCGTCATCGCCACAGGCGCAGTGTTGCTGAACGCCGTCGGGTTCTACGTGATCCTCAGCTACATGCCCACGTACCTTTCGGAAGAATTGGGCTTTGGCGCCACGGAATCGTTCCTGGCCACCACCATTGCCCTGGCCAGCTACATCGGCTTCATCTTCCTGACTGGGATTGCGTCGGACAAGTTCGGCAGGAAGCGGATGCTCCTCACGGCGTCGGTGCTGTTCATTCTTCTGACAGTTCCCGCGTTCATGCTCCTGGACACCCGCAACTTCCTGGTGATCGTGTTGGTTCAGATCCTGTTGGGTGGAATGCTCACGCTCAATGACGGCACGCTCCCGAGCTTCCTCGCCGAACTTTTCCCCACCAAAGTCCGCTACACGGGCTTTGCGGTCAGCTTCAACCTCTCCAACGCCCTGTTCGGGGGAACTGCTCCCTTCATGGCTACCCTCCTGATCGGCGCCACCCACAGCAAGCTGGCCCCCGGCTGGTACCTCGTGGCCGCCTCCATTGTTTCCCTCATCGCAGTCCTGTTCGCAGCCGAGACTTCCAAGAAGCCTCTGCAGCAGGACTAGAACAACCCACCCATTGAAAGGAACCACCATGACCCTCACCCAGAACGAGTCCGTCAACGATGTCGCCAAGCTCGAGCGCACCAAGGTCCTGAACAACGGCGAAAAAGTTTCGCTGACCTTCTCCGACGCCGAGTTCGAACGTCGCCTCGCCGGCCTCCGGGGAATCATGGCCGAGAAGGACCTCGACGCCGTCATCCTCACCAGCTACCACTCCATCAAGTACTACTCCGATTTCCTCTTCACCTACTTCGGGCGTTCATACGGCATGGTGGTCACCAAGGATGACACCGTCACCATCACGGCAAACATCGACGCCGGTATGCCATGGCGCCGCAGCTACGGCGACAACCTCGTGTACACGGACTGGCGCCGTGACAACTACATCCACGCCATCCACGAGGTCCTGCGGACCCGCGGCATCAACCCGCGCCGCATCGGCGTCGAAGATGACTCGTTGCCGCTGGACAACCGCAACAAAATCCAAGCGGCTTTCTCGGGCGCAACGCTGGTGGACATCGCCCAGGCGGCCATGCGTCAGCGCATGATCAAGTCCGCCGAAGAAATTGCGGTCATCAAGCACGGAGCCCGGATCGGCGATCTCGGTGGCGAAGCCATCCGCAACGCCATCACCGCCGGCATCACCGAGTACGAGGTTGCCCTGATCGGCACCGAAGCCATGGTCCACGAGATCGCCCGCACCTTCCCGGACTCCGAAATCCGGGATACGTGGGTATGGTTCCAGTCAGGCATCAACACCGACGGCGCCCACAACTGGGCAACGACCCGCAAGCTCCAGGAACACGACATCCTGTCCTTGAACTGCTTCCCCATGACCAGCGGCTACTACACCGCACTGGAACGTACCCTGTTCTACGGCGAACCGGATGCCCGCTCACTGGAGCTGTGGAACATCAACGTAGAGGTCCACAAGCGTGGTTTGGAACTCATCAAGCCGGGCGCAGTGTGCAAGGACATTGCCGCCGAGCTTAACGAGATCTACATCAGCCATGGACTCCTGGCCAACCGGACGTTTGGCTACGGCCACTCGTTCGGTGTGCTCAGCCACTACTACGGACGGGAAGCCGGTCTTGAACTCCGCGAGGACATCGACACTGTGCTGGAACCGGGCATGGTGGTTTCCATGGAGCCGATGATCACGGTGCTGGACGGACAGCCGGGCGCGGGTGGCTACCGCGAGCACGACATCCTGGTGGTGGGTGAGGGCGGCGCGGAGAACATCACCAAGTTCCCGTTCGGCCCCGAACACAACATCATCGGAGCCTAGCTTGATGTGGCCGGTGGACACAGCGTGGTGTCCACCGGCCATTCGCCCCTTCTCCAGCGAAATATAGTGAACCCATGACTCCCACGGAATCCAACGACGCTCCTGAAAACAGCAACAGCAATGGTGACAGTAAAAGCACCTCGGTCATTGTCAACGCCATCGCCGTGCTGCGGAGCTTTACCGCCGACGAACCGCTCCTGGGTGTCACCGAAATCGCGGGCCGCGTGGGCCTGCACAAGAGCACCGTCTCCCGCATCCTTGCGACGCTGGAACAGGAGAACCTGGTAGAGCGCGACGTCGATTCGCGCAGGTTCCGCTTGGGGCTGGGGATGATCGCGATGGCGGGCCCGCTCCTGGCGGAACTCGAAGAGCGCCGCGTCGCCTACCCCGTACTGCGCGAACTCACGGAACGCACAGGTGAGACCAGTGCGCTTATGGTGTGGAACGGCGTCGAGTCCATGTGCGTGGAGCAGATCCCCAGCCGGCACCAGGTCAAGCACCTCGCCCCGCTGGGAGCGCGCTATAGCGAGGCGCTGAGCTCGTCCGTCCAGGTGTTCCTGGCGGCGGAGAATAAGGACAGGGTACGTCACCTGTTGAAGAGCGGGTCAATTACGCTCCCTGGATTGGATGATGCCTCGATGGAGGCCTACCTTGGCCGGTTGGATGAGTCGGCGCAGCGTGGGTGGTCAGTGAATTTTGGGGAGACATCCATTGAGGAAGTAGGCGTGGCTTCCCCGGTCTACGATCACCGCGGCGACATTGTGGCCTCTGTGCTGATCCCTGCGCCAAAGTTCCGGGTCTCGCAAGACGTCCTGACCAGCTTGGGGGAGGCGTGCGCCGAGGCGGCGGCCAAGGTCACCACCCGCCTGGGAGGGCGCGGCCCGGGCTGAGCGACAAGGCCGTCTTCGACGTATCAGTATCAGCGTTGCCTCCTGAAGGATGAATGTGTTGGCTTCGAGGTGGAGATCGCGCACGGCATGGGGTTTTCGCCCGATTCCGGTGTGAGCCGCGGATAGTCTGGCTGGCATGGAACGAACACTGAGAGTTGTCCGGCGTTGGGGTGCCCCTGGGGTGGCCGCGATCTTCTTCGTGTTGTGGTGCGTGGGGGAAGCTGGCCGGATGGGGCCGTGGCCTGGGCTCTACTGGCCAGGCGCCGTCCCACTTCTGGTGATGACTGCAGTGCTGGGACTCGCTACGTGGAAGCCATACGTCTCCTTGGGCCTAACGGGCGCTCTGCTGCTGGGGCAACTTTTGCACATCATCCCCGCCATGTTGGCAAACCACTGGGCCATTTACCTGGGGTCTTTCATTGCCCTGGGATTCATCATGTGGACGGGCAATAAGAAGCAAAGGATTTGGGCGGCCGCCTCCAACGTGGTCTTTGCGATGGTGATGACGTTCATGATGATCTCTTGGCGCTACGGCGACGGAGTTGGTTGGTTCATGCCGCTCTATTACGGAGACGCATTCGCGTTGCGGAATTACGGTTGGCAATTGCTGAGCACCTTAATGCTCGCAGCGGCGGCTTTCGGGACATTGGGAATTCTGGCGGCTCTCTACGAGGACCGGAAGTTGCTATCCAATGCCCGTGCCGTAGCCCAGGCGAGCCTGAAAGAGACAGAAGTTGAGCTCATCGTGGAGCAAGAACGAACCCGGATTGCCCGCGACCTGCATGACGTGCTGGCTCACTCACTGGCCGTCATTGCGGCTCAAGCCGACGGCACGAGGTATCTGAGCGGTGGTCAGCCGAAGCCTGTCCTTGATGCCTTGGAAAACATCGCTGTATCTGCCAGGCACGCGTTGGTTGAAGCGCAACGAGTCATCGAAGGTGTCCGGGAGGACGGCATGGTGACGCCGCAACCCCGGATCAGCGACATCGGACCCCTGGTAGAACGGATGCGTCGCGGCAACCTCACGATTGAGCAGAGCGAAAGCGGCGTACCCGTCGAATTAGGGGCTGGTCAGCAGCTTGCAGTTTTCAGGATCATCCAGGAATGCCTCACCAACGCACTGAAGCACGGGGGCCGTGGGACCGACGTGCGGGTGCATTTCGATTGGAGCGGCCCGGGTTTGACACTTCATTCTTCCTCCGGGCTGCCGGCGTCCGTGCCGTTGGGGGAAACGGACGCCGGGCATGCCACCAGTCGGGCCGGACGTGGCATCCCTGGAATGCGCGAGCGCGCCCACCTTGCCGGGGGTTGGCTGACGGCGGGACCTGACGGCCAACAGTTTCGGGTGACTGCATTTCTTCCTTATGGGACATCCACAGGGTCCCTGCAGGTTCCTGCCAAACCTTCCAGTGGGCTGACGGATCTGGGAGAACGGACCTCGGAAGTCGTCGATCATGCCTGAGGCTTCGGCGCCGCTTTCCGTCGCATTGGTAGACGACCAGCCCCTGTTCCGTGCTGGCATCCGAATGCTCGTTGAAAGTCAGCCGGACATGCTGTTGGCGTGGGAGGCTGAAGACGGCAGCCAGGCGATTGCCCTGGCGGCAGAGCAGCCCCCGGAGGTCCTGCTGATGGACCTTCGTATGCCTGTCATGGATGGTGTGACTGCCACCCGCCGCATCCGGGATGCCGCTGCGCGGGAGGGGCTGGAGAAGCCGAAAATCATTGCCTTGACCACGTTCAACCGCGACCAAGCTGTGGTGGAGGCAGTACAGGCAGGTGCAAGCGGGTACCTGCTCAAAAGTGCGGAGCCCGAATTCCTGTTGGCGGCCATCAGGACTGTTCACTCCGGCTATTCGGTGATCGCGCCTGGATCGGTACATGATCTCTTTCAGCACGCGGCGCGGACGATCCCGTCCGCCGGCCCGGACCTTTCGGTTCTGGAGCCATTGTCTGCACGGGAGCGGGACGTTTTCCTGCTTGCTGCGAAAGGGTTGAGCAACGGTGCCATGGCGGAAAGCCTGTTCGTGTCCGAAGCTACCGTGAAAACGCACCTGCGCAGTGTCCTGACGAAACTGGATGTCGGAACGCGTCTTCAGTTGGTGTCGTTTGCCTATGAGCACCGGCTTCTCGGCTAGCACAACGGTGCGGCGGCCGTCCCCCTAAGGGGAGCAGCCGCCGTCGTTGTTTAATATGGGGCGCGGAAGACTTACATGTTCCTTCGCGCAGAGGGTGCCTCGTCCATGGCATCCCGGCCGAGCCAAACGCCCAAACCGATCATGGCAACGCCAAGGATCAGGTGCAGCCAGTTGTCAGCAGTGTTGAACGGGACGAAGTTGGCGCCTGTTTCCTGGTTGATGACCAGGCCGTAGATCCAAAGAACGATGTAAACGGCGCCGCCGCCGAGGAGGAACAGACGGGCCATGCGTGCGTTCCTTGCCATGGCCAAGCCGGCCGCGCCAAACAGCAGATGGACGATGTTGTGGAGTATGGACACTTGGAAGACTCCAAGCAGCATGGCGCCGGAATCATGTCCCGCAAAGGTCATGGCGCCGTAATTGGTGGTGATTCCCGGGATGAAGCCCAGGACACCAACCAGCAGAAATACAACGCCAACGCCCATGGCGGTGTTGCGAAGTGTCAACCCCATCATGTGGTGGTGTTCGGCGGGGTGCGAAGCGGTGGTCATCAGTCCTCCCTTTCACGCGGTTATCCGGCTCTTCTCATGGAGAGCCGACCTGCGGCAAGGGGTGTGGCAAAACCTTGCCGACGCCGCCATAATACTCCTGAAATGCCTCCGATAGCAGGGGATGTGCCCAGTTCAGCGACGGTTAGCATGGTTTTATGAGCCAAGCTCCCCACGGACGCGTGCACACGATCTTCCACGACACCCGTGATTTCACGCCTTTCCGCGACGGCCATGTCCGCACCCCTGTCCGGGGCCTCGCGGATGGCGTGGGCGGGGTGCTGTCCGGGGTGCTGAGTGGCAGGGACCAGGCGAGGATTTCCGTGGTCGGAAACGTCCCCCGGCTGAGGGTGTTGTCGTCCAGGCCGGCCAAGGCCATGCATGACGCCGTTTTCACGTCCACCGAGCCCGAGCGGCTCCTGGCACTTGGCCGGACGTATCCGGGGTGGGCGGGGTTGTGCCTTGTGGTGGCTGGGCTGCTGACCTACAAGCATGGCGGCTACCTGCGCGCGTCGGAGCTGTTGCAGCGCGGCTTAACAACAAGGATCGACGACGACGCGAGCCAGTTCTCATCCATCTACCTTGGGCAGGTGGTCACCCGGGTGGAGGTTGCCGAACGCATTGAGGTGCCGGTTTTGTTCAGCGAAGAGTCAGTGTTCCTGGCGTTGTCCCATTGCCTCAGGGAGATGGGGATGACGGAGTCAGCCTTGGAAGCGGTGGTGGGTTTGCCGCCGTCGTTGCCTTCTGCGTTGGCGCGCTGCACGGCGGCCTATTCGCTGGGCCGCCACCGTGACGTGGTGTTGTGGACCGAGGGTTTGTTGAATACGGACGACCTCTCGGCAGCGTTGCTCCTGATCCGGGCGCGGTCGCAGCGGGCGCGGGGTGATATTGACTCCGCGCAGGCTGCCCTGAAGGAAGTCCTCCGCCGCCGTAAGACCAGCCTGGTGCTGCGGAATGACGCCCTGACTGACCGGGCTTTGTTGGCGCTGGACCAGGGGCGTCGAACCTTGACGCCGTGGTCCAAGCGGCCTGCCCCTCCTGAGGAACTGGAGACGCTGGAAGTCATCCGCAAGGACGCGGAGATGCGTCGCTTGTGGGAGAACGATTTCAGGCAGCTCGGCGGCGAATAAATCCCTTGTGCCCGGTTGTGTCCCGGCATATCGTTGTAGTCAAGCTAGAGGTTGATAAAGCCAAAGGTTGATTACGAAAGGTTGAGTGGGTATGGACCCGGCAGAACTGGGCCCTGAAGCGTTGGACAGGGCCTTCATGGCCTTGGCCGATCCCGTGCGGCGGGCGATCGTGGCCCGTCTTTCCCGGAGTGACGCCACAGTCAATGAACTCGCAGAACCTTTCACCATTACTAAACAAGCGGTTTCCAAGCACATCGAGGTCCTCGAGCATGCGGGATTGGTGACGCGTTCACGCGACGCGCAGCGCCGCCCCGTGCACCTCGATTCCGCTGCCCTTGAGCGGTTGACGGCCTGGCTGGACCAGTACCGGTTGATCGCCGAGCGTCGCTTCCGGCTACTCGACGAACTCCTGGCCGACAACGGTCCCACGGGGGCCGCGGAGAAATAGGGAAGAGGAACTGAAATGAGCAATCCAACCACCATCACCGCTAGCGACGGCGTTCCGTTCGTCGACACGGTCCGTGACTTCGATGCGCCGATCAGTGCGGTCTTCAAGGCCCATGTGGATCCGGATCTCCTGGCCAAATGGCTGGGTCCCCGCAGCACGTCCATGAACGTCACCGAGTACAACGCGGTGACCGGTGGCAGCTGGCGCTACGAAAACGGCGACGTCTAGGCTGGAGCGTTTGCCCAAGCCTGGGCCAACGGAAGCAGTTGTTCGGACAACAGCACTGCCCCCAGCCCGATCATGATGATCCCGCTGACCAGGGTGACCACCCTGGCCGCGCCGGGCCGTGACGCCAGCAGCTTCCGCGAGGTCAAAGCCACAGCGGTGTAGACCATTGCCGCAAGGAGCACGAATGTCAGGCCCAGCAAGCCGGACTGCACGGGGATGGGAAGCGCTGCTTCGGGGCTCACGAACTGCGGCACGAGCGCCACGAAGAACAGCAAGCCCTTGGGGTTGATGCCGCTGGTGCCCATCCCCTGCAGGAACGTCCGGAGCTGGTTGGCGGACTGCACGACGCCGTCTTCCGCACTGAAGCTGGCGCCTCGCCATGAGCGGATGGTTGAGACGCCGAGCCACAACAGGTAACCGGCCCCCGCGACGGTGAGCCAGCCCAGAAGTCCGGGGACACCCGCCAGGAGTGCTGCCAAACCTGCCGCCATCAGCAGGGTGTGGATGACGTAGCCGCTGCACAATCCGGCGACTGCCGGGACAAAGCTGCGCTGGCGTAGCCCTGCGGAAATGGAGTACGCCCAGTCGACGCCTGGGGTGCAGGCCAGGGTGGCCGCCACGAGGATAAAGGCGAGGAAGAGCTGCGGATTCACGGGGTTCTCCAAAGATTGTTGAGCTAGGAAAACTCTAGGCAAAATAGGGCCATAAGTGTTCCCCTATTTCGCGCAGAATCCGCGTACCTGAGTAAGATAATTGCGTGATCGATGGAATAGACAGAAGTATTTTGCGGCACCTTCGCGAAGACGGAAGAATGACTGCCACGGCCCTCGCCTCGAAGGTGGGCTTGACGGTGGCCCCGTGCCACCGACGACTCCGGGATCTGGAGTCCACCGGAGTGATCCGCGGCTACCGGGCTGATATCGATCCGTCCGCCGTGGGGCTCGGCTTTGAGGCGATTGTTTTCGTGACGCTGCGCCAGGTGGACCGCGGGACCATGGCCGCCTTCGAGGCCCGGGTGACTGCCAGCCCCAACATTGTGGAGGCGCAGCGGCTTTTCGGCTCGCCGGACTACCTGTTGAAGGTCATCGCAGCGGACTTGCCTGCCTACCAGCGCTTTTACGACGATGAACTCGCAGCGCTGCCAGCGGTGGAGCGGCTGACGTCAACGCTGGTCATGAAGAACCTGAAGACCAACATCGGTCCTCCTGTTTAGTGACTACTCCGACAACAGGCCAGTGGTCCTGTACGGAATCACTTCCCTGAGGAACATGCTGGTGGATGTGCGCACGATCCCCGGACAGAGCCGGATTTCCTCGGAAACGCGGTAGAGATCGTCAGGGCTTTTGGCGACAACCCTGATGATGAGGTCGGTGTCGCCTGCCGGCGCGTGGCATTCCAGGACTTCGGGGATCTTCCGCAGGGCGGCAATCGCTTCGTTCAGGTGGCTTTGGTCGAGTTCGGCACTGACCGCTGCCGCCACCCCGCGGCCAAGGGCCGATGGCAGGACACGGCTGCTGTTGGCGCGCAGGGCTCCGGATGCGGTCATGCGTTCCAGCCGGGACTGAACGGTCCCGCGCGCAAGGTGCAATTTTTGGGCAAGCACCATGATGGGGACCCGGGGGTCTTCGTCCAGCGCGGCGAGGATTCGACGGTCTGTCGCGTCCAGTTCCTGCAAAGTGACCACTTCCTGCCGTCTTCTCCTAGCTCGACTGGTCAAATCGACCAATCAAGTCACTGTCCGTTGCTCCAACTGTATGCCTTCTGCTGAAATGGTGGCAACGAAGCAGGGAGAGGCTACCGCTGATCCCGGCCCGGCGCCAAGGCACCCGGAACACCACCCGGAGCCCTGTACAGGTTTCCCGCAAGGAAGCAGCCGCTGATTGACTCTTGTTCACAGCATTGTCATTCTGCACTCGCCCGTTCGTGCGGGCAGCAAGTAAGAGCCCCTGAGCTACCGGATCGTTGCGGTAGCTGAGGGGCTCTTGCGTTGCCTGGCCCGCGTGTTCAGCCGCATAGGCTTGGACCATGACTTCCGCTGGACGCTTCGCCCCGAGCCCCTCGGGCGAACTGCATGTCGGCAACCTTCGTACGGCGGTCCTCGCCTGGCTTTTCGCGAAATCCACTGCCCGGACGTTCCTGCTGCGCGTCGAGGACCTTGACCGTGCGCGGTCTGGCGCGGAGGCTGAGCAGCTCCGCGATCTGCAGGCTATCGGTGTGGGGTGGGACGCCGCCGTCGTGCGTCAGACCGAGCGCACCACTCTCTACGATGACGCGATCGCCCGCTTGACGGCCGAAGGACGTACTTACGAGTGCTTCTGCACGCGCCGGGAAATCCAGGAAGCTCCCTCGGCCCCGCATGCTCCGCAGGGAGCGTATCCGGGGACGTGCCGACGGCTGTCGCACGCTGAACGGGAGATCCGCAGGGCGTCGCGTCCGGCGTCCATACGCCTGCGTTCGGACGTTGCGGAGTGGGCTGTTGAGGACCAGTTGAACGGGAACTTCGTGGGCATGGTGGACGACTTCGTGCTCCGCCGGAACGATGGAGTCACGGCCTACAACCTGGCCGTGGTTGTGGACGACGCCCATCAGGGAATCGACCAGGTGGTGCGTGGAGACGACCTGCTCCCCTCCACCCCCCGGCAGGCGTACCTGGCCACGCTGCTTGGCGTGCAGGTGCCTGAATATGCCCACGTTCCGTTGGTGGTGAACCACGACGGCGTGAGGCTGGCCAAGCGCGACGGCGCAGTGACGCTGGGCGACCTCGCCGCCGTCGGAATCCCTGCCAACCGTGTCCGCGACCTGATACTCGAATCACTCGGGCTGCCAGCAGGTCCATTGCAGGGTGCGCTCCCGTTTTTCGACCCCGCGCGACTGCCCCGGGAGCCGTGGGTGTGGAAAACTCCCGCAGCCTGAAACGGTGTCCCAGTAGGCTGTCTGGATGCACTCACAAGTGATCGCCCCCGGTTTCGAACCAGTTGCCGAGCTCTTCGGTCGTTTCCTCGACCAGGATCCCGAGTATTCCGCGCAGGTGGCGGCCTACCATCGGGGCGTTAAGGTGCTGGACCTCAGCGGCGGTCCGCACATCCGTCCTGATTCGGTCACTGGAGTCTTCTCCTGTTCAAAAGGCATGGCTGGGTTGGTGATCGCGTTGCTGGTGCAGGATGGCGTGCTTGATCTCGACGCAGAGGTGGTCAAGTACTGGCCCGAGTTCGGTGCGCAAGGCAAGGAGTCCGTCACCGTCGCGCAACTGCTGTCCCACCAGGCCGGGCTCCTGGGGGTGGAAGGCGGACTGACTCTGGCGGAGGTCAACAACTCTGAACTCGCCGCGGCCAAGCTGGCAGCGCTTGTTCCGCTATGGAAGCCCGGGGCGGCCTTCGGCTACCACGCGCTCACCATCGGGATCTTCATGGAAGAGCTGTGCCGTCGCATTACTGGTTCCACGCTGCAGCAGATCTTCGAGCAGCGAATCCGGTCTCTTGTGGGTGCGGACTTCTACTTGGGTCTGCCGGGAGCCGACGACGCCAAGTTTGCGCGTTTCCGATGGGCCGCGGATCCGTCATGGCCGTGGGTGGATCCTGCCAGCCACTTCGGCCTGGCGGCGAATTCTGCAGTGGGCGACATTCTGGACCTGCCGAACATCCCGGAAGTGCGGGCCGCGGGGCTGAGCTCCGCGGCGGGAGTCGCGAGCGCCGATGGCATGGCCAGAATTTATGCTGCCGCGCTGACTGGTTTGGCTGGCGACGGTGACGCTGCAGCGGGTGGCGGCCAGCCCGCCGTCGGACCCTTCCTGACGGAAGAAACCATCCGTACGGTGACAGCTGAGCAGGTGTTCGGCGTTGACCGCGTGTTTGGGGAGACGGGTTGCTTTGCCACTGTTTTCATGAAGTCGCATAGCCGGATGCCGTTCGGCAGTTACCGCGCTTTCGGGCACGACGGCGCCAGCGCATCTCTGGGGTTCGCGGACCCTGTGTATGAACTCGGCTTTGGATACGTGCCGCAGCAAGCCGAGCCTGGGGGAGTGGGCTGCCGCAACTTCCTGCTGAGTTCAGCCATGCGCCAGGCGATCGAGGGTCGCCCCGCCTAGGAAAGCTACGGCGTGAACTGCGCTGCGCGAACGCCGGCTGCCATCCCGGCCCACAGTGTGTCCGTGGTGGCGTTCACGATGTCGTCCACGGTTGTGCCGTCCAAGTGTTTCCCGGCGGCAAGGACGGCAGCTCCGTGCAGGCTGACGAAGCACACTGTGGCCAAGGTCCCGGGGTCGCCTTCGGCCAGCTCTCCGGCCTTCTGACCTTCGACGATCATGGCCTGGGCCACATGGATTCCTTGTTCGCCCGTGCTTCGCAGTTCAGCGCTGGAATCCGGATGGTGCTTGCTGGAGTACATCACGGTCAGGAGGGCCGGATGGGCTACGGCGAACTCCACGTACGCTTTCCCGACGCCGATGAAGCGGTTCCGCAGCTCCAGGCCGGATTGGGAAGCGTTGCGAATGAGGCTGTTCATCAACTCAAAGCCGGCCAGGGCCAGGGCGTCGATCAGGGCCTGTTTGTCGCGGAAATGCTTGGCCGGCGCGCCGTGGCTGACGTTCACGTCCCGCGCCAACTGTCGCAGGGACAAGCCATCCACACCGACTTCCTCGATGGATTCCATGGCGCGCTCCAGCAGGGCCTCGCGGAGCTTTCCATGATGGTAGGGCTGCTGGGTCATGAGTCCAGTCTAAAGGAAAGTAGTCATTGACAACAAAGTAGGCGCTGCCTACCATGTAGACAGCGACTACTTCACTTTCTCCTCCAACCGATTGGACCCACCGTGACTATGACCTACTCAGGCACCACCGCGCTCATCACAGGCGCCAGCTCAGGACTCGGCGCCGAGTTCGCCCAGCAATTCGCTGCCCGGGGTGCGAACCTCGTCCTGGTCGCCCGGCGTGCGGACCGCATGGAAGAGCTCGCAAAGGAACTCCGCTCCAAGCACGGCGTCACGGTCACGGTGCTTCCCATGGACCTGGGTCGCCCAGGTGTGGGCCAGGAACTCTTCGAGGAAGTCAGCCGCCGTGGAATCACCGTGGACACTCTGATCAATAACGCCGGCTTCGGAACCCACTCGCCGTTCGTCGAGGAAGTGCCGGATGTCATTGCCTCCGAAATATCCCTCAACGTGGCCGCTTTGGTCGGGATCACCCGGTCCTTCCTTCCCGGTATGCTCACCTCCGGAACCGGAGCCCTGGTCAACGTGGCCAGCACTGCCGCGTTCCAGCCCATCCCCGGCATGGCAGTGTACGGAGCCACCAAGGCATTCGTGCTCAGTTTCACGGAAGCCGTTGCCCACGAGACCAAGGATTCCGGGCTCAACGTCCTGGCCCTATGCCCCGGTGCAACGCGCACGGAATTCTTCGACGTCGTGGGAAGCCAGTCCGCAGCTGCCGGCCGCATGCAGTCCTCCGGGCAGGTTGTTGGAACCGCGCTCAAGGCGCTCGACCGCAAGGGCACACCCGGCAGCGTGGTGTCCGGCTGGGCCAACCGCATCGCGGCCGGTTTCGCGCAGCGCCTGCCCAGGGCTGTCACTGTTGCCATCGCGGCGCGGGCTGTCCAGGACTGACCCGCCGGTGTTGTCCCTGCGGGGAAGCAGATAGCCTGAAGACAGGGCCGAGCATCATCGGCGCCGCACCCATCCGAAGGCCAACATGACCGAACCACGCTTCACCGTAGAGACCGCCCAAGTCCTGGCAGAGGTGGCCCATAACCGGCAGAAGGACAAGCTCAAGCGCCCTTATCGCGAGCATGTCCTGGCCGTCGGCGACGCGCTCGCGGACTTTGACGAGGACATCCAGATCGCCGGCTACCTTCACGACATCGCCGAGGACACGCCCATCACCAGGCAAGCCCTGCTGGACATGGGGGTTTCCGAACGTGCCGTAGACATTATCGAACGGGTCACCCGCCGCTTCCACGACGATCCGGACGATTACGACGCCGGCATACGCTTCGTAGCCGAGGACCACGACGCCACGTTGGTGAAAATCGCCGACAACGCACACAACTCGCTGCCGGAAAGGGTCAGGGCGCTGGCGGAAAAGTGGCCCGACAAGCCGCCCACAACGCGGTACGCCGACGCCCGTCCCGTCCTGTACACGGCCGTTCCCCGGGAGGAAGTGGAGCTGATCCTGCAGCGGATCAACCCGCACCTGCTCCAGGAACTGGACGAGATCGTTCCCGAATAGGTTTCCTTGCCGTTGCGGGGCCCGCTCTGCACGCCATGAAGGCGATTTTGGCTGCAGAGCAGGCCCCGCAACGCATCAGCCGGCCGCGTTCTCCAGCCGCCGAAGCGCAGCGGCCCGACCCTTGTGCCCGCGTCGTTCGTCGAACGCGATGGACAGGCCCAGGACCGCCATCATTTCCAGCATGCATAGAGGGACAGAGGCGCCGGCCGCAGCCATTGCGATGCTTCCCGCCAAGGCGAGGACCACTACGGCTGTGCTCACAAGCAGGTCACGGTCACGGCCGAGCATGATGCTGTACAGCGTGGTGAGTGAAACCTTGAAGAGGATGATCGGGATGGCGATCGAGGCCACGGCACCCGCGGCCGGGACGTGGGCTTCGTGGTCGATGAAGTAGGCAGCAATATGGAGTCCTGCGCCAGTGGCTGCGATGGCTGCGAAGATGAAGATGTGCCCGTAGCCGAAGACCCAGGAGCGGTGCCGCTGGAAATGGAGGGCAGGGCCTGCGGGCAGGATGAAGTAGATCCACCACATGGCGAACGCCAACCCCGTACCGCTGAACCCCACCAGGGCAGCATCCACTGACCATCCGTGGGTTGCGACGATGGCCCGCAGCGTTTCAATAGCACCGATCAGGCACTCCCCCAGGGCAATGATTGCCAACAGCCCGTACCTTTCGGCGATGTGGTGGGCATGCCACGGCGTCCGGATCTTGCGTTCGGCAAAGTACGGGGTTGCCATCTCCAGCACGAAGAGGGGAGCTGCCATCAGGAACGTGGTGAGGACATCCGTTTCGATCACCAGGGCAAGGACCCAGCCGATCTGCACAACCGCAAGGTACTTGGCGTAGCGCAAGCATGTTTCCCGTCGTTCCGGGTCCTGTCGTGCGGCGCGCAACCACTGGAAGATCAAGGCGACGCGCATGATGATGTAGCCGATGAGGATGGCGACGTTGTTCACGTGCTCGCCCTCCACGATGGAGTGGAACATCGGCTCGATGCCCATGGCGAGAATGAGGACACCCACCATCTGGACCATGGTGACCACCCGGAAAACCCAGTCATCCGTGTCGTAGGCGCTGGCGAACCACGTGAAGTTGATCCAGGCCCAAATCACCGCGAACATCGCAAAGCCGAAACCCAGCAGGCCCGCGCCGAAATGCGCCTCGGCGACGGCATGCGCGAACTGGTTGCCGGCAACACCGAAAGCGATAACAAAGGTCAGGTCGAAAAACAGCTCCAGGGGTGTGGCTGTGCGGTGCTTTTCGTGAGGATCGCGGCCGCCCATTTTGGACAGGGCATGGCGAAGTGGATTTGTGGACATGGCTCAAAGATTACCGTTCCCACGAACTCGGCAGCGGCTCGGCCTAGACGCGGCCCAGGGCGTCGATGTCTTCCAGGAAGTCCTGGTGGACTTCGGCGCTGACGGTCGTGCGGGTGTCAGCGATCGCGTCGAGGTAATCCTGTGTGACGGGCCCCTTGCGTCCGTTCGACGCCGGGGCGGCGGCAGCGCCGTCGTCGTACACGGCTTTCTCCAGGGCGCGCTGGGAGGCGCTGCGGGCCGCGAACTCGATATCCGCGGGCGAGAATCCCTCAGTCCGCGAAACCAACAATGGAATGTCTACCGAGTCCACCACCGTGGCCGGGATGAAGCGCTGCCACATGGCTTCGCGGGCATGGACGTCCGGCAGGCCGATCGGAATGACGTAGTCGAAGCGGCCGTGGCGGAGGAATGCAGTGTCCAGGGCGCGGATGAAGTTGGTGGCGCACACCAGGAGCCGCCCGGGTTGCTCACGGAAGGCCGGGATGATTTTGAGGAGCTCGTTGGTGACGCCCTGAAGCGGCGACGGCGGATCACCGGCACGCTGCGAGGCGATCTCTTCGACCTCGTCGATGAACACGACGGCGTGTTCGAGCTCGGCAATTTCCAGGAACGTCTCGCGCAAGGCTCCGGCCAGGCCCTTGGGATCGGAGGCCAACCGAGAAGGAAAGACCTCCACGAACGGCCACTCCAACCGCGATGCGATGGCCTTGGCGAAAGTGGTCTTGCCCGTGCCCGGCGGACCGAACAGCACCACAGCGCGCGGTGGTACGACGCCGTATTCGTCGGCAAGGTCTGCTTCGGCCAACGGCAGTACCAGCCGGCGTTCCAGCAGTTCCTTTTCCCGTCGCATTCCTGCGACGTTTTCCCAGAGATCCCGGGCCAGGATGCGCCCGCCGAGCAGCCCCAACGCGCCAAGTTCCTGGCGTTGCACCGGGATGGTCCGCTCGAAGTAGCGCAGGTTTTTCTTGACCACGAAGCCGCGGCCCAGGAACGCCTCCACGCGCGTTTCCGTTTCCGGCATCAGGGCGGAGAGCTTGTTGAGCCCGTGCGGGGCCATGCGGTTTTCGACGGCGGACAGCAGCGAGGTGCCGATGCCGCGACCGCGGAACTCGGTCAGGGTGGCGAGGAAAACGATCCAGCCTTGGTCGTGCGCGGCACGTCCGACGGCGGCGCCCACCACCTGCTCGCCCTGCACCGCAACCACCGCATGGTCCTTTTCGCACGAGGCGAGGACCTCCGACAATGCGTACACGGGCTCGACTCCGTCAGCCTTGAGCGACTCCCAGAGGTGCAGGATGCCGTCCAAATCGGACGAGTGGAAGTCCCTGATGCGCCAGTTCGTCATGCGTGTAACTCCTCGGTGGATCGCCGTTGATGCCTTGGAGTTGAGCATAGGCGAACCGTCGCCGCAGGACGTTGCGAGCCCGTTGCGTTACGAAACCGGATGCAACCGCACTCCTGGGGTGCTGCCTGCGGTGGCCCGGAAGTACTCCTGGCGCTGGCGTCCCAGGCGCTCAATTTCCACCTCCACCACGTCACCCGGCTGGATGAAGGGGAACCGGCCGGACATGGCCACCCCTTCGGGTGTGCCCGTGATGATGACGTCGCCGGGTTCCAGGACCATGTACTGGCTGAGGTGGTGGACGATCGTGGCGGGGTCGAAGATCATGTCAGAGGTGTTGGAGTCCTGGCGGGATTCGCCGTTGACCACGGTCTGGAGGCGCAGGCTGTCCGGGTCGATGTCGGCGGCGGGCACCAGCCACGGGCCCAGGGGAGTGGAGGCCGGGAGGGATTTGCCCTTGGTCCATTGTCCGGCTGCGCCCGGGATTTGGTAGTCGCGCTCGGAGAGGTCGTTTGCCACTGCGTAGCCTGCGATGCAGTTTTCCGCCTCCTCAAGAGAGGAAAGGTATGACGCTTCCCGGCCGATCACGATTGCCAGTTCCACTTCGTAGTCGTACTTTTCCGACGACGGCGGGATGGGTGCAGCGTCGAAAGGGCCGACTATGGTGTTGCTCGGCTTGAGGAACACCACGGGCACCTCGGGCGGAGTTGCGCCGGATTCGGCTGCGTGGGCGGTGTAGTTCAGGCCGATGGCCACCACGGCGCCGGGCCGGGCTACGGGTGCGCCGATGCGCAGGCCAGCTGCGGAAATTTCTGGAAGTTCACCCTTGTCCAAGGCTTCCCGGGTGCGTGCGATGCCGTCTGAGGCGAGGAAACCGCCGTCGATGTCGTTGGTCAGGGCCGTGAGGCTGAAGTACTTTTCGGTGCCGTCGGCGTCCTGGGCGATGACTGCCGGTTGTTCGTTTCCGGCCGTACCCAGCCTGGCGAATTTCAAGGTCATGGCTTCCTCCGTGCGTTCGGGACTAACATCCGAACTCTAGTGTGGTGGGGTCGTCTCTGCTATGGAAATGTGACCCGTTGACAAGTAATACATCAGATGTTTAGTGTCGGTGGGAATCTGGACGCTCTTCAGGATCCGAATGAGCACCGTGATACGCAGCTATCCGAACGGCCCGGTATGGAAGGAAACCCGTTGATCCAGCACGCACCTTGGTTTGAAGAGGCACGTTTGGGGATGTTCGTGCATTGGGGACTCTATGCACTGCCTGCCCGGCACGAGTGGGTGATGAACCGGGAAGAACTCAGTGTCGAAGCGTACGAGCAGTACTTCCGGCGCTTTGATCCCGATCTCTACGATCCCCGTGAATGGGCCCGTGCCGCCCGCCAGGCGGGAATGAAGTACGTGGTCCTCACCACCAAGCACCACGAAGGCTTTTGTTTGTGGGACTCGGCGCTGACGGAGTACAAGGCCACCAACACGCCCGCCGGTCGGGACCTGATCGCCCCATACGTGGAAGCACTCAGGGCTGAGGGGCTGAAAGTCTGCTTCTACCACTCGCTCGTCGACTGGCACCACCCCGACTTCACCATCGACGGGGTACATCCGCAACGTAACGCGGCCGACGTCGAAAGCGTGAACAGCGGGCGGGACATGGCCCGCTACCGGGAGTACCTGCATGGCCAGGTGCGTGAGCTCTTGAGCAATTACGGCACCATCGATTACCTGTTCTTCGACTTCTCCTACGCAGGCCTCGGGCAGGAGGAGTTCTGGGGTGGCAAAGGCCGGAAGGACTGGGATTCCGAGGCCCTGCTCGCCATGGTGCGGGAGCTGCAGCCCGGCATCATCGTCAACGACAGGCTTGATATCCCTGGAGACTTCATCACGCCCGAGCAGTACCAGCCTGCCGGACCCATGATGCTCGACGGCGTACCGGTCACCTGGGAGGCTTGCCAGACCCTCAACGGAAGCTGGGGCTACGACCGCGACAACCTCGACTACAAGTCAGTCGACATGCTGATCCGGATGCTCGTCGACGGGGTGTCCAAGGGAGGCAACCTGCTCCTGAACGTCGGCCCGACAGGCAGGGGCAACATCGACCCCCGGGCGTTGGCTTCGCTGCACGGAATTGGCGAATGGATGAAGCTGCACTCACGCGCCATTTACGGCGCCGGGGCCTCCCAGTTCACGGCCCCGCCTGATGCCCGCTACACGCAGCGCGGTGACAGGCTGTACGTGCACCTGTTCGCGTGGCCGTTCGAATACGTCCATCTCCCGGGCCTGGCCGGCAAGGTTGAGTACGCGCAGTTGCTGAACGATGCCTCCGAGGTGTTCCTCCGGGAACTCGATCCCCAGCAGCAGGCAATGAACATGACCCCTGGTGGCCAACCCCCGGGAACGTTGACAATCAAGCTCCCTGTGCAGCGGCCCGATGTCGCGGTTCCGGTGCTTGAACTGTTCCTGAAACCAGGCGCGCCCGGTGAGCAGGAGGATCGCGCTTAGCGGTTTGCCCGGGGGAGGATACGGGTATCCACAAAGTATGGGAGTTGCCATGACACCACTGAACCTCGGCAAGCTTGGCTTCGGCGGAGCAGGAATAGGTAACCTGTACCGGGCCATCCCGGACGGGGAAGCACTCGCCACCGTTCTTGCTGCCTGGGACGCCGGCATCCGGTACTTCGATACCGCCCCGCACTATGGCCTGGGCCTCTCTGAGCAACGGCTGGGTGCGGTCCTCCGGGACAAGCCAAGGGACGACTTCGTGATCTCCACCAAGGTGGGCCGGCTGCTCAAGCCGAACGCCGCCGGTGGCCAGGACCCAGAGGGCTTCGACGTTCCGGCCACCACCAGGCGCGTGTGGGACTTCTCCGAGGCGGGCATTCGCCGCAGCATCGAGGATTCACTGGACCGGCTTGGCCTCACCCACGTGGACATCGCCTATCTCCACGATGCCGACGTCCACGACCTCCAGGCCGGGATCGCCCAGGGCCTGCCGGCATTGGAAAAGCTAAGGTCCGAAGGCGTAGTCAAAGCCATCGGCGTTGGCCTGAACTCTGCCGAGGCGGCCCTCGAATGCGTCGAAGCCGCCGACCTGGACCTCGTCATGCTCGCCGGCCGCTTCACGCTGCTGGAGCAGCCCAAAGTCCCGCTGCTTGAGCGCTGCATGGAGCGCCGCACCGGCGTCGTCAATGTTGGCGTTTACAACTCGGGCCTCCTGGCCCGATCCGACGTCCCGGACGATGCGCACTACAACTACGATCCAGCGCCGCCGCCAGTGCTGGAGCGGGCGCGGCGGCTGGCGGCAACCTGCCGCGACTTCGGGGTGGAACTTCCGACGGCGGCGCTCCAGTTCCCGCTGCGCCATCCGGCCGTGGTGAACGTGACAGCCGGGGCGACTTCTCCTCAACAGGTGGCCTCGAACGCCGCGCGGATGGAGGAGCCTGTGCCCGAAGAGCTTTGGGACGCGCTGGAGGCCATTCGCCGTGATTGATTCGCACCTGCATCTGTGGACCTTGGACACTTTCGTCACCGGCGGTGAGCGCCACTACCCGTGGCTCGGCCCGCAGCACGGTCCGCTCTTCCGGAGTTTCGGCGAAGACGAGGCACGGGAAACGTTGGAGGCTGCCGGTGTCAGGGGTGCCGTGCTGATCCAAGCCGACGATACCGTTGCCGACACGGAGAGCATGCTGTCGGTCGCGTCGCGCAACCCGTGGGTGCTCGGAGTGGTGGGCTGGGTCCGGCTCGAATCGCCGGCAGAAGCTGCAGGGCAGTTGGCCCGGTTCGCGGCCCAGCCTGTCTTCAGGGGCGTCCGGCACCTGGTGCATGACGATCCACGGACTGACTTCCTGGACCTTCCCGGCGTGCGGGAGTCGTTGGCCGAGGTGGCACAGCGCGGGCTGGCTTTTGATGTCCCCGACGCATACCCGCGACATCTGGGTGCAACTGTACGGCTGGCCCGGGACATGCCGGACCTGACCGTGGTGTTGGACCATCTGGGCAAGCCGCCGCTGGGCGATCCTGAAGCCATGGAATTGTGGCGCGCCCACTTCCGGGCGCTCGCGGCATGTCCCAACTCGGTGGCCAAACTCTCCGGACTTCACGTGGCGGGCCTGGAGTACTCTGACGATTCCCTGCGGCCCGTGTTCGAGGAAGCCGTGCAGGCGTTCGGGCCTGGGCGACTCATGATTGGCGGTGACTGGCCTGTCAGTACGGCCGGGGTTCCTTACGGCCGGACGCTGGATGTCCTGCTGGAACTTGTTTCCACGCTGAGTCCTTCGGAACAGGACGAGGTCCTGGAGGGGACAGCCATCCGGACGTACGGGCTGGCAGTGACTCCGGAGTCAGACGGCTAGAGGGCCTGGCGCAACCAACTCTCCACGCCGCTGATGTGCACGGTGACCAGTGCCCGCACCAGTTCGGCGTCGCCGCGTTCCAATGCGTCCGTAATGGCGCGATGCTCGGACAGGGTGTGCGCGACGGCTTTCTCCTGCGTCAGCCCCCGCCATATCCTGGCACGGACTGTGCTGCTGGACAGGGCTTCCAGCAGGCTGCCGAGGTAGTCGTTTCCCGCAGCTTCGGTGATGATGCTGTGGAATTCGAGGTCATGGGCCACGAGTTCCTCGACGTCCGTGTACTCGTCGATGCCATTCATGCTGCCCCGCAGCCTCTTGAGATCTTCGGCGGTGATTTTCCCCGCGGCCAAGTGTGCGGTGGCGGGTTCAAGGATTCGCCGGACTTCAAAGAGTTCAAGAACGGAACGGTCCTGATGCAGGTCGACCACGAATGCGACAGCCTCATTGAGGAGTTTGGCGTCGAGGCTGGTCACGTAGGTTCCGTCGCCGCGGCGGACGTCCAGCACGCGGATCAGTTCGAGGGCCTTCACCGCTTCGCGCAGTGAACTCCTTGAAAGACCAAGCCTTTCGCTCAGTTCCTTTTCCGGCGGAAGTCGATCGCCGGCCTTGAGTTCCCCCCGGATCAGCATGTCTTTGATCTTGCTGATCGCCTCATCTGTGACAGCCATGGACCAATAGTAGCCACGAATGATCGGATGTCTGTTTCCGCCGCGTGGGGCGTTAAATTACGACGGCGGCACCTGGGTTCCGCTGTTACGGAACCCCGGTGCCGCCGTCGGGCGTTACTTGGTGGGGCTGTTACTTATCGGCGCCCGGGAGGGGGCGATTGGCGATAACGGGCGCGCTGCCGGTGTAGCCGTCGCGGGTGGCGGCAAGCTCGTGGATCTGCTTGCGGCACAGGAACCAGCCCCAGACCATGAGTCCACAGGCTATGGCGGTGACCAGCATGGTGAGCGGCGACTCGATAAACACCATGACCAGGACGCCGGCGAGGAAGACCAACGACAGCCAACCGGTGTATGGAGCTCCGAAAAGGCGGAAGGACGGGCGCTTCAGCCAGCCCTTGTCGGACCAGCGTTTCAGTTGTATCTGGCACAGGACGATGGTGGCCCAAGTGACGATGATGCCCACGGAAGCGACGTTGAGGACGATTTCGAAGGCGTCGGACGGCACAAGGTAGTTCAGCGGAACACCGAGGAGCGAGACGCCGGCGGTGATGGCGATGCCGCCGTAGGGAACGCCTGCCTTGTTCATGCGCTGCGCGAACTTCGGGGCCGAGCCGGCCACGGACATGGAGCGAAGGATTCGGCCCGTGGAGTAGAGGCCGGCGTTCAGAGACGACAGGGCAGCCGTGAGGACCACGAGGTTCATGATGACGTCCACGCCCTCGACGCCGATGGAACCGAAGAACGTCACGAAGGGGCTGACGCCCTTCTCGTACGAGGTGTACGGGAGCAGCAGTGCGAGGAGGATGACGGAGCCAACGTAGAAGACTGCGATGCGGAAGACCACGGAGTTGATGGCCTTGGGCATGATCTTCTCAGGGTTGGCGGTTTCACCAGCAGCAGTTCCCACAAGCTCGATTGAGGCGTAGGCGAACAGCACACCCTGCATGAGGATGATCATGGGCAGGATGCCGTTGGGGAAAATACCGCCGTTGTCCGAGATGAGGCTGAAACCGACTTCCTGGCCCTCCACCGGAGTACCGAAGATGACGAAGTAGGTGCCAACCAAGAGGAATGCCACCAACGCGGCCACCTTGATCAGCGCAAACCAGAACTCCATCTCGCCGAAGACCTTCACTGAAACAAGGTTGAGGCAGAGGACTACCACCAAAGCGATGAGCGCCCAGGCCCACTGCGGAACGGCCCCCATCCAAGCGATGTACTTGCCGAAGAAGTTCATGTACAGGGCCACCGCGGTGATGTCCACGATGGTGGTGGTGGCCCAGTTGATCCAGTAGAACCAGCCTGAGACGAAGGCTGCCTTCTCTCCATAGAACTCGCGGGCGTAGGAGACGAACGATCCCGACGACGGGCGGTGCAGAACGAGCTCGCCGAGTGCGCGAAGGATCAGGAAGGCGAAAAAGCCGCAGACCGCGTAGGCGATAACGAGCGACGGGCCAGCTGCGTTGAGCCGGCCGCCGGCGCCCAGGAACAGGCCGGTGCCGATAGCGCCACCGATCGCAATCATCTGGATCTGGCGCGGCTTGAGGTCCTTGTGATAGCCACTGTCCTCCTTGTGGAGGGATTTCTCGCTGGCGTGCGCTTGGGCCGGGACCGTGTGGTCCGTGATGGGGTTGGTCATTGGAATCCTTAGGGGTGTCCTGTTGGGGTGTCCATGGAAGTGTCCGGTCGGGGATCCGGGCTCGCTGGACAGTGCCGCGTGGGGGTATGCCTCACCGGGCTGAACGGCTGGCGGAAGCCGCTGGGGTTATTGGCCAGTTTGGGCCTATTTGCTTAGGTTTGCCAGACGTTCCGGGCTGAGCAGTTCCTCAAGCTGGGACGCGGTCAGCAGACCGTGTTCCAGAACGAGTTCTGCGACGCCCTTGCCCGTTGCCAGCGCCTCCTGTGCAATAGCAGTGGCGGAGGCGTAACCGATATGGGGGTTCAATGCCGTGACGAGGCCGATCGACTGCTCCACGGTAAGCCGTAGCCGTTCGGTGTTTGCGGTGATTCCCCGGACGCAGCGGGCCGTAAGGGTGCGGCACGCTGCTTCCAGGTGGGAGATGCTCTTGTGCAGGCTGTGCACAATGATCGGTTCGAAGGCATTCAGCTGAAGCTGGCCGGCCTCCGCGGCCATGGTGACGGTTACATCGTTGCCGATGACCTCGTACGCCACCTGGCTGACCACTTCCGGGATCACCGGATTGATCTTGCCGGGCATGATCGACGAACCGGACTGCACAGCCGGAAGGTTGATCTCGCCCAAACCCGCGCGCGGTCCCGAGGACAGCAGGCGGAGGTCGTTGCAAATCTTGGAAAGCTTCACGGCCACGCGCTTCAGCACCCCGGACAGGTGCACGAAAGCGCCAACATCCTGGGTGGCCTCGATCAGGTCGGCGGCCGTGAGCAAAGGAAGACCGGTAATCTCCGCCAGGTGGCGGCATGCAGCCTCCGCGTAGCCGGCCGGAGCGTTCAAGCCTGTTCCGATGGCGGTGGCGCCCAGGTTGATCTCATGGATGAGCATGTGCGACTCGTCCAGGCGGGCCCGGTCTTCGCCGATGGTGACGGCGTAACCGCCGAACTCCTGGCCCAACGTCATGGGGACCGCGTCCTGAAGCTGGGTGCGGCCCATCTTCACCACGGTCCGGAACTCACGGCCCTTTTCGGCAAAGGCCACCTCGAGCTCCTCGAGGGCCAGCAGCAGTTCCTTGACCGAGAAGATCGTGGCGAGGTTCACCGCTGTTGGGTAGACATCGTTGGTGGACTGGCTCAGGTTGACGTGATCATTCGGGTGCAGCTTGGAGTAGTCACCCTTGGGGTGGCCCAGGATTTCCAGCGCACGGTTGGCGATGACCTCGTTGGCATTCATGTTGGAGCTGGTGCCAGCGCCGCCCTGGATCACGTCCACCATGAACTGGTCCTGCAGCATGCCGTCCATGATGTCCTGGCAGGCCTGCTCAATGGCCCCAGCACGTTCGGCATCCAGGAGTCCGAGCTCGTGGTTGGTGCGGGCTGCGGCCTGCTTCACAGCGGCCAGGCCCCTGACAAGGTGCTTGTTGGTGGAGAGCGGCTGCCCCGTGATGGGGAAGTTCTCGATGGCGCGGAGGGTGTGGACGCCCCAGTAGGCGTCCGCGGGTACATCGCGGTCACCCAGAAGGTCGTGTTCGGAACGGAGGGGGATCGCCTGATCGACGGTGGTCATAGCTGTCCTTGGTTTAGTTGCTGAAAATTCGGGCTGCACGGAGTTCGCCGACCGGAAGGCCGCCGCCCAGCACAGGTGGGCTTTGAAGAGTGTCCAAGCTGCCGCCGTCGACACCCAACCGCCGGAGAACCTCAACGGTGACAGGCATGCGGGCGCGATCACCGCCGTCGGAAATCTTCACGGCGACGCCCGTGCCGTCGGGGAGGCCCACCAGTTGGAGGCCCTCGAACCCGTCCTTCGCAAGCAGGCCCGGAACGGCGCGCATCAGGGCCGTGACGTCGCGGCCTTCGCCAGCAACCATCTCCGGGAAACGGCGCATGGCATGCGCCACCTTGCCCTCGTTGCTGCTTTCGTCGGCGGCAGCCAGGCGGCCATAGGCCCGGGCCATTCCGTGCAGCGAGTGGGCGAAAAGCGGTGTTCCGCAGCCGTCAGTGCTGACTGCTGCGGCTTCCTCGCCAGTGAGTTCGGTAATGGTGTCGCGGACCAGGACCTGCAACGGGTGCTCCGGGTGCAAGTACCCCTCCACAGGCCAGCCGTTGATGACGCAAACGGCGGTCATGGAAGCGTGCTTGCCTGAACAGTTCTGTGCGATTTGGGTGGGACCGTTGCCGGCGCGAAGCCATTCCTCGCGTTCTTTGACGCCATAGGGAAGGTCGGTACTGTTGCCCAGGTTCGCTTCCGTGAGGCCATGCAGCTTCAGGATTTCCTCGGCGCCGCTGCGGTGCATTTCCGCTCCGGAGTGGCTTGCTGCCGTGAGCGCCAGAAGGTTCTCCGGGATATCCAAACCGGCTTTGAGGAGCGCAACGGCCTGGAGCGGCTTCAGGCTTGAACGCGGGTACATCGGCGCATCCGGCTCACCTGCTGATGCTGCTGTGCTGCCGTCTTCGTTCAAGGCGATCAGCGAGCCGTAATGGATGCTCTCCACCAACCCGTCGCGGGTTACCTCGACGAGCGGAACGTGGTGGGGCGCATTCCGCGCCTCGGCCTGATGGGCCGGTGCTGCTGGGACGGTCATGGTGTCCTTTGGGTGGGTCATTTGCTGAGGATCGTGTCCAGGGCGACGCTGACGGCCTGAAGGTGGTCGGCCATTGCCTTGCTTGCGGCTTCGGAGTCGCCGGCTTCGATTGCGTTGAGCACTGCCACGTGCTCTTCGTCCGAGCGGTGCTGCCGGTCAGCCACGAGGTTTAGGGTTTCGGACTGGTGGGCCAAAGCCTCGCGGATATCCGAGACAACGCTGGCGAAAACACGGTTTCCGCTTGCGCGGGCGACGGCGGAGTGGAAAGTGGCGTCCAGGTTGACCCAGGCTTCGGGATCGTTCTCGTTGAGCATTTCCTGGACGATGTCCTTGAGGTGCTCGAGTTCCTCGTCGGTCCTTCGTTGGGCTGCCAGCCCGGCGGCGGGGATCTCGATGTGGGGACGTGCTTCGTTAAGATCGCGTGCGCTGTACTGTCCCAAGGTAAGGTCATTAGCGACCTTGTTAGCCACGATGAATGTGCCCTTGCCGGTTTTGGTCATGGTGAGGCCCAAGGTGTTGCAGGACCTCAACGCTTCCCTGATGACCGAGCGGCTCACGCCGTACTGTGCGGCGAGCGTCGCTTCGGAGCTCAACTTGGTGCCGATATCGAACTGGCCGCCCTCGATGGCTCGCCTCAGGGCCGCGAAGACCGCCTCAGCTGCGGAAATGCGGGAGATCGGGGTGTGCGCAGCGGCATTGCCCGGGAATTCGGGTTGTCCAGCTGTCCGGCTGTCTGACAGGTTCACGCTTTGAATATGGCACGGGTCACAAGGCACTGTCAACGCTGAAAGAACCGCTTCACGGTTTGGTGCCGTTGCTCGTTCAAGCACAATGGACCATGCTCTTCACCAAAAAGTCCCTTACCGCGGATGGCTTCACCGGGTTCAGGCCGCTCGACGAACTCGATCCCATGCGGGTTCCCCAGGGACCCGGTATCTTCGTGGTCCTTCGACCAGCAGATTTTGAGCCCGTATTCCTTAGTAAGAGCACTGCCGGGACGTTCAAGAAAAAGGACCCCTCCCTCAAGCGGGAAGCGCTGGAAACCGAGTGGCTCCCGGAAGCTTCCGTACTATACGTGGGCAAAGCCAGCGCAGGCAGCCAGGGCAATCGCGGGCTCCGTAAGCAGATCCAGGAGTTCATGGACTACGGTCGTGGGCGTCCGACCGTCGTGTGGGATGCCCGGCTCATCTGGCAGTTGCGGGACGCCCTCGACTTGGTGATCGCATGGAAGGAACTTCCCGCGTCCGAGGTAAATGCGGCCGAAGCCGCCTATCACGCTGACTTTATCGCCACCTTTGGCAGGCTTCCGTTTGCCAACCTCGTCCAGGCGCGCTCCAAGAAGTAAGGACTAACGTTCGACGGCGACGGCGACGGCGGCTGGCGTGCGCCGGCGTCGGCCTGCCGTTCGCTTCGCATCCGGCGCATAATGTGGTCATGACCGCCAGTGATCCCACCCGCGGCAGACCGGCGGGACCCCGCATAACAGTTGAGGTTCCGGCCCTTCGCGTTGGCGCCGGACTTGCCGACTATGAGGGACTCAACCGCTTTGTCGACTCACTGCGCAAGCCGTCGGGACTGCATATGACACTGTTGCACGTCGGCGTCCTGGACCACTTGGTGGCGGACATTGAGGCTTGGACAAGAGGACTCTCGACGGCGGATAAGGTGCTTCCGGAACTCGTGAGCTGGCTGACCGAACTGCCGGTTCTGGAAGGATTCCTTGGAAAAACAGACCGACTGATCCCTTTGGGCGGTGGGCGCCTGATGGGCTTCGAAGTGGATGTGCCTCAGGAAGTCCACGATTATCAGGCCCTTCTGGTTCAGGGGCTCCACGTGCTTCTGGACGATCTTGGCCTCGACAACATCGACGACTTTATCCTCAGCTCACCTGCCTTGGGCTACAGATCACCGCGGTGGCTGCCCCATATTGCCGTTGGCAAGGCAAAGTCCCGACACGAAGAGTCCATCGAAATAGCTCCTGTGGCAATCGAGTTTGGTGATTCCCGGATCCGGAACAGGCAGGCACTCCCGCAACACGGCTGACAGGGTGGATGTTCTCTGACCACGGTAAGTTGGATGTGTCTCCCGTTTCCGACCTGAGGACTCCCATGCAGCCGCGCACCCTGTTCCGCACCGTCGCTTTTGCCGAGGCCGTGACTTGGACGCTGTTGCTGATTGGGCTCTTCCTTAAGTACGTCACCCGCACCACCGACGTGGGTGTGAGCATCGCGGGTGGGATCCACGGCTTCGTGTTCCTTTGCTATGCCGCCACGGCTGCCTTCACATGGATCAACCAGAAATGGTCCACACGTACCGGCCTGCTTGCGATCGTCTCGGCGGTCATTCCTTACGCCACCATCCCCATGGAGAAGTCGCTCGATCGTCGCGGTCTCCTTGCCGGAGGCTGGCGCTTGGCTGCTGGGGGAGAGAATCCGCAGGGCGGTTTGGAGAAGACCCAGGCCTGGGTCTTGAGAAATCCGATTCTCGCCGTGCTGGTAACCCTTGTGGCCGTGGGCGCGGTGTTCAGCTTCCTGCTTTTCATGGGCCCTCCGGGTACCTGGTTCTCCTGACCCCTGAGACAGGCACTGCCTGCGCGTTAGTTAGGCGTGAGGATCGTAAAAGCATGTCGGGCCACTAATTGGAACCCAATCCTGCCATCCGGGGCTGACTACGGATCGCAACGCCTTCTTCCAGATCACAGGCCTGCCCTCAGCCTTACTTTCCGCGGTAGCAGGGCACTCCATCGTCAAACATCTGTTGTCCTCGGAGTCCGGGCCGTCGTCACGGCAATGGAAGTCCGGCATGAGTTGGTACAAGCCGTCCGCTGAGAAAATGACACCCTGCGCCGAAGCGGGAGCAGCGGTTGGCAACTCTGTCGAAAGTGTCGCCGTGTTTGGAGAGCTGGCGTGGTTTTCGCCGCCCTGGCAAGCACTTGTGAGAAGCAGGCCGGACAGAGCCATCGCTATCGTTGCAAGACGCGTGGCTGTTGTTGTGTTGGCATGAAGGTCCCGCATCATTCGGATTCTCCTAGCTAGTTTGGGTGAAGTGTCGATCAGCCTAAATCGGCTCAAGGGAAACGGCTGAAATGAGGATCCAAGGCCTGTGGATAACCCCCAGACGGCTGCTCAACCTGCTTTTTGGAGCCCTTCGACCTGCTCGGGTTGGCCCTGGATTTGGGCATGACGGCATCACGTGCCCGCCCAGTCAGTAGGGCTGCCTTGCTACTTCGCCGCGTCGGGGCAGCCCCAGGATTTGGGGTTTTGCTCGCAGGTGTCGGCGACGAGTGCTTTTTCGGTTTTCCAGACGTGGATGGTTTTGGGTGCTGTGGTGAGGTCGAGGGTTCCGTTGATGGGTAGTGGTGGTCCGTTGTTGACGGAATAGGTTCCGGTGAAGCTGGTGGTGAGGGTGGCTAGGTAGTTCCCCGTTTCTGTGTACGTGTGGCTGTTGCGGGTCTGGGTGGTGAGCCATTGGGTTTGGGGGATGGGGTAGCCGGCGGTGGGTGTGGGTCCGAGGGTGGTGCCGTCGCCGTAGGTGTAGGTGTAGTTTGCCGGGGTGGCGGTGAGGTGGACGGGTTGGCCGAGGATGGTGAGGTCGAAGGTTTGTTGGCCCGGTGTGGTGTAGAAGTTGGTGGGTCCGCCTTTGAGGGTGTTAGGGAAGGGTTGGGCTTCGAGTGTTCCGGGGTTGACGGGTAGTTGGCGGAAGTCGCTAAGGATCCGGGCCGCGATGTTGGCCAGGACGTCCTCGGTTTTGGTGTCGTAGAGGCAGGTTGGTCCGCTGACGGCGGGGTAGTCGGTCCAGACTGGATTGGTGATCGACTTCGGCGCTTGCCGCCAGATCACGGGCGTGCCTTCCTCGCCGCCAGGTGTTTTCGGTGGGCAGTCCAGAGTGAGGCAACCCCTGTCCGGGGTGTCCGAACCACCCGAGCGGCAATGCACGTCGGCCATGTATTGGTAGGGGTCCTCGGTGGCGGCACCTGATCCCGTGTTCGTTGATGGACGGCCGGTGACTGGATCGAGAGTGAACCGGGCGTGGATATTTATGGCCGTGTCGTGTCTACCGATGCTGACTCGCGGGTCGTCAGCCGCAAATGATGAAGTGCCACTTAGCACAACGTGCATCGCCAGAAGAACTAATCCGAGTACGGCAAGTAGGGTCACTCGCATGGCTAACCGACAATCAATCCATTGTCGACAACCTGCCAGAAGCCGTGTCGGTAGGTGACCATGACAGCCTCGGCAGTGTTATATGCCGGTGTGGTCTGCTGCCCCGGAGTCCCGTCGGCGTCGAAGTACTGTATTTGCTCCTGGACAACTTGTGCTTTCACCGACTGCGGGTCTGAACCGTCCTCCCATAGCACCTCTATGACTGGAATAGTTATGCGGCCGCCGACCACCCAACGGCCCGATGTGTAGTTGAGGTCCACGGCTCGCTTATAGGCAGCGCCCGAGACCGTCGTCGTGTCGGTTATGAGACTCCACGGTGAGAGGTCGCCGGTCTCAGTGGCGTAAGAGTATGTCGCGTACCAATACCCAATAAACGCCTCCAGCCCCGCCTTTGAGTTCTCCTTCGCGAGCTCTGGCATCACTGGGATAGGCACATTCTGAGCCTTGCCCTTCGCATCAGCCGGTTTGTAGGCGGCAGTAGGAACCGAAGTAGCCGAAATAGCCGGCGCGGTCGGGCCCAAGGAGGGTGACGCCGTCGTCGTGCTTGTGGGTGAGGGTGGTTCGCTGGGAGTCGAGCCGCCCTGGCAACCACCCACCGTGAGCACAAGGACGATGCCCAAGACGAAAGTCCGGGCATTCGGAGACGGAAAAGTAGTAAGTGAAACGCGAGACATGACAGGCTCCCCAGCAGCTGTTCGGCGGTGTGCCGGTCAGTCTAGGCCGAGGCAGCTAGAGGATTCATGTCAGAAATTGCGGCCTGTGGAAAACCGCATAAAGAGCTATCCCCGCAGCTTCTCCATGTCCCGGCGGTCCTTCTTGGTGGGTCGGCCGGCGCCGCGGTCGCGCTGGGGCAGGCCGAGCTTGGGGGCTACCGGCCGAGGGGGAGTGTGGTCAGTGAAGCAATGCGAGGCAGCTTCCGCTCCGACGCGCTTGGCGATGAGGCGTCGCACCTCGAGGATCCGTTCCCAACCGGATTCGCGCACGCGGATGGTGTCGCCGATGATCACGCTTTGCGAAGCTTTCACCGGGTTTCCGTTGATCCTGATGTGCCCGGCGCGGCAGGCGGCGGTAGCGGCGGACCGTGTTTTGTAGGCGCGGATCGCCCATAACCAGGCGTCGACGCGGACGTTGGCTGGGGAAGAAGACGGGATGCTCATGATTGGAACGAGTCTAACCGGGGCGGAGCGGGCTGGCGAGAACGCCGGAAACACGCGAGATCGCGGGAAAGGCGCCCATATCGCCGGAAAGCTCCGGCGATCGCGCAGGGTTCCAGCGAACTCGGCGAGGGCCCAAAAACCCACCTACCGCACCGTCACCTCAACCCGCTGCGCCATGTTGTTCCCGATGCCCTGGTAATTCCACACCTGCTCCGTGGGCTGCAGCGCGCCTGACGTGTCCATGGCTCGGCAGCGCAGCACGTGTTCACCCGGGCTCGCGACCCACACCATGGACCACGACCGCCACGCAAAATCACCGAGCGGCGGATCCACGTGTGCGGGCATCCATTCGCCGTCGATCCCCACTTCTACCCGCTCCACTTCGCCGTGACCTGACCATGCCCGGCCGTGCAGCATCACTGGTCCGGCATCAACCATGCGGCGACGTGTGAAGAAATCAGGAATGCCGGGTGGAACCATCAGGGAACGGACGCGGATATGCGTCACTGGCAGGCCCGGCCCGTCGGGACCCTGCAGGTAGTGGTAGGCGACGGCCTGCTGGAATCCCATGAACCGCGATGTCACAGCTTCGATCGACGTCAACCACTTCACGCTCGCCATTCCGTACCAGCCGGGCACCAGCAACCTCAAGGGGAATCCGTGCTGTAGCGGCAACGGACTTCCGTTCATGGCGTACACCAGCAAGACTTCGGGATGCATGGCCTCAGCGATCGAAAGGCTGCGGGCGTACGGCTCCTCAACCCCGCTTTGAATGCCGCTGTCGGCACCGGTAAAGACAAGCTCGACGGCGTCACTCGCCAACCCAGCCTCCTCCAGCAGGGGTGCCAAGGGAGTTCCGGTCCACTCCGCGGTCCCTACTGCCCCTAGGCCCCAGGGCTGGCTGAGCGGACGAGGTTGCAGGAGGGATCGCCCATTTCCGGCGCACTCCAAAGTGACAGGCATGGTGACGGCCGGACGGGCTTTGATGTCTTCGAGGCTCAGTTCAACACTGCGCTCAACAGCTCCGCCCAACCGCAAACGCCAGGTCTCAGCGGACACGTGGGGGATGTCGAAGTGAATGAGCAGATAGTGAAGGCCGGCCGGGGTGATGTCGTCGTGCAGGGCCTCCAATGGCATGGAGTGGTTCCGCCCGGACAGTTGCAGTTCCTCGTGGGTCAGCGGACCGTCGGTGGGCTGGCCGGAAGTAGAGGCTTTCTGCTTGACGTGGTGATTGGACATGGGACGGCGGCGTTCTACTCGAAGCTAAACGCTGCGGAGTGCCGCAGCACTTAGGACAAGGATCACGCCGCGGGCAGAACTCCGTCAATAGCTCGTTGTGAGGCCTACTCTGCAGGGTAAACGAACCCAATACCCTGCGGACCGGGCCTCGCCACGGAAGGTGACTACCGGCGTCGTAGTTCCGGGTACTCAAGATGCGGGGCAACGGTGCCGGCGTCGCGTTCAAGGAAATTGACGGCGGGCGCCACGATGTCGTCTATTTCGTCAAGGATCGCCTCGCTTAGGACCACGTCCGCTGCCTTGAGGTAGTCGGTCAGATGGTCTTCGGTGCGCGGCCCGATGATCACGCTGGTCACGGCAGGGTGGTTCAGTGCGAACGCAACGGCGAGTTGGATGAGGGTCAATCCATGCCGTGCTGCCAACTGGGCCAAAGCATCGGCGGCGTGCAGCTTGCCCTGGTTGAACGGAGCGTTTACGTCGAATCGGCCGGGAAGCGCGGAGAATCGCGAACTTTCCGGCTGCCCGGAGCCGACGCGGTAGCCACCGGCAAGCCAGCCGCCGTCGAGCGGTCCGTAACTCAAAACCCCGACGCCGTATTGCTGGGTGATGGGGAAAACGTCGCGTTCGTTGGCACGCACCAACAGCGAGTACGGAACCTGGTCGACCACCGGCGGCGTCAGGTGGTTGGTGTTGGCGATCCACTGGGCCTCAACGAGCTGGGCCGGGCTGAACACGGATGTGCCGTAGTACAGGATCTTGCCCTGCCGGATGAGGTCGTTCAGCGCAGTGATTGTCTCCAACAGATCGGTGTTGTAGTCCGGCCGATGTGCTTGGTAAAGGTCGATGCGGTCCGTGTTCAAGCGCCGCAAGCTGTCCTCCACAGCCCGTACTATCCATCGTCGGGAGTTTCCGGCATGCGCCGGGTTGGAACCCATCTGGCCATGGAACTTCGTGGCAAGGAAAACGTCGTCGCGGCGGCTGTGGATGGCTTGGCCAACAACGGTTTCGGCTTCGCCCTGCGAGTAGATGTCAGCTGTATCGACACTGGTGATGCCGGCGTCGAGGGCGGCTTTGATGATGCGGATGCTCTCGGCGGGACCCGTAGGCGCGGCGCCGGTGCCGAAGTTCAGGGTGCCCAGGGTGAGGGGGCTGATCAGGGCGCCAGTGCGTCCAAGCGTACGTAGCTCGTTGAGGCTCATGTCGGCTTCCTGTGGAGGGGCAGTGCTGGGATGTTCAATCGAGGCTACACACGGCCGTCGACGGCATAAACGCAAGCGGTAGAACTTCTTCGTTTTTCGTCTTGCGAGGTAATGGAAGGGGCCATATTCCGCGACATTTCTTGACATGCAGCAACACAAATGTCTTTCGGATCAACAAATATTGCCGTTCTCCTGCGCAGGTGAATTATGGGAAGGGAACTCAAGCCACGCACGAAGGGGACAGCGGAATGACACAAACCACAGTGGAAGAAACGGCGGCCATCAAGGCTGCCTTTGCGCAGTTCCCGTCAGGAGTCGCAGCGTTCAGCGCGATGGTGGACTTCACGCCGGAAGCCCTGGTGGCATCGTCGTTCACGGTAGGTGTTTCGCTCGAGCCGCCGTTGGTGATGTTCGCAGTTCAGAACTCCTCCACAACCTGGCCGAAGCTCCGGCAGGCGCAGCGTTTGGGAGTCTCAGTCCTCGCTGAAGGGCAGGAAGGTGCCGCACTCCAGCTGGCCTCGAAAACCCGCGATCGCTTCGCCGGACTCGACACCAGCGTGAGCGACTCAGGCGCAGTCCTGATCGACGGTGCGGTGCTGGGTTTCGAATGCGAAGTTGTATCCGAGACACCGGCCGGGGACCACGCAATCGTTGTCCTGGAGGTCAAGGCAACCACCATCAACCACGAATCAAAGCCGCTGATCTACCACGGCGCGGCTTTCCGGCAGCTGGCCGCCTAAGGCCTCAACTAAGAGTTGCGGCTGGCGCTGCTGCTCAGCGAACCTTTACGGATCGGGCTCGGAGACTTTCCATTCTTGGAAGTGTTCGGGCCCGTTTTCTTGGCGCCATTTCCTGTGCCCGGTTTAGGGGAGGCATCAGGCTTGGATGCACCGCCCGGCGATTCCGGGGTCTTCGGGGCGAGCGTCTTCCCATTGGGTGAAGGGGCGGGGTCATCCAGATCCCGGACGGTGACCTTAATGGCCGGCGGTTGACCGGCTTTCGCCCGTGCGGCGGCCCGGCGGTCGGCTTCGGCCACGGCATCTGCCCAATCCTTGGCCAGGACAGGCGGTTCCTTGGCGGCAGCCACAACCATCGGATGGTGCGCAGTCTGGTGTTCCACCACGGACTTTACTTCCGCGGGCTTGGGCAGCTTACGGGGGTCCACTTTGGCTTTCCACGCGCCGTCCTTGACAGCAGTGGACGCACCTGAGAGCCGCCGTCGGACGTCTCCAAGGAGGTCCCGCTTAGGTGCCGCAGGAGCGCCGGGCGTCGGGACAGAGACGGGAGCCGGGGCCTTGGCTGGTGCCACGGGAGACGGAGCGGTGTTAAAGGCCGAATCCAGGACGTCGGTCCCATCAGGAGCCGGGACACGTGCGGGGTGCGGAGGCAAATGAACGATGGGGGTGGTGGCCTTCTTCGGGAAAATCCCAACCAGCGCCAGGAGAATTATCGACAGTAGACGCCCAACTCCGGCAACCACCAGAGTGATAATGACGATCAACCCGAGACCCAGGAACATCAGGACAGCGAGTCCCAGCGTTCCCAAGTACGTCAGGTTGATGGCGAGTGTTGTCGGATCCTCCACGTAGCCCCCCTGGCTGTCGTTTTGTGATGCGCGCATTGCCCACCTCGCTTGCTTACCTAGCCTAAGGTCCAGCACCGACGGAATCACGCCCCGCCCCTCACTCTGGCCGGGTTGTTTCAAAGCTGTTATCTCGCATGGGAAAATATGTTGCCCAGCTCTCATTTACAGCCTCAGATTGGGACTCCGTGACCCCTGACTTGACCCGCCTCCGCAACGGAGCGTGCCCATGTCTCTCCGGGGACCAGTACGACGATTGCTGCGGGCGTTTTCACCGCGGCGAATCCGACGCGCCGACAGCCGTCCAACTCATGCGCTCCCGGTATTCGGCTTTCGTCGTCCTGGATCCGGAATACCTCCTCCGGACCTGGCATGCCTCCACCCGCCCGGACTCCATGGACCTGGACCCGGACATCCAGTGGCGGCGCCTGGACATCCTGGGCACAGCGAGTGGCGGCCCCCTGGACTCGAAGGGCACCGTGGAATTCGCTGCCCACTACAGGCTCGACGGCGAACGCGGCCTCCAGCGGGAGCTCAGCCGTTTCGTGCGGGAGGGCAAGCGCTGGTTTTACGTGGACGGCGACGTTCGCTGACGCTTCCCGTCCGTCTCGGCCAAGGTGTGGGAACTCACCGATACTTGCGGTGCAGGTTTTCCTTCGTCGAAACGCCCGGCGCGGCATCACCAATCCACGGCCCGGTGCCCTCCGATTGGTCCAGCACGCCTTCCTCCAGCCAGACGTAGTCACCGGCGAGGACTTTGCGGGAGAGCGCGTGGTCCCCGTCGTCGGTGTTTCGCCACAACTGGTCGAAGTACTCGTCCACGCGGACCCTGGCCTGTTCACAGAAGGCATCAGCGAGTTCGAACGCGCCAGCCCCCTCCGCCGGGTTGGTCCGGAGGATCATCTCGGCCCGTGAACAGCAGGCGGCCATCGCAAAGAGCTCCGCACCAATATCAACGATCCTGCCCAGGAACGCCTGCTTGAACTCGAGCTTCGCCTGCCACCTGCCCATCCCGTAAAACGTCTGCCGGGCGAGTCGACGGGAGGACCGCTCCACGAATCGCAAATGCTTGCCGAGACGACCGAACTCCGAGAAGGATCGCGGGTCCATGCCGGCTCCAGCTACCAGCTTGGGCAGCCAGCGCGCGTAGAAACCGGAGGCTCCGACGGCGGCCCTCGCCTTGTCCTGCAGGCTCGCGTCCGCCGCGGCGAGGTCGCCAGCCGCGGCAAGGTGCGCATCCACGGCTTCGCGGGCGATCAGGAGTTTCATGATCTCGCTGGAACCTTCAAAGATGCGGTTGATGCGGAGGTCGCGGAGCAGTTGCTCGGCAGGTACGGCACGTTCCCCGCGGGCCTCCAAGGACTCGGCGGTTTCGAAACCCCTGCCGCCACGGATCTGCACGAGTTCGTCGGCGATCCGGCAGCTCAGTTCAGTGGACCACAGCTTGGCCAGGGCCGCTTCAATGCGGATGTCCTTCAGCCCGGCGTCGGCCATCTCCGCGGACAGTTCAAACACGGCTTCCAGCGCGAACGTGGTTGCGGCAATGAAAGCGATTTTCTTGCCCACGGCTTCGTGTTGACCAACCGGGCGGCCCCATTGGGTCCGGGCGTTGGACCATTCACGCGAGATCTTCAGGCTCCATTTCCCCGCGGCGACACAAAGTCCCGGAATGGAAAGGCGGCCGGTGTTCAAAGTGGTCAGGGCAATCTTGAGTCCTTGGCCCTCCCTGCCCAGACGGTTCGCGGCGGGGACGCGGACCTGATGGAAACGGGTCACACCGTTTTCAATACCGCGCAGGCCCATGAAGGCATTCCGGTTTTCCACCGTGATGCCGGGGGAGTCCATCTCAACAACGAAGGCGGAGATGCCGCCTTTGTGCTCCGTCCCATCGGCATCCGTGTGCGAAGGGACCCTGGCCATGACCACCACCAGTTCGGCGATCACGCCATTGGTGGTCCACAGTTTGACGCCGTCCAAAAGGTAGGAACCGCCGTCGTCGGCCAGTACGGCAGTGGCGCCCATGCGCGCCGGGTCGCTGCCGACGTCGGGCTCTGTCAGGAGGAACGCGGTGATGGCGCCGGCGGCGCAGCGCGGCAGGTACTCTTTTTTCTGCTCGGCTGTGCCGAATTCCTTAACGGGTTCCGGAACGCCGATGGATTGGTGTGCCGAGATCAGCGCGCCGAGGCTCGGGTGCACCGATCCCAGCAGGGCGAGTGCGCGTCCGTAGTAGACCAGTGACAGGCCCAGACCGCCGTATTCACGGGGGATCTTCATGCCAAAGACGCCCAAATCCGCAAGCCCGGCCAGGTAGTCGTCCGGGATCCGGGCGTCGCGTTCGATGACCCGTCCGGACATGGTCTTGGCAAACGCGACTAGGCGTTCCATGAACTCTTCGCCGCGTTCCACATCCTCTGCCTTGGCCTGCGGCCACGGATGGATGAGGCTGAGGTCGAAGCTGCCCAGGTAGAGCCCCTTCGCGAAGCTGGGACGGTTCCATTCTGTTTCACGCGCGGCTTCAGCGACGGCGCGGGCTTCTTCCGCGGTGGCGTTGACGCTTGCGGCAGTGAGACTGTTGTCAGTGGCGGACGTCATGGGATAACTCCTCTAGCCGGTTGTGCCGGATGGAGCCAGGGTCCGCCTCGGGTGGGAACCCTTCAGCTGTCCCTCAATGCTACCCGTGAGTAGCTACCCGTGCTAGGGGAAATCTGCGGCTGGAATTCGGCCGGAATCTCCACTTGGCCTGCGTGGTGGACCAGGCTGTCCCACGCAAAGTTGATGCCATGGACGAGCCCTCCCAGGACGCCCTTCACGGCGTACCAGGCGATGCCCATGGTCCCAATAAGGATGATGGTCGCCATAGCTGCCGCCGCTATGAAAGCGGCCAGAAGTACGGCGAAAAACAGTGTTCCAAGAACTACGTACGTGCCGGTTTCAAGCGCAGTGACATCGAAATCCATGGTTCCCCCCGGGGCGACGGTGCGTGGGACGGCGCGGCGTGGCTGCGTCGATGCTTTGACATTAGGGGTGGGGGCGCATTCGGGCCAGTGCAGACGCGCGCCGCGGACGCGTTGATACGGGATCGAAACCATACCAGACGGTAGGTTACGGAATGGTTGCGACGGCGGCCCCCGCTACGCGTTCGACGGCGGTACTTCAGCGCCGTCCGACGCCCCCGCGACGCTCTGCGTTAACCTTGTACGGGGCAGTTTCCGCTGCCAGCCAGGTTTCGCAGCAGCTGAAGGAGAGTAGTTGTCCCGTTCAGCCATGTCCTCAGCGGACGCCATCGGTGCGAGGCTCCGTGATCTCGAACTGTTAACCAAGGGCCCGGCATGGGCTCTCACGCGATCCGCGCCATGGGTGATCGCGGTACTTCAGGCATCCTTCACCCGCACCCGGCCGCAGCTTCCGCTCGAAGAGTTCCACGCCGACGTCGATGCTTTCCTTGAGCAGCTCCGCCGCCAGGACCCGGCACTCGGAGGCCAGCAAAACGGCAAACTGTTCGGTGACGAATGGACGCGCAAGCAGTTCCTGACGCGCCGTAACCAATCCGGCCAGATCGTCTACGAAGTCACAGAGCCTGCGGCCCGCGTTCTGGCATTCCTTGACAGCTTGTCGAGCGAGCGGTCCACGTTGAATGGTTCGCGGCTGGGCACCTTGTTGGGGGACGTGGAGAAGCTCGCCAACGAGACCAACCCGGATCAGAGCGCCCGACTGGAAGCCCTCGAGGAGGAGATCCAGGAACGCCGGCAACTGGTGGAGGACATCAGTTCAGGCGAGTTCGATGGCTTGCTTGACGACGAGGAAGCCGTGGAAGCTGCCGGTAACATTCTGGACCTCGCCGCGAGCCTGCCCGCCGACTACAAGAAGATGCGTGACCGCATCGAGGAACTGGTGGGCGAACTCCGCAACCAGATCATCGAGGAGTCATTGAGCAAGGGTGCCACCATGGCCCAGGTCCTGGAGGCCGATAAGCGGCTGCGGCAAAGCCCCGAGGGGCGCACTTTCCGCTCTTTCACGGCCTTCCTGGAAGACCCGCAGCAGCAGTTGCGCTTCCGGTCGGCGATCGGCGAAGTGCTGAGCCGGCAGTTCGCGGACGACCTTTCCCCTGAGGATCGCGAAACCCTCAAGAACCTCGTGGCGGAGCTGAGGTACCAGCACAGCCAAATCCAGCGGATCTACGGCAAGCTCTCGGAGAGCCTCAACACCTACATCCAAAGCGACGACGTGCGGCAGTCGGTCAGCCTGCGCAAGGTCCTCGCCGAGGCCGAGCAAGCTATCCGCTCACTGCCCTACGAGCGCGACCGGCCCGGCCTGGTTCGCGGGCCTGTCCTGTTCAACGCCGGGTTCGAGTCGCTGGCTATGGTCAAGCTGTTCGACCCCGACGAGTTCGCCACGCCCCCGCGCCTGGCCGATCCCATCGCCTTCAGCGACTCGGACAGGGTTCGCTCGGCCCGCACCGGCAAGGCCAAACCCGCGGTTGTCCGGGCCGCGATGGCGGGATCCGCCACCTTGGCCGAGGCATGGGAGAACCTCCCCGCCGAGGAACGGCACATCAACACTGTCCGGACCCTGCTCTCCGTGGCACTCCAGTCAGGCGCAGCCTTCGACCGCGCCGCCTGGGAACACATTGACTTCGAACAAATCGACGGCAGCATCCGCACTGCGTACCTGCCTGTCGTCACGCTGAATGAGGATTCTGATGACTGAGGAAATCACGACTGAGGAAATCACGACGACGGATGTCGCCGACGCCGGCGAGGTCACCGACGCGGGCGAGGTCACCGTGGAAGCCAGCCATTCCGATCCGTTCCGGGTCACCCCGCGCGACTCCTTCGTCGACGGTGCTGCCCTGTTCCCGGGCGATACGGGGGTGCTCCCCATGAAGGTCCGCCAAGCACTGGTGAAGCTCCTCAAAGGCCCGTACATAGATGGCGGCCGGGAGGAGAAGCTGTGGACCACCCTGCTGGACAACCAGTTGATTCTCCGCAGCCGACTCTCGGAACTCTTCCTCACCTTGCAGTTGGACCACGACCGCAAAATCGCTGTCCTCCGGCCCGTCGATCCGGAGATCATCGGCGCAAGCTCCCGCTCCAGCATCCTCCGTCAACAGCGTGCCTTGAGCCGCGTCGAAACCATTGTGCTGTTGAGGCTCCGCCTCCTGCTGGACCGCCACGTCACTGCCCAGACGGACCCGACGATCACCCGTGAGGAGATCTCGGACCTGGTGGCCAACTACACCCCCGCCGGCCAACAGGATGCCCTGCGCGACTCCGACGTCGTGACCCGCACTATCACCAAACTCCTGGCCCGCCAACTGCTCCTCCCCACGCCCTTGGACGACAGCTATACGATCAGCAACGCGCTGCCCCTGGCCCTGCCCTTCGAAAACATCGGCGACATCCCGGCCCAAATCGAAGCGCTCGTGGCAGTAGCCGCCGACGAATCAGGCACAGAACCCCTCCTCGACCTGGAACCCGACTCCGACTCCAGCGACGACGAAAACGGCGACAACGACGCCGATGCCGCCCCCGCCGCGGACGCAACAAATGAAGGACCAGCCAAGTGACCATCGCAAGCATGCTCCCCCTCGGTGAGCTCACGAACCCCGGCCAGATGCGGCTCGCCTTAGTGCAAGTGGTCAACTGGGGCACGTTCCATGGCGCCCACACCATGCACGTCGACCGCAAGGGCACCCTCCTGACGGGCAACTCGGGCGTGGGCAAGTCCACGCTCTTCGATGCCATGCTTCGGGTGTTCGATGCCCGCCCGCGCTCCAATGAGGCCGCGGCCCAGCGTTCCGGCGGCGCTGTGGAGGACAAGAGGACCACGTTCACGTACATGCGCGGCAAGGTCGGTGATAAGGCGGTGGGCGATAGCTCGGCCAGTGCCTTCCAGCGACCGGGTGCCACATGGTCCGCCGTCGCGCTGACGTTTGATAACGCGGCCGGCACGAAGGTGACGGTGTCGGCGCTCTTTGACCTGCCGAAAAACGGCACGGAATCCAGCGTGGGGCGCTTCTATGTCATCGACAGCAAGCCTTTGGACCTTGAGGCGATCGAGGGGATTGCGCAGAAGCGTTTCACCAAGGGTGCGCTGGAGGGGATTTTCCCGGACGGCCAGGTGTTCGATGTCCACAAGGCGTTCGCGGAGCGTTTCCGGAGGCTCCTGGGCATCAATTCGGACCAGGCGTTGCCGTTGCTTCGGGTGATCCAGGCCGGGAAGGGCTTGGGCGGCAGCGTGAACACGTTCTTCCGCGAGCAGGTTCTTGACGCGCCGGCTACCTTGGCGGCAGCGGACGATGTGGTGGAAGAGTTCAGCAACCTGATGTCCATTCGGCAGCGGCTGGAGGACGTCCGGCAGCAGCGCGACCAGCTGGCACCGGTTCCTGGGTTGAACAAGGAGTACGCACAGGCGTTGCTGGACGCGAACCGCCTCCGGGAGTTGGCCGGCGAGGAGTTTGAGGCCTATAAGCAGCAGCTTGCCGTCACAGTGCATGCCAAGACGCTGGCCCGGTTCAAGGAGCTTGCGCAGTCCAAAGCGCAGGAGCTGGCCGCCGAGCGTACGGTCCGGGATGCCCTCTCCAAGGAGCTCCGCGACCTTGAGCTGGACTACAACAACCGGGGCGGCAACGCCATTTCGGCAATAGAGCAGTCGCTGGAGAACGCCCGAGTTGGCTTGAAGCTGCGTCAGCAGGTTGAGGATTCGGCCAAGAAGGCGTTGGCTGACGCCGGCCTGAACCTTGAATGGTCCGCCGAGGGCTGGGATCAGGCGCATGAGCAGGCAGCTGCCCGGTCTGCTGAGTTGAAGGATGATTCGGAGGCACTGAAGGAACTCCGGTTCGAAGCTTTCGATGGCCATGCCACCAAGAAGCGTGAGCTGGCGGCGGCCCAGCAGGAATTGTTGTCGTTGCGGTCGCGCAAGTCGTTGCTGCCGCCGTCGAGCATTGAAAACCGGGCCGCCATCGCAGCCGCGACCGGTGTCCCGGAAGAACGGATGCCGTTTGGCGGCGAGCTGATCGACCTCGCCGAGGGGCAGGATCAGTGGCGCCCCGCAGCTGAGCGCGCCTTGCGGAACCTGGCCACCACGTTGCTGGTTCCGGGGGAACACTTCGCTGCGGTTACGCGGTACTTGAACGACAACACCGTCCGCGGGGCCCTGCGCGCAGTGGACGTGTCCAAGCCGCTCGCAGGCGGCGCACTGGCTGTGGAGGACGTGTCCGACGGCGACCTCTTGACTAAGTTGAGCATCCTCACCTCGGGCGCCAATGCCGACGCCGGGGAATGGATCCGCGAGCGGATCGCCTTGGACTTCGCGTACCCGTGCGTGGAGGATCCGGATGAACTGGCCTCGATGGACAAAGGTCTGAGCCTGGGTGGCGTGGTCAAGCGCAACAGGCACACCGTGGAGAAGGACGACCGGTTCACCAGCCGTCAGGATTACGTGCTGGGCTTCGACAACGCTTCAAAGCTCGAACTTGTCGCAGCCCGCGTCGGAGAACTCGAAAACGAGTTGGCCAAGGCTGCGGAGTTGGCGCAGAGCCGCGAAGACTCGCACCAGGGCATGGCCCGCCAGCTCGAAGCGCTCCGCCGGGTTGCTGAAGACCAGCGGCCGTGGGAGCAGGTTTCCGCGGCAGTTGCTGCGGATGAGCTGGCCCGGATCGAACAGCGCCTGACGGATGCATTGGCAGCCCAGGCAGACCTTGAACCACTGCGCGCCACCATCGAGGCAGTCCGCGAAAAGCACCAGTCCTCAACAGGTGCGGCCGCCGTGCTGCAGAGCGAATACAAGGCGCTCGACCATCAGATGACCACCGCTGACGGCCTGCTCGATGCGGCGAGGCTGAAGCTTGAGCAGGCGCCGCCGTCGGGGTCCACCGTGGCCGCCCTGGAGCCGTACTTCGCGGGTGCTGCGGAGGTGTCTGAGCTTTACGAGCTGGACAATCTCGCAAACAGCGTCCGGAACACCCTGCTCGATGAGCTTCGTAACGCGGAGTCTCGCGGCCAGGCGACGGCCGAGCGGCTGACTCGCATGTTCGAGGCTTTCGTCCGCGACTGGGGGAGCGCTATCAGCGCGGACCACGGCACGTCAATCGGTGCTGCCGGCGACTTCGAATCCCGGTACCACGCGATTGTGAGCGATGGTTTGCCGGCGCAGGAGGCCGAGTTCCGGCGGTTCTTCAACCAGCGCACGCACGAGTCTTTCAGCACGCTGCTGCATTTGCTGGACGAGGAACGCCGCAGCATCACCAGCCGCATCCTCCCGCTCAACGGAATCCTGTCGCAGGTTAACTTCCATGAGGGCAGCTTCCTGGAACTGGACATCAAGCAGACCCTCCCCCCGACGGCCAAGGTGTTCAAGGATGCTATCCAGAACGCCTTGAAGGCCAAGCACACCCGGCCGTCACGCGGCGCTTCGCCGACAACCGAAAACGACGACGACGCGGAGCTCACCGCACGCTACAAGTCGCTCGAAACCCTGGTTAAGCGGCTCGGATCGCAGACGCCTGAGGATCGTCGGTGGCGTGCCGAGGTGCTGGATGTTCGCGGGCATTTGTTCATCCAATGCAAGGAACACCGAGAAGTGCCTGCGAAGTCGGGCAAGGCAGGCAAGAAGAAGACCGAAGTCTTCATGCATGCTGATACCGGCTCCATGTCCGGCGGTGAGCGCCAGCGCTTTACGGCGTTTATCATGGCTGCTGCGCTGAGCTACCAGCTGGGCATTGCAGAGCAGGGGTTCACGACGTACGGCACTGTGATGATGGACGAAGCGTTCGTGCTGGCCTCGGAGGAGTTCGCTGGCGCCGGCATCAAGGCCCTTCACGAGTTTGGCTTCCAGTTGCTGTTGGCTGCTCCTGAAAACGTGATCGACCTGTCCCGGCACCTTGGCTCCGTCACTGAAATCCTGCGGGACAAGCGGACCAACCGCTCGGGTGTGCTCACGGCGCCGGTCATCGCCGGACCGGGCGAGCCTGGGGCCTGGCGGTCAGAGGCAAACCCTGTGGACATCGTCCTGCGCTGACGCAACGCGGGGTCACTGGCCCATGATGGACCGGCGGACGGGCCGGGTGTAAACCCCGCGTTGCTGGCTAGCGTTTTGAGTCGCCGCGGACCCGGTCAAGGAACAGCGCCGTCCGGGACTCCAGCCCGGCGATCTGCCGGAGTACGACGACGGCCGGGTCCGGGTTGATCTCGTTGACGGGTGGTTCCTTGCGCACATTGGCGCTGCAGCCGAACTCGGCACAAATCAGGGTTCCCACCGTGTTCCCGTCCTTGCCGGATTGCCCGGCCTTCTTGGCGACCCACAGGTAGACGTCCTCTTTGGAAAATACGTCGCGGCACAGTTCGCAGAGGACTACCCGCCTTTTCCCGGATCCGCCCTCGGGTGCCCGGAGCAGCACCCCGGTGAGCTTTTCCTGGTGGTGAACTACAAGGTATCCACGCTGTGGCATCTTCTCGTCCCGCCAACCCAGGAACTCGAGGTTTTCCCAGTCGAGGGTGTCAAAGGTGGAGGGGAGGTTGAGTTTCGCAGCCTCGGAACGGCTGGCGTTGATAAAGGACGAACGGACCTGTTGGGCAGTGATTTTCTGCATGGCAATGCTTCCTTGGAAATGGTCGACGTCCGCGCACGAAGATGGGCGCGGGATGGCTCGGTACGTCGGTCATCCGCGCGAAGGGCACAGCAACGCGCGCGGCTATAAGCCGGGGCGGTCCGTAATGCCTGGATTGCCTAGAGGGATGCCGACGTGTGGGGGAGTGCCAAGCAGGCCAAAGTGGCCACCTCGCTAACCGTGGCAGCAGCAACTGATGCAGTGCGCATGCTCAACCCCTCGTAATTGCCCGTGGAAGCGGTAGTCCGCTGCCGCTATCCTCCCAAAATCCGGGCGGCGCTGTCCACCCGATGTGATTGAGCGTCGGGGTGAAGGGGGTGGGATGTGAGTGAGGGTCGGGGTGAAGGGGGTGGGATGTGATGGAGGGTCGGGGTTGTGATCTGCGCCTCAGTTGGGAATAGGTTACGTAAATGTTTCTTAATTCTCGTCAGGCTAGGCTAGCCTTACTTAGGATCGCATCACTTACCTAAGGAGTCCCGTGGCTTCCCTTCTCCCACGCCGCGCCCTGCTCAAAACAGCAGGTACCGCGACGGCCGCGCTTGCCGCCGTCGCCCTCACCCTCACCGGCTGCTCCACTGGCCCGGCAACCTCCACTCCGGCAACTGAGCAGGCAGAATCCGCAGCTTTCCCGGTGACCATCAAAAACGTCTTTGGTGAGACCACCATCAAGGAACAGCCCAAGCGCGTAGTCACTGTCTCGTGGGTCAATGATGACGTCGCGATCGCCCTGGGCGTTGTCCCGGTTGGCGTTCCGAAGAACGAATGGGGCAATAACGACAAGGGCTCCACCCCGTGGAAGGACGCAGCACTGGAGAAGCTCGGCGCCGGCTTTGGCACCGACAAGGCTCCGGTCCAGTTCTCCGAGGCAGACGGCATCAACTTCACCGAGATCGCCAAGCTCAACCCGGACGTTATCCTGGCCGCTTACTCGGGCCTGGAAGAAGCAGACTATAAGAAGCTCAGCGAAATCGCCCCCGTTGTGGCGCAGCCGGAGCTCGCCTACGGCACTCCGTGGCAGGAAAGCACCACCCTGATTGGAAAGGCCCTGGGCAAGGAAACCGAGGCCAAGAAGCTGATCGAGGACACGCAGGCCACGGTCGAGGACAAGGTGTCCAAATACCCGCAGATCAAGGACAAGACCTTCATCTACGGCAACCTTGAGCCCGCCAAGGGTGACGGCGCCAACGTCTACACCGCCATCGACAACCGTCCCCGTTTCCTTTCGGAAATCGGCATGAAGCTCGCCCCGGTAGTGGAGCAGAACACCAAGAGCAAGACCGAGTTCTTCATCCCGTGGTCGGCTGAGAAGGCAAACGAGCTGGAATCGGACGTCTTCGTCACCTGGGTTCCGGACTCCACCACGGCCGACGCCATCAAGGCCGACCCGTTGCTCGGCCAGATCCCAGCCGTCAAGAAGGGCGCACTGGTTGCCGACTCGGACCAGACTCTGACGCTCGCCATCTCCGCCTCCTCGCCGCTGAGCCTGCCATGGGCGCTGGACACGTTCCTGCCGCAGCTGGGTAAAGCAGCCGACGCAGCGGGCAAGTAACTGCGATGAAACTGAGTACGACGACGGCACTTCAGGGGCGGGGCGACGGCACTTTGGTGTCGGCTGGCCCGGGAGGCATCACCTCTGATACCAAGGGAACCGGAGCTGTCACCGCTTCCCGGGGCGCAACAGCCAAGCGCTCTGCGTGGCTGTTGGTGGCCGTCGTCGTACTCGCCGCAGTGTGCGCCGCCTCCTTGGCGATTGGCGCACGCGGGCTTCCCCTTAACACTGTGTGGGAAGCCCTCACCAACTTCGATCCGGTAAACGGCAACCACGCGGTGGTTATCGCCCGGATTCCCCGCACTGTCCTAGGACTCCTGGCCGGAGCCGCACTTGGCTTGGCCGGCGCAGCCATGCAGGGCGTGGCCCGCAACCCGCTGGCCGATCCCGGCATCCTTGGACTGAACGCCGGTGCCGCCCTGGCAGTGGTGGTGGGGATCTACGTTTTCGGTGTCGGCTCGCTGTCGGGCTACATCTGGTTCGCATTCATCGGCGCCGCAGTGGCCGCCGTCGTTGTTTATGCCGTTGCGTCCTTGGGACGTGATGGTGCGACGCCGGTCAAGCTCGCGCTCGCAGGTGCGGCCCTGAGCGCCGGCTTGTTCTCCCTGATGAACGTCATCCTGGTTTCAAGCCAGGACACTTTTGACCGTTTCCGTTTCTGGCAAGTGGGCAGCATTGGCGGACGCGATTGGTCCGTCCTCCTTCCGGCGCTGCCTTTCCTGGCAATCGGCGCCGTCATTATCCTGGCCGGCGGCCGCGTCCTGAACAGCCTGGCGCTCGGTGACGACATTGCCCGGGGCCTGGGGCAGAACGTCGCCTTGTCCCGTGGAATCACCGGACTCGGCATCGTGTTGCTGTGCGGCTCCGCCACCGCGTTGGCCGGTCCCATTGGATTCCTGGGGCTCGTTATTCCCCACGCCGTCCGCTCTCTGACAGGTCCGGACTACCGCTGGATCCTTCCCTTCTCTGTGGTTGCCGCCCCTGTTCTCCTGATCAGCGCCGACATCCTTGGCCGCGTCATCCTGCTCCCAGGCGAAGTCCCGGCGGGCATCATGACTGCGATCATCGGCGCGCCTGTCTTCGTCTGGCTCATCCGCCGGGGCAAGGGGGCCGGGCTATGAGCACCGTCCACAAACTCCCCACCGAGTTGGCATTTGATGACAATGTTTCCCCCAAACACCCTCATCAATTGTCACTTCGGCGAGTACTGGGCCCCACCTTCTTCCTTGGGCTGGCCCTCGTGGTCATGTTCGCCGTGTATGTCCTCCTGGGCAGCTACACAGTGACCATTCCGGACTTTTTCACCATCGTCGTCAACCACCTGACCGGTGGGGAAAAAATCCCGGGCGCCAGCTTCATCGTCATGGAGCACAAACTGCCACGCGCCGTAGTTGGAACCATGATCGGCATCGCGTTCGGCCTTGCCGGGGCGCTGTTCCAAACCATGCTCCGGAACCCGCTGGCAAGCCCGGACATCATCGGCATCAGCTACGGCGCCAGCGCGGCGGCCGTGACGGCGATCGTGATCTTCGGCGCGTCCGGCGCTGTTGTTTCCTGGGCTGCGCTGGGCGGAGCACTCGGTGTCGCGGCCATCATCTACGCAATCTCCCGAGGAACTAGCTCAGGCGCGGGCGGTGGCAGCCGGGGCAACGCGGCAGGCAATCGCCTCATCCTCGCCGGAGTGGGCATCGCCGCAGCCCTCCACGCGGTAGTCAACTTCCTCATGACCCGCGCAGACATCCGCACGGCCGCCGATGCGCTCATCTGGCTCAACGGCTCCCTGAACTCCTCCACCTGGGACCGTGCCGGAGTTCTCGCAGTCTCAATGCTGGTCCTGATTCCCGCCGTCATTGCACTGGCTGGCCCGTTGCGGATCCTCGAACTCGGTGATGACGCTGCGGCCGGACTTGGCATCAAGGTGAACGCAACCCGGCTGGGACTGGTGCTGACCGCCGTCGGATTCGCCGCCGTCGCGACTGCCGCGGCCGGACCGGTAGCGTTCGTCGCGTTCCTCGCCGGCCCGATCGCCCGCCGCGTCGTCCGCAAACCCAGCCTCCCGGCGTCGGCCCTCACCGGTGCGCTGATCGTGCTGCTCGCAGACTTCTTCGCTTCCAACATTGCCCCCGTCATCCTCGACGGAACCGTCCTACCGGTCGGCGTCATCACCGGCGCCCTCGGTGCTCCCTTCCTGCTGTGGCTGCTGGTCACGTCGAACCGAAAGGAGGCCTGAGATGGCCGTCCTTAATGCCAAGGACCTTACGCTCCAATACGAGGCACGCAAGGTGGTGGAGGGGCTCACCACTGAGATCCCCGAAGGCAAGGTGACCATGATCGTGGGCGCCAACGCCTGCGGCAAATCCACGCTCCTTCGCGGACTCTCGCGGCTCCTGAAGCCAGCCGGCGGCACCGTGACGCTCGACGGCAAGGACATCCACATCCGTCCCGCCCGCGAACTCGCCCGCACGCTCGGCCTGCTTCCGCAGCACCCCACCGCCCCCGACGGCATCACCGTACGCGACCTCGTGGGCCGCGGGCGGTATCCGCACCAAGGCTTCTTCCGCAGCTGGAGCGCGGGTGACGACGCCGCAGTGCAGCGCGCGCTCGACGCCACTGACACCCTTGGACTCGCTGAGCGAAGCATCGACGAACTGTCCGGCGGGCAGCGCCAGCGTGTGTGGATCGCCATGGCCCTGGCCCAGGAAACCGACGTGCTGCTGCTTGACGAACCCACCACCTACCTGGACCTCGCGCACCAAGTGGAAGTCCTGGACCTGATTACGGACCTCAACCGCAGCCGCGGCACCACGGTGGCCATTGTGCTTCACGACCTCAACCTCGCCGCCCGCTACGCAGACCACGTCATCGCCATGAAGGGCGGGTGCATCGTAGCCGAAGGTCCCGCACCGGAAGTGGTGACCGAGGAGCTCGTGTTCAACGTCTTCGGACTGGAATCCCGCGTTGTTCCGGACCCTATTTCAGGTACACCGCTGATCGTCCCCATCGGACGCCACCACGCTCGCCCCGCTTCAACCAACGAACTGGAGATCGCCTCATGAGTGCACAACCCACCCAGGCCAAGGCAAGTGCCGCAGTGGAACCCATGACCCTCGCCTTCGACGTCACCGTGACGGCCGTGCAGGAGCTGAGCCCCAACTTCCGCCGGATCACGTTCGGCGGCTACTCCCTGCGCGACTTTGGCGTAGCGGGGGACACCCTTGACCTGCGCGTGAAGCTGATGATTCCCTCCTTCGACGCCTCCGGGCAGCAGATTCCGCTGCCTCCCTTCAAGATGGAAGAAGCCGGCTGGTACCGGGAATGGTTGGCCATGGATCCCGTCGTCCGCGGAGACATGCGCACGTACACGGTCCGCTCCGAAAGGCTCGACGCCGTGTACCCCGAAATCGACATCGACTTCGTCATGCACTTCGACGACGACGGCCACGGCGGGCCGGCAGCCAACTGGGCCTTAGCCGCGAAACCCGGTGACGCGCTCACCATCATCGGACCCAACAACCGCGCAGCACAGTGCACCACAGCCGGCGCCTACGGTGGCATCGAATGGCGTCCCGGCCTTGCCCAGCGTGTCCTCCTCGCGGGCGACGAAACCGCAGTACCCGCCATCAGCGCCATTTTGGAAAGCCTCCCCGCCGACATGACCGGCCACGCGTTCCTCGAAGTACCCTCGGCAGCAGATTTCCAGGACATCTCCACGGCCGCCGACATCGAAATCACGTGGCTGGCCCGAGGTGCGGCCATCGGACGATCCCGTCCGCACGGTGAGCTCCTCAAAGAAGCCGTGGCCAAAGCCGTACCAGTGCCCGGCTGGGTAGGTCTCAAAGGGATCGAGACGGCCGCCGGCCCCGAGCCCGAAGACGTCAATGTGGACCAGGACATCCTCTGGGAGACCCCCCAACGCATGGACGCTGCAGCTATCGAAGCCACCAAGAACCCCACGCTGCCTGCTGGTGCCCTGCCGTTCTACGCATGGATCGCAGGCGAGGCGTTCGTCATCAAGGAAATGCGGCGGTACCTGGTGCGGGATGTGGGCATCGACCGCAAGCAAGTTGCGTTCATGGGGTACTGGCGGCGGGGCAAAGCGGAGGGCTGATCCTCTCCGCTGGGTATTCGGGGGCCTGCGCTGGGGGCCGCTGGGTGGCCGCTTGGCGGGCATCCTCTGCGCGCTCGGTCGTTCCTCCCTTAGACGCGCGCTGCCGGATGCCCGCCAACCGGCCCTCTTCCCGCTGACGCTCTCTCACATCCCGCCTGCTTCCCGCTGACGCTCTCTCACATGCCGTTTCCCGAGTTCACTTGGGGTTGGCTCGCACTTAACCGCGCGGCGGTAGCGTCGGGCAGGTGGTGGCTGGGGAGAACGTACGACGGCGGTTTGTCGCCTTGGGGGATTCCTTCACCGAAGGCGTGGGGGACCCGAGTAAGGTCCTGCCCAATGGCGTTCGTGGCTGGGCCGACCGGGTGGCCGAGAAGTTGGCCAAGGCCGAGCCGGGCTGGGAGTACGCCAACCTGGCCGTGCGCAGCAAGAGGCTCCGGCACATCATCGACGAACAGCTCGAGCCCGCGCTGTCCATGGAACCGACGCTGATCACGCTGTACGCCGGCGGTAACGACATCCTCGACTTCGGAACCGACATGGATGCGCTCCTGAATGACTACGAACTGCTGGTCGCGCGGTTGAGCGGAACCGGCGCTACGTTGGTGCTGTTCACCGGCTTCGATGTGAAGGTGTCCGCCGTGCTGGAGCCCTTCAAGAAGCGCAACACCCTCTATAACCAACGCGTCCGCGACATCGCAGCCAAATACGACGCCGTCCTGGTGGATTACTGGTGCTTCGACGCCTACAAGGATTCACGGATGTGGGCCCCGGACCGGCTCCACATGTCCAAGGCCGGCCACAAATACCTGGCCGCCGAGGTCCTGGACCACCTCAATGTGCCGCACAAGATCTCGCCCAAGGAATGGGACCCGCCCACCCGCATGTCAGTGCGCGAATGGGAACGCCGGCAGCGCCGTTGGGTCAACGACTGGGTGGTGCCCCTGTTCGGACGCAAGCTGCGGGGCATCACGCTGGGGGACACCCTCAGCCCACGCTGGCCGCAGCCCGTGAAGGTCCCACGCAAAGGCGGGCTGAAAAAGCTCGTGCAAGACCGGGAGGAAACGCAGTGAAGGAACAGACCAGGTTCGTGGCACTCGGAGACTCCTTCACGGAGGGCGTTGGCGACATCGACCTTCGGCTGCCGAACAATTGCCGTGGCTGGGCGGACCGGGTAGCGGAGGAACTCGCCCGACACGATGACCGCACACAGTACGCCAACCTTGCCATCCGCGGGCGCCGGCTTCAGCGGATCATCGACGAACAAATCGAGCCCGCCCTGGCCATGAGTCCTACGTTGGTCAGCTTCTACGCAGGCGGCAACGACCTCGTGATGGCAAGGCTGAACATGGCCCAGCTCATGCGGGACTACGAGCACGCAGTGAGTCGCCTCAAAGCCAGCGGAGCTACCCTGCTGCTATTCACGGGCTACAACGTCCCCTTGTCTCCTTTGCTTGAGCCCCTCAAGGTCCGCACGGCCATCTACAACCGCAGCATTCGACGGATTGCCGCGAAATACCAGACGCTCCTGGTGGACTACTGGTGCTTCGAGAAGTTCCAGGACCCTCGTATGTGGGCTCCGGACCGCCTGCACATGGCATCTCCCGGCCACAGTTATATGGCCAAAAAGGTCCTTGAGGTCCTGGGGGCGCCGCACTCGCTCCAGCCGCCAGCGCTCGCCGCTCCCCGCCAGGGGTCCTTGGCTAAGAACATCGTCGACGACGTCGCCTGGCTGAAGCGCGACGTCGGACCGTGGTTCGCGCGTCGGCTCCGGGGAGTCTCAAGCGGCGACCATTTGGGTGCGCGTTGGCCGGAGCTAATGCCCGTGGTGCTGCCCGAACGGCTGGGTACCGCAAAAGCGAGGGAAAATCAGCTGTCGAGCAGGTTTTCGTAGCCTTCAGCGACGCTGGTGGCGGTGAATTCGATGATCTCGAAATCGGCCACGCCATTGCTGTAGAAGGGGTCCTCAGCCAAGGACGCGTCCAGCGTGGCCCGGTCAACTTTGGACAGAAGCACGCCTCCCGTGGCTGGGACGCGACGGCCCGACGCGAGGAAGATCCCGCCGTCGAACGCTTCTTTAAGCCAGGCCATGTGGCCCGGGCGGTGGAAGTCGACAATTTCGTCGGGAACCTTGTAGGTCAATGAGACTACGAACATGCGCACAGCCTATCTGTTGGGCGGTCAAGGGGACCTAAGGAAGCTGTGGATTCTCATAAGATGGGTGCATGACTCAACCCCGCTGGCTCAACGCCGACGAACGCCGTGCCTGGCTGGCGCTGCTCAGCATCAACACCCTGCTCCCCTCGGCGTTGGACACCCAGCTGCAGTCGGCCGGTAAGCTCTCCCTTTTCGACTACAACGTGCTGGCCATGCTCTCCGAAACTGAAGGCCGTTATCTCCCCATGAGCGAGCTCGCTGCGCGGACAAGTGCCTCCTTGTCGCGGCTCTCGCATGTGGTCACCAAGTTGCAGAAACGTGGCTGGGTTGAACGGCAGGCGCACCCCGGCGACGCCCGCGTCACGGTCGCGCACCTGACCGACGCAGGCATGTCCACCATCGTGTCCCTTGCCCCGGGACACGTGGAATCCGTGCGCACGCTGATGCTGGATTCGCTGAGCCCCGACGACGTCGCCGACCTCGCGCGCATCGGTGAGAAGATCGTGGCCCGGCTGGACAACAACCACTGGATCCTTCGGGATTCCTAAGCGGACGAATAAACCCTGCTTTGTGGCCGTGACAGGTGAAGTGGCAAACTGACGGCATGGATTTTTCTGCCCGTTATGTTGCCCTGGGGGACTCGTTCACGGAGGGTGTCGGCGACGAGGACCCCACCCGTCCCAACGGCGTTCGCGGCTGGGCCGATGTTGTGGCCCAGCAGCTCGCCCACAGCAACGCGGGCTTCGGCTACGCCAACCTCGCCATCCGCGGCCGGAAACTCCGCCAGATCATGGCAGAGCAAGTGGATGCCGCCGTCGCCATGAATCCAACCCTGGTGACCCTGTACGCAGGGGCCAACGACATCCTGCGGCCCAAGATCGATATCGATTCGCTCTTGGAGGAGTACGACGCCGGCATCGCTAAGTTGAGCGCGACGGGCGCCACCGTGGTCCTCTTCACGGGCTTTGATGCGAAAGGCTCAAAAGTCTTCAGCGCCATGCGCGGGCGTACGGCGATCTACAACGAACTGGTCCGTGAAATCGCAGAAAACCACGGCGCCTTGCTGGTGGACTACTGGCGATTCGACGAATACGACGATTGGCGCATGTGGGGCGAGGACCGGATGCACATGTCCACAGCCGGTCACGTCAATATGGCAAAGCGGGTGCTGGACGTCCTTGAGCACGAGCACGTGATCGAGGTGCCGGAACTGGCCCCGTTGCGGCTGGCGAACCGGGTGGAGTCCCTCAAGGCCAACGCCCGATGGCTGCGGGAATCCGCTGCCCCCTGGGTATCGCGCCGCCTGCGGGGGGTCTCTTCGGGGGACGGCCTGAGCCCGAAGTACGCCCAACTGGTCAGGCCGCTCTAAGCGGCTTTCCTGAAACCGGGCGTCGAAAGAAGAGTTCCGTCCCGGCGAACCGCGAGCACCTCAACGCCCCACCTGTCCACGGCCCGATCCAGGGCGCCCGCGCCACCGGCAACGATGGCCGTTGCAAGGACGTCGGCAGTCACGATGTCCGATGCGGCAACGGACACCTGCGCGAATTCCGGCCTGTTCGAGCCAACCGCCCAGATATGTTCCCCACGTTCCGCTGACCCCGACGTTGCCAGGGCGGTCATGGGTTCCAAAGGGAAAGCTCCCAATAGCGCCTGCCGGTCCAAAGGATCCACGATGCCGGCAAGCCACGGTTCTTTGGTGTCCGGAGCTGAGTGGCCGGGATCGGGGGACCCACTTACCAGCACGTCCCCGCCAGCGTTGACGCACCAGTCCCGCAGCCCGAGTGCCCTCAACGACAACGCCGCTTCACGCATGGCATGTGCTTTCACGATTCCCGACAGGTCCAAACCGCCATCAGGGCGCTCTGCCGTGAAGGCCCCTTCCGTCGCGAGCCGCCACTCGGATGCCTCGGCGTAAAGCTCCTGCATTGATTCAGAGGCGTAGGCCAGGGTCAGCTCACCGCGGTCCAACCGGCTCGCCTCCGAGCCTGCCCGGTAAAGGCTGAACGTCAGGTCCAGCTGCGCGAAAATTCCTTCAACGACCTCGACGGCGGACTCGACCTCATCGACGGCGGTCTCGGCAGGCGCTGTGCTTGCCACGGTCAGGCTCACCACGGTGCCCATGCTGGGGAACGTCCGGGCCCGGAGCCGCTGCACTTTAGAAGTTCGCTGCATCGAGGGCCGCCTGGAGAGAAGTGAGGTAAGCGTCGCTGGTGACAGTCGCGCCGCCGATGGTTTGGACGTTGGCTGATTGGGCTTGCAGGACTTCAGACCTCAGCACAGGCGCTGCCCGGCTGCTGATCTGCGCGGATTTCCGTTCCGCATCCGTGAGCTGAAGGGGTGTGACTTCGGTAATCTTGCCGTCCTGGATGGTGACCCGAACCTGGACTGTACCGAAGCGGGTCTGGACCTGCGCGCCGTCGAAAGTTGTCGCCGTCGTACTTCCGGTGCTCCCGTTGCTGGCGGTGCTGCTCAGGCTGGTTGTGGTCGCTGTGCCGGTCTCGGCGATATGGGCCCCTGACTGCCAGCCGGCCAGGAGGACCCCCGCCGATGCCACTGCGGTTGCGAGGGCTGCTCGAATTCTCACCAGTCGAACCTTTCGTAGTGGAGTTGTTCCGTTGGGACACCTGCGGAGCGGACGTCCCGGATCACTGACGCCGCCCAGGGAGCGGGCCCGCAAATGTAGACGTCGGCGTCCGCGATGTCCGGGGCGTAGGAGCTGAGTGTGTAACCGTCCCGGACCGCGTCTTTGGGTAGCCACGCGTGATCGCCCTGGGACCGTGGCCCCAGCAGGTGGAAGAGCGTCACTCCGCGCGCCTGGCACAGGGCCATGATTTCCCGGTCGAGGAAGAGTTCGGTCTCGTCGTGTCCACGGAGCAGGACTGTGGCATGGCCGGGCTTGAACGGAGTGGTTTCCAGCAGCGAACGAAGAGGAGTGATTCCTATGCCCGCGCCAATCATGACCACCCGGTTACGGGATCGCGCCGCCGTACTGAACAGGCCGTAGGGGCCCTCGATCGCGACCCTGGTGCCGGGCCTGAGCTGTGCCAGCCGGGCAGAACCATCGCCAAGATTGCGGACTGTGATCCGCAGCTTGCCGGGTGTAGTGGCCGTGCCGGGGAATGGTTCCGCCGACAGGCTGAACGGGTGCGGTTGCCACCAGTGGCCGGGTGCAAGGAAGCGCCAGAAGAAGAACCGGCCTCCGGAACCGGCCAGCCGCCCAAGGTTGCGGCCCGTCATTTCGATGCTGAAGACATCCGGCGAAACCCGGACCACGCGGCTGACCGTGAGCTGGTGCCGCCCGCTCGCGGCCAGCGGTTGGTACACCCGGTACACAAGGAGGGCTGCGCCTGTAACGACACAAAGCGCCAGCCAATACCAACGCTGCCATGTGCCCTCCGCGAAGAGCCCGCCCACGCTGAACTGGTGCGGGATGGCAGTCCCAACCGCCACGTAGGTGAGCAGGTGGATTGCGTACCAATATTCGTAGGGAAACTTGCGGCGGACAGCCACCAAGGACGTCACCACCACGGCAATGAACAGCGCTGTTGAGACGAAGGCGAGCCACATGTCGGGAACATTCACCCACAGTGAGACCGACTCACTGACAGGGTCCAGTCCCTCCGCGGCGCCGTAACCAATGGCGATCAGCAATCCGTGCGCCAAAAGCAGGTACAGCGCCGGCTTGCCCAAGGTTTTGTGGATCTCCACGGCGCGGTCGTGTCCGATGGTGTTGTCGATTACCGGAATCCTGGCGGCAAGCAGCAGCATCAGCAGGACGACGTCCATGCCGACCAAGCCCGCGATGATGCCGAGTGCAGTCATCGTTCCCGCGAAGCTCAAGAAACCGCTCGCACCGCCGCCGGCCAGCCACAGGGCCACCGCCGCCGCAGCCGACAACCACGCAAGGCCCCCCAGAAGATCGGCCCGGGCCAGCCGCCGTCGTGATTGGGTACGGAAATGTTCGACGGCGTTGGGTGGCTTCCGCGCCCCGGCCGCCAGCGTGCCTGGCAGCGGTGGGCCCGTTGGTGGCGGGCCGTCAACAGGCGTCCCGGAGGTGATTAACGAGGTCATGACTCAAGACTCGCCAAGCATCCTTTGGTTCTGCTGTGAAAGAGCTTTAGGGGGCGTATGATGCCTGATTGGTCTTAATTTGGCTTGGCCCGTAGAATAGTTAGGCGCTAGGTAGTGCGGATCGTGTGCAATTGCTCCGGTTGGCGGTGAGTGTCAGTCTACTGACCTCCCGATGGCCGGTAGTTAGGGGCTCAAGTTGCGTGCATTCCTGTATTCGCCCGGTATCCCAGGACATGTTTCAGTGGTTCCCACTGCTCTGTCCTGAGGCCAACCTTCTTCGCCGCACCAGTTGCGGAAACTACCGAAATGGTTTGGATCGGATGCGGACGCTGCCTGTCGCACGGTAACGCAGGAACATCTGCACGCCGTTACATTCAAACTTTGGAGGAGAGTCATGGCAGCACACTGCCAAGTGACCGGAGCCGAGCCGGGCTTTGGACACAGCATTTCGCACTCGCACCGTCGCAACAAGCGTCGGTTCGACCCGAACATTCAGAAGAAGCGCTACTGGGTTCCGTCCCTGCGCCGTAACGTCACGCTGACCCTGTCAGCCCGTGGCATCAAGACCATCGACGTACGCGGCATCGACTCAGTCGTTGCTGACATCCTGGCACGAGGAGTAAAGCTCTAATGGCAAAGGACAAGGACGTACGTCCGATCATCAAGCTGAAGTCCACCGCGGGCACCGGTTACACCTACGTAACCCGCAAGAACCGTCGTAACGACCCTGACCGCCTGGTCTTGAAGAAGTACGACCCCAAGATCCGCCAGCACGTCGAATTCCGAGAGGAGCGCTAAACACATGGCAAAGAAGTCCAAGATTGCTCGCAACGAGCAGCGCAAGGTCATTGTTGAGCGTTACGCTGCCAAGCGTCTCGAACTGAAGAAGACCCTGGTTGACCCCAACGCGACTGACGAAGCACGCGAAGCTGCACGCCTCGGCCTGCAGAAGCTGCCCCGCAACGCCTCCCCGATCCGTCTGCGTAACCGCGACCAGATCGACGGCCGTCCCCGCGGCACGCTCCAGAAGTTCGGTATCTCCCGTGTTCGCTTCCGCGACATGGCTCACCGTGGTGAGCTCCCGGGCATCACCAAGTCTTCCTGGTAATCACGAAGCTCTGAAAGGGCCGGCAACCGTTATGGTTGCCGGCCTTTTTTGTGTTTAAGCGTGCTTTCGTGTGCCGGCGCCGGGACGTCGACGGAGGTGATCCTCGGCGCGCTCGGTCGTTCCTCCCTTGGACGCGCGCTGCCGGATAACCGCCGCCGTCTTCCGACGCTCTCTCACGTCCCGGCCCCTTCCAAGCAACGCTCGCTCACGTTCCGCAGGTTTGGGCCGGACGCTCTTTCACGTCCTTTGGTGTTCGACGGCGGTGGGTGGCGTTGTGGTTCTGCGTCACTGGTGGTGGTTGCAGGGTGGTGGGTGGAAACCTTGTGACGGGCTTCACTTTTTCTGTTGTGGGGTTGTATTTGGTGGTTGGGAGGCGGTTTGGGGGGTTTTGGCCTTTGTTTGCGGGGGAGGAGCTGGGTGTTGGGGCGATTTGTGTGCGGGGTCGTTGACGTGTAATGTCTTCTGAGTCGCCGCGAGTGAGACAGCCTGGAGCTGGAAGCCGCGGAGGCCAACCCCCTTCAAAACAGCCTGAAAA
>NZ_JBNHFN010000006.1:0-378549 GCF_059090325.1 Arthrobacter sp. B0316-5-4
TCTACCGGCCCCCGTACTACCACCCCGGCATGGACGCCCCGGAAATCAAATACCTCATGGAACGCCGGGCCGAGCTCGGCGGGTTCGTACCCGAACGGCGCCGCAAACACACCGAGGTCACCCTGCCCGAGGCGAAATCCTACGACGTGGCCAAACGCGGATCCGGGAAACAACAAGCCGCGACCACCATGGCCTTCGTCCGGCTCCTCAAAGACCTCATGCGGGACAAAAACTTCGGCGCCCGGTTCGTGCCCGTCGTCCCCGACGAATCCCGGACCTTCGGGATGGACGCGTTCTTCCCGACCGCGAAAATCTACAACCCCAAAGGCCAGAACTACCTCTCCGTGGACCGCGACCTCGTCCTGGCCTACAAAGAATCACCCGCCGGACAACTGATCCACCCCGGCATCAACGAAGCCGGAGCCGTCGCAGCGTTCACCGCCGCCGGAACCTCCTACGCCACCCACGGCGAACCCCTGGTCCCGATCTACGTGTTCTACTCCATGTTCGGCTTCCAACGCACCGGCGATTCCTTCTGGGCCGCAGCAGACCAAATGACCCGCGGATTCATCATCGGCGCCACCGCAGGACGAACCACCCTCACCGGCGAAGGACTCCAACACGCCGACGGGCACTCCCCCATCCTGGCCTCCACCAACCCCGCCGTACGCACCTACGACCCCGCCTACGGCTACGAAATCGGCCACATCATCCGCCACGGCCTCGAACAAATGTACGGACCCGACGCTGACGCGCAAGGAACCAGAACTGCGTCAGATAAAAACGTGATGTACTACCTCACCGTCTACAACGAACCCATCACCCAACCCGCGGAACCGGAAAACCTCGACGTCAACGGGCTCCTCAAAGGCATCTACCACCTCGCAGACGCCCCCGCAGGACCAAACGACCGGCCCACCGCGCAGATCCTCGCCTCCGGCGTGTCCGTGCCCTGGGCCCTCGAAGCGGCACGGATCCTCGCCGAAGACTGGAACGTCGCCGCCGATGTCTGGTCCGTGACGTCCTGGAACGAACTCCGACGCGACGGACTCGCCGCCGAAGACCACGCGTTCCTGAACCCCGGCCAACCCGCACCCACCCCGTTCATCACCGAACAACTCGCAGGCAAAACCGGGCCCGTCATCGCGGTCACCGACTACATGAAAGCCGTCCCCGACCAAATCCGCCAATACATCCCCAACGACTTCGCCTCCCTCGGAGCAGACGGCTTCGGCTTCTCCGACACCCGCCAAGCCGCACGCCGCTACTTCAAAAACGACACCCACTCCATCGTCGCCAAAACCCTGCAGCTGCTGGCGGCGAGGGGCGACGTCGAGGAGGGTGCGCCGTCGTACGCCATTGACCGCTACAAGCTGCTTGACGTGAACGCCGGCACCACCGGTGGCGCAGGCGGCGACGCCTAAGCCCCATCAACAACAAATGGCGGCAGTGTTCGTAATGAACACTGCCGCCATTTGTCGTTTGCGACCCAGACGGGCAACGTCAGGTGCCCAGGTTCCTCCGGTCGACGACGAAACCTGTGGCCGCATTCTCGCGAACGGCGTTGATACCGGCCACAACGGCCTTCAGGTTTGGAAATTGAGGCGACACTGCCACCACCGTGCCGTCGTCGGCCGTGAGCCGGAAACGGAATGAATTAGTACCTGCTTTGAGAATCTCGAAACTGCCCGCCATGTTCCCCGTCCTTAACGCGTCGTTGCGTCCTCGAGCTGACTTCATAACTCCCTCATCGACCATAACGGCCATTTCACGGGGCCAAAAGCCCTACTCATCAGTAGTTTGAAACCGATATTGGTAGATCAAATGGAAAGCACTCAAGGAGCTAGAGACCGCATGGAACGCCGCGCGTATGGTGAGGATATGACTCAATCCGGCACGCCCACCACGGGCGTCCTGCTCGCTGCGGGCGCCGGCACCCGCCTGGGGCGCGGCCCCAAGGCGCTGCTGCCCTTCCGCGGCCGCACGCTGGTGGAAGTACTCGCCGACACGCTTTTCGACGGCGGTTGCAGCGAAGTAGTGGTGGTGCTCGGAGCCGAAGCCGACCACGTTCGGAGCAACACCGAACTGGGTGCGCACACAGTCGTCGACAACCAGAATTGGGCCAAAGGGATGGCCGGATCCTTCCGCGCGGGCATCGAAGCCGCTGCACCGGGAAACAACATCATGGTGGCCTTGGTGGATCAGCCCGGGCTGACCCCGACGGCGGTGAGCAGGTTGCTGGGCAGCCATCGTCCAGGGCGGGTCACCGCCGCCGCCTACCCTGATGAGTCAGGCAGGCTGAAGCGCAGGCACCCGGTGATTTTCGACGTCGGGCTCCGCTCCGAAGCGGCTGCGGCTGCCAACGGCGACACGGGCGCGCGCTCCTTCCTCAAGGCCCATCCGGGGCTGGTGGACCTGGTGGACTGCAGCGATCTGTGCTCGGGTGAGGACCTGGACACCAAGGATCAGCTGCATCTCCTGGACGGGTAGCGGCGGGTAAATTAGGTCCATGATCAGCATCGAGATTGACGATCCCGCGCGCCCTGACGTTCACCAGCTCCTCAGCGAACACCTGGCCGACATGTTCGCCACCTCGCCCGCGGAGAGCGTCCACGCATTGGACCACTCGGCGTTGTCGCACGACGCGATCACTTTCTGGACTGCCCGCGAGGACGGTGTCCTGCTGGGATGCGGGGCGCTGAAGGCGTTGTCCCCCGGGCAGGCCGAGATCAAGTCGATGCGGACCGCGGCCAACGCCCGGGGACGTGGCGTGGCAACCCGCATGCTTGAACACATCGTTGACGAAGCCGGACGACGCGGATATGAAAGGCTCAGCCTGGAAACCGGCACCGAGGACTACTTCGCCCCGGCGCGGCGCCTGTACGAACGGCACGGGTTCACCGAATGCCCGCCGTTCGCGGATTACACCCTGGACCCGAACAGCGTCTTCATGGAGCTCGCGGTCCACCCAAGTAAGTAGCAGTTGGGTTAGTTGCGGATCAGGGTCCGGTCTCGGAGCGCCAAGTAGATCTTGTCCCGGGCGATGGGCAGCTCAGCGAAGCGGATCCCCGTTGCGTTGCGGATGGCGTTGGCCAGCGCCGGTGCCACAGGGTTGAACGGGCTCTCGCTCATGGACTTCGCGCCGAGTGGGCCAGTGCTGTCGTTGGTTTTGGCGAAGTAGACCTCGCTCCTTGGCACGTCCGCGAACGACGGAATGTGATACTGCCGCAGTATGTCCGTGGTGACCCGACCGGCGTCGTCCACTTTCACTTCCTCGTACAGCACCGCACCGAGTGCCTGCGCGATCCCGCCCTCGATCTGCCCACGGCACTGCCGCGGATTGACCACCACACCGGCGTCGGCGGCTTGCACGCTCTGCAGGATCCTCAGCTCACCGGTTCCCGTATTCACGGCAACCCGGAAGCCGTGGACGTTGAATGCCACCGAACGCGGCGTTCCTCCCCAGTTTCCGTCGGTGGCGAGGCGGACGCCTTGCAGCCGCGCGGCGTCGACGATTTCCGTGAGCTGCACCGTACGGTCGCCGCACTGGACAGCCCCATCCACCAACCGGCACTCCGTCAGCGCCACCCCTGTGAGCAAGGCCGCGACTGTCTGGATTCGCGTAGCCAATTCCAGCGCCGCACCGAGGGTCGCCTTGCCGGCAACCACCGTTCCGGCGGACCCGAACGCACCGGTGTCGTGCTCCACGAGGTCGGTATCGGACTGGCGTACGGTCACCTTGGACGCTGAGGTCGCCAGCGCCGTGGCCGCCAACTGCGCGTGCACGGTGGTGGTGCCGTTGCCGAATTCGGCAGTACCGACGTCGACGGCGAACCTTCCGTCCGCTTCCAGGCTCACCCGGGTGTGGGCGAAGTGGCCGCGGGGCGGGACGGTGTCGATCATGGACAGCGCTGAACCTTCGCCGATGACCCATTCGGGGCCGAGGTCGTCGAGTCCGGCTGCACGGTAACGTTCCTTCCCTCGGTCCAGGGCATCACGTACCAAGGCCACGCACTGATCCAGGCCGTAGCTGCCATAGTGCACATCTTCCTCAGGCTCCGGAGTTGTGGAGAGCATGTGGTCGCCTGGACGGACCATGTTCTTGAGGCGGAATTCCAACGGATCCATGCCAATCCCCACAGCCAGCTCGTCGATGGCCGATTCGATGGCAAAGATCATCTGGCTCAGCCCGTAGCCCCGGAAGGCCCCGGCGGGAACAGAGTTGGTGTAGACGGCGTGGGCGTCCACTTTCTTGTTCACGCACTTGTACACGGCCAACGACTCGCCACAGCCGTGGAACATGACGCCTGGAGCGTGGTTACCGTAGGCGCCGGTGTTGGTAAGCACGCTCAACTGCAGCGCGGTCAGGTATCCGTCCTTGTTGGCGCCCGCCTTGAGGTGGATCGTGAAGGGGTGCCGGGTGGTGGTTGCCGTGAACTGCTCGGTCCGGGTGAACTCGAGCTGCACGGGACGCTTCAGGGCAAGGGTTGCCAATGCCACCAGATCTTCGGTGAGGACTTCCTGCTTTCCACCGAAACCGCCGCCAACCCGGCCCGCCACAACACGGACGGTTTCCGGCGCCAGGTTGAACAACCGACTCAATGTCCGCTTCACCAGGAACGGGACCTGGGTGGAGGAACGAACAACCAACCGGCCTTCCTCATCGAGCCAGGAGATGGACGAGTGGGTTTCCATGGCCACGTGCTGCACCCGCTGGGTTTGGTACGTGTGCTCGTGGATGTAGTCCGCCTCGGCGAAGCCGTCCTGTACGCTGCCCAGTTCCGCGTGGACCTCGGCCACCACGTTCTGGAGCGGCCTTGAAATGCGGGATTCGACGCCGTCTTTCTCGCCATGAATCGCCGGGGCACCTGGAAGGATGGCGTCCTGGGGCGTAAAAACCGGTTCAAGGAGTTCGTACTCCACGGCCAACGCACGCGCACCGGCTTCGGCCGCGCCCACGGATTCGGCCACCACCGCGGCCACCCGCTGCCCGATGAACCGCACAACGTTGTCCAGCACGCGGGTGTCATCGGGGTCGTCGGTGAAGTTCTCATGTTGGGCCGTGGAGAAGAGTTGCTGCGGCGCGTCCTCATGCGTAAAAACGGCAACAACGCCCGGCACAGCCAACGCCGGGGCCTTATCGATGGACACAATCCGGGCGTGCGGATGCGGCGAACGCGCCAGCTTGAGGTGCAGCAAGCCAGGCAGTTGCTCGGCGGGAACATCCAAGGTGTACCGGGCGGTTCCCGTGATCACGGCGTCGCTGGCCAGGGCGGGGACGTTGTCGCCAAGTTGGCCGGGGATGGCCTCAACAGCAGCAGGCGACTTTGCCCCCGAAATGTCAGCTCCGGCGTCGTGCCCGTGGTCGGTGTCGTGGCCGCAGACGGCGTCCGCAATGGAGCGATAACCGGTGCAACGGCACAGGTTGCCCTTGAGGTTCCGGGGCAGGTTGGCGCGTTGTTCGTCGTCAAAGGTGGCGGCTGTCATCATCATGCCTGCGGTGCAGAAGCCGCACTGGAAACCCTGACCCTGGTGGAACTGCTCCTGCACAGGGTGCAGTTGTCCGTCCTGGGCGAGGCCCTCGATGGTGGTAACTGCCTTGCCCTCGGCGCGGACGGCCGGGTAGATGCAGCTGTGCACGGGGGTTCCGTCGACGTGGACCGTGCAGGCTCCGCAGTCGCCGCCGTCGCAGCCCTTCTTGACGCCGAAGTTGCCCTCCTCCCGAAGGAAGGTGCGGAGGCATTGGCCCGGGCGGGGTGTGGCCTGCGAGGCAGCGCCGTTGATCTCAATTGCCATGGGAGGCCTCCTTCTAAGTGCCAGGGGTTTCGGGTTGGGTGGACGGCTGCGGCGACGTGGCGTGCGGTGGCCAGAAATCGCCGGACACGGTCATGGATTCGTCCATCAATTCCGCCCGTATTTCCTCGGCCAGCTTGAGCGTCATGTCGCGGCGCCATGCCGGCAGCCCGTGGATATCGTCGTGGTACAGCGGCCAGGGAATGGAACGTTCGACGGCGTCAGCCAGCGTCCGCGCGTCCGGAACCTTCCCGGCGGGGAACCTTAGTTGCACCGGGCGCTTGGTCGAGGCAGTCACCGTGATGACCAGGCCGAAGACGGGATCAAGCCTGCCAATCAGCAACACGCCTGAACGGCCAAGGTTGCTTAGCGACAAGCGCCTGAACGCCACACGTGCCGAGAGCGCCTCGGCAGGGATGTGGATGCTGCGCAGCAACTCCCCCGGGGCGAGGACGGTCTGCATATCGCCGATCACGAAGTCGGCCACCGGGACCGTGCGGCTGGAACCGTCCGGGCTGAGGATGGTGGCGATGCCATCGAGGCCGGCGCAGAGCGAGGTCATGGGTCCTGCAGGCAAGCCCGTGCAGATGTTGCCGCCCACGGTGGACATGTTCCAGATTTTGAAGGACGCCACGAATGAGTCACAACTTGGCCGGATCAGGGCCAGCCCGGGCCACTCGCGCTGGGCTGTTCCGGCGCTGGCGGGCAAGGCGTAGAGCTCGGCGACGGTGCAGGTGGCAGCCAATTCGATGCCGTCGTCGGTCACGGTAACGGCAGGCCAGTCGGCTTCGCCGAGGTCGAGCAGTCGTTTGAGGACGGTGCTTCCGTAGGAGAAAAGGACCGTGCCGCCGGCGAGCCAGGCATCGCCGTCGCGCCACTGGGCCGGGTCGGTGGTGGGCACCACGGCCTCGATGGTGTTCATGTCCATGGGTCCTCCTGGGTGAGGTGTTGAGGTGCTGGGTGAATCGGGCCGGTGCCGTCTTTGAGGGAAGGGAATCCGGGAGTGCCGTGCGCTTCCCTGGCCAGCGGTCCGCGCTCCGCGATGATCTCGGCGGTAATAGAGACCGCCACTTCCGCCGGAGTGACGGCACCAAGGTTCAAGCCGATGGGTGAGTGAAGCCGCGCCAAGGACTCAGTTGGCGTGCCTGCCTTGAGGAGGGCATCGATCCGCTGGCGGTGGCTCCGGCGGGACCCCATCGCGCCAACGTAGGCCAGGTTGAGGCCGAGGGCGGCCCTCAGCAAAGGGATGTCGAACTTGGGGTCGTGGGTCAGGACGCAGACCACCGTCCGGGAATCGATGCGACCCGCTGCGGCTTCAGCCTGGAGGTAGCGGTGGGGCCAGTCCGTCACTACCTGGTCCGCTCCGGCGAAGCGACCTTGTTGGGCGAAGGCCGGACGCGCATCGCACAAAGTGACCTCGTAGCCAAGGAGTTGCCCGGCGGGAAGCAACGCGGCACCAAAGTCGTTGGCGCCAAAGACCAGCATCCTCGCTGCAGGCAACCTGCTTTCGACAAACAAGGTGATGGGCTGTGGTTCTTCCTCGTCACGGGGCGGCGCGGCCAACCTCTCGGCCGTCACCCAGCCATCGATGCAGCCCTCGGGCGGGGCCAGCCGGACCAACCCTGCTCGGCCACCTTGGAGGAGCGGCTCCACTTGGGCGGCTGCCGCGAACAGCGTAGCGGGGTGGTCACCCACCAGTTTGGCCAGCTCTTCCGATTCCATGGCACGGAACCGTACGGGATCCTCCACCACCATCACTCCGCCACCGGCATCAAGGCGGCGGATGAGTGCGGCGGGCCGGTGGGTTTCGGCCAGCATTGAGAGTTCGGGCGTGCCTTCCTGCAGCGGCTGGATGTGGACTTCCACTTCCCCTCCACAGGTGAGCCCAACGGCGAACGCGTCCTCGGGACTGAAGCCGAAGGACTCAAGGCGGGGGCCGCCGTCGCGCATTGCCTCCAAAGCGGCCTCCACCACGGCACCCTCCACGCAACCACCCGACAAGCTGCCCAGGATTTCGCCGCGCTCGGAGACCATCATGGACGTCCCCAGGGGCCGCGGCACGGAGCCCCCAGTCCCTACGATCGTGGCCACAGCGCATCGTTGGCCGGAGACCGCCGTCCGCCAGCCGCCCAGTGAAGGCATCAGATCCAGCATGGCAACACATCCTTATTCCAGGTGTCCCGGCCAGGTGGCCCGGCCGGAGCAGTGCGCGATCTTGCCCCATAATCTCATTCGCAGAGGGTGTTGAGGGTCAGTCGCGGCTGTTCAACAAAAGTTCAGTCAGTAAGAGTTCGTAGGAACGGGGGCAAGGGCTTCATCTCCCTGCCCCCGTTCCCTGACGGAGCGCCGGCACCTGTTCCTGAATCAACAGGGCCGCCGCCCGCCGTCGTTCCCCTTCCCAAGGGACGACGACGGCGGGCGCCTATTCGTGCGGAGGGGCCGGCGGACCGTCGATCGGAGTGCCGGATAATGACCCGCCGGCGCGGGGTGGGGCTCCGGGCTAGACGCCCATCAGGGCGTTGATGGGACCCCGTGCGAAGTAAATGATGAAGCCAACCGTGACCACCCACATGAGCGGATGGACCTTCTTGGCCTTCCCCGACGCGGCGCTGATGACGGCGAAGGAGATGAACCCGACGCCGATGCCGTTGGCAATGGAATACGTCAGCGGCATGGTCACGATGGTCAGGAACGCGGGCAGCGCGATGGAGAACTTGGTGAACTTGATCTCGCGGATCTGCGCCATCATCATCGCACCCACCACCACCAGGGCCGCGGCAGCTACTTCCAGCGGCACAACCGAGGTGAGCGGTGTGAAGAACATCGAACCAAGGAACAGCAAGCCGGTGACCACTGATGCCAAGCCGGTGCGGGCACCTTCGCCGATACCGGCAGCGGAGTCGATGTACACAGTGTTGGACGAACCGGACGTTGCGCCACCCACCACTGCGCCCATGCCTTCAACAATGAAGGCCGACTTCAGCTTGGGGAACGTGCCGTCCTTGTGTGCCACACCGGCACTCTTCGCCAATCCGGTCATGGTGCCCATGGCGTCGAAGAAGTTGGTGAACACCAGGGTGAAGACCAACATGGTGGCAGCCAGTCCCCCGATCCGTGCGAACGAGCCGAAGAGATCGAACTGGCCCACCAGGCTGAGGTCCGGCACGGACACCAACTGGCTCGACAGGATGGGTACGTTCAGGTGCCAGCCGCCAGGGTTGGTGGCACTGCCCGGACCGATGTGGAAGATGGCCTCGACAACAGCGGCAAGGACAGTGGTGGCGACAATGCCGATAAGCAGGCCACCTTGGATTTTGCGTGCCACGAGGATGCCCATGGCCAACAGCCCGACGATGAAAACAAGCGTGGGGATGGAAGTGATGGAGCCATCATTGCCGAGTTGGACCGGCGGGCCGCCCGCCGTGGGACGGACGAAGCCGGAGTCAACGAAGCCGATGAAGGCGATGAACAAGCCGATGCCAACGGTGATGGCGGCTTTGAGTTCCTTGGGGACTGCCTTGAAGATCGCCGTCCGGGCACCGGTTGCACCGAAGAGGACGATCAGGATGCCGTTGATGACCACCAGGCCCATGGCTTCTGGCCACGTGACTTCCTGGATGACCGCGACGGCGAGGAAGGAGTTGATGCCCAAACCTGCGGCCAGGCCGAAGGGAAGGTTGGCGACCAGGCCGAAGATGATGGTCATGACGCCGGCGGTGAGGCCGGTGACCGCACCGACCTGCGCCGCTGAGAGCCAGCCACCAGCGACGTCGGTGGGTGCGTTCTCTGCCGAGAAGCCACCCAGAATGAGCGGATTCAGGATGACGATGTACGCCATGGTGAAGAACGTGACCAGGCCGCCGCGGAATTCGCGGGCCAGCGTGGAGCCACGCTTGGAGATCTGGAAGAACTTATCCAGGAAGGAGTTCGACACCGGGGGCTTGCCGTTAGGGTTGGCCAGGCCGGTTGCCGTGTGCTTCGCAGCTGTGGGCTCTGCGCCTTTGCCTCCGTTGGGGAGGAGCGCAGCCTGCTTTTCAGCTGCTGTCTGCATTTCTGCGGGATCCAGGATTGTCATGTCAGCCACCGGGCCCTAGTAATCAATCCTGGAATCAAGCGTGTTCCATGTGTTGAACGGCTGGAGGGCCGCCGGAGCCTGGGGGTCGCCCAGTTCCAGCTTGGCTACCGGCATCAGCGCGTCCCGGTTGTCGTTCTCGAAGTACTCGTAGAAGACGGCGTCGTCGAAGCCAACGGATGCGGCGTCGTGACGGTCTGCGGCGAAGAACACGCGGTCCACGCGTGCCCAGAGCGCGGAGGCCAGGCACATGGGGCATGGCTCGCAGCTGGTGTAGAGGGTTGCTCCGCTCAGATCGAAAGTTCCCAGTTCGCGGCAGGCGTTACGGATGGCCGTGACTTCCGCGTGCGCTGTGGGATCGTTCGTGGCGGTTACGCGGTTGACGCCTTCGAAGGCTCGTCCGTCCGCGGTGACAATGACGGCGCCGAAAGGGCCACCACTGTTCAGGACATTGGCTGTTGCCAGCTCAATGGAGGTGGCCAGGAATTGCTCGGCCGTGACGGTTGTACTCATGTTGCGACTTCCTTAGTGCTGAGGAAGCCAGGTGACCTGTTTGGGGGCGCTACAGAGAGGAGCTCCGATTAGCTTGGTTACCAGGCTTCAGCATGTGCGATGAAGGTTAAGTTGCGCCTGGTAGATAGCTTCCCGAGGTCCGGGTGCCCGCCTTTGGCAGTTAGAGCGTAGCACCAGGTTTGTGAGCCGCGCCATACTTTTTTGAAAATTTAATTTCGTCATGCGAAATTACTGATGCCCGCCGAATGTGACCGCAGCTGGCCCGCGGCCGTTGACTGCCGCCGTCGTGCATTCTACGCTTTGTGGACCCGACGCCCCCGGCGCCGGGGAAACCTGGATCAGCAGACAGGGCCTAACTGAGCTGGAACGCGTACACGCCGACCAGACAAGGACCTCCATGCTTTGGATAAAAAACCCGCTGGGTATCTTCACCGCCAACGACCTCGACGCCGGCAACGGCCTGGTGGTCTCCGACGACGGAACCATCGTGGAACTCGTGCCCTCCGGCGCTGAGCCCTCCATGCCGTGTTCCGTGTTCGATGCGTCCTCCCACGTGGTGCTGCCCGGCCTGATCAACACGCACCACCACTTCTACCAAACGCTCACCCGCGCCTGGGGACCCGTGGCCAACGCACCCCTGTTCCCGTGGCTGCAGAATCTCTACCCCGTGTGGGCGCGACTCACTCCGCGCAGCCTTGAACTGGCCGTCCAGGTAGCGCTTGCCGAGCTCCTCCTGTCCGGCTGCACCACCGCCGCCGACCACCACTACCTGTTTCCGGACGGCATGGAAGACGCCATCGACATCGAGGTTTCTGCAGTACGGTCCATGGGGATGCGGGCCACCTTGACGCGCGGCTCCATGACGCTCGGAGAGGACGACGGCGGGCTGCCGCCCAGGACCACAGTCCAGTCGCCCGAAGCGATCCTTGCGGACAGCGAACGCCTGATTCGCAAGTACCACGAGACAGGTCCCGGCGCTGTTGTGCAGATCGCGCTCGCCCCGTGCTCGCCCTTCTCGGTGACCAAGGAAATCATGGCCGAGTCAGCGGCGATGGCTGAACGGTTCGACGTCCGGCTCCACACTCACCTTGCCGAAACCATCGACGAAGAAGACTTCTGCCAGTCCATGTTCGGACTCCGAACCGTGGATTACCTGGAGTCCGTGGGCTGGCTCGGGTCCCGCACCTGGCTGGGACACGGCATCCACTTCAACGACGAGGAGATCGCCAGGCTGGGAGCCGCGGGCACCGCCGTCGCGCACTGCCCCACCTCCAACATGCGGCTCGCATCCGGGACCGCGCGGGTATTGGAACTCGAGGCTGCGGGCGTTCCCGTGGGGCTGGGAGTGGACGGATCGGCGTCGAACGATGCGTCCAACATGATCCTCGAGGCCCGGCAGGCGCTGTACTTGCAGCGGCTCCGCTACGGTGCCTCCGTTCCCGTGTCCCGTGCGTTGGGGTGGGCGACGCGTGGGTCCGCAGCAGTTCTTGGGCGCTCGGACATCGGCCAATTGGCCCCCGGGATGCAGGCCGACCTGGCGTTGTTTAAGCCCGACGAGCTTCGGTTCTCCGGCAGCCACGACCCCGTGGCTGCCTTGTTGCTGTGCGGTGCAGACCGTGCTGACCGGGTGATGGTGGGCGGCTCCTGGCGCGTCCTTGACGGGGCGATCCCAGGCCTGGACGTGGCCGGACTGATCGCGGAGCACTCGGCTGCTGCGCGGAAGTTGGTGGCTGGGTAGCTCCTAGGGCTTGGGCGCGTTGTCCCGGCGCGCGAGTTCGCCGGAACGCTGCCACTTCGCAGGGAGCGTTCCGGCGATTTCGCACTCTTCCAGCGAACTCGCGGGTGGAGTTGCGGCCTTCCCTAGATGGTTACCTTGTATACGTGATGCGTGTACTCGTTCGCGAACGAGTCCGTGAACTTGCCGTTCTGCACTGGGATGGTCCGGTTCTCGCCCACCACCTCCACCTGCGACCCGGTAATTCCGGCAGGAAGGGTGAAGGTCTTTGAACCCGTGCTGCCGTTCAATCCGATGCCAGCGAAGAGGTACGCGCTGCCATCCTTGGCTTTCAGCATCGTGTCCGTACCCGTGGCGCCCGCGTTCCACACGTAGCTCTGCGTGTTAAGGACAGGGGCCAAGGACTGGATACCGGCAAGTGAGGCCTTGATCTTCGCCTTGCGATCAGCGGGCTCCTGGACCAAGGAGTAGGTCCCAAAGCCGGCCAGCCCGTTGTTGTTGTGCTGGAAAATGCTGATTCCGCGTGCCTCATGGATGATGCCGGACCACATGGCGCCCTCCATCTGTTCCGGGGTGATGGTCCGGTCATTCGCATCATTAAGGAACGGTTTTGCCGACTCAACGAAAATCCAGTTGGGATGGATGCCCGGTGGTGACTGGAAGCTTCGCATCTGGTCCAATTGCCAGCCGTAGGCCGCCGACGTGGCTGTTTGTGCGCCCTGCGGCCACGACGGCGTCCGGTTCAGTTCATCCTGAAGGTCCGCCCGGGCGTACATGTAGTTGTCCACAGACGCAGCGTCCACCGCGGACATGAAATCGTCCATCAGCCCCGATGCCCAGTAGGTTCCCAGGATGCCCTTGGAATAGTTGGCGAACGCGAACCTGCCATCGTTGAACCCATGGATCTGGGCTACCTTGTCCTGCATCTGCTGGAGATTCTGGGCATAGGTTGCGCCGTCGCAACCCAAGCCGAGCATGTCGCACTCATCGTAGGTATCCCAGCCCACCACTCCGGGGTTACTGCCCACCTCAGCGCGCGACCACTCCGTCCCGGCAATGACCAGCATTCCGGTGTCCGTAATTGACGCCATGGAAGACCCATCGTGCTCGGCGTTTTGGTACACGTTGACGCCAATGTCCTTCAACTGTGCGGCGTGCTCTGGCTTGCCGTAGTAAACGCTGATGGGGAAAAGATTTGGGTTGTTGAGCTTGGCCGCACCGGGGAACTTGGACCAGTACGCAGGCCCACCGTCCCACGGGATCCGGGCGAGGTTGGCGATGCTGCCGGTAGGCGTCGGTGTGGGGGTTGCTGTCTCTGTGGGGGTCGGGGTGGGGGTGGGGGTTCCTGTCTCCGTCGGAGTAGGGATCGGGGTCGCCGTCTCCGTGGGAGTAGGGGTTGGGGTTGGGGTTGCCGTCTCTGTCGCCGTCGGGGTGGAGGTCGTCGTCGGTTCGGCCGTCGGCGTGGCCGTCGACGTCGTTGTCGGTTCGGGAGTTCCGGTGGGCGTTTCGCTCGGGTCCGTGGGAGTGGTGGTCGGTTCGGCTGTTGACGTTGCGCTGGGGCTCTCGGTAGGTGGCGGCGTGCCTGGATCCGTGCATCCGGCAAGGGCCACCACAATCACCGCCCCGAGCGTGACGAGGGTGCGTTTCATGACAAATGTTTTCCTTTGGGGAAGCAGCCTGATTGCTGCTGTGCGGCGCTGAACCCCCAGATCCAGCTCTTTCTGAGACCTACCGCGGCAGGCGTTATCAGCCAGGCGTCCATGTCCCGGCACAGCTCGACGACGAGCGGCGGCTAATGCTCAACGTGCTGCAGTGCGACGCTCGCGGACCTTGTCCGACGCCATCGAGCCAGCAAGTGCGGCCCAAACGAAGGGGCCACAACGGCCTTTAAGTACCCGAGGGCGGCCGTCACCCCAGCATACGTGACCCACGCCACACGCCACCGGAATATGACGCGCCCCGCTTTTCGGCCGTTTCGACGCCTCGCTGCGCAGTGAGCCGTTGGCGCGGCACAGCCTGCAGCGGGGCATCGAAATGGGTTTGTCCACATAGGCCAGCCCGAAGCTTTCCCTGCAGCCCGCGCCGTTCGAGGGTTATCACGTGATGAACAGCGCTACAGGCAATCTCCCCGCAGGCATGAACTTGTGGCGAACCAACGAACTCCACGAACTCGGCTTCAACGACAGAAAAATAGCCACTTTGTTGCGCGAGGGAAGGCTGGTCCGACTTCGTCGGGGTTGCTACATCCGGGGGAGCACATGGGCAGCCCAAAAACCATGGGTGCGCAGTCGGCAACTCATCGCCGCGCACGCGCACGGAACGCTTACGACGTCGGTTGGCGGCCTGGTCTACAGCCACACCTCAGTCGCCCGCCTCCATGGCCTGTTTCTCTGGGACGTCGATGACCGCGTGCACGTCACCACTGGATCAACGGCGTCCTCCAAATCCCATGGTTTCGGCGTCGTTCCGCATACCCGCACGCTGGGCCCCGGTGACGTTGTGTTCATTGACGGGATGCAATGCACGTCCCTGGAGCGAACCATTGTGGACTGCTGCCTCATGTTTAACTACAAGCAATCCCTGGTGCTAACGGATCACGCCCTGCGGAAGGGGGCCGATGCCGGACGACTCCAGGAGATGTGCGCGTCGCTGACCGGGCGCAACGGAGTTCTCACTTTGCGCCGTGCCTTGGCGCATGCGGACTCCCGATCGGAGTCCCCCGGCGAAACCCTGACCCGTGAGTTGCTCCAACGGCTAAGGATCGAACTCCCCGAACTCCAGGTAGAAGTTGTGTCGACCGAGGGCCGCCATCGGCTGGACTTCGCTTGGCGCAAGAAAAAGGTGGCCATGGAGTTCGACGGGAAGGTGAAGTACTTCGACTATGCGCCCACCGCCGAGGTGATTTACCAGGAACGGCAACGCGAGAAGGCCCTGACTGAGCTTGGCTGGAGGTTCGTTCGCATCAAGTGGCAGGACCTGTACAGGGAACAGGAGTTCAAAATGAGGGTACTGCGCGCCTTGCAGGAGGGGCGCTGAATCCAATACGGGGGCCCGCTGCGCATTCGATGCTGCGCACGGCACATTGCGCAGCGGAGCATCGAATCGGGCGCAAACGGAAAAGCGGGCGGCACCTCCCCAGGTGCCGCCCGCCTCGTTGGCTCTGTTGCGCAGAGTCCGCGCCCGTGATGCAGGAAATCAGGGGCGCTGCCGGCCGAACACCGGGAGCCCGCGCAGCCAACGGGAGAACCCGCCGGCTTTGCGGTCGCAGTCGGCCGGAATGTAGAAGTCCGGATCTGTCGCACCGAAGGGCAGGTACAGCTCCTGACCCGGCGCCGGGAATTCCACGACGTTGTTCGTATCCTTCGAGTCCATCTGTTCCTCCTCTTTCTCATGCGCAGTTTCCGCTCTTCGGAAAACTTTTATTGTTATGTGGAAAGTGTAGGCAGGGTAGAAACGAGCCGTCAAGACCCCTTTCCAGCCAGACAGCGTTGCCCCGGTCACATTTGGAAGGTTCATAACGATCCCGGGAAACCCATATACACAAGACGAAATAGTGCGCTACTCTCGAATCAGTTCGTGGCGTAGGTCACGTAACCTGGGAGCAGCAGGCAGGGTCGTAATGAGCTGGCATCAATGGATGTCGGCTCTTTTTTGTTGGGTCGACTCCACCAGAAACGCGGTGGAAACACGCGCTTAATTTCATTGATGGAACCTAGGTTCCACCTCACAGAAGTTGGGATATGACCATGAGCAACAACATCGTCCTCGGCGAAAACCAGTACGGCAAAGCAGAAGTCCGCGTCGTCAAGGTCACCCGGGATACTGACCGCCACCACATCGAAGACCTGAACGTCACCTCGCAGCTGCGCGGCGACTTCCAGGCCGCCCACCTCCAGGGGGACAACGGCCACGTCGTTGCCACCGACACCCAGAAGAACACTGTCTACGCTTTCGCACGTGAAGGCATCGGCTCGCCCGAAGCCTTCCTCCTGCGCCTTGCCGATCACTTCACCGGTGGGTTCGACTGGGTAACCGGCGGGCGCTGGGAAGCCGAGGCCTACAGCTGGGATCGCATCCAGGCACACGGCGAGGGACACGACCACAGCTTCGTCCGCAACGGACAAGAGGTGCGTACCGCCGTCGTCGTCCGTGATGGCGCAACCACCCACGTTATTTCCGGGCTCAAGGACCTGACCGTCCTGAAGACCACGCAGTCCGGCTTTGTCGGCTACCCGCGCGACAAGTACACCACCCTGCCGGAGACCACGGACCGCATCCTCGCAACGGATGTATCCGCCCGCTGGCGCTACAACACCAATCTGGACGTAGCTGGCACGGACTTCAACAAGAGCTACGAGGACATCCGCGCGCTCCTGCTGGAAGGCTTCACGGAGAACTACTCCCACGCCCTGCAGCAGACGCTTTTCGACATGGGGAAGAAGGTCCTCGAAGCACACAGCGAAGTGGACGAAATCAAGTTCTCCATGCCCAACAAGCACCACTTCCTGGTTGACCTGAGCCCGTTCGGCCTGGACAACCCCAACGAGGTCTTCTTCGCGGCTGATCGCCCGTACGGCCTCATCGAAGCAACCGTCCAGCGCGAAGACATCGACGCTGCACCCGTTGCATGGAGCGGCATCGCCGGCTTCTGCTAATCACCCCGGCGAAAGCCAACCCCAGGGTTTGTGTACAGGTTCTGCCCGCCAGAGCCCTCTTAACGGCATTACCTGTACACAAACCCAACCCCAAAAACCCCAAGATTTGTTAGCCAGACACAGTTAGCCAGACGAAGACGTCTGCCATGAACCCAGAAAGTCTGCCATGAACATCAAGAAGAAATCCCGCCCTGCGAATACCACCTCGTCCCGGACGGACCGCGCGAACAAGCCCGAACGCCCCGAGGACAAGCGTCTTTCCATCGGAAGCACGTTCGCTTACGGCTTCCAGCACGTCCTCACCATGTACGGCGGAATCATTGCCCCGCCCCTGATCATCGGTGCAGCGGCCGGCATGAACTCACAGGACATCGGCCTTTTGATCGCCGCCTGTTTGTTTGTGGGCGGGCTCGCCACCATCCTTCAGACGGTGGGTATCCCGTGGTTCGGCTCGCAGCTGCCACTGGTCCAGGGCGTGTCCTTCGCCGGCGTTTCCACCATGGTGGCGATCGTCCAGGGTGGCGGCGGGATCCAGGCGGTGTTCGGCTCGGTGATCGTGGCTTCGCTGATCGGCCTGGCCATCACTCCCCTGTTCTCGAAGATCATCAAATTCTTCCCGCCGGTGGTTACGGGCACGGTGATCACCACGATCGGCCTGACCCTCATGCCGGTCGCGGCAAACTGGGCCATGGGCGGCAACGCCAAGGCTGACAACTACGGCAGCATGGCCAACATCGGACTGGCCGCAGCAACCATGGGCATCGTTCTGCTCCTGAGCAAGGTTGGCAACGCCGCGATCTCCCGGCTCTCGATCCTGCTGGCCATGGTAATCGGCACCATCATTGCGCTCATTGCCGGCATGGCAGACTTCTCCAAGGTGGGCCAGGGCGACGTTGTTGCCTTCCCCACGCCCTTCGCTTTCGGTGCCCCCACCTTTGAAGTCGCAGCCATCATCTCCATGCTGATCGTTATCCTGGTGACCCTCACCGAGACCTCGGCAGACATCATCGCGGTGGGCGAGATCGTGGACACCAAGGTTGATTCGCGCCGCATCGGTGACGGACTCCGGGCCGACATGCTCTCCAGCGCCATCTCCCCGCTGTTCAACTCCTTCACGCAGAGCGCTTTCGCCCAGAACGTTGGCCTCGTTGCCATCACGGGCATCAAGAGCCGCTTCGTGGTCAGTGCCGGCGGCCTCATTCTGGTCATCCTCGGCCTGCTCCCGATCCTGGGCCGCGTCGTCGCAGCGGTTCCGACTCCCGTCCTGGGCGGCGCCGGCGTCGTACTGTTCGGTACGGTTGCCGCCAGCGGTATCCGTACCCTGGCCAAGGTTGAGTACAAGAACAACATGAACCTGATCATCGTGGCGGCCTCGATCGGCTTCGGCATGATCCCGATCGCCGCCCCGAAGTTCTACGACCAGTTCCCGTCCTGGTTCTCCACGATCTTCCACTCCGGCATCAGCTCGGCCGCTGTCATGGCGATCCTGCTGAACATCCTGTTCAACCACTTCAAGGCCGGCAACTCGGACAACCAGTCGGTGTTCGTCGCGGGCACCGACCGGATTGTCAGCGAAGAGGACATCAAATGCCTCAGCGAAGGCGACCGCTTCGAGAACGGCAAACTGATCGACGCCGACGGCAACGAGGTCCCGCTCAAGACCTCCAGCGCGTCAGAGCACTAGCACCCTCCCGCAGGTGACAGGCGGCAGTGTTTCCTTGGGGGACACTGCCGCCTTCTGCGTTGGAGGGAAGCGTACGACGGCGGCGGAAAGCGTACGACGGCGGCACCCGCCAGCGCGGCCGGGTCGCCACCCCTCCCCCAAAAGGGGCACCGAGATGACAAAAGATGGCAATGTTCGCAGGGAACATTGCCATCTGGTGCCATCTCGGCGGGGATTAGTTTTGGTTGAGCTCCGCGGAGATCGCCTTGGCCGCTTCGCGCAGCATGGGCACGGCGCGGTCGGCGAAGCTCTGGTCGACGCGGGTGATCGGCCCGGACACGGAGATTGCCGTGGGCGTGGGCGCATTGGGTACTGCCATGGCGAAGCAGCGGACGCCGAGCTCCTGCTCTTCTTCGTCGATGGAGTAGCCGCGTTCGCGAATCAGTGCAAGGTCCGCGAGCAGGGAGTCGATATCGCCGATGCTCTTCGCGGTGGGAGTGGGCATGCCGGTCCGCGCCACGATGCCACGGACAACCTCGTCGTCCAGCTGGGCAAGGATGGCTTTGCCCACGCCGGTATCGTGCGTGTGCGCGCGGCGACCAACTTCGGTGAACATGCGCATGGAGTGCATGGACGGGACCTGGGCCACGTAGATGACCATGTCGGAGTCCAGGACAGCCATGTTGGAGGTCTCACCGAGTCGTTCAACGAGGGTCTTGAGCTGCGGACGGGCTACGGCGCCGAGTTGTTTGCTGGCTCCTTCGCCGAGTCGGATGAGGCGGGGGCCCAGGGCGTAGCGGCGGTTGGGCAGCTGGCGGATGTAGCCAAGGGAGACCAGCGTTCTTAACAGGCGATGGATGGTAGGCAGGGGCAGGTCCGTGGACGAGGAGAGCTCGCTCAGGGTGACGTCGCCGCCGGCGTCCGTGATCAGTTCCAGCAGTTCAAAGACGCGCTCTACGGACTGCACGCCTCCGGAGGCTTTTTCAGCCATTCCCTTGTCTCCAATGACTCAGATTCCGACAACTCTTATCCGCATCGTGAAAAGAATTGCTTAGAACACCCAACATACAGCACACATGCCAACGGCGCGACGACACCGATCATGACCAAGCAGGGGGTTGTGTTTCCACTTTGTAGATAATAATATCCATAATACGAAAACATTCAGTAGGAACGGCGGCCCGGGAACGGGCCTAACAGGAGGAATTTCAATGGCGAATCCGAGCCCCGGAAACTCGATCACCCTGCGCGTCGCCGCACCGTCGAGCTTCACCGCTACCAGCGAACTGGCAGCAGCCGTCGGCGCAGCCGGTGCAGCAATCACCGCGCTGGACGTCACGGAATCCCACCACGAGACGATCGTTGTTGACGTCACGTGCAACACCACTGACGACGACCACGCAGCCCGCGTCAAGGACGCCCTGAACGCACTCGACGGCGTCACCGTCCAGCACGTTTCGGACCGCACCTTCCTCATGCACCTCGGCGGCAAGCTCGAGGTCGTCCCCAAAGTAGCGCTGCGCAACCGCGACGATCTCTCGCGTGCCTACACTCCCGGCGTCGCGCGTGTTTGCATGGCCATCGCAGAAGACCCGGCAGCCGCCCGCAACCTCACGGTCAAGCGCAACACCATCGCGGTCCTCACTGACGGTTCCGCCGTCCTGGGCCTGGGAAACATCGGCCCCGCCGCGGCCCTCCCGGTGATGGAAGGCAAGGCCGCACTGTTCAAGCAGTTCGCCAACGTTGACGCCTGGCCGGTCTGCCTGGACACCCAGGACACCGAAGAAATCATCATGATCGCCAAGGCCATGGCCCCCGTCTACGGCGGCATCAACCTTGAAGACATCGCTGCACCGCGCTGCTTCGAAATCGAGAACCGCCTCCGCGAAGAACTGGACATCCCGGTCTTCCACGATGACCAGCACGGCACCGCGATCGTCACGCTCGCGGCCTTGGTCAACGCCCTCCGCGTCGTGGACAAGAAGCTGTCCGAGGTCAAGATCGTGGTTTCCGGTGTCGGTGCTGCCGGCTCGGCCATCATCCAGCTCCTCAAGGCCCAGGGCGCGCAGCACATCATTGCCGCGGGCCGCTCCGGAGCCATCCACTCGGGTGAGGAATACAGCGACGAGCACCGCAGCTGGATCGCCGCGAACACCAACGAAGAAGGTTTCTCCGGTACGCTCCACGACGCCCTCAAGGGTGCGGATGTCTTCATCGGTGTCAGCGCCCCGCACGTGATCGGCGAGGAGCAGGTTGCCTCGATGGCCGATGACGCGATCGTGTTCGCGATGGCCAACCCGACGCCGGAAATCGATCCCGTCATCGCGTCCAAGCACGCCGCCGTGGTGGCAACGGGCCGCAGCGACTTCCCGAACCAGATCAACAACGTGCTGGCCTTCCCCGGATTCTTCCGCGGGCTGCTGGACGCCGGAGCATCGGACATCACGCCGGACATGCTGGTGGCCGCAGCCGAGGCAATTGCCAACAGGGTGGCTGACGATGAGCTGAACGCGAGTTACATTATCCCCAGCGTCTTCGATCCCCATGTTGCCGCCGATGTGGCTGCTGCCGTAGCTGCTGCTGCGCACGCCAACGCCGCCAGCGCACTCTAGAACAAAGGAATCCGCTCACATGGCTATCACAGTCACCGATCCCCGGCCGATCGATCGCGCCGAGGAAATCCTCACCCCCAAGGCACTGGCCTTCATCGAGGAACTGCACAAGCGCTTCGCCGGCACCCGTAACGAGCTGCTGAAGGCACGCGGCGTCAAGCGCCAGCAGGTTGCCGACACGTCCCGCCTGGACTTCCTTCCGGAAACCCAGGAAATCCGCGACGGCGACTGGAAAGTCGCCGAGGCACCGGCTGCTCTGCAGGACCGCCGCGTTGAAATGACCGGCCCCGCGACCCCGGCCAAAATGGCCATCAACGCCCTGAACTCCGGCGCCAAGGTGTGGCTGGCTGACCTCGAAGACGCCAGCACTCCCACGTGGCCCAACGTCATCGACGCCATCCTGAACCTCCGTGACGCCGCACAGGGAACCCTGAGCTACACGTCGCCGGAAGGCAAGGAATACCGTCTCCGCACGGACGCTCCCCTGGCCGTTGTTGTTGCCCGCCCCCGCGGCTGGCACATGGAGGAACGGCACCTGCTGATCGACGGCGAACCCGCCGTGGGTGCGCTGGTGGACTTTGGCCTGCACTTCTTCCACATCGCCAAGCAGCTGCTCCTCAACGGCCACGGCCCGTACTACTACCTGCCCAAGATGGAGAGCCACCTGGAGGCACGCCTCTGGAACGACGTCTTTGTCTTCGCGCAGGACTTCCTCGGCATCCCGCAGGGCAGCGTCCGCGCCACCGTGCTCATCGAGACCATTCCGGCAGCGTTCGAAATGGACGAGATCCTCTACGAACTGCGCGACCACGCCAGCGGCCTGAACGCCGGGCGTTGGGACTACCTCTTCAGCATCATCAAGTACTTCCGTGATGCCGGCGAAGAGTTCGTCCTCCCGGACCGCGCCACCGTGGCCATGACGGCTCCGTTCATGCGCGCCTACACCGAACTCCTGGTCAAGACCTGCCACAAGCGTGGCGCTTTCGCCATGGGTGGCATGGCCGCCGTCATCCCCAACCGCAAGCAGCCCGACGTCACCGCCGCAGCCTTCGATAAGGTCCGCGCCGACAAGACCCGCGAAGCAAACGATGGCTTCGACGGCTCATGGGTTGCCCACCCGGACCTGGTTCCCACCTGCCGCGAAGTGTTCGACTCCGTGCTGGGTGACCGTCCCAACCAGCTGGACAAGCAGCGCCCCGAGGTGAGCGTCACCGCTGAGCAGCTGATCGACGTCGCCTCCGCCGGCGGCACCGTGACAGAGGCGGGCCTGCGCCTGAACCTCTACGTTGCCGTGGCTTACACCGGCGTCTGGATCTCCGGCAGCGGTGCCGTAGCCATCCACAACCTCATGGAAGATGCCGCCACGGCGGAAATCTCCCGCTCGCAGGTTTGGCAGCAGCTCCGCAACAAGTCGATCCTTGCGGACACCGGCAACACGGTGACCCGCGAACTGGTTACCCGCATCCTGGGCGAAGAGACCGAGCGCCTGCGCATCGAATTCGGCGACGAGAATTTCACCAAGTACTACGAGCCGGCGTCGAAGCTGATCGAGGACATCTGTCTCTCCGATGAGTACACGGACTTCCTGACCACACCCGCGTATGAGCTGGTGGGCTGAGATGGGATCATTCTCCTCTTCTGACCTGGCCCACATCGAGGCGCAGCTCGCTGCCACCGACCAGTTGCTCGACCGCAACTACCCCGGCGACGACGGCTCCCGCCAGCCCATCCACACCGTCTACATCCCGGCTGACCGCTTCACGCCCACTTTCGTGGCGGACTGGGGCGCCCAGGCACTCGCGACGGCGGAAGCTCACGGCGGACTCGAAAAGCTCGGCCAGCTGCTGGGCCAGGAACCTGACCTCGCTGCGGCGGTTGCTTCACGGGTTGCTTCCAAGCTTTCCTCGGAGCCCATCGAGGACCTGCGCCTCGATTTCGAAGACGGCTACGGCGACCGCGGCGACGAGGCAGAAGACGCCGACGCCGTTGCTGCCGCCAACGCTGTTGCGGCAGCGATCGCGGCCGGAACTGCTCCGCCGTTCATTGGCATCCGCTTCAAGTGCTTCGAAGCCCCCACCCGGGCCCGCGGCCTGAAGACCCTGGACCTGTTCGTGTCCACGCTCGCGGCCGCCGGGGAACTCCCGGCCGGACTGATCCTCACCCTGCCCAAGGTCACCACGGTGGCCCAGGTTCAGGCCATGGATTACGCGGTGTCCCGCCTTGAGGAAGTCCACGGACTTCCCGCCGGCCGGCTACGGTTCGAGGTGCAGGTGGAAACCCCGCAGCTCATCATCGGCGCCGACGGAACCTCGCCTGTTGCACAGCTCCCCCACGTTGTCCCCGGACGCATCAGCGCCCTGCACTACGGGACCTACGACTACAGCGCTTCGCTGGGTATCTCCGCGGAATACCAGTCCATGGAGCACCCGGTGGCCGACTTCGCCAAGGAAGTCATGCAGCTCGCTGTTGCCGGTACGGGCATCCGCCTCTCCGACGGTTCCACCAACATCATCCCCGTGGGTGACGCAGTGGAAGATGCCTGGAAGCTGCACGGACGCCTGGTTCGTCGTTCCCTGGAAAACGGCTACTACCAGGGGTGGGATCTCCACGCCGCCCAACTGCCCAGCCGTTTCTCGGCGTCGTACGCTTTCTACCGCGAAGGCTTGCCCGCCGCGGCGCTCCGCCTCCGCAACTATGTGGAGCGGACCGAAGGCGGCGTCATGGATGAGCCCGCTACCGCCCGCGCGCTGGCCGGCTTCGTCCTCCGCGGCGTCCAATGCGGCGCAGTGGGGACCGACGAGGTCAAGGCGCTTGCCGGCGTCGAACTTTCACAGCTGACCGCACTGGCGCACCCGCGGCTCGCACAACCGACGTCCCACTGATAAGGAGCACACGCATGGGCAAGTACTACTACCCCGAGGGCGGGCTGCCCCCGCAGACCCACCTGACCACCGAACGGGCCATCGTCACCGAGGCCTACACGGTGATCCCCAAGGGCGTCATGACGGACATCGTCACCAGCAACCTGCCGGGCTTCTCCAACACCCGCTCCTGGATCATCGCGCGGCCGATCTCCGGCTTCGCCACCACGTTCTCCCAGTTGATCGTCGAGATCGGTGCGGGCGGCGGGGCACCAAAGGCAGAGTTCGAAGCCGGTGTTGAAGGCGTCATCTTCGTCACCAAGGGCCAGGTCAACCTGACCCTCGACGGTGAACTCCACCATCTCGAAGAGGGCGGCTACGCCTACCTCGCCGCGGGTTCGGAGTGGGGCTTGGAGAACGTCTCCGACGACATCGTCTCCTTCCACTGGATCCGCAAGGCCTACGAGCGGCTCGAGGGTTTCGAAGCCAAGTCCTTCGTCACCAACGAGAAGGACGTGGAGCCCACCTCCATGCCGGACACCAACGACGTCTGGAAGACCACCCGCTTCACGGATTCCAGCGATCTGGCCCACGATATGCAGGTCAACATCGTCACGTTCCAGCCCGGCGGCGTGATCCCCTTCCCGGAAACCCATGTCATGGAGCACGGCCTGTACGTGCTCGAGGGCAAGGCCATGTACTTGCTCAACAACGACTGGGTTGAGGTGGAGGCCGGCGACTTCATGTGGCTGCGCGCGTTCTGCCCGCAGGCCTGCTACGCGGGTGGTCCGGGCGAGTTCCGGTACCTGCTGTACAAGGACATGAACCGCCAGGTGAAGCTCACCTAGTCTGTTGCTTGCGCCGAGATCGCCGGAAACCTGCCAGTTCGTCTGGAGTTTTCCGGCGATTTCGTCGTTTTCCGGCGAACTTAGCGGCGGCGGCCCACGGCAAGCCCCGCCCAGAACGCAAGGAGGAGCAAGCCCGCCCCGGCAACTGCGAGCCCAGACTGAGTGCCCTTGCTGACGAACGTGCCGTTGTCCCCCACAAACACCTCATTGCTCAGGGGCGCGTAAGCGAACCAGCCCACCGGTTCCTGCGAGCTGTTCCACGCCACCACCACGCCCACGATCACCGCAATCAGCCCCAGCAAAGGCACGACGACGGCAGAGACTCTGCGCGCGGGCTTCGGTGTGTTGTGTTCCCCAAGTGTGTTGTTGTCCCCCATGCGCCCGAGTCTAACCTGCGTGTGGATTCGTGGGACCGCGCGAGTTCGCTGGAATGCGGCGCAATCGCCGGAGCCTTCCCTGCGTTTTGGCACGTTTCCCGCGACCTCGGTGTCGGCCCCCTTCTGTAGAGTGCAGCACATGGATGACAAAGCGACGCTGCTCACATACCTCAGGACCCGGCGGGAGGACCTCCTCGGCAAAGTTGAGGACCTCAGCGAGTACGACGCCCGCAGGCCCATGACACCCACCGGCACTAACCTTTTGGGGCTCGTGAAGCACGTGGCCAGCGTCCAGTTGGACTACTTCGGTGTGACCTTCGGACGGCCCAGCGGCCGGGAACTGCCGTGGTTCGCCGATGGCGCAGAGCCCGATGGGGACATGTGGGTTCCAGCCAGCGAAAGCCGCGAAGGGATCATCGAACTGCATCGCTTCTCCGCTGAGCACAGCGACGCCACCATCGAGGCACTGCCTTTGGATGCGGCGGGCGTGGTGCCCTGGTGGTCCGGTGACAGGGCCCACGTAACGCTTCACCAGATCCTGGTGCACATGTGCGTCGAAACGGCCCGCCATGCCGGGCACGCGGACATCCTCCGCGAACTCATTGACGGTTCAGCAGGCCAGCGGCCAGGGGACCTGAGTGTTCCGGGAAAGTCCCCGGAGGAATGGGCGGCGTACCGGGCCCGCATCGAGCAGGCGGCCGTGGAGGCTGACCGGTGAACCTTTACAGCGCCCGACGGCGGCACTTGAGTGCCGCCGTCGGGCGCTTTTGTGCGGGAGCTCCACAGGCGCAAGTCCGCCCCGCAAACTTGATAGGAACTTGAGCTAATCGAAAAGGTTCCTTGATGTTGCGGCGCGACTCTGGAAACAGGCGAAGCACCAATACATCGGGGCTTCGGCATCGAATTTCCAGCATGAAAGACAACGATGTGGGGGACCCAATGGACCAGTCAGCAGCTCTCAGTGAGGTGATGGCCGTCAAAGGCATCATCCAGGATCAGCACCCCGTGGATTTCTACGCGCTGGGCGTGGCGGGATGCATCGACCGGCTGGCTGCTCCGCTTCGTAGGGCCGGTGTAACAGTGCATTGGCACACCCCGCACCACGGAATCGAGATCTCCTCTTCCGCTGCGGCACTTTTGTATCACGTGGCCCAGGAAGCGTTCAGCAACACCCTCAACTACGCAGGAGCCAGCGAGCTCACCATCCGCCTGAACGCGGTGTACCACGGCATCCAGCTCACCATCACCGATGATGGCAGCGGCTTCGAAATCCATGCAGCACCCAGCGGACGTCGCCACGGATTTGGGCTCCTTATGATGTCGATCGCAGTGCACGACGCCGGCGGGACAGTGGACATCGACTCCGAGGTTGGACGGGGCACCAGCGTGAGGGTCACCCTTCCTCTGGATTGAGTCCTATTTGGGACCTTATTTAGGCTTCCACCCCATGGATCGGCGGCAGTGCCGGACGTATTCTGTACCTACTTTTCAGCCGCATGTCCCTACGGAATGGCATCGAAAATGGCGCGGAACAAGGGTCGTAAGCCAGCTCTCGGAAAGGTCCTGCTCAGGATCTTCGGATTCTTTCTCGTGAGTATCCTCTGCGGCGTGCTGATCTCCGGGTTCGTGGTGCCCGTGGTCGCCTTCACCAGCACCACGGTGGGTGGATCCATCGGGTTCTATGAGAGCCTGCCCAGCGAACTCAACGTGGACTCGCCGTCCCTTTCCAGCACCGTGGTCACGGCAGACGGCCAGCACATTGCCACCTTTTATGCCGAGAATCGGGTGAAGGTTCCGCTGGAGGAAATGTCGCCGTTTATCCGGGAAGCGATCGTCGCCATTGAGGACAGCCGGTTCTACGAGCACCCTGGTGTGGATGCCCAAGGCATCATGAGGGCGTTGACCTCAAACCTGACCAAGGGCACCCATCAGGGAGCCTCCACCTTGACGCAGCAGTACGTCACCAATGTGCTCAACGAGTCCCGGCTCTCGGAGGGGAAGCCGGAGGATGTTGTCCTCAGCGGCGAAAAGACAATGGGCGACAAGCTGCGCGAAATCAAGCTGGCCCTGGAACTGGAAAAGCGGTTCAGTAAGGACCAAATCCTTGAGGGCTACCTGAACATTGTCTTCTTCAACCGGAACGCCTACGGCATCGAGGCGGCGTCGCGCTATTTCTTCAGTACTTCCGCCAAGGACCTGACCCTGCCGCAGGCCGCGCTCCTGGCCGGCTTGGTGAACGGCCCCAGCATTTATGACCCTACGGTGGACCCGGAGGCAGCGCTGACACGCAGGAACCTGGTGCTGGACCGGATGCTGGAGCAAGGGAAGATCACCGCCGTGGACCATGGAGTCGCCGTGGCAACACCGGTGGAGCTCAACATCACGCCCTCAATGCAGGGCTGCGCGGGAGCATCCATCGCCACGTACTTCTGCGATTACGTTTCGCATCTCATCCTCAACAACGAGGCCTACGGCTCAACCTTGGAGGAACGCGAACGGCTCCTGTACCGCGGCGGCCTCACCATCACCACCACGCTGGACAGCCGGCTCCAGGCCGCCGCCCAAAAACAAGTGGACGCCTCGGCCGGTGACAATCCTGACAAGTGGGGTGCGGCCATGACCACGGTGCAGCCCGGCACCGGCAAAATCCTTGCCATGGCCCAGAACACCGTGTTCGTTCCGGAGGAAGGAAAGTACGATACCCAGCTGAACTTCAACGTGGACGCCAAGGATGAGAACGGCTACGACCTCAACGGTGCCGGGGGCTTCCAGCCTGGGTCAACCATGAAGCCGTTCATCTATGCGGAGTGGCTCAACGAAGGCAAAAATCCAACCGCAGTGGTTGATGCTTCCCGCAGGGTCTACCCCATCGGATTCCCGTGGCGCGACAGTTGCGGGAAGGTCCTCGGTGGCTACAGCACGGCCCAGAAAGCGGCCAACCTGGGTGCCGACGATGACCTGCAAAACAACGACGTCGGCTACTACCGTCCCATGCCCATCAACTACGGGCTCTACAACTCGATCAACACGGCCACGTTCGCTACTGCCGCGCAACTGGACTTCTGCGGTATCCAGCGGATGGTGGACACGGTGGGCCTGCACAGTGGCTTGGACAACGCACCGGTCAACATGCACCAGATCGGCAACCTCCTGGGCTCCATCGGCGTGGCGCCCGTGGTTCTGGCGAGCGCCTACGCCACGTTCGCCAACGACGGTACCTACTGCGCTCCCATCGCCATCACCGAAATCAGCGACGCTCAGGGGCGGCAGTACGAGGCCCAGGAACCCGAATGCCGGGATGCGGTCAAACCTGCTGTTGCCCGCGGAGTTAATGCGGTATTGCAGGACGTCCTGAAGATGGGGTCCGGTGTCTACATTGAGCCCAAGGTGCAGAGCCAGGTCCCTGTTGCAGCGAAAACGGGAACCTCCAACAACAACGGTGCCACGTGGGTGGCAGGCTTCACGACGGCGCTGGCCACGGCGTCGTTCTTCGGGGATACCTCGGCCGGTCAGCAACGGGCAGGCCAGAACGTCACCATCAACGGCAAGTTCTACAAGTCGCTGGATGGCTACATGATCGCCGGTCCGCAGTGGGCCAACTACATGATGGAAGCCACTGCCCTCTATCCCAGTGGTCCCTTCCCCGCGCCGGCTCCCCCGCCACCGCCCGCTCCCGTTACCACTGCGCCCGCCGCTCCCCGGTAGTAGCTTCGCGCTCGTTGCGAGGCCCGATCTGCAGGGTTCGCGCCCCCCATAGCCTGCAGAGCAGGCCTCACAACGCCATGTGCTCTGCCGCGCCGGTGCCGTCGTCTTCGTACGTGTCCACGCCGGCGAGATCCCTGCCCGCGATGTAGCCGAACGTCAGCGCGGGGCCGAGGTTGATGCCGCCTGCCGGGTAGTGGCCGCCCATGACGTTGGCTTGGTCGTTGCCGGTGACGTATAAACCGGGGATGGGTTCGCCGTCGTGGTTGAGGGCGCGGCTGCGGCCGTCGGTCTCAACACCGGCAAACGTCCCGAAGCTGCCGGGAACCACGCGCACCGCGTAGAAGGGACCCTTTTCGATGGGACCCAACGACGGGTTGGGCTTGTTGCCGGCATCGCCGCCGTACCGGTTGAAGGCGGTCTCGCCCCGGCCGAAGTCGGGGTCGACGCCGGCACGCGCGTTGGCATTGAACCTGGCCACAGTTCGGCGCAGACCGGCCGGGTCGATCCCGCATTTCTCCGCCAGCTCCTCGATTGTCCTGCCTTTGATCAGGTATCCCGAACGCAGGTACGGGAAAAGGGGCACGGGCAGAGGCTTGGCCATGCCCAGCGGGAACCTGCGGACAAAACGGCTGTCCGCGATCTGCCACGACTCCACGGCCTCGCCTTCGGGCGTCGCGGTGAGAAGTGCCTCGACGTAGTCGTAGTAGCCGTTGGCCTCGTTCACGAACCGCTTTCCGTCCGCACGGACACCGATGCTGCCCGGCTTGGCGCGGTCCATGATGTGCGGGAACACCCCCGTCCTGCCATTGCGGTACGGCACCAGGGACACCGGACACCATGCGGCCGGCGATTTCACCGCAGTCTTGAAGCTGGCCCCCACCGACTGGGCCAGGTTGATGCCGTCGCCGGTGGTCTCCCGCGGCGCAAGCGTCCAGTGCTCGCGGCCCGTTGGGGTTTTGGGGAACAACTCCTTGCGTCGCTGTACATCGTTGGGGAACCCGCCGGACGCCAGCACGACGCCGCGACCCGCGTTAATCTGCAGCTCACCTTCCGGCGAACGCACGACGGCGCCTGTCACCTTGCCCTCTTCGTCGCTGAGCAACGCTGTGGCTGGCGTGGAAACGCGGATGTCGACGCCGAGGGCATCAGCCGATTTCATGAGCCTGCCGGTGAGAGCTGTGCCGTTGACCAGTTGCATGTTGCGGCGATGGGTCAGCAGGTCCAGGAGATGGAAGCCGAAACGCCAGCCCACATGGAAAAGCCCTTTGGGGTTTCCCTGCGATGCCGAGAGGAACTTACCCAGGTCCGGGCCGGCCATGATGCCCATGCCGAGGAACGATGTTTCGTACAGTTGGTGCCGCATCTTGGCGCGCACGGCGGGCGTAATGGCGCGGGCGTTCAGCGGTTTGGGTCCAACGGAGCGGTTGCCTGTGCCGGCTCCGGGCAGCTTGCCGTAGATGTCGTTGATCTTGCTGCCGGGAACGAACTGCAGGGATGTTTTCTCGTGGAAGAAGCCCACCATGTGTGGCGCAGCTTCGAGGAATGCGTCCACTTTGTCGGCCTGATAGTCGTCCCCGAGTACCCCGCGGAGGTAGGTTCGGAAGGTCTCATTATCCTCGTTGACCCCTTCCTTCTTGGCGAGGGGATTGCCCGGCGCCCAAGCCCAGCCGCCGGACCAGGATGTTGCACCGCCGCACACCTCGGCCTTTTCCACCACGATGACTTTCAGTCCGTGATACGCCGCCGTCACTGCCGCTGAAAGGCCTCCGGCGCCTGAGCCGATAACCAGGACGTCGCAGTCCACGGTGGGCAAAGGTAGCTTGGTGTTCATTTGGTGCTCCCGGTAAGTGCTGCGGTGTTGATTGCTGTTGTTCTGAGGACAGATCCGGCTGCCGCTTTGAGGTGTGTGGCCCATCCGGATTCGCCCAGTGCGGCGACCCGGCGGTCCGATGGCGTTTCGACACTGACCGGAGTACCTGCGGGGAACGCAGCTATGAGGGTCGCAAGGTCGAATTCGCCTTCCCCCGGGACGCCGCGCTCGGAACGGGACTCTGTAATCAGGCCGTCCCTGGTGACGGGCGGAGAAGAAGGCCCGTCGCAAAGTTGGATCAGCGGAACCAGATCCGCAGCGGCCTCAAGTTGATCCGATGAACCCCCGAAGCGGTTGAAGTGGAGGGCATCCACCACGATCTTGCAGCCCGCCCGGCGTGCCAGCGCTGCCGCCTGCGGTATGGAACGGACGGCCTGGTAGGCGATGGGTTCCAAGGTGGGCACGATCCCATAGGCCTTGCCATCCAGGGTCATCTGCGCGAGGTGATCACCAAGGCGATCGAGGTCTGGATCCGCGCATGCCACCGTCAGGGTCGAGGCACCCAGGGCTTGGCCGGCCTCCATCATCTGCAGCCACGCCTGGCGCTGATCAGCACCGTTCTGCAGCCCCGTTCCGTCCAAGAGCAGGAACTCGATGTCTTTCACCGTGATCCCTGTGTCAGCCATGCGGGCCAGGGTTTCGCGAAGCATGGGTGAGCCCGGCTGAAGGTCATAGGGGCGCTCCGAAGCAGTGACCGGCCGGACCCGCGCGCCAATGAAGTCGAATCCGGCGTTGGCCGCGATGGTCACCAGGTCCGGGGGCGCGGTTCCCACCAGGGAAAGCTGGGCCAATCCGAGCCGCCGCGGCTGAGTCTCGCCCGCCTGTGCGCCGAATTCGCTGGAAGCATGCGACGTCGCTGGAAAGCTCCGGCGATCTGGCACCGTTCCTTTGAACTCGGCTCCCGCGCTCCTACTTCCGGCCAACGCGGCGGCGATGCGTTGGGCTGCGTCGTACCCGCTCTTCACAGCGTTGGACACGATGGCCGGAGCTGTATCAACAACAGTCCCGGCCAGCGCGACCGGTACGGACGCAGCCCGGCTGAGCCCTGCTTCCCGTTCCTCGTGCGAGATGGAACCATCCAGCGGCAGCACGGAACGCGACACCAGGAGCTCCCCCGGCGCGTCAATCCACTGGTCCTCAACACCCGCTCGACTGATCCGGACCCGGGAGCCGTCGAACTCCTCGATGGTGCTGGACAGGATGATCCGCACGTTTGGATTGGCCTCAAGCCGTGGCACGGCAAGGATCTTGGCGCGCCGCCCCGACTCAGGAGCGAGCGCTGCCTGCGGGCCCACAATCAGCACGGCTGTGCCCAGGGAAGCGAGGGTGTCCGCAACAGTCATGGCCACGGAATCAGCACCCCAAATGGTCACAGCCTCAGGAGGGACACGCACGGAACCCGGCGTACCGGCGTCGAGAATGTCCGGGTGGGCGGCCAGCCAGGCCCGGACATCCGACACCCGCGGCGAGTCGGCTCCGATAAACCCTGGCGTCGGCCGAAGCCCACCGGTTGCGATGAGCACGGCATCGGCGCCGAAGTCGCGGGCCAGCTTGCCGGCGTCGGAGGTGTCAACGTGGGCTCCCAAGTGGACCTCCACGCCCAGCCGCTCGTTTTCCGCACTGGACCAGTCCGCAAAGCGATGAAAGTCCGGCGTCGATTTCATGCGCTCAGCCATGGCAAACTGTCCACCTGGCCGCACGCCGTCGTCCATGAGCGTCACTCGGGCGCCGGCTTCGGCGAGTTCGCGGGCGGCTGTGAGGCCCGCAGGTCCGGCACCCACCACCAACACCCGGGACGCCGGACGAACAGCAGGAGTAGGAACCGGCACCCGCGAGCGTCCAACGGCAGGGTTGACCGTACAGGTGACCTGGCCAAGCCCGAGGTTGTCGATGCAGACGTTGCACGCGATGCAGGGCCGGTAGCGCTCGCCCCGAAGGACGCCGCCAACAAAGGCAGGGTCTGCATGGATCGCACGGGCCAGGCTCACGAAGTCGCACGTGCCCTGGGACAGGACTTCTTCAATGATCTCCGGCGAATTCAAACGCCCAGCCATGCTCAAGGGGAGCCCGAACTGCCGGTAGGCCTTGGCATAATCGGCCAGGATTCCGGGCTTCCACTCCCCTGACTGCACGATCCATTCACCGGCGTCGTAACTGCCGGCCGAGATGTCCAGGAAGTCGAGCTTGTCCAGGTGTGCCTTGGCGACGATGGCCACTTGCTGCTCGGCGCTGATACCGTCGGCCGGCCCTTCCACCACCGAAACCCGCATGCCCACGATCGTGTCAGGCACGGCCTCCCGCACGGCGTCGATGACCAGGTTCATGAAGAACTCCGGAGCCGCGAACTCGTCCGTGCGGTGGTTGGAAATGGGCGACATGAACTGGTGGATCAGGTACCCGTGCGCGCCATGCAAATTGATGACGTCGAAGCCGGCGGCAACAGCGCGGCGGGCCGCGGCCGCGTACGCTGCCACGAGCTCGTAACACTCGGCAGCGGTGAGTTCCCGCGGTACCTCACCACCCGCCGTCGGGCATGGAACCGGCGACGGCGCGAGGTTCTTGAAACCGGAAACTGCGGCCTGCGCGGTACGGCCGCCGTGATTAAGTTCGACGGCGGCGAGCGCACCTTCGGCGTGCAAGGCGTCGGTGAGGCGGCGCAGTCCGGGGATCATGTCATCGGTGTGCAGGCCGAGCTGGTGGGTACGGCCCTTGCCGTCGGCCCGGACGTATGTGGCTTCGGTGGTGACCATGCCGAGTCCGGCTTTGGCGCGTGTCACCAGGTAGTCGATGTATTGCTCGGTGATGTAGCCGTCCGTGGTCCCGTAGTTGCGCTCCATGGGGGCGGAGGCGAGGCGGTTGCGGAGGGTCTTGGGGGTGCGGCCGTTGCGGCCAAGGGTCACGGGTGTGCCGGCGATTCTTGCCTGTGCCATGGTCAGCCAGCCACCTTCTCGCGGTCCCGGAGCCTTGGGATCGCCTGGTGCGCGGGATCAATGGGCGCGAAGCGGACGGGTTGGCCAGTGCGTGAGGACTCGTACACGGCAAGGAGAATGCGGAGGGACTTCAACGCGTCCTTGCCCGTGATGGCCGGTTTCGTCCCGCTTTCCAGCGACTGGACGAAATCCTGGACCTGCAGTTTGTGGAACGGAATCAGCTGGCCGTTGATGGCGGACAGATCGACGTTCGGCTCCACGCCTTCCGGGTGGACAGGTTCGACGACGATCCTCTCGCCCACCGCCCATAGGTCCAACCGGCCGTCGCTGCCTTCCGGGAACTCCGTCAGGGAAGCCGAAGCGCCTGTTTCGCCGGTGATGCGGAGCTGGATCCCAAGGTTCGGCGATACAGCGGTGGAGGCCTCCAAGGTAGCCATGGCACCGGAGGTGAAGGTGATCACCGCAGTCGCAGAATCCTCTACCTCTATGTAGTCACCGTGGCGGTAAGTGTTGACCTTGCCATAGACCTCGGCCACGTCCCCCAGATACCACTGGAGGAGGTCGATCTGGTGGACAGCCTGGGACATCAGGACCCCGCCGCCGTCGCTGTCCCAGGTGCCTCGCCAGGCGTCGCGGTTGTAATAGTCCGGTGCCCGGTGAAGCATCACCGAGCACTGCGCCATGATTGCCCTACCCAACGTGCCGTCGTCGATCGCTTCGCGGATTTTCTGCGAAGCCGGCCAGAAGCGGCGCTGGAACAGGACACCCAGTTGGACTCCCGCTTCCTCGCAGGCTGCCACCATGCGCTCGGCGGACTCCAGCCTGGTGGCAATGGGCTTCTCACAAAGAACGTTGACACCAGCGGCCGCAGCCTTCAGAACCACTTGCTCGTGAGTGGGGTGCGGCGTGCAGACGGAGATGATGTCCACATCCAGCGCCAGGAGCTCATCCACGCTGGTGACCGCGTTTGGGATGTCCCAGGCAACAGCCGTGGCCCTTGCCCGGTCCGCATCCACGTCGCAAACGCCCACCAACTGGACGTTGTCCAAGGCTTTGAAAGCTTCCAGGTGGTTGCGGGAAATGGCGCCGCAACCCGCGATTCCAACGCGGAAGGTGCGGGTTGCCGGTGCTGGGGAAGTCATGGGGTATCCAACTTTCGGGACTGGGTGGTTGCTTGTTGAGCCGGGGCGGGTGCCGGGCGGCTGGAAGGTGCCGCCCGGCGTCGTGGTTTGTTCGTTAGGTGCGTGCCGCGCGCGGTTTGCCGAGATCCTCAAGCGGAACGTTGTAGGTCTCGCGGGCCGTCATGATGGCGATGGCCGAGGCCGCCAGGCAGAGGATGGTGAAGCCCGCCACGGGCATCCAACCGTTCGGCCCGGGCTGGGCCAGGAGCGTAGCGATAGCGGGTGCGAATCCGGCCAGGATGAGGCCGATCTGGCTGCCGATCGCCATGCCGGAGTAGCGGACAGCGGCGGGGAACATTTCCGGGAAGAAGACCGTCCACACCCCGTTCCAGCAGGAGTAGAAGACTGTCATGTTGAGGAAGCCGAACAGGAAGATCAACGCGATGTTCTGCTCGCTGATGGCCCAGAAGTAACCCACCGTAGTCAGTGCGCAGCCGACGGCGCCCACCAGCAGGACCTTCTTCCGGCCAATACGGTCGGAGATCATGGCTGAGATCGGGATGGTGACCATCGAGAGGCCGATGGTCACAGCGTTCACGGTGAGCATGAGCGTGCGGTCGATGCCCACGGCCGGTCCAGTGGCATAGGCCAGTGCGTACACGGTGAAGGTGGTTTGCATGACGGAGAACAGCATCACTACGCCGACGCGCAGGACGTCGCGCCATTGGGTCTTGAGGACTGCGACGGCGGGGATGGCCTTGGGCTTGCTGCTCTCCACGATTTCTTCGAAGACGGGCGGCTCGTCCAAACGGGTCCGGATCCAGTAGGCCACAGCCAGCACCACAACCGAGAGCCAGAACGGCACCCGCCAACCCCAGCTGAGGAGCTGGTCTTCGGGCAGGGCTGCGAGCGGGATGAACACGATGGTGGACAACACCATTCCCGAGGCGTAACCGGTCATCACGAAGCTGGTGAAGAAAGCCCTGCGGCCTTCCGGTGAGTGCTCCATGGTCAGGGTGGAGGCGCCAGCGGATTCGGCACCTGCGGAGAAGCCCTGGGCAAGACGGCCTACCAGCAACAACGCTGTTGCCCAGTAGCCGATCTGCCCATAGGTGGGCAGGAAACCGATACCGATCGAGGCGAGGCCCATGATCACCAGCGTGACCATCAGCGCCTGCTTGCGTCCGATCTTGTCACCGTAGTGGCTCATCACGAGCCCGCCCAGCGGCCTGGCCAGGTAGCCGACACCGAACGTCGCCATGGCTCCGAGCAAGGCAACCACGGGATCGCCTCCCGGGAAGAAGATCGTGGGGAAGATCAGGGCTGCGGCCGTGCCGTAGATGAAGAAGTCGTAGTACTCCAGGGTGGAGCCCAGGAAGGAAGCGAGTGCTGCCTTCTTGGGCATTTTGACGTGGTCAACCGGCTCTGTTCCAACTGGCGATGCCGGTTCGTTTACATCCGAGGGCGAGTGCTGCTGCACGTGTCCCATACTGTCTCCTCATTGAGTGCCGCGGGAAGTGGCACCGCCATGGTGCCTTGCCCGGCAAAGAATTAGATGAGGTCCGGATCGCCGGCTGCCGCTTTGTTGTGCAGCCCACCTTGTTGCCGTTGATAACGGCTCCGGATGTGTGCTCCAGATCACTGACGATTGTTCCTCTGGGATCGACTGTAGGACCCAGGTCACACCGTGTGGACGAACTTCCCGTTGAACGGGACACACTCTTTGGCTACGCGGAACCAGCCTGCGACAACCAGGGACGGGATCCGTAGGGCCGGCGTTCAGCACCCATGGTTCTGGACAGGCCGCGGCCTGCGGCCACCAACACCGGCAGGATCAGCCCGGCATCCTCGTCAACGGAAGGCACGACGACGGAAATCGCACCAATGACTGCCTGGCCCTGGCCAAACACAGGCACCGAAAAGGCAGTGTTTTCAGCCACCAGCACACCCACCAGACGGGCATAGCCGCGCTCGCGGATGAGGGCAAGGTTGCTCCTGAGACGGGCCGGATCTGTCTCAGTGGCGGGGGTGGTCTTCTCCAACTTCCCAGCGATGAACCGATCCTGGACCCAGCCGGGCATGTGCGCCATCATGGCCATTCCTGAAGACGTGGTGTGGATGTCCAACCGCCCGGCTACCTCAGCCAGGTTCATGACCGTTCCGTGCCGGTCCAACCGTTCCAGGTAGAGGACGCTGTTGGACTCGATATCCGGGATCGACAAGGACACATGTTCCCTGACGGCTGCATGGACACCTTCCAGGAACGGCAGCCCACGACGCCGGAACTCCTCCAGGGGATTGCTCCTCGAGGCCAACTCCCACATCTTCATGCCGACGCCGAATTCACCGGCCTCGTTTCGTTCAAGGAGGCCATTGGATGCCAGGTCCATGGCAAGCCGGTGCACCGTGCTGCTGGACATCCCGGTGATCCGGACGAGTTCCTTCAGCGGGAGCCACGGCTGGCCCTTGGAGAACGCATCCATGATCTTCACGACACGCTCAATGACGGACTCCCCCGACGCCGAGTTAGCCATGGTGCCTCCGTTGAACCGTCCGGCTGCTTTCACCCGGAACCAGAACCCAATATAGCCTTGCACTGGATCCGTAAACCTGGGAGGCACTGTGGAACTGCGGCAAATCGAGGCCTTCCTGGCTGTAGCCGAGGAACTGCACTTTGGCCGGGCGGCTGAGCGGCTTCGCATGGCGCAATCACCACTGAGCCAGACCATCAAGAAGCTCGAGAAAGGTCTGGGCGCACCACTTTTTGAGCGCAACACCAGGTCCGTCACACTGACCACTGCCGGCCACTCGCTGCTTCCGCATGCCCGCCGGATCCTTGAGGAAGTGGACCTGGCGCAGAGGGCCGTGAACGCCGGCAACGGAACCGTCTACGGCAAGCTGGCCATCGGCTTTTCCGGGGCTTTGAACCACACCACGCTCCCGCCGCTGACCCGTGCTTTGCGCCAGGAGTATCCCCAACTCGATGTGACGCTGCATGGTGGATTGCTGACCCAGGAAGCACTCCAGCAACTGCGCAACGGGTCCTTGGACCTCGCATTCATCGGCCTTCCCGTGGACGCCCCTTCCTTGGCCACCCGCCGCATAGCTACGGAGCGTTTGGGCGCCACCTTACCCACAGACCACCCCCTTGCGGGTCGGTCGTCGGTTGACCTGCTGGATCTTGCCGGGGACCCCTTCATCACCATGCCGGCCGCGCAGGGGTCCACCCTGCGGGAAGTCACTTTCGCTGCCTGCGCTGCCGCAGGCTTCCGGCCAAGGATCAGCCAAGAAGTTGCGGATCCCTACACCGCCCTTTCCCTGGTAGCCAGTGGGGTGGGGATCAGCCTCATGCCGGAATCGATCGAGGGGATCATGCCAGCCGGGACAGTGTTCCTGCCGCTCGACGGCGACGACGTCCTGCTGTTCTCCGGACTGGCGTGGAACGCGGGTGCCGTGTCGCCCGCGCTCCGGGCCGCCCTTCGGGTAGCCGAGATGGTACTCCCCACACCCACGACCTGAGCTTGCCCTAGCCCTGGCCTAGCCGACTATGTGGAAATTGCACATAGTTCTTGACTAACTAAGTATTGGACAAGTCCTAATACGTTGCCCAGCATTGAGGAAGCCCCATCAACTCAATGAAGAGGACACCCTCATGGCCACTTTTGCTGTCACCTACTCCTACTCCGATTCCACGGCCGCCCAACGGGACGTGGTCCGGCCAGTCCACGTGGAGTTCCTCAAAGCCCAGTTCGAAAAAGGCCGGCTCCTGAAAAGCGGACCCTTCGGACCGGAGGAAGCTCCGGGCGCCCTGCTGATCATCGCGGGTGAATCCAAGTCAGACGTCGAATCCCTCATGGACCAGGACCCGTTCCACGAAGCCGGGCTCATTGATGAGCGCACGGTTCGGCAGTGGAACATCTTCTTCGGCGCCGACGCCGCGCAGCCCGCTCAACCGGCCGGCCAGCCCGCCACGCAGCCCGCCGGCCGGAACTGAGGTTCCCGCATGCTGTCAGCCATCACAGTCTCCCGGGAAACCATTGAGTTCCAGGAATCCCCTGAGCCCGCCCTGAAACCCGGCCATGCCCTGGTGCGAGTCCACAACGTCACCCTCTGCGGCACCGATCTCCACATCTGGGAGGACGACTACCCCACAGAGTTGCCCCTGATCCAGGGGCACGAATTCTCCGGAATCGTCGAAGCTCTTGCCCCAGAGACCCAAGGCTTCACTGTGGGAGACCGCGTTGCGGTGAACCCCATCATCTCCTGCGGCCAGTGCCGCCCCTGCCTGAGCGGCCGGTATAACGTCTGCCAGAATGTCGGCTGCCTGGGTTGTTACTCGGATGGTGCGCTCACTGAACTGATCAGCGTCCCCCTGGATAAACTCCACCCAGTGCCCGACGAACTTCCGCTGGACATCGGAGCCATGGGCGAACCTGCTTCCATCGCCATGCAGGCTGTGAACCGGGGCCGTCCAGAACCCGGGGAAACAGCGCTGGTGCTGGGAAGCGGGCCCATCGGTTTGTTGGCCACGCTCTACCTGACGGAATTGGGCGTCAAGGTGATCTGTGCCGATACCGAGCAGCATCGTTTGGACCTCGCCATCGAATTCGGGGCCGTGGACACGCTCCTGGTGACGCCAGGAATCGAGTTCCCCGACGCCCATCAGGCTCAGCGCATGGACGCACTAACCGACGGTTACGGGCCACAACTGGTCATGGAAGCAACGGGCGTTCCTTCATCGCTGGAGAACGCCATCAGGCTGGTTGCCAGCGCCGGGAGGATCGTCCAAGTGGGTATCTCCCCACGGCAGGCCAACGTTTCCATGAAGGACATCCCCTACAAGGAACTGGACATCATGGGCAGCCGCATGAGCTTGAACCTCATACCTGACGGCCTCGCATTGTTGTCCCGCCACCCTGAACAGGCCCGGGCCCTCATGACACACCGCTTCGCCCTCGCCGATCTCCAGCAAGCATTCCACCTCATGCAGGGACGCACGGAAAAGATTGGCAAGATCCTCATTGAGATGCCGGCGGCGGGTGTCGCATGAGTACCCCCATCCCCACCGAAACCGGCCAACTCAACCCAAGCTACGACGTCGTGGTTATGGGCAGTGGCGCGGCAGGGCTGGTTGCCGCCGTCCGCGGGGCCGACGCCGGACTAAGCGTCCTGGTTGTTGAAAAGGCTTCGCTCTTGGGCGGTACGACGGCGGCCGGCGGCGGCGTCATGTGGGCGCCCAACAACCATCTCGCCAGGGCGGCCGGGTATCAGGACAGCCATGCCGACGGCGTTGCTTACCTCACCGAGGCGGCTGGCCATGTGATGACGGCCGGGGAAATCGACTGGTACGTCTCCACTGCGCCACGAGCCGTCGAGTTCCTCAACACGAACACCAAAGTCTCCATGGTTCCCATCGCCCGCCCCGATTACCACATGGAGTGGAAGGGTGCCGCGAACGGTGGCAGGGGCTTGGACAACAACGCGTTCGACCCCCAGGAGTACCCGGGCCTGGCGGAGCTGATCCGGCCGTCGTCGTACTTTCCGTTGCTCACCATGACCGAGCGGGACGAACTCAACGGCCGCGCAGCTGACCCTTTGCTCTTGGAGCACCGCGCATCCGCGGGCATCCGGACCATGGGCGGGGCACTGGTGGGAAGCCTGGTTGCGAGCGCCTTGGACCGCGGGGTCCACATCGTGGTGTCGAGCCCTGTGGAGGAGTTGTCGCGCACCGGGACCGGGTGGCTGGTGACCCTGGGCGGTACCGCCGGGGCCCCGGTGGCAGCGACCGCCGTCGTGCTTGCCTCGGGCGGATTCGAATGGAATCCGCGCCTACGTTCCGCTTTCCTTCCGTATCCTGTGACGCCGATCAGTGCCCCATCCAACGAGGGCGACGGCCTGGAGCTGGGGCTAACCGTTGGAGCGGCTGTTGAGGACATGTCGGCTGTGTGGGGTGTCCCGGTTATTTCGACGGCGGCCCATCAGTACGACGGCCGGCGTTCGGGCCGCATGGGGAACGTGGAAATGACGCTCCCGGGTTCCATCACTGTGAACAGCGACGGGAAGCGCTTCGTGAACGAGGCGTTGAATTATCACGATGCCTGCCGGGTCTTCGCGTCCATCAATCCGCACACGGGCAGGCAGCAAAACAATCCCGCGTGGTTGGTGTTCGACGCGGACTATCTCGCCAAGTACCCGGTGGCGGGGTCTGTGCCCGGCGAACCCGCTGAATGGATGGTGTCCGCGCCGAGCCTGGAGCTGCTGGCCAAGGAGGTGGGCATCAATCCGGCTGGCCTGGAGTCGACGGTTTCGCGGTTCAACGCCGACGCGGCCGTGGGCGTGGACACGGAATTTGGGCGGGGATCGACACCGCAGGACCGCTTTCTGGGCGACGCCGGCAACACGCCCAATCCTTGCTTGGCGCCTTTGCTTACGCCTCCGTTCTACGCCGCGCCCATCCATGCAGGGGTCCTGGGCACGTCGGGTGGGCTGGCCACGGACTTCAACGGGCGGGTGCTGGACCATCGGCAGCAATCGATTCCGGGGCTCTACGCTGCGGGCAACGTCTCGGCCGGTGTCTTCCGGAACAACTATCCGGGCGGTGGGGCAACCCTTGGCTCTGCGATCACCCGGGCCTTCGCCGTGGGCGAGGACCTGGCGGCGCGGCTAAAGTAGCCGCGCTTGGGGGACGCAAACGCCCGACGGCGACTACCGCCGTCGGGCGTTCCGCGTTCACACCCCGCGTTGCGAGGCCCAATCCGCAGGGTACCCACCCACCAAACCCTGCAAAGCAGGCCACACAACAAACACACCCCACGTTGCGAGGCCCAATCCGCAGGGTATCCACCCACCAAACCCTGCAAAGCAGGCCACCCAACGGAGGGGTTAGCGGGCGTAGAGCTCCGTGAAGTTCCGCAGGACACGCATGGGCTCCGTCACCGATGAGCTCCGGGCCGTTTCAATGAGCTCGTCCGCTGTGTGCGGCGGGAAGTAGCCGGAGTTCTTGTAGATGTTGATGCGGGTGATGAGGCCGTCGGCGTCGAGTTCGGGGTGGAACTGGGTGGCGTAGAGGTTGTTCTTGATCCTGAACATGTGCACAGGGCACGCTGCCGAGCTCGCCAACAGAACCGCGTGGGCAGGCAGTTTGCTGCACGCCTCCTTGTGCCCGACGAACGCGTCGAACGTGTGCGGGACGTCTTTAAGCAGGGGATCGCGCTCGCCCTCAGCGGTCAGCTTGATCTCCGTTGCCCCTACTGGTTCACCGAAACGGCGATCGATGGCGGCGCCCTGGTGCACACCCAGGGTGCCGACCCCGTAGCAGGCGCCGAGGAACGGGAAGTCCTCGGCCACGATCCGATCCAGGAGCGCTGAGAGTTCCGCCTCCACCCGAATCTGGGCTGCGTCCTTCTCCTCCATCGGATCGCTGGACGTATAGGGACTGCCACCAACGATCACTCCGGAGTAATCGGAGAGTTCAAGGGGCGGCAATGGCTCGGATTCCAACCGCAAACGGACCAGTTCTTCAGGTTTCAGGCCGCAGTATCGAAGGTAGGCCTGATACTCGTCTTCGGCTGCGGCGTCTTCGGCGCGGGTGGCCAGCAAAAGAAAGGGCTTCACAAGGCCAGTCTGCGCGAGGAATGACTGGCGGACAAAGTGTGTTGCTGGAAGGAGGGGGTTTCTGACAGAGACTCCCACAGTCCGCTTTGGCTGCATAGGGTTGACTCAACCCCCTATGAACAGCCCCCCAGCACGGCCCATCCCCGAGGAGCAATATTTGAAGCAGGACCCTGTGGTCGTCCAACCGCAATCGCCCGAGGCGCCCGCCGTAGAAAGGCAGCAGCCCAAGAAGATCCCTTGGGGCGGACTCCTTGTTTTGGCGGCAGCCGGCTTCACGGCGGTGACCACCGAACTCCTGCCCTCGGGTTTGCTCCCCCAAATCAGCCGCGACTTGGGTGTTGACGAGTCCGCCGTGGGTTCCCTGACAGCGGTGTATGCGGCCATCATCGTTTTCACGGCCTTGCCGCTTTCACGGTTCCTGGCCGGAAGGGTTCCCCGGAAGACCCTGCTGATCGCCACCGTGCTGGCCTTCGCCCTAAGCAATGTGCTCTTGGCGTTGAGCCCCACCCTGGGATGGGCGATCGGGGCCAGGCTCCTCGGCGGCATCGCCCACGGCATGCTGTGGTCCAGCATGGCACCGTATGTGGCGCGCATCGTTCCCGCGCACTCCGTAGGTAAATCCATGGCGGTTGTCTTCAGCGGCAACAGTATTGCGTTGGCCGTGGGAGCGCCCATCGGGACCTTGATGGGATCGCTGATGACCTGGCGTGCTTCCTTCCTGGTCCTGGCTGGGGTGGGTGTGCTCCTGGCAGTGCTGGCTTTCTGGCTTCTCCCGGGGGCCCACGACCACGCCAGCCAGAAAGCTCCGTCATTGCGGGCAGCGATGAAACTGCCCGGCGTCGTCGCCATCGCCATCGCATGGCCCCTCCTGCTGCTTGCCCACTTCACGCTCTTCACCTACGTGGCACCGTTTCTGCTGGCCTCCGGGCTCCCGGAATCCGCCACCAGCCTTTCCCTCTCCGTGGTGGGAGTCGCCAGCCTGGTAGGTATCTGGATTGCCGGCATGACCGCTGACTCGCACCCACGCCGCTCGGTGATTGCCGCCGTCGGACTGTTGACGCTTGCATTCGCATTGCTCCCGGCACTGGGTGGCACCTGGGTGGGCGCGTTTGGCCTCATGACTTTGTGGGGAATCGCGTTCGGTGCGGTGGGTATCTACAACCAGGCGGCGATTCTCCGCGCAGGTGGGGAACACAAAGATGCCGCCAACGGCCTCACTGTGGTGACCATCCAACTGGGCATCGCCGTCGGAGCGGTCTATGGAGCCTTCGCCCTCACCAGCGTCGGAGCCCAACTTGTCCCGTTTGCCGCGGCCATTCCCACTGCCATCGCGCTGGTGATCATCATCGCCAGCCGCCGCGGCGGCTACCCAGCAGGGCCGCGGGAGAAGCGCCGTTAACATTTTCGAAACATGCCAGTGACGTGATCTTCACGAACGAGGGATTTCTGTAACTTACCTGCAACTTAGCTCTTCTGAGTCGGAAACATAGCTCACCGAATATTGATCGGGGGGCTAGCGAGGGCCGGACAAATCCAGGCCCGTTTAGGACAGGCTTGATCAGAAGGGAACGCAGGTGGAGATCTCTGCGCAACACGTCTGGCTGATGTTGTCATCGGCGATGGTGCTATTCATGACCCCGGGCCTCGGCCTGTTCTACGGCGGCATGACCCGTGCCAAGGCCGCCCTGAACATGATCATGATGAGCTTCATCTCCGCCGGCATCGTGGGCGTGGTGTGGGTCCTGTGGGGGTACTCCATGACCACCGGCGACGGCATCCTGGGCCTGTTCGGCAACCCCTTCGCGCACTTCGGCCTGCAGGACCTGATGGGATCCCCCGACCTCATCAAGGCAGGCTTCGCCGCAACCTTCGCCATCATCACCGTGGCCCTCATCAGCGGTGCAATCGCGGACCGGGCCAAGTTCGGCGCCTGGGCCTTGTTCGTCCCGATCTGGGTCACGGTGGTCTACTGCCCCTTGGCGTACATGGTCTGGGGCGGTGGCCTGATGAGCGCCGGCGGTGCCCTCACGGAGATTTTCGGCCAGGTCATCGACTTCGCCGGCGGTGCAGTGGTTGAGGTCAGTTCCGGAACCGCCGCTTTCGTCCTCGCATTGATCGTGGGAAAGCGTCACGGCTTCGCCAAAGACCCCAACCACCGCCCACACAACGTGCCGTTCATCATGATCGGCGCAGCTATCCTGTGGTTCGGCTGGTTCGGTTTCAACGGTGGCGCTGCCACTACCGCCGCGCAGGCCGGCCTCATCTGGGTCAATACCCTGGTGGCCCCGGCGGCGGCCATGCTCAGCTGGCTCGTCGTGGAGAAGGTCCGTCACGGGCACCCCACCTCACTGGGTGCGGCATCCGGTGTAGTCGCCGGCCTCGTCGCGATCACCCCTTCCTGCGCCAACATCACCCCGCTCGCGGCACTGGGCCTGGGCTTGGTGGCCGGCGCCGCCTGCGCAGTGTTCGTGGACCTGAAGTACAAGTTCGGTTTCGACGATTCCCTTGACGTGGTGGGTGTCCACTTCGGCGCCGGTGTCATCGGCACGCTCTCCCTGGGCTTCATCGCCTTCCCGCAGGACGGCGTCGCCGGAGGCCTCCTCTACGGGGGCGGTCCGCAGCAGCTCATTGCACAGACCATGGCCGTGCTGGTCACCATCGCGCTCTCCGGCGTGGGCACCCTGGTCATCGGCCGGGCCATCCACAAGACCATCGGCTTCCGGGTTCCCCTGGAGCACGAAGTCACCGGAGTGGACCTCACCCAGCACGCCGAGTCGGCCTACGAGTTCGGGCTCACTGCTCACGGACACTTCCGCCAGCAGCAGGCACACCTGTCCGCACTGATCGGCCGGAAGCCCGCCGCGCCCAGGTCCGAACATGCCAAGGAAGACAGCTTCGCCTGACAGCACCACAAACGAACAGCAGCCGACGGCGGAACCCGGGTTCCGCCGTCGGCTGCTGTTTTGTGCGCCCCACCCAACCAGGTCGCACCTGTGCTCAGTTGGGTTAGCCGGAACCGTTCCAGATGCGCTGCCACCATGTCCGTCTGGACACCGGCGCGGCCTCCGGCTCGGGAGGAGCCGCGGCGGCCCTTCGCTGATGCCACCGTTCCAGTTCTGCGTCTACTTCGCGGAGCTTGGTGATCACGGGTGGGCCGCCCTGGAGTTGCCGCCTGGCTTCGATCACCCGTTTGTTGAAGTCCTCAAGGATGTCCCGGACTTGTTTCTCTGTGTACTGCTGGTCCAGCTTGGCATCGAGCTCGGTGTCCTCGATCCGCAATAGAATCGCGGGTGGGCCGATGCCACTGAGCCGTTCGCGTTGGATGAGGCCCTTGACCCACCAGTCCGGGTCATAATGCTCCCCCAGGCCCGGGATGGGTTTGCCAGCGTACTTGAGGTTGTCGAATTTTCCCTGGTCCATGGCGTCGCGGATCAGGTACTCAACCCTGGCGGCATCGTCCACCTTCCGGCGCTTCTCCCGCTCCTGGGCATCGGCGGCCTCGATCTCAGCGTCTTCTTCCGCGTTCCCGCCCCAACCACGCACGGCGCGTAACTCGGCGCCGCGCTCAAGCCTGCGCCTGAAGGCGTTGTTCTCGGCATTCACGTTCTGCCACCTCCTCGCACGGCAGTCCTCTCCTGCCGGACATCGTGGTTCTGGTTCCAAGTATTCCGCACATTGGCCCTGATTCGGCCTGTACCCCCACCACCCACTATGGAAACGAACCAGCCCCGACACGCCGTGGAAGCGGGGTGTCGGGGCTGGTTGTCGGCTCAAAGTGGGTGGTGGAGGTCCGCCGCTGCGTGGTGGAGGTCCGCCGCTGGAGCTAGGAACGAACCGCCATGCTCGGATCGAGTTGCTCGATGCCCTCGGGAGTCACCAGCACAACGCGGGCCGTGCAGATGTCGTAGAACAAACCGGTGGCCTGCAGTTCTCCCGAAGCGAGGGCCGGCCCGGTCACTGGGTGGTCCTCAAGCTTCCTGAGCTGCAAAGCTACGTTGACCATGCTGAGTTGGTCCAAGCGGCTGTAGCCCTCGGCAGCTGCGGCCAATGCCACGGGGTGTCCGGAAAGCAGGGCCGAGTAGCTTGGGCGGGCATGCTCCAGCCACGAATCGAAGCCCGTGCCCAGCGCAGGTCCGGCGCCTTCAAAGTCGGCAATGACAGCTTTCATCGCACCGCAGTTTGAATGCCCGCAGATGACGATCGAGTCCACGGACAACCCCTTGACGGCGAAGGAGAGCGCGGAGTCGATCGAAGCATCGCGGCCGTCGCTGCACACCACGTTTCCGATGTTCCGCAGGGTAAGGAGGTCGCCCGGTCCGCTGCTGGTGATCAGGTTGGGATTGACCCTGGAATCGACGCAGGCCACGAACAGCGTGTCCGGATTCTGGCCTTCCGTCAGATCCTGAACCAAGGGCCGGACCTTGTCCGCGTGGCGTCGATGGTATTTGTCGATGCCCAGGAGGATCGACCGCAGCGGAAGCCGGCCACCGTCGTCGTCTGCTGTTGTGTCTGCACCCGACGGCAACCAGGACGTTTTGGGCGGAAGCGGAAATTCACGCGGGTCCTGGCGCTGGGGCGTGTTGTCCTCGGCGTCGGTGAAAGCGGTGGTGCCATGCTCTTCGAGGATCACCGACGCGCCGGTGTTGCGCTGCTGCTTCTGCCAGGCAACCAGGGCTTCACGGAAGGCGTGGTCGAGGTAGTCGGCGTTGAGTTCCACCACAGCGTCCTGGCCTTCGGGCACGGAATGCAGGACGCGGTTGAGCCGCGGGAGCGCGAAAAAGCTGCACGAGCCGGCAATGGTGACCCGCCACGACAGCCCCGAACCGGCGGGCGCGTGCGCATGGATTTGAGCGCGGAGCACCCGCCAAAGCACACAGACAGCAGCGAGAGCCAGGCCGATGAGGACACCTTCGAGGAGGTTCAGCGCCACGACGCACACCAACGTCACTGCATAGACCAGCAGGTCGCCGGTGCGGAGGCTGGTGCGGATGTCGGCGACTTTGATGAGCTTGGCACCGATGACCAACAAGAGGCCTGCGAGCACGGACATGGGGATCAGTTGGATGAGACCGGCGAACAACATCGAGAACACCAGGACCCACACGCCGTGCAGGATGGCCGAGGTTCGGCTTTTGGCTCCGGCTTCGACGTTGGTGGCACTGCGGACGATCACGCCGGTCACCGGGAGTCCGCCGAGCATGCCGGAGACCACATTGGCGGAGCCTTGGCCGACGAGCTCACGGTTCAGGTTGGTCCGCGAGCCGCCCATTTTGTCTACGGCGACGGCGGACAGCAGGGATTCGATGCTCGCGATCAGCGCCACGGTAATGACGGCCATCGCTGCGGCGCGCCAGTTGCCGTCGGGCAGGCTGGGCAAGGCGACGGCGTCCAGAGTTGAACCGCTGAAGCTGATTCGCTCAACGTTTGGCGCCACTGCCGCTGACAGCGCTGTCACGGCGACGACGGCGGCCAGCGGCCCGGGAACTTTCCGCACCATCGCGGGAAGGTACTTCCAGGCCAGGAGAATCACGACGACGGCCAGGCCCAGCAGCGCCGAATGCAGCTCGACGTTGGTGATGGCTGCGGGGAGGGCCGCCAGGTTCTCGACGGCGGAGCCCGCGGCTTGGCCGCCCAGCAGCACGTGGAGTTGCTGCAGGATAATGGTGATCCCGATGCCCGCAAGCATGGCCTTGACCACTACCGGCGACACTGCCAGCGCCGCGCGGCCAATGCGGCTGACTCCCATGAGTAGCTGCACGACGCCGGCCGCAGCGGTGATGGCGCAGGTAACCTGCCAGCCGAACTCGGCTACCAAGCCGGCGACGACGACGGTCAGCCCGGCGGCTGGGCCGCTCACCTGCAGAGGAGAACCACCCAAGCTTCCTGCAACTATGCCGCCAACGGCTGCGGCAATGAGGCCGGCCATGATCGGAGCACCTGAAGCTGCGGCGATGCCGAGCGAAAGCGGGAGTGCTACGAGGAAGACCACCAGGGACGCGGGGAGGTCCGCACCCAGGTTGCTGAGGAAGCTTGGCCTGCGTCGTCCGGGCGGGCTGTGCGAATCGGTAGGGATGGTGGCGGATTCGTTGGACTGCGGCATGGTGTTCCTTTGGCTCGGGAGTGCTGACTCCTCCAAGCTACGGAACCTGTCACGGTTAATGACAACAAGATGTGACAAGCATGACAAAAGCTGTGAAGATGCGCTTCATCTTGGGACCAAGGGGAACTTTTGCGGGGGTGGGGCTCGTTGGAGGGGTTCCTGTGATCGGTGTTCGGCGTGGCAAACGAACGACGGCGGGCACCTCCCGCCGTCGTCGTCTTGCCGGCCGCACCTAAACTAAGGTTCCTTAGAATAGGCTGGTTCCTATGAGCGATACAGAAGTGCAGCCCGTACGCATCAGCTCCGTGCCCGTACAACTGCAAGCACTGGAGCCCGTCCTGGAGAAGGTGCGCGCGGCAGTGGGCGATGTCCCGGCGTTGCTGGCCATCGCGGAGGCAATCGGACAGACGGCTCCCACACCTGGTGATGGCAACACGGCGAAACTGTGGGAGCTGCTGGCTTCGGTCACGGCCGTGGACGTCGCTGCGGGGCGCGTGCTCGAACCGCACCTTGACGCCGTCGGGATTCTGACCCAGGCGGAGCAGCCCCAACCTAAAGGAACGTGGGGCGTTTTCGCGGCGGAGGGCCCGGGCCTGAAGCTCGAGGCCAAGCAGGAAGCTGACGGCAGCTTTGTCCTCAGCGGCTCAAAGCCGTGGTGCTCCCTAGCGGCACAGCTGGATGGGGCAATCATCACCGCACATGTCGCCGGGGACAATACCCGGGCCGCCTTCGCCGTGAACCTCAAGCACTCCGGCGTGACAGCCGAAACCCCCGAATGGACCAGCCGCGGGCTCAGGGAAATCCCCAGCGGAACGGTGCACTTCGACCATGTCCCAGCTACAGCCGTCGGCGGCGCGGGCTGGTATTTCGAGCGTCCTGGCTTCGCCTGGGGTGGGATGGGCGTGGCCGCCTGCTGGCTGGGCGGCGCCGTGGCTGTGGCTCGGGACTTCCGCAACTCCCTGGCCAGGGCATCGGATAACGGCCGGGAACCGGACCAGATCGCCCTCGCCTCCCTTGGCGAGGTGGACAGGATCATCGCCTCCGTCACCGGATACTTGGCTCAAACGGCTGAGCGCATCGACGCCGGCGACCTCGCAGATTCAGGCGACGAGGGCGAAAGCCCCTGGCCCGAAGCCTTGCGCGCCCGCGGAACCGTTGCCTCCGCCGTCGAACGCGTCCAAACCCTGGTGACCCAAAACCTGGGCCCCGGGCCGTTGGCATTCAACGAACAGTACGGCAAGCGGATGGCGGATTTGTCCCTCTATATCCGCCAGCATCACGCCATGCGGGACGACGCCCAACTGGGGGCGCTGGTGCTGAAAGGGGACCGCCGGTGGTAGCTTTTTCGCACACGGACACGGGCACGACGGAACCGGAATGGTTGGCCAGCGGCGTCGCCGCGCTGCCCGAGCTCCCTTTGGGCCAAGACGAACTCGCGGACATGGCTTTCGTCGTCCTGGCCGCGCACCCGGACGATGAAACATTGGGCGGCGGCGGCTTCCTGGCCAAACTGCATTCGTCCGGAGCCGCGGTGGAACTCTTGCTGTGCACGGCCGGTGAAGCATCCCACCCGGAGTCACCAACGACGACGCCGGAACAGCTTGCCGCCGTGAGGCTCGCTGAGTTCGACAAGGGTGTGTCCGCGTTGACTCCCAGCGCGACCTGGAAGTTTTTGGGACTGCCCGACGGCCAGTTGGCGGCCAACAGTGGCCGCATTGCTGAGGCCGTACGCGACGCGATTTCGGCGCTTGGACGACCACCGGAGAACATCGTCATTGTTGCTCCGTACCGCGAGGACGGCCACACCGACCACGATGCCCTGGGCGCAACAGCGGCCAAGGTTGCGGAAGAGGACAGCCACGGCCTCTTGGAGTACCCCATCTGGTATTGGTTGTGGGCTGGCCTCGACGACGCCACGTGGCAGTCGTGGGTGCGGGTGCCATTGACCAGCCACGAGCAGGAGGCGAAGGCGAAAGCCATGGGCGCCCACACGTCCCAGATTGAACCGTTATCGGAGCAACCGGGCGACGGGACCTTGTTGTCGGCGACTTTCCTGGAGCACTTCGAAAGGCCGTGGGAAACCTTCGCCTGGCAACCGTCGAAGGCAGGCAACAACACCGCGGCCGACGCTGAACGGATCTTTGATGAAGTCCACGCCAAGGGAGACGATCCCTGGGCCTACACCACCAGCTGGTACGAGCGCCGAAAACGCGCACTGACCTTGGCAGCCCTCCCGGAGGAATCGTACGAATCCGGGCTGGAACTCGGTTGCTCCATTGGCACCCTCAGCGAGGAACTCGCCCAACGCTGCAAGGCGTTCCTCGGTGTTGAGGCCAGTGGCATTGCGGCAAAAAAGGCAGCTGAGCGGCTTTCCACGTACTCCTCCGCCGAAGCCCGTCACCTCACCATCCCGAATGAGTGGCCGGAAGGTTCCTTTGATCTGGTGGTGCTCTCCGAGATGGGCTATTACCTGGCGCCGGAAGAGCTGACGAGAGTGTTCGGGCACATCGAGTCCTCCATGAAACCCGGTGGAACGCTTCTCCTGTGCCATTGGCGCCATCCGATCTCCGGCTGGCAGCTGGACGCGGAGACCGTTCACTCGATGGCGCGGCAGCAGCTTGCCTGGCCAACTTTGGGGGTCTACCGCGAGAAGGACTTCGTGCTGGAAACCTTGGTTGCACCGGCCACGGCGGTCAGTGACGGCCCGACATGACCGGGGGCACCGAGCAGCAGATCCAACGCATTGCGGTCACCATGCCCGCCCACGACGAGGAGCAGCACATCGGCAGGGCGCTGGCAGCACTGGGTACAGCGTTGGACACCCTGGAACGGGAGCATCCGGGTGTGCCTGCCACTGTCACCGTGGTTCTGGACAGTTGCACTGACGGTTCGGCCGCGATCACCGCCGCCCGTGTCGCCGCCGACCCACGCTTTGCTTCCGTCGCCGTGCAACTGCGGAGCGCGGGAGCTTGCCGCGACCACGGTATTCGGACGGCCCTGCTCTCGCATCCGATGGAGGCCACAGGGAGCTTATGGCTCGCCAACACGGACGCCGACTCGGTTGTTCCCCCGAACTGGCTGGTGCGCCAAGTCGGGTTGGCTAACGCCGGCGCGGACGTGGTTCTGGGGTCCGTGGAACCGGATGCCTATGATCTGGACCCGGCCGTGCTCAGCCAGTGGCTGGAACTCCACCCCTTTCGCGAAAACCACCAGCACATCTACGGCGCCAATCTGGGGATCCGGGCCTCGGCATACTTGGCCGCAGGGGGTTTCCCGCACCTTCGGGCCCACGAGGACAGGCGCCTGGTGGAGCGCACCCGTCACCAAGGTTTCAGGGTGACTGCGACGGATTCCATCAGGGTTCTCACCTCCGGCCGGACCCATGCCCGTGCACCCGAGGGATTCGCAGCGTATCTGCGGACTCTGGGCGCGGAACTTCCAGCCGCGACAGGGAGCTAAGCCCCTACGGCCTTACCCGCCAAGGCCCTTTCGATGGCGGCAATCGCGTCCTTGGTGATCGCTTCCCTCTCGCCGGATCCGTTCACAGTCAGCAAAATCCCACGGTTTGAGTACGCAGCCAGGACCGGCTGGGTCTGGTCCCTGTAGAGCTCCAATCGGCGCTGAATGACGGACTCTGTGTCATCGCTTCGCCCTTGCTCCTGAGCGCGGCGGAGCATCCGGGCCAGCAGCTCATGGTCCGCGGCCGTTAACGCGAGGGCTGCGTCAAGCGCCTGCCCCCGATCGGTGAGCATCTCGTCCAGGGCAGCAACCTGGATGACCGTTCGCGGGTAGCCGTCCAGGAGGAACCCCTCTTCGGCGTCACCTTCGTCCAGTCGTTGCCTCAGCATGGCAGTGGTGACATGGTCCGGCACGAACTCGCCGTGATCCATGTACGCACTGGCCTCGGCCCCCAACTCCGTCTTTTGGCGAACGTGGGTGCGGAACAAGTCTCCAGTGGAAATGGCGGGGATCCGGAAGTGGCCGGCGATGTGCTCCGCCTGCGTGCCTTTACCGGAACCAGGAGGGCCCATGATGATCAGTCGCGCCATGACACTGGTCCGTTTCGAGAGGCGGCCGGGACTTAAACCATACGCCGACGACGGCGGGAGGATCACCTGTGCCACCGAAATTTCGTGAGCGACGCCCGGACGTGGGCGTCCGGATGTGGGCGACGCCCGGACGTGGGCGTCCGGATGTGGGCGACGCCCGGACGTGGGTGTGCCAGCGGGCCGAGGCCCTATCCATCCCACCGACGACCAACACCCGGCCAGCCCTTGCGGCCTGCCGCCCACGCGGGTAGGTTATTGAAACGTCTCAAAGAAAGCGTTTTCCCAACTCTTTAGGTGGAATGGATCATGACTCAGGATGCCCCGATCGCGTGGATCGATGGTGAACCGCCCGCAGGACTCAGCGGCGGCACAACATGGGGAATGCCGTTCCAGCGCGGCACCGTCGCGGACGCGGAACACCTCACCGTCCGCGACTCAAGCGGCAGCGCCGTCAACGTCCAAGCCTGGCCACTCGCCACCTGGCCCGATGGTTCGCTCAAGTGGGCGGGCATCGCCCTGGGAGCAACGGAAAACCCCGCGCCTGCTTACAGCGTCTCCACCAAGCCAACGGGCACACCCAACCCAACGTCAACGCACGACGACGGCCCGGCAGCCGCCGTCGAACCTTCACCGGAAGTGACGGTCACCGAAACTGAAAAATCGGTCACCGTCTCCACGGGCACTCTCGAAATGGTCATCCCCAAGCGCGGCGAAACACTGTTCAGCGAGCTCCGTCGCGGCGGTAATGCTGTAGCGAAGGACGCGCGGCTGGTGAGTCTCCTGCAGAACGGCGTGCAAGAAGGTCCGGGCAGCACTACGCGCGAGGCCTACGCCAGCCGCGTCTCACGTGTGACGGTGGAACAGCGCGGACCCGTTCGGGCAGTAGCCCGCATCGAAGGGCAACACCGCGCCAAGGAAGGCAGCAAAGAATGGCTCCCCTTCACCGTTCGCTTCTACTTCTACGCAGGCGCCCGTAGCGTCAGGATGGTGCACTCGTTCATCTGGGACGGCGACGCGGAGGAGGACTTCCTGGCCGGGTTGGGCGTGGAGTTCACCGTGCCTCTGCAGAGCGAACCACATAACCGCCACATCCGGATTGCCGGTGCTGACGGCGGATTCCTGGTGGAAGCAGTCCGCGGCCTGACTGGTCTGCGGCGGGATCCGGGCGAGGCGGTGCGTGCCGCCCAGGTTGCTGGCCAGGCCACCCCGCCGCTCACCGAGTGGAGCCCACTGGTCTCCGAACGCCTCCACCTCATCCCACGTTGGAACGACTACACCCTCACCCAACTTTCTGCTGACGGCTTCGAGCTGCGCAAACGGACGGCGCCCGGCCACGGATGGGTGGGCATTTCCGGCGGAACCCGGTCAGCTGGTTTCTGTTCGCTGAGCGATCCACGCGGCGGTTTCGGCATCGGGGTGAGGGACTTTTGGCAGTCCCACCCCGGCCAACTGGACATTCGCGGCGCCGCAACAAGCAATGCAACATTGACCGCATGGCTCTACTCCCCCGAAGCCCAGCCCATGGACCTCCGCTTCTACCACGACGGCCTGGGCCAGGACACGTTCGAGGACCAGCTTGAGGGCTTGGAAATCACGTACGAGGATTACGAACCCGGGTTCGGCAATCCCACCGGGATCGCCCGAACACACGAGCTGACGCTGTTCGCCTACGACGCCACGCCGTCCACGGAGAGCCTCGCCGTCGACGCCCAGGCTGCGTCCACTCCCCCGCTGCTGCAACCCTCACCGGAGTACCTTCACAAAGCCGGCGTCTTTGGTGACTGGGCTCCCGTGGACCGCAGCACGCAGGCCCGGGCGGAGCTCGAAGACAAGCTGGACTTCCTGTTCGACTTCTATCAGGGCCAGACCGAGCAACGCCGCTGGTACGGGTTCTGGAACTACGGGGACGTGATGCACACCTACGACGCTGACCGGCATGTGTGGCGCTACGACGTGGGCGGCTACGCGTGGGACAACTCCGAGCTCTCACCCGACCTCTGGCTTTGGTACATGTACCTCCGCACTGGCCGCGCAGACGTGTTCCGCTACGCCGAGGCCATGACCCGCCACACCGGCGAGGTGGACGTCTACCACCTGGGACCCTGGCGCGGCCTGGGCTCCCGGCACAACGTTCAGCACTGGGGTTGCAGCGCCAAGCAGTTGCGCATCAGCACCCCGGCCTACCGGCGCTTCTACTACTACCTGACCGCCGACGAACGCACCGGCGACCTCCTCACCGAGCTCGTGGACAGCGATCGGAACTTCCTGGGCTTGGACCCTGTCCGCAAGGTAAGGCCCGACGCCGATACTTACCGCCCGGACCGCGGCGCCTTGGGCGTCGGGCTCGGTACCGATTGGGGTTCCCTTGCCGCTACGTGGCTCACCGACTGGGAGCGCACGGGCAATCCACGCTCCCGCGACCGGCTCCTGGGAACCATGACCGATATCGGGAAACTGAAGTACGGCTTCCTGACCGGAGAGGCGCTCTACGACCTTGATGCGGGAAGGTTCGACGTCGGCAGGGAAGCCATCAGCGTCTCCCACCTGAGCGCCGTGTTCGGTTTGGTGGAAATCTGCAGCGAACTGATCAGCCTGGTGCCGGACAAGGACTTCGAAAGAGCATGGATGCAGTATTGCCGCCTGTTCCTGGCCACCCCGGAGGAACAGACCGCCGAAGTCGGCCAACCCCTGGCCGGCATCTATCTCACCCAGGCCCACAGCCGCCTCACGGCCTACGCCGCAGCGAAGCTGGGCTCTCCGGACCTGGCATCCTTGGCATGGGATAGCTTTGCCGAAGGCGGAGAAAACCTGAACCACGCCGAGGCATTCACGCTCAAGAAAATCCTGCCACCGTATGTGCTTCAGCCCGTGGACGAGGCCCCTACGGTGTCGACCAATGACACCGCCCAGTTCGGACTGGCAGTCATCCAGAACCTGGCCCTCATCGGCGACCGGCTACCGACGTCCACTGCGGCCCCGAAGGAGGTGCCGGCGTCGTAATTCCCGCGGAGGTGACGCTAGGAAGTTGACCGCGGATGCATGATCCGCATCTGGTCCCAGGTCCGCTCCGACGCGGCGATGTTGAGGTTGGAGCGTTCACGGTCCAGGGATGCGAGTTCGACGGCGATCGCCTGGACCGCGGTGACCGCACCTGTCAGGGAGGGGAAGAAACCTGCGCCTTCGGTGGGCACCACAATCCTGTGGTCCGCGTGCACTGCCACCGGTGATCCCGCACTGTCGGTGATGGAAACTATGGGCGTGCCCAGGTTGTGGGCGATGTCCACGGCCCTCATGGTGCTGTCGTAAACGCGCCAGAGGCTGATGGCGATAACCAGGTCCTCGGCCCCGAGCCGGGCAATGGCGTTGGTGAGGGCGGCAACGTCGGCATCCAGGAGCCGCACGTTGTAGCCGGCAATGATGGCGTTGTGCTCCAGCGCCTTGCCGGGAATGGCGTAGCTGCCTGCCGCGACGATGAATGTCTGCCGCGCTCCAGCAATCGCCTTCGCAATTTCATGAATGGTGTCGGCGTCCAATGTGCGCTCAAAGTGGGCCAAATTAGCCCGATCCGTGGACACCGCAGCCTGTGCAGGACTACTGATGTGGCCGTTGTGTTCGGCCGCCACTTCCACGGCACTGAGCGACGCCAGGAAGCGCGATCTGAGCTCAAATTGGAAATCAACCCAGCCCTTGAATCCCAGTGTTTGCGCGGTTCTGGTGACCGTGGAGGCATTGGAGGCAGCTACTGCGGCGATGTCGCTGACGGAGCCGTACGAGGCAAGCCGCGGCTGGGACCGGAGGATGCCGATGACCTGCATTTGCCGCGCAGCGAGCTTCCGTCCCTGGACGCGATCGTCCAGCCACTCGGTCATCGTTGACGAGTCGAAATCTTCTTCCACCTATTGACCTACCTCACACTTTGGCCGTAACTTCGATACATCACTTCTGCACAGACTTGTGCATATTCCTCAAAATGTACAACTTGGCCCACTTTGGCAGGAATCACCATGTCTCTCACAGCACGCCTGGATCGTCTGGCTCTCAGTCGACCACACTACAAGCTTCTCCTCATCGGAGGCCTCGGCTACTCTTTCGACGGCATGGACGGGGCAGTGGTTGCTTTCCTGCTCCCGCGCATCCAGGAACTGTGGGGCCTCAGCACCGCCAGCCTCGGACTGGTAGGCTCGGCGGCCCCCTTCGGCTTCTTCTTCGGCGCGATCCTGTCCGGCTGGATGGGCGACCGCTTCGGCCGCAAGAAGGTCATGCTGTGGGCTCTCGCGTTCTACTGCCTCATGTCGATCATCGCGGCGATGGCCCCGAACTTCGAAATCTTCCTGATTGCACGAATCTTTGCAGGACTGGGCGCAGGCGCGGAAAGCGTGATCATCGCGCCGTTCCTTTCAGAGTTCATTCCCCCAAAGCGCCGCGGCTGGTTCATCGGAACCCTTGCCGGCTTCTTCTCCTTCGGCTTTGTCGCAGCAGCATTGATAGGCCGATTCGTGGTTCCCATGGGCGAGGACGGCTGGCGCTGGGCCCAGGTCCTTACCGCCATCCCCATCCTCCTCCTGCTCTGGTGGCGCCGTGGACTGCCCGAATCACCCCGCTTCCTGATCAGCCGGGGGCGCGTCGCGGAGGCGACGGCGGTAGTGGAACGCTTCGAGCAGAGCGTTGTGAAAGCCACTGGCAAGGAACTCGCACCCCTGGAACCCGGTACTGAAGAGATCACCAAGCACGAGCAGAAAATCAGCGTCTGGAATGCCCTGAAGTTCATGTGGTCCAAGGCGATGCGTCGCCGGACAGCGGTGATCTGGCTGATCTGGTTCGTGATCACGTTCTCCTATTACGGCTTCTTCTCCTGGATCCCCACGCTGCTGGTCGGCCGCGGCATCACGGTCACCAAGAGCTTCGAGTTCTCGATCCTGATCTACCTTGCACAGATTCCCGGGTATTTCTCCGCCGCCTGGTTGTGCGACCGGATCGACCGCAAGAACACCATCGCCCTCTACTTGGCGGGATCGGCCATCAGCGCCTTCTGGCTAAGCCAGTCCAACGATTCCGGCATGATCCTGCTGGCCGCCGCAACGTTGTCCTTCTTCCTCAACGGCACCTACGCCGGCGTCTATGCCTACACCCCGGAGCTCTTCCCCACCTGGATGCGCGCTACGGGCGTTGGCCTGGCCAGTGCCGTCGGCCGCATCGGCAGCATCCTGGCACCGTCCATCATCGGCATTTTCGCAGCCTCACTCGGCTTCGGCGGCGTGTTCACCATGACCACGGTGGTCCTGACCATCGGCGTCCTGGGCGTCGTGATCTTCGGGGCTTCCACGGCCGGCAAGTCCCTGGAGGACATCAACGCACGCGCCGAGCATGACGCAGCGCCAGACAACCACGCAGGAACGGTCACCAAATGAGCTTCATGAAATCGGACACTACTTTCCAGCAGGCCTTCGATGCGCTGCAGCAGGACCCAGGCGTCGTCCTCTTCACGGCCCTTCAATGGATCCCCCAGCGCTCCAGCCTCAAGCGCCTCTTCACAAGCCACCCCGCAGAATATCCGGTGGGCGGCGAGAAGACGGTGGAGATCTCCCCCGGCTGGCTCGGAACCGTCATCGAGGACAAGAAGCCGTTCCTCGCGGCAGACCTGGAGGCGCTCAAGGAAGTCTTTGCCGACTCCGGGCTCATCCAACAGCTCGGCTGCGGGGCCGTGATCAACGTTCCCGTCCTCGATTCGGACAGCAACGTGGCGGGCGTCCTTGCCCTCCTCGACGCAGAAGGCAAGTACACGCAGCAAAGCGTGGACACCGCCGTCGGCCTCGTCAACGCAAACCAGGCAGAACTTGTCCAGGCCTTCGAAGCCCATCCCACTGAAGTCGAAGTCCCCGAATCCACTGAAGCACCTGCGAAGGACACCGTTTAACATGAGCTCCACACCCCTCGTTATACGCAACGCCAGCGTCCTGGACGTCGACGCAGGCACGTACTCGACCGCCGACGTCGTCAGCGTTGACGGAAAGATCAGCAGCGTCGGGCCGAACGCCGACGCTCCGGAAGGTGCGCGGGTGATCGATGGCACCGGCAGGTTCGTCATCCCGGGCCTGATTGACGCCCACGTCCACGTGGTGGCTTCCAGCGCCGACTTCCGCTCCCTCACCTACACACCGGCGTCGTATGTCTATGCGCAAACGGCCCGCATCATGGGCGAGATGCTCCGCCGCGGCTTCACCACTGTCCGCGACCTCTCAGGGGCCGACTTTGGCCTGGCGATGGCCCAGGAAGAAGGGCTCCTGGAGGGTCCGAAGATCCACTTCTGCGGCCACGCGCTGAGCCAGACCGGCGGCCACGGCGACATGCGCCTCCCAGGCGAAGACCATGACCCCAATGGCCGCGGCTGCTGCGGAATAGGTCGCGTGGCCGACGGCGTGGATGCCGTCCGCGCGGCCGCCAGGGATGAGATCCGCAAGGGCGCCCACCACATCAAGATCATGGCATCTGGCGGGGTCTCGTCACCTACTGACCGCATCGACTCCACCCAGTACTCCATGGAGGAAATGCGCGCAGCAGTGGAAGAAGCCCAGGCCGCCAACCGCTACGTCGCCGCCCACGCGTACACTGCACGCGCCATCAACCGCGCACTGGAAGCTGGTGTCCGCTCGATTGAACACGGCAACCTGCTGGACGACGAAAGCCTGAAGTTGTTCCTCGAAAAGGACGCCTTCCTGGTTCCCACCCTGGTCACCTACTGGGCGCTCAAGGAAGAGGGCAAGGAGTTTGGGCTCACGGAAGAAATGTGGGGCAAGGTGGACTCGGTGCTCACCAGCGGCCTCGAGGCAATTGCCCGAGCTCACGAGGCCGGTGTGAAAATGGCCTTCGGTTCCGACCTTCTGGGTGGAATGCATCGCCATCAGAACGAACAGTTCAGGCTGCTCGGCAAAGTCCAGCCGGCTATCGCCGCCATCCGGGCAGCAACCACGACGGCGGCCCAGCTGCTTGAGCGCGAAGGTGAACTTGGCGTGGTCGCACCTGGCGCGGACGCGGACATGCTGGTCCTGGATGCGGATCCGGTGGCAGATATTTCCGTGCTTGCCGACATCTCCGAGCATCTGGAACACCTCATCCAGAACGGCCGCGAGATCTCCTAGTTCCTGCGTCACCGGGGCGGAAAGACCTGTTATTCCCCTTCGAAAAGCTCGATAATGTAAGCATGCTGATGAATATCGAATCGAGCAGGAGGAGGATATTGTGACCACGAAAGTAGACAAGACAATCATGGTCAACGTTCCGATCAGTACGGCCTACAGGCAGTGGACCCAGTTCGAAGAATTCCCGCATTTCATGGGCGGAGTCGAACGGGTGACGCGGCTTGGCGATGACCGCCTGGAATGGGTCGCCGAAATCGCGGGCGTCCACCGCAAGTGGGAAGCAAAGATCGTCCAGCAGGACGTCAACCGGGCCGTGGCATGGGCCGCCGTCGAGGGTGTCAAGAACGCAGGATGGGTGGAGTTCAAGGAAGCCGGACCCAGCCAGACGTCCCTGCACCTGTCCTTGGAATACGAACCCCACGGCGTCCTGGAATTCCTTGGGGACAAGTTGCACGTTGTTGAGAGGCAGGCTGAGTCAGACTTGAAGAAGTTCAAGGAGTACATCGAAAAGCAAGCACCGGAAACTGCGTCGACTGCCGGGACCACCACGGCCACACATACCACCGGGACAACGACAAGCACCACCGCCGCCCCGGAGACGCCGATCGTCGATCCTGTCACCCACCCCTTCGACCAGACGAATGGGCTGGCCGATGACGACGGCGACTCAGACGGGAGCGCGGAAAGCGATACCCGCAGCGCCGCTGAACGTGGCGACGACGATGGACGGGGCGGAGGCTTCATCCCGCCCATGGGCGGCCTGCCGGGACAGCGGTAGTCCAGCCCACCACAAAGCCGCCCGGGTCGCGTTGACCTAGGCGGCTTTGTAGTTTGGGCTACTTCTTGCCGGTATAGACGACGGCGGGCATCGCCGGAGCCTGCATGCCCTCACCGATGAAGCATCCCACCCCCTTCAACCCAACCCTCACTCACATCCCACCCCCTTCCGCCCAACCCTCGCTCACTTCCCGACCAACCCTCGTTCACTGGTCATCCCGTGTGACGGTGGATTGCGCGGCATTGAGCAACATTGACTCCCGTTGAGCGGGGTGACGGAGCCGCTTGGGCGCAAGCACCCGGCTCCGTAGTGTCGTGCCATGCCGAAGCCTTCAGTCACTCCCCTGTCCGTCCTAGACCTCAGCCCGGTGTCGGCCGGACAGACACCCGGCGAGGCGTTACACGGCACGCTGGGCCTGGCCGCTGCTGCCGAGGCTTCCGGTTACTCGCGGTACTGGCTGGCCGAGCACCATCTCAACAGTGGGGTTGCCGGTTCGGCCCCACATGTCCTGGCCGGATTGGTAGCGTCGGCCACCAAGACCATCCGCGTGGGGACGGCAGCCACCCTGCTGGGGAACTACCGGCCACTTCAAATTGCCGAGAGCATCGGAACCCTGGCCGCAGTGTTCCCTGACCGCTTGGATCTGGGTTTCGGACGCTCCGGCCCGCCAAAGTCTTCAAGCGAGCCAGCTCCGGGCGTGGTACCCGCCGGCTCAGTCGAGGAAACAGACCGGGTGGTCGGTGGGCTCCTGGTCCCGGCTCCGCTTCCGATCTTCGGCGCCGTGTTGCCCAGGAAGTTCCGGCTTCAAAGTGAACTGCTGGGCCGCTTCCCGGGGGACACGGACAACTTCGAAAGCGATATCCAGGACATCATCGGATTCTTCACCGGGGAATACCGGACACAACACGGGGAGGAGGTCACGGCGACGCCGGCTTTGGGCCAGTCACCCCAGTTTTGGATTCACGGCACCACCGCCGGACCCAGTGCCCGGCTGGCCGGGAAGCTCGGCCTTCCCTTCGGGGCCAATTACCACGTGGCACCTGCCGGCGTGCTGGACTCCATCGCCGAGTACCGTGCTCACTTTGAGCCTTCCGCCACTTTGCACGAACCCCATGTGATCGTCTCCGCGGACGTGCTGGTGGCCGCCGACGAACGCCAGGCCAAGCGGCTCGCCCGCGGTTATGGTCAGTGGGTTCATGGGATACGGAGCGGTCAGGGCGCCATTCCCTACCCCTCGCCGGAGGATGCCCTGGAAGGGGATTTGGATGCCGAAGCCCTGGCCTTGGTCAAGGACCGGTTGGATACCAGGTTCGTCGGCTCACCGGACCAGGTCAGCGAGCAGCTCCAGACACTGCAGCGCGTTACGGGCGCACAGGAGCTGCTGATCACCAGCATTGCCCACGACCCCGCAGACCGAGTGAACTCCTACCAGTTGCTCGCCGAAGCCTGGGGTCTTTAGCTTTTTCGATTTCCACTCACCAACAAAGGAGCACATATGTCCATCGAAACCACAGTTGAGGAAAGCACAGCCCAGGAAGACACCCAGCTGGTCACCGCTGCGGAAGCGGCCAAGCTCATTGACGAGGGCGCGCTGCTGATCGATGTCCGCAGTGAGGGTGGTCGCGCCAGCACCGGCGCGGTCCCCGGAGCCGTAGTTGTCAACCGCGAGCATGTGGAGGAGGACTTCAGCCCGGAGTCCGCCCACCGCTTGCCCCAACTGACCGGGACCCAGCAGAAGATCGTTATTTTCTGCGGTTCAGTGAACGGATCACGTCCCGTCGCGGAGAAACTCAAAGTCCTGGGCTACGACCACGCCGTACACGTCGACGGCGGCTTCCCGGCCCTGCGCGACGCCGGCGTACCCACCACCGCCCCCGCCGCACCGCCGACTGACCCTGCTTAGGCGTCCACCGATTCGGTGACTTCCGGGCGCTGGCTGCCACCCGCCGTCGTGCCCGGCGTTACTGGGCCGGCCACGTTCGATTCCGTTGCCGTCGTCGTGCTTTCCTTGAGGGAAATCACGACGACGGCACTTTCGTTTGCGGGGCGCCGCCCCTCACGGAGCTGGTCCCTTCCGCCAGCCAACAGCGCGACGCCCAGCAGGATGCAGCATCCCTTTCCCAGGGGACCGAACTCCTCGGACCTGTGACGGCGGAATGTGAGAGAGGGTCAGCCCCAAACAGGCGGAACGCGAAAGAGGGTCAGGGGTGGAGGAGTCCCGCGCGGGCGTTGGCTTGGGCGGCACGCAGCTCCTCCGGGCTCCGGCCCTGCTCCCGGTGCGCCACTTCCTGCTTCAACTGCGGGATCACGTGTTGTCCGAACTCGATGGCGTCCGGAACGAAGTCGTAGCCGCGGAGGCCGAAGATCTCGAAACCGAGGTCGTGGTAGTCCAGGATCGCCTGGGTGACGGTGTCGTAGGAGCCGACCAACGCCGTCGCGCTTCCTCCTCCGCCGCCGGCCGCCTTGGCGAGGGCGGTCCACAGGGCGCGATCGTGTAGGTCGCCGCGTTCGGCGGCGGCCAGGAGCCGTTGGGTTCCCGCTGCTTCAGCCTTCGCCGCGTAGTGCCGGACGGGGTCGATGACCTCGCCAGCGGAACGCCGGGCCTGGAACCTGCCCAGGATGGCGTGCGCTTTGTCCCAGGCAAGCTCGTCGGTGGGGGCAATAATCGGCCGGAAGGCGATCTGCCAGCGCAACGGTTCAGCGCGCCCCAAAGCAGCGGCGCGCGAAAGGATCTGCTCCTGCTGCCCGGCGGCGTCGGCCAAGGGTTCCCCAAACAACGCATAAATGTCGGCCTCGGCTGCGCCCACAGCCCAGGCAGCCTCGGACGATCCGCCGAACGACATGCCCGGCCGCTTTCCCTGGAATGGCTCCAACCCCGAGGCGAAGTTCTCGAACCGGTAATGCTCCCCGTTCCAATCGAACGAATCCCCCGACCACGCCCGCCGTACGATTTGCATGTACTCCTGCGTCCGGCCGTACCGGTCATCCTTGGCAAGGAAATCGCCTTCGCGGGCCTGATCCGCTTGGCTCCCGCCGGTGATGAAGTGGATTGTCAGCCGGCCTTGCGCGATGTGGTCGAGCGTGAGGAAAGAGCGCGCCGCGAACGTTGGGTGCGAAACGTTGGGCCGGTGTGCCAACCTCAACTGGATTCGCTCGGTATGAGCGGCGACCCACGCGGCATGGACAGAGGGATCCTGCGTGGCCGAGTTGTAGGCAAACAGGACGTGGTCCCAGTTGTTGTCCTCGTGGATCCGCGCGATCTTCGCAGCGTAAGAAGGGTCGAAGAAGGGCGTGGTGGCCGGCGAGGTCTCCGTGGAGTCGTTGCCGGCACCCATGCCGAGGAATTCGATAGGCATAAAGGATCTCCAAAGAAACTTAGCGGCGAAGGATGCGCTGGGCCAGGAAGTTGCCCAGCAGCTGCGCGGCCTGCACCATGACGATGATGATCAGGACGGTCACCAGCGTGACTTCCCAGTTGAACTGCTGATAGCCGTACATGATGGCGAAGTTGCCCAGCCCGCCGCCACCGATGTACCCGGCCATCGCGGACATATCCACGATCGCGATGATCATGAACGTGTAGCCAAGGATCAGCGGTGCCAGCGACTCTGGAATCACCACTGACCACAGGATGTGCAACCTGCTGTCGCCCATGGCGCGGGCGGCTTCCACCACGCCGGGGTCGGAGGCCACCAGGTTTTGCTCCACCACGCGTCCAATCACGACGCCGGCCATCAACGCCATGGGCAGGATAGCCGCGGTGGTTCCAATGGTGGTTCCCATGATGATCAGCGTCAGGGGTGCGATGGCCGTGATGAAGATGATGAACGGGATGGGCCGGATGATGTTCACCAGGAAGTTCAGGAACGAAAACACGGCCTTGTTGGCGAACAGGTTTCCCGGCCTGGTGGCATAGAGCGTGACCCCCAGCGCCAGCCCGGCAATGCCGCTGAGCAGGACCGTGATGACCACCATGTAGATGGTCTGTTGAAAAGACTCGCCCAGGACGGGCAGAAGGGTTGTCCAGTCGGTCATGGCTATTCTCCGGCGTTCGCGGGGACAGGTGCTGGAAGGTGCGGGACGGCACTTTCGGTGGGTGCCGCCGTCGGAAGTTGGCGTTCGACGGCGGTGACCTCACCTAAGTCGGCGAGCGCGGCGTCAATCGCGGCGTCGCTGCCAGTGAGCTCGTAGGTGAGTGTGCCGAGGATCTTGTTCTGGATTTCGGTGACGCCGCCGAACACCACGCTGGAGCCAACCCCGTGGCTCTCGAAAGTTGCGGCAACCAGAGGGGTGGGCGCTGCCTCGGAGATGCCGATGGAGACGAGCCTGCCGGGATGGGCTGCCGCGAGTCTGCTGACGGTGTCGGGTTCCGGTGTGCCGTGTACCGCCGTGGATACGAAGCGCTGGGTGGACGCACTTTGGGGGTCGGCGAACACCGTGTACGTTGGCCCGGCTTCCACCACACGGCCGGATTCCATCATCACTACGGTGTCGCAGATTTCGCGGACCACGTGCATTTCGTGGGTGATGACCACAACAGTGGTTCCGAGTTCTTTGTTGATCCGGCGGAGCAAGCGGAGGACGTCCCGGGTGGTCTCGGGGTCCAATGCGCTGGTGGCTTCGTCTGCCAGCAGGATGTCCGGGGCGTTCGCCAGCGCCCGGGCGATGCCCACCCGTTGCTGTTGCCCGCCGGAAAGCCGCCGGGGGTAGGAGCCGGCTTTGTCCGCGATGCCCACGAACTCGAGCAACTCTTCAACGCGCGGCTTGATTTTGTCCTTCGGCCAACCGGCCACTTTCAGCGGATAGGCGACGTTCCCGAAAACGGTGCGGGACTTGAGCAGATTGAACTGCTGGAAGATCATGCCGATGCCGGCGCGCACTTTGCGCAGCTGGCCTTCGGGGAGCGACGAGATGTCCTGTCCCTTGACGAAAACCTGGCCTTCGGTGGGGCGTTCCAGGCCGTTGAGCAGACGCACCAGAGTGGATTTCCCGGCTCCGGAGTACCCGACGATGCCCACCACGGTGCCCTCTTCGATGTCCAAAGTGACATCGTCCACGGCCCGCACGGGTTCAATGCGCTGGGCGCGTTTGCTTCCTTGGACCGGGAACAGCTTGCTGACTCCGCGCAGGGAAACGATCGCGCTCACCGGAGCCTCCTTCTGGGTTGTTTGGATCCCCATTCCAGCAGCGCCCAGGGCCGGTCATCGAACCCAATGACCCCCTGTGACCTGCGGTTTCTTTCCTTAACGGCGCGCGTCGGAGTGTTGCGGGAGCGTTCGATTCCCAGCGGCCGCCCTGCCTAGCGTGAGGCAGGGGGAACACCCCGTACCTTCCATTCGCATCAATACCCTTTGTACGGAGAAGCATCATGAAGAACCGCTTGTTAGTCGCCGCCGTCGGCCTGGTCGCCGCCCTATCGCTCTCGGCATGCGGGGGTGCTTCAAGTGGTTCCACGACGTCCGGGAACACCAAGGTAGTGATCGGCGTGGACGACGGCGCCGAAGAGCACTGGACCATTCTGAAGAACAAACTCAAGGACCAGGGCATCGACCTTGAGGTTAAGAACTTCACTGATGGTGCGCAGATCAACACGGCAACCCAGCAGGGCCAAGTGGACATCAACCTGTTCCAGCACCTGAAGTACCTGTCCCAGTTCAACGTCAACAGCAACGGCACGCTGGTCCCTGTTGGTGCCACAGCCGTCTACCCGCTGGCCTTGTACTCAGAGAAGTTCAAGTCTGTGGAAGAGCTGCCCGCCGACGCCGAGGTTGTGATCCCGAACAACCCCACCAACCAGGCACGCGCCCTGCTGAACCTTCAGACAGCAGGCCTGTTGCAGCTCAAGGACGGCGGCAACTCGCTCTCCACACCTGCTGAAATCACGTCGAGCAAGATCAAGGTTGTCCCGGTGGACAGCAACCAGACGGTCAATGCGCTCAAGGGAACAACGGACGCTGCCGTAGTCAACAACACGCAGGCCCAGAAGGGCGGCCTGGGCGACGAGAAGATCATCTTCAAGGAAGACCTGAACTCGGAGTCCTTGGCACCGTACATCAATGGCTTCGTGGTGAAGGCCGACCGTAAGGACGATCCCACGTGGAAGAAGATCGTTGACGCGTACCACACGCCTGAAGTTGAAGCCTCAGTCACCAAGCTCAACGACGGCAATCTTCAGTTCAAAGCTGATTGGACTGCTGCCAAGCTGCAGGAAGTCCTCACCGTCGAAGAAGAAGCCATCAAGAAGACCAAGTAGTTGTTGGCGGGTGCCCGTCCAAGGGCGCCCGCCACCCCCACCCTTCCAACAGCACCGAACAGGCCCATGAACCAGACACTCGCCCGCGAACGCCAGCAGATCCACTTCTTCGCCTACCTTGTGGGCACCGGCATCCATTTGGCTTCATGGCGCCACGAAACAGCCTTTCCCCAGGCCAGCATCGACTTCGCGCACCAGGTAAAGCTCGCCAGGACAGCCGAAGACGCCAAGTTCGACGCGATCTTCCTGGGCGACTCCCTGGCGATCGACGAAACATCCAACCCGGGCATCCTGAATCGCTTCGACCCCATCGGCCTGGTCACGGCCCTAGGTGCGGTCACCAGCAACATCGGCCTCATCGCCACCTCGTCCACGTCGTACGACGAGCCCTTCAACTTTGCCCGGGCTGCCCTCACCGCGGACCACATCAGCGGTGGCCGCGTCGGCTGGAACATCGTCACCACGCGCGACCTCACCAACAGCACGGCGGGCAATTTCAGCGCCGGTGAGCACTTCGACCACAGCCTCCGGTACCGCCGCGCTGAAGAGTTCGTTGAGGTGACCCAAGGCCTCTGGAATTCCTGGGACACGGACGCTTTCCTCTATGACAAGGACAACGGCCGGTTCTTCGACCGCCACAAACTCCGCCGCCTGGAGTACAAGGGCGAGTTCTTCAAGGTGGCAGGTCCGCTCAACATTGGGCCATCACCGCAGCATTCCCCGTTGCTGGCCCAGGCGGGCACTTCCGTTCCAGGCCAACAGCTGGGAGCGCGCTTCGCCAACGCCCTTTTCGCCAGCCACCCTGATATCCCGCAGGCGCGCCAATACCGGGATTCAATCCGCGCCCAAGCAAAGGCGTTCGGCCGGAATCCGGACGAACTCTATGTCTACCAAGCCATCTCGCCGGTAGTGGCAGACACCCGAGACGAGGCCTTGGCAAGAATCCGGGAGTTGGACAACCTGATCACCGACCTGCAGGTCCTGGACTTCCTTCAGGAGTATTTCGCGGGCCAGTTGGACTTCACTGGCCTCGCCGCTGACGCCACCGTGGCCCAGTCCGGCATCCCCACCATCGCACAGCCCCGGACCGATTTCCGTTCCGCCGGTGAACAGATCAGTGGACGTGAAGACGAGGTCACGCTCAAGGACCTCTACTCAATCCTCACAGGCGACAAACGGAACCACGACTTCATCGGCACCCCGCAGCACGTGGCCGACTCCTTGGAACGCTGGCACGCAGAAGGCGCAGCCGACGGCTTCAACCTCATGTTCTCGCTCCTCCCCCAGGACCTGGAGCGCTTCGCCGAGGGCGTCATTCCGCTGCTCCAGGAACGCGGCCTGGCGCGCACTGAGTACGCCGGCACCACCCTGAAATCGCACCTCGGACTCGATCCGCAGCCGAAAGGACAACCATGACCACCACACCAACCGTCGCCACCGGCACCCACGTGATACGCCAGGCGCGCCCCGAAGAGTACGACGCCGTGGGGCGGCTGACGTACGAAGGCTTCGGTCATCATCTCCCAGGCGCGCATCAGCCTGACGAACAGCGGCTGGAGCTTTTGCTCAATGCCGCGGCGCGGGCCCGCGAAGGCGTGCTACTGGTGGCCGAAGACGTGGAAACCGGGCGTCTGGTGGGCACAGCCAGCCTGCTGCCCTTTGGCTCACACCTCAGCCGGCAGGCCGAAGAAGGCGAGGTGGAGTTGCGGTTACTGGCAGTGCACCCGGACGCGCGCAGGACAGGCCTTGGCCAGAAACTCCTGGACGAATCCGCCCGCCTTGCCACGGCACGGGGTGCCGTGCGCGTCGTGCTGGACACCGCCGTCGACAATGAAACGTCCCAGCGCCTTTACCGTCGCTTGGGCTATGTTCGTCGACCCGAGCGTGAGAAGGAGCGCCCTGCGCCGAAGGTGCAGCTGGTGGTCTACACGCTGGAGCTCCCGCCGGTATAAGGGAGGCACCGGCACTACCCCTACCGCCAGGCACTCCCGCATTCCCAGGAGTAGCGTTCCAATGGAATGGTCCCCTAGGAAAAGGAACATCATGACTACCTGGCTCATCACAGGCTGCTCCACAGGACTCGGCCGGGCCCTTGCCCGAGCAGTCCTCGCAAAAGGCGATAACGCGGTGGTTACCGCCCGCAACACCGATTCGCTGCAGGACCTCGCCGCGGAATTCCCGACGACGGCAATCGCCGTGTCGCTCGACGTCACCGATCAGTCCCAGGTGGACGCGGCGGTTCAGCAGGCCGCGGAGCGTTTCGGCGGCGTGGACGTCCTGGTCAACAACGCCGGCTACGGTTACCGCGCAGCCATCGAAGAAGGCGACGACGCCGACATCCGCGCCTTGTTCGACACCAACGTGTTCGGCCCCGTCGCCATGATCAAGGCCGTCCTTCCGGGGATGCGTTCCAGGCGATCGGGCGCAATCGTGAACATCTCCTCCATCGGCGCCCGGATCTGCCCGCCCGGATCGGGCTATTACTCCGCGTCCAAGGCCGCCCTGGAGGGAATCTCAGGTTCGCTCCACAAGGAACTGCAGCCCCTCGGGATCTCCGTTACAGCTGTGGAACCGGGCGGGTTCCGGACCGATTTCGCCGGCCGCTCGCTCACCCAGTCAGCCGAAGCAATCGCCGACTACGCTGACACGGCCGGGAAACGCCGCAAGGAAAACGACACCGTGCACGGCACCCAGCCGGGCGACCCGGACAAGGCTGCCCAGGTGATAATCAGCGCAGTGGAAGCCGAGCAAACCCCGGCTTTCCTGCTGCTCGGAGCGGACGCTGTATACGCGTACGACGCCGTGGAGGAAGCCATGCGTGCAGAGGTCGACCGTTGGCGGGAACGCAGTGCCAGCACCGGTTACACGGAGTAATGAGCAACGTGTAATCGGTCACACTTGGCCGGATTCGCTTGTCAATCACGGTAGGCAACATGAACCATGAATGAGGGAATTCGTTTCCCATACAAGCTGAATCAGCAATCCTCACCGACGAGGATGCGGCCCCGGGCGAAGAAGCTTGGGGCTGATAACGGCCTGAGTGAAAGTACTGACAATGACGACACATACTGACTCCATCACGCTGAAAATCTGGGACAAGTCGGCCATCGACCACACCATCGATGCCGCCATCCAGTCCCTCTCACACCGCGCCGCCGGCGAAAATTGCGGCATCGCAGTGACGCTCAGCGGACCGAAAACCTTCACGGTCAGCCTGAGCCGCTAAGCAGCCCACAGCAAAAGCAAGAGGACGACGCCGGTACGTGCCGGCGTCGTCCTCTTGCGTTTAAGGCGCCTCCCCAAGCGCGCCAAGAAACGTACAAGTGGTCCCAGACCCCGATTCGTGATGCCTCAAAGGAAGTCCTGAGCAAACCTTGAGTTTTCCTTGACGCTTTGCCTGCGTATTTCTTGCGTTGGCGTTGGAACTCTAAATGAGTCAACGCTTCAACGCTCGAACGGAGGGATCACAATGCTCACGGAAATCATGGTTAGTGCAGACGCACCGGACACGGATGCCACCCCGCGCGGATCCCACCGTGCCGCTGGCGGAGTAGTAACAGTCCTGGTCCCGGCCCACAACGAGTCGGCCGGCATCACCGAGACGCTGCTGTCCCTGAACAACCAGACCCGCCGCCCGGACCGCATCATCGTGGTGGCCGACAACTGCACCGATGACACCGAGACTCTCGCGCTCGCCCAAGGCGTCGAGGTCATGCGGACCGTCGGCAACAAGGACAAGAAGGCCGGTGCCCTGAACTTCGCGCTCAGCGAGTTGCTTCCGGACGCCGACCCTGAAGATCTGGTCCTGGTCCAGGATGCCGACTCGCAGTTGGCCCTCGACTTCATCGAAAACGCCACCGACAACCTGCTCACCGATGAACTGCTCGGCGCAGTTGGCGGCGTGTTCAGCGGCGGCCCCGGCGGTGGCTTCGTAGGCCACCTCCAACGCAACGAGTACGCCCGCTACGCCAGGGACGTCAAGCGCCTCCACGGCAAATGCCTGGTGGTGACCGGAACGGCTGCACTGTTCAGGGTCAAGACGTTGCGTGATGTTGTCGCAGCCCGTCTGGCGGGCACCCTGCCTCCAGGCAACGGCAAGGGTGGCGTCTACGACACGTCGGTCCTCACCGAAGACAACGAGCTCTCCTTCGCCCTGCTGACCCTCGGGTACCGCATCGCTTCGCCGTCCAACTGCACGCTGGTCACGGAGGTCATGCCCACATGGCGTGAACTCTGGGCGCAGCGGCTCCGCTGGAAGCGTGGCGCGGTGGAAAACTGCGTGCAGTACGGGTGGACCAAAATCACCAGGCCGTATTGGGGACGCCAGTTCCTGTCCATGATCGGTGTCCTGGTGACCCTGGCCTACTTCGGCTCCATCATTTTTGCTTTGACCACCGGAATGGGCCTGAACCTCCAGCCATTCTGGATCGCAGTCACCGGCATCTTCGTCCTGGAGCGCATCGTCACACTGCGCTTCCGGGGCTGGAGGTACATGCTGCTGGCCGCAACCATGTACGAAACCGTCATCGATATCTTCCTCCAGGCCGTGCACGCCAAGGCCTACCTGGATGCAGCCCTCAACCGTAAGAAAGTTTGGTAATCACTGATGTACAACAACCCAGCAGGACCCGCAGCAGGCGCTTTCGTAGGTGCCACTGGCTCAGGAACGCTCGCCATGACAGGCGCAGGCGATCTGTTTTGGTTCGCCCTGGCTGCCTTCGCAATGCTCGCCCTGGGCCTCGCCATCAAGCGGATCGTCCCAGTCCGTGCCGAGAAGAAGGCCTAGCCGCTTCTCCCCAAAGCCCAACAGGCCCGCAGGTGTGTCGCTTTCCCCCCAGCGCGACACAACTGCGGGCCTGTTGTTTTAACGCTCAGGCCACAACCGCTGTGCTGGCGGATGTCTTGGCCGCCGTGGTGTAACCAGGATTGGTGCCGGTGACTTTCACACTCATCGTGTCGGCCTGGTCAGCGCTCACCAGCGTGTAGGTTTTGGCCGTTGCCCCCGAAATCGCCACCCCTGACCGATACCACTGGTACGTCAGGGTGGTTCCTGAGGTCCACGTGCCCGTATTGGCTGTCAGTGTGGAGCCCACGGTCAACGTCCCAGTGATGGTCGGAACCGGCGCCACCAGGGTGCCTGCGCCCACTGTTGCCGTTGGCGCGGACTCCTTGGTTGTTGTTGCGTACCCGGCTTTGGTTCCGGTGACCCGAACAGTCAATTTGGTGCCTTGGTCTGCCGCGGCCAGGACGCGGGTTGCGTTCGTGGCGCCTGCAATCGCCACTCCATTCCGGTACCACTGATAAGTCAGTGCGGTGCCCGTGGTCCACGTTCCCGGCGCGGCCGTCAACGTTGAACCCACCGCTGCCGATCCGGTCACCGTAGGAGTCGGAGCGGTCAGCGGGATACCCGGGACAAAGGAGAAATCGCGGATGGTGACGGACTCAGGTGCAACACCTGCTGCGTCTCCTCCGCCACCGCCGGTCACCCAAAGGTTGAAGTGGATCTGCTCCTTGGCAGGAAGCGGAACCGTGGAGCCCTGGAGGACGGTCTTCTTCAGCAGCGTTCCGGTGTAGCCCTCGCCTGCGAATGTCTCAAAAGTGATCTTGCCCGGCTCCCACACCATCCTGTGCGTGAGAATCGGAGCGTTGGTGACATCGAACGTGACAGTGTTGTTGCCCTGCCCTGGAGGCTGGGTGGCATCGAACCAGTAGCCATGCCCCTGCGTTACCGGCCAGTTTTCGCCGTAAGCCGCACCGCCACCCCACGCCGACGCTTCACAAAGATCAATTTCCGTGTACCCAGGCTCCGCCGCGGGGTCGTACGTGAACAGGCAACCCCACACGACTTCCTTCTGCAGCGCGCTGACATCCTTCTCCACCGTGGTGCTGTAGGTGCCGTAGCCAAAGCCTTCGCGGGTGGACTGGAACTCCGCGCCCTTGGGAGCGGTCCCTGTGGGGTTGGTGATGGAGAGCTTGACGTAGCCGTTGGCGTCAGGATTGCTCACATTGTTGGCGTCCCAGCTGGCGTTGTACATGGGCGCCCCACCCCAGAAACGCTTTTGCCAGTTGAATCCTTTCCACGTAAAACTGCCCACTGGCCCGGGGTCGTCAGCCATCGGCGTGGTATCGGCGGCGTTTGAGGGGCTCATGCCCGTGAACATCGATAAACCTACCGCCGCAATGACGGCCAATCCCATTGCTTTTCTTCCCCCATGTGGAAGGAGCTTCACTGACAATGCCATAGCTGTGTCCTCCTGCTGATGCGCCCAGAAATGCCTCCGGCAATTGCCGGAGGCCGCCGTGACGTTCCACCCCCGAGGAACGTGCAACTCCTCGATTATCGATTAGGCAGGGTCCTGTCGGAAGCGAAATGGGCCAGCAAAATCGGCGTTACCACATCAATTGGATAACGGCGGGACTTCGCACTGCCCTTGCCGCTCCTTTCCGGGGACATCTCCGCCGCGTCACGATCACTCGTTTGCCCGCACTAACCAAGTGACAGGACACATGCCTTGTTGCAGTAAGACATGGACATTCGATCGGAGACTCATCCAATGACAAGCAGCAGCGGTACCGCTGGGCCCTGCCCGGATACGCCCAACGAAGCCCAGGGTGAGCTGTACTCCGCCGAAGATCAGACACCACGCATCGGGAACACCCAAACCACTACATGCTGACCTCGAGCACAATCTCTCCAAAGCAGCCCATGAACGCCCAGGACCAACTCGAGACACCCATGCTGCGGGTTCGAATCCGGAAGCAGTCCAGAACCTCGAAGCTGTTCCGACACCCTTTGTGGGTTGCCAGTCTGGTGGGCTTGCTGGCCTTGGTGTTCCGGGTGACCGGGGTGGAGCGGGCCAACGACGTTTTCATCGACGAAGTGACTTACGCCGATCTTGCCAGGCAATTGGCGGCCGGACAGATACCCTCAACGTCAGGCTCTCCCTTTTTCCTGCATCCTCCCGGCTCCTATGCGCTCAATGCCTTGGTGATCCGCATCATGGGCCTCGACGGGCATCCCATGGACCTGGCCCTCCAATTGCGCTGGTTCAACGCGTTCCTGGGTGTGGGCACCGTTGTTGTCTGCTTCCTGCTGGTCCGCCGCCTGGTAGGGCTGGGGCCCGCGACGGTGGCAGGCATCATCCTGGCCAGCGACCCCTTTGTGCTCCGCATGGACGGGCGGTTGATGATGGAGACGCCCACCGGTTTAGCGGTCCTGTCCGGTTGGCTGCTGGTCCTGCTGCTGCTCAAGCGCGAAAGGGGACGCACTCGGCTGTTGCTTGAAATAGCGGCAGGGCTGGTCTTTGGACTGGCAATCGTCATGAAAGACATGACGGCGGTATTTACAGTGGTCCCGTTGCTCGCCGCCGTGCCTTGGCGGCGAACAGTTCCTCCGCTGACTGCCCTGCGGATTGTTGGTTGTTCCGTGGTTCCCTACCTCATCTATTTGAGCCTGATCACTGCAGGCGGGCTGCTCCCCCAGTTCCTGGAACAAAAGTCCGTGGGTGTCCTAAGAATGGCCGGCGTGGTTCAGATGACTGGATTCAATGCCGTCCCTGGCGTCGGCCTGGTGGATCGGCTTGTAGACCTGATGGGGCGGTTCGGGACAAGCTACGTGCTCCTGGGGTTGTCCATCGTGGCCGGCGGGCTGGCCGCGGCATCCCGCGGGTGGAACGACGCATTATTGGCTTGTTCTCATTGATCACAGGCCTGGTGGGCGTCTACTCCGTGTTTTTCGGTGCCGCTGAGGAACAGTTCGGCTATTGCGTGGTGCTGGCGGCCTTGGTTTCAACGCCTGTAGCCGCCGTGATGGTCGTGACGTGGCGGCCCCGCCTGCGGGGTGTCGTCGCCGCCGTCGTGGTCGTCATGACGGGCCTGGGCCTGTTTCTCGGTGTTCAGGCAAGGTCAGTGGTTGACGATGGGCTTGTCCGTGCGCGCGCCTTCATGAATACGGAACTACCTCCGTCCGCGATAGTAGGGCTAACGTCCGTCACCGGTGAGTTCGCGCTGTTGCCGCACGAGGGCTGGGAGGTCTTGCCGTCCTTGCAGTCGTTGCAGGACCGGAACGCGGAGTATGTCCTGACCCAGGGCAGGCAACTGGGTCAGGGTTACGGCTACGCGTCGCCGGCGTTCCTGGACTGGCTGCAGAACAATGCCCAGCCGGTCTTCACCTTCTCCGGGCCCACGTCCGGGGACACCGTCGTGTGGAAACTGGACCGCGACAAGCTGGACGCCGCTGTGGCCGGAGGGATGACACTGCCACCGGTGACCGGCGGATACCCATGAGGCGCGTTAGCCTCTTGACCTTCCTGGCATTGATGATCCTGGGCTCAACCGTTGGCTGCTCGGTCGGAACCGGGCGCGTCAGCCCAGCCCCGATGGCTTTCGGCGTCCTGGGTTCGAGCTGTTCGCCCGACAGGCTGGCGGCGCTGCGGACGGCCGGGGTTTCCGTGGTGGAGCTGCCACTGGCGTGGGACCGCTACGAGCCGGTCGAGGGCCGGGTGGATTCACGTTACGTTGCCGAGGTGCAGTCGCGGTTGAACGCGTGTCGTCAGGCCGGCATGGGAGTGGTCCTGTCCCCGGGCCTTCACTATGCGCCCAACTGGGTCAGGCGCCTGGCCGGCGGTGTCTTGAAGGGAAGCTCCGGAGGCGTGGCCCGGCACGGCGGGGCTGAGTTGATCTTCAGTGCCGCAACACGGGACGCCGCCCAACGATACTTGGCCCGCGTCGCGTCGGACCTGGGGCTCGAGCACATTACGGCGATAAGGGTTGGTACGGACGCCAGCGGTGAACTGGGATATCCGGGGCCCGAGGACGGCGGAAATGAAGGCGAGTTCTGGGCCTTTGGAGACGCTCCCCAACTCGGGATCGGACTGGCTGAAGGAGTGTCGCGGTCGCCCATGCCGGGTTGGGTTCCAGGCTCCCGGTCCTGGAACGGACGGTTAGTGACCCCCGAGCAGGTCCGGAACTGGTGGGACTGGTACACGCGGTCCGCTGTGGACGCGGTGGTGTGGCAGGTGGGCGTGCTGCGGAAGCTCGGCTACGAAGGGCTGATTCACGTCCCGGTGGCGGGCCGGGGAGCTTTGCCCGCCGACGTGGTGCAAGCTGTCGACGGACGCCTCGATGGGCGCGCCAACCCGGACGGCGCCCTGGAACGCGGTCTTGACTACGTTGCCCAGTTCGCTGTCTTGGCGGCGTTGCCTGGCGTGGCTATCGACTTCACCGGCTTGGACGACGTCTCTGATGTGTGGGCACGCGCGGCCGATCCACCGCAGGACCGCTGCCGCCCGGGCGACGAAACGGGTGTGGTCCGGGACGACGTCTCTGAGTGGTCGTCCCACAGATATACGAGCGCATTGGCACGGCGATCAGGGCTCGGGTTGGTTGGTGAAAATCCAGGCCCTCCCGATGCGCCGTTCACCGGTGGTTCGCCGCTCTCACACAGCCTTGCTGACCAGTTGCGCCTTGCGCCGGAGTACGCGGCGGAGTGTGGGATGACCATGTTCCTGTTCGGTTTCGAAGAGGACCTTTTCAGGAGGAAGAGCCGCGCCGGAAACGGGGTCGGCGTGGATGACTACGGCAGGATGATCCAGCAGCTTCGGGCAGACGGACGCTGACGCAGCCCATGGCCCGGGGCCACGCATCCGGTAGGCTCGTTTTCTGACCTTGGACGCCCTGGATGGTTCGAAGGGAAACATGGCAATTCGCAGCGCAGGCATACTTCTTTACCGGCAGCCACCGTCTGGTCTGCTGGAACTTTGGATAGCCCACATGGGCGGCCCATTCTGGTCACGGAAAGACCAGCACGCGTGGTCCATTCCCAAGGGCGAATTCCCTGACGATGAAGACGCCTTGGTCGCAGCAAAACGGGAATTTACGGAAGAAATAGGTTCCCCTCCCCCATCCGTGGACTACGAATTATTGGGAGTTTTTCGCCAGCCCTCCGGCAAACTCATCACCGCTTTTGCCGCCGAAGCCGCGGAATTTCAACCGGACAAAATTGTCAGCAACACCTTTCCCATGGAGTGGCCAAAAGGCTCAGGGGACATCAAAGATTTCCCTGAGATTGATGACGCGCGCTGGTTTGATGAAGCCACTGCCAGGACCAAGCTGGTCAAGGGGCAACTGCCCATCGTTGACGCGCTGGTCCGTCAGCTAGCGTTAAGGGGTGACGACTGAATACAGGTACGACGTCGAGGTGCTGCACCTTTTGGTGTCGCCGGCGCATGCCTACTTCGGCCGTGCCCGGGAGGGCGCCGCGGATGTCCCCACTGATGATGCCGCTCACGCCGAACTAGTCTCCGGCAAGGGGATTGTTGGAGACAGGTTCTTCGGCAAAGCCGCTCACATGGACGCAGCTGTGACGCTCTTCCCGGTGGAGGCGCTGGAGTCGATCGCGGCCGAACTCGACGCCGGGCCTTTTGATCCGTTGCTGACGCGCCGCAATGTTGTGCTCAGGGGTGCCGAGCTGGCGCCCTTGCTCGGCCACGAGTTCACCCTGGAGTCCTGCGGTGATGCGGTGCGGTTGAAAGCCGGCCGGCCGGCCCACCCCTGTGCTTGGATGGACGAAATGCTCGCCCCAGGTGCCCACAAAGCGATGCGCGGGCGTGGTGGTGTGCGATGCCAAGTGGTTTCCGGTGGAATGCTTCATCGCGGGCCCGCGGTACTGGTTAGCCCGGTTCCCCTGGACCCAGCCAAGGCCGGAGATGCGAACGTGCTGCGACCGTCACGCTTGCCCTAGGAAGCAAGACACCCAATCATCAGGTTGCTGTCTTTCCAGGTTTGTCCCGCATAGGGTGATCAGATGGGTACATTGAGCAGCAGGGTGCAAGGAATGGCCGGGGCCACCTTTGCCGGCCTTTTCAGGGCCATCAAGGTGGCCCGCCCGCACCGTCCCATCCATCCGACGGGCATCCACCTGGTGGGAACGCTGAAGAGGGATCCAGGGCAGCGCAGGTCGTCGGACATCCCGTGGCTGGACGATTCAGGGACCAACTCGGTGAATGCGCGGCTGTCGCGTTCGATCGGATTGCCCGACGCCCTGCCTGACATCATTGGCCTGGCCATACGCTTCACGGAGCAGGGCAAGCAGGCCGACATGTTGCTGGCTACCACCGGCCCCACAGGAATCGGCAGGTTCATCCTCCGGCTCCGACGCAACGCCGCATCCGCCGTGTTCTCCAGCATGATGCCCTACAAATCGGACTCCGGACCGGTCCTGATAGCAGCACGCACCATTGAAGGACCTGGGAAGTTGCCCGTGGAACCCAGGGCGTTCCGTGCGGCTCTTGGACGTGGGCCGTGGACACTGGAGCTCCATCACGCCAGCCCCTTGGGTCCCTGGTGCCGCTTTGGGACGTTGACGCTCACCGTGGCTGATCACGGCCAGGATTCGGACGAGCGTTTCGATCCGGTCCTCAACCCCCTCCCCGGCGCAGGGACGTACGACTGGACACGACGGCTCCGCGAACCGTCGTACGCGTTGGCCCGACAACTGGGCTGAGCCGCTGCCCCCAGGGCTCCTAAACTTCGGCGGCCGGTGCTGCGAACTGCGCCTCGTACAGCCTCGAGTACGCTCCACCTGTGGCCAGCAGTTCCGAGTGGGTTCCCTGTTCCACGATCTGCCCGGCCTCCATGACCAGGATGAGGTCGGCGTCGCGGATGGTGGAGAGCCGGTGCGCGATCACAAAGCTGGTCCGGTCCGAGCGCAGCGCATTCATGGCTTTCTGTACCAGCACCTCGGTGCGGGTATCGACTGAGCTGGTGGCTTCATCCAGGATCAACACGGACGGCCGGGACAGGAAGGCACGCGCAATGGTCAGCAACTGCTTCTCACCTGCCGATACGTTGCCGCCCTCGTCGTCGAGCAGGGTGTCGTAGCCTTCCGGGAGCGACCGCACGAATCGGTCGACGTAGGTTGCCTGCGCGGCTTCAACAATTTCGGATTCGGAAGCGGTGGGCCGCCCGTACGCAATGTTGTCGCGGATGGTCCCGCCAAATAGCCAGGTATCCTGCAGCACCATGCCCATCCGCGAGCGCAGTTCCTGCCGTGAAAGGGATGCGATGTCCACGCCGTCCAAGGTGATCCGGCCGCCGTCGAGGTCGTAGAACCGCATCATGAGGTTCACCAGCGTTGTCTTGCCGGCGCCGGTGGGCCCGACGATCGCAATGCTCTGCCCCGGCTCGGCGACCAGGCTGAGGTCCGTGATCAGTGGTTTGTCCGGCGAGTAGCGGAAGGACACGTTCTCGAACACAAGCCGTCCCCGGGAGGGGCCCGAAGTGGAAGCTGCCGGCTCTTCGGACTCCTCCTTCTCATCGAGCAGGTCGAAGACGCGCTCGGCGGACGCAACGCCGGATTGGAGCATGTTGGCCATGGATCCGAGCTGGGCCAGCGGCATGGTGAACTGCCGCGAGTATTGGATGAACGCCTGGACATCGCCCAACTGCATGGCGCCGGAAGCGACCTGGAGGCCACCCACTACGGCGATTCCCACGTAGACGAGGTTGCCGATGAACGTCATGGCGGGCATGATCAGCCCGCTCACGAACTGCGCCCCGAAGCTGGCCTGGTACAGCTCCGAGTTCTTCGCGCGGAACTTCTCCTGCACCTCGTTCTGACGTCCGAACACCTTCACTAAGGCATGGCCGGTGTAGGTTTCTTCGATCTGGCCGTTCAGTTCGCCGGTGTTCTTCCACTGGGCCACGAACATTTTCTGGGACCGTTTGGCGATCAGAAGGGTTGTCCCCAGCGTGAGGGGAATGGTCACCAGGGCAATCAGTGCGAGCAGCGGCGAGAGGATGAACATCATCACCAGCACGCCCAGCACAGTGAGTAGGGACGAGACTACTTGGCTGATGGATTGCTGCAGGCTTTGGGAGATGTTGTCCACATCGTTGGTTACCCGACTGAGCAGCTCGCCGCGTTGGATGGAGTCGAAGTACCGGAGCGGCAGCCGGTGGATTTTCGCTTCGATCCGCTCACGCAGCCGGTAGACGGTCCGTTGGACGACGCCGTTGAGGACGTACGCCTGCATCCAACCGAACGCGGAGGCCAGTACGTACAGGGCCAGCGCCCAGAGCAGCACGGAGGACAGCGCACCGAAGTCGATGCCGACACCGGGCGTGAGGGTCATGGCGCTGAGCATGTCTGCTTTGCTGCCCTCGCCTGAGGCGCGGAGCCTGTCGATCACCTCGGCTTTGGTGACGCCTGCGGGCAGCTGTTTGGAGACGACGCCGGCAAAGATCAAGTTAGTGCCTTCGCCAAGCAGCCGTGGTCCGATCACGGACAGTGCGACGCTGACCACGGCGAAGACCAGGACCAAGGTCAGCCAGAACCGCTCCGGACGCAGGGTGCCCAGCAGGCGCCGGGCGGAGGCGCTGAAGTTGGATGCTTTCTCGGCCGGAACGTTCATCCCGGCGAAGGGACCGCCGCGTCCAGGACCCATGGCTGGGCGTTGGGGTCCACGGGTGACGGTGCTCATGCTGCTTCCTCCGATGCGAGCTGGGACGACACGATTTCGCGGTAGGTTTCGGAGGACTCCAACAACTCATCGTGCGTTCCCTGCCCCACGATCCTGCCGTCGTCGAGCACCAGGATCTGGTCCGCGTCGGCGATGCTGGACACGCGTTGGGCGATGATCACCAAGGTGGCGCCGTTGGTGTGCCGTTTGAGGGCTTGCCGCAGCCGGGCGTCCGTTGCGGTGTCCAGCGAGGAGAACGAATCGTCGAAGATGTACAGTTCGGGCTGCTTCACCAATGCCCGCGCAATCGCGAGCCGCTGGCGCTGCCCACCGGAAACGTTGGTGCCGCCCTGGGAGATGGCTGCGTCGAGGCCGCCTTCCATTTCTTCGACGAAGTCACGCGCCTGGGCTACGGACAGGGCCTGCCACATCTCTTCCTCGGTGGCGTCGGGCTTGCCGTATTGGAGGTTGCTGCGGACCGTTCCGGAGAACAGGTAAGGCCGTTGCGGCACCAGGCCGATGTGTCCCCACAATTTGTCTGGGTGCAGGTCCCGGACATCAACGCCGTCCATTCGCACGGATCCGCTGGTGGCATCGAACAGCCGCGGCATGAGGTTCACCAGGGTGGTCTTGCCGGCGCCGGTGCTGCCGATGATCGCGGTGGTCTGCCCCGCGACGGCCGTGAAGGTAACGCCGCTCAGCACTGGTTGCTCGGCACCCGGGTAGGCGAATCCGACGTCGTGCATGGCCAGTTCGCCCCGCCGGATACCGGCGGCAACAGGGTTCGACGGCGGCTGGACACTTGAGGCGGTATCGAGCACCTCCCCGATCCGGTCGGCGGAGACGGACGCCCGCGGAATCATCACGGCCATGAACGTGGCCATCATGACGGACATGAGGATCTGCATCAGGTAGCTCAGGAAGGCGATCAGGGTGCCCACCTGCATGGAGCCGTCCTCGATCCTGAAGGACCCGAACCAGATCACCGCCACACTGGAGACGTTCATGACCAGCATGACCACAGGGAACATGAGCGACATCAACCGGCCCGCCCGCAGCGCCACGTCAGTGACGTCGTCGTTGGCCTTGCCGAAACGGGAGGTTTCCATGTCTTCCCGCACGAACGCCCGGACCACGCGGATGCCGGTGAGCTGCTCGCGCAGGACCCGGTTTACGGCGTCGATCCTGACCTGCATTTTGCGGAACAGCGGCACCATCCGCGTCACTATCAGGCCGACGGCCACCAGCAGGACCGGGACGCAGACCGCTATCAGCCAGGACAGTTGGGCGTCCTGGCGCACAGCCATGATCACGCCGCCGATGCTCAGCATGGGGGCGGCGACCATCAGGGTGCAGGACATGAGGACCAGCTGCTGGATCTGCTGGACGTCGTTGGTGGAGCGTGTGATCAGGGACGGCGCACCGAACCTGGTGACCTCCTGCTCGGAGAACTCGCCGACCCGGCTGAAGATCGCGTCGCGGACGTCGCGCCCCATCCCCATGGCCGCTTTCGCACCGAAGTAGACGGCCACCACGGCGCACGCGATCTGCAGCAGGGTGATCAGCAGCATGAGCCCGCCCATGCGCATGATGTAGTCGGTATCGCCGGTGGCGACGCCGTGATCGATGATGTCAGCATTGAGCGTCGGCAGGTACAGGGAGGCGATGGACTGCGCCAGCTGGAAGATGACGACGGCGATCAGCAGCCGCTGATGCGGCCGCAGGAACCGGACAAGGACCTTCCAAAGCATGAGATCTCCAAGCAGACGCCGTGTGAACCGAAGGCCAGTTTACGTCTGGTTGCCGCGGGCAACTAGGGGCAATCCTCTGTCAGGGCTTGAGTCGTAGCTTTCGCGCCTTTTTCCCGCTCTGCAGGTACTGCAGCTCTGTTGCATCGGCCGCGCTGCGCTCCAGGGCGTGGAGCACGCCATAGGTGAACGCCACGTTCCCAACCTCCGAACCCGAGCCCAGTTTCAGCAGCTCCTCGCGGGCCATGGCACTGTCCTGGTGCTCGCCGAGGATCGACTGGACCTTGTGGGCCGCGTCCTCCACTTTGCCGGCACGCTTGCCGTGCACGCTTGCTACAGCCGCGGCAGCAAAGCGAAGCTTCTTGGCGGCCTTGCGGACTTCATGGAACGCCTTGTCGCGTTGAGGCCCGACGGCGGAACCCACCGCGGCGTCGTGGCGTTTGCCGAGCCGTTGGGCGGCCTTGTTGACGAGCTTGGCTGTCGTTTTGCCAGCTGGACGGCTCCCCTTGGGAGCGACGGGCGGGGCTTGGATGAACGCCTCGAGGTGTTCCAGCAGCTTGTAGTAACGGGCACTGTCCAAGCGCTCCCGGATGGCCGACAACGCCGTGTCTAACCTGACCTGCATGCGCTGGTCCAGTTCGTCGTGCACGGGACCCAGCACCAGTTTCGCCGGCAACTCGTCCAAGGCAACACGCAGCCGTTCGTGCAGGACCTCCGTATCCCGGTAGCGGCCAAGCGTCTTGGCGAGGGACTTCAGTTCCGATTCGAGCCCGTCCACTGCCGCCGGGTCAAAGAGCTTCCGGTAGGTGTGCAGCACGGAGCGGATGCGCCGGATCAGGGAGCGCATTTGGTGCACTGCGTCGTCCCGGTCCTGCCGAACGTGGGCGTCCTGGAGAAGCAAGTCTGCTATTTGTGCGTCCAGGTACTCCAGTACCGGAGTCACTGCTGGGGCCTTGCCGCTGGAGGATTTCCTTGCACCTTCCCGGGCAGCAGGCCATGAATCGCCCAGAGCCGTGGCCAGCTTGGAGGCACGCTTGCTGGGCTTCGCTCCGGCGTCCGCCAACTGTCCGGCAAGGGCCTCCAGCAAGGCACTGTCCTGCCCGTCAGTTGCAGCCAACTCGAGCTCCCACTCGCGCCAGTGGGACTCACGGGGCCCATCAATGGCGACGTGGGCGCGCACCTGGTCATCGACGAAGTCGGCAAGGCGTTCGCCGCCGTCGCCGTAGAGGGCGAAGCTGGTGCGTTCGGTATTCAGGGTCGCGACGGGGGCCAGCGGCCGGCCACGGGTGTAGGCAAGCACGCGCTCCAGGAGTTCATCCGGGATGGCGTCCACGGAGCCCAGGGGTGCCTGGACTTCTGTCCTGTTGCCCGGGCCATGCGGGAGTTTGAGGTGCCAGCCGGCGTCGGTACCTCCGGTGCGTCGTCGCAGGGTGATCCCACGTGCGGCCAGTGCCAGTTGGTTGGTGTCGAAGTAGACGGCTTCCAGGTTATGGACCGCGGGCGCACCCACCCGGGCGACGCCTTCCAGGGCTTGGAGGTCGGGAAGTGGAGTGGACGTATCGGCATCGAATTTGCGCTCAGCCTCTATGTTGCCCGACGTTGCCATGGCGGTACGTTCTCCTCTGCGGTATCAGCTCCGGGTATGCCACGAGGGCCGGCCCGTGACGGTGCCGGCCCTCGTTGGAGCTATCTATTGGTGCTGTATCCAGTGTGAATCAGCAGACAGCGCCGCGCTAGATGTCGAGCGGACGCGGTGGGGCTGAATCCGCGGATCCTGCGCCCGTGTCGTCCACGTCGCCTCCCGAGACAGTGCCGCGCCAAGCACCCGTTTCGTGGCCTTGGGCCTCGATGAACTTTTTGAACTTGTCCAGGTCCGCCCCGACGCGCAGGCTGTCCACGCCGAGGGCGGAGCCGGCTTTCTCGGTCAGGCTCTCCGGCTCCCAGATAATTTCAACGTTCACCCTGGTCCTTGCGGGTTCGAGCGACTCGAAGCTCACCGTGCCGCCGTTGCGGGGGCCGTCCACGCTGGCCCAGCTGACCAGGGAGTCCGGGACCTGCTCAACGATTTGGGCGTTGTACTCGCGTTTCACTCCGCCCACGTTGGTTGAGAAGTGGAGGGCGGTCTCATCGATTTGTTCAACAGCGTCCACCCCGTTCATGAATTCGGGGAATGTCTCGAACTGTGTCCATTGGTTGTAGGCGACGGATACGGGGACGTCTACTTCGATTGACTTATTCACAGTGGCCATAGGTGCTTGCTCCTTCGATCGTGTCTCGGGTGCTTAGTGCGGGTGGTGCCAGTGGCACGCCAGCCGGCTGGCTGCATAACCGGAGGCGCGCCTGCTTAAGCGCGCCAGCGGGAGTTTCTAGCCGGCGTCGAAATCTTCTTCGTCATCGTCATTCGGGGACTCCTCTTGGGGGAGGTCGTTGCCGCTGCCGTCCGGCAAGTCGTCGTCGTTGCCGTCGGGCTGCAACGACTGCTCGGCGTGCGACTGCTCGTCGGTCCCGCCGAAGCGCCCGGCGCCCGGCTCTCCTGAACTGTCGGAATCTTCAGGGTCCAAATGGCTGAGGTTCGGTGCACCGGTGGCGAAAGTTTCGCCGTCGGGGCTGTCCTGGCTGAGCCCGGCTTCGGAGAGGTCTTCTTCCACCCGGGGCTGTGCTTGCCCTCCGCCGGATTCCTGCTCCGCGGTGGGAGTGCCGTAGCCGCCCACTTCCTCTTCCGGTGTGGCGTTCTGCTTGTCCATGCGACCTGTCCTTTCCAAAGCGGTGAACGTGTTTATGGAACACTTCGAACCTATAAGGCTGTTCGGGGGCATGTCCATGCCTTACTACCAAATTAGTCAGCAAACTTAGCATTTGGCAAAACAGCGACTACCTTGGCAACGTGGATTCATACGCCGTGAATGCCGGCCGCAGCGTCACCGCCTCCGTGCCCAGCACGGCGATGTCCTCCCACAACACCAGGAACGATCCCCGATGCCGCCATCGCAGGAGCTGCGCTACCGGCCAAGGCTGGCTCACGTCCTGCCGCTCATACCCCAGGAACGACGTCGCTGTCCTGGGGCTCACCACGATGCCCACCATCCGGGCACGGCTCAAGAGCTGCGCCGGTGCAGCGTCCAGGGCGAACCTGACGTCCGACACCTCGCCCAACCGTTCGCCATTGCTGTCCATGACGTCCCTGCCCAGAATGTCATTCAGGATCATGCCGGCCTCCTGGAATTTTCGCGATGACCTGGTCCCGCATCCACCGCTCAACCCAGGAGGCATCGAGTGAATTGGCCCGGACTCCCAGCGAAACCACCGTGTCCACGCCGGCCACCATGTCCCACGGGATCCTGATGAACCTGCTCGACGGCGGCCTGCCGCCGAAGATCCGCGTACCAAGGACCGCTCCGGTCAGCAGGGCCGTGATGTGGGGAGCCTCGGTTCCTTCGGGGATGGGTTCATCAAGTGCGGGCCCGCTCAACTCCACGTCGTCAACCGTGGTGACGGGTACGCCGTCGACGTCCAGTATTTGCCGGTCCAGCAGGTGCAGCTGGGCGTCCAGTACCAAGCCGGCCGGGCGCGGGGCGGGCTTGATGTCCTGGGCCGGAATCGGCTTCGCTTTGCTCATGCCCCTGCTCCCGTCGCAATCATGAGGGGGATGGCCGCCACCGAGGCCACCAGGATGATGACCAGGTAAATGAAGGCCACAATGTTCACAGCCCTGCCGTTGACGTGCTTGCCCATGTACTGCGGATCGTTCGCCACGATCAGGATGGGCAGGTAGGTCAGCGGCAACGCGATCGCGGAAAAGACCACGGAATATTCGGTGACCAGGATGGGATCCACTCCGGTGGCCAGAACAGCGACACCCGCCAGCAGGACCACGATCATGGCCACGTGGAAGCGGGCCGCCTCCGCGGGGCGCCGGAACTTACCCCAGGACCAACCGAAGAACTGGGCCAGCGTGTACCCGCTGGACAGGGTCGTTTCCAGCGCCGCACCGAAGGTCGCGGCCACAACGCCGAGGATCAAGACAGCCAAAGCCAGTTGCCCGCCCGCCTGGATCACTGGCAGGGCCACCTGCGACAGCGTCGTCACGCTGATGCCGGCCGGCAGGAGGACGACGGCGGCGCACCCGGCTATGGCGAGGGACAGGAACCCTCCCAGCGGGAAGCCCAACAGGACGTTGATCCGTGATTGCACCAGATCCTTGACATTCCAGCGCTCCTCTACGGCCCCGGAGGAGAAGAAGAACACTTCGTACGGCGTCATTGCTGCTCCGAACAAGGCAATGGCGTAGTACCAGTACACGCCGGAGCCCTCCTCCGACGGGATCGAGGGGTTCAGCGCCTGGGAGGCGAGCGAACCCCAATCCGGCTTGAGGAGGAAGAGCGCCACGGCGAAGACCACCAAGGACAGGCCCACAAGCCCTGTCACGTTCTCCATGATGCTGAACTTCACCCGCCAGATCACCAGCCATACCGCGATCAGGGCGAACGGAACCCACAGCATGTACGACACTCCGCTGGCCAGTTGGAGGGCTAAGGCAATCCCGCCGATCTCAGCAGTGACAGTCATCAGGTTGATCAGGAAGGACGCTGCGAGGTTGGCCAGGCCTGCCCGCGGTCCCATGCGCTCCCGAATCACCTCGAACGTAGCCCGTCCAGACACGGCGGCGACCCGTCCCGACATATTGGCGAAGAGGCAAATTCCCACCACGCCAACCACAACCACCCAAGCGAGCGAGAGTCCAAAGCGGGAGCCAACGACGGCGTTGGTCACAAGATCCCCGATGTCGACAAAGCCCCCGATCGCTGTCAGGATGCCGAGTGCAACACCGAGGAGCCGTTTCACTGGATGCCGGCCTTGGTCATGAGGGCGTCAAGTTGTTCAGTAGCCGTTCGGAGCTCACCCTGGACCGCCGGGAGCTGGACGCTTCCGGCGAGGTCCTGTCCGCCGTCGGGTGCTGAGTTGGGGGCAGCCAGGGCGTCCCGGGCGTGGAGGAGAGACCGGGAGATGGTGGAGAAGCATGTGAGCATGCTGTCCCGCAGCGACTGTTCCTCCTGCGTTTTCGCGCCGAAGCTTTCCAGCTCGTCGGTGGCGGATTGCATGCCCTTGAGCATGTCGTCCGCAGTAGTGGTCCCGGCTGCCGCCGTCGCACGCTCCTGGAGCCTCAGGTCAACTGCAAGTGAGGCAGTCCGGACAGCTGAGGCGGCTTCCTTTGCGGGGCCTTTAAGGGAGTCCGTTGAAGGGCTTTGGGCGCACCCGGAAAGCAGTCCGCCCAGGAAGACCAAGGCGGCCAGGGTTGCTGCCAGAAGCTTCCCGCGCCGGGTCATGACGGCTTCGGAATCTCACACCCGCCCTGGGGATTCAGGCCGGTGTAATTCAGTGGTCCCGCGACGATGTTGAGCGCAATGGTTGCGAACTGTGAGCATTGCGCGGGCGGGTCGCTGTAGTAGCCCCGCTGGCCAGCAGCCACCGCTCCGATGACCAGCCAAACCACTACGAGTAGCCCGATGATTGAACCGATCCGCATATCAACCTCAATCGCTGAGTTGGCTGCCCCCGCTGCAGTCAAGGTTACGAGTGCGGCCGCAGCCGGAATTTCTTCCGCCCGCGGCCGCAAAAGCCCACTGTCAGTCCGTGGGATTGGTTTCGGTGGTCAAACCGCGGTTGTCCGCAGTTTTCTCATCCTTTTCCTCTGCCGGCCCCGGCGGATTTGCTGATTCACTGGGTCCGGCGTCAACGGCATCCTCTGGAGCTTCCTCGGGACCGTCGCTGACCGGCACCTGCCCACCGGTTCCGGGCACGTCCGGGTCCCTGGGAACGGGGTGCCCGGGCGTAGTAGTTCCATCGCGAACCTGGGCGTAGCCGGCAACTTCGCTTGGATCAGTTGTCATACGCGAGACCGGCCCCGGCCCAGCACCCATCCAATGAGGGCCAGCACCAGCAGGATAATTCCTACCCACAGCAGGAAACTGAGGGCTTGGTTAAATCCACCGACGAGAAGCAAGATGATCGCAATTACGCCAGCGATTATCAGGAGTGTGTTCATTGAGCTACGCATCCCTTCAATAAATGTTTGTCTATTCAGGAAGGCGTCCGCTGGTACCCCCGAAGGAGCGCCACCCATGCCAACGGGCACCGATCGGAGAAATTCATCTCCTTATCGCTTACGTACCCTCCCGGAAAAGAGTTCAAACAGAACAATTGGCCGGAAGGAGCACGTTCACAGCATCATGATAGGCGTGCAATGACTTCCAGCGAAGTAGTTGCTCAGGAAACTTAGTAACCTTTTGATGAAAACGCTCCGAGAGCACGGCTGATCTCACGGGCGGTTCCTGCTGCAGCCTCGCCGTACTCCTGGTATTTGGCGGGAACAATCCTGCTTGAGGGCCCTGAAATGGAAATGGATCCGGCCGCCACGCCGCCCGGCCCCAGCAGTGGGACACCGATCGAGGTGATGCCGGTACTGAGCCCCTGCTCGTTGATGGAGTACCCGCGGGCCCTGGTATCCACGATCATCGCCCGGAGCTGGGCCGGATCCACAACGGTTTGAGGCGTCAGCGCTTCCAGCGGACCAGCCAGGTACTCCTCCACGAAAGCTTCATCAGCTGCTGACAGGTACGCCATGCCGGTGGAGGAAGCGTGCATGGGCAAACGTGAGCCCAACGGGAGGAATGCCCTGAGGACGTGCGGGGTGTCCAGGCGTTCGATGATGAGCATGTAGCCGCGGTCCGGCACCGCGAGGTGGACTGTTTCGGTGGTGTCCAGCTGCAGCGCGTTCAGTGGGCCCATGGCGGCGTCGCGGATGACTGAGCCGCTGCTTCCACGGCTGGCCACGGCAAACGCGTGATTGGTCAGGACCCATTTGCCGGCCTGGGCTTCGGACTGCGAAACCCACCCCAATTCGCCCAGCGTCCTCAGCACGCGAAGCACCGTGGCCTTGGGAACATCCACCTCCCGGCTCAGTTCGGACAAACCCGCCGGCTGGTTGTCGGAGACCGCTTCAAGCACCCGGATTGCCGTGACCACACTCTGCGTACTCATCCACTCTCCCGCTTGACGGCCTTTTCCCTGTCCTCTACATTACAGGCGACTTCCCAAAATGAACCGTTGGTTCATCCAGTGAACCGAAGAAGTTTGATTGGAGAACGGGCTATGGAATTACAGATCGCGGCTCTCGCCATCTTTGTGGGCGTGTTCGTACTGGCCACACTGCGCAAAGTGCACATCGGAGTGCTCATGTTCGCAGCGGCAGCAGGTGTCGGCGTATGGATGGCAGGGATGACCATCGACAAGGTCGTGGCGGGCTTCCCCATCGGGATCCTGGTCCTGCTGGTTGGCGTCACCTATTTCTTCGCGATCGCCCAAGCGAACGGGACCATCGACGTGATCATTGAGCGGGCCATCGCCAAAGTAGGTGACAGGGCCTTCTTCCTGCCCTTGGCCTTCTTCGCGCTGACCATTGGCATCTCGGCCATGGGTTCGCCGCTGGCCGGATTGGTCATGGCTCCCATTGGGATGCCGCTGGCCAAAAGGTACGGCATCGACCGCATGCTGATGGGGATCGCCATCGGCTCAGGCCTGAGCGCTGGAGGATTCGCCCCCACCAGTTTGTTCGGCATCGTCACCTATGGCACTGCACGTGCAGCGGGAATCGACCTCGATCCGCTGGTTCTCTTCACCGTTGCACTTGGCACCGACCTGGCTCTCGTAGCTGCCGCCTATGTCCTCTTCGGCGGCTTCAAACTGCTCAACACCCGCACCACCGACGGTTTTGGCACAGCTGTGCCACGCTTCAGCAAAGAACGCCCGACGCCGTCACACCCCTTTGAGCGCGACGGCAACATCGCGCGGGGCGAGCAAGCGGCCCAACGAACCATCCAGGTCCTGGACGGACCGCGTACGGAGGCACCGACGTCGGGCCCTCAACTCAACCGCAACCAGGTCATCACCGTGCTCTGCATGGCGGGTTTGGTCCTCACAGTCATCCTGATGTCCGTCCTGGGCGCCAGCCCGGACATCGGCGTCCTGTGCTTCGCCTTCGCCTCGGTCCTCACCCTGTGCGATCCGCAGTCGGGCAAGTCGGCCGTGGCCAAGATCGACTGGTCCACGGTCCTGCTGGTGGGCGGGATCATCACGTTCGTCGGAGTGCTTCAGACCATGGGAGCGGTCACCCTGCTCGGCGAAGCAGCCGGCGCCGTCGGAACCCCGCTCCTGGCCGCACTGGTCATCTGCGCGATCGGCGGCCTCGTGTCCGCGTTCGCTTCAACTACCGGCATGCTCGCCGCACTTGTGCCGCTTGCTCTGCCGCTGGTGGCCTCCGGCGACATCGCCGGGTGGGCAGTCATCGCGGCGCTGGGCGTGTGTTCGTCGATCGTGGACGTTTCGCCGTTCTCCACTGTTGGCGCCACGTTCGTGGCGACCGTCCACGCCGATGAACGCCCCCGCATCACCAACCTCCTCACCCGGTGGGGACTGTCCATGGTGGTGGTCGGCCCGCTCCTGCTGGTGGGTGCCCTGGTGTTGCCCTCCAGCCACTAAATCCGCTCCAACGTTAGGTACACAACCATGCTCAAGCCACTCCGCGGAATCACCGTGATCGACCTCAGCCGGGCTCTCGCCGGGCCCTACTGCACCGCGCTCCTGGCCGACATGGGCGCCAGGATCATCAAAGTCGAAAGCGTCAACGGGGGTGACACCGCCCGGCAATGGCCACCATTCCAGGACGGCCACAGCCTCTATTTCGACTCCGTCAACCGCAACAAAGCGTCCGTGTGCCTGGACTTCTATTCGACCGAAGGCCGCGACATCCTCTCCGGCCTGATCGCCGACGCCGACGTCCTCGTGGAGAACTTCAAACCGGGCACCCTGGACAAGATGGGCTTCACTGCCGCGCGACTCGAAGAGCTCAACCCTGGCCTCGTGCTCGGTTCCGTCAGCGGGTTTGGGGACACCGGGCCCCTCAAGGACGACGCCGGGCTGGACCAGGTCATCCAGGGAATGTCGGGGCTGATGTCCGTCACGGGGCCAGGACCCGGGGAAGCGTATCGCGTAGGTCTTCCCATCGTGGACATCACCTCCGGGATGGTTTGTGCGTTCGGTATCGTTTCAGCGCTGCTGGGCGCCCAGAACGGTGAGCGTCCCGGGCGGGTGTCCACGTCGCTGCTGGAAACCGCTATGAACCTGTCCGCGTTCCAGGGACAGAAAGCCCTTAGCCTCGGCGAAGCAGCCACGCCGCAAGGCAACAACCATCCCGTTATCGCGCCCTACGGCACGTTTGCCACCGCCACCGAATCCATCAACATCGCAGTGGGGAGCGACAAGCAATGGCGGGTGTTCTGCGGGCTGCTCGGTCTCGCCTCGGCCGTGGAGGATCCCCGTTTTGTCACCGGAGCGGATCGCTCGGCGAACCGGGATCAGCTGACGGAACTCATTGAGTCCTCGCTCGTCACCAGGCCCGCCTCCGAATGGGTTCCGCTGATCAGCCGGGCCGGCATCCCCTGCGGCCCCATCTACAATTACACACAGGCGCTGGCCACGGAACAAGTTGCGGCGTTGAAGCTCGTTCAGCACCGCCAGCGGCGGGACGGTTCCGAGCTCCCCCTCCTGCGCGGACCACTGAGCCTGGACGGCGAGGCCAGCGAAATCCATACCCCGCCACCGCTTCTGGGCGAGCACACAGCGGAGGTCCTGATGGACCGTGGAATGACGCACGACGACGTCTCCCGGCTTGAGCGTGAGGGTCGCGTTCTGTGCGGGCCGGCATTCCGGACTTCCACAGAAGCGGGAGCGCGTTCATGAGCATCGCTTCCGAGGTGCGCACCGGCCGCCTTTCCGTTTCAGTTGCTGACGGCGTGGCGACAGTGGAGATCTCCAACCTTGCCCAGCGCAACGCCCTGACCAAAGCCATGTGCCTGGAGTTCCAGGAACTCATGCCGCGGCTGGACTCCGATCCTGATGTTTCGGTAGTGGTGCTGCGCGGCGCCGGGGACACGTTCTGTGCCGGCGCGTCCATCAGCGAACTCTCCTCCGTCCTTACAGACCCACAACCTGACGGCTCCACGGTGGACCACCTCAGCCGCGCCGATTCCGCCATTGCTTCCGTGGCGAAGCCGACAGTAGCCCTGGTGGACGGCGCGTGCATGGGTGGCGGCTGGCAGATCGCAGCTGCATGCGACTTCGTCATCGCCAACGAACGAGCCGTCATTGGGCTGACCCCGGCGAAGATCGGCATCATCTATCCCCGTCCCGGTCTGGAACGTTTGGTGCGCCTGGTGGGCCACGCCAACGCAAAGTACATCCTCCTCACCGGACAGACGTTCAGCGCCACAGAAGCCAAGGCGCTTGGCCTGGTGGCCGACGTCGTACCCTCAGGTTTCTTTGAAGAGAAGTGCGCAGCACTGATCAATACACTGCGCAGCCGATCCCGTTTCTCCATGCACGCGATGAAGCGACTGGTGGATTGCGAGGGCTCAGCGGGCAAATCGGCATTGGATCAGGAATGGGCTGAGGCTTGGGCTGCGATGCCGGCCAGCCCGGACATGGAGATCGGCATCAACGCGTTCCTGAGCCGCCAGCAAGCACAATTCCAGTGGCGGCCCATGGAGTGATCTACGCCGCATCGCGGGACAATACCTCCCCTCGTTTCGTTGGAAAGGAAACGAGGGGAGGCCTCATGCTCATTGTTCTGACAGGAATTGACGGTTCAGGAAAGACGACGGCGGCCCACGCCTTGGTCGATTCGGCCCGCGCCGAGGGACGGAACGCCCTGCTGCTCAGCAACCACGCCGGCCGGAGGCATTTATCGCTTCTTTCCGAGAGATTGGGCTGGCAGCTACCGCCCCGGTTTGCCGATTTTATTGAGAGCGGTATTCGTCTCTTCAACGTGCTGGTGCATCACGCCCGCGCCTCGTCTGCCGCCCGACGGTTCGACGGGCTGGTGGTGATGGACCGTCACCTCCACTGCCAACTCGCGTTGCGCCAAGCCAACGGATTAGGCCGCGGCCGTTTGATTCCGTGGCTGCTGGGGAAGCTTCCCGCTCCGGACCTCATGATCCACTTCGACGTCGATCCGCAGCTTGCCTACAAGCGGGTCCTGGCGCGCGGCACCGACAAGGAAACCCTCGCCGACCTGGAGGCTTTCCGGGCGGCATACCGATCGCTCCCGGAATTCGACGACTTCGTAGTGGTGGGCGCAAACGGGACACCCGACGACGTACTGGCCCAGGTCACCAGGGCCGTGGCCGCTGTTGAGCCGGCCCGGGCAAGCATAAGCAAGTAACTTCTTGTGCCATCAATGAACAAATTCCTGGATTCAGATTGTTCCTCAACGGCCCTAATACTCAAACATGAATCCGGGCCCCGGGGCTGAAGGGCACCCGAATACATGCCTTGCTGCTCGTTCCTAAGCGCCCGTGGCGACCCAGCCTGAGCAACCGTAAATGCCTGTTCCAGCGCTTCGGTTGTTAAGGCACGCACGGACGTAAACAGTGCCACTCAGTCCGCTGCCCTGTGCCTGAGTTTGGGTGCCGCTTCCGTTGCTGTTCGTCAGCGTCGCAATGTAGGTAGTCCCATTGGAAACATACCTAAGCTGCGCGACAGACGAGACACCGTCAACGCGGGTGTCCTGACTCGACAGGACGTTCGTGGACGAGTTGTAGTAAGCGTACGAGCCGGTGACGGACGCCCCCGCGCTGGCGGACGCCAAAGGCGCAGACGCCAACATCGAGATTGCCACAGCTCCAACAGCCGCAACACCGGAGAGAGCCATTCGTGATTTACGCATATCGTATTTCCTTCCCCAAATTTTGAATTGGTGGCATGGACTTACCAAGCTGAGCGCTGATGGCAAATCGCGAAACCGCCTTGAGTCTCAAGTTATTAAATTTGTTTGTCAAGGCTTTGTCCTAAAAATGTGCTTTTTGACAGATTATGTGTTGTAACTCGGAACGCGGCCCGGCAGGTGGCGGTTACGCCCAGTCCCACGTTGAGGATTCCGGGTCCACTAGTTGCGTCACGATCCGGTGCCACGACCCACATATAGGCAACGGTGATCCACACTGGCACCGCGACGGCCGGACCAGCAACGACAACCGGTTGTTATTCGAACCAACCAAGAAAGCGAAGTAGATCCTTGAAGCCCATTTTCAAGACTCTCGGAGCCGCGGCCGCCATCGGCATCACCTTATCGCTCACTATGGTGGCAGGCCCGGCCAATGCGGCCGTTGCCAAATTGTCGAGCAACATCAAATACTGCAGCCAATTCCCGCATAACGGATACAGTGGGGCGGTTTCCTACAGCGACGGACGATCTAAATGCGCGCAGGTGTACACAAATTACAACCTCAACGTCCGGAGAGGGCCCGGTACCGGGTACGCCTACGCAGGTTATACGTTGACGGCTGGCAAAGTGTACGAGTTCGACTGCTGGACGACCGGAACGTCGGTTGACGGAGACAACATATGGCTCAAGCTCTATCCTGGCGCTGGTGGGGCCCAGTACGTTTCAGACCGCTATGTCTACACAGGCCCTAACGTAACGACCTTCTTGGCGCACTGCTGAAAACGCTCAGCTAAAAGGCGTGGGTCCAGTGCCCGAGCACTGGACCCACGTTTCCTGTAGGACGTAATTGCCCCAGGGCGGCCCGTCATGATTCCCGCGGGCGCATCAGGGGTGGATTGAGAACCGCGCGGGTGGGTTGGCCCGCCGTCGGACGCGCCGCGGGGGCGAGCCGGAACAGCGCTGCCGGCCGGCCGGCGTCGCCCGCTGTCATTCGACCGGTGTCCTCGAGGAATCCGGGCGTCCCTGTTGCCTTCCGGTGGAAATTCCGCGGGTCCAGGCGCGTACCCCAGACCGCCTCATAGACGGCGCGGAGCTGGGCGATGGTGAACTCCTCGCCGCAGAAGGCCGCTCCGAGGGGTGAATACTCCAGCTTGGACTTGGCCCGCTCCAACGCGTCTTCGAGGATCTGTGCATGGTCGAAAGCGAGCTGCAACTCCCCGCTCTGGATATCCCGAACCGGGTACCAGGCCGCCTGTTCGGCGTCGCTGCCCGCCGCCAACACGGGAAAGTCGGGCGCCAACAGCAGATGGGCGACGGTCAGGATGTCACCGCGGGGGTCACGGCCTTTCGGGCCATAGCTGCCCAATTGCTCGAGGTGCCCGGGCAGATGCTCGACGCCGGTCTCCTCCGCGAGCTCCCGGCCCGCCGCCTCCAGCAAGTCCTCCCCCGCCAGAACGAAGCCACCGGGAAGCGCCAGTTTGCCACGAAATGGCTCGATGAGTCGGGTGATCAGCAGGGCGTTCAGCACGCCGTCGCGCACGGTAAGGGCGACGACGTCGACGGTTACCGGAAAGCGCGCGGGCGCTGGATGGGATGCAGGCATGCGGTAATTCTAGGGGAGTTATCGTCATGTTGACAATAAAGCGTGAGTGACTCTAGTGTTTAGTTATCGTCAAATTGACGACAACTAGTGAAGGAGAGAACATCATGGCAACCATCAAGCGCTACCCCTGGATCAGCCACTTCCTCGGCAGCCCCACCGGATACGTCGTGCACCTGCAGAAAGGTGCGGTCAAGCACCAGGGTGTGGGCCAGGCGTTCTTCTTCCGCCCCGCCAACTCGGTGCTCAGCGAGGTTCCCGTCGACGACCAGGAACTGCCCACTCTGTTCCACGCCATCACCCGCGACCACCAGGACGTCAGTGTCCAGGCAAACGTGACCTACCGCTTCATCGACCCCGTGGCCGTTTCCACCCGCCTCGACTTTGGACTGCAGACCGCCGGCAAGGCGCCGGCCACTGGACGCGAGCAGGTTTCGACGATCATCGGCCAGCTCTGCCAGAGCCACGCGATCGACCAGATAGCCACAACCACGCTCGCCGAAGCCCTGGAACGGGGCGTCAGCCAACTCCGCCTGGTGCTCACCGACGCACTGCGGGCCGATGCACGGCTCCAATCCACAGGTATCGAGATCCTCGGTGTCCAGGTCCTCGCGGTTCGCCCCGAATCCGACGTCGAACGCGCCCTGCAGACCCCGGTGCGCGAACAACTCCAGGCCGAAGCGGACCGGGCGGTTTACGAAAGGCGAGCGGTCGCCGTCGAACGTGAACGCACTATTTCCGAGAACGAGATGGCGAGCCAGATCGAACTGGCCGTCCGCCGCGAGAACCTGGTGGCGCAAGAGGGCGCCAACGCCCGCCGCGCCGCCGAAGAAAAGGCCGCAGCCGGACTCATCGAAGCCCAAGGGTCAGCCGAGCGAAAGGGCATCGGCGCGGCCGCCGAAGCTAACCAGATCCGCCTGGTTGGTGAAGCTGCGGCAGCCCGCGAAGCCGCCACGATGGAGGTGTACCGCGGAATGGAACAAGCCACTTTGCTGGCCCTCGCGCTCAAGGACGCGGCTGGCAGCCTGCCGAACATCGGGAACCTCACCATCACTCCAGACCTGCTCAGCGGAGCACTTGCCGGGCTGTTCAAGGAAACCGCCGCCCCCGCCGAAATCACCAAGTAAGGACGCACCATGGCAACCCCGCGCATCGTCATTGTCCACCGAATGACCGAGCTCCAGGAACTGCTGGACCGGCACGCCACCCGCGGGCAGGCTGAGTTCTTCCTCAGCACCCGGGGCCGCAGCATCCAGGACGTGCAGGACCGGCACGACCAGCTGATGTCAGCCCTGGCCACCATCCGGGCGGCAGTCCCCTCTGATTGGCGCCAAGCCGAAGTGGAACGCGCCGACCTCAGCCGCTTCCTGCTCACGGCCGAGGACCTCATCGCCGTCGTGGGGCAGGACGGATTGGTGGCGAACGTGGCCAAGTACCTGAACGGCCAGCCGGTCATCGGCGTCGATCCCGAACCCGGCGCCAACCCCGGCGTCCTGGTCCGCCACACACCGGCGGCCGCCGCCGCGCTGCTGCGCACCGGAGACCCGGGGCGGCTGCGCTGCCAGGACCTCACCACCGTGACAGCAACGCTCGACGACGGTCAGCAGCTTTCGGCGCTCAATGAAGTTTTCGTGGGGCATGCCTCGCATCAGTCCGCGAAGTACTCCCTCTCCGTACCCAGTTTCACCCAAGCAGGCGGACAGACAGAGCGGCAGTCGTCGTCGGGCCTTATTGTCTCCACCGGCACGGGCGCGACGGGCTGGTGCGCATCGATCGCTTTGGAGCGCGGCGGACGTGTCTTGCCAGCGCCCACTGATCCACGGCTTGCCTGGTTCGTCCGGGAAGCGTGGCCGTCCCCAGTTACGGGTGCTTCGCTGACGGAAGGCGTGCTGGAATCCGGCGAGGTCCTCCGGATCACCGTGGCATCCGACCAGTTGGTGGTGTTCGGTGACGGGATGGAGGACGACCGGTTGACGGCATCGTGGGGGCAGGAGATCACGGTTCAGCTGGGGCAGCGGCCACTGCGCCTGGTTGTTTGAGCAGCAGCGTTGTCTCAAGGTTTGGGGCGACAAGCGGACAGAATCCTTGCAGCATAAGCGGGCGATTTTCCGCTGATCTTCGCAACAGGACTGCTGTGAACTTTCGTGGTAACGGGCATTGTGAAGATCCGCCGCTACTTGCTGGGCTGACGTGTAGCGTTTAGGGCACCTTCACCGGGCAGTTTTGCGGGCGGGTCTTACGGGAATCGGGAAGCCCCTGGAACGCAGGGAGTGCCGACGCGCGCGGAGTGAGCCTAACGGCGGCCGGTGTAGGACCGGCTAACGGGCAGGCGTGCCATTGACTTCACTGCGGGACAAGAACTGGCAAGTCAGCAGACTGCGCGTCGGACTAAGGATCCTGGACGAGTCGCTGATGGCTGGGAGCCCCCGTTGGCTGTCGTAATATCGGTTTGTAACGCGAGACTGGAGGTCGATTGAGCAAGCCAACGTGGATCTGGGATGCCGTAAAGATCCTGACCGGGCTGGCTGCTTCAGCAACTTTGCAGTTCTCGAAGGCTCCGGACAAACCTGCATCGGGCTATAAGCCTCCGGAACCTCCCGACCCAGACCGCATGCTCCCCGTAGTCATGGGGGTGGCTCAAAGCGACTGGACCACTGTATCGATCTGGGCTGGGACGGTTGCTGCGGCAGTGATCGCCCTCGACGGTGTTTGGGGCTTGTATAAAGCTCGCCGGATAAGGATTGATGGCGAGAAGAAGACTGACATAGAAAAAGCCATCCTCTCTGTTCTCACCCTTCTTAGCGACTCGACGGGCATCAGTATCATCCACCTAGGCGGCTCTGTCTTCCGGTACAAAAAGCGTTGGAGGAGCTTCAGACTAAAGTCCCTGTTGAGGTATCGACTCGACGACTATCCCGCCCAATCGGGTATCAAGTGGACGGGAGCAAAAGGTGCCATTGGAGTTGCAGCCGAGACCAAACGGATCATCCACTGTGACTGGGTGAAAGCCTCAACGGCCCTCCACGCGGGCGGGGATCCCTTGCCTCTCCTTTCGGAGGAGCAGCGGTTCGGTTTTTCCGATGAGCAGCTTCTCCAGATGGTCGAGAAATACTTTGAGAGCCTCGCCACGCCAATAATGTCAGGGGACGGAAGTAGAGTCCTTGGCATCCTAGCGATTGATATTCCAAACCGTCCCAAGGTTCAGTACGAAAGTGCCATGCTGGGTGCTCGCGACATCGAAGAACTCACTGTTCGGGCCGCGGCAGTTATCGCCAGGGCACTGGAGCGCTAAGATTCGAGTAGAGGAGGCTCTGATGACTCACCCCATACCGGCACGTAAGCCCCTTGACAGTGATGCCTTTTTCGAGATGCTTCGAGGCCTGCACCCGTCTAAAAAGCAGCTCGACGACATTGCGATCGTTGAGAAGAAGATCAGTCGTGATCGACTGGGCATAAAGGACTCGGTCACCGTTGAAGTGATCACAGGTGCAAGAAGCGAAACCGCTGACACAAAACGTCAGCATGGCAAGCGTGCTCACTCGGCTAAGAACACCAAATAAGTGCGGATCTAGACCCGTTTTGAGCTGAGGCTCCGCATGCCTTTGGACATCCACCTTCCTTCTGCGCCGTTGCCTGCTCTAGATTGCCCGTCAGGCAATCCTGCTGGCGTGCCTACACTTCGTTCCATCGGTCAGCGCTAGGGGTGCCCCTGAGGGGCTCCCTCACCGGACACAGGCCATGCATGTCCGCCGATGCCCTCTCATGGATGCGTTCGTTGGGTAGTCTCAGCTGGTGACTGACTACCGGCAACATCCCAGCGTCGTGGCCCACTGGCACGACGACTCACTCCAGCCGCTTCCAGAAGCTCAGGAAGCGGAAGAGACCGTATGGTTTGCGGTGCCCCCCGAACCTGACACGGAGCAGATGTGGGAAGGTCTTCGGGGTCGCTTGGAAAAGGACGGCACAGCGACTGTCCTGGCCGTCCCCGCGTATCTCCATGACGTCAACTTTGGCGACCGCGTGAACGTGATGCGATCAGCGGAGAATGCACTCGTTGCCACCGGAGTGGAGCACGACGCTCTCAACTTCACCTTCAGAGTCCTGCTGAAATCGGATGACCCCAACGCCTGGCAGCCCCTGGCCTCTGAACTTGCCGAGCGAGGATGCCTCCTCGATTTCATCTCTCAGCGGTTCTTCGCCATATCTTGCCGCGAGCCCCGGCACAGGAAGTCGCGGACAGATTGTTCGCATTGGAACGCGATGGCGTCCTTCACTACGAGACCGGCCGAACACGACAGTTGAGGTAGGCAGCCGGGATGGGTGTCCGGTTGAGGATCCTTACCGGGCATGGGTCCTGCCCCTTCCTGCTCGGCATTTCGGAACCTACTGTTGATTGGATGGCATTGAGTAACGGACACTGCATTTTGGCGGACCTATCCCTGAATCCCACTGCTGAAGGGGGTTTAAGAGAGCCGCTACCTTCTGGCACACGTTCGCTGATATTTGAGTTCAAAGATCAAAACGGCAAAGCACAACTAGGAGCAAGAATCGAAACGCCTACCGTCGGCTCCCTCCGCCCAGGGGAGGAAGTCCCGGGAGCAAGAGTCGACTTCTGGGCAGATGAAGCACGCATATACGCCACGGAGGGGCAATCCTTCGAGCTTTGGTATGGAAGGCGCATCGGGCACGGTGTCGTCCAGCAGATCCTTTAGAGATGTGTGTTTCGGCCGTAATAGCGGTCTTTCGCAGCGCTATTTGGTGCACGACTCAGCCACGTCAGGGGATCGGCTAAGGACGGTGCAAAATTAGACCAACAATCTTCAGATTCGTGGCGGACGGCAGGTTTTTTCGCTCGTCCAGCCCCCGAAATCTGACACTTGGCGGACGGAACTGACCATCAGTTTGAGAGGGTCCCGTAGTTGGGACTCTACGAGGTCCCGCGCTGGTGAAATGTATCCGTCGGGCTCCAGCGGTCAGGGCCCGGCAAGCCCCAAGCTAGCTGCCTCTGGTGTGGGTGAACAGTTGGCGCAGTGTGAAGAAGCAACCCAGGGCGCTGAACAGCAAGGCAATCAGGAAATCGACCGCGTACCCGTCCACCAGCTCCCGGTTGGTGGAAAGGTTGTATAGGAGCAAGTCCCAAGTTCCGGCGTCGGCCAGCATCGTTATCGGAGAACCGCCGCCAAGGAATTTTGCTGCGTCCAGCAGCATGCCGCCCCAGAATGAAAGCAGGACGGTCCCGAGCGTTATGGTTGCAACCACCCACGCGCCGCGGCGGCTGATTACTGCAGAGGTCCCCAAGACATACAGACGGGCCGCCACAGCAGCGGCGATGAAGGCAACAATGGATGCCATCCAACCCATGTTCCACAGCAGCAGCCAAGCGGCCGCGCCGAGGGGAACAACCGCCAGCGCGAAGACTGCACCACGGACCACGTTCTCACCGGCTGCACGAACCGGTACCGCGGCTTGGGACTGGCTAGCCGGGGGAGTCCATCCCCCGGGTGCCCGCAGTCCGAACTGGGGTTCTGCTGGAGCGCCCGCCTGTGGTGCATCGGATTCTGAGCGCTCTGGCATGGTTCCCTACTGTGTGTGATGTGCAAAATCCCGCTTATTATCACACGGCTCGACCAAGGTTCTGACACGCATGACGAAACGAGTGGAGCTCGCCTCGTCATTGCCCTTTATGGGAATTGTGCCGACCGCAGACGTCGGGCTTGTTCATGCTGACGCCAAATATTTGACCGCAAGTCACTCCCCAGTAGTTGTGCCTGATCCTCAGGCTAGGTGGATCAGCCGCGTTCCTGGAATCCCCTAGTAGAGGAAGCCCAAAGTGGCAGGCTGGACGGCGATGCTGAGCTGGCATGTATCCGCCCGGTCAGGGATCCCCTAGCGGACATTCCCGGAGTTCACGACTCATTCCAGATCAGCAATCGTGGTGGAACTACTGTTGGCGGGATTCCCCGGCCGTTGCAGCCGAAATAACGAGCCCCTGGGTTCCGGCTCCAGCTGGGTGACGGTAGGACACCACGGCACAAGCAATCCCGAACAACGTTCCTGCTATCCACGCAACTGCACTCGCGCTGCAAGGCACGGGGACGTCGTGGAGCACCGAGGTAACCACTAAGCCACTTGAGAGTAGTGCAACGCCGCCAGTGACGACAGAATAGACCTTTCTTGAGGTCTTCTCAGGGACCAGAGCACGGGCCAAGAGGACAACAAGCACCACGACCAGGCCCAGAAGCACGCCGGCCGGTATCTCAAAGATGAAGAGATTCGCCATACCCCACATGAGAGTGGCGGCGTTGACGTGACCGACCATGTAATTGACGTTGAATGCCACAGCTGCGGCCAGACCGGACACTACGCCGAGCCACAACAGCCTCGATGGCAAGCCCCCGGAACGCCACCAGCCCAGTGAACTGCTCTTTGGCATTCGGATCCGCCTCTGTCTAAAGGTTGCTGCAATCTCGTCCAAGAGTAATACCGCATGACCAGAGTGTTCTAACCTGACGGAGCCCGTTTGCCCTTCGTTTATCGGGACAGCAACCAGCTGGGCCCGCAGAGCGATCCACTTACGCACACAAACTGCGGCGCAACCAGCTTCTGAAACGGCGGTGGCTCTCCTCGACCGAAACCTGTCATATTCGTTAGGTTTTATGCCTCAACCGGCCTGTTTAGTCGCCTGCGCGAGGGCCGGTCCCCCGTGTTCGCGAGGTAGTGACAACTGCAGGAGCTGTGGTCCTCGGATCTAGCGGCGTGAAAGGTTGGGGACCAGCACGAAGTCGTGGGTTGTGACGATAACAATTCCGGCCACGATCATTCCTAGGGTCAGCAGGCTGAGGGCTGCGCTTTGCCAGGCCTTGCGGGTGCCTCCGTTGACGGCTCGCGCCAGCTTTTGGGGAGGCATCACTAAGTTCCAAGCAATCCACCACCATATGGAGCCCAGGCTTGCCGTCAGCAACACCACTCCGGCGGCCGCGGGCTGCGCGCCGTGGAAGCCAAGCCTCATGAGCCCAAAGGCAACGAACAGAACATAGGTTGGAGCCCCGGTTCCTTCTGCCAGCAGGTTTCTAAGGTCGTTCGGGTCGCGGTCCGGCGATAATGACTGGTGCCGTGCCCGTATCACCAGCCATCGATAGAGGGAATAGGCCAGAGAAGAGACCACCAACAGGGTGGAGGCCGCAATGTTCCCGGCGACCGTGCCGTGATCGCCATAGAGTGCAAGCACCACTACCGGGACGCTCAACGACGCCGCTATCGAGAACCACCCGGTCCACTTCGCTGCAGCGTATTTGCGGTCCATGCGGCGCGCGAAACCCTTGGGTAGGGCTTTCCTGGCGTCGCTGTTGATATAGGCGACGATGAGGAGGCCGATCCACAGGACGGGCACGCACAGCACGTAAAGAACCTGCGGAATCCAGAGCAACAGCGCAGCATCTGCAACTGTGATCAACCACCACACCATCTGGCGCCTTACCCGAATTCGGAAGTATTCGCCTTCGAGTGAGACCCTGGCCCGAGCTTCATTGGGGTTGAGGTTGAGAACGCCCAATAGCGACTTGACGCGACCATCAGCGGGCCTGGACGGGTTGGTGGCTCGCATGAGGAGCAAGTTGGTGTGGAACGGGTCGATGGCCAGACCTGCTTCGATCTGCTGCTCTGCGGCGAGGCCCTTCTCGCTTGCGGCTAATGTGCTGGCCAACATGTAGCGGAAGTCGACGTTCTCGGGCGACAACTCCACGACTTTACGGAACACTTGCTCGGCCTCGGCAAGCTGCTCTGGTTCTGCTTGGTCGAACAGGACACAGCCCAGCATGTAGAGCCCGGGAGCCCATTCACCCCCGACTATGGTCAGACCCCAACGGATCGCGGACTCGGCACTGATCAGATCATTGACGCCGGCGAAGGCAGCACTCAACCGCAGCCACCACCACGGTTCATTGGGTTCCAATTCCACCGCACGCTGCGCAGAATCCAAAGCGGCTTTCCAGTCGTTGGAAGAAGCGAAGACTCGCGAAAGCTGGCCATGCAAGTCAGCGTTGTCCGGTGCAGAGGCCAGCGCACCCCTCAACAAAGCCAAGGCTCGTTCATGCCGGCCGGTCAGCAAGAAGGCCTCGGATCGGTCGATTACCACATCAGCGCCGGCCATCTCAAAGCATCTTTCGGGCGCGCAGGTACTGGCCTAACTCGTCATAGGATCCGTTGGCATTGCCGAATTCCACCACGTTCTTGGCTGTTTGAAGCCAGGTCCGTGTTGAAGGCTGGATGTCTTTGAGCGCCTCGTTGACATGCGACATGGAGATTGCCTGGACCGAGCCCTTCCGAAGTGACTCCATCATCGCCTTCTCAGCTGCGGTCGTGACAACGTGCTCAAGATCCGCTCCGGAGAAGTCTTCCGTCCGCGCAGCTATCTTCCGCACGTCGATACCAGCGATAGGGCGCGACGAGAAGTGATGCTTGAGAATCGCCTCGCGGGCCGGCCGGTCCGGGGGCAGCACCAGCAACATACGGTCCAAACGTCCGGGCCGCAACAGCGCGGTGTCGATGTCCCACGGCTGGTTGGTCGCCGCGAGGACAAAAAGGCCATCGTTCTGGGCGTCCATGGAATCAAGCTCGAGCAACAACTGGTTCACGGTCTGTCGCATCCACGCGGCTCCCCCGGACAGGGCGGAGCGTTTGGCCGCTACCGAGTCGATCTCGTCCAGGAAGAGGACAGCCGGCGCAGCACGCCGCGCCGCTTGGAAGATCCCATGAAGGTTCTTTTCGGTCTCACCAATGTATTTATCAAAAATATCCGTCATCGTGGCTGTCATGAAGGACGCCCCGAGCTCCCCCGCCACAGCCCGGGCCATGAAGGTCTTGCCGCACCCAGGAGGACCGTAAAGCAGCAAGCCACCACGAAGCGACTTCCCAAAAGCCTTGGCCACCTCGGGATTCCGCATCGGCTCAAGGAAGGACTCGTTCAAGCGGGCTTTGACGTCCTCCAAACCACCGACATCGGCCAGGGTCACGACAGGCCGGTCAATGTCGAACAAAGCCGCCCCCGTACCCTCGGCGTGTACAGAAAGTGCCTGCGGGTCGCCGTCGGGATCGTTCTCAACAAAGGGCGCCGGGAGCGAATGTCCCAGTTCCTGTTCAGCGCGATGCCAGTCGAAATCCCTTGCGACCTGTGATTTTGGAGCATTTGTGGATTCCTGGCCATTAGTGGAGAGGGCAGCCGAAGCGGTAATGAGGATCTCTATGGTCTCAGCGTTGTCCGCATCGATCGCGAGGACCGTGTTCAGGTGGTCGATGGCTTCGGCATGGCGCCCTGCCTGGACCAGGAGCTTGGCCACGTTAATCCGCAATGGAACGTTGTCCGGTAGCCGCTCAAGTGCCGCGAGCAACCCATCGATGGCGGCTGCATTCATTGCTCCCCAACTTTCATGGCGACGTCGGCGGGCCGCCCATCAGGTTCCCCAGAAACCACTGTTCCCAAGCACCTCGGGGGACCCGCCGCCGTCATAACTCCAGCCGGCCGCAGTCGCGGCCACAGCAGTACCTTAGTCGTTGATACTGGATCCTTCGGGCAATAAGACGACATCTGAGGACTCAGCGGGGCGGCGGCCTCCTACTACCTCATGAAAGCGAAGGCGCCTAAGACGATCGCACCGCTGATGAAACCAATAACTCCCAGCACTTTCCCCGCCGTAGCTTTTACACCATAAGCTTCTGCTTTTCGTGCGTTGATGAAGGCGAGGGCACCTAAGGGAAGGCCGAGAATAAACAGGCTGATGACGCCGAGGATGACTGAGGTCTTTCGGTGCTTTGCGCCGAGGATCTGATCTTGTTCGACTGGTGCATGGGTCGAGATGGTCATGGGGTTCTCCAATTGAATGAAATATATGAATATAAGACTATGGCTCAATGCCGGCCAAATCTAACAATATTGCTAGCACTTTCCCTACCACAACTCTTGTGAAAGAGTATCTCGGTCTAGCCAAAATCCTAGGTGTGAATGCCTTCGCTGGGCGGGTTGAGGGTAATAAAAGCCTTCGTTCTGGCCAGTTGACGGAATGTCGATCAGCCAGATTCGACCGGTTGAAAGTACCAGATCCGCAATAGGAGGCCGTTGCCTTCACTCACTTTGGGGGTCAGCGTACTCAAGCCAGTCTTGGTAATCCTCTAGCAGACTCTGTACACCAGAGCTCTCCTCAGGTCCTAGATTGCCTGCAGCGAGACCCACCTGCATGCACTTGATCATTACCTCAACGGTCGATCTATCAAAACCATCAACCATGAACTTTTTTGGGTCAAGCAGGACTACGTCGTCGCTAAAGTCTGGAAGAAGTCTCCCTCGAATCTCCATTGCCTTATCGCGGGTAAGACCGGGTATTGCGATTCCCCAAGGATCAGTTCTCATTTTTTATACCACTCCAAAGTTCATCAAATGACGGGGGTCTGCTGCACGTTGAGGGATCGGTTTGCGTACACGTTGTGGACGGGCGTTGCTTTGCTTCGCTATCCGCATGCCCAGTCGAAAGTTTCGGATTCCAGGTCGAATTGAGCGTTGCCGCCTCCGCCGAAGTTGAGCCCTGAGATCTCCTCCAGTTCGAGGTACCACGGAGTGAGGCCCTCGGGCATAGCTTGGATGGGGAAAGCTGTGCCACCCAAGTGGCAGGTGCCGAAAAGAGGTCCTGCCCACTCAGCTAGGTCGCCCGCGGCAGTCGCGGGATGAATATACCCATCGGCATCTACTTCGTCTCCCCAGAATTCAACGGGTGTCTTGCCAGCGTTCGGATCGACACGCGGAATCAACCAAACGTCGATGGTCGGTTCGACGATGTCCCAGGCATTTGTGCCCTGGGACTCGTCTATATGCTCACCCTCGATACGAAGGTCCGGGTGGGGTGCTGTCGGGCCAACTGCTAGCTCATCATGGGTAAGCCAGAGGATCGCGAACTCTCCGTCGATCAGATCTCTGCGCCTCATCAGACCGGGGTGGTTCTCGGCCGCGGCAAGGTCGCGGAGGAACGGATCGGCTGATTCCGGGCTAGGGATGGGAGATTCGTCTTCCACTGCGAATTGGCCCTCACCAGCAAAAATGGCGACCCCCGGATACTGGGGCCCACGCCTTTGGAAGTCACCGGGGAGCCAGAGAGTGAGCACATGCATCATGGGCAAACCAGTGTTGAGGCTTCGCGGCCAGTGCGTCCAACGAACGCCCGGCCCATGACTTCCCGTCCACCCAGAGGGCGGATGGCTAGGCAGAGCCGCCTCGGCAGTCCGTCCTGGCGCTTTGCCCAGACCGTTGCCACAACGAAAGGCAAGGTTCCAAGCGATCATCTCAGTCATGGCACCACCATATGGGCTGTCCGGCCGAATCAAACCCAACCGGACTCTAGGTGCGCGGTAAGGGATCGATGCTCCTATGGATCGTCAAGCGGCATTGGCGAGTTCCTCTGTAGTGTTGGCAGGTTGCAGGGCGGCGTAGATTTCTCGTGCTACGTAGCGTTTGAGGCAACGGATGATTTCGGGTTTGGACAGGCCTTGATGAGTTCGCCGGTCAGCGTAGGCGCGGGTTCGTGCGTCGTAGCGCAGGCGTCCGAGAACGACGATGTAGAGAGCGTTGTTGGCGGCGCGATCACCGCCTCGATTGAGTCGGTGGCGGTGGGTTCTGCCGCTGCTGGCCGGGATGGGAGCGGCTCCGCAAAGGTGCGCGAACGCAGCCTCGGATCGTAGCCGGTCGGGGTTGTCTCCGGCGGTGACGAGTAGTTGTCCGGCGACTTCGGTGCCGACACCAGGAAGGGCAAGCAGGTGTGGTGCGGCTACGGTAACGAGCTCCTTAAGCTCAATGTCGGCCTCTGCGATCTCTTCTGTGAGGTGTTGGTGACGACGTGCCAGACGACGCAACGCGGTCTTGGTAGCGTGCTCTGGTTCGCCGAGATGACCGGTTGGCCGCATCTTGGCACAGATCTTGATCAGTACCGTCGTACTCAGATGGCGTAGCTGCTCTCGTAGCTGCGCCGGAGCGGTGATCAGCAGGGCTTTGAGCTGGTTTGTGGCTTGGGTTCGGGCTTTTACGGCGCCGTTGCGGGCTACGCGAAGCGCACGGATCGCTTCAATCTTCCCGTTGCGCGTCTTGGGTTGGCCCTCGGCGGTCCCTGATAGCGCAGCCCGGGCAGCCGCATACGCATCAAGCGGATCAGACTTTCCCTTTGCTCGGCGCGCTGAGCGGTCGGGTCGATTGACCTCCACCACCGTCACGCCGGCTTCTTCCAGGTGCCGGGTGAGCCCGGCACCATAGGTGCCTGTGCCTTCAATTCCGACGCGCTCGAGCTCGCCGTGTCGATTCAGCCAGGTGCTCAATGCCTGGTAGCCGGCGGGTGTCGTGGGAAACTCCCGGTCGCCAAGATGGCCCCCGACATGGTCCAGGACCGCGGCGTGATGAGTATGTGCGTGCGTGTCTATGCCGCCTGTAACGATGCCGGCAGCGGGGATCATGCGGGTCATGGCCCTACCTCTTCTCGATCGCGTTCAACTTCGTCCTTTGAGTTGGCACACGATGTTCGGGTGGGACGGACAAGCCAGTGATGGGCGCCTTAAACGCACGCTCCTATGAGGTCACGCCACCGAGCCATTCGCATGCAGTGGCACCACCCATCAAGTCGACCAATCGATCCAAGGACAGCAGAATCGCGTCAGGCTTACGGTGAGTCAGACTCAGCAGGTGGTGCCACCTACATCCTCACTGGCTTACGGCACTCCTTTGGTTACCCGACGCCGTGAGAGACACTCTTCGATTTGGGGTGCCGGCCCGTGGGCAGGGCTAGGGCGAAGGGGAGCGTAGTAGAAAGGGACGCTGGGCGTCCGGTGGATGGGCGCCGATCAGGTTGAAGCCCTCAGAGCTGCGCAGCTCGGGGGAAAGTATTTGACTCGGTGCCCTTATGATCCAGTTATGACCTGCTGAAGGATGGATATGAGTTTATTCCGTCTGCGGTGGCTGCCAGTTCCAGTTCGCAGCCGACCGAGTAAGGCGTATTCACCTGATTGTCGCAGTGGACTTTATGCATCAGGGGCGATCACTGACCGTCGCTGAGAGGCCGGCCGTGAGGTTAGCCGCAGCCTGAGGGCAACGGCCACCTCGTCGGCGGGTCCACAAAGCTCGGGCGTGGACAGCTGGAATAGTGCTTCCGCCAGGAATTCGCGATCTTGGGGATTCAGTGCAATGTCTTCGCGGCCCTGGAGCTGCTCCGCCCAGGCGCGAAGATCATCTGCACTAATCTTCCCGGCGCGGAACTCGTCAAGTGCATGGCCGATATCCTGAGGAAAAGCAGTGGCTAATTCCTCTTGAGAGGACCATTCAAACGACAATAATCGAGCCGATGACTCGCCTAGTGGGCGACGCAACTGTACGAGATCATAGAGCGCTTCTCGTCTTTGATCATGCGGCACCACGAGGTTCCTCCTTCAGTCCAACAATCACGGAAAGTAAGCCAACTCACTGGAAGTCTGTCACGTGCTACTGTCCGCTGAGGGATCCCCAATTGGTGTGCCCCAAAGCTCTGGCCTGGAAAGCGCCTATCAAGAATCAGCTCCTGTGTTCAGCGACGACTTCCCCACGTCTTGTGCCAGTACCCAGCGTCCTTGCTGCCGGTGTGTAGGATAGCGTCCGGCTGCGGCGAAGCTGGCCACATCTCAAGCAGGTAGTAATCGACCACCTCTTCGGAGAATTCTCCGTCATGGCCTTCGTCGCGACCCTTCGCGCTGACACGCAAACGGTAGCTTCCTGACGGCACGTCGCGTAGGTCGCCGTTCGTCTCATCCGCCCACGATGCCCATCGCATGTGATGGTCCTCGGGGAGCACAAACGATACTTCGACGATGTCCTCCCACGAGGAATCGCTGTTCAGCTCTGCTGGCTCGTCCAGACGAATTATCCGCACCGACGACCCGCCGGAACGGCGGCCGAAGTGGAGATAGACGCCATCAGGATTGGACGCCCCAACCAAGCCGTTGACCTGGTTTATGAAGAAGTGTTCAAAGATTCCATCGAAGCCATAGCCAGCCCAATAAAGGTCGAATTGTCCGTAGTCGGTCTTGATGACTTGGTCCAGCAACACTTTTTCCACGGCAACAGCATATGGGTGGAACAGGAGATGTCATTCAGCTACGTCCTTGAAGTACTGCGCCATGTCGCAGTTGCCGATCAGCCGCGCCAGCCCCGCGAGAGTTCTGGCCACTTGCATTGAGGCAGACAGGGTCAGCCCCCGTACGAAATCAGGAGCCGGGGAGGATTGGGACAACGCGAATGGTCATGTCCTAGTGCAAGCAAACATCAGTGTCCGGTAGGGAATCCTCAATCGGACACAGAACGGCCGCTGGGCCATCGGCTAACGGGCGGGGCGATGAGTGAAGAACGCGACAGCGAGACCTTCTCAATGCGGTAAGCGAAAAACGGTAGCGAGAAGGCCAGCGCAAAGACAGGCCTCTCCGTTCAGTCCTTTACGCTGAGCTCACCTATTAGGGCTACAGGGGTGTTTCGTACGGGGCAGATCCAAACACCTTGGCCGTCGACCACTTGGGCGGACAAAGGATGATTGTCGGGATGCCAAGGGCACTGAGGCCAATTGCTGTTGGTGGGGCCGTTTTCTTCGATAACCCATTCCTGGACCTGGTCCGCCACCGATACGAGCTGCTCGGACTGTGGTAGGTCGCCCTTGACCGACACGCCCTGGCCTGTGGAATCCCGGGCACTGTAGAGCATTGCAGAGAACATCTGCGGGTCGTCGTCCCAGTCGCTTTCTTCAATGCGTGGTTCCTCAAGCCCGCCGGAGCTCACATCCCGCAACACGTGACGGATTATCTCTACAATCCCTGCTCCCAAGAAAACCATTCTCGTCTCGCTCCCGTCTTGTGCCCGCTTCCGCCGCCAAGGCCTCTTCATTTGCTGGATTACTTCTGACCGGACCGCTAATTCGATGAAACGGCACTCCGGAAATCAAGAATCAATCTATTGGGGAAATATTCGCGTCCCGGCACCAAATTCAGGCAAGCAATCATAGGAATTTTGCAGCGTTGGGCTTGTTGCTTCTAAGAGTTGCACCCAGCGCCCAAGCCGCCGGCTTGGAAATCCCGCCGACGATTCGCCTACCGGCGCTGAGCACCTGGGATCGACACTTGCTGCACAATCAGTTGATCCACTGCTGTACAGAAGTCGGTATGTACATGAGAACGCTCAGAAGGGCCCACGTCGCGATTCCGTAGCCAATCACCAGACCGGCTAGGGCTAAACCCCGCCCCTTCTGGTGCTTCAGTTTGATCTGATTCAGCGAGATATGCCCGGCACCCACAGCGAAAGTGGCTAGAACACCGAGGCCGAAGATCCAGATCCCGGCCAAGGCCACACCGGCAAGAACTACTGCAACGATCGCCAAATTGTTTATTGGGCGAGTGCTGGGCCGTACATCGGTTGACGCCGAACTCACAACTCCCCCGTCTCGTAAGCGTCAACCGAGTGTAACCACAAACATCACCGGTTTACATATCCCCTCTGTGGTCACTGCGTGCTGAATTTCTGCCAGCTCGGAAGCACCACCAAATAGATAGGCCCAGCAGAACCAGATCCAGTGTCACGGCTATCCAAAAGAGCATCGTTGCTTGTCTGCCTTCGGACAACGAGATGATCGTGCTGGTCAATAACAGCCCCGACAAGAGCACACCGTATATAGCTTGGCCTCTTGTCGGCTTCCAACTTCTCGCTGTCATCCCCCGAGCCTAACCACCTTTAAGCGTCAGCGAGTAGTCATAAAGGAATTAGCGCGAATGCCACATCAGAGACTGAGATAGAGGGTTTCCTTCGAGTTGTCGACGAAAGTCACTTCGATGGGTACCCGCTGATCGGAAGAGTTTGTTATCTCGGCACCGGGCAGCCAGAACGCGAACCGCCCTTTGGAAACCGTCGCTTCGATCCGTTTTCCCGCGGCGCTGTTGTACACGATCGCAGTGACATCTGCGCCTACTCGACCAGCGGCCATGGACAGGGGCGTGTCGGAGATGACACCTGTCCCCAGTTCTGATGCCCTGACGCCACGAGCCGATAGAGGGGCACCAGATGCCGGCTTTCCTATAGAGCCTATTGACCCTTTGTTGAACCACGGAGCCGAGGCATCTGTGGTGCAGGTTGCTTCGAAGCCGTCGGCCCCTGTGAGGACCACTGTTGTCCAGGCACCTCGTCGCTCGGCGATCGCGACGTCGGCCGCGGCCAGATCGTCTGCGTACATACCACCGCCGACGCTTTCGCGTGAGCGGAGGCAGTCGGAAACAGCGTTATCCCGTTCGGTGCCGCTGAGCTGACCAGGCGCGGCAGTCCACGTTGCAAAGGCGGGGTCTCCCCCGGAAAGTGCCGGAACAAATATGAGGGCGGCGGTCACCAGGACCGTAGAGCCAGCCAGAGCCAGGGTTTTCCAACGCCGGTCGAAACGTGGGTGCGCCGGCAAAGCAGAAATGCTGGGTTTACTTTCGAGAATGCGTCTAAGGTCTTCCTCGCGTTGGTGCGGATCAAAAGCCGGGTTCTGCTCAGCTGCATCCATGGACAAGAGGACTTCTGCAATGTGCTGGTTGCTTTTCATGGTGTCGATGCCTTTTCTGAAAGCGTCGGGGTAGGCGTGGCATGAGCGTTGTGCGGGGAATTCTCCAGCAGGAGCCGCAAAGCTCGTCGGGCTCGGGTGAGGCGCAATCGAAAAGCCACAGGGGAGATTCCGACGACACGGGCTGCTTGGGGCGCGGCCAGGTTTTCAAATACAGCGAGGGCGAGCGCTTCCTGATGGACCTCGGACAGGAGCGCCCAAGCCCTTCCCAGGTCAACACGGCTGCTGACCAGGTCAGCGTGGGACGCAGAATGTGATTCTGGCGTCGCTTCAGCAAGACGGACCCCGAGGGCCTGTTGCCGCTGTTCACTGCGACGGGCATTCAGCAACAGATTGCGTGCGATTCCAAAGATCCATGCTCGGGCGTCATCCTGGTTCCCCGGTACTTCATGGAATCGCCGCCAAACGATCAGAAATGTCTCCGCCACGACATCCTCGGCATTCGCCGGATCTGTTCGGCGTTGAACGAATTTCAAGAGGTCGGCGTATGCGGACTCATATAGAAACCGAAAGGCCCGTTGGCTGTCAGCGGCTCTCGATGGGTAGCTCATACCCTGTACCTGTCCGCCACATACCCAAGTGTGTCGCAGCCTTGGCGGAATTCTTGATTCCCACGCGCCCGCGATACTCCCAACCCCGAGCCATGGCAACCCGTTGTCCCCCGCAGAACCCCGGGGTAGGGTGACCGGACCGTCCAACCACATCATCGTCTGGGAAATTCTGGGAGACACCATGACACATGTGAGACGTCAGCTGGCTGCTGTCACGGCAGCCTTGGCTCTGACCGTGACCAGCGGAGCGATGGCTAGTCCAGCCTTCGCCGATCCCCGCCAAACAGACAAAAACCCTACGGTCACGGGCTACGGCGGGGCTGTCAGCACCGTGGATCCTGAAGCATCGGCGGCGGCCATCGAAGTGCTCCGGAAGGGTGGCAACGCGGCCGATGCAGCTGTCGCCGCAGCGGCCACCCTCGGCGTCACCGAACCGTATAGCGCCGGCATCGGCGGCGGTGGCTACTTTGTCTACTACGACGCCAAGACCAAGCAGGTTGGCACCATCGACGGCCGCGAAACTGCCCCGGCCGGCATCACCAACGATGCGTTCATCGACCCCGCCACCAAGAAGCCCTACAACTTCACCCCGGAACTGGTGAGCAGCGGCGTCTCGGTCGGAGTCCCCGGCACTGCCGCAACATGGGAGCAAGCGCTGAAGCGTTGGGGCAGCATGGATTTGGGCGAGGCTCTGAAACCGGCCATCAAGGTAGCTACCCGCGGGTTCGTGGTGGACAACACCTTCCGCAAGCAGACCCTCGACAACAAGCTCCGCTTCGACGCCTTCACCTCCACGCAGGACCTGTTCCTTCCCGGTGGCGACGCTCCCGCCGTCGGAAGCGTGTTCCAGAACCACGATCTCGCGGCGACGTACAAGCTACTCGCCAAAGAGGGCGCTGACGCCTTCTATCGCGGCCCTCTTGCCGAAGAAATCGCCAAAACCGTCCAGGCTCCCCCGAAGACCGCGGACACAGCACTTCCCGTCCCTGTCGGTTCAATGACCGCGGCCGACCTGGCCAATTACAAGGTGAAGAACCAGGACGCCACCAAGGTGCAGTACCGCGGATACGACGTCTACGGCATGGCTCCCTCCAGCAGCGGCGGCACCACGGTGGGCGAAGCGTTGAACATCCTGGAGAACTACAACCTCAAGGACATGCAGCCGGTGGACGCCCTGCATCACTACATCGAGGCCAGTTCGCTTGCCTACGCTGATCGTGGTGCCTACGTGGGCGATCCCAACTTCGTCAATGTCCCCACCGAGACCCTGCTGAGTGATGTGTTCGCTAAGGAACGTGCTTGCGGGATCGGTCCAACGGCCGCCATGAAGCCGGTCGCTCCCGGCAACATACAAACGTACGACGGCGTGTGCCCGCCTTCTGCGGCACCGCTCGCCGATGAGACGGATACGGAGAACATTTCGACGACGAACATGACTGTCGCCGACAAGTGGGGCAACGTCGTGGAGTACACGCTGACGATCGAGCAGACCGGCGGTTCCGGGATTGTTGTGCCCGGCCGTGGCTTCCTGCTCAACAACGAACTGACCGACTTCAGCACGGAATACAAAGCCACTGACCCGAACCGAATCGAAGCGGGCAAGCGTCCCCGGTCGTCGATGTCGCCCACCATCATCCTGAAGGACGGCAATCCGTTCCTGGCCCTCGGCTCCCCCGGCGGTTCCACCATCATCACTACGGTCCTGCAAACCATCCTGAACCGGGTGGACCTGGGAATGACGGTATCCGAGGCGCTTGCCGCGCCACGTGCTGCACCTAGGAACGGCACAACAGTAACTTCCGAACCAGCCTTCATCGCCAAGTATGGCGACGCGCTGAAGGCCTTGGGCCACCAGCTGGTTCCTGCCGGTGACGGCCTCACATCAGATCCGGAAATCGGTGCCGCGACAGCAATCGAGTTCAACAAGGACGGATCAACAACAGCTGCTGCGGAGCCGGTTCGTCGAGGCGGCGGTTCAGCGATGGTGGTCAAACCAACCAAGGGGCGCTGAGGTTGAGCCCGCGCCTCAAGGACGGCGGTTGTACTTGAGCTCCCTGCTGAATCTCCACGCCATCACCAACGAGGCCGCCGCGATGATGACCCCGGAAACCGTGGACCACCACGCTTGATTGGTATTGGACACAAAAATGGAGACGGCATAAGCGGCCAGCACCAACGAAAGGAGCAGCCAAACCAGGGGTTTTCGATTCACAATGTATTCCTAATATGTGGTGATTTTCAGGCCAGGTCACGCTTCACGAACACCGTGAATGCTGCCGCTGCCACCAGTACAAGCCAGCCCGCGGCTCCACAGAAAGCCCCCGACGCCGGTATGTTGACAGCCGCTTGTTGAGCCCAGTCGGCGGCCAGCACGGGGAAGAAGAACGTCCCCATTGGCTGTGAGGGGTCGGGCAACAGCCCGGGGAGGGCCACGCTGAGTGGAATCGCAAAGAGGCTGACCAGGTGGTTCCGGAGAAGGGAACCGAGGGCGAAGCCCCAGAGTGCCCCCATGGCGGCTGTTCCTGCAAAGACCAGGACAAGGGATGGACTCAGCGTCCAAGCAACCTTGAGAACTGCTCCAGAAAGGCCTAAAGCCGAGCCAACAACCGCCCCGGTAAAGAGGGCTGCCGCCGCCGTCGAGAGTGCGCGCCCAAGGAACGCCGGTCTCCGCTGGAACAGCAAGACCCGGCGGTTGAAGCTGCCTGCCCGGTAGTCGGCGGTGAACGAGAATGACCCGAACACCGCGGAGACGGTCAGCACCAACGAAGTCACCGCTTCCAGTAAGACCGCCGACAAGCCGGGCGTTTCAACTCCGGCGTCACTGGTGCCCGCAACGAGCAGCATTCCGGTGAGTCCCAAAACAAGCGCGGCGCTGATGGCCGAGCCCTTCCATAACCACGGCCGCCGGAGGTCGGAAAGAAGAGCGGGTCCCAGGTTGACCACTAAAACTCCCTCCTCCGAACCACCCACAGCGCCCCTACGCCAGCAATGAGCGTCCAGGCAACGGACAGAAGGAACGCCGCTACGGGCTCCAGCAAACCTTCCATCGGCAGCGACACCACACCCGCCAGAGCACCGGAGGGAAGCCAGCGGGCAACCGCGGGAGCATTGGCCATCAACGGGAACTCAATGGCGAGTGGAATGAGCAAGGTGAGAATCGTCGTCGCGTAGTAGTGCTGGATGATCCAGCCGAGGGAACATCCCCAGAGCGCACCCAGGCTGGACGCGAGGACAACGGCGCCTAAGGCGCCCAGTGATTCAGGCGCCAGCAACTGCTCCCGGGTGGTCGGCGCCAGGGAGAACACCACGCTCCCGCCCCACACCACGATGCCTGCGAGCGCGGTACCCATTCCAACAGCGAGCGATGCAACGTACTTGGCGCTGAACACGCTCATCGCACCCGACGTCACCACGCTGCGCCGAATCGTCCCGTAATACGACTCCCGGGTGACCAGGTAGCTCCCCGCGAACGTTGCCACAGGGGCAATGCTGGCGGCGACGGCCCAGAAGATGTCCACGTTGTCCGCGGCCTGGAATCGATCCGAGTTTTGGGGCCAGCCGAGGAAGTTGGCCACGAACCATGGCACCAATCCGCTGAAGGCCAGGATGCCCAGAACTGAGTAGCCGCTGAAGTATCTGAGGAGTTCCGAACGGAGGCCGCAGGCCAAGCTGTTCATTCGGCCGCCGCCCCGAGAATCGTGAAGTACGCGGATTCAAGGCTGCCGCCGCCCATGGCCTTCGCCTCGTCCAGGGTTCCCCGGAACAGCGTTCTTTGCTTGAGAATGACTACTTCATCAGCTACCTGTTCCAGTTCCATAAGTTGGTGGCTCGAGACCAGTGCGCTCCCTCCTGCGGCAGCGAAATCGCGCAGGAACCATCGGAGCCATTGGATACCTTCGGGGTCCAGCCCGTTCGCCGGTTCATCGAGGACTAGGAGCTGTGGGTTCCCGACAAGAGCGGACGCAATCCCAAGGCGTTGCCGCATGCCCAACGAGTAGTCCCGGACCTTCCGGCCTGCGTCCGCGAGGAGATCCACCTGATCAAGGACGCGGTCGACACTTTCCCGGTCGGCCCCTGCCGCGAGTTGGCAGATCTGGAGGTGGCGCCGTCCGGTAAGCCCTGGCTCCACGTCCATCCCGTCCAGGTACACCCCCACCTTGGTGGCGGGCCGCCGCAGCGTCCGGTAGTCGGAGCCGAAAACGGTAGCCCGTCCGGAGGTCGCGTCCAACAGCCCGGTCAGGCCCGCGAGCGCAGTACTTTTCCCCGCCCCGTTAGGGCCTATCAGTCCCATAACGGTCCCGGCCCGAACGTCGAACGTCAGGTCTTCGACGGCGAATCTCGAGCCTCGTTTCTTGCTGAAATGCTCGAAGCTGGCATGGATTTTCATGGTCGCCCTTTCGACGCGTCGACTGGATGGAAAGGCCACAACGGCGACGTCGTGACCGACTCCCACAGCCACTCCCCTAGGCTTAATTGGCGTTGACTGGTGATTTCAGCACGCCCTGAGGAGGAAAGATTGGTCCCTGATTCCAAGCGCGCTGGGAACGCGAGGACGGGAAGGCGGTCGTCTTCCAGCGCTACCGGGACCAGCGTGTCCAGCGGTGCCATGGACTTCGACGGCGGTTGCTCACCGACCGTGGCCCGGCCCAGGTTCTCGTGAATGATCATTCCCTGCGATTGCAAGGTGACGTGGTCCCCGGGTGAAAGCGCAGAGGGCGAGCCTTCGAGCGGGATCACGACGCTCAATTGGCCATCGTGATAGGTGTACCCGGCTACCGTCACAGGCCTCACCGGAATGATGGCCAGGAGCAAGCCAGCGACCAGAAACCCCAGCAGCGCAACAAGGATCCGCCGCCACCGGGCACTTCCGTTCTTGGCCGCTGTGCTGAAAAACCGGTACACACTTTTGGCCGCCATTCCCACCAACAGGCAAAGGACCAGAAGAACAACCACGTGCCCCGGGTATCCGAGCTGCAGGAAGATCGGCATAAGTCGCTGGAACCCGACCAGCATGAAGACGATCCCGGAGATGAAGCATGCGAGTCCGAACCACGGCAGGAGGCCTTGGCTCCTGAAGGTCCTCTGCGAGCCGAGAACGCGGGAGCTAACGATCTCGCCCAGCGAGGTCAGCGATTTCTTCCGGAGGTGGGGGATGTCCACGGCGGACATCAACGCGACGTAGCCATCCAGTTTGATGAAAGGGAAAAGGTTCAGGACCGCCACGGCGTAGCAGATCAGGCCGTACAGGACTGCCGCGTCCTTCACGGATGACTCAGGAAGAAAAGCCTGGAGAGTCAAAGCGATACTGCCAAGCGCAACGTGTACCAGGGGGCCGGCGAGGGCAACCAGCACCCGTTGTTTTCGTGAGCTCAACCGCCACCCGTCTGTAACGTCGCAGAAGAACGCGGGCGACAGGTAGAACAGCATGATCCCGATGCGACGCGGGGTCCCGCCGAAGTAGCTGAGGGCCATCCCGTGCCCCAGCTCATGCAAGAGCGTGGACATGAACATGGCGCCAACAACGTACAAGTACGCTTCAATGGGAAGCGGCGAGGCGAGGACCCGCCATAGTTGCGGTCCCGCTATCGCGGCGCCTATCAAGCCTCCGAGCAGCAACAACAAAGCAAGGATGGCGGCAGCAGGTCGCATCATCGCGGCCACCACCGGCCGAAGTGCGTGCAGCAACGGGGCCGGATTGAACAGCGTGAACTGCAATGTCAGCGGCGCCCGGAACTGGACGCGACGTGCCTCTGCCGGCTGCGCGCCGCCGTCGAACATTCCGGTGTGCGCAAGCTGACGCACAATTCCCACGACGTCCGCAGATGTCCACGGCGACCCCAAGCGGACGGCAACCTGCCCCGGATCTTTATGGCCGTCCACCACTTTGAGGACATTGGCGACGTCGGCGGAGACGCGCGCTTTCGGCACACCGTTCACGGCAACAATCCACGGTCCGCCCTCCTGGAGCGGTTCGTCGATGGAAGCCGTGGGGGCTAGTTGAACCGGCCATTCCACGGTGGTTCCCGCTTTGGTTGCGCGGCTCATATCAGCGGATGCGGGGTAGAGGCCGTCCCGGACAGACCTTTGGTTTCGTCCATCGACAAGGGGACCGTACCGGGGCAGATGGCCTTGCCGGCCACCCAGCCCATGTCCCGGATGGGTACCGGGAGCCGGTGGGTGAGGCTGACCCACAAGGCGGTGATGCCCCTCCCCTCCACATGCCTTACCAGGGCGTCGACACTGGCTGCGGGCTGACGGGCTGGCAGCGGAGACGGCGTGAATGTGCTGACCCACTGAACCAACTCGCTGATGGCGGGTTCGGTGGTCCAGAAATCAGCGCGTGACTCGTCGTCGGTAACTTCCGGCGCGGGAACGGCAGCCTGTGTGCGGGCAAGGAAGAGTTCCCGTATCTGCAGTCCTTCCTGAAGCGCTCCCCGCAGCGCGGCTATCGGGTCCGGCGAGGCTTTCAACCCGACTGCACCGAATGGCTTGGGTCCGGAGGGGTTGGTAATGATACAAACCGCTGTCTCCAAAGGGCCGCCATGCTGAGGAACGAACGCGAGCGTAGGCTCCACCCCAGCTGCGCGGGCGGTGGCGAGAAGCGCTACCAAGCTTCGGTTGCCGGGCGCATCCTGCAGACCGGCGACGTCGAACAGGTAGAGCGGCGTCCTGTTACGCCAAGCGGAGAGGAAGGCATCGCGCTCCAGGACTTCAGCAATCCCCGCAGTCTTGGCAAAACTTTCGGACGGACCCGAAGCGGCACCATTCGGTGACGGATCGAAGAACGAGTCCCACGGATTTGGCTCCGCGAGCCCGGGGCCGTAATCCACCAGCGGCGCGGGAACGTACGTCGTCTTGTGCGTGAGGAGGTCAGTGGCGCGGTACCAAGGGAAATCGAACGCCAACGCCGACGCTCGACCCAGCCCGGCCGTGACGAAATCAAGGCGTTGCTCCTCGCTACCCGGCCGGGCACGAAGGTGCTCGTCATCGGTCTGCGCGGGTACCAAAGCGAAACGCTCCACAGCCTCACCGGCACCCCTGGTAAGGGAGGCGCGCTTGTTGACGTCAAAGGCGCCGACGGCGGATGCGAACCCAGGCTGGGAGGCCCGCGCTTGCGCGAGCACCCCCACGGTTCGCCATAAGCCGACGTCGTTCGGCACATACACGGAAGCTTCGGACACCAACCCTGAGGATGGGTCCAGCGTGCGTACGGGATCAAGGCTCATGCTGCGCACACCCACAGCTCAATGTCGTTCAGGCGGGAACTGCGGGACGCGATCCTAACCGGACGGCGTTCGCGGATGGTGAGTCCCTGGCCCACGATTTCCTCGGCGATGAGGTCATTGCTGACGAAGGCAACTTCGCTGGTATAGGCGGAGGACCGGTAGGTGTCGCCCTCGTTGAAGCTGACGTGGATCATGGTGACATGCCGTGCGCCATTAACGGGATCACGGCTTTCTGCGGTGATCAGGAATGAGTCCTCCCCGAACGCAGAGATGGTGGTGTAGCCGTCGCCGTCGTCGTCCGATGTTTCGTGGCTGTCAGCGTTCAGGACTGTCAGCAGGAAGACGCCGCCCGGCGTCAAAGAGTCACGGACCCGGCGGAAGAGCTCACGCCGTGCGGACACGTCAAGGAGGGTGATGGAACTGGCACCGAGTACCACGCAACCGTACCCGCCGTCGAGCTCAAAGCGGGACATGTCCGCCTCCACCAACTCCACGTTGACCTCCCGAGGATTGAAGGCCCGGCTGGCTACCCTCGCCTGCAGCAGTGCGAGCATTTCCGGTGAAGAGTCGACGGCGGTCAGCGGCCGTCCCAGCGTGAGAAGGGGCCGGGTGATCCGCCCCGAACCCGAAGCCAATTCGAGGATGGGACCGGACGTTTTGCGTGCCGCTGCCAGAATTTCGGGAAGTTCGGTGAGGTCGTTCGCGGTGATCCGGTCGTAGAGGCGGGACCCTGAAACGCTGTACAAATCCTCGGGTGGATCGAGGTGGCCGAGCACGCGCAGGATGGCGTCGGCGGCTTTGTCGGGTGCGGTTTTCATCAGCTGGTGTCCTCCGGGAGTTGGTTGGGCCGGGAATGCACGCGGGTGGCGACGGAACGGTGCACCACCCGCGTGCACCGGCTAGGTGGCGGCGATTCCGACGACGATGCCGGCGATGATGATGACGTCACCGACGCGGATGTACCACGGTGTATCGTCCGGGGTGTCGAGGTTCTCGAGCTCTTCGATGGACAGCTGGAGGTTCGAGGTTGCGATCATTGGCTCCTCCTTTCTCTTCTTTGGTTGTCTGTTCGATGCTTGCCATTTTTGGGCCGTGGCTGGCTTAGGTGATGCTGACGGCGATGATGCCGATGGCTACTCCCTGGGTGACTCCGATGAACCAGTTGTTGAAGTCCGGGGTATCCATCGACTCGATCTCCTGGATGGAGATGTTGAGCTGATCCTGCATGTGCGTTCACCTCCTCTCGGCGCAGAGTGGGCCTGCGGGCGTGCTTTTCCGCTGTGAGGCCGATCAGGTGATCGCCACCGCGATCCCCACCAAAGCCAGGCCGGCTGAGATTCCCTTGATGCGTTCGTCCCAGTCGTCCGGGACGTCCATGGGTTCAAGTTCCTGGATGCTGAGGTCCAGGGGCTTGAGTGCTGTGCTGCTGTTCATGTGCTTCACCTCCTCTCCCCTGCCACTCGTAGTTGGCCCACTGGGCTTGGCAAGATTTGGGCTGTTGCTGCGGCTCCGGCGAGCACGTGTTGCACCTGAACGGCGTCGATTCCGCGCAGCATGGGCAGCGCTCCGCCCCAGTTCTGGACGGTCGCGTCGGCGGTTCGCGACTCCGTGTCTTTGCTGATCGCGCCAAGCCCGGCTATGCCCCACCGCGACATCAACTCATCGATTCCCTCGCCAGGGCTGGGGTCAAGCGACGGCTCAACGTCCCTCACCACGGTCCACAGCTCGTGGAGCCGGGCTTTGTCGCCCCAGGCTGCTGCGCCGCTGGCGATCTCCCGCCAGATGGGACCGATTACTGACGCCGTCGCCGCCATCTTCCGTTCGCCGGTGACGTAGGCAAGCTCGTTGGCGACGTACCAATGTTTTGCGCCATAAGGGTTGCGTCCCATCAGCGCCCAACCGGTGTGGGTCTCCATGCTGAGGCGTCCCGCAGCCAGCCGCAGCTCCACGGAATCGCCCTGGAGCAGGCGTTGCCCCAGCCGGATGATCCGTTGGATGAGCGAGTAGCCGTCGTCGTCGAACATGTTCGCGGTGCTGCCGATCATGGTTCCAGCCACCCGAAGGAACGCTTCCAGGAGGCCCTCGAAGACCAACGCCGTCAGCAGGGTGGCGAGGTGGCCGGCGTCGAGCATTGCGGTGTCAGCCGCCAGTCGGCGGGAGACGATCAAACGGCGTCCGACGGCGGTGTCCAGGCACGCTACGCCGCTGACTTCCGCACCGGTCCCCACGGTGGACGGCATGAGGATGGTCTTGGGGCGTTCCTTGGTGGTGGTGACTGGAGGCAGGACCAGGAGTCCCGAGCGTTTGGCGTGCCGTTCCGCGAAAATGGGCAGGCTCGGGTCGGCTGTGAAAAGGGCGGCGAGTTTCACGGCGTCGAGAACCGACCCGCCTCCCAGCCCAACAACGGTCTGGAGTCCGTTCTCACGAATGAACGTTCCCACGGCTCGCAGGGTCCCAATGGCGACGGGTGCGGCCGTGAGTTCCAGGACCGGCACACCCTTGAGATCACCGGCCAGGAGTTTGTCCCGGTGCTGAGGCAGGGCCTTGTCCACCACCAGGCCGGTCCTTCCTCGGGTGATTCCACCGACGTACTTGGACGACATTCCTGCGTCCAGCACCACGCAGCGTGTCTTCCACAGGTGGTCGGCGATCATGCGAACACTCCATCGAAGTGGGCCGTGGTGAGGCCCGCTTTGAGGGCGATCCTGAGTTCCTCGAAGTCCTTTTGCGTGTAAACAAGGGCTGGCAGCAGCTGGATCCGCCCCGGCCCGGGCTGCACAATGGCGCCGGCGTGGTGGATCCGTTTCACCACCGCCAGCACACCGTTGGCTGAAAGGGGCAGCCCGTTGTTGGACAGCAGTTTGAGGCCCCGCATGCAGCCCCGGCCGGAGGCGTTACCCACACCCTTGGTTTCTTGGAGTTCGGCGATGAGTGTGTCCAGGCCATGTGAGACTTCTTTGTTGAGCGTCCGGAAGTCGAGCCTCCGCATTTCGTCGATGGTGCCCAGGATCGCGGCGCACGTTGCCGGGGTTCCTGCCTGGGTCTCGCCGTGGACGAAGACGGCCTCGTTCTTGTCGAAGGTTTCAGTGACCTTTTGGCTGATGAGCAGTGCGGCGCATGCGCTGGTGCCGTTGGTCAGGCCCTTGGACGTGATGATGACGTCCGGCTGCTGCTCCCACTCATCCGACGCGAACCACCCGCTCACCCGGCCGAAGCCAGTGGCAACCTCGTCGGCCACCAGAAGGAAGCCGTGCTGCTTCCTGTGCTTCATGACTTCTTCTAGGAAGTCCTGGGGCACCACTTCAGCGCCCGATCCAAGGACGGGTTCCACGATGACCGCCGCGATCCTGTGGCCTTCACGGCGCATCAGCTGGGCCAGTTCCTTGCCGTCGTCATCGAACGCTATGTGGCGGATGTTCCGCTGATCCACTGCGTACATGGCCTGCCCGAGTTCGTCGCCGCTCAGAGCCTGGCTTCCATACGTAAGCCCGTGATAGCTGCCTTTGAGGCCGACAACGACTTTCCGCTCGGGCTGTCCCTCGAGGACGAAGAACTGGCGGGCGAGCTTCATCACCGCGTCGTTGGCAGCACCTCCGGAGGTGGAAAACAAGACACGATGGAAGGCGTGCTTTGGCAGGCCCAGGAGGGCCGTGGAGGCATCGATGGCTTGGCGATGGGCCGAACGGAATAGCGGCAAATACGACGCTGCTTGGAGCTCCGCACTGATGTTCGCGGCAATGTGCTGGTTGCCGTAACCCAGGTTGGCGTTCCAGAGTCCGCTCTTGGCGCACAGCCTCCGCCGCCCATCCTCAAAGGTGACGTGAACGCCGTCGGCCTTCACTGCTGTGTAGCTGTCCGCAGCGAAATCATGCTGGGTGGTCAGGGGAACCCAGAGTGGCAGCTGTGTACGTGGCGTGGGGAGGATCGGTGTGACGGTCATCAGTTCGCACCCATGATGTCGATGCCCAGCTGCTCAAAGCGGGCCAGGACAGCTCGTGCGGATCCTTCAGCGATTGTGGCTGTCACCTTGAGGTGAGGTGCTGTCCTGATGGCCGCAGCTTTGACGTCCCGCAGGTTGGAGACGGCTTCGATGATGACTGCGGCATCCGGTCCGAGCTTGAAGAGACGGCCCGTCTTCGTGTCCAAAAGGGTGTGGTCCGAGCCCCTTTTGAGGATGAAGGGGGCTTGTGGTGAGGGGAGGTTGTCGCTTGGTGCTGCGCCGTAAAGGCTCGTGCCAAATCCCACCAGCTTGGTGGTGGAGCGCTCCTCACGGGGAATGAACTTCCACGCATCCAAGGCGGCCAAGTAGCGGGGTATCCAAGGTTTGGCCTCCAAGGAATCCTGAATGTCCCACGGGTAGTAGACGGCGGCGACGGCCGACTCCGGGCGGAGGGTGATGGCCCGTATGCGGAGATCTGCGAGTTCGTCACCCACCGCGCCGACCCTGGTTCCGTAGGGTCCGCTGAGGATGGATCCGTCCCAGGCAATGTGAAGCCGGGACAGCATGAGGTTGTTCTTCTGGGTGCCGGCCAGCAGTCCGCGTTCCGCCAGCACCGCGTTGACCTCGGTGAGTTGCGGGACGAAGTGGCCCGAGCTGCGGGCTTCGTCAGCATCGTCAAAGAAGGCTTGCCAGTCCTCTTTGGTGGTGATCCTGACGACGGTCACGCCCACCAGGTTCACGAACGGGATGGCTATGTAATCCTGGATCTCGAGGCTGAGCGTGCCGTCCACCAGGAGCTCTTCGCCGGCCACGTCGAACGATCCGGTGACCGTGACAATGCCTTGGTCCTCCTTGTCGCCGTTCATTGCCAGGATTTCGGAACCCTCGACGACGAGGGTCTTGGCGTAATCCGTGTGCTCGGGATTCTCTACGAAAATGACATGGCCTGGAATGCGGCCCGGAATGCCGGTGACCCACTGGTCCGTGGCGGCGGCAATGCTCTGTTGCTGACTCAGCTTCAATTCCCCAACCCCAATAGTCGTTCACGTTCTTCTGGAGCGGCCGCGGTGCTTCACCGCGGGCTCGTTCTGGGAAGGACACTATGGGCGGGCTGGAGGGCCACAGGGTGGAAAGCGAAAACTAGGTGGTGAAGAAGGTGGAATTGGGGGTGATTTAGGGGTACCTAGGTGGTGGATCGTGGGCTTCTAGGTGGTGCTGGGTGAGGTGGTTCCGGAGGGGCGGCGTCGAGTAGCCTGCCTTATGGAGTCATTCACGTGGGCCAAAGCCCCTGCAGAAAACCCGGATAAAACCAAGGTCGCTGTGCTGCTGCCGGGGTCAGGGTATCCAGTGGAAGGCCCAGTCCTTTTCTGGATCGGGGAAATGTTGGGATCGCTTGGCTGGCACGTTCAGGCCGTACGGTGGACTCCCGATGATTCGCCCAGTGCTGACCCGCACTCATTTCTGGCCCGGGCCGTCGAAAGCGCCTTCGCTTCTTCTCCGGATGCCCACCAGAAGTTGATTGTTGCCAAGTCATTCAGCACGTTGAGCATTCCTTGGGCAGAGGAGAACCGCATCCCAGGTATCTGGCTGACGCCGCTGCTTACGGATTCCGTTGTCCGGAGCACGATCGCGGCAACGTCCAAAGAGGACCTTTTTGTTGGCGGTTCGCTGGACAAGCTGTGGGACGGCGGACGGAAATCCGAGCGATGCGGGACGTTCGTGGAGGTGCCGGGAGCCGATCATTCTTTGCAGATCCCTGAGGATTGGCGGGCTTCGCAGAGGGTTCAGGGCGAGGTGTTCGGACGGGTTGAGGAGTTTGTTTTGGCACTTTTCTAGGACTCCTGTTGCCATGGTGCAAACTACCTCCGGAGCTTCATAGAGTCCGGCTTTGTGTTCCTCCGCATCATAAAAGTGTCACAGCTGACACCTAGCTTTTGAGTAAGCAAACGGCAACGCCAGCTGAAAGAAGGAAGGAAGAGCAGCATTGAACGGCACTAAGCTCCGACACCCCGATCGGCAGAAATCGAAAGTCAGACGCGGCGACTTCAAACGGACCCACTCTTCAGCCCGTCACTCGCTAAATGATTCGCACGCGGTGGGTCGCGCCGAGCATTCACGCCTGATCCTGAACGGCCTGATCATAACGCTTTACGTGCCAATCGGCGCCGCAGTCATGGTGCTCGTTGGAGCAACGATGCCCGCGTGGACAGTGTTCGACGGGGCCCTCGACGTAGATCCCTCGCGACTGCGCGCGTATCTTCAGGTTTTTACCATTGATGCGGGAGGATTCGCTGGCTACATAGCATTCGGGGGCTTGCTACTCGCCGTCAACAGGATCGAAACAACATCCCAGAAAGAGCTGGACGCCGATTCGGCCGTCAGGATGTTCATGGTCTTGCGTTTCAGGAACCTAATACAGTGGGCTTCCTTGATGGGTGCAGCAACCGCTCCTTCCGGGGGCCTCCTGTGGATACTACTAAGCACAGACCGGCCTGACTGGTTGAAGTCATCGGCCTCAATTCTTATCGCAACTCTGGCGTTGTGGGCTGTCTTACTCCTGGCGGCACCGGGCAGTGGATACTTTGGTCTCAAGTCCGTCGCCAAAGAGTGGGATCTCAATCACACGGCCTTTCGCCGAGATAACATCGCCAGGACTTGGGGAAACCGCTGGGGGATCCGCATAGACAGGGCCGATCCCAATCGGTGGCAACTGGCAAAGATAGCCTGGCGATGGGTGGTGATTTCCCTCCTGGCGGCGGGGGAAATCGTTCTTATATCGCAAATGTATGACGAGGTGAAGCCCGACTGGAGCCAACCAGAATTCTTGCGGATCGTGGTATTTCTCTTCGTATTCAATGCATACTTCGGCGGCTTGGTTCTGGCGTCAACAGGATGGATCGCGGAGCTGGCAATCGCTGCCTCCAACCGTGGGTGGTTTAAGACTTCCCGCTTGGCCAAGCTCGTCGCCCTCTTGATAGGACCGAGTGCCGCCGCAATCGCTTTCAGCTTTGATTACGCCCCGTTTACGGTGATGGCTTGGAGCGTAGCGGCCGTGCAAGTGGCTTATGCACTGGGAATTTTGAATCAGGGAAATTTGCGGTCGCCTGCCTGGTGGCCCGTCCGGGGTATGGTCTTGAACGCTAGATCACAGTCCCACGAATGGGCGAATCGCCGGTGGCGAGAGCTTGATGAATCGCTTACCAAGGGGCTGGCTGAGCTGCCTGTGAGGGATCGGAAACGTAAAGAGAAAGAGATCTCCGAGTGGCGCCAAAGTTTTCAGAAAATGGAACCTTAGCAGCCGATTATCAGACCTAAGCGATCGCGGGGTGATGACCCCAAAGCCAGCAGGGGATGACGATTCCCTGGCAACACAATACCGTGGACAGTATACTTTTGACATGAGGAGGACCTATCGAGACGTGCTGCGTGAGCTGGCATTCGACAACCATGGCTATGTCACCACCGCGGATGCGGTATCCGCTGGCGTGCCGGCCGTCGAATTGCCGAAGCTCACGGCCCGGGGCGGCCTGGAGCATGTCGGATATGGTCTTTACCGGATGACTGACATCCCGCCGACCGACGATGATCAGTTCGCCGAAGCGACCTTGCGTGCAGGAGACGGCGCATACCTTCGCGGTGAGTCCGTCCTGGCGCTCCTCGGCCTGGGGGATGTCAATCCGGCGAAGATCACCGTGGGGACGGGCCGTCGTGTCCGCCGCGCAATGCCTCCCTATGTAAAGGTCACCAAGGCGGGGGTCGAAACGAAGGTCACGCTCTACCGCGGGATCCGCGCCCAGCAGCTCGGTGAAGCACTCCTTGAATGCATAGGCCGGGTGCCCACCACGAGACTCCGAGACGCTGCGGCCAAGGCCCGCGCTGAAGGATTGCTGACAACGGCCGAGTGGAACCGTATACGCAAGGAGCTCACCGGATGACCTACGACACCCCGCCTCGGAATGTTGCGGCCCTTAATCAGAGACTCAAGAACCTTGAGGAAGACGAAACCCTCATCCTTCGCCGGAGAACGACGATGGCTCTGGTGGTGGTAGGACAGATGCTGCCCCAAGGGGCCATCAAGGGCGGCAGTGCGATGGCGCTTCGATACGGTTCAAGTACCAGGTTTACCCGCGACCTTGACGCAGCACGCAAACAGTCCCTGTCGGCCTTCCGTGCAGACTTCGAAGAACGCCTACGGGAAGGCTGGGGTGGGTTCACTGGCCGGTTGGCCGCAGGTCTCCGGCTTGGCTACCTTTTCCTTCTGGTAGTGGATCAGCCTGGCGTTGGTGAAGAACGGCCAGCCCCAGTACTCGTCCTGGTACTTGGTGGTTTCCACAGTGGAGGGAATGAGCCGGTCCTTGTTGGCCTTCACCAGCTTGGTCTGGTCCAGCAGCCAGCCTTGGGACGCGAACTCGGAGGTCCAGATGACGTCCGTGACGAAGAGGTCGCACTCAGCGGACTTACCCTCGAGCCGCTGCACGATCTGCGTGCGGGCCTCATCCGTGGTGGCGCCGATCTCGGTGTACTTGGCCGTGACCTTGCCGTTCGCCTTGGTGAACGCTTCCGCCGTGCCCTTGTAGATACCGCTCGCGTCCTTGACGCCGCAGATGTTGACGTCGCCGCTGGCATTAGCGCCCGACGCCGGATCGGCAGCTGCTGCTTGTTCCGCACCTTGGGGCGCCGCTCCCCCGCCGCACGCGCTGAGGAGGAGGGCTGCTGCTATTGCGGTCGCCGCTAGGGCTTTGCGGCTTTGTTCTGGAGCTGGAGAGCAGGTCGGTTCAAGTCCACAAGTGGCTCCTTTGGGGTCTGTGGGCGGGCGGAGTTCAGTGCGCGTTTTGGCTGTCCCGCGTTCTGATGGTGGCTTCTTTGTCGGTGGTTCTCGTGATCCGTGGAATCGATTCCAATGTGTTCAAAAGAATCGGCCTTGCGGCCGTGGAATCGATTCCAAAGTAGCGTGACAGGGACCACTGAGGGCTGTCAACCCTCTCTATTTGGTGGAGTCCCTGATGACGAGTTCGTGCGGGAGGAAGGTTCTTCCCTTGCGATGGGATCCCTCGACTGTCATTCGCTGCAGGAGTTCGGCGACAGCTACGCGGCCCATTTCGTAGGCTGGCTGTCTTACGGTAGTCAGCTCCGGGACGCACATCTCCGCTTGGGCAGAGTCATCGAAACCCGCTACGGCCATGTCGCCTGGCACCTTCAGGCCTGCGTCGGTGAGTTCCCGGACGCACCCGACCGCGACCACGTCGGTGCCGCAGAAAACTGCATCGGGGAGGTCTTTTGCTTGGAGGAGCTTCTTGGCGAGCGTACGGCCGGCGTGGAAGCCGAAGTTGCCTTCGCCGAACAGGATCTGGTCTGGCTCCAAGCCCGCTTCGGTGAGTGCCTGGCGGAAGCCTTCTTCGCGCAACCGGCCTGAGCGGGCTCCCCTGTGGGCGAGCATGGCCAGCTTCTTGGCGCCTGTGTCGATCAGGTGTTTGGTGATGTCGTAGGCTGCCTGTCGGTCGTCGATGGACACCCCGAATGCCGCTTCGGCGTCGACAATTTCACAGACTTGGATGACGCTCAGTAGCTCGGCGACTGTGTTGAGGTCATCGTCAGGCATCGTGGGCGAAAAGATCACTAAGCCGTCCACAGAGCCGTTCCTCAACATGTCCGCAAGCTGCTCCTCGCAATCCAAATCCCCGTCGGTGGCTGCGATGAGGCTGACGTAGCCCGAATCGGCCGCCGCATATCCGACACTCGGAAGACTTCGCTAATCACGAGCGAGTCCAGGTTCTTGGCGAGCGCCAGAACGCGCATGGTCCGGTCTCTTCGGAGGTCCCTTGCTGAGGCGAGAGGACGATAGCTGAGCTCGCGGATGGCGGCGTTGACCTTCTCCTTGGCCGCCTCGCTGACAGCGGAGCTTCCGTTCAAGACGCGCGACACCGTCCCTACGGACACGCCCGCCGTCTTGGCGACATCCTGAACTGTCGGCCGCGCCATTAGTTTGTCCTTTCGTGAGCAGTGACAGTAGTCCTTATCCCCACGTCACTGGCGTGCCTCAGCATAGTTGAGCGCTGGCAGGGGCGGGAGCCGATCGCAATCCTTCCCCGCTGAGCAGCTTGCCGTTGAAACTACGGACTCGTGAGCCGCATTCGCCACTAGAGCGGACGAGAAACCAAGAACTGGCGCCAAGGTTTCCACTGGCTTTACGTTGGTGTGGGCATGAGCCATACGGGCTACACACTTTAAGATGACACACAGTAATTTGGGCATTTCATTCCCATAAGAACTTGGCTTGAACAGATAATGTTCTTCTGGTGAGTTCTGTGAGCCTTGACACCGTGTATATGCATATCCAGCAGCTCTTTACTGCGGGCCTCACTACAATCATTGGTTCGGGACTGTCCTGTTCCTATGGTCTGCCCAGTATGGGATCACTCGCCAACGAACTGGAGGCAGTGATGCCGCAACGTCTCGGACAGGCCGGGATACCAGACACGACATGGGTACGTGTGGCACAGAATCTGAAGAAGTCTGGCCTGGAGGCTGCACTAGACGACCTGGCCGGAGATGACCCCTCGCTACCCATCCTCGTTACTGCAACGGCAGACATCATCCAGGCTTGCGAAGAGCGGGCAATAGCCCAAATCATGTCGCCAAATGAGCGCTACCCTTTGCAAGAGTTACTTTGCTACATCAGTAAGAGTTCCGCATCTGCCGACGTCATTACGACAAACTATGACCGGTTGATTGAGCTGGCATGCGCACTTGCCGCGATACCCGTAGATACGGGCTTCAATGGGCACACAATCGGCACTTACGACGAAGCCGCCAGTCGCGAGGCGCTTGTGTCAGTACGCCGATTACCCCGCGGTCAAACGTCGTTCAGTTACAGACACCATGTACGCCTCGCAAAACCTCATGGCAGCCTGGATTGGTTCAAACACAAAGGTGAGCCGGTGCGCTCCGAGATCGCCTTCGGCGGACAGCCACTCATCATTACACCAGGCCTCAGCAAGTACAAGACCGGGTACGAGCGCCCTTTTGATGCTCAGAAGAATCGAGCCACAGGCGCAATCGACCGAGCAAACGCTCTTCTTTTCATCGGCTATGGGTTCAATGACGACCATCTCCAAACACATCTCAACCCGCAGTTTTCAAGAGGGGTAAAAACCGCAGTCTTTGCACGGTCTTTAACTGAGGCAGCGGTGAGTTACATTCAAGATTTCCCCCACATTCTTGCCGTTGACTCTTGGCCCGGGCAGGCGGATTCATCTCGCGTCCATTTCCAAGGGCAGACCCTTAAAGTTGAATCAGTTGCACTGTGGGATCTCGGCACACTCATTTCGGAGGTACTGGTTTGACCATTACAGCAATCCCATCACCTGCACTTGCCTTCGATGATGTGCCATACCTTGGAACAGCCCTGAGGATCGATACATCATGCGTCTGGGCAATGGCAAACGAGATTAACGGAATTACACGAGTAGGCATCGGTTCGCTCATTGCAATGGAGGGCCAGATCCCCTCCGAATACCTAATTGGCATGCTTGACCGCGTAACTCGTGAGACCGACCGAATAGATGTCCTCAGCGAGGAGGATGACGACACATTTCCGATCACGCATACCGAGCGTGATTTATTTCGTGTCATTCTTCTCGGAACATACAAGACTGTTGATGGGCAACGCAGAAATACATTTAAGCGCGGCGCTGATTCGTATCCTAGAATAGATGCCAAATGCTGGTCCATAAATGGAGATAATCTCCAGTCGCTAATGAATCTACTCTCCAGTGAGGTTGAGGAAACAAAGAGGCTTTATCTCGGTTCATTCATTTCGGATGCTACTGCCAAAGCAGTTGCTGATGGGGACCGACTTTTTCAGCGCCATGCTGCCCTAGTCGGCAGCACTGGGTCCGGCAAGAGCTGGGCTGTAGCACTAATGCTGGAGCGCGCCGCGGCGCTAGATCACCCTAACCTGATCGTCCTTGACATGCACGGCGAGTACGCCCCATTAACCAGCCAGATCAGCGCCGACGGCTTTGCCGCTGGATGGCGCATCGCCGGACCGAACGATCAGATTGAAACTTCAGACACCCTTTTCCTGCCATTCTGGATGCTCAATCAAGAAGAACTCTTGGCACTGCTCCTTGACCGTAGCGAAGACAACGCACCAAACCAAGCTGCACGTTTCACAGAGCATGTAAGGACTTTGAAGCGTCAGACACTGAAAGCAGCAGGAAAGCTAGAAGCGCTTGATAATTTCACAGTGGATAGCCCAATTCCGTTTTCACTTTCAGATCTGGTTGAACTCCTTGAAGCCGATGACACCGAGATGGTCGCCGGTCAAAATAGGCCTGTCAATGGCCCTTTCAAAGGCAAGCTAACACGATTCATCTCGAGACTCAGCACCAAGATGAACGACAGACGCTATGCGTTCATGTTCAAAGCTCCATCTTCTACATCAGACTACGACTGGCTGCACGGAGTAGCTAAGAGCATGCTAGGGACTAAACCTGGTATAAAAGTTATTGATTTCAGCGAGGTCCCCTCCGATGCCCTCCCGGTGGTTGTCGGAGTATTTGCCCGCGTACTTTATGACATTCAGTTCTGGTCCGCCGTCGAGACCCGGACGCCGTTCACCTTCGTCTGCGATGAAGCTCACCTATACCTGCCATCTGACAATGTGTCCGTCAGGGAACAGCGGGCTTTAGACTCATTCGAACGCATAGCAAAAGAGGGTAGGAAGTACGGCGTTTCCCTCTTGGTGGTTAGTCAAAGGCCGTCGGATGTCAGCAAAACAGTGCTTTCGCAGTGCAACAACTTCGTAGTTCTTAGGCTCACAAATGATCAGGACCGCCGAGTCATTGAACGTGTCATGCCAGACAACCTCTCAGGACTCACTGCCTCGTTACCGCTCTTGGATGTTGGTGAGGCCCTAGTCATCGGGGATTCCGTAGTCCTTCCGGCCCGGGTGAAGCTCGACGCACCTTCGATAAAGCCGGACAGCGCAACGAGAAAATTCTGGACTGAGTGGAACACAACGCCGGCTAAGGATGACGCTCTGGTGGCGGCTGTTGAATCACTGCGTCGCCAATCACGGCTCTAAGAGGAAACAACTCATGGCGGTGAGTTCAGAGACAAATCTAGACCTACCGAAATCCCGGCTCTCCGCTACGCGCCGCACAGAACCTTGATCGAATCCTGCACGCATCTGAGTCTGACTAGGGTAATCTAACGAGCGGACACCCGAGTAGTCCAGGGAGGACCACGAGCCGGAGCCGATCTGATTCCCGATGCTCTTGCAACCATCGGGATTATTTTACTACGAGCCTGGAGAGAGTTTGTGACCCATTCAAGTTCGAGACTGAGCGCGAAAGGGCATTCGACTGGGAAGCCGAGCCAACCAGCTCTCGGACTCAGAAGGATCTCACCGGCAGGCTGGCTATAGCCTTGGCACGTTGTGGTTTTGAAGACCTAGTCTCACTCTACAGATAGGTTCCATGTTCACGGACGCATTCATCGAGATCGAGTCGGCAAAAGATTTACCAAGTCTCCTCCGCTTCACGCTCCAATGCTCGCTCTTTGCCACGAACAAGATCTTCCATTAATTCGCTAATCCAGGCCTTTACTGCCTTCGTTTCGTGCGAACTCTTTAACCAGCCAGCGAGTTGGTCAATCTGCCGCGAGATCCGGTCCGATTCGTTGCCTGTCCACGAACCACTAATGAACTCACTAGCCAACGCAGAAGAGACCTGTCTATCAGAGCCGAAGTTGATTAGCAGAAAACGGCCAATATCCGACATCCGATTGTCACCAATAGACGCGACCGATGCCAGGAGCCTGGCTCGGTCCAATCGACCAGCCACCCAATTCTCAGCAGTTTCAAGATCAACTGCAGCAGCAAGCCATCCGCGCGCTGTCAGAGCGAGCCTCCAGGAGCCCGCTTCAATTCGATTCATAGCTTCAGACCAGGCCCGTGAACCGCTGCTTTTCAACGCGGCACGAAGTACGTTGTATTCATGGCTTGATTCATAGCCGACGACCGCATCGGCCTCGATGAGATCGAGAAGGAGTTTCGCAACATAATAGGGATCGCGCTGGGTCAGTCTTAGCGCGAGTTGGGCCCAGTCCCAAGACTGTTGTCCGATTCTCGGGAATTCTGCACGACGCCCCACGACATCACGTACGAGGTGGTCAATTGAGACATGCCCCCTCGAATCGTGGAGGTGTAAAGCCAAGAAGTCCACAACCGCGTTGTAATCTTCTTGGGTGCGCATGCGACTCATCCACGGCGTTAGGTAGCTTTCTAGTTGGCTGTCTGATGGATCCTGAAGCCAACCGAAAAGCATCTGGGCTCCATCACGAACAGTAACGGCACCAAGCGACTCATCGATTCTTTTCTGTGCTCTCGCTGTTTTTGGCCCCCGCACCGTGAGTTTGAGTTGTGCCACGGCGTTGAGGCGGGACTGGTCGATGAACGAATCGAAGGCACCCGTCTCCCCAGCCTCGGTTTTGGCCCAGAGGTAACCGACCACGGCCGGCAGGTTGGGTCCATTGACAAAAGCGAGCAAACTCTCTCGTACTCTCTGCGAGTCGTCCCGCAGCCGCGCTAAGGCGCGCCCCAACTCAAAGGCGGCAGGGACCTCCTCAACTAGAAGTTCTAGGATCACTTTGACCTCAGACCCCTTTGGGAGTGACGCGATAGCATCCGATATCTGACGTCTAAGATCTTCGTTATCACCGTGCCAAGGGTGGGCTCTAGCAAGAACCCACAATTGTTCCGAGGCCGATTCATCGGGCAATGATTCTTCAAGCTGCCTTACGGCATTTAGTCGACCTGAAGCATCGGAAGCGCGGCCAAACAGAGCCTTCAAACTAGAAATTTCAGTTCGCATACCACGAAGTTGGCTTGCACTAAGAGTACCGATGGACTCCGTGAAGTGCTCGAGAACTTGTGGTTGCTCAAGTAGCGGATGAATTATTTCCGCAAGCACTTGGAGGGCCTCCTGAGAAACATCAAGGTCTGAATCGTCTGCCAACGTCCGAAGCAGATCTATTGCAGTTTTACGGTAATTCCACATTTCTCCATTTGTCTTTGGAACACCCCTGGGTTCAACGATAGTTCCGCCTTGAAGTTCGCCGGAAACCATAATCGATTCATGCACCGATATTGCATGAGAAGCCGCCTTAACCACCATTCGCCTCATCCGCGAATCCGTAGAGGTCACAACACCCTGTAAATAGGACATGCGATTTTCTGGTGAAGCAGCCGTGCCTGGGAGCATTGTACCGAATAATGCAACCCACGTGCCCGTGGCATTATTGCTGTATTTTTCAGTTTCAACAACTGCGAGCCGTGCGAGTGCTTCAGCAGCCAATTCAAAAGTCTGCGATCTCCATGCGAGTTTCTCCAGAGTCCAGACAAGATCACGCCGAATCGAATTCGCGGCCTGGAGCTCCTCCTCGGAGGCATCAAGTATCAGTTTGGCAATTTGACGAGCAATCGCATCGGGCGCAATGACTGCTGCGTGCACCAATAGCTTCGAGTTAGCACCCTCGGCAAGGGATTCTAACGCCGCAAACGGGCCCGTCGGAGCCAGCAGAGTTCTTACGGCAGGGCTGCTACTTGCGAACTCACCAATGTCCGAAGCTCGACGGAAAAGGCGCTGAACTAGGTCGTCGTCGAGGATCGGTATCAGATCACGGATAATCTGTTCACCAAATTCGTCCCAAGCGCTGGCAGCCAGGTACACCGCCAATGGGAACGGGCCAACACTGCGGAACCGACCCTGTTTTGATAGCAGACCGCGACCTTGCAGGGCCCGAGCCGAGGCCTTAAGATCGGCAGGTGGGATGTCAAACCCTTGCGCAATGACTTCCAGCTCCCGCGCCACGTCACGGTCGTAGCCGAACCTGCTAAAGAGAGCGAGGATAGTGCATCCTAAAAAAAGATCACCATCTGGAAGCTCCCGGGTGATGTACGCACGCACATCGTCGCCAGTGACAAGCGTGGCGGCAGAGGCAGTAGGTGAGCTGAGGATGGCAGAGGCTGCCTTGAGCGCGTAATCGACATTGCCGGCTGAGACCTCGACCACAACCCTAACTGCCTCGGACCACAAGTTGGGTACATTATGTTCTAGTAATTCGGTCATGGGACCGTCTTCGAAGCCCGCCAACCCAATCATGGGCGATCTGGTCGAGTAAACACCGGGTTCACCAATAGTGACCAGCTTTGACTTCGTTCCAGAAGGGAGGCTCCCCGCATAGATCTCATGCTGCTTTCGGTCGCACTCGTCAATTACCAACACAGCTGTTCGCCCTTGAACGGTCAATTGGTTCAGGAGCGGTAGCGTGAACTGATCTGCGGCTGGCACGTAGATCACAAGCGGCTCATACGATTGTCCTCGAAGTGCCTCCATCACGAGCCTCGTCTTACCGAGACCACTCACCCCGTCTACATGGACGTCAATCTGTGATCCGCCGGCAAGCAAGGCACGGAGCTCCTGAATGACAGCGTTTCTCCCGTCTGAAGACACCCAGGCTGTGGTGTGCCTGTTGGAATCCGCCCATCTGTGGAAGGTGAGGCAAGTTGTTCCGATTCCGCCGAGGATTGGGTCAACGGACAACGACGGATGTTCCTCTGCCCACCTCGCCAAGCCGTCCGCTCCGATTATCTCAAAAGAGTCGGCTTCAACGTGAAGACCAAGTTCTTGGGCCTGCTCAACGAGCGCCTTGCGGCGTGATGCGATCTTAGCGCTCGTAAGGGATACGCCAAGCACCAAGCGGTATTTTCCCCCATTCCTGAGGATGTCCAGTGCATGTGTGGCGCCCTTCAACTCCGTCTTGCATTTTGCCGGCGCTAAGTCCCCTGCTTTGAACTGCCAAGCGCTGTTCCCCTCAGGGATCCACGCCGTCGCCGACGCCTGACGCAGCGCCGCATCTACGCCCCCGTCTCCCACATTTTCGAGATACGTGGTCTCAAGCGTGGTTCCCGTCATTCCGGCGCGCGCTACCTCAACACTGAGAAGGCGGTTAACGAAGGACCCAAAACTGGCCCCACCAAGACCACGAATTACTGCTGGTGCAACAGAGAATGGACCAAAGTCACCCACGGGCCCTCCTTCTCCAACCGAAGCAACTCTTCATCGCTATTGCTCTCATCTTCACAGTTGCATGCTAGTGCAACGGGTCCCATCGGTTGGGGAGCTGGCGTCTATACGGTGGGGCCGTGGGATTTCGAAAAGAGCTATAAACGGTCATAGCCCCTGAAATGCTGGAATGCCGGGGACTGTACGTTGAGACGCTACAGGTCACTTAGCGACGAAATCCTTCTATTCTTGGATCCGGAAAGCAAGCCAGTGGGAGGCCCTTATCAGGAGTCCACCTCCGGTATCCCCCCTATTGCCTCACGTCAACAGGGAAAAGTGGCTCGTTGCCTCGGGTGAAACGGTCCGGGCGGTGCTGTTGATGAACCAGGTGTTGAATTTGTAGTTTCGTGGCGCTGCTTTGGCTCGAGCGAGGCTTTCCAGTTCGCTGCCGAGTGCCCGGAGTTGCCGGGACTTCGCTGCCTATTTGGCGTTTGAACTGAGCATTCATGGCGAGCCGCGCTCATCCGCATCAACAGCGCAGCGTCCTCATCGCTCAAAACCCGCTCCCCGTCCCGTCGAAGCAAAGGCACTAGCATCGGCAGTTTCGGCGCAAGCCGCTTGCCGGGGGCACGCAACACCCGCCCAACACACAACCAACGCCGCAACAACCCGCGGACCACACATCGGCACCGGTGCAGACCGGGCCCGTACCGGCCGCAACTCCAGTGCCAGCCGCAACCCCCTTCGCGCGCAATCCCGGTTCCATCCCGCGAGCTCTACCAACTCGCTCAGAATCTGAGTCTTCTCAGAACTCGTCCCCCGGCCCTAAGCCCTCGCCTTGACCACCGTGACAGACCTTCTTTGACTCATAGTCAGACTTTGACTCATAGTCAGACCCATCCCACAAGGTTGTCCGCCAACCACCCTTCCCGAACCTTTTTCATGAGGCAACGTATCGGACTCCGCGGACCTTTCGCACATCCCCACCCGCCCCCTTGACTCGCACCCCCTCCTTCCCTAAACTTTTCATAAAGCAGAATCTAAATTCCACAAAGCGGAAATTAAAGCCAAACGCCAAGGCCAAGACGAAGCACAGGGAAGTTAGATCCAAGCCCCTCCTCGGAAGGACCTACGATGACGTACACAGTGAACTGCTCCATCCTCCTGACGGAGCTGCCCTTGCTCGAGCGCCCCGCCGCCGCGAAGGCAGCCGGTTTTGACGCCGTCGAGTTCTGGTGGCCCTTCGAGACCTCCGTCCCCACGGACGCACAAGTAACCGAGTTTGAAACCGCCATCAAGGACGCCGGCGTACAGCTCACGGGCCTGAACTTCAACGCCGGCAACATGCCCGGCGGCGACCGCGGCCTCGTCTCCTGGAAGGGACGTTGCTCCGAGTTCAAGGACAACATCGACGTCGTCGCCGGCATCGGTGAGCGCCTGGGCTGCAAGGCCTTCAACGCCCTCTACGGCAACCGCCAGGACGAGTTCACCCCTGAAGAGCAGGACGAACTCGCCGCCAAGAACCTCGCCGCAGCAGCAGAAGGAGTCGCCCGCATCGGCGGCACCGTCCTCCTCGAACCGGTCAGCGGCGCACCCAAGTACCCGCTCCTCACCGCCGAAGACGCACTCAAGGTCATCGCCCGCGTCAAGGCAGGTTCCGGAGCCCAGAACATCAAGCTCCTCGCCGACTTCTACCACCTGGCAGTCAACGGGGACGACGTCGAATCCGTCATCGAGAACCACGCCAAGGACTTCGGCCACATCCAGATTGCCGACAACCCCGGCCGCGGCGCCCCCGGCACCGGCAACCTGCCCCTCGGCGAATGGATCGCCCGCAGCCGCGAACTCGGCTACGAGGGCTACATCGGCCTCGAGTACAAGGAACCGCAGGAATCGGCCTTCAGCTGGGCCATCCGCCAGCGCGCCAACGCCAACTAAGCATCCAGCACACCTGAGCTAAAAAGACTTTCAGAAAGAGAACCACAATGAGCAACGTTGCAGTCATCGGACTCGGAATCATGGGCCTCCCCATGGCCATCAACCTCGTCAAGGCCGGCCACACGGTCACCGGTTTCAACCGCAGCCAGGACAAGATCGACAAGCTCGTCTCCGAGGGCGGCCAGGGTGCCAGCAGCATCGCGGACGCCGTCAAGGACGCCGACGTCGTCATCACCATGGTCCCGGACTCCCCCGATGTTGAGGGTGTAGTCAGCGGCAAGGACGGCGTCTTCGCCAACGCGAAGAAGGGCACCATCTGGATCGACGCATCCAGCATCCGCCCGGACGTCGCCAAGCGCCTCTCCGAAGAAGCCGTAGAAGCAGGCATCCGCCCGCTCGACGCCCCCGTGAGTGGCGGCGAACAGGGCGCCATCGACGCCGTCCTCTCCATCATGGTCGGCGGCGCCGCCGAAGACTTCGACGCGGCACAGGATGTCCTCAACGCAGTGGGCAAGACCATCGTCCACGTCGGCCCGTCCGGCTCCGGCCAGACCGTCAAGGCAGCGAACCAGCTGATCGTGGCCGTCAACATCCAGGTCCTCGGCGAGGCCATCGCCTTCCTTGAGGCCTACGGCGTAGACACCGACGCAGCCCTGAAGGTCCTCGGCGGCGGCTTGGCCGGCTCCAAGGTCCTCGAGCAGAAGGGCCAGAAGATGCTCGACCGCAACTTCGACCCCGGCTTCCGCCTGGCCCTCCACCACAAGGACCTCGGCATCGTCACCTCCGCAGCCCGCGAAGCCAACGTCGCTGTCCCGCTCGGCGCAGTCGTCGCCCAGCTCGTCGCCGTAACCGTCAACCAGGGCGACGGCGGCCTGGACCACTCGGGCCTCTTCAAGCAGGTCCTCCAGCTCAGCGGCCGCAAATAGGCCAAAAGGCACCCAAGCAGCACAAGCAGGGAACCCGCCGTCGTACATAAATAACTACGGCGGTTCCCTCACCACACCCAAAAACACCCCAGACTTCGCCCGAAAGGGCAAACACAAGGAGCACACCATGGCTAAGATGCGCACCGTTGACGCGGCAGTCGCCATCCTGGAAAAGGAAGGCGCCACAGAGGCGTTCGGCCTGCCAGGCGCAGCAATCAACCCCTTCTATTCGGCAATGCGCGCCCACGGCGGCATCCGCCACACGCTGGCCCGCCACGTTGAAGGCGCCAGCCACATGGCTGACGGTTACAGCCGTGCAGCTGATGGCAACATCGGCATCTGCATCGGCACGTCGGGCCCCGCAGGCACGGACATGATCACCGGCCTGTACGCAGCCCAGGCTGATTCCATCCCGATGCTCTGCATCACCGGCCAGGCACCCGTTGCCAAGCTGCACAAGGAAGACTTCCAGGCTGTGGACATCGAGTCCATCGCCAAGCCGTTGACCAAGTTCGCCATGACCATCCTGGAGCCGGGCCAGGTTCCCGGCGCGTTCCAGAAGGCCTTCCAGCTGATGCGCTCGGGTCGACCGGGCCCGGTCCTGCTGGACCTGCCCATCGACGTTCAGATGGCCGAGATCGAGTTCGACATCGACGCTTACGAGCCCCTGCCCATCGAGAAGCCCAAGGCTTCCCGCAAGCAGCTGGAAAAGGCCCTGGACCTGCTGACCGAGGCCAAGCACCCGCTGATCGTTGCCGGTGGCGGCATCATCAACGCCGGCGCTTCAGCCCAGTTGGTTGAGCTGGCCGAGATCCTGAACGTTCCGGTTATCCCCACGCTGATGGGCTGGGGCGCCATCCCGGACGACCACAACCTGATGGCCGGCATGGTTGGCCTGCAGACCTCGCACCGCTACGGCAACGAGACGTTCCTGCAGAGCGACTTCGTGATCGGCATCGGCAACCGTTGGGCCAACCGCCACACCGGCGGCCTGGACACCTACACGACCGGCCGTAAGTTCGTGCACATCGACATCGAGCCGACCCAGATCGGTCGCGTTTTCTCCCCGGACCTGGGCATTGCGTCCGACGCCGGTGCGGCGCTGGACGGTCTGTTGGAGCTGGCACGCGAGCGCCAGGCTGCAAAGACCCTGCCGGACTACTCTGGCTGGGTTGCCGAGTGCCAGGAGCGCAAGGGCTCCCTGCACCGCAAGACCAACTTCGACAACGTGCCGATCAAGCCGCAGCGCGTGTACCAGGAGATGAACAAGGCCTTCGGTCGCGACACCACCTACGTGTCCACCATTGGCCTGTCGCAGATCGCCGGCGCACAGATGCTGCACGTGTTCGGTGCCCGCAAGTGGATCAACGCAGGCCAGGCCGGCCCGCTCGGTTGGACTGCTCCGGCAGCCCTGGGTGTTGTACGCGGCACCCCTGACGCCACCGTTGTTGCCCTGTCCGGTGACTACGACTTCCAGTTCATGATCGAGGAACTGGCCGTGGGCGCACAGTTCAACCTGCCGTACATCCACGTTGTGGTGAACAACAGCTACCTGGGCCTGATCCGTCAGTCCCAGCGCGGCTTCAACATGGAGCAGAACGTTTCCCTGGCTTTCGAGAACATCAACTCCCCGGAGACCAACGGCTACGGCGTTGACCACATCAAGGTTGCCGAGGGCTTGGGCTGCAAGGCCATCCGCGTTGAGAACCCGAACGACCTGCCTGCCGCTTTCGACAAGGCCAAGGCACTCATGGGCGAGTTCAAGGTTCCCGTGGTTGTTGAAGTGATCCTGGAAAAGATCACCAACATCTCCATGGGCGTTGAGATCAACGGCGTGAACGAGTTCGAAGAGCTGGCAGAGACCGCGGCGGACGCACCCACCGCGATCCTCGCCAAGGCTTAAGGAAAAGGAGGCACCGGAATGCGTGTTGTCATCGCCCCGGATAAATTCAAGGGCTCGCTGTCCGCACCCGAGGTTGCTGAGCACCTGGCAACAGGACTGCAGGCGGGGTTCGGCCAAGGCATAGAAGCAACACGCATTCCGGTGGCCGACGGCGGCGAAGGAACCATTGACGCCGCCATCGGCTCCGGCTTCACCCGCCGGACCACTACGGTGACCGGCCCGCTGGGCGAACCGGTCAGGGCCGACTTCGCGGTGCGGGATCAGGAAGCTGTCATCGAAATGGCGGCAGCTTCCGGCCTCGCCCTCCTCCCGGAGGGTCCCAGCAGCGAAACGGCCAAGAAGGCAACCAGCATCGGCACCGGCGAACTGATCCGCGCGGCGCTGGACCTCGGCTGCCGCAAGATCATCCTGGGTGTAGGCGGAAGCGCCAACACCGACGCCGGCGCGGGCGTCCTGCAGGGCCTCGGCGCGGTCTTCCTGGACAAGCACGGCAACGAGCTCCCCGGCGGCGGCGCGGCCCTCGCGCAAGTGCAAAGCATCGACTTCTCAAACTTCGACGTCCGCATCGAAGCGACAGAATTCGTCTTGGCGTCCGACGTCGACAATCCCCTGTTGGGGGCCGCTGGAGCCCCAGCCATCTTCGGCCCGCAGAAGGGCGCGACGCCGGACGATGTCACCGAACTGGACGCGGCACTGGAAAACTTCGTCAACGTCCTCGCAGCAGCAACCGGGCAGCACGCCACATTCGCTGCCAAGGCAGAAGGCGCCGGAGCCGCAGGCGGTGTTGGCTACATTGCCATCGCGGCACTGAAGGCGGAGCGCAGGCCGGGTATCGACGTCGTGCTTGAATTCACTGAGCTGGAACACAAACTGAAGGGCGCCGACCTGGTGATCACCGGGGAAGGCAGCCTGGACGAACAAAGCCTGCTCGGCAAGACGCCCATGGGAGTCTCGCGGGCAGCGACCCGGCAAGGTGTCCCCGTGATCGCAGTCTGCGGCCGGAGTACCCTGAGCCGGGAACAACTCACGGATGCCGGCTTCCACACGGTCCACGCACTGACGGACCTGGAAAAAGATGTCCAAAAATGTATCGCTGAAGCAGGGCCGTTGCTTGAACAATTAGGTAAGCACATAGGCGTGTACCTGGCTGAACGGACCGAAAACAAGGAGTACCTCAATGTCTGAAGCAATCGGCGCCTATGACCTCGTTATCCGGGGCCAGCGCATCCTGACCACCGCTGGCGTCGCAGCCCGCGAAGTTGGCATCCGCGATGGCATCATCGTGGCCATCGAACCGCTGGGCAACGGCCTGACGGGCAACGAGGTCATCGAACTCGCAGACGACGAAACCCTCATCCCCGGCCTGGTGGACACCCACGTCCACGTCAACGAGCCCGGCCGCACCGAGTGGGAAGGCTTCGCCTCCGCTACCCGTGCCGCTGCCGCCGGTGGCGTGACCACCATCATCGACATGCCGCTGAACTCCATCCCTCCCACCACCACCGTGGACGGCCTGGAGCAGAAGCGCGTGGTCGCCAAGGACCAGGCGTTCGTGGACGTCGGATTCTGGGGCGGTGCCATCCCGGGCAACAAGGGCGACCTCCGCCCGCTGCACGACGAAGGCGTGTTCGGCTTCAAGTGCTTCCTCCTGCACTCCGGCGTGGACGAGTTCCCGCACCTGGATGCCGATGAGATGGAAGAGGACATGGCTGAGCTCAAGTCCTTCGACTCCCTCATGATCGTGCACGCCGAGGACTCCCACGCGATCGACCGCGCCCCGCACCCCGGCGGCGACCACTACGAGACCTTCCTGGCCTCCCGCCCCCGCGGCGCCGAGAACAAGGCCATCGCCGAGGTCATCGAGCGTGCCCGCTGGACCGGCGCCCGCGCCCACATCCTGCACCTCTCCTCCTCCGACGCGCTGCCTATGATCGCCTCGGCAAAGCGCGACGGCGTCAACCTCACCGTTGAGACGTGCCCGCACTACCTGACCCTGATGGCCGAGGAGATCCCCGACGGCGCCACGGCCTACAAGTGCTGCCCGCCCATCCGCGAGGCCTCCAACCGCGAGCTGCTCTGGAAGGGCCTGCAGGACGGCACCATCGACTGCATCGTTTCGGACCACTCCCCCTCCACACTGGACCTCAAGGACCTGGAGAACGGCGACTTCGCCGTAGCGTGGGGCGGTGTTTCCTCGCTGCAGCTGGGCCTGTCCCTGATCTGGACCGAAGCCCGCCACCGCGGCATCTCCCTGGAGCAGGTTGTCGCCTGGATGTCCGAGAAGCCCGCCGCTTTGGCCCGCCTACACAACAAGGGCCAGCTGGCACTGGGCTACGACGCCGACTTCTCCATCTTCGCCCAGGACGAAGCGTTCGTTGTGGACGTCACCAAGCTCAAGCACAAGAACCCGATCACGCCGTACGACGGCCGGCCCCTCGCCGGCGTCGTCCGCAAGACCTACCTGCGCGGCACCCCCATCGACGGCCAGAACCCCGGCGGCAAGCTGCTCCGCCGCGGCAACGTTTAGGCCCACCGCCATGGCAGTCAATGCCTACGGGCCACCGCCTTCCCGTGGTCCCGCCTCGCGCGGGGCCGCGGGCCGGCGACCGACCCTGAACGAACGTAACGGTCTGACAGCCCACGGTTTGGCCCTCTGGGTCAACCCGGCCGAGGGCGACGACATTGATCCCGAAATCTGGGAACGGGCAGCCCGCCTGGTGCTGGCCCGTGCCATGAAACTTGCCCCGGAGGCGGAAGTCCGCATCTGGCCCGCCATCGGGGCAGAACACTCCGGCGTCGGCGACACTTCTTGGGGCGGCACTCCGCAGGAAGCCGCCGACGCCGGTACCAAGCCCTCGTCGACCGTGACACTCGCGGACGCCCTCGCCGAGGCACGCAACAGCAGCCGTTCCGACGGCGACCAGTCACCTTCGGCGGGCGACAGCACCGCCGTCGAGCCCGTAACGTTGGCGAGCCGCCGCAGCCAACTTGCGGTGGACCTCGCCGCTGAAGTAGTGCTGCTCGACGGCGAGCCGGTTGCCTTTACTGGCATGGAATACAAGCTGCTGCGCTACCTCGTGGTGAACTGCTCCCGGGCCATCAGTCGTGAAGAATTGCAACGCTTCCTGGAGTCATTTGACCTCCCCGGCGCGGCATTTCGCTCGATCGACGTTTATGTTGGAAGGGTGCGGCGGAAGCTCGGCTCCGCCCGACACACCGTCGCCACCGTCCGTGGTGGCGGCTACCAGTTCGTGCCAGGCCCATATGCCACAGTGCGCGGACCTGCGGAATACAGCATCTGATTTCGCTGTTCAGTCCAATAGACAATCCGTTTTTTGTATGACCGCTGTTGTTTGAAATGACCGCCGGTGCACACCGGTTGAATGTAAAGGATCGCCATGACCCAGAAACTCCTCGTCGGAACGCAAGCACCTGACTTCGCGCTGCTCGACGCCGACGGCACCAAGGTCTCGCTGTCCGATTATCGCGGACGCAACGTCATCGTCTACTTCTACCCGAAGGCCGCAACCCCCGGCTGCACCACCGAGGCGTGCGACTTCCGCGACAACCTCGCCAGCCTGCAGGGCAAGGGCTACGACGTCATCGGGATCTCCCCCGACGGCCCTGAGGCCCTCGCCAAGTTCACCGGCGAATTCGCGCTGACCTTCCCGCTGCTCTCCGACGAAGACCACAAAGTCGCCCTGGCCTACGGCGCCTGGGGCGAGAAGCTGGTTGACGGCGAAATCGTCGAAGGCTTGGTGCGCTCCACCGTGGTACTCGACGGCGAAGGCACCGTGAAGCTCACCCAGTACCAGGTCTCGGCCCAGGGCCACGTCCAGGCGCTGAAGGAAGAGCTGGGCGTCTAACCCTCTCTCACGACCCGCCTGCTTGAGCGAATCCCTCTCTCACATAACTGCACAAAACCTGTAACGCCCGCTCACTTCCGTGAGCGGGCGTTTCATATGTCTTGACTAAACGTGACAAAACCCCTGCCGCATTAGTTAATGGAGCCATGGTCTCAACCGCGTCCCCACGCCATGCCGTCGTCGTCGAAGATGACGCCGACATCCGTGGGCTCCTCGTCCTCATCCTCGAGCAGCTCGACTTCGTCGTGACCGAGGCACCCGACGGCCTGTCCGGCGTCGAGGCCGTCCGGAACACCAACGCCGAACTGGTGACGCTGGACATCAACCTCCCCGACATCGACGGCATGGAAGTGTGCCGCCGGCTGCGGGAATTCTCGGACGCCTACGTCCTGATGCTCACCGCCCGCGCCGACGAGATCGACCGGCTCAACGGCCTGGACACGGGCGCGGACGACTACATCAGCAAGCCCTTCAGCCCCAAGGAAGTCCAGGCCCGCATTCGCGCCCTCTTCCGCCGCGCGCGCACGCCCGCTGCGCCCGCCGAGGACCAGCGCCAAGTCGACGAACTCGAACGCGCCGCCGTCGTCCAGCAGAGCCTCCTCCCCCGGGAGACCGTCCGCGTGGAAGGGTACGACGTCGCTGGCGCCTTCCGCCCGACCCGCAGCGTTGGCGGGGACTTCTACGACTGGTACCAGACCAGCGACGGCATGCACCTGACATTCGCCGACGCCATGGGCAAGGGAATGGGCGCTGCCCTGATCGCAGCGACGGTCCGGGCGGTAATGCGGTCGGTCGCGGACACCCCGGCCATTGCTGATGCGTTCGGCTCGGCCAGTGCCACCATCTCTTCCGACCTTGACCAGTCGGGCTCGTTCGTCACCATGTTCCACGCTCGGTTGGACAGCAGCTCGGGCAAGCTCAGTTATATCGACGCCGGTCACGGCCTTGCGCTGTACGTTCCGGCGGACGGTGCGGCTCAGCGGCTGGTGTCGGCCGGTCCGCCGGTGGGCATCCTCGACGACCAGCAATGGCCGGCCGCGGAACTTGAGCTGGAGCCCGGAGATTCTTTGGTAATCGTCAGCGACGGGGTGCTCGACGCCCACGATTCGCTGGAGGACTTCGTGGTGAACGTCGAAAAGGTGACACGCAACGGAGCTACCTCGGACGAGGTCTGCGCCGCCCTCCTGGAGCTGGCACCCGCTGCAACCGCCGAAGATGACGTGACCGCCGTCGTCGTTCGCCGTAAACACTAAGCCACAAAAAGGGGGGATTGTGACACGTTTCTGGACCCGGCTGCTGGTTGTCCTCACAGTCATTTTGGGCGTCAACTATGTGGCTTGGCGTTGGTTCGCGTCACTGAACTGGGATGCGTGGTGGATCGCCGTTCCGTTGGTCATCGCCGAAACGTACAGCCTGATCGACGTGATGCTCTTCGGCCTCACGGTGTGGAAGCTCAAGATCCGCAAGCCGCCGCCCCCGGCGCCCGCTGACGCCACCGTGGATGTCTTCATCACCACGTACAACGAGCCCCTGGACCTGGTCCTGACCACGGCCCTGGCAGCCAAGGACATCCGGTGGCCGCACAGCACCTGGATTCTTGACGACGGCAATCGCCCCGAAATGCGCGAACTCGCCGAATCGAACGGGATCGGCTACGTGACGCGCGGTGCGGACTGGACCCCGGACATGCCGCGCCACGCCAAAGCGGGGAACCTGAACAACGCGCTCATGGTCACCTCGGGCGAGTACCTGCTGATCCTCGACGCCGACCAGATCCCGGAACCGGACATCCTGGACAAAACGCTGGGCTACTTCAACGACGACCGCGTAGCGCTGGTCCAAACCCCGCAATACTTCATCAACGTCCCCGCCGACGATCCGCTGGGCAGCCAGGCGCCCCTGTTCTACGGCCCCATCCAGCAGGGCAAGGACGGCTGGAACGCGGCCTTCTTCTGTGGCTCCAACGCGATCCTGCGCCGCGAAGCCCTCATGCAACTGGGTTTGGTGGGCTACGTCAAAGCCACGGAAAAGAGTGTCCGGCGGGCATTGAACGCCTCCCGTTCGGCCATCAAGAAAGCGCGCCGCTCGGAGGAGGCCCGCAACCCCCTGGTGGAGCAGATGCTCAACGAGGTGGAAGCCGCCACCAATACGGCCCAGCAAGAACTCGATGCACGCGTGTCCCTCAGCGAGATCACGTACCGCGTGCGACGCAAAGTGGACGAAGCCGTACGCACCCTGGTCGCCGCGGACTTCTCCGCGCTGCAGTCCGACCTCGAAGAAATCGCGGCGATGGAACTCGCCCACGTCGGCGAAGGTGGCGTCACCACAGTGGCGAGTGACGCCGTCGACCGCATGTCCGGGCGCGACTGGTCGCCCCTGGGCGCGCTCGAATCGGTCCACGCAGTCCTGGACGCCATCTCCGTGGAACGCACCGATGAAGCCCAGCCGATCATGCCGCTGGCCACCATCTCGGTCACCGAAGACATGGCAACGGCCATGCGCATCCACGGGCTCGGCTGGAAGAGCGTGTACCACCACGAAATCCTGGCCAACGGACTCGCGCCCGAGGACCTCAAAACCATGCTCACACAGCGCCTTCGCTGGGCACAGGGCACCATGCAGGTCCTCCTTCGCGAAAATCCGCTGGTCCAGCCCCGGCTTTCCTGGGGACAACGGCTCATGTACTTCTCCACCATGTGGAGCTACCTCAGCGGGTTCGCGGCCGTGGTCTACTTCGCTGCGCCCATCATCTACCTGACGCTCGGCATCCTCCCGGTCAGCAGCCTCAGCTACGACTTCTTCATCCGCTTCATCCCGTTCATGGTGGTCAACCAGCTGCTGTTCGTGGTGGCCGGGCACGGGATCCCCACCTGGCGTGGGCAGCAGTACAGCCTTGCGCTGTTCCCCACTTGGATCAAGGCATGCACGACGGCGGCGCGTAACGTCTGGTTCGGGCGTCCCCTCGGGTTCGCGGTCACCCCCAAGGCCCGCCAGAGCGGCGGACCGAGTTGGAGCCTCATCCGGCCCCAGATCACCGTGGCCGTCTTGCTCGCTGTGGCAATGGTGGTGGGCATCGCCCGCTTGCTGACCGGACTTTCCGAACCGCTGGGCACGTTGGTGAACGTGGCGTGGGTGGCGTTCGACCTCGTTGTCCTGAGCGTCCTGGTCAAGGCAGTTTTGTACAAAGGTTTCGTGCCTGAGGATGTTGGGCCGAAGCGCCCGGAGGAAAGGAATGCAGATGCAGTTTAGCTATGAGGTCAAGGACTCCTACGCGGAAGTGAAGAGCGTAGGCCGTTTGAACATGGTGGCCGCGCCCAAGCTCCGCGAAGTAGTGAACGAGGTTGTGGCATCGGGTTCAAACCGCGTGGTGGTGAACTTGGCCGAGACCAACTTCATGGACTCATCCGGGCTGGGCGCACTGATCGGTTGCCTCAAAGCCGCTCGCCAGGCCGGCGGCGACCTCCGGATCGCGGGGGTCCAACCCCAGGTGAAGATGGTCCTCGAGTTGACCAACATGGACCGGGTGCTCACGGCGTACCCTTCGGCCGAGGAGGCATTCGGCGATGACTGACGTGATCGCCCGCCGGGGATTCCACGGGCCTTCCACCGAGGAAGCCATCGAGGCCATCCACAACGAACTGGACGCCTTGTGGGACGACGCTTCCTTCGTGCCCGATATGGACCGGATGACTTTCGCTACCGCCGTGATCGAAGCCGCCGCCAACATTGTGCAGCACGCGCTGCCGGCGGCGGAGAAGCCTGTGGAGATCGACGTCGACATCAGCGTCCGGCCCAGTCGGCTGGTGGCCAGGGTCAGCGCTTTCAACGCCCGCGAGCCCTTCGCCGACGACATGCAGGCGTCCATGCCTGATTCGGAGGCGGAGTCCGGGCGGGGGCTGGCACTGATCGAAGCACTGGTGACCACGGTGACGTTCGAACGCCAGGACGGTACCAACACCTGGATCCTGACCCGCAACACCTGACCCTCCGTCACATCCCACCCCCTTCCGTCCATCCCTCCCTCACATCCCACCCCCTTCAACCGAACCCTCCCTCACATCCCGACGGAGGGGTGTTCTGCCCATCGCCGCCGGAAGGCATGTGTGACACCATTCGGTGAGTACCGCCGTCGAGCGTTTTATGAAGTTGGGGGAACCATGCGCAGAACCGCGCAGCGAAACTTGCGAGTGACAGCTGCGCTCTTGGGGTGCGCGGCGGCGTTATCCAGCTGCGCCACGACCCCGGACGGCCCCACCCGGAATCCGAGCTCGGCGCCGCCGGTCACAGCCGCGCCGGCATCGCTCGCCGAGAGCACCACCAAGTACGACGCCCTGACCAAAGAGCTCGTCGAAGCCCTGGAAGCCAAAATGCCAAGCATCAGCTGGGCCCCAGATGATCCCTCCAGCATCACGAACAGCAAAGACGGCACGTGCATATTCCATCCGCAAAGCATGAAAAGCAGCGCGGACATTGTGGAGCCGTCCAAGAACTTCAAGGCTGTTTTCGACGCGGCAGACCCCATCCTGGAGAAGCACGGCTTCCCCGCGTTCGGCGGAACTGACCCCGTTCCCGGTGGCTGGGTGGTGGCCCGCAGCACTGACGGCACTGGCGCAACCATCACCATCGAATCGAAGAGCCCGGCCTTCCTGAGAATGACGGTCCCGGTCACGGCCGAAAGTTGTACCGGCACGGCGACGCCCACGGGCTGACAGGGAAGTTCTATCCATCGCGTCCGGCGGGCCACACGGTTACGGTGACCTTGGCTTCATGGCCACAACAATCAGGGGGGACAGAACAATGCCGGGTTTCTACGGTGCTGACGTTGAGCAATTGCGGACCTTGGCCAAGACCATGTCCCGGCACTCCGAGCGAATGACCTCGCTGTCCCAGGAACTGGGCAGTCTGATCACCAACGCCCGCTGGGACGGCCGGGATGCTGCGATGTTCCGGGCGTCGTGGAATTCCGAGCACCGGCCCATGCTGGTAAAGATCTCCGCCGAGTTACGGGACCAGGCCACGGAATTGGCCCGGAACGCGGACGAGCAGGACAAGTCCAGTTCGGGGTCTTCGGGCTCCGATCGTTCCGGGCGGGGCGACTCCAACCCACCCGGCGACCCCGGGCCCCTGAACCCGGACACGCCCGACGTCGATGTTCCCGGCGATGTTCGAAAAGACCCCGACGCGGGAGACCCCAGCGACATCCGCCAAGGCCAGATCGGCGACTGCTGGCTACTTGCCGGGATCGGTTCGGTGGCCCAGGAATTGGAGCGCCAAGGCAAATTGGATGAGTTCTTGGAATCGCACATGCGTCCCGTCGGCGACCCGCCCACGCACTGGGTTGTCACCCTGTACGAGGACGGCGAACCCGTGGAAGTGACTGTGGAGGCCAAGTCCACGGAGGGCGGGGTCCGCGGCGCAGACGGCCAACCGAACTGGTTGTCCATCTACGAACGCGCTGCCGCTGAACACCGGGGCGGCTCCTACGACGACATTGATGGCGGCTACAGCAACGAAGCCATGGAACTGATGACCGGTAAGTCCGCGGATAAGGACGGGGAGCTGAACCTGGACGAGATCGAGGACAAACTTTCGGACGGCAAAGCGGTCTCGGTAGGCACCGAAGATGTGAAAGACGACGACTTCGATTGGTTCTGGGAATCTGAAGAGGTCAACCGCACTGATGTGGTCCCCAACCACGCGTACATGGTGGTGGATGTGAAAACCAACGACGACGGCCAGAAGGTCATCGTCCTGGCAAACCCGTGGGGGCCTTCAGGCGGTTACATGGAAGGCGACAGCGACCGCAAGTCCGGAACGCTGGAACTGACCGAAGATGAGTACAAGGAAAACTTCGATTCCGTGTACTCCGTGGATGTGAAGTAGGGATGACCGTGGAACAGCTGGTAACCGTGAAACAAGGAATGCAGCCAACCTTCGACGGCGTGCAAGTTGGCGTGGTGAAGATCGGCATCGCCGACGGAGCTCCTGCGGTGCAGTTCTGGATCCGGACAGCGGAGCAGGAACGGAAGCAGGCCTTCCGGGAAGGCCAGTCCGTCACGCTCCCGGGCGCGGGGATCCTCACGATCACCGGGATCCAACCCGACGACGACTCGGCCCTCGCCTCGGTGACGTTGAAGTACGACGGCGGGATGTGAGAGAGCGTCACGCCCAACCCGGCGGGATATGAGAGAGCGTCACGCCCAAACAGGCGGGATGTGAGAGAGCGTCAGGCTTTGGCGAGCGCCTCTTTCAGCGCGCCCAGCACCAGTGTCACCGACGCACTGTTTGCGTTGGGGCCCATCATTCCGATGCGCCACACCGTGTCCGCGAACTCGCCCACCCCAGAACCAATTTCCATACTGAAGTGCTCCAAAAGGTAAGCGCGGACGGCAGCCGAGTTGGCGCCGTCGGGCACTTTGACGGTGGTGAGGCTCGGCAACCGGGAACCTTCGGCGGCGAACAGTTCCAGCCCCATCTCCTGCAGCCCGTCCTGCAAAGCGGCACCAGCGGCGCGGTGGCGGGCCTGCACAGTGTCCAGCCCTTCGGCGAGGATGCGGTCCAGCGCAGCTTCGAGGCCGGCGATCATGGTGACCGGCGCTGTGTGGTGGTAGGTCCGGGCACCGCTTGCCGCGCCGACGTAGCCGCCGAGGAGGCCGATATCGAGGTACCAGGAGCGCGGATCCTTGACCCGGCGTTCGAACGCGCGGTCGGACACCGTGAACGGCGACAATCCCGGCGGGACTCCCAAGCACTTCTGCGTGCCCGCGTAGCCGACGTCGATTCCCCAGTCGTCGGCCAGCAGCTCCAACCCGCCGATCGATGTGACGGCGTCCGTAATCAGCAGCGCGTCGCCCTTTCCGGCGCCGAGGGCGGCGATGTCGGAGATCACGCCTACGGATGTCTCGGCGTGGACAGCTGCGATCACTTTCGGATGAGGGTGTGCTGAGAGGACCCGGTCAGCATCGATGGGCTGCCCCCATTCGTGGTCGACGCGGACCACCGTTGCCCCGCACCGTCGGGCGACCTCGCACATCCGTGCCCCAAAAAGTCCGTTGACAGCGATGACTGCCACGTCGCCGTCGGACACGGTGTTCACGAAAGCCGCTTCCATCCCGCCGGAACCAGTAGCGCTCAACGGGAGCGTGCGTGCATTCGACGTACCCCACACTGTCCGCAGGCCCTCGCAGGTGTGGTCCAGCCGCTCGATGAACACTGGGTCCAGGTGGCCTAGCACGGGGTACGCCAAGGCGGCCATGGCTTCGGGGTAGCAATTGCTCGGGCCGGGACCGAACAGGAACCTGGACGTCAGAATGTCTGGCATGGCGAACTCCTTCAGCTGGTAGTGGTCATTCTGCCCCAGCGTGGTGGGCGGAGCGAACCGCACTTGCCGTGGGGCCGGAATTGGCCGATCGGAGCTGGCCGGCGCCCCATATGGCCAGCGCTCCGAGCGCGAACGCCGCTCCGAGCACACTGGCTCCGGCCCAGCCCCACGCGTCGTAAACGGGCGCGACTGTCGCGGCCCCTGCGGCGCTGCCCACGGAGTAGAACACCATGTAGCTGCCGATGATGCTGCTGGCGGATTCCTCGGCCCCGGAGACGATCAGCGTTTGGCTGCTGACGTGGACAGCCTGCACGGCGGCGTCGAGCACGATGATTCCGACGACGAACCAGAGCAGCGACCAGTCTCCCAACCACAACGCGATCCACGAGCCAAGGAGCGCCGCCAGGCTTACACCGGTGACCCGTTGGCCCCAACCCCGGTCCGCCGCTGCTCCGGCTTTCGACGCAGCCAGTATCCCCACCAGGCCGGCCAGCCCAAAGAGTCCAATGATGCCGGGCGGCAGGTCCCAGCCGGGGCCACCCAGCAGCAGTGACATCCCGCTCCACAGCACGCCGAACGACGCGAAAAGGAACATGGTGATCAGCGCCCGGGTCCGAAAAACGGGATTGCCGCGGGTGAGGACCACAACCGACAAGACTGCCTGCCGGTAGCTCACGCCGCCCCGGTCCGTCCGCTCCGGAGGCAACGCCCTGGAAACAGCAACGGCCAGGATCACGGCAACCGACCCCGCAAGAACGTAGACCGACCTCCAACCCCACACATCAGTCATTCCACCCGCTACGGTCCGCGCAAGGATGATGCCACCCACGACGCCGGCAGTTACGGTGCCGATGTTGCGGCCCCTTTGGTCCGGGCTACTGGATGCGGCGGTGAACGCCACGATGGTCTGCACCACGGACGAGGCACCTCCCAGGAGAACGAAGCCAAGGAGCAGGAGGGTGGGCGACGACGCCAGGGTGACAGTGCATGCTCCCACCGCAGTGGCCCCGATCTGAAGGGTCATGAGCCTTCGGCGATCCACGACGTCGCCCATTGGTACCAAGAGAACCAGGCCCAGCAGGTACCCGGCTTGGGCTGAGGCCACAATCCAGCCGATGCCGGCCAGCGGGATCCCTATGTCCGAGCCAATGACTTCGAGGAGCGGCTGCCCGTAGTAGAGGTTGGACACCATGAAGCCGGCCGCGACTGCGAGCAGCAAGAGGAGTCCAGGGCTTAGGCCCTGTGCAGATTTGCTCGGGTTGCCCATGGGGCTTACCTCCATAGAGTTGGTTTCGATATGCAACCAACTGAGCGTATGGCAGAATGGTTTCATGTTGCAACCAACCACCGGGGGCTGGACGGATCCCGAATGCCCCGTCGCCAGGGCGGCCGACCTTGTCGGCGACAGATGGACCCTGCTGATCATCAGGGATTCGCTGGATGGGAAGCGTCGCTTCTCCGAGTTTGAGAAGTCCCTGGGCGTCGCGAAGAACATCCTTTCGGACCGGCTTCGGCTGCTGGTTGACAGAGGCATCCTGACGCGGATCCCCAACCCCCGCGGTACCCGGAGCGAGTATGAGCTCACTGATACGGGGCGTGACCTCTTCACGCTGATCCTTAGCCTTCGGCAATGGGGCGAACGCAACGCTTTCGGCTCCAACGAACGGCACTCAGTCCTCATCGACACGTCGACCGGACAGCCAGTCCCACAGCTTCACCCCTTCGGATCCGGCGGGAAGGAACTCGGCCCCGAAGAAACCCAGGTGGTCAAGGTGGGCCAGCAGCTTCCCTGAACGCATCCCCAGGATCGCCCAGGTGAAAATGCTAAGGTTGCTCACCAATACCGAGGCCGCCACGGATAGGGGACAAGAGTGACGACTGAAGGACAGAAGCAACCGGAAGCCGGCGTCCAGGGCGAAGTAAGCCAGGACCGCTTCGTTGCGGGCCAGGATCTGACGCGCTGGAAATCCCCTATCGGGCGCACCTTGGCCAGGGGCGCCGAGTGGATCACCAGGCTCCTCGGCCCCTATGCAGCGCTCATCATCACACTGGTGGTGGGGCTTGCTGTCGCATTGTCCTTGGCGTTGGTTTTCGGCGAAGTTTACGAGTCCGTCACGGAAGCTGACGGCGTTGCGGGCCTGGACCATCCAGTACTTGATGCAGCCAAGACGGTCCGATCCCCTGCTTTGGATGTTGCGATCACCGCATACACAAATATCGGCGGCACAGTGGGCATGCCCATCATTGCCGTGGTGATCATGATTTTCCTGGCCGTGCGCAGGAAGTCCTGGACACCGGTCATCCTGATGCTTGCCGCCGGGCTCGGCTCACTGCTCATCACCGTCCTCGGCAAGCCACTCTTTGGCCGCACCCGGCCGGACCTCGCCGACGCCATCCCGCCCTACGAGCACTCGCCCTCCTTTCCCAGCGGACACTCCCTGAACTCCCTGGTGATCGCGGGCATCGTTGCGTATCTGGTCATCCTGAGGCTCAAGACCCTGCGCGCGCGGGTCATCACTGTGGTGGTGGCATCGGTATTTGCCATCACCATGGGGCTGAGCCGCGTCTACCTCGGCCATCACTGGCTGACCGACGTCCTGGCAGCCTGGGCCATTGGCATCTCGTGGTTGGCGCTGGTCATCACGGCCCATCGCCTCTATCTGACCGTGCGTACGAGGCGTCACGCTGCGGTAGTCTCTTGACACCGGGCCGATCTCTCGGCTTAACTAAATTACGTATGCTGAAATAACAGTTCCATGATGCGGAAGCAGAAGTACTGTGCTTCCTCCTGCTGACAAGCAGGGGTTCCGCATAGCCCACACCATGGATGCCAGCATTTGCCTGAGGATGACAAGCATGGAGCTTGCAGTATTCAACAGCCTTGACCGGGACGAGGCCATCAAGACCCTGACGCCTTGCCTGGATATCAGCCGCTGGGTTGAAACAATCGTCGACGCGCGCCCCTTCGCAAGCGTGGAGGATTTGCTGGCCCACGCCAACAAAGCCGCCGAACACTTCAGCCCAGCCGAAGTGGAGTCTGCCATGGCCCACCACCCCCGGATCGGCGAACGCCCCAAGGCGCAAACCACCGAGGCCGCGATGTCGCGTTCGGAGCAGGCCGGAGTAGACCCCGGCGACAACCAAACAACAGCTGCACTGGCCGAAGGAAATCGCGCCTACGAGGAAAAATTTGGCAGGGTTTTCCTGATCCGCGCCGCCGGCCGCAGCGCCGAGGAAATCCTCAACACGTTGCAGGAACGAATCACCCATACGCCCGAAGAAGAAGACACAATCGTGGCTGGCCAGCTGCGGGAGATCGCACTGCTGCGCCTCTCCGGACTGGTCAGCGAAGGAGTCAACGCATGAGCGTTTCGCAGGTTACAACCCATATCCTCGACACCGGTTCCGGTCGCCCGGCGGCGGGCGTCGCCGTCGTACTTTACGTCCGTGAAGGTGACGACTGGACCCTGGTGGCGAAGGGCGAAACGGACGCGGACGGCCGTATCAAGACCCTCGGCCCCGAGCGGATTCCCGGCGGAGCCTACCGGCTGAACTTCGCCACGGGCGCCTACTACGAAGGCCTCGGCACCGAGACGTTCTTCCCGGAAGTGGACTTGAACTTCACGGTCTCCGACGCCGGCGAGCACTACCACGTGCCCCTGCTGCTGAGCCCCTTCGCGTTCTCGACGTACCGCGGCAGCTAACCCACCCCGCCCAGTTGACAGTTAATGCCAATGTTCGCCAAGAACATTGGCATTAACTGTCGTATCGGCGGGAAACGGTAGGCTTTAAGGCATGGCTTCAGAGGACACCACCCCCAACTCCGCCCGCCGCGAAATCACGGTTCGCCGGGCACCCAAGTTCGTACCCTTCATGATTCTGGGCGCGGTGGTTGGCGCAATCGTGGCCGCGATCATCGCCTATGGCCGCCCGGCGGACCCCGCCTTCGACGCCAGCACCGTCTTTGGTTTCTTCCTGATCGTCTGCGCCGGCGGCGGCGTCATCCTGTTCTCGATCCTCGCCCTGGTCCTGGACCGCATCAGCGTCAAGCGCACACAGCGTGCCGTGGTGGAAGCCGTTCCGGATTCGGTCCCGGATGAAGGCCCAGAGCACGACGACGTCCGCTAAGCCAGGCGATAAGACCCACCTTTCGCGGGGCAGGCACTGTGAGACGTGTCGCATTTTGCCCGTATCGGCGCTGTTCGCGGGGTCACATACGCTGCAGGGGGACCTACCACGGCCACAACATGAGACAATCGACCAGTGGCACGTGGCGACGGAAAACTTTCTCATGATCTTCTCCCTGGCGAAAAAGGCCCCCAGGACGCTTGTGGCGTCTTCGGGGTTTGGGCTCCCGGTGAAGAAGTAGCAAAACTCACCTATTACGGGCTGTATGCGCTGCAGCACCGCGGACAAGAATCGGCTGGTATCGCTACCAGTGACGGCAAGCGCATCAATGTCTATAAAGACATGGGCCTTGTGTCCCAGGTCTTCGACGAGACAACCCTTAACACCCTGACCGGGCATTTGGCCGTTGGCCACTGCCGGTACTCCACCACCGGTGCAAGCCACTGGGCCAACGCGCAGCCAACCCTGGGTGCGACAGCAACCGGCACGGTTGCACTGGCCCACAACGGCAACCTGACCAACACCGCTGAACTCCGGGAAATGATCCTTGAGCGCAACGATGGCCAGCTGACCGGTGAGATGAAGCAGGGCAACACCTCTGACACCGCTCTGGTGACCGCACTCCTTGAGGGTGAAGAGGGCAAGACCCTGGAGCAGACCGCACTGGAGCTCCTGCCCAAGATCAAGGGTGGCTTCTGCTTCGTCTTCATGGACGAGGGAACCCTCTACGCAGCCCGCGACACTTACGGCATCCGCCCGCTGTGCCTGGGCCGCCTGGACCGTGGCTGGGTGGTCGCTTCCGAGCAGGCCGGCCTTGCCACCGTTGGTGCGAGCTTCATCCGCGAGATCGAACCCGGCGAGTTCATTGCCATCGACGAGGACGGCGTACGTTCGCAGCGCTTCGCTGAGGCGACCCCCGCCGGCTGCGTCTTCGAATACGTCTACCTTGCCCGCCCGGACGCTGCCATTGCCGGCCGCTCCGTGTACGAGGCCCGTGTTGAGATGGGCCGCCAACTGGCCCGCGAAAACACGCACGAGGCCGATCTGGTCATCCCTGTTCCGGAATCGGGTACCCCCGCGGCTGTCGGTTACGCCGAACAGTCGGGCATCCCGTTCGCCCACGGCTTCGTCAAGAACGCCTACGTTGGCCGTACCTTCATCCAGCCCTCGCAGACCCTGCGCCAGCTGGGTATCCGCCTGAAGCTCAACGCCTTGGAATCCGTGATCCGTGGCAAGCGCATTGTGGTGGTGGATGACTCGATCGTCCGCGGCAACACGCAGCGCGCAATCGTTCGGATGCTCCGCGAAGCCGGCGCTGCAGCGGTGCACGTGAAGATTTCCTCCCCTCCGGTTCAGTGGCCCTGCTTCTACGGCATCGACTTCGCGTCCCGCGCGGAGCTGATTGCCAACGGCGCAACCATCGAGGAGATTTCGCAGGCCATCGGCGCTGACTCGCTGGCCTACATCTCCGAGGATGGCATGATCGGCGCCACCCAGCAGCCGCGCGAACGCCTCTGCACGGCTTGCTTCACGGGCAAGTACCCGATTGAGCTGCCGCATGCGGACAAGCTGGGCAAGAACCTGCTGGAGCGCACGGATCTGGGCGGGCTGGACACTGCCGCCGAATCCGTGGACGACTCCGAGGATCCGGCCGAGAAGCCCGGAGCCACAGGCTGCGATCCGGGACCCGACGCCGAATTCGAAAACCTCCTTACCGACGCTGATCGTTTGACCGACGCCGACAAGAAAGAGTCTGTATGACCTCCGCAACCCCCGCCGCTGAAAACAACGCCGGCATCACCTACGCTTCAGCAGGTGTCGACGTCGAAGCGGGAGACCGCGCCGTCGAACTTATGAAGGATGCCGTCAAGGCGACCCACAACAATTCGGTGATTGGCGGCGTCGGCGGTTTCGCTGGCCTGTACGACGTCTCGAAGCTGCTGACCTACAAGAAGCCGCTGCTCGCCACATCCACTGACGGCGTGGGCACCAAGGTGGCCATCGCCCAGGCCATGGACATCCACGACACCATCGGTTTCGACCTGGTGGGCATGGTTGTGGACGACATCGTGGTGGTTGGCGCTGAGCCGCTGTACATGACCGACTACATCGCCTGCGGCAAGGTTGTCCCGGAGCGCATCGCCGACATCGTGCGCGGTATCGCGGCTGCCTGTTCTGTTGCCGGCACCGCCCTTGTGGGCGGCGAAACCGCTGAGCACCCTGGCCTCCTGGGTGAGCACGAGTACGACGTTGCCGGTGCCGCTACAGGTGTTGTCGAAGCCGATGCCCTGCTTGGCCCGGACCGCGTCCGCGCTGGCGACGTCGTGATCGGCATGGCTTCCTCCGGCCTCCACTCCAACGGCTACTCGCTGGTCCGTCGCATCATCAACCACGCTGGTTGGGCCTTGGACCGCCAGGTTTCCGAGCTCGGCCGCACGCTCGGCGAAGAGCTCCTGGAGCCGACCCGTGTCTACGCAGCCGACTGCCTGGACCTTGCACGTACCTTCCCGCTCACTGGTGGCGCCGCAGTTCACGGCTTCAGCCACGTGACCGGTGGTGGCCTGGCCGCCAACCTGGCCCGCGTCCTCCCGCAGGGCCTCGTGGCCACGGTTGACCGCAACACCTGGGAACTCCCCGCGATCTTCAAGCTGGTCTCCGAGCTGGGCAACGTCCCGCTGGCCGACCTGGAGCGCACGCTGAACCTCGGCGTGGGCATGATCGCCATCGTGTCCCCCGAAGTTGCCGACGCTGCCGTCGCCCGCCTCAACGACCGCGGACTGCCGTCGTGGGTCATGGGTACGGTTTCGGCTGACTCCGACTCGATCGACAAGACCGGCCCGGACTACGTCCAGGGTGCCAAGGGTGTCGACGGCGGCGCTGTCCGTTTGGTGAACGCGTACGCCTAAGCGGCCTCCTGTCGTTTTCCGCGCTTCCCCAACTAGGGGACACATAGGGTCGCTATGAGCGTTCATAGCGACCTTATCTGTCCCCTAGTTGGGTGACACCACCTGGATGAGGCTCAGCACGCCGCCCTGGGGGTCCCGGATGGTGGCCAGTGAGCCAGGCTCGGTGTTGTCCTCCGGTTCCACCAGCACCTCTCCCCCGGCAGCTACCGCAGCGTCGACAGCCCGCCGCACGTCCGCGACACCGAAATAGACCTGCCAGCCCGGCTCGTCGCCCTCGTCGGCAGGAACAATGCCGGCCACCTCGTCACCGTTGATCATCAGCGTGCTGTAGCTGCCGCCGTCGTCCTGGGGGTATTCGGTGACCTCATGCCCGAAAAGCTGCTGGAAGAACCCGACGGCGGCCTGCGGCTCAGGCGTCAACAGCTCGGCCCAGGCTAACGCGCCCGGCTCATTGAAGAGGTGGCTGCCAATGTGGGTACCGGCCTGCCAGACACCAGTGGTACCGCCGCCAGGGGGTTCAATAAACGCCAGCACCCCTGTATCCGCGACGTGCTCCGGCCCGAACTGGAGCTTCCCGCCGGCATGAACGGCGTCCTCCCCGATTTCCTCCGTGTCCGTGGCTGCGATGTAGATGTTCCACTGGCCATGTGTCCCGGCGGACTCCTGGAGGGGGTTCTGCGGGGCGATCACTGCCACGAGGTGCTCCCCAACGAAGGCCTGAGAGTAGCTCCGGCCGTCCGGGGTAGGCAGGTCCTTATAGCTCCACCCGAAAATGTGCTGGTAGAACTCTTTTGCCGCCGCCACGTCCCTGGTTTGCAGGTCGGCCCAGCACGGCTCGCCGTTGGTGTAGTGCTTCCGGGCCGTCATGCTGCCACGCCCGTCATGATGCTGAACGCTGCCCCTGCAGGGTCCATGAGCACTGCCATGCGTCCTATGCCCGGGACGTCGAACGCTGGGGCGATGACATGGCTACCTAGCTCCACGGCGCGGTCCACTCCGGCATCCACATTCGCCACGGCGAAGTAGGTCATCCAGAAGGGCGAAAGGCCCTCGATGGGCAGGGTGAGGGCGCCGGCGATTCGCTTTCCGTCCACCAGCAGGCTGGTGTACTCCTGCAGGTCACCCGCGGGCTCGGTCCGGCTGTCGCACCCGGTCACGGCCTCGTAGAACGCCACCGCCTTCGGGACGTTGTTGGTTTGGAGTTCGTTCCAGATCATGGTGCCGGGCTCGTTCACAAGACCTGATCCGGGATGGTTTTCGGCCTCCCAAAAACCGATCTGGGCTCCTGTGGGGTCTGTGGCGAAAAACATGCGGCCGCTGCCGTTGGGAACCGATTCGGGCTGCGAAAGCAACGATCCTCCAGCGGCTTCCACGCTCCGGGCGGTGGCATCAGCGGAATCCACGGCGAGGTAATTCGCCCAGTAGGACGGCATCCCCGGAGGCGCATCCGGCGATTGCTGCATCAGGCCTGCAACATAACGGCCCTTAAGCTTCGCCATGTAGTACGTCATGCCGTTCCCGGCGTCCCTGGCCTCCAGCTCCCAGCCAAAAAGGTCACGGTAGAACGTGGTGGACACGTCGATGTCATTGGAGGACAGGTCCACCCAACACGGTGTCCCCTGCTTGTAGCTATCGACCTCCGGCATGGTTCTCCCTTTCGATGCACCCGACCTCAAGACTACGCAGAAAAGGGCCCCCAGGGTACGCCAATGAACGGCGTGCCCTGAGGGCCCTTATCAAAAGATTTACGGCATCCGAAGATGCGCGATGACCTTGATGTACGACGGCGGTCCGCAACTCAGTGCCAGGGGCACCTGTTGGTCACGACAGCTATCCGATACGGCGGGTGTCTACCTCGTCGTCATCGTCTTCCGCGTACTTGTCCTCATAGGCCGAATAGTCCGGCTCCGGGGGATCTTCGGGGAAGTGGCTCTTTACACGACTGGACGGACCCGTGAGCTCCCGCTCAAGTGCCGAATAGTCAGTGTTCGGGGAGTAGTACTTAATGTCCCGAGCCTGCTTGGTAGCTTTTGCCTTTTGACGGCCGCGCCCCATGGCGTGACCCCCTTTTGTACTTGGACCGGAGGTGGTCACCTTGGCTATCGGTGAGGCCCCGGAATGTTTGGTCAATTTGTCGTATGTCTAGATTACATGCTTTCGGAGGTGCCTGCGTGCCAACACAACGCGGCAGCACGGCCAACCACAAGCAAAACCAAGGCTGGACACCTCCAACAAGGGTGAAAATTCGGTAGAGTCTGCCTCAATGCGACCCCAGAGCAGGAAGGCACTCACCGGAATATGAGCCAGGACAACACCCCACCACGTGACGGTTCACCACGCGAACAGGGCGAGGACGCGGTGGAACCGAATGCGCCGGGCCAGGAACCTCCCGCTGCACCGTGGGCCCCGCCTTCCGGTCTGCAGCCCGATCCAGCACCCGAAATGGATCCCGACTTCGTGCCCAATCCCGGCGAACAGCCGGACCCCGCGGCCCCGCCGACGGACGGCCAGCAGCCCAGCTACCCCAGTGCGTATCCGGGGCAGCAACCGAATGGGTCCGAAGAGTGGGAGCCCGAGCAGCACGGTGACCCGGTCAAGCGGCAGCGGCTGGTCATTGGCGGGATCGTCGTAGGTGTCCTGGTGCTTATCGGCGTGGTGATCTGGGTGCTGCTCAACCTGCTTGGCACGCGCCCGGAAGCGGCAACCCCCACCCCCAGTGCCACAGCAACACCCGGCCCACTCCCCCGTGATGCCGAGGCCAAGGACTTCCAAGTGGGAGACTGCTTTGCCGACTTCGACCCCAATGCTTCCAAAGCACGGGCCGTGGCGTGTGATACCGAGCACTCGGCCCAACTTGGCGCTGTTTTCACCTACGCCGGCGACGAGTCGTTCCCCGGAACCAATGCGTTGCGTGACAAGGGCCGCGAAGTGTGCCGGACAGTGAAGCTCAACAAGGCGGCCGACAACTACGTGCTGCTTCAGCAGAACGTCTACCCAAGCACCACCAGCTGGGATCGTGGCGACCGCCGTGTTGATTGCTTCATCGTTGTGGATTCCGGCAACACCATCAAGGAAGACCTCCTCGAAAAGTAGCTGCCGGCTCCCCTACTTCCTGCGGACCGTCAGGCCGGCACCCACCGGCATGCCGCCGTCGGCCCCTGCCATGGCTTCCAGCCCCTCAACGGTGAGCTCGTCCAGGTCCGCGGCAGTGTCCACCAGCACGGTGTCACCATCGCTGATCTCCCCTGCAAGGATCTCCTTGGCGAGCCGGTCGCCGATCTCGCGCTGGACAAGCCTGCGGAGCGGGCGTGCGCCGTACGCGGGGTCGTAGCCGGACATAGCCAACCACGCACGTGCGCCGTCGGTGACCTCCAGGCTGAGGCGGCGATCGCGAAGGCGCTTGCCCAGCTCTGCCACATGCAGCTCAACAATCCGGGCCAGTTCCTCAACGGACAGCGGATCGAACAGGACGATCTCATCCAGGCGGTTCAGGAACTCAGGCTTGAAGGATGCCTGCACCACGGCCATGACCGCTTCCCGCTTAGCCCTTGCGTCCAGTGACTGGTCCACCAGGAATTGGCTTCCGGAGTTGGACGTCAGCACCAGGATGGTGTTGCGGAAGTCCACGGTACGGCCTTGGCCGTCGGTGAGGCGACCGTCGTCGAGCACCTGCAGGAGGATGTCGAAGACCTCGGGGTGGGCCTTCTCCACTTCGTCCAGCAGCACCACCGAGTACGGGCGGCGACGGACGGCCTCGGTCAGCTGGCCGCCTTCCTCGTAGCCCACGTATCCCGGAGGGGCACCCACCAGCCGTGCTACGGCATGCTTCTCGCTGTACTCGGACATGTCGATCCGGATCATGGCTCGCTCGTCGTCGAAGAGGAAGTCCGCGAGTGCTTTCGCCAACTCCGTTTTGCCGACGCCCGTGGGGCCAAGGAACAGGAATGAACCCGTGGGGCGGTTGGGATCGCTGATACCGGCGCGGGCCCGGCGGACGGCGTCAGACACCGCCTGCACAGCCTTGCTTTGGCCGATCAGGCGCTTCCCCAGTTCCTCTTCCATGTGGAGGAGCTTCTGCGATTCGCCTTGGAGCATGCGCCCGGCCGGGATACCTGTCCAAGCGGAGATAACCTCGGCGATGTCGTCCGCGGTCACGTCCTCGGCCACCATGAGTTCGGGTGCGGAATCGCTTCGGGCGGACTCCTCCGCAGCGGCAGCGCTCAGCTCGCGTTCCAGTGCCGGGAGCTCGCCGTAGAGGATGCGCGATGCCGACTCCAGGTCGCCTTCACGCTGCGACTTGTCCGCGGCGGAACGAAGCTCATCGATCTTCGCTTTCAGGTCACCAACGCGGTTCAGGCCCGCTTTCTCGGCCTCCCAGCGGGCATTGAGGGCGCTGAGCTCTTCCTTCTTGTCAGCCATGTCGGCACGCAAGGCCGCAAGGCGTTCAACCGACGCGGGATCGGTCTCGTTCTGGAGCGCCAACTCCTCCATGGTCAAACGGTCGACGGCGCGGCGGAGCTGGTCGATCTCTTCCGGCGCGGAATCGATCTCCATGCGCAGCCGGGACGCGGCCTCGTCCACGAGGTCGATTGCCTTGTCCGGCAGCTGCCTGCCTGAGATGTAGCGGTTGGACAGGGTGGCCGCAGCCACAAGTGCGGAGTCGGCAATGGCTACCTTGTGGTGCGCCTCGTAGCGTTCCTTCAAACCACGAAGAATGCCGATGGTGTCCTCGACGCTGGGCTCACCAACGTAGACCTGCTGGAAGCGGCGTTCCAAGGCCGGGTCCTTCTCGATGTTCTCGCGGTATTCGTCCAGGGTGGTGGCACCAATCAGGCGCAGTTCCCCACGGGCAAGCATGGGCTTAAGCATGTTGCCGGCGTCCATGGCACTCTCGCCAGTAGCCCCGGCACCTACGACTGTGTGGATTTCGTCGATGAACGTGACAATCTGGCCGTTGGAGTTCTTGATTTCCTCCAGGACAGCCTTCAGCCGCTCCTCGAACTCGCCACGGTACTTGGCCCCGGCCACCATGGAAGCGAGGTCCAGTGCGATCAGGGTCTTGCCGCGCAGGCTTTCCGGGACGTCACCGGCCACCATGCGTTGGGCCAGGCCCTCCACCACCGCCGTCTTGCCGACACCGGGCTCGCCGATCAGCACCGGGTTGTTCTTGGTGCGGCGGCTCAGGACCTGGATGACGCGTCGAATCTCGCTGTCGCGCCCAATGACCGGATCCAGCTTGCCGGATCGTGCCACTGCCGTGAGGTCGGTGCCGAACTTCTCCAAGGCCTGGAACGTGTTTTCCGGGTCCGGTGAATTGACGTTTCTATCGCCACGGACACCCGGCAGGGCGGCGAGCAGCGCCTCATGGGAGGCACCGGCGTCGCGCAGTAATTTCCCGACGGCGTCGCTTCCGGCCGAGAGCCCCAGCAGCAAGTGCTCGGTTGAGACAAAGGAGTCACCGAGTTTGTCGGCCTCGCCTTGGGCGGCCTGGATGGCCTGCATGGACTGGCGGGACAGTTGCGCCTGCTGGACAGAACTGCCAGAGGACGACGGCAGCGCCTTGATGGCAGAGCTTGCCTGGACGCTGACGGCATCCGGGTCCGCGCCCGTGGCACGCAGGAGCGCCACTGCGACGCCTTCGCGCTGGTCCATGAGTGCTTTGAGCAAGTGTGCGGGCTCGAGCTGCGGATTGCCCGCGGTTGAGGCGTTCATGGCGGCCGCAGAAAGGGCCTCCTGGCTTTTGGTAGTGAATTTGACGTCCAAAGAGTGCACCCTTTCTGGTGAGACCGATTCTTTCAAGTTGAGTCTACTACGCTCAACTTTGAAATATGGGGCCTTGTGTTCCATGTTTGCCCACGGCGAAACCAGTGTCCAGAGCCGTCGGGTTCGGAGGCGCTTAGGCTGGGGGCATGGACACTATCTCCAGCGCGGAGGAACTCGAAGAACTCATTGGACGCCCCTTGGATCGCGTGCGGAAGAAGGTGCGACGACAGCTCAGCGCTTTCGACCGGCAATGGCTCGCCGCGAGCCCCTTCTGCGTGATCTCCACTACCGATGCCCAGGGCCGCGTGGATGCCTCACCCAAGGGCGACCCCGCCGGCTTCATCCACGTCCTGGACGACACCACCATCGCCATCCCCGAACGACCGGGCAACAAGCTCGCCTTCGGCTTCCACAACATCCTGGAGAACCCCAACGTCGGCATCCTTTCTGTCGTCCCGGGGCGCACCGACACCTTGCGGATCAACGGGACAGCGCGCATCGTCAGGGACGCAGACTTCTTTGAACACATGGTGGTCAAGGGGCACCGCCCACGGGCCGCCGTCGTGGTGACCGTGGAGGAAGTCTTCACGCACTGCGGCAAGGCATTCATGCGCAGCGGACTCTGGCAGCCTGAAACCTGGGAGACGGGAGATTTGCCGAGCATTGCCGTGCTCGCGAAGACCTACACCCAACCCGAAGCCCCGCTGGAGGAACTGGAGTCCTACTACGGACCCTCCTATGCAGAGGGAATGTACCGGGACTGACCCGTCACGCCGGGTAAACCGACACCAGCGCGGACTTCACCACGAACCGCACGTCCATTCCGGGCACCAGGCCCAGGTCTGCCGACGCCGCGGGCGTGATGTCCGCGGACAACCCTTGGGTTGAACCGGCGGCGCTGGCACGTACCCGGATCTGGTCCCCGTGCGGCTCCAGGTCCGTGACGGTGACAGGGAACGAGTTGCGCGGACTCCCGTGGACGTCGCCCAGGAAGACGGAAACGCTCGACGGCGGGAAGGCCGCCACGCCTGCCCGGCCGGGCATCGGTGACCAGTCGGGATCGTGCTGGCCAGCGAAAACCCGGCCATCCGGCGTCGTAATTCCGTCCTTGGCGATGGTCCCGGAAACCAGGTTCAGGCCCGCGAGACCGGCCGCGAACTGGCTTCGCGGCCGTTCCAGGACCTGTCGCGTGGGTCCCTGTTCGGCGATGCGGCCCTTTTCCACGACGATTACGCGGTGGGCCAGCATGTAGGCGTCCAGGACGTCGTGCGTGACGATGATGGCTTTCCGATCCTTCAGCACCCGCTTGAGCACGCGGCGGAGCAACGGTGCTGCGTGGATGTCCAGCGCCGCCATGGGTTCGTCGAGGAGGAGGAGTTCGGGCTCGGCAGCCAACGCACGGGCCACGGCGATCCGCTGCGCCTGCCCGCCGGACAGTTGGGCGGGTTTTCGATGGGCAAGTGGCAGGGCGTCCACCTCCGTCAGCCAATGTTGGGCCGCTTCGCGAGCAGCCGCTTTGGATGCTCCGGCACTGCGGGGACCGAAAGCCACGTTGTCCAGCGCGTTCAGGTGCGGGAAAAGCAGCGCCTCCTGGGCCAGCAAAGCAGTCCCGCGCTGGTGCGGTGGGCTCCAATGCTGGGAGCCGCCGTCGAGGTTGAACAACTGCCGCCCGCCGACGTTGGCCGAGCCGGAATCGGGCCGCAGCAGCCCCGCAATCACACCCAACAGCGTTGATTTGCCCGCGCCGTTGGGACCGAGGATCGCCACGGTTTCGCCATCGCGGAGGCTGAGGGACATGTCGAAATTCCTGGCGCGGAGACTGGCCTGCAGCTCGAAGCTCATGCCTGGACCGCCACGGGTGCGCTGCTCCGCCGGGCGCCATAGCTGAGCCCCACCACCGCAACTGCCACCGCCACCAGGACCAAGGACAGCGCGACGGCGGCATCGGCGTCGGTTTCCCGTTGCAGGTAGATTTCCAGCGGAAGCGTCCGGGTGACCCCTTCAAGGCTCCCGGCGAAGGTCAGCGTGGCCCCAAACTCACCCAGGCTCCGCGCGAACGACAACACAGCCCCGGATGCCAGCCCTGGCAGGACCAGCGGAAGAGTGACGCGACGAAGCACGGTGGTGGGCCTCGCCCCAAGAGTCGCGGCAACGGCTTCATACCTGTTTCCGGCCGATCGCAGGGCACCCTCCAAACTGACCACCAGGAACGGCAACGCTACGAACGTCTGAGCCAGAACCACTGCGGTAGTGGAAAAGGCAATCTGGATACCGGCTACCTCCAACGACTTACCCAGGAGGCCCTGGCGCCCGAACGTATACAGCAGCGCTATGCCCCCGACGACGGGTGGCAGCACCAGCGGCAACAGCACGAAAGAGCGGAGCAGCCTCTGTCCGGGGAACTCGCCGCGGGCCAGCACCAACGCCAACGGGACACCCAGCACGACGCAAAGGACGGTGCTGGCCGCCGAGGTTCGCAAACTCAACCCCAATGCGGCCAGCGACGAATCGGACGTGATGAGTGGGATGAACTGCAGCCAGTTCACCTTAGCCACCATGGCAACCAGCGGAAGGACCACCAGCAGTCCGCCCACGGCTGCAACGGCATAGATCCAGCGTGGGATGCCTTGGTAGCCGGTGGCGGTATTCATGGTCTCCTCAAAGTGGTGCGGCCCGGCGCTTAGGGCGCGCCGAATCCTGCGTTGCCCAGTACTTTCTTGCCAGCCTCGCTGGTCACCGAACCGATAAATGCCGCGGCCAGTTCCTTGTTCTGGCTGGAGCTTACCGTGGCTATGGGATAGGTATTGACCGCCTTGTCCGACTCCGGGAAGGCGATGCCTTTGACCTTATCTCCGGCGCCCTTGACGTCCGTGACGTAGACCAGGCCTGCATCGGCCTCGCCCGAGGTGACTTTGCCCAGGACATCGGTCACCGATGACTCTTCGCTGACCGGGCTCAGCGAGACTCCCGCGGCCTTCTCCACGGCGTCCGTCGCCGCACCGCAGGGAACCTGGCTGGCACACGTCACAACCCTGACGCCTGGCTTGGCGAGGTCGGCAAAGGAAGAGATCGACGCCGGGTTGCTCGGCGGGACGGCGATCTCCAGGACATTGGTTGCGAAGTTCGTCGCAGCGCCGTCCAGCAGTTTGGCATCGGAAAGCTTGGTCATGTTCTTGGTATCAGCCGAGGCGAACACGTCCGCTGGCGCCCCTTGGGTGATCTGGGTGACCAGGTCCGAGGAGCCCGCGAAGCTCAGCGTCACCTTGGTGCCGGGGTTCTTGGCTTCGAAGTCCTTGGCCAGTTGGGTGAAGGTGGCCTTGAGGGAAGCCGCAGCGAAGACGGTTACTGTTCCGCTCAGCTTGGACGTGCTGCTGTTGCTCGATGGTCCGGCTGCGGGGGCGGTAGTTCCGCAGGCTGTCAGGGCGCTGGCCAATCCCACAGCGACCGTCGCGGCCACGATGCCCTTCTTCATGTGTGTCCTCATATGATGCTCTTTCCCTGCGGAGTTTCGATAATGACGGTGGTGGCCTTAACGACGGCGGTAGCCACGGATCCGAGTTCCAGCCCAAGTTCCCGGACGGCCTCGCTGCTCATGAGCGACACCACCCGGAAAGGACCGCATTGCAGCTCGACCTGGGCCATGACCTTGTCGGTGGTAATCCCCGTAACCAGGCCGACGAAGCGGTTCCGCGCCGAACTTCCGGAACGTGAGGGATCGTCAGGGAGATGGGACTGGTCCCTGGCAAGCGTGGCGAGCTCAAGCCCATCCACTGCCAGACGGCCTGCCCCGTCTTTCTGCGGCGTCAGCGTCCCGTTCTCGGTCCAACGCCTCACGGTGTCGTCACTGACGCCGAGGAAACGGGCAGCTTCCGAGATTCGTATTTGCGGCATGAAATGAGTCTAGTTCCGCATGTACGGTTTCCATGCCTTGATTGTTCCGCAAACGAAATATGACACATCGCCGCGCCCACCCTCGAAGGCGGCCGGCTGCCGTCGAACCCTAGCCCGCCGGCGGTCCTCAGCCGTACCCTGTTGTTGGGAAGCCTCAGCCCGCTAACAGTTCCCTGCGCTCCTTCCCAGTTGCCGTGAACAACACGGGCACTGACGCCCGTTTTTCCGGGACGGCAAGCACGGCGGTAGACGTCCTGATGACCGGCAGCTGGGAAGGATCGTTTCGGTACACTTTGGCCATGGCCATCTACGTCGATCCACCACTCTGGCCGGCCCACGGGACCGTTTTCTCACACCTCGTATCCGACACGTCACTGACGGAGCTCCACGCGTTCGCGGCCGCTGCCGGAGTTCCGGAGCGGGCCTTCGACGGCGATCACTACGACGTCCCCGAACGCCGCTACGACGACCTCGTCGCAGCCGGCGCCATCCCCGTGGAAGCACGGATCCTGGTCCGCAAACTCATCGCCAGCGGGCTCCGCATCCCGGCCCGTGAGCGGAGCAAGGCATTGACCGTGCCGCTGATGGAGCGTTGGAACAGCATTTACCCCGGCCACGAAACCCTGGGACTTGAGCTGCTGGAGCGTTGGGGAGAGGACGGCCGGAAGTACCATAGCCGCACCCACCTGCTAGCGGTCCTCGAAGCCTTGGACACCCTCACGGAGCCGGCCCTCCCTGCCCGGACAGTGTCCCTGGCGGCCTGGTTTCACGACGCCGTCTATGAGGGCGTGGCCGGTCAGGACGAGGAAGAGTCCGCCCTCCTTGCTGAGGCCCGACTGTCCGAGGCAGGCTTGGCTCCTAACGATGTAGCCGAAGTTGCGCGGCTCGTCCGGCTCACCTCCACGCACGCTCCCGAACCTGACGACCACGCCGGCGCCCTCCTCTGCGATGCCGACCTCTCCGTACTCGGAGGTGACGAAGGATCCTACGCACGCTACCTGGCCGCCGTCCGCGAGGACTACGCCCACGTCAGCGACGACGACTTCGCGAAGGGGCGTGCCGCCGTCGTACGCCACCTGCTGGGCCTGGAGCCGTTGTTCCACGGCGAACGCGCCAAGGCGCTGTGGCTCGAAGCTGCCCGCCGGAACCTCGCCAGCGAACTTGCGTGAACAGCATGCTGAGCGACCCCGGGGCGCCGCAACGTCAACTGCCGTACTCGGTACGGTTCGAATGGGGCCTCGACGGCGCCCGGTCGGTTGTTCCGGGAGCTGACCTTGCGGTAGTGGTTGACGTCCTGTCATTCACCACGTGCGTGAGTGTCGCCGTGGATCGCGGGGCACTGGTTTTTCCGTACCCTCAGCGGGATGCGGGCGCCAGCGAGTTCGCCGCCCATAACAGGGCTGCGTTAGCGGGGGCGAGGGGGTCGGAGGGCCTCAGCTTGTCCCCCGCAAGCCTTCGAACCGCCCACGTGTTGGACCGGGTGGTGCTGCCCTCCCCCAATGGTTCCGCGATCAGCCATGAGCTCGCGACCTCGGCCCGGCAGGTGGTGGCGGTGTCGCTTCGCAACGCCGCCGCGACAGCCGACTGGGTCCACTCCACCCTGCCCGAGGGCGCGGTCATCGCCGTGATCGCAGCGGGTGAGAAGTGGGCCCACGGAGCCCTGCGGCCGGCTTTGGAAGACCAGCTCGGGGCTGGCGCGTTCATTGCCGGACTCGCAGCGGCCGGGCGGCACAATTTCTCCCCGGAGGCGGCGGCAGCGGCGGCGGCTTTTGACGCCGCAGAACCGCAGCTCGCCGCCGTTTTGCGCGGGTGTTCCAGCGGGAGGGAACTCATGGATGCCGGATACGCGGACGACGTCGAGATCGCCGCCGGGCTGGACGCCAGCTCTACTGTGGCTCTCCTGAGGGACGGGGCTTTTCAAGGCGTCTAAGCTATGAGGTATGACCTCCTACCTCCAGCCATCACAGGGCCATCCTCCACTCGCGGAGCCTTCGGTTGAGCACGTCCTGGCTGTCCGTGGGGTGGGTGGATACCGCCAATACCGCATCCCGGCACTCGCCGTAAGCACCCGAGGTACGGTGTTGGCCGCCTACGACGGCCGGCCAAACCTGGACGACCTGCCCAACCCCATCGACCTCCTCCTGCGCCGCAGCTACGACAACGGGAACACATGGGACCCGCAGCAGGTGGTCCGCACGGGATCGGGGCTCCAGGGCTTCGGTGATCCAAGCTTGTTGGTCGACGCCGAGACGGGCCGTATTTTCATGTTCCACGCGGCGGGAACGCATGCTGGATTCTTCGAAGCGGTCCCTGGCATGGAACCCGACGACGACATCCAGCACGCCGATCTCAGCTACTCAGACGACGACGGCGACACCTGGCAGCACCGCCGGCTCACCGCCCAGCTCAAAACAGGCCGGATCACCGGGCTGTTCGCGGCCGCAGGACAGGGAATCCAGATGCATACCGGCCCCTACAAGGGCCGCCTGGTTCAGCAGTTCGTATTGCTGGTGGACGGCGCCATCATGGCAGCCTCCGCGTTCAGCGACGATCACGGTGAAAACTGGACGCTGGGAGAGCTGATCGGCCCTGGTCTTTCAGGCATAGGACCCAACGAAAACAAGGTTGTGTGCCTGGACGACGGCCGGCTGCTCCTCCACTCGCGGGCTACGCCCCACCGCTTGTATGCCGTGTCGAAGGACGGCGGACTTTCCTGGAGTCCGCTCCGGCCCGTCGCCGACCTGCCGGACCCGAGCGACAACGGCTCCCTTGCCCGCTTTGACGGACTTCCATCCGTAGCTTCCTTCGCCGTGCCCGGCACTTCCCAGCCGGACACCTTCCGGTGGCTGATCGCGAGCAACAACCAGGAGCCGCATCTTCGCCGGAATACCGTGCTGAGCCTCTCCCCGGACAACGGCGCCACGTGGCCCGCGAGGCTGATGGTGTGCCCCGGAAGCTCGGCGTACTCGACCGTTACCCGGCTACCCGACGGAAATGTTGGGGTGCTCTACGAACGGCAAGGGTATCGGGAGATTGTCTTTGCTTCGATCCCCGCCGGGCAACTGACGCAGCAGCTGGGTGACTGGCCGGGTCCGGGAGCCGCCCCGGTTCCGGCCGCGGCCCAGGCTCCGGCCGCGACGGAAGCTGGCGGCCTGGTCTTCCACATGGAACTGCGCTCCATCACTCCCGGCCGTCCCGCAATCTGGCAGAATGCCGGCGACTTTCATGTGGTTCCTTCCGACAGTGACGGCCAATGGGACGTCCAAACGTGGAAAGAAATTGGCCAGGGCTACACGGACCAGGACCAGGTTTTGGGCACACGGGAAGCCCAGGACCTGAACTACGGCGCCATCATCCCCGGCTATAAGGCCGGGGACATCCTCGCCTTCACCGGACGGGTGGCCAACGTCGGCACACAGGCGGCTACCGGCGTCGAGCTTCTTGGCCCGCACGGCAACGCGGACGATTTCCCCGCCACGACCATGCCGCCCGGCGGCCACGCACTGTACTTCACACCGACATACACCATCACCGATTCGGACCTGCGCCGGGAAACGCTGGACCTCGTCTTCGCCGTAGAGGCCGACGACGGGTCCGGACCTTCTGCGGGCACGGTGCGCTTGGATCGGACGTTCAGTTTCGATCTGCGCACCGGCGCCGTAGAGGTGTCCTAGCGGTAGGTGCTGACGAACGGCTGGTTGGTGGGCACAATCTGCTTGCCAAGCGGCATCAGCGAGACCGGGATCAACTTCAGGTTGGCGATCGCCAGCGGGATTCCGATGATGGTGATCGCCATGGCGAAGGCTGTAAGCACGTGGCCGATGGCAATCCAAATGCCCGCAACCAGCAACCAGATGACGTTTCCGAGAAGCGCGAAGACCCCTGCACCACCGGGCTTCTCAACCACCATCTGCCCGAAAGGCCAAAGGCAGTAGGCGCCGATCCGGAACGAGGCGATGCCCCAGGGTATGGTCACGATGAGCACGCAACAAATAATGCCGGCTGCGAAATAGCCCAAGGCCAGCCAGAACCCACCGAAGACAAGCCAAATGACGTTAAGGATCGTTTTCATAGTCCTCATTCTCCCCTGTGGGTCAGACAAAACGCCTAGGGGTCTGCCCTGAATCTTCCCTGACTTATAGCGCCGCGCCTCCCGGCCCGGAGCTCAGGCCAGCAGTTCATCCAGTTTGTCGAAGGACGTGCCCCAGCCTTCGCGGGTCATCTCAACCCAATCCTCGGAAGCGAACGGGCTTTGCGTCAGGTGCATCCTTGTCCGGCCATTGAGGTCCTCGAACTCGAGACGCATTTCCTCGAATTCGTGATCGGCGTCGGGAGCCGCCTTCGCCGTGGAGACGAGCAATGCGGGTGCATCCAATTCCTTGATAACGGCCTCGATGGGGGCTTCCTGGCGGCCATCCTCGTCCGTCCACCCCATCACTACCTGCCAGGCACCGCCGACCCTGGGTTCAATGACGATCTTCTCGCGCGGAGCGTCCACGTCCACCGGCCCGAACCACTGCGTGAGCAGATCCGGGTTCATCCAGGCCTCAAAGACTTTCTCGCGGGGAGCGTCGAACTCGCGGATCATGGTCAAGGTGAAGTGTTCCGTGCTCATTGCGTGGCTCCTGGTTTCCGTGTTTCGGCGGTGGACCTGCTGTTGGAGCGAGTCTAGGGGGTGGCAGTGACATCTTGGATGCCCCGCATGCGGGCGTCAGGCTTTGGCGGCTTCAACGAACGCGCGGATCTTCGCCAGATCCTTCACGCCCCGCGATGCCTCCACACCCGAGGAAACGTCCACGCCCCATGCGCCGGCCGCGGTAGCAGCGAAGGCCACGTTTCCGGGCTCGAGGCCGCCAGCCAACAGCCACTTCCTGCCATCAAGCCCCTTCTCCTGCACGGACGCGTAATCCCAAGCCTCGCCTGACCCCGGTACTGCGGCGTCGACCAGGAACACTTCCTCGCCCAGATCAGCGAACTCGTCCTGGCCCGCACCCATGGTGACGGCCCGGATGAGCCGCATCCCGGCGTCGTGCACTGTAGTGACGTCGTCGGCGGTCCGGTGCCCGTGCAACTGGACCCAGTCGAGCCCGGCGGAGCGGGCAATTTCCACAGCATCAGCGGCGGACTCGTGACGGAACACCCCAACGGCCTTGACCGAAGGAGGGACCAACGGCAACAGAACCCGCACCTGGTCTGGGCTGACTTCGCGGGGGCTGGCGGTCAGGACAAAACCAATTGCGTCCGCACCGGCGTCCACGGCTTCACGGACAGACTCGGGCGTGCTCAGACCGCACACTTTGACGAACATTCCCGCGCCTCCAGCCATACTCGCAACGTTTTCCACATATGACGTTAGCAAGCCGAATCGTCAACGAAGAAGCGCTGTCCACCACTAGGCTGGTCGAATGGAGATCATCCGCTTTGCCGACATCCGTCCTGAACCGTGGCGCAACGGAGGCGGGGTGACGCGCGAACTCGCCAGCCATCCCAAGGCCGCTTCGGCACAGGACGGCGCGTGGGATTGGCGCGTCAGCATCGCCGACGTCGCCAAAGCCGGCGAGTTCTCCACCTTTCCGGGCATGGAGCGGGTCATCACCATCATCGACGGCGAACTGCTGCTCCTCACAGTCGACGGCTCCGAGCACCCGCTGGAGAAGTACAGGCCGTTCCGGTTCTCGGGCGAAGCCGCGTCCGCGGCCACGCTTCCCACGGGCGACGTCCGGGACCTCAACGTCATAGCCCGCACCGACGCTTTCAAGGGCTACACGTCCATTGTCGAAATTTCCAAGAAGCGTGCACATCCAGTCTTCGAGGGCCAGTTGGCTGTCCTGTTGGAGGGCAAGGCGACTGTTGCTCCCGGTGCCGCTGTGGAGGAAGAGTCCGACGGCGACGCCCCGGCAACCAGCGACGGCGAACCTGTCGAGTTGTCCCGCTACGACACCGTCGTGGGCTCCGACTCACGCAGCCCGGAGATCTCGGGCAGGGGTTTCGTGGCAGTGATCTCGATCGACCACGTCGAACCGTAACTGGTGACCTTAACCACCAGAAGTGGCCACCCTGCGCGGGAGTTGCTAGCCTGAAATGAAGGTTCCGCTCTGGAACCTCCGGACGACGGTTCAGTACCCGGCACGCGACAAGACTGGCCAAAGGAAATGTCATGTCGTGGTTAATTCTCATTTTCTCCGGTGCGCTTGAGGCCGTCTGGGCCGCAGCACTCCACCGCTCCAAGGGCTTCCGTAAACCCGTTCCCACAGTGGTGTTCCTCGTGTCCGTGATTGCCAGCATGGCCGGACTCGCGATCGCCATGCAATCCATTCCCACAGGCACTGCCTACGCGGTGTGGGTTGGTGTCGGCGTCGTGCTGACGGCGACGTACGCCATGGTCACCAAGGTCGAACGCGCGACGACGGCCCGGCTGCTCCTGCTCGCCGGCATAGGCGCGTGCGTTGTCGGCCTGAAGGTGGTGGCATAGCCATGACCGCGAACACTGAAAACATCAGGAACTCCGGCACTTCCGGCACTTCCGGCAACGGCATCTTCTGGGCCATCCTCTTGGCATCGGCCATCCTCGAAGCCGTGTGGGCCACAGCTTTGGGCCTCTCCAACGGCTTCACGCAACCCGCACCCACCGTGGTCTTCGCGGTTACAGCAGTTCTGAGCATGCTCGGGCTGGGCATCGCGGTGAAGCGCATTCCCCTCGGCACCGCCTACGCCGTGTGGGTGGGCATCGGCGCGGCACTGACCGTGGGCTGGGCCATGATCACGGGCGTGGAATCCGCGAGCCCGCTGAAACTGCTGTTCATCGCGGGGATTGTTGGCTGCGCAGCTGGTTTGAAGGCCCTCCCCACCGAGAAGCCTGTGGCGGACGCAGAGTAGGCGCGCAGCCTCTCACTCCGCCCGCAGGAATACCCAAGCGGACCAGTGGGTTCACGCCTTCAAGAGCAACCCAACGCGCATTGGAGAAGTTCATGACTGCAGTTCAGCTCGGCGACGGCCTCACGGTCAGCCCCCTCGGTTTCGGCGGAATGGCCCTGACCCCGGTGTACGGCGGAATCGACCCGGACCAGGGCCTGCAAACACTCAGGCATGCAGTGGACGCCGGTATTACGTTCATCGACACCGCAGACGTGTATGGCGCGGGCAGCAACGAAGAACTCGTGGGCAGGCTCCTGAAAGAGCGCCGCGAAGAGATCCAGGTTGCCACCAAGTTTGGAATTGAGGGCAACCCCGCGGACGGTTACACGGGGGTCCGCGGGGATGCGCCCTACATCAGGCAGGCGGCGGAAGCGAGCCTCCGCCGCCTGGACACTGACGTGATTGACCTCTACTACATGCACCGCCGGGACCTCCGCGTTCCGATAGTGGAAACCGTGGAGGCTATGGCAGAGCTTGTTCGTGAGGGCAAGGTCCGGCACCTGGGACTGTCCGAAGTGACAGCCGAGGAGCTCAGGCAGGCCAACGCTGTCCATCCCATTGCCGCGGTCCAGAGTGAATGGTCAATCTGGAGCAGGGATGTTGAACTCAACGTTGTTCCCGCAGCCAAGGAGCTTGGCGTTGGGTTCGTGCCGTATTCGCCGCTGGGCCGGGGATTCCTCACCGGGACCATCAACTCAAGCGACCTGGGCGAGAACGACTTCCGCCACAAGATCCCCCGTTTTGGCAACGAGGCACTGGACGCGAACCAGGCCGTAGTGGCCGCGGTTCGCGAGGTAGCCAGTGGGCTGGATGCAACTCCGGCCCAGGTAGCCCTGGCTTGGCTGTTCGCCCAAGGTCAGCGCCTTGGGATTTCCGTGGTTCCCATCCCCGGTACGCGCAAGACGCACCGGATCGACGAGAACCTGGGGGCACTGTCCCTGCAACTGGGAACCGCACAACTTGAGGTACTCGACCAAGCTGCGGCCGCCGTCGTGGGTTCACGCTCTGCCGACCCCAACTGGGTGTCGCAGGGCCGTGAGGCAACGACGTAGGCTGAACCGATGGATTCGCTTATTCACTCATCCCGTGATGTCACCATCCGCAGCATTTCGGTCAGCGAGATGAACAACAATGTGTACCTGTTGACCTCGAAGTCCACAGGTGCCCAAGTGTTGATCGATGCCGCCGACGACCTTCCGGCCATTCAGCAGCTTCTGGAGGACGGCGCCGCTGATTCGTCGACTGCCACCAAACTGGCGAGGATCGCTACCACCCACCAGCACTGGGACCACGTCCGTGCGCTGGAGGAGTTGGTGGCCGCTACCGGCGCAAGCACTTCCGCAGGAGCGGACGACGCCGATGCGTTGCCGGTTCCGGTGGATGTCCGTCTTGGCCACGGGGACGTGGAGCGGTTCGAGGGCTTCGAGCTCACGGCGGTCCACCTGCGTGGACACACCCCGGGCTCGATCGCTTTCGTTTACCAGGATTTGGACGGGCCAGCCCACATTTTCAGTGGGGACTCGTTGTTTCCGGGTGGCGTCGGCAACACACAGAACGATCCTGCACGCTTCACTTCACTGTTGAACGACGTGTCGGAACGACTGTTCGACGCCTATCCGGACGAAACCCTGGTGCACCCCGGCCATGGGTTGCCTACGACACTTGGCGCCGAGCGGCCACACCTTGAGGAGTGGCGCGCCCGGGGGTGGTAGCGCACTTGTGGGGCCCGCTCTGCAGGGTAATCCTCAGGAAAACCCTGCAGAGCGGGCCTCGCAACGCCAGAGATTAGCGGCCGCGACGTTCGTTCGAAGCCGGAGCCGACGCGCGGCGAGGACCACTGCGTGCCGGACGACCCGCACCGGAGCCACCGCGACCGGAGTTGCCGGAACCCGAACCGTAGGATCCACCTGACGTGGCACCCGTAGCGGAGGACCATACGGCCTTGTTTCCGCCGGTACGCGTCGAGGTAGTGGACGCCGTGCGCGGAGCCGAAGCTGAGCGCTGACCTGTAGCCGGACGACCGCTGCGGCCGCTCTGGCCCTGTGAGCCGGGAACGTCGTTGCGGTGAGTGGAGGCAGCCTTGCCGCGACCGCGTGAGCTGCGGGCGACGTCGTCGTTCGCTGCTGCACGGCGATCCGCGCGGTTGGTGTCCGTACGAACCGGCTCAGCGGCAACCTTGCCACGTCCGTTGCGACCACCACGGCCACCCGCGGTGGGTGCACCCTGGGTGGAACGGCGTGCGCGCTTGCGCTGTGCGTTGGCGCCAGTGGAGGTGCCGCCACCCTGCGGGGCTTTCGCCGCGAGGAGAGCTGCACGGGTGCGGGGATCGACCTTGTCGGCGATGTCGCCCACAAGCTCGGCTACCAGCGGCGAGTTGGCGGTAACGCGTTCAAACGAAACATCAACGCCGGCAGCCTTCATGAGCTTCTTGACGTCGCTCTGCTGCTCGGGAAGCGTCAGCGTGACCACGGTGCCATCGGAACCGGCGCGGGCCGTACGGCCCGAGCGGTGCAGGTATGCCTTGTGCTCTGTGGGCGGGTCCACGTGGATGACGAGTTCGACGTCGTCAACGTGCACACCGCGGGCTGCGACGTCGGTGGCCACCAGGACGCGGACGTCACCGTTGGAGAACTCGGCAAGGTTGCGGTCGCGGGCGTTCTGCGACAGGTTGCCGTGAAGGTCGACGGCGGGGATACCGGCGTCGGTGAGGGTCTTGGCAAGCTTGCGGGCGTGGTGCTTGGTCCGCATGAAGAGGACGCGGCGGCCGGCGCCGGAGGCCAGTTCAACGATGAGCTGCTTCTTGACGGTCTGGTCGTTGACCACCAGGACGTGGTGTTCCATGGTGGTGACAGCGGCCTGGGGATCGTCCACGGAGTGCGTCAGCGGGTTGGACAGGTAACGGTTGACCAGCTTGTCAACACCGTTGTCCAGCGTCGCGGAGAAGAGCAGGCGCTGACCCTGGGTGGGGGTCATGTCCATGAGCTTCTTGACTACGGGGAGGAAGCCGAGGTCGGCCATGTGGTCTGCCTCGTCCAGCACGGTGACCTCGACGGCTTCGAGGGTCAGGATGCGCTGGCGGATCAGGTCTTCGAGGCGGCCCGGGCAGGCGATGACGATGTCGACGCCGGCGCGCAGCGCCTTTTCCTGGCGTGCCTGGGAGATGCCGCCGTAGATGACCGTGGTGTTCAGGCCCATGGCCTTAGCCAACGGCTCGATGGTGGCGTTGATCTGGGTTGCCAGTTCACGGGTGGGTGCAAGGACCAGGCCCATGGGGCGGCCCGGCTTGCGGAAATGCTTTGCTTCGCGCTCGGCCAAGCGGGCCACGAGCGGGATGGCGAAAGCGATGGTCTTACCGGAACCGGTGCGGCCACGGCCCAGCACGTCGCGACCTGCGAGGGTGTCCGGGAGGGTCTTCACCTGGATGGGGAATGCCTCTTCGATGCCGTCTGCGGCCAGGGATTCAGCAATGGGCTTGGGCGTGCCAAGGGCAGCAAAAGTAGTCATAAACTTCATGTCTTTCGGGCGGTGTCCAGTTGCGGACATCGGCCCCCGACGCCGGTTGGGCCAGGGGTTCGCCGAGGAAAAGTCAGGTGGTCTACCGATTCGCTTCAACAGCGGTGGCCGGGACCAAATGGAACGCGTTCATCGACGCAGGATGTGCCTCTCACATGAAAAATGCCCCGCCGCGTAGCCGTTCAGGCCACCTGCTTCAGGGCGTCACCGCACATCAAGTAAACCCCATCTTAGCAGTGATTCGCCGGCACCCTCGCATCGGGGCAGGTCAGGGGTGCGTTGCGAGGCCCGCTCAACACGGTACGCGGGCGGAATACCCTGCTCACCAGGCCTCACAACGGGTCAGGGGTGCGTTGCGAGGCCCGCTCAACACGGTACGCGGGCGGAATACCCTGCTCACCAGGCCTCACAACGTGTCAGGGGTGCGTTGCGAGGCCCGCTCAACACGGTACGCGGGCGGAATACCCTGCTCACCAGGCCTCACAACATGTCAGGGGCGCGTGAGTTCGGGTTGGGGGTCGGCGGCGCCCCGGGGATCGGAGGAGCCTGAGCGAGCGGCGACCCGCGGCGCTATGACGACCCCGACGACGGCGATCACCGCCGTCAGTGCGAAGACCCCCGCAAAGGAGTTCGTCGTCGTGAAGGCCGCGAAGACGAGTCCCGTCGCGGCGAGGGACAGCGCGCCTCCGAGGGAATCGGAGATGGACATGGCCGCGCTGTTGAAGCCTTGGTTCCCGGGCGTGGAGAGGGCCAAGGTCATCACGCTGAGTCGCGGGTACATGAGCCCCATCCCACCGCCGGCAAGGATCCACCCGCCGATAGCTACCGCTGCGGGCAGGGCGAACGCCGCCGTCACCAAGGTCGAAAGAATGGCAACCAGGACCAGCGAGGCGCCGATTTTGATGGCGAGGTCGTCAGCCAGCCGTGAACCCAACCGGCCTTGGATCGCCGACGCCCCCGCCCAGGCGAGCGCAGCCCCCGTCAGCGTCAGACCAGCGAACGTGGGCGTGAACGCATACCGCTCAGTCAACACGTACGGCAGGTAGACCTCTGCGCCGAAGAACGCGGCCGACGCCAGCCCACGGACCAGGATCACGCTGGGCAAACCCCGTTGGGCGGTGAGCGTCCCCCGTGGCACCAAAGGTCGCAAGGCCACCAGGGCAAGGACAAGCGCGACGACGGCTATCACCCCGCCCACGCCCGGCACCTCTGCGGACAAGTTCAGTCCCAGGACGGCGGCGGCGGCAAGGGCTGCCCACCCCATCCGGCCGAAGGCCCACGGGACGGGGTCGGCTGGGGGTTCGGAGTTCATTCCGCGCACTGCGGGAACCACCATCAGCAACGCCGGAACAACCAGGCCCACGACGCCCAGGAAAACCCAGTGCCAGCTGCTCAGCTGGGCGACCACGCCAGCGGCAAAGGGGCCCACCAGCGAAGGGACCACCCAGGACGCCGCGAAGGCCGCGAAGATCTTGGGGTGCAGCGCGGGCGGGTAAACGCGCGCCACCAACACGTACAGCGCGACCGTCATCGCGCCGCCACCGAGGCCCTGCACCAGCCGGCCGAGCACCAGGATCTCCATGGACCCTGCGGTGCCGGCAATCAGTAGGCCGAGGACAAAAAGCGCCACGGAGGAGTAAAGCGGCGCCGTAGGACCGCGACGGTCGGACCAGTTTCCCGCGCCCACCATGCCCATCACGCCGGTAGCCAACGGGCCGGCGAACGCCAACGCATAGAGGCTGGCTCCATCCAGGTCGCGGCTCACGAGCGGCATGATGGTGGTCACCGCGAGGGACTCGAACGCGCTAAGGAAAACGAGCGCGCAAGCCCCCACAGTGGCAAGCAGGTATGGACGGCCGAGTATCCCGGCCGTTGGGGTGTCAGTGGTCATGGACGCTACCCTAGAACCTCAACTAATGTTGAGGTCAATCCACCACACCCTTCTCGGAGCAAGGTATGACACCCGTTGACGCGCACCGGCCCATCAGCATCGGCGAGCTTTCCGAACGAAGCGGAGTGTCGCCGTCGGCCCTGCACTTCTACGAACGCAACGGGCTCATCCAGGCCGAGCGGACCGCTGGAAACCAACGACGCTACCGCCGCGACACGCTTCGACGGGTCGCGTTCATCAAAACGTCCCAGCGGGTCGGACTGCCGCTAAAGGACATCCGCGAGGCGTTGGACTCCCTGCCGGACGGCCGCACCCCCACCAGGCACGACTGGGCCAGGCTGTCGCTGCGATGGCGGAAGGAGCTCGACGAACGGATCGCCGCCCTCCAACACCTGCGCGACGACCTGGACGGCTGCATCGGCTGTGGCTGCCTCAGCCTGAAGTCGTGCACGCTGCAGAACCCGTCGGACGAACTAGGCGCATCCGGAGCCGGCGCGCAGCGCTGGACCGCACCGGCCTGACCGGTCTCCCCAGTGGGCGATGGTCCTCTCCAGGGGCCTTGCGGGCACCAGTGTTCGAGCGGACACTTGCCGGAGAGGCTCCGGGCGTGCCATCAGGGAGGAACAGCAATGAGCGCGTCAGTATTCGAACCATTGCCGGGTGCCAGCAGCGGCAGGCCCGGTTCGCCCGCGGTATCCCTCGTTTTAGCCGGCCATCCAGACATCCTGGCCTGGCAGGAAGACCTGTACATGGATTTCCACCGGCACCCGGAACTTGGCAACCAGGAAGTCAGGACAGCTTCAATCGTGGCCAACGAGCTGCGGAGCTGCGCATTCGAAGTCCTCGAGAACATCGGCACAACCGGAGTTGTCGGGATCCTGAAGAACGGTGAAGGGCCCACAGTGCTTGTGCGCGCGGACATGGACGCACTGCCAGTCGCAGAGGAAACCGGGTTGGATTATGCGAGCAAGGACACCGCCCCGGACGACACGGGAACAGAAGTCCCTGTGTCCCATGCCTGCGGCCATGATGTGCATGTCGCTTGCCTTCTGGGGGCAGCGAAGTTGCTGGCCGCGAAAAGGCCCGCCTGGCAAGGGACCTTCCTGGCACTGTTCCAGCCTGCGGAGGAACTGGCCGACGGCGCCCGCAAAATGATCGACGACGGCCTGGCCGGGTTAATCCCGCAGCCCGACGTCGCTCTTGCCCAGCACGTCTTGGCGTTCCCCTCCGGGACCTTGGGCACGCGCCCGGGTGCTGTCCTATCCAGCGCCGACAGCATGAGGATTACCGTGTTTGGGCGGGGAAGCCACGGATCCATGCCTCAGCTTGCGGTTGATCCGGTGATCCTGGCGTCTTCCATCGCGCTGCGCCTCCAAACCGTAGTTTCCCGTGAAGTGCCTCCCGGGGAGTTCGCCGTCCTCACCATTGGGCGAATGGCCGTCGGGTCAAAAAGCAATATCATCTCGGACCGGGCGGTACTTGAGCTGAACATCCGCACCTTCGACGACGGCATCCGTCACCTGATTCTCGAGGCGGTGAAACGGATCGTGGCCGGTGAATGCGCTGCGGCCGGGTCGCCCCGGGAACCGGAATTCGAGCTCTACGACCACTACCCGTTGACTAAAAACGATGCTCACGTGACGGCGAAAGTTGCTGCCGCTTTCAAAGACCATTTCGGAGACCAGGCCATTACCCTGGACCGGCAATCGGCAAGCGAGGATTTCAGCGACATCCCAAACGCCTTGGGGATCCCGTACACCTACTGGGGCATCGGTGGAACCGACCCGCACCAGTACGCGGAGGCTGCGGCCGCCGGCACCGTCTCACAGGACATCCCAGCGAACCATTCGCCCCGGTTCGCCCCCGTCATCGACCCGACCCTCAAGACGGGCACAGCCGCCGTCGTCGTTGCCGCTCTGGCGTGGCTCAAGGCAGCGGCCGGCCGTGACCACGGGCCCGACCACCCGGCGGGCGGGCTTTAGGCGCTTTTGCCGAAACGGCAAAAGCCGTTGCCTTGAGCGCGTCGCGCACGGCACGCTTGGGTCATGACTGAACAAACGCACGACGCCGGCACCCACCAGCACGGCGACCACACCCATGATGGTGCCCAACAGACCGGGCTCAACCTCCACGAAGACGCTGACAATGCCGTGGACATGTGGGACGGCATGTACCGGGAGCGGGCGAAAATCTGGAGCGGGAACCCCAACCCGCAGTTGGTTGCCGAGGTCACGGGTTTGCGGCCGGGCAAGGCCTTGGATCTGGGCTCCGGAGAGGGCGGGGACGCGATCTGGTTGGCAGCGCAAGGCTGGACCGTTACGGCACTGGACGTGTCCGCCGTCGCGCTTGAACGGGCAGCAGCCCACGCTGCGGAAACTGGGTACGCGGACCGGATCACCTGGCAGCAGCAGGACCTCACGGAATGGGCGCCGCAGCCTGAATTCGATCTGGTGTCAGCCCATTTCCTGCACTCCCCCTTGTTGCCGTGGCAGGACTCCGCTGTAAAGGCCGCAACTGCTGTGGCGCCCGGCGGAACGCTGTTGATCGTGGGGCACCACCCACAGGGGCTGCCGGAGTGGAGCCATCACCACGATTCCGGCATGTTCTTCACCCCGGAGCAACTGGCCGCTGAGCTCGGCATGGACAACGGCGACAACTGGCAGGTAGAGGTGTTGGACGAAAGGAAGCGCGCAGTGTCCGGGCCCAACGGCGAAGCCGGAACCACCTTGGACGCCGTCCTCAAGGCCACCAAACTGAGCCAGGGGCGCGGCTGACGACGAAGCCAGCGGGCTAAACGCATATACGCCCGAGAGAAGGGCCGTTGGCAATGGCTTGCCAACGGCCGCCCATGAGGGTAGACGTCGCATCACTCTCTGATCTGTGGACTCACGAGAAGTGGATATGGTGGCGCATCCGGCTGTCAGCAGCAGGAGGGCGCTGGCCGAGAGAGCAATCGCCGTCAGCCTGCACCGATTCAGCACAGAGGGAACGCGCGCTGTCGGAGGTTCTACTTTCCAGTCTCAGTGGGAGCAGCGCTTGCTTCCTGCCTATCGAGCTCTTTGTAGATGGCGTGTTGGTCTCCTGCGACGCAGGCGCTGTTCATCTCGAGGCCGGAGCCTTTGATGTTGGCAGTGTAGGAGATGAGCTGTCCGCCGTCCTGGTTGGCGTATAGACGGATGAGGCCGGGGTCCTTGGGGTTGGTTTCGACTCGGGTGGTGAAGCCCTTGGATTCCCAAAACGACTTTACGACGTCTGTTGAAGCCTCCAGATCGACGGGGTCGGCCGTGAGGCTCAGGATGCTGTAGTTCACGCCTTCTTGCCCGTCGGGTGTGCGGCAGGCCATGTTTCGGAGGCCTTCATCGGCCCATTTGTGAGGTCCGATGACTTGTTGGGTTTCGGTCTTGAAGGCGTGGAGGTCCGCGAGGGCTTGTTTGAGTTCTTCGACCTGGGCTTTGACTGTCGCGGGGTCGCTGGGGTTTGAGCCGGTCATGGGGTTCTCCGTGGTAGTGGGTGTGCAGGCGCTCAGCGCGATGGCCGCGAAGACCAACGCGGCGAGGATACGGCCGGCCTTGTGCCGGTTTTTTGGTTCATGGGGCATGGGTTTCACTTTCCCTGAGTTGTTCAACGGCCTGCAACTCTAAGGGCAGAGACGGTTGAGGTCGCGTGCCTGGCAGGATAAGGTCGCCGTTGCCGGTGGTGGTGAGGGCCGCTTCATATAGGGCGGTGGTGTCCTGGTCGAGGCGTAGACGAAAACTGATCTTCGTCGATCACGGACTGGCGGGAGCGAATCGGGTGCGCCCTGGGCTCCGTGAAGCGATGGCGGCCTGCCGGGCCGGCGATACGCTCGTGGTGACCAAGCTCGGCCGACTGGCGCGCTCTCTTTCAGATGCCAGAGACACTGCCGATGAGCTGACGGCTAAGGGCATTGTGCTCAGTCTCGGCGGCAGCACCCACGATCCGACTGATCCGGTCGGCCGGCTGCTGTTCAACGTCTTGGGAATGGTGGCCGAGTTTGAAGCTGATCTGATCGAAATCACCTTCTGACATTGCATGCCGCCGGCGAGCATACGCAGACCGAACTGGCTGAGCTGTTCCGGGTTTCACGGACGGCTCTGTATCGCGAGCTCCAAAGGCGCACCATCTGAAGACCGACGCGAAGCCGACTGCCAGGGACACGCCAAATAGCGCTGCAAAAGACCGCCATTTATCGCCGAAAGTCACAGCTAAACACCATCCGGAAGCAGCTCTCCATACGCCGGAACCACTTGCCCGGTCGCAGTGGAGTCGGGGTTGAGCATCCAACCGACGCGCTTTGCGGTGTTCAACATGACCACGCTTTCCACCAACTCAATGCCCGGAATCCGCTGCTGGATGATGAGCTCCAACTCCATGACATCGGCCAATGAACGCAGCCACATGATCATGGTGAAGTTGGTGCGGCCCGTGGTCGACGCAGAAAACCGGGTGTTCCTGATGGCTCGGAGTTCCGTGGCGGCGGCTTCGTGTTCTCCCGCTGGAACGTTCGCGAACCATTGCACCGTGACGGGGAAGCCGGAGAACTGCTGGGCGATCTCGCAGCGGAAGGACAGCATCCGGCTGGCCAGCACACGACCGAGTTGTCGCTGGACGGTTGCTGGATTCCGGCCCAAAGCCCGGGCGATCTCCGCAGCGGTAGCGCGGCCGTCGCGGGCGAGGAACGGGATGAGTGCCAAGTGGCTTTCCGGGAGTGGGACCACGATCGCGTCCTGCGCAGAGGGGTTGCCAGACTCGGGCCCCGCGAGACTCCGCAGTGCCTGTTGCTCCGCCTTGGTCAAGACGTTGAGCCGCCAGGCGTAGCCGCTGGTGTGGATCCGGGTGCAGAGGGCCGTTTGGTATTTGGTGAGCCCCTGGATTTCCTTGAGCTTGGGCAGCAGCAGGGTGCTGAACTGTTCCAGGTCCTGGGTGATGACGGTGAGAGTGAGGTCGCGGTTGCTGGCCGCCTCTTCCACGGTGATCACTTCGGGGAGCTGGGCAACAGCGGCCGTGACGTTGGGCCTGAGGTGCATCTCGCAGTCGATGTCCACCATGGCCAGGCACATGTCCTTCGGATCACCCATGAGGTGCGCCGTGGTCCAGGCTGCACCCGCCGCCCGTAGGCGCTCCCATCGGGCGGCCAGCGTGGTCCCGTGGACGCCGAGTACCTGACCGGCGTCGGACCAGCTGATCCGGGGCGATATCTGGAGTGCGTTGACCAGGCGCAGGTCTTCCTCGCTGAGTTCCATGAGTCCATTATCCAGAACCCGTGCATGATTCCTGCACTACGGTGCGACTCAGTGCATATTCTCAGATGTTTCAGAGCATGTGAATCACGTCACCTCACAATGGCATAAGGAACCCGCCCCCAAGCACCCAGGAGCACAAATGACCATCGTGGCCGACGCCAAGGAACTGCAGGACGACATCGTTCGACTCCGTCACGACCTCCACCGCGAGCCCGAAATCGGCCTGCAGCTTCCCCGTACGCAGGAGAAGGTGCTCAAGGCGCTGGACGGGCTGCCGTACGAGATTACGCTCGGCAAGGAAACGACGTCGGTCACCGCGGTTCTGCGGGGCGGCGCCACGCACGCTTCAGCCGAGAAGCCCGTGGTCCTGCTGCGGGCCGACATGGACGGACTTCCCGTGCAGGAACGTACGGGCGTGGACTACACCTCCCGTATTGAGGGCGCAATGCACGCCTGCGGCCATGACCTCCACACCTCCATGCTGGCCGGCGCAGCCACCCTGTTGGCAGAACGCCGTGACCAGTTGGCCGGCGACGTCATCCTCATGTTCCAGCCCGGCGAAGAGGGATTCGACGGAGCCAGCTACATGATCAAGGAAGGCGTCCTGGACGCAGCCGGCCGACGCGCGGACACCGCCTACGGAATGCATGTCTTCTCCTCCCTGGAACCGCACGGGCAGTTCGTCACCAAGCCCGGCGTCATGCTGAGCTCCTCCGACGGCCTGGTGGTCACGGTGCTGGGCGCGGGTGGTCACGGTTCGGCCCCGCACGCCGCGAAGGACCCCGTCACAGCCGCGGCCGAGATGGTTACCGCCCTGCAGGTCATGGTCACGCGCCAGTTCAACATGTTCGATCCCGTCGTCCTGACCGTCGGTGTCCTGCACGCTGGTACCAAGCGGAACGTCATCCCCGAAACTGCCCGCATCGAAGCCACCATCAGGACCTTCTCCGAGGCGTCACGGCAGAAGATGATGGAAGCAGTACCCCGGCTGCTCCAGGGAATCGCCGCAGCCCACGGCTTGGAGGTGGACGTGCACTACCAGGAGGAATACCCCCTCACCATCAACAACGAGCACGAGACCACCACTGCGGAGAAGGTCATCGCCGGAATGTTCGGCGACTCCCGCCACACCCGGATGGCCACACCGCTCAGCGGATCCGAGGACTTCTCCCGGGTCCTCGCCGAAGTTCCCGGAACCTTCGTAGGACTGAGCGCCGTTGCCCCCGGAGCCGACCACACGACGTCGCCGTTCAACCACTCACCTTACGCAATGTTCGACGACGGCATCCTCACCGACGGTGCTGCGCTGTATGCCGAACTTGCCGTGTCCCGCATCGCTGCCCTCGCCGGCAACTGACTCCCAGCCCCTCCCCCACCCTGGAGAATGACATGACCGCTACCGTAGGAACGACCCCCGAGGTCAAAGTCCACAAGTCCCATGTGCGAACACTGGTCGGAACCGGCATTGGCAACGCCGTCGAATGGTACGACTGGGCCATTTACGCCACGTTCTCGCCGTTCATTGCGAGCGCCCTTTTCAGCCAGGCCGACCCCACCTCCGCTGTCCTGTCCACGTTGGCGATCTTCGCCGTCGGGTTCGTTGCGCGTCCGTTCGGCGGTTTCGTCTTCGGCTGGATCGGCGACCGGATCGGCCGCAAAACATCCATGACTTTCGCAGTGGCGTTGGGCGCCGTGGGCAGCCTCATGATCGGTATCGCGCCGACGTTCGCAGCTGTGGGCGCTTTCGCTTCGGTGATGCTGCTGGTGGCACGGCTCATCCAGGGCCTCGCCCACGGTGGTGAGTTGCCGTCGTCGCAAACGTATTTGTCCGAAATGGCGCCGAAGGAAAATCGCGGCTTCTGGGCCACCCTTATCTACACTTCGGGCACTGCCGGAATTCTCGCAGGCACCCTGCTGGGAGCTATCCTCACCGCTGTCCTGAGCAAGGAAGAGATGAGTGCGTGGGGCTGGCGGATCCCGTTCCTCGTAGGTGGCGCACTGGGTGTCTACGCCCTGGTCATGCGGGCCAAGATGAAGGAAACCGAAGCGTTCGAAGCCGAGGCCCCCAAAGAGAAGCGACTGCCGGTCTGGCCGCAGATCGTCAAGTACCGCAAGCAGGCGCTGCAGGTTATCGGCCTCACCGTTGGCCTGACCGTTGTGTACTACATCTGGGGCGTTGTGGCTCCGAGCTATGCTGCGACTTCCTTGAAGATGGACCGCGGCGCAGCCCTTTGGGCGGGTGTGATCGCCAATGTTGTGTTCATCGCAGCTCTCCCGTTCTGGGGCAAACTGTCTGACAGGATCGGCCGCAAGCCCGTCATCATCGCTTCGTCCGCTGGCGCTGCGCTGCTGCACTTCCCCATGACGTGGCTGCTCAAGGACTCCCCGTGGCAGCTCGCCGTGTCCATGTCCGTGATGCTGTTCTTCATCGCAGGCAGCGCCGCGATCGTCCCGGCCGTGTACGCAGAACTGTTCCCGACGCACATCCGCACCATCGGCGTGGGCGTCCCGTACTCCATCTGCGTCGCTGCCTTCGGTGGCACGGCTCCGTACCTGCAGACGTGGCTCGGCAGCATCGGGCAGGGCTACCTGTTCAATGTCTACGCGGTGGTCCTCTTGCTGGTGGGCATCGTGTTCGCCTTCTCGATTCCGGAAACGAAGGGCAAGGACCTCACCGTCTAGCTACTCCGGCTTTCGTTGCGAGGCCCGCTCTGCATCCTTCCCTGGGTTTTTGGGACGCAGAGCGGGCCTCACAACGTTAAACGAAGCGGTCGCGGCCGGCCCGGTATCCGAAGAACGCAGCGAGTACGCCGATCACCAGGAACAGGATTCCAGCGGCTTCGAACCCGCCCGTTGCCTGATGAAGTTGCCCCACCATCAAGGTGCCAACAGAACCCACCCCGTAACCCACGCCCTGCATCATTCCGGACAGGTTCGCTGCCGTGTGGGAGTCCCGGGTTCGGACCATGATCATTGTCAGGGCCACGGCGGTGAGCGATCCCTGCCCCAAGCCGTTCAGCCCGGTCCAGACCCAAATCAGCTCGGTGGGGCCAAAGATGGTGAGCGCGAAACCGCCACCCGTCATGAGGGCCACCACCATGTTGATGATCCGCTGGTCCTTGAAGCGCGTCGCCAGGGCCGGGGCAAACAACGAGCCAAGCATCTGCAGCACGATCGACACCGACACGATCAGCCCGGCCGTTCCGCCGTCGACTCCCCGCTCACGCAGGATGGGCGCCATCCAGGCGAACACGCTGAACGACATCATGGCCTGCAACACCATGAACAGGGTCACCTGCCATGCCACGGCTGAACGCCAAACATTCGCGCCACTGCGAACGGCCTGGTGTTTTACCGACGGCTGGCGGATTGCCAGCGGCAGGAAAAGCAAAAGCACGACGGCGGCCGGAACCGCCCAGAACCACAGCGCCGAAGTCCACTGCCCGGTAGCCGCAAACACCGGATACGTGAATCCAGCGCCCAGAGCTGCTGATGCACAGATCGCCGTCGTATAGAGGCCACCCATGAGACCCAGCCGGTGCGGGAAGTCGCGCTTCACTACTCCCGGAAGAAGCACGTTGCAGAGCGCAATTGCGGCGCCGCAGGCCGCCGTTCCGGCCAAGAGCGTGGGAAGGTGGCCCGCGCTTCCTATGTCGGCCGGACGCAGGAGCAGCCCTGCCGTCAGCACAGCCATTGCCCCGAGGAGCACCCGCTCGGCGCCGAACCTGCGGGCGAGGATCGGGGCCAAGGGAGCGAAGACGCCCAACAAGGTGACCGGCACGGTGGTGAGGACCACCAGCGCCCAGCCCGGCAGGCCGACGTCGGACGTGATCTCCGGAAGCACCGCGGAGAAGCTTGAGAAGACTGTCCGGAGATTCAAGCCGATGAGCACCAGGCAGATGCCGAGGTACACGAGGCCCCTCTTGCCACGAAGCTGCGTGGGATCCGCCGGTGGTTCCTCGTTGGTTTCGGCGTCAACTGCGAGGTCGGGCAGGACAGATTTCCCTGGGTAGCCGGGCGTCTTCGAGGAGGTCACACGTCCTATTCTGTCAGCCCGCGATTACTGGGCCTCAGCTGGCAGCCATTGCCCGGGATGTGACCGGATCTCAGGGGACGATTTCCTGTCCGTGCCAGCCGCCGCCGTCGCGACTGAAGTGCCAGCGGATGTGGGGGTCGCCCGAAAGGTCCAACCAGTCCAGGTCCATCATGTCGATTCTGATCCAGGCAAAACGCTCCATGGCCGTCTCATCATCACCCGGGCCGTCAACAGGCTGATCCGGGCGGGGAGTCCCCGGAACCAGCCGGGATGCATACAGTTGGTGGCTGTTCGGGCTAAACCGCTCCCATGCCCGGCATCGTTCCTTTTCATCTTCGACCACCGCAGCGTGGCCTCTGATGCGAAGCTGAACCCCGCTATCGTCGTCGTACAAGGTCAGTGCCACCCGTGGCTGGTGGTCAATCTCCTCGACCTTACGGGACAAGGAATTGGTGGCCACCATGACCCGGCCAGCAGCGCGGTCCACCTCCCGGATGATGACCGCACGGACCCGTGGTCCTCCGTCTGTCCCGGTTGTGCCCAGGAAACCGAGCGTAAAAGGGGTGCGCCCTTCCGTGGCCGCCACCAATGATCCCAGGACCCGCTCCAACGTCTCCCCGCTTGCACTCATTGCCCTATTCTCCCGGAGGCGACCGAGTTCCTGCGTGGCACCACCACACCATGACAACTGTCATGCAAGAACATGACATCAGGGCACTTCTCCCGTGCAGCAGCGTCCGGTGGGATGGAGGTATGTACATCGCGGGCCTGCGCACCGCCTTACCCGAGACGAGAATTTCCTTGCGAAAATCCCTGAAGATCACCCTGCTCACTGTGGGCGCCATCATCGCCCTGCCCGTTTTACTGCTCACCACCACCTCCTTGGTGAATGTAGTGGCCACAAAATCCGACCTCGCCGGCATTACGGCTTACGGCAAGCTGGTTCCCGTGGATGGTCACCAGATGAATGTGGTGGATACCGGCACCCCGGGCGAGACAATCGTCCTGCTGCCGGGGTTGGGAACCGCAGCCCCTGCCCTCGACTTCCAACCGCTCATCTCGGAACTTGATGACACCTACCGCGTGGTCGCCGTGGAACCGTTCGGGACCGGCCTCAGCGATCAGATAGACACCCCGCGCACCGCAGCGAACATCGCACGGGAGGTGCATGATGCGCTGCAATACCTTGGTATCACCCGGTACGTGCTGATGGGCCACTCCATTGCCGGGATCTACGCGCTTGAATACAGTGCCGCCTACGCAGGCGAACTCGTCGCGTTCGTAGGAATCGACAGCAGCGTCCCGGACCAGCCCGGTTGGGATTCCTCGATCCCCACGGAGGGGCTGGCTCAGCTCCGGGACCTCGGTATCCTGCGCGCCCTGGCCGCAATAAGTGGCGACCCGTACGACGGGAAGCCCTACGATGACCAGACAAAAAAGCAGATCAGCCTGCTGACCACCAAGAACTCCTCGGCACCAACAATGCTGGACGAGATGGAACGGGCATCCGGCAACTTTGCCTCCGTCAGCGGGGCCAGCTTCCCGGCGTCGCTGCCCGTTCTACTCTTCACAGTGAAGGACGATCCCGAGCTACCGGGCTGGTTGGAACTCCACCAGCGGCAGGCGGCGGGTGTGGAACACGGCAAGGTGATCCCTCTGGCAGGCGAGCACTATCTGCACCACACCCAATCACGGGAGATCGCCCGTGATACCGAGGCGTTCCTGGCACCGCTCTTAGTACACTGACATCATGTCGAATGGCCGGTCGCGCACCTCTCAAACCGCGACGGACCTTCGGTGGATGCGCGGCTCGAGCGCGGTGACATTGTGGACTTTCGTTCTGATCGGCGGCTTCCTCCAGGTCTTCCTTGGAAGCGACGGCCTCCTTCCCGGAAGCGACGGCTCGGGTGACTTGCGGTTGCACGTCCTGACTGCAGGAACGGTCATCTCCGTTATCCTGGCCGCTGCGGTGGTCCCCTTGCTCTTGAGGCCTTCAGTGGGGACCGCAGCGCGCCATCCTCTGGTGATTGCGCTTTTGGCAGTCTCCGGCCTGACCTGGCTCGTGGCACTGGTTGCTCCGTTCGCCGGGTGGGCGTGGGGCTTCATGCTGGCGATCGCCGGAGGAATCTTAAGCTGCCTGGCGAGGCGTTGGTGGAACGCGGCCGTAATCCTCGGAACCCTCTGCTTCCTGGCCTTCGGAGGAACAGCTGCCGGAGGACTGGCAGAGGTATGGCCCCTCACCGCAAGCGGGCTCACCGCGGGCGCTACCAAGACGTCGGCCGCCGGAACCGATCTGGTGATCGTCTCCACGCTCCTTTTCATCACGTTTACGCCGCTCAGCACCATCTGGGTGTTGCGCGTGGTCCTACGTTTGGAAGAAGCCGGCCGCACGGCCTCTGAACTCGCCGTGGCCACCGAACGGCTCCGGTTCGCCACGGACTTGCATGATATCCAGGGCCACCACCTGCAGGTCATCGCATTAAAAAGTGAGTTGGCCGAACGCAGGCTGCTGGCCGATGACTCTGCCCTCGCTGCACAGGAACTCGCGGGGATTCGCCAAATCGCGCAGACCGCTTTGGAAGACACACGCGCAGTGGTCAACGACTACCGCACTGTCACTGTGGCCGTCGAAGCCCGAAACGCTGCCGCGGTACTCCGCTCTGCGGGCATCACGTGCGAGGCACGCATCGACGCGCCTGACCTTCCCGCCTCGGTTGGGGCGGTCTTCGCCGTGGCCATACGCGAAGCAGCCACCAACATTCTCCGTCACAGCAAAGCCACCACTGCGACCTTGGACCTGATCCAGTCCGGGGCGTACGAGTTCCGCCTGATAGTAGAGAACAATGGTTCGGGCGTGCTCAGGACGGGAGGAACCGGCCTCTCAGGAATTGCCGAACGGGTGGCAACGTGGGACGGGACCGTGGAGACCCGGCGCAACAATGACACCTTCACCTTGATTGTCCGGATTCCCGTGCCGGCCGCCCAGCACCGGGCCGGAGTGATGCAGTGATCAGGATAATAATCGCCGACGACGAAGAACTGATCCGGGGCGCCCTGGCTGCACTTCTGTCACTCGAACCGGACATCGAAGTGGTGGCTGATGTCAACAATGGGGTGGCGGCCGTTTCCACCGCCCAGGTGCACGGCCCCGACGTCGTGCTCCTTGATCTGGAGATGCCGGAACTGGACGGGATTGAAGCAGCAAGGGAAATCCATTCCGCCGGGTCGGGCCGGGCCATCATTGTGACCCGGCATGCGCGTCCGGGCACCCTGAAACGGGCTCTGGCCGCGAACGTGAGTGGCTTTGTCCCCAAATCCACGCCGGCATCCAAGCTGGCAACCATCATTCGATCGGTGGCCGACGGCGAACGATACATAGATGTACATCTGGCTGCGGCGGCGCTCACCGAACCGGAAAGTCCCCTGACGGCCCGCGAAACCGATGTGCTTCGCCTGACCCATCAAGGCCTAGCAACCAAACAGATCGCGAAAGGCCTAGGACTTGCCCACGGCACGGTCCGGAACCACCTGTCCTCCGCAATGGCAAAACTGCACGCAGCGACACGTACAGAAGCGGCCGTGACAGCACACCGCAGTGGATGGATCTGAGCGAACCTTCCCCGCTCTTAAACAACAAACGTCTAAAACAGCAAGCGCGTAGCGCCCTCCACAGGGCACAACTCCCCATGGCAAGGCGACGGAGTGGCACATACTATTGCGGTGGACTGCTCAGTCCATTCAGTCACTTTCTGGGGAAAAGGACCATAACCATGCCGTTGCCGCGAACCGCAACCGACCATCCGCTTAAAAATGCACGGCAAAAGTTATGGGCCCTTCTGGTGGCTGCCATCTTGGTGTCCGCGGGCCTCATTGCGGGCGCTGTTCCTGCCTCGGCCGCCACGTACACGTTCAAGGGAACGGTCAAGGGGAAACCGACGGCGACCGCAGCAGCCACGGTACTGGGCAATGTGTGGGTGGGCGCGTACACCAACGATGACCGCGCCTCCTACGTAGCCGGCGCATGGTCTGCTTCCGATGGCAGCTACAGTTTCACCGTGCCGGCAGCCGGCAGTTACAAACTGTGGACCACGTGCAGCACCAGCCCCTGCTCGGCCACGTACGCTGACGAATGGAACGGAAACACCTCCAGTTCCTACGGTTCGACGCCGGTCGCCGTCACCGATGCTGCCCCCACCACCACGTTCAACCCTCAGCTTGAAGCCTTTGGCAGCATGACAGGCCGGGTCACCAACACGGCCGGGCAGCCTCTGACAGAGGTCTCCGTCTCGGCTTCGCCGAGCAACGGCGGCCAAGTAAGCACCACAAAGCCGGATGCCAACGGCAACTTCACGCTCACCAGGATTCCGCCCAACCAGGCGTACATCAGCGTCCGTGACGAGTCCGGCAAGCGGCTCTACGTTGAGCAGTACTGGACCGGCACGGGCACCGTGGACAGCTACACCCCAGCCACTGTCCCCTCGGGAGTCGCCTGGACCAACGTGAACTTCGTCCTGAAGGACGAGACCATCATGGAAGCCACAGTGGTCGATCCGGCGGGCGCACCGATTGCCGACGTCGGGTATGTTCCGTGGGTCTACAACGACGCTACCGGCGCCTGGGATGGACCCCAGATGGGCCCGCTGACTTCCGACGCCCAAGGCAAGATCTACTGGCGCATGACCGTCGGCAAGAAGTACAAACTGTGTGTCTCTGACACTGTCTACGAAGGCACACCCCGCGACAAGCGGTACAAAGCCGAGTGCTACGACAATGTGCCCACCAAGGACACAGCCACCGTCCTCACGGCAACCGCCGCGGGCCAGCGGGTCAAGCTGACCATGCAGTTGGAAGTGGCTGGGCTGTCGCTCACCCCTGGCAATCCGTTCGTGTATGGCTCCGCATAGGCTGGTCAGAAGCTGACGGTTGATCCCGGTGTCTGGGGACCTGCTCCTGTGACCCTGGCCTACCAGTGGCAGCGATCCAAGGACGGAGTTGCTCTCCAGGATATTGCGGGTGCCACCGGCACCGAGTACGTACCGACTGCGGGCGACGCCGGGTACGACATTTGGGCGAGAGTCACGGGTTCCAAGACCGGGTACGCTTCTCACGAGACCACCGTTCACGCAGGAAAATCAGGGGCCCAGGCCGTGACGGCTTCCAAACCGTTCACCATCACGGGAACCCCGAGCGCCGGAAACACGCTCACGGTGGACCACGGGACGTTGACTCCCGCCCCCGACTTCGGCCCCTACTACGACTGGTTCGTTGACGGCGTTCCGGACTACCGGACGAACGGTCCGTCCTTCCTTGTCCAGGCTTCCGACGCCGGCAAGAAGGTCACCGCACGGCTCAGTGTTCATGACTGGCCCCTTCAGCCTTACTACGGCCAGGCCTCTGTCACCATTGCCGCCGGGGCCCTGACAGCTCCGGTTCCCACGATTTCGGGGACGGCCAAGGTGGGTTCAGTGTTGACCGCGGCTCCAGGCACCTGGGGTCCCGCTCCCGTGGCCCTGACCTATCAATGGCTGCGTGGTGGCGTTGCGATTACCGGCGCCACGGCCGCCACTTACACCCTGGCCGCCGCCGACATGGGCAAGGCCATGACCGTCAAAGTCACGGGGACCAAGACCGGATACGCCACCACCAGCAAAACGTCGGCCGCCACCGTAGCGGTTGCTGCTGGCACGCTGACGGCACCGGTTCCCACTGTGTCCGGAACTGCCAAGGTTGGCAGTGTCTTGACCGCGACCCCCGGCACGTGGGGTCCCGCTCCCGTGGCGCTGACCTATCAGTGGTTCCGCACCGGCGTCGCAATCACCGGCGCCACAGCGGCCACCTACACCCTGGCCGCCGCCGACCTGGGTAAAACCATGACGGTGCAGGTCACCGGGACGAAAGCAGGATTTACGACGGCGGCAAAGACGTCCGCTGCCACCGCAGCAGTAGCGGTGGGCACGTTGACCGCACCGGTTCCCACCGTCACGGGAACTGCCAAGGTAGGTGCCGTCCTGACCGCAGTTCCTGGCACCTGGGGCCCTGCTCCCGTGACGTTGGCCTACCAGTGGTACCGCAGTGGCCTTGCGATCACCGGCGCCACAGCCGCCACCTACACCCTGACCTCCGCCGACCTGGGCAAGACCATGACCGTCAAGGTAACCGGGACAAAATCCGGATTCACTACCGCCGCGAAGACCTCCGCGGCCACAGTGGCAGTGGTTGTGGGCACCCTCACCGGCGCCACGCCAACGGTCAGCGGAACAGCCAAGGTGGGCTCAGTGCTGACCGCCGCTCCGGGTACCTGGGGTCCGGCCCCTGTGACCCTGACGTACCAGTGGTATCGCGGAAGCACGGCCATCACGGGCGCCACTGCCGCGACGTACACGCTGGTTGCTGCTGATAAAGGCAGCGCGATCAAAGTACGGGTAACCGGCTCGAAGACTGCCTACACCTCGCTTGCCCGTTACTCTGCAGCCACGGCGCTGATCGTCTGATCCGGAACGCAGGGAATCCTCGCATCCGAACCAAAGTATTCTGGAAGCGATGAGTGAAACCCCAGATTCCCCGCGCCCCGTCACGCCCGGCACCCAAGCTTCGTTCGGCACCTACGGCGGCCGCCCGGTCAGCTTTGTGCGCCGAGGCACCCGCTTGCAGGGCCGTAGGCAGGCCGCATGGGAAGAGCACGCCGAACGCTGGGCCATCCAGGTTCCCCGACACGTCGCCAATACCTCAGTGCACCCGGACTACACGTTCGACGCCGAGGCCGTGTTTGGTCGCAAGGCTCCGCTGATCGTCGAGATCGGTTCGGGACTGGGCGATGCCGTTGTCCACGCAGCCGAGCAGAACCCGGACAAGGACTTCCTTGCCGTCGAGGTCTACACGCCGGGGCTGGCCAACACCATCATCAAGATCAACAGCCGCGGGCTGACCAACGTACGCGTGGTGGAAGCCAACGCTCCCGAGGTTCTCGAATCCATGCTTCCGCCCGGGTCGGTCAGCGAACTCTGGGTGTTCTTCCCGGATCCCTGGCACAAGGCACGGCACCACAAGCGACGCCTGATCCAGCCGGCCTTCGCAGCCGTCGCCGCCAAGGCCCTGGAAAAGGGTGGCTACTGGCGCATCGCCACGGACTGGTCCAACTATGCCGTGCACGTCCGGGAAGTCCTGGCCGACTCCACGGAGTTTGAGAACATGCATGACGGCGAGCGCAGTGGCGAGGAGAGCCCGCTGACGCAAGTGTGGCAATCCGGCGTCGAGTCCGTTGTGGGCGGCGCGCCGGTCAGGGAGGGCCGCGCCCCGGTCAGCACGGAACACACGGGCCCGAACGAAGGCGTGGACCAGGAGGGCGGCTGGGCTCCGCGCTTCGAGGGCCGCATCCGGACGAGCTTCGAGAACAAAGCCCACGAGGCCGGCCGAATGATTTTCGACCTCACATACCGCAAGCTCTAGCCAGGACTTTTTGGGGGAATCATGAGCTACCAGCCACCGGTCGATTACTACCAGCAACCCCAACGGTCCGGTAATCGTGGCCTGGGTGCCGGGATCACCAGCATCATCTCCGCGGTCCTTTCACCCATCGCGGCAGTTGTCAGCCTTCCCTTGGGCATAGCGGCGGTCGCTTCAGCAATGAGCCGCTATAACCAGGGCAACGATGCCTGGTGGGTTGGTGCTCTGGTGCTGGCGGGTGTTGCTGTCCTGCTCGCCGTCGTTGCTGTGGTTTGTGGGCTGATTGCGGTGTTCCGGGCTGGGCGCATGAATGCCGGCCGCATCACTGGCATCATCGGACTGGCGATCATGGCGGTCAACATCTTTGGCGTGGTCTTCATGGTGTTCCTTGTGGCCGGAGCAGGGCAGGGGAACTGATATGCCGCAGGTCCGCGCCGAGCGCCTTATCCGCCTCGATCCCGAAACAGCTTTTGCCCTCTCCCAAACCACGGGGGCCTTCCGACTCAAGTGGGACCCGTTCATCTCGGCGCAAAGCCTCATGGACGGCGCCACGACGGCCGGCAAGGGCGTGCGCACCAGGACTGTGTCACGCATGGGCCTGAAAATGGTCAGCGAATACGTCTCGTACGCGCCACCGCGAAACGTGGGCATGACAATGGTTTCCGGGCCTTGGTTCTTTGAGAACTTTGGTGGCGGTTGGCGGTTCACAGCGGACGACGGCGGCACCCGGGCAGTCTGGAAGTACACCTTTTCATGCCGCCCGGCGTTGCTGAAGCCAGTGGCAGAGCGGATCGGCGGCTGGCTGCTGGGCCGCGAAATCGAGCGACGTATCGAAGCGTTCGCCAAGGCCTGCGAGGATCCTGTCCTCGTGGCAGAACTCCGATCACAGGGCGCCCCGGAGCGCTGAGGTGCTAAGGCACCGAAATCGACGCCACGGTCTTCTCGGTGTCGTCGCGCAACTCAACACCGGCGATGCCCGCCAACTGAACGGGCGTCGCGCCGGTGATCTTGATCCGGCCGCTTGGTGTTGCTGTCCAACCGCAGGTCCGTTCCTCGGCACCGTCCCTGCCCTTCACCCACAAGTATAGGGTGCCTTCAAGCGGCATGCTCCGGCCCTCCACCTCGAGCTCGGTGCCCCAGGTCTTCTTCACCATGCCCACCGTCAGTTGCAATCCGCTGTCCGACTGGACCGAGTAGCTCGCATCGGGCTTCGGTGCCTGGTTCAGCAGCGGCCCGGCGAGGAACCCAACTGCCAGGCAAGCAGCGGCGACTGCACCCACCAAAGCCGCCCACCGGCGTCGTGATTTCCGCCTGCGGACCGACAAATCAACCAGGACCTTCTCCGGAAGCACTTCGGGCAGGGGTTCCAGCGGCGCTAGGGCACTGGCACCCCCCGAAGCGGTGAGGGCGACAGCGTCAGCCGCGGCGACGGCGTCGAGCAATGCGGGGAGGCTTTCCAGTTCCTCCAGCTCGTGACGGCAGTCCGCGCAATTGGCAAGGTGGTCCCGGAAGGCCGCCTCCTCCTCGGGGTCCAGCCCGCCCAAAAGGTAGGCGCCCAGCAATTGGTGGACGGAGTTGCCGTTCATCGTTCCACCCCCATTTCGTCAAGGATTGTTCGGAGGGCTTTCACAGCGTAGAAAGCCCGGGATTTCACGGTTCCCGCCGGGATGTTCAGCTGCAGTGCTGCCTCGCTGACGGTGAACCGCTGGTAGTGCAGGGCCACCAGGACCTCGCGGTGTTCGTGGCTGAGGCGGAGCAGGGCCTCCTCCATCAGGACCCGGTTCAGCAACTCATCCACACGTTCGGTCGCCGCATGGTCGGGAAGGTCGTGCTCGCCGGTCTCGGCAGGTCGCCGCTGCGCCTTCCGATAATTGTCGATGATGACATTGCGGGCCGTGCGGAAAAGGTAGCTGCGGAGGCTGCCCGTGATTTGTGGCGCGTGCTGCCACACCTTCAGGATGGTCTCCTGAACTACATCGTCCGCTTGATGGGCGTCCGGGGTGCAGCTGAGCACAAAGCGCTTCAAGGCCGTGCCGTGGTCACGGTAGATCGCCGCCACCACGTCCTCATCCAGCGGCATCTCCACCCCTTTCCCGTTGCCCCTTCGCTCATACGACGCCTGCTGTGCAGAAAAGGTTCAGTCCTGTGAACCATTCTTCCCCCATCGGCGTCGTAGGGGTTAGCGCCGACTCATCCCGGCCGGCCAAGCAAAGGAGCTAGAGATGACTACACGACTCAGCCTTGGAATCGGAGCGCTGGTATTGAGTGCTGCGCTGGCGGGATGTGGTGGAAGCCCGGGAACCACCACGTCGTCCGCTCCCCCGCCTGCTACGTCCGCGGCGCCTTCGTCCGCGGCGCCCACGTCCGCTGCACCGGGCTCAGCATCCGCCTCCGCCATGGCCGCCGCGGAGATGAAGGTCGCCTCCTCCAGCGCCGGCCAGATCGTGGTGGACAGCAAAGGCATGAGCCTCTACTTCTTCACCAAGGACGTCAAGGACTCAGGCAAGAGCGCCTGCGTCGATGCTTGCCTGGCTGCGTGGCCCATTTTCACTACGACGTCGGATGCTCCTGCCGTTGAAGGCGTCACGGGAACTGTGGGAACCATTATGTCGCCGGACGGCAAGAAGCACGTGACTCTCAACGGCATGCCGCTCTACTACTACGCCAAAGACAAGGCTCCTGGCGACGTGACCGGTCAAGGCGTAGGCAGTGTCTGGTACCTGGTCAGCCCTACGGGTGAAATGGTCAAGGGCGCTGCGGCTTCCGGTTACTGAGTTCTTTGGTGCGTCGAGTTCGCGGGAACGTGCCTGGTGCGTCGAGTTCGCGGGAAACGTGTCATACCGCTGGAAGGTTGCATGCGAAAACGCAGGTTTCCCGCGAACTCGCGCTCCGGGCCCGTTCACCTGAGGGCCCGAAGGATGCGCTCCTTGAAGGTCCGCTCTTGGAAGAGGTCCCTCCACTCCACCCGGATGAACTGCCAGCCCTCCTCCATGAGGGTCCATCAAGCCAGCATGGTGACTGCGGGCTAGGGGGCAGAAGGAGCCATACGAGCTATGTGGAAAGTGGCGCACCGAGATCGCGGGAATCGTGCGAGACCGCGGGAGCTTACCCCTCGATCTCGCACGATTCCAGCGAATTCGGGGTCCGCTAGACTGCAGGCTACTCATTGGGGAGGGGAATATGGCACGCAACGGCACCAAGAATCCGCCCAGCCCGGCGATCCTTATCATGCAGCAAGTCGCCTGGGCCCTGGGATTCGTCGCCATGGTCATCAACGCCACGAAAGGTGGCATCGACTGGATCTGGATCGGCGTACTCGCCTTCTGGCAAGCAACAATCATCTGGGGCTTCATCCAGCTGCGCCGCACCAAAACAACCCAAACTCCGGCCGGCGGATCCACCCCGTAAGGAAGATGGTGGCTAGACAGCGTGCGCGGCTGGGCGGCATCCGGAAGCGTGCGCGGCTGGGCGGCCGGCATCCGGAAGCGTGCGCGGCTGGGCGGCCGGCATCCGGAAGCGTGCGTCAAAGCGACGAAGGAGCAGCACGCGGAGGATGCGGGCCGCCCAGCCAACCAAGGCTTACGCGTCAGCGAACTCGTCGGACTCCTCGAACTCCACGGCGGCGATGATTTCCTTCGTCTCCGGGTGGATCATGAAGGCTTCGTCGTCGTCTTCCACCATGATGTAGTCGCCGTGGTCGGTGGTGAAGTGCCAGGCGAGGGTGGTGAGGCCGTCATGCTGGTAGTTGGGGTCGCCCATGGTGATCTTTTCCAGGGCATAGCCAGCCACGTCGCACAGTTCGCGGATGATGACTTCGAACTCGGGGGCGTTGGCGAGGGCTTCTTCCTCGGCTTCGGCCTGGCGCTCGGCGAGGTCAGGGATCTGCGCGACGCGTTCGGCGATGTGTGCCTCGATGTCTTCGTCCGAGAGGACCAGGAGTTCGGACTGGTCACGGAGGTATGCGGCGTTGAGGTCGATGATGTCTTCCTCTTCGAGGAGGGCTTCGAACTCGCCGTCCAGCTCGTCAAGGAGCGCGACAGCGGGAAGCGGGGCTTCGGTCTCGTCCAGTTCGCCGTCGAGGTAGGCTTCGGCTTCTTCCTCGCTCAGGGCATCAAACGCCGATGCGGTGCGGTTGAACAGGTCCAGGTGACGGGACGCGCCCATGCCTTCGAGCCCTGCGCGGACGTACCCGTCCACTTCTTCGCGCTCCGGTGCGGTGAAGACGTACTGGGCGAAGCCGCCGGACAGCGCCTGGGTCAGGTAGAAATCCACGAAGTAGCTGTTGAGTGCAGCGGTGGCGATTTCGTCGCTGTTCAGGAGTTCCTGGTACATCTCGTTCACGACGTTGACGTTGGAATCCACAACATCCGCATTGCCTGCTTCGAAGCTGGTCTTGTTCAGGACGACGGGGTACTCGTTGGTAGTCATGGGGAATCCTCACTGCTGAAAGCTGATGGTGCTCCGGACTCTTTCAACGTACGCGTGGGAGCTCCGCCGCAATCGAGGTTGAGGTTAACGGAGGGCGAAGTTTGGGAGCTGTTTTCTGCTGACTAAGATTGAGCAGATAACCTCCTGCCGAAAGTAGCCCGACGCATGCCGTCCCACACAGACGAAACCTGGGAACTGGCCATTCAGACTCCTGCCATCAACGACCGCTCCTTGGCGGCCGGATTGGCGTATGCCATGGGGAGCCGGGTTACCGGGATTTCGTTCGATTCGGCTACGGGGCTTCTCCTCGGCAAGGTTCGAGGTAACGGCCCCCAGCCGTATTCGACGTCGGCAAAACTGGTCCGTAAGCCCAGCGGCTGGAGCTGCACTGTGGGTATCTGCAGTTGCCCGGTCCGGAAGGACTGCAAACACGTCGCCGCGCTGCTTTTCACCGCTGAGGACCATCCCACTATCCGCGCCCAGCTTTTGTCGCAGGCACCGGGGATCCAGACGTCCCGGCTCGGCCCGGGCCAGCAAGGCGGGACTGCGCGGCCCGCGTGGGAGCAGGCGCTCAACCGGTTGATCGCCAAGCCCGGCAGCGTACCCAGCGCGGCGGGCATCCCGCTCGCTTTGCAGTTCGAGGTCGAAGAGCCGGCGGCCCACTTCTCCTACACAGGCCGGCGAGACCCCATGCGCAGCGTCCGCCAGTTGAAGGCCCGGCCCGTCATGATGGGCGCCAAAGGCAAGTGGATCCGCGGTGACGTCACGTGGAACAACCTCAGCTACGTCAGTTTCCGACGCGAATTCAACGAAATACAGGTGGAATGGCTTCAGACTTTCCTGGCTGCGCATGGCTCCAGCAATGGCCGTCAGCAGCCGTCGGGCGCGATGTGGCTGAGCCTCAACGACTTCGCTGCCAAGAACCTCTGGACCCTCCTTTCCGACGCCACCAAAGCCGGCATCCCGCTCATTCATTCGGCTGGGACTGAGCCCGTCCGCGTCGAGACGCAACCCGCCGTCGTCGGACTCAGTTTGGCGCGCTTGGACGCGGACGGAACCGAAACAACGCACGACGGCGGCCTGCAGCTTGCGCCGTCCGTCACCGTCGGTGGGGAGCCTGTTGACGCCGCGTCCGTGGGCTTCCTGGGCAAGCCGGCCAACGGGATTTTCTTCACGCATTCGGGCGCCACCCTGCCGGGCGTGCCGCAGCAGAATAACCTGATCACCCTGGCACCGATCGAGGGCGATGTCAGCGATGAGCTCCTGGAGTTCGTCACCGATGGCCAAACGCTTCAGATTCCTGCCGAGGATGAGAGCCGCTTCCTGACCTCGTTCTACCCGAAGCTGCGCCAGTCCACACCGGTCCAGGCCGCGGACAAATCTGTGGAACTGCCCACGTTGGCTGTCCCCACCTTGTCCCTGCTGGCAAACTACGGCAACGACCACAAGGTCCGGCTGCACTGGGAGTGGCACTACAAATCCGGCACGCTGGTGACAGCGCAGCCCCTGTGGCGGCACCCGGACGACCGCGGATACCGCGACGATCCCGAGGAAGCCCGCATCCTGGAGTCACTGGGCCGGCCGTGGGACGTTGTAGCTGCGCTGGCCGAGTCGGCAACGGGTGGCTGGGGCGCTCCCCGGCTCGCGGCCTCTGCCGAACTGGGTGGTTTGGACACTCTGGCGTTCACCGAAGAGGTGCTTCCGGCGCTGCGGGAGCTGCCCGACGTCGTGGTGGAAACGTCCGGTGACATCGCCGATTACCGTGAAGCCGCCGAAGCTCCTGTCGTGTCGATTTCCACCAAGGAAACCGCCAGCGGCGATTGGTTCGATCTCGGCATCGTGATCACGCTCGAAGGCGAACCCGTGTCCTTTGCTGCCGTGTTCTCGGCCCTGGCCGCCGGCATGAGCCGTATGCTGCTGCCCAGCGGCGCCTACTTCTCGCTTGACCTGCCCGAGCTCCACCAGTTGCGCGCCTTGATCGACGAAGCGCGCTCCCTGCAGGACAACCCGGACAACAAGGACGGCACCCTGCAGATCAGCCGCTTCCAGGCCGGGCTCTGGGACGAGCTGGCGCAGCTCGGGATTGTGGACGAGCAAGCCGCCGCGTGGCGCGAAGCTGTGGGCGGACTGCTCGACGACGGCGTGACCGGGCTGCCGCTGCCGGCCAGCCTTAACGCTGAGCTGCGTCCGTATCAGCTCGAGGGATTCAACTGGCTGAGCTTCCTGTACAAGCACAGCCTCGGTGGCGTGCTCGCTGACGACATGGGCCTGGGTAAAACCGTGCAGGCGATCGCGCTGATGTGCGCGGCCAAGGACCTGGCCGCGGAGACCGTTGCTGCTGCCCAAGGGCCCTCAGCGGACGTCACTCCCCGTGCACCCTTCCTGGTGGTGGCGCCCACCAGTGTGGTGAGCAACTGGGCGTTGGAGGCGCAGCGGTTCGCGCCGGGGCTGGTGGTGCGCACCGTCGGTGAAACCTTTGCCAAGAGCGGCCTGTCACCCGTGGACGCGTTGGCGGGGGCCGACGTCGTGATTACCTCCTATGCCCTGTTCCGCATTGATTACGATGCCTACGCCTCGTTCCAATGGGCCGGGCTGATGCTCGACGAGGCGCAGTTCGTGAAGAACCACCAGTCCAAGGCGTACCAGTGCGCACGCAAGCTGCCGGCCCGTTTCAAGCTGGCCATCACGGGCACGCCCCTGGAGAACAACCTCATGGAGTTCTGGGCGCTGACCTCGATTGTGGCGCCGGGGTTGTTCCCCAGCCCCAAGCGGTTCGCCGAGAACTACCAAAAGCCGGTTGAGAAGAACGGCGACTCCGCGCAACTGGGCAAGCTCCGCCGTCGTGTGCGTCCGCTCATGATGCGCCGCACCAAAGAGCAGGTCATCAAGGACCTGCCGCCCAAGCAGGAGCAGATCCTTGAAGTGGTGCTGAACCCGCGGCACCAGAAGGTCTACCAGACGCACCTGCAGCGCGAACGGCAAAAAATCCTTGGCCTGATCGACGATGTGAACAAGAACCGCTTCACGATCTTCCAGTCGCTGACGTTGCTGCGGCAGCTGAGCCTGGATGCGTCGTTGGTGGACTCTTCACTGTCCGGCGTTCGGTCGTCCAAACTGGATGTGTTGTTCGAACAGCTGGAAGACATCATTTCCGAAGGTCACCGGACCTTGATTTTCAGCCAGTTCACCGGCTTCCTCGGCAAGGTCCGCGACCGCATGGACGCTGAGGGCATTGAGTACTGCTACCTCGACGGCTCCACCAGGAACCGCGGCGATGTTGTCAGCGAGTTCAAGAACGGGTCCGCCCCGGTGTTCCTGATTTCGTTGAAGGCCGGCGGGTTCGGGCTCAACCTGACTGAGGCGGACTACGTGTTCCTGCTGGATCCGTGGTGGAACCCGGCATCCGAGGCGCAGGCCGTGGACCGCACGCACCGCATCGGGCAGGCCCGGAACGTCATGGTCTACCGGCTGGTTGCCAAGGACACCATCGAGGAAAAGGTCATGGCTTTGAAGGCCAAGAAATCTCAACTGTTCGCGGATGTGATGGAAGGCGACGCCCTTGCCGGTGGCTCGTTGACGGCGGAGGACCTGGCGGCGCTGTTCGCGGAATAGCTCGAACGGTGGGTTAGTCGTCCAACCGCACTCCCCGCAGCAGCAGCATGGTCCCGCCCACGGCAACCGCGGACGCCAGGAACACCCCCGCCGCGCCAAGACCTACCGCCACCACCCCGATGGCACTGGGCAGGACCACCTGGCCCACCCTGTTTCCCGCGAGCCTCAAAGCAAGCGCGCGCCCACGTTGGCCTTCGGGCGCCTGGGCTGAGAGCCAGGACATGGTGAGTGGCTGCCCGATGCCAAGGCCCAGACCCAGGAACGCCATGACGACGAACAGCAGCCACACGGGCATGGGAATCGCGGCCACTGCAAGGGCCACGGTTGAAATGGCCAGGCTGAGGACCAACAGCTTCATCCGGCCCAGTTTGCGGGACATGCCGCCCAGCCCAATGCGGGAGACCATCGAGAAAACCGCGCGGACCGTCAGCATCAGGCCAACTGTAGCGGCGGTCAGGCCGCGTTCGGCACCCAGCGCGGGAAGGTAGACAACGGTCAGGTCGACGACGGCGAGAACGGTGGCGCTGGTGGCCAGCGCACGGATGACTCCCGGTGTTTTCAGCAACGCAACCGCACCGCCCTTGGGGGCGTCCTGGGATCTGGCTTTGCCCCTGCGCCTGCTCACCTGGCCGGAAATAACGAATGTGGTCAGGAACATGACCAGGCTCATGGCCACCGATAATGTGAAGATCGCCTGCGTATTGGGCCGGACTGAGGCGCCGCCCACCACGGAGATCGCCAACGGTCCGAGTGCTTGGCCCAAGGACGCGGCGAAAGTCAGGTAACCAAACGCCGAGTCGAGCCGGGAAGCCGCAGCATTGTTGGCCACCACCGCCTGCTGCCCCACCACGCATGCCAACTGACCCGCACCGAGAAGCGCCGTACCGGCCACAAGAGCAGCGACGGAGGAGCCCCAGAAGAGCAGGAATGCCGAACAGGAAAGCACGACGGCGGACCCGATCGCCATGAGCCGACGCTCACCGAGGCGGTCCACCAGTCCGCCGATGGGCAGGGCGAGCAGCAAGGGAAACACAGCGTAGCTGGCCGCGAGGACACCCAGGGCAAACGCAGGAACGTCGAGCTCAAGAGCCAGGTACGTAGCGGCCGGCCGGACCAGGAACGTCACTGCCTGAATGAGGGCCGAGTGGACCAGGAGGGCCGTGGACGAGCGTCGTCCCAGTTCACCGATCATTCGGCGTCCAGTCCTTTGTGGGAGATCATCCGAAGTGTCTCATCGCGGGCACCAATGACGTGGTCGAAGGCGATCTTCGCTGCGCGGTCCGCATCTTTGGCGGCGAGCGCGGCGACGAGCAAGCGGTGGTTGGACAAGGCTTCCTCGCGTCGCTCCGCCGAGTTGTTGGTGAAGTACCGGTAGCGCTCAACCTGGCTTCCGATCTGCTCGTGGAACCGCTGGGCCCACGAGTTTCCGGCGATGGAGGCGATGGTGGCGTGGAGGGTTACGCCGTACTTCATGGCTTCGTCCGCAAACCCGACCATGGCCGCATTGCGCTCCAGGATTCCCTGCAGGTCCTGGATGTCCTGCTCCGTGGCCCGGGCGCAGGCTTCGCGTGCCATTAAGGATTCCAGCGCGGCACGGACGTCGTACAACTCGGAGATGACTTTCGCATCGAGCGCCGGAACCAGGACACCACCTGTAGCTTGCTGTTCGAGGAGGCTCTCGGAGATCAGGCGGCGGATGGCTTCACGCAGTGGGGTCCGGGACACCCCCAGCGCCGTTGCCATCGCGGGTTCATAGAGACGAGTTCCCGGCTTGAGTTCAAGATCAAGGATTTGCCGCTTGAGCTCGGTGTAGACAAAGTGCGCCCCGGTGTTGCGGGGTTGTGGATCAGACATTCATGCCGCCAAAGGAGAAGGTGTACTTGTATACATCTATACACACCCTCCCCGGGCGAAAGCAACGCGCCTGATTTGGAGCAACCCCGATCGAGCGCCTTTGGTCCCCTCCCCGGGCTTCTACTCCTCGCTTGCCCGGGTCCAGCGGTAGGGCGTCGTGGTCGAGACTTTGACCAGGCCCGAGCGTTCCAGGATGGGGCGGGAGTACTCGGTGGAATCGCTGTTGATGAGTGTCTTGCCGTTCGCCAATGCAGCCTGGGCGCGGCTGGCTGTCAGGGCCCGGTAGATCCCGCGGCCCCTCCACTCCGGTCGGGTGGCACCGCCCCAGATTCCGGCAAAGTCGGTACCCTCTACTGGTTCCAAGCGTCCGGCACTCACAATGATGCCGTCGGCTTCTGCAACCCAGAGTTCCATGCCGTCGTCCAGCGAAAGCCGATGAAGCAGGGCATCCGCCATCTCACCCGAAACAGGGTCGCCGAACACTTCGTCCTGCATGGCACTCATGGCCCGCACATCCGGTTCCTCTACGACCCGGCGCAAAGTCACGCCGTCGGGCAAGGGAACATCTAAGCTGAGGGCCCGGGCCTCACCAATCATGATCGACTCTGGCTCATCTGCGGTGAAGCCCTGGGCTGTCAGGGCTTCGTGGAGCCCGGGAGCGTGATCATGTCCGCGGGTTTTCCACTCAATCCGGGTGATCTCCGGCTGGCCTTCGAAGTAGGAAACCGCTGCCTCCACCAAGCCGCGGATACCCTCCTCGTCCGCGCCCGCCAGGTCCTGGTATGTGATGAAGCCCCGGCCACCCAGAAAAGTCACCAACCGCAGTGGGCCGAGTTCCTTGACCGCCACAGCGCTCGGGGTCTCGGCATCGGTGCGCAACTGCTGGTCGTAGGCAGCGAGAAGCCGGGCTTTGGTCTCAGAATCCGTCATCCCGCGAGCCTACTGCACCCCCAAACCCTCTCTCACATCCCACCCCCGAAACCCAAACCCTCTCTCACTTTCTTTAAGAGAGGGAGAGAGCGTCGGGAAAAAGGAGGCGGAACGTGAGAGAGCGTCAGGGCGAAAGGGGCGGGACGTGAGAGAGCGTCGGGGCGAAAGGGGCGGGACGTGAGAGAGCGTCGGGTGCGCAAAAGGGACCGGTTGATCAACCGGTCCCTTTCGAAGGCCTTGCCAAGCCGCTAGGCCGCGGGCGTCATTAGCCGCGGCAGAGCTCGCCGTATTTGGTGCCGGCTTCCTGGTAGGCCTGACCAAGTTCGGCCAGCTTGGCCTCGTCAGGGCTTTCCTTGGACTGCTCATCCATGAACTCCAGGATCGCGGTCACCACAGGCTTCATCTCCGTGGAAGCCACCGGCTCCAGGGGCCGTATTGCGTTGGCAACGCGGGTGGTGGCGGTCTTGCTCTGGTTGCTCGGGATGCCGGCTGCGGCGACGCCAACCCGGTCGCAGGTTTCTGCTGTGGTCAGCTGCTGCTGGGCGGAGCAGGCGGATGCCGAGGCGATAATCCCGGCAGCGATCAGGACAGTGGTGAGTTTCTTCATGATTCCCTCAGTGGTCGACGTCCCTTTGATTGTAATCAGAGCTGGGGCGAGGCCGCGCATCGGACTTCATTCATGGCAGGGCGCACGCTGCCCTAGGCTGGTGGTCATGGCGATCATTCACAAGGCAACCCTGTCCCCGTCCAAGCTCGAACTCATCGCTGATTACCTGCCGAACCAGCCCTGGTTCATCCAGGACGGCACGCCGGAACTCATCGGCGCCTACCGCTTTGACGACCCCGCCGGCGAAGTGGGCCTGGAAACCCATGTGGTCACCGCGGGCGAGCGCATCTACCAGGTCCCCCTCAGCTACCGCGGTTACGAGCTGGCGGGCGCTGAGGACTGGCTGATCGGAACCATGGACCACTCCGTCCTGGGGAAGCGCTGGGTTTACGACGCCTGCGCTGACCCCATCTACGTCAAGGCCCTCGCGACCGCCATCCTTACAGGCCAGAAAGAAGCCGAACAGTTTGTGGACGGCGAGCCTGAACCGCGCCCCAGCACCGTAACGGTGAAGGGCAGTGGAACGCTCGACGGCGGCGTACCCGCCCTGAGTGCCTCGGCGCCGGTATCGGGCAGTGGCGTGACGATCATTGATGCGGGTGGGTTGAGGCTGAAAGTAGCCAGGGTCCTGGATGTTGCCGCCGATGTTTCCGCAAACTCGGCTGCTGCCCCGGAGCTGCACGGTGAGCTGACGCTGAGCGGCAGCTGGGCCGGTTTGGAGAACCCAGTGGAACTCGCGGCCGTGGTCCGCGACTAGGCATCGACGTTCCGTCTTCCGGTAACCGGCAAGGAACGTGGGCCCGGCATCTGTTGGCTCCGGGGACTCCAGCGTAGGCTGGCACACGAGGCCATCTACTCCGTTAGGGGCGCACCATGAACAAGCCACAGAACATCATTCCCGCCGCACAGGACCTGGCCCGCGAATGGGTGGGCCATGCTGCCGAAGGCACGTCCTCGCAATCCGACGCAGTGGTTAGATGGGCGTTGTCCCGGATCAACCATGCTGATGTCCCGTCAGTTGTCCACGGCGTGATGCTCACCCTGACCGGCAACAAGAAGACCGCCAAGGAAGCCCAACGCACTGCCGCCCGGGCCGTTAAGCGGGCCACCCAGGCGTTGAGCCGCAGGGCCCCGCAGCGGCGTTCCCGGCGCGGTGGATTGTTGGTGGCCCTGGCCGCAGCCGTAGTGGGCGCTGGAGCAGTATTGGCGTGGCGTGCCATGGTGCCTCCGGGCGAACCCGGGCCAGCTAAGCGACCGGAAGAGCCGGTCCTGCCTCCAGTGCCCCCGGTTCCCTAAGCAGCCCAAAGCTGCCAAAAGCAGCAGGGCGGGCCCGCCAGCTAAGGTGCGGGTTCGCCGTCGTGCCGTTGGATTCGCCGCCGAAACGGGGCCCTGGCGAAAAGCCAGTAAGCTCCTGCGCTGGCGAGCAGGAAGCCCACGACGCCCAGGAAGACCAGCTGGGTCATGATTCCCGCGATCACCATCACGAACCCGGCCAGGACAGCCAGGCTGCCAAGGATTTTGCTGGCCACTTCTCCGCGAGGGCGGCCCGACATCAGCTGGGAGGCGAGCTCGGGATCCGTCGCAGCGAGATCCCGCTCCAACTCCTCCAAGCTCCTGCGTTCTTCTTCCGACAACGACACCGGAGTTCCTCACCACACGAGCAGGTCCGCGAAGCTTGCATCGATGCTCAGGCCATCAGCACGTGCGCTGCTTGCCGTGCTATGCCTTCATTATCTGCCCGTTTCGGTGCACGTGCCACAGGTTCCATGGGGCAGGTTCTTGGTTTGGTTCCATCTGCCGCGGGTTCCTACAGGTCCCGGAAATGCATAGGCTGGGGCTGCGGGCCCATTGCGCCACGAGCACGGACACAGATCGCCGACCGGAAGGTTGAATTCCCATGGCACACAAAACTGCAAAGAATATGGTGCTTCCGAAGTCCACCCCGGCTGGCCGCGGACCCCGGCGTACGCTCTGGCTCATCGCCGCAGGCCTGGTTGCAGGCGTTGCGGGCGGAGTTTTCGCCTTCCGCATGTTGGTGCCGCAAGCCCCGACGCCGGAACCTGCGCAGCCCAGCGAGCCCGAAGAGATCATGGTCCGGGAGGAACCCGTCGAGATCTCGACCCGGATGCGCCCGGGCGAATGGACAGAAGAGTCACTGCAGGCGCATATCGAGGACTACCGGCAGCAGATCAGGGCCATGGGCGCGGCTGAGTCGCAGATCGTCACCAATGTGGAACGCACCGAGAACGGGGCGGTACGCGTTGTGGTCAGCTGGGACCGGCAGCGCTAGCGAGGCGCATACTGAAGGCATGAATGGGACCGAAGAATTTCTCGGATGGGTCAGGTCCACCCTGTATCAGGCGGAATTCGCCCTCCACAACGGCGATGCCTCACTACGTCGGGCAATCTGGTCGCGAAACGAGCCCGTCAGCGTGCTGGGGGCGTTCCGGAACGCGCACGGCCAGCAGGAATTGGATGAACTGTTTGCGGCGCTGGCGGAGAGTTTCTCGGACTGCCTCTCCTACAGTTTTGAGCTTCAGGCGTACGACGTCATAGGCGACATGGCCTACACGGCCGGATTGGAGCACACCTCGGCGTCCATCAACGGGGAACCACGTCAGTATGTGCTCCGCGCCACCCAGGTCTACCGCCGCGAGGGCGGGGAATGGAAAGTGGCCCACCGGCATGCCGACACGGTGACGGACTAGAGGCTTTCGCCCTGCCGCGGCCTCCACACCACAACGGCCTGGGACCGCGCCCTGGGACGCTGGCCACGCGCCAGCGAAACCACGTCGCCGGCAGTGCCCGCCGCGAAGATGCGGGTGTCCACTGGTGTGCGACGGCGGGTCAGCTCCTCGGTCAATTCGGCCACCCGGTATTGAAGGGCGGCAACCTGGTTTTCGAGGTCGAGGATTCGCTTGATGCCCTCAAGTGAGACGCCGGACTGCGAGAGGCGCTGGACCTCCCGCAGTTTGTTGACGTCGTTCTGCGAATAACGGCGGGACTTGCCCGGCGCACGACTAGGCGAGACGATGCCCAGCCGGTCGTACTGGCGCAACGTCTGCGGATGCATGTCGGCAAGCTCCGCAGCAACGGAGATGACGAAGATCGGCTGGTTGACGTCGATGCCCATCACCGCCTCCTTACAACCGGGCTTTAGAAGCCAGGTCGTGGCGCGGGTTCGCGTCAGTGGTGGCAGCGGCGAACGCCTTCACGGCCTCTTCCGCTTCCTTGTTCAGGTTCTGCGGGACCGCGACGTCGATAGTCACCAACAGGTCGCCGGCGCCCTTGGACGTCTTCACGCCACGGCCTTTGACCCGGAGCGTACGGCCTGCGGGTGTTCCCGGCGGCACTCGCAACTTGACCGTGTCGCCGTCGAGAGTGGGAACCTCGATAGTGGCCCCCAGCGCGGCTTCCGCGAACGTGACGGGCACATGGATGCGGATGTTGTCGCCGTCTCGATGGAAGAAGTCGTGCGGCTTAACGTTCACAGTGATGATGAGGTCGCCGTTACCGGCGGGACCAACGTTGCCCTTGCCCCGCTGGCGGACCTTCTGGCCATCCTTGATTCCGGCAGGAATTTTCACGTCGATGACGTTGCCATTACTCTCACGCAGGCTCACAGTGGTGCCCTTGATGGAGCCGGCGAACGAGATGGACGTGGTGGCCGTGCGATCCGAGCCCTTTTGCGGCGCCCGCTGGAAGCCGGTCTGCCCGGCACCGCCGAATCCGCCACCAAACAGGTCGGCGAACTCCGGAGGGATGCCGCCGCCCTGGGGCTGGCGTGCACCCGGGCCGCCGCCAAACAAGCCACCGAACAGGTCCTCGAACCCGCCGTTGGTTCCCGCACCACCGCGTCCGGCACCAGGGGCGAACCTGGCACCGCCGCCCATGGCACGGATAGCGTCATACTGCTGCCGGTCCTCAGGACTCGACAACACCGAGTAAGCCTCGGAAATGTCTTTGAACTTCTTCTCCGCGGCAGCATCCCCGGCGTTGGTATCCGGGTGGTACTGCCGGGCTAGCTTGCGGTAAGCCTTCTTGATATCCGCGTCGGACGCGTCCTTGGCAATACCAAGGATCGCGTAAAAATCCTTTTCAACCCAGTCCTGGCTGGCCAAGAGCGTTTCCTTTCGTCGTGGGAACGAGATGGCAGTTCATGCCAATGTTTGGTTCAAACACTGTCACGAACTGCCATCTCAAGGGTTACTAGGCCGGGACGGCCACAATAACCTGGGCTGCACGCAGGACACGCTCTCCTGAGCGGTATCCGGAGCGCAGGACCTGGCTGACCGTATCCACCTGGATGTCCTCGCCGGGCTGCTGGATGAGTGCTTCGTGGATGGTGGGGTCGAATTCGACTCCAGTGTCCGCGATGCGTTCCAGTCCGTAGGTCTTCAGCGCGTTCTCCAGCTTGGTGGCGATGGCGGCGAAGGGGCCGCCTTCAAGGTCACCGTGCTGGCGTGCGGCGTCGACGTCGTCCAGCACCGGAAGCAGGGAATTCAGGACGCCAATGACGGCCATCTCTCCTGCTACGGCGCGGTCGCGTTCGACGCGCTTGCGGTAGTTGACGTACTCAGCCTGGAGGCGGAGGAGGTCGTTGCGCAGTTCGGCAGCCTGGGCTTCAGCCGCGGCACCGGAGGCTACCGACTCTTCAGCCGGCACCTCTACCCCGTTGAGGATTTCCTCAGCCTGGGAGAGGGCGTCGCCGTCCGTGGGAGCGGCGTTGCCTCCTGCGGGAGCCGCAGCTTCGCCTTCAGGGTGGCGGGCCGCGCCGGTCTCCGGGTCAACCTTGCGGTTGTCACGGATCACGGGCTTACGCGGCTCGTTGCCGTCAGAGTGCTCTGCTTCGTTGCCGTGGTGAGGCATGGCTACTTCTTCGCTTCGTCTTCATCGATGATCTCGGCGTCGACGATGTCCTCGTCAGCCGCAGCCTGCTCGCCGGCAGGTGCACCTTCTGCACCGGCGCCCGGAGCATCAGCTGCGGAGGCCTGCGAGTAGATGGCTTCGCCCAGCTTGGTCTGGGAAGCCTGCAGCTTCTCAAACGCAGTCTTGACCGCGGCGTCGTCGGTGCCTTCCAGCGCAGACTTGAGGGCGTCGACGTCGGCCTTGACCTCGGTCTTGACCTCTTCAGGCAGCTTGTCGTCGTTGTCGGCGATCAGCTTGTCAACGGAGTAAGCCAGCTGCTCTGCGGAGTTACGGGTGTCCGTAGCTTCGCGGCGGGCCTTGTCCTCTGCGGCGTGCTCTTCGGCTTCACGGACCATGCGGTCGATGTCGTCCTTGGAGAGTGCCGTACCACCGGTGATGGTCATGGACTGTTCCTTGCCGGTGCCCTTGTCCTTGGCGGACACGTGGACGATGCCGTTGGCGTCGATGTCGAAGGTGACCTCGACCTGCGGTACGCCACGCGGTGCCGGAGCGATGCCGGTCAGTTCAAACGTGCCCAGCGGCTTGTTGTCGCGGGTGAATTCACGCTCGCCCTGGAAGACCTGGATGGCCACGGACGGCTGGTTGTCGTCAGCGGTGGTGAAGGTCTCGGAACGCTTGGTGGGGATAGCGGTGTTGCGCTCGATGAGGTGCGTCATGACACCACCCTTGGTTTCGATACCGAGGGACAGCGGGGTGACGTCGATGAGGAGGACGTCCTTGCGCTCGCCCTTCAGGACACCGGCCTGCAGTGCGGCGCCTACAGCCACAACTTCGTCCGGGTTGACGCCCTTGTTGGGCTCCTTGCCGCCAGCAAGTTCCTTCACGAGCTCGGAGACAGCAGGCATACGGGTGGAGCCACCGACGAGGACGATGTGGTCGATGTCGGAAACCTTGATGCCGGCTTCAGCGATGACGTCGTTGAACGGCTTCTTGGTGCGGTCCAGCAGGTCCTTGGTGAGGTCCTGGAACTTCGCACGGGTCAGCTGCTCGTCCAGGTGGACCGGGCCGTCGGGGGTGACGGACAGGTACTGGAGGGAGATGTTGGTGCTGGTGGAGGAGGACAGTTCCTTCTTGGCCTGCTCTGCAGCTTCACGGAGGCGCTGGAGGGCGATCTTGTCCTTGGAAAGGTCGATGCCCTTGACCTTGAGCTGGCTCAGGAGCCACTCGACGACGCGGTTGTCCCAGTCGTCGCCACCGAGGCGGTTGTCACCGGCGGTTGCGCGAACCTGGATGGTGGAGAAGTTGTCTTCGTCCTTGCCAACCTCGAGGAGGGAGACGTCGAAGGTTCCGCCACCGAGGTCGAAGACCAGGATGAGTTCGTCTTCCTTGCCCTTGTCCAAGCCGTACGCCAGTGCGGCCGCGGTGGGCTCGTTGACAATGCGGAGGACGTTGAGGCCTGCGATTTCGCCGGCTTCCTTGGTGGACTGGCGCTCGGCGTCGTTGAAGTAGGCCGGAACGGTGATGACAGCGTCGGTGACCTTTTCGCCCAAGTAGCTCTCGGCGTCGTTCTTGAGCTTCATGAGGATACGCGCGGAGATTTCCTGTGGCGTGTACTTCTTGTCATCGATGGCGACGTTCCAGTCGGTGCCCATGTGGCGCTTGACGGAAGCGATGGTGCGGTCGATGTTGTTGACGGCCTGGCGCTTGGCGATTTCGCCGACCAGGACTTCACCGGACTTGGAGAATGCAACGACCGACGGCGTGGTGCGGCCGCCTTCTGCGTTGGCGATAACGGTGGGCTCGCCACCTTCGAGAACAGAAACCACGGAGTTGGTTGTTCCGAGGTCGATACCTACTGCACGTGACATATCTTGTTTCCTTTCAATGGCCGATGTTGGAGATTGCGTCCGGCATCGGTCCGCTGGGCGGTTGACGAGCCGGGAGCCTGCTCAACAATCGGCTAGTTGAGCGTTCTGCACTCAACTGTACTCAGCCTCAGTTAGATGTCAATCCAAAGTTGAGTCGAGTACACTCAACTTTACTTTCAGGCAGAGGAAATTCCCCGGAATCCCGCGCCAGAAGGGCTGGTTTCGCCCTCGGTGAACTGGCAAACTGGCGCGATGGAGTTCTCGGGATACGTGCCGCCGGACGAGTTCTGGGCCATGAACGACCGCTGGATCAAGAGGTGCGGACCGGCGCCGCGGCCCTCCCACTGTTCCGGATCATCGGCTGGGAAGGCCCCGCAGCCCTTGATCCCGAGGCCCTGGAAATCGCCGTGGACGGGATTCCGACAAACTTCTCAGTCTGGCGCGGATACGCCTCCTGGCTCGCTGCCGGGACAGTGGCAGGCTATGGCATCGTCATCGACGCCCAACGCAGACCGCCGGAACCGGAAGCCGTCAGCCTGACGCGGGTGCCCGACGTCGAGCCCTTGCTTCAAGCCCGGCGCGCGGCAATCAAGGCGCTACGCGGCGAAAATTAGGAACAACTGCGCCTTCGCCAGTGGCAGGCGGCTCGGGCTTGTACACCCACGCCACCAGCACCACCGAGATGATCATCAGCAGGAACCACGCCAGGAGCTTGTCGATCGAGACCGCCTGCCACCCATTCAGTTGGTTCGGATACAGCCACGCCCGCGACCACGTGCCGATGTTCTCCGCGAACCAGATGAACAGCGCCACCAGCAGGAAGGACACCAGGATCGGCATGCGGAAGCGACGCCGGAACACCCGGTAGTGCATCACGCACCGTCCGTAGACGAGAACGACGGCGGCCAGCAGCACCCAGCGCAAGTCAACTATGAAGTGGTGCGAGAAGAAGTTCACGTAGATCGCCCCTGCCACAAGAGCCGTGATCCACCGGCGGGGATACCTGTCAAAGCGGAGATCGAATAGCCGGAAAACGCGCACCATGTAGGAACCCACGGCCGCGTACATGAAGCCGCTGAACAACGGGACTGCACCGATCCGGAGGAAGCCCTCTGCCTCGTAAGCCCAGGAGCCAACGTCGGTTTTGAACAATTCCATGATCGTCCCCACCACATGGAACAGCAGGATTACCCGCAACTCACGCAACGTCTCCAGCCTGAATGAGATCATCAGGACCTGGATGAGGACGGCGGCAAGGGTGAGGAAGTCGTTCCGGGCGAGCGCCGCGTTGTCGGGGTACCAAAGGCGGACGGCGATGATCACCCCGAGTAGCGCTGCACCGAAGACGCACGCCCAGGCCTGCTTCAGCCCGAACACTACAAACTCGGTGAGCCCGGACTGCAGGCGACTGCCCCGCCTGCCGTCCAGATACCGGTGGGCGAGGTTGTCGATGGACTGTTCAACCGGGGTGGAGTTACGCATTGCCGCCCTTCGGATCGGCGGCGAGTTGGCCAAGGTAGTAGTCGCGCGGCCAATGCCGGATCCGCTGGGGCAGCCGCGGGTAGAAACGGCCAACCATCCGCATGGTCCGTTCGAAACGCCGCGCCCGGGCCGGCCCCCAGTCGAATCCGAAGCCGGCCCGTAAATGATCGGGCAGCAGGCCGGCTGTGAGGAACCGGGCCAGGGGCATCGCCAGGCGCAGGAGCTGTGGACCTCCAGCGGGATAGAGGAGGTCCTGGGCGACTTTGATTGCCTTGTCGTCCGGTTGAAGTCCCCGCACGTGGGAGTCCCAGTATTTGGCGAAGGCCTCCCGATCGGCCGGCCACTTATCCGCCGGGAGCTGCAGGGCTGTCCCGATCCGAGCGTACTCGCGGTAGATACGGTCGGCATCGCCGCCGTCGAGCGGTCCATGAACCTGCTCATAAACGGTGACTGCGGTGTCGTAAAGGGTGGCGACCACCCAGAGTTGGGACTCTGCGTCGAAAGCGCTGTACCCGCCGGAGGTGGCGTCGGGTCCGCGTCGGACCGGGGCGTGGGCACGATTGACGGCGCGGCGGACGGCCTTCAGCTGGTCTTCCGAGCCGTACACCACCGCGTACACGTAGGTCATGGTGGCGCGGAGCCGGTCCATGGGGCGCTCGGCGAAATTGCTGTGCTCTGCCACGCCGTGGCCCACCTTGGGGTCGGCGATCTGCAGGAGGATTGCGCGGCCCGCCCCGGCGAGGAGGACGCCCTCCGCACCAATGTCAGCCAGTCCACGAACCATCTGAATACTTTACCGTTCGCGGCTCAGAGCCCCACGACGCCCTGGAGAACGCTCAGTTGGTGCTCGAAAAGCTCATCGCGGGCAGCAAAGGTATCGGCGCCATACTGCCCGAAAACCTCGAAACTAACGGCACCGAACACCGACGTCCAGGCCAGCACACCCCGCGCCAAGGACGGGTCGGGCGCTGCGAGGTTCATCTCTTCGCGGATGGCCGCCAGGTCTTTGGCCAGGGCCGGAGGAACCACGACGGCGGGACTCACGTCTGCGCGCATGGCTCCGGCGCGGAATGCGGCGTCAAAGATGCCCACGAGACGGACGATGACGCGTGTTCCGGGGACGGTGGTGCGCTCGCCCGGTGCCTGGTAGCCGGGGACGGGACTACCGAACAGCAGTGCGTAGCTTGCCGGTTCGCGGAGCGCCCACGACCGGACGGCGTTGCCGAGGGCCCGGAACTGTCCGGCGAAATCGCTGCCGGGCACGGCCGCCACGGCTGCGTCCACGTGGTCGCCCAGCTCGTTGTACGCGTCGATGAGCAGGAGCGTGAGGAGCTCGTCACGGTTCTCAACGTAGCGATACACGGCTGAGGACACGACGCCGAGATCCCTGGCCACCGCGCGAAGGGACAGGGCTGCCGCGCCATGGAGAGCCAGGTGCTCACGGCCGAGCCGGATGATGTCCGCGATGGTTTGGGCGCGGGCCCGCTCCCTGGGAGTGGGGGGTTTGGCCTTGGTTGCAGCTGGAGTCATGCCCATAGCTTGCCACAACTGAGAGCGGTGTCAACAAACAAGTGCAGTGCTCTTGACATTGTTTGCAAGGACAGTCATTCTGGATTCAGAGAGCACTGCTCTTGCTTTTCATTTCACCACCTACACAAAGAAAGAGGACCATCATGTACGTCGTCACAGGAGCAGGACCCGTGGGCTACACCATCGCCGAACAACTCGCAGGACTGGGGCACCCGGTACGCGTACTGACGCGCTCCGGCAGCGGCCCGGACCACCCACTGGTGGAGAAGATGCGCGTCGATGCATCCGATCCTGAACAGCTCAAGGAAGCCGTCGCGGGATCAGCGGCGATCTTCCACTGCATCCACGGATCCGCGTACAGGGCTGCGGCCTGGGCCGCGGAACTCCCCCGGGCCGAGCAAGTGGTGATGGACGCAGCCGCAGCCGCGGGCGCCGTCGTCGTATTTCCCGAAAGCCTGTACTCGTACAGCGAGCCCGGCAAGATCATGACCGAATCGAGCCCCCGCGAAGCTGCGGGCGGAAAGCGTGGCATCCGGACGGCGCTGTTGAAGGCGCGGCGCGCGCATGCGGCCAACACCGTGAGCGTAGTGGCCGGCGACTTCTTTGGACCGCGCGTGAAGATGGCCCATGCCGGCGAGCGCATGGTCACGCCAATCCTGGCGGGCAAACGGCTGCAGTTCATTGGCAGCGCCAGCCAGCCGCATTCCTTCACCTATGTACCGGATCTTGCTGCGGCCATGATCGCCGCCTCAGGGAAGCCCGAACTCTGGAACAGCGTGCTGCATGCACCCACCGGCGCGGCCGTGACCCAGCGGGAAATCGCGGTAGCGCATGCCCACGCCGCTGGTCTGACGGCACCAAAGGTGAGCGCTGTTCCCGGCTGGGTGCTGCGGGCCGCCGGACTGGTCTCGACCGATATGCGCGAATTGGCTGAGTTGCTGTACCAGTTTGAGCGCCCGTTCGTGATGGATTCCTCCGAGAGTCAACGAGCCCTGGGCCTCCAGCCGACTCCCCTGCCAAAGGCTGCTGCCGCGACCATGGCGTGGTGGCGCGGGGCGGACCAGCTCAGTTCTTAACGAGTTCTTAAAACCGGCAGCGGAGAATCCAAGAAACGAGTCGTCCTGTCGAGGGGTTCCATGTTTCCGCATTCCACGCCGCATCCGTTGCGCTTCAAGCCCCTGCCCGTACCCAAGCACTGGCTGATCATCGGGCTAGTACTTGCGGCCGCCGTAGTCGTGGCAGGGTGGGCTGTTCAGGTGGTGCCTGGCCTGACCTTGGCTGAACTGGCGGTGGACGATGACTTCAGCCGCCATCACACACCCGAGCTGACCGGGCTGGCCCTGGTGTTGAACGTCCTTTTCGGTCCAGTCGCCGGCGCGCTGATCGTGATCGCTGTCAGTTTGTATCTGGCACTGATCCGACGCTCTCCGCAGAATGCAGCGCTCTTTTCCGTAACGGTGGCGTCTGGATGGCTGACGTGCCAATTGTTCAAGGTGGTTACCGGCCGGATCAGGCCCGATCCTGCCTTGCTGTTCGACCCCCTGGTGCCGGAGCCCGTGTCCAACAGCTTCCCCAGCGGCCACACGTCCTTGGCCGTCGCACTCACGCTGGCGGCGTTCCTTCTGGTTCGTGAAACACGGTGGGCCAAACCCGTCCTCTGGGCAGGGACGGTCATGGCCGTGGTGGTCGCTTGGTCCCGGGTGTACATCGGCGCCCACTACCCGTTGGACGTTGTTGCCTCGTTCCCGGCAACGATCGCGGCGGTCCTGATCATGGCCGGAACCTGGAACCGCTATGCACCAGCTGTCATGGCCACGATTCATTCCCGGGCTACGTCCCTACGCTCTCCCAAATGAAAGAGTCTTTATGGAAGCCTTTGCCTTGGTGCCTGCACTGAACCCGACCGAGCTCCTCCCCATCCTGGACCCGGCCAGCCTTCTGCAGGGCTTGGGACCCGCGACCCTTGGGGTGGTGGCCCTGATGATCTTCATTGAATCAGGTGTTCTGTTCCCCTTCCTGCCCGGTGACTCCTTGCTCTTCACTGCCGGGCTCCTTCACCAGCAACTGAACCTGACACTTCCTATGCTGATAACAGTGGTGACTGTGGCAGCCATCGCGGGTGATCAGGTGGGCTATCTGCTGGGGCGCCGCTTCGGACGCCGATGGTTCTCCGACGACGCCCGGGTCCTGAAAACGTCCCATCTGGCAAAGGCTGAAGACTTCTTCCAACGCCGGGGCGGGCCCGCGCTGATCCTTGCCCGTTTCGTGCCGGTGGTTCGCACCTTCGCTCCCCTCAGTGCAGGCATCGCCCGGTATCACTACAAGTCCTTTGCCCTCTGGAACATCACTGGTGCGATCCTTTGGGCGAGCTCCGTTACGCTCCTTGGCTCCTGGTTGGGCCATTTCGAGATCATCGCAAAGAACATCGACGTCATAGCCGTGGTGATGGTGTTGGTGTCTGTGCTGCCGTGGGGCATCGAATACCTCAAACGCAGGCGTGCCCGCGCAGCGGAGTCCTCCTCCGCGCAAGAATAGATCCGTGACCACTGACTCCAAGCTGTCCGTCCTGCTGGTGGAAGACGATCCTGCCCTGGGGCCCCTGATCGCGGAGCTCCTCGAGCCCGACTATCAGGTGCACATCGCCGTCGACGGCCATGAAGGCTTGAGCCAGGCACTGGTGGGAAGCTGGGATGCGATGGTGATTGACCGGGGGCTTCCGGGCCTGGATGGCATCTCGTTGATTGCCGCGCTACGTTCCAAGGGGATCGCCACCCCCATCATTATCCTCACCGCCATTGGTTCTGTGGACGAGAAGGTTCGGGGGCTCGACGCCGGCGCGAACGACTACATGACCAAGCCCTTCGACGCCATGGAATTGGGAGCGCGGCTGAGGGCCTTGACCCGCAGCTACCACCAGGCACCCCGGATCACCGTCATCGGCGACTGGGAACTGGACTCCACCACCAGATCCATGCGCTCCATTCACGGGTTCCTTGCCTCGTTGACGGCGACCGAATCGGAGTTGCTGTCAGTCCTGGCCGCCGAACCGGACCGGGTGTTCACCAGGGAGGAGCTGATTGTCGCCACCGATAGCCAAGGTGACTTGCCCGGAGTCATTGACACCCATGTTCACCACCTTCGCCGAAAAGTCGCCAGATCGGTCATCCGGACTGTCCACGGGGTGGGTTACCAGATAGGCGAAGCCCATGACTGATCAGTCCATGGCCCCGGCCCAGGATCAGGCAATCCTTCGCAAGGCCTCCCTGAAGATCGCGGTACGAATCAGCGCAGTCTGCGCCCTGCTGGTCCTATGCCTCCTGACCGCGGCCACCATGTACCTGCTGAGCCAGGCCGGCAACCCGGAACCAGCCGAACCTGGGGCCGTATATGCCTATCTCGACACCAAAGACCTGATCAAAGCCATGGTCATCGCCGGGGCAGCAGGCATCCTGCTGGCGGGCGGTGTTGGCTGGCTCAGCGCCCGCAGTGCCATCCGCCCCCTCGGCGAAGCCCTGATCCTGCAACGACGCTTCATCCAGGACGCCAGCCATGAAATGCGCACGCCCTTGGCCATCCTTGATGCCCGGATCCAAGTGGCACAACGCAGCACCGCTCCGGAATCGCCTGCCGGCCGGCAACTGTCACGGATCCGGGATGACACAGCCGCCCTCACCGGAATCGTCAACGAACTCCTCGAATCCGCTACCGGCACCCACCAGGAACCTGCCGCCACCGCAACGAATATCCCCGACGTCACCCAGGAGGTGGTGGACAGCCTCCAGCAATTGGCCGCGGACCGGGGCATCACCCTGCATTGTTCGAGCACTGGGCACCCCCGGGCCATGATCACCCCGCAGCGGCTTCACCGCGCCATCCTCGGTTTGGCCGAGAACGCACTCGTCCACACACCCACGGGCGGCCACATCACGGTTGCCAGCACCGTGGCCGCTAACCAGGCAGTCATCACCGTCACCGATACCGGCCACGGTATTACAGGTATTGACCAGGACCGGATCTTCGACCGTTTCGCCCGGACAACCGACCCCCGTGCCGGCCAACAGCAGCGTAGCTTCGGCATCGGATTATCGCTGGTCCGCGATATAGCCGTCGCCGCGGGCGGCTCCGCGGACGTCGCATACACCGGCCCGGAAGGCACCTGCATGCGGATTACGCTGCCCCTGGCAACGAACTGACTCTCGCGGGCGCCCGCGGTAAGAAGCAGAAAACAGAAGCGTTCGACGGCACCCGCCGTCGAACGCTTCTGTTGGAAGATGAGCAGCTACGACTGGCTGATATCAATGCCCGTAACGGGGTCGCCGGCGCGGTCGTAGGCGAGCAGGATGGCGCCATTGGGGAATGCCTGGGGTGGCTGGGCCAACCGGAAGGCTGCCGGCACGCCTGCGCCGTCCGGGAACAATCGCTTACCCGTTCCGAACGTCAGTGGATACAGGTACAGGTTGAGCCGGTCCACAAGGTCGGCTTCGAGGAGCGAGCGTGCCAGGACGCCGCTGCCTATGACGTGGACGTCATTGAACCGCTCCTTCACCGCAGCCACCTCCTTCACATCCGTCAGGGCCGTCGTTCCTTCCCACCCGGGGTCGGTCAAGGTCCGCGATACGACGAACTTGGGCAGGGCGTTCAAGGTGTCGCCAATGTGGTCGCTTTGGTTTGGCCAGTAGCCCGCGAAGATGTCGTAGGTCCTGCGTCCCAGGAGGAGCGCGTCCATGCGGTCAATCCCGGCGACGATCGCAGCGCCGGCTTCTTCGTCTGAATACGCAGCCTGCCAGCCGCCGAACGTGAAGCCGTCGGAAGTGTCCTCGTCGGGTCCACCCGGTGCTTGGTAGACGCCGTCGAGGGTGAGGAAAAGGTCAACAGAAAGAGTGCCCATAGTGTGTTCCTTCGGTGAAAGTCCGAGCCTGCCCTTGGATGCGGGCCATACTAGTCCCGCTGCGCGGCAAGCGGGAGGGCGTCCGGAATCAGGGTCCACAGACCGGCCACGAACCCTCGCGCACACGGAGCAATGGGACTATTCTGACGCGCATGGCCCAGGCAACCTCGCCCGCACGTGCGTGGATCGGGACGATCGTCTTCCTCTTCCTCGCCCCTGGCGTGGTCGCGGGCCTCATCCCATGGATCATCTCCGGCTGGCGTTGGCACGACTGGGGCAGCGCCGCGGGGATCGTGGCGATAACCTCCTGGGTGGTGATCGGTGCCGGGGTGGCTTTCCTCCTGCATGCCTTCGCTCTGTTCGCCCTGCACAGCGGGACGCCTGCTCCGATCGCTCCGACCCGGACGCTCGTGGTGACGGGAGCGTACCGGTTCGTTCGGAACCCGATGTACCTCGCGGTCCTTGCAATCATCCTGGGCCAGTCCTTGTTGTTCGCCAGCTGGGCGTTGGTCCTCTATGCCCTGATGGCGCTCGCCGCGGTGACCGCATTCGTGAAGGGCTACGAGGAACCAACCCTCACCAGGACATTCGGCGAGCAGTACCTGGATTACCGGCGAAATGTCCCGGGATGGTGGCCCCGGCTCACCCCGTGGCGGCCAACGGAGGTGTGATTGGCATGGAAAAGGACCTTCAAAGCGCAACCGTCCGGCAGAACGTGTCATCGACGCAGGGTCTGGGCGCGGCAGACGTTGCCGAGAGGGTCGCCGCCGGACAAACCAACGCCTTTGTCCAGGACACCAGCCGCAGCGTGTGGAGCATCGTCCGCGCCAACGTTCTCACACTGTTCAACGGCATCATCCTTGCCTGCTTCATCGTCCTCTTCGCGATCGGTCGCTGGCAGGATGCCCTGTTCGGCTTCAGTGCCATCGCGAACGCAGTTATCGGCAGTGTCCAGGAATACCGGGCCAAGCGGGCCTTGGACCGCTTGGCCCTGCTGAACGCACCACATGCACGGGTAATGCGCGAAGGTTCGGAAGCGGAAATCCCACTGGATGATGTGGTTCTGGACGACACCCTTGTCCTCAGGGCCGGGGACCAGGTGCCGGCAGATGCGGTGGTCACGGGATCACGCGGCCTGCAGGTGGACGAATCCATGCTCACGGGTGAGTCCGATGCCGTGGGGAAGACGTCCGAAGACAGGGTCCTGTCCGGCTCCGTGGTGGTGGCCGGGGAGGGAACGGCCGTGGTGGACAAGGTTGGTGCTGATTCCTTCGCGAACTCGCTCGCCGCGGAAGCCAAGAGGTTTTCGCTGGTGGCCTCGGAATTGCGCTCCTCCATCGATCGGGTCCTCAAGTGGGTGACGTGGTTCGTGGGCCCCGTGGCTTTGTTGGTCCTGAACGCACAGATGGTTGCGCAAGGAGGGTGGGCCCATGCCTCCTCGAGTGGCGCCTGGCGTGACGCGGCCACCGCCACCATCGCGTCCGTCGTCGCGATGGTTCCTTTGGGGCTGGTGCTCATGACCAGCATTACGTTCGCCGTGGGGGCCGTGAAACTGGCCCGCCAGCAGGTCCTCGTCCAGGAGTTGCCCGCCGTCGAAGGCCTGGCGCGCGTGGACATCATCTGCCTGGACAAGACGGGTACCCTCACCCAAGGCGACATCGTTTTCGACGCCGCCCACCCGCTGACAGTCCGGGCAGGGTGGGAAGCCATTCTGGCTTGGTATGGGGTGCAAAATGACGCCAATGCCACAGCCCGCAGCCTCGCCGGGCAGTTCACCATTCCACCCGCCGAACCACCAACGGACCGGGTTCCGTTCTCCTCGGCCCGCAAGTGGAGCGCCGTGGTGTTCGACCAGGGCATGTGGATCCTGGGCGGACCTGAGATGGTGTTCCCGGCCCACAACTCCACCGACCCCGCCCAGCAGCAGCTCGCGATCAAGGCCCGGGAACTGGCCGCAACCGGCCGCCGGACACTGGTCCTGGCCCACGGAACTCCAACACAGGACGAGACCGTTCCCGCTGACGCTGTTCCCGTGGTGCTGCTGACCTTCAAGGAGAACATTCGCCCCGACGCTGCCGAAACGCTCTCCTACTTCGCCGCACAGGATGTGGATGTGCGGATCATTTCAGGGGACAACCCGCACACAGTGGCCGCGATCGCGCGGGAGGTAGGTCTCCAGGCACCGCATGGTTTCGATGCCCGGGAACTGCCGGAAGGGGACCAGGAATTCCTGGAAGCCATCAACAACAACGTGGTGTTTGGCCGAGTGACGCCCGACCAGAAAAAGCGGATTGTCCTGGCCCTGAAGTCGGCCGGCCGGACGGTGGCGATGACCGGTGACGGGGTAAACGATGCCCTGGCCATCAAGGAGGCCGACATCGGCGTCGCCATGAACTCCGGCGCGGCGGCCACGAAGGCAGTGGCACGGCTGGTGCTCCTCGATGGAAAGTTCTCGCACTTGCCAAGCGTGGTGGCTGAAGGCAGGCAAGTGATCGCGAACATCGAACGGGTTTCCATGCTGTTCCTGACCAAGACCGCCTACGCCACCTTCCTGGCCATCGCGTTCGGCATCCTCCTGCTCCCGTTCCCTTTCCTCCCCCGGCAGCTCTCGGTCACCGACGGACTCACCATCGGCATCCCGGCCTTCTTCCTGGCTCTGTTGCCCAACGCCCAGCGCTACATTCCGGGTTTCCTCCGGCGGTCGCTGACCTTCGCGGTCCCAGCCGGAGTGGCCGTGACGCTGGGGCTTGCGTCCTATGCGCGCCTGGCCGCCAACATGGCCATCCCCGAAGTGGAGATCAGGACGGGGTCCACCCTCATCCTGGCCATCATCGGCATCTGGATCCTGGTGGTGCTATCACGGCCAGTGACCCGGTTCAAGGGACTGGTGATCGGCGCCATGATGGTGGGCCTGGTCCTGGTGTATTCCGTGCGCGTCGCGCGGGACTTCCTGCAGTTCACTGACCCCACGCTCCCTACTGCGCTACTCATCCTGGGAACGTCCGCGGCCTGTATCGGGCTGATCGAGATTGTCCGTTTCGTGCACCGCCGGGTGGCGTACCGGGACGCCCAGGAAGCCCTGCATCACCCCTCGAAGTAGCGGCGACCCCGCGCCGTCCACAACGGCACCAGCACCATCACCGTTGCGATGGATTGGGAAATGACCGCGGACCAGTCTCCGTCAGCGCCGATGACGAGGTCCAGCACGGCGAAGGCCACCCCGAGCAGCATGACCGCTGTAGCACCGCGACGGGCCGCTGCGCTTCCCCGTGCCACGCCGGACGCCAGCCCGATGACCAACAATCCAAAAAGGACCATCCCCGCACCGAGCAGGGTGATGGGAAAGGCGATGCCACCGGACTGGGCCTCGGGCGTGTACCGCAGGAAGATTGTGAGGATTCCCAGAAGGATCTGGGCGATGCCGCCAATGTACATCAGCACCACCGAAAACGTCACCGCGCCAGGGCGCTTGGGTCGCTCCCCCGTCATCATGGACTGAGCATAGACGAGCGCTCCTGAGGGCTGGCAGGGGTCCAGTGCGGGTTAACACGTTTTGTCACACAATTAACCGACTATTCATACCCGGCTTGAACGCGGTCAACTCGGGCTTCATAGGGTCGGCTGTATGGAAAACATCTCCCGCAGGTCCCTCATCTCCGCCGGACTCGGCGCCGGGCTCGTCGCCGGTGTGTCAGCCGCGATGCCGCAGGCCGCTGTTGCGGTTTCAACAGCGGACGACGCCGGTCTCCGCACCTACCCGTTTACGCTCGGCATCGCGTCGGGCGAACCATGGCCCGACGGGTTCGTCATCTGGACACGCCTGGCAGTGAATCCCGTGGCCGAGGATGGCCTGGGCAGCATGCCTTCCCGCAACGTCGCCGTCGCATGGGAAGTCGCAGAAGACCCCGCCATGCGCCGGGTAGTAGCCCGCGGCGTCGAGCATGCCAGGATCGAATCCGCCCATTCCGTGCACGCCGAGATTAAGGGCCTTAGGCCGGGCCGGGAGTACTTCTACCGTTTCCGTACCGGACGGCACGTGAGCGAAGTGGGCCGCACACTGACCAGCCCTGCGCCCGGAGAGACCCCGGCGGCGCTGGCCATGGCCTTCGCGAGCTGCGCCCAGTATGAGCACGGCTATTTCACCCCGTACAGGCGACTTGCCGAAGACCACCCTGACCTGGTGCTCCACCTTGGCGACTACCTCTACGAGTACAAGAAGGGCGGCTACGTGATCGGCGGCGGGAATCCCCGCGACCACGAAGGGCCCGAGACGGTCAGCCTGGCAAGCTACCGCCAGCGGCACGCCCAGTACAAGGCCGACGCCGACCTGCAGGCCGCGCACGCGATAGCCCCGTGGCTGGTGGTGTGGGATGACCACGAGGTGGACAACAACTGGGCTGACGACGTACCCGAGAACAGCGACGCCGGCCAACTCAACGACACCACCGAGCATTTCCGGCAACGCCGCGCGGCCGCGTTCCAGGCGTACTACGAGAACATGCCGCTGCGTCCGTCCTCGGTCCCGGCTGGCTTCGACATGAAGATCTACCGCACCATCCAGTGGGGCCAGCTGGCCAACTTCCATATGATGGACACCCGCCAGTACCGGGACGACCAGCTCGCCGGCGACGGTTGGCGGAAGAACGTTGCCGAACGATTGGACGAGAACAGGACCATCACCGGCGCCGAGCAGGAAAAATGGCTCCTGGACGGCTTCCGGAGCTCCACCCAGCGTTGGGACATCATTGGCCAGCAGGTGTTCTTTGCCGAGCGCGACAGGGACAAGGCACCGGACATCGACGACGTCTCCATGGACGGCTGGGACGGTTACGCTGCGTCCCGGCGCCGCATCACCCAAGGTTGGGTAGACGCCAAGGTGCGTAACGCCGTCGTACTCACCGGCGACGTCCACCGCCACTGGGCCACCGACCTCAAGGTGGACTACAAGGACCCGGCAGCAGCCGTTGTCGGTTCGGAACTGGTGTGCACCTCCATCACCTCGACGGGCGACGGGACGGGTTCCACCACGGACGCAACCATGGCCTGGAATCCGCACCTGAAGTTCTACAACGACAACCGCGGCTACGTGAACACGCGCATCACCAAGGACGCAATGACCGCGGACTTCCGGGTGCTTGACCACGTCACCACACCGGGCGCTCCCGTCAGCACCAAGAAGTCCTTCACGATCAACGACCGCGTCCCCGGCCTGAGCTGATCCCGCATCCAAGTAACAGCACCTGTCCCACTGGGCGTTCGATGGAGCAGGTGCTGTTACCTGGTGTGGGGTCAGGAGCTGAGGAGCAGCTCCGATGCCTTCTCCCCGATCATGATGGACGGGGCGTTCGTGTTTCCGCTGGGAACGAACGGAATGATGGATGCATCGGCCACCCGCAGACCCTCGATTCCGCGGACACGGAGCTGAGGATCCACCACCGAGAGGTCGTCAACGCCCATCTTGCACGTGCCAACCTGGTGGTGATAGGTCCCAGCTACCTGGCGGGCGAACTCCCGGACCTGATCCCGGCTCTGGACAGTGGGTCCGGGGGTGAACTCGGACTTCCGGAAGGGCGCGAAGGCCTCCTGCTCTCCGATTTCCCGGCACATAATGATCGCGTCCACCAACGCCTCAACGTCGTACTCCTCCGCGAGGATATTGGGATCCACCAGCGGCGCTGCCGCAGGATCAGCCGACGCCAGGCGCAGCGTTCCACGGGACCTGGGACGCACAATCCCGGGCGCAATGGTGTACCCGTGTTGGGGAGCAGCGCCACCGTCGGTGGGATACGGCAAGTGGAGGAAAAGCGGCTGGAGGTCCGGGGCTTCCTCGTCGGTCTGGTTGCTGTGGGCGTAGAGCTGGCTTTCCAGCAGGTTGTGGCGGCCGGCAACCAACGGTCCTGATGCCTCGTAGGTGTTTCCCGCCAGCAGGTGGTCGTGGAGGTTTTCTCCAACGCCCGGCAAATCCACCACCGAGTCGATCCCAAGGTCCCGGAGCTGTTCCGACGGACCGATCCCCGAAAGCAACAGGATCTTCGGGGAACCAATGGCACCGGCGCTGATGATCACTTCAGCGCCCGCCTCCGCCCGAAGCACCTCACCATCACGGTGATATTCGACGCCGGTGGCTCGCCCGCCGTCGACTACTATCCGGCTGACCAGCGCGTCCGTGGTGACCTTCAAACCAGGGTGGTCCAGCACCGGCGCCACGAAGCTCTGCCACGCGCTGGCGCGCTTTCCGTCCTTGGTGGTGGTGTGATTAAAGCCGACGCCGGTCATCTGGATTCCGTTGAAATCCTCCGTTTCGGTGTGGCCCAGTTCCTTCGCAGCGTCAACAAATGCCTGGGCAGCAGGGTGCCGCTCCGCGATGCGCTCCACGTGGAGAGGCCCGCCTTTGCCGTGGAATTCGCTGGCGCCGTCTGCGTGGTCTTCGGACTTCTTGAAGAGCGGCAGAACCTCGTCCCAGGACCAGCCTTCGGCACCGTTGGCGGCCCACGAGTCGTAGTCGCTCTTGTGTCCGCGGATGTAGATCATACCATTCAGGGAGCTGCTGCCGCCAAGGACCCTGCCGCGCGGCCAATAGAGGCTCCTATTATGGGCGTGCTTCTGCGGGGTGGTCATGACGGCCCAGTCGTTGGCCCCGGTCAGCAACAAGGGCCAGCCTTGTGGGCTGTGGATGTTGGGGTCGGTGTCCACGGATCCGGCCTCAATAACGTGGACTGTGTGTCCGGCGTCCAGCAGACGGCGCACGACGACGCTGCCTGCCGAGCCTGCTCCGACCACTACATAGTCGGCACGATGGGTTTGGTTTTCAGCCATGGGTTCCTCCTTGAACACATCAAACTCCGGGTCTGGCGGGGTGCCTTCCCCAGCAGTCTGCCGCGAACCGCCGTCGTGATTCTTGACCGGGCGCGCACAGCACTGCGCACCATCCGCACGTTTGTGATACGGATCACCAGCTCTCCGGGGGCCGTGGGACACTGGAGGAACCGCCACCTGCGTCCGAGCGTCATTTCAAAGGAGAGCCGACGTGACCGGTGTCATCGCCAGACAGCCGCGTGAAGAATTCACTACCAAGGACCTTGCCAGGACCGATCGTTTTGACGCGTGGAACCAGGCCGTCAACAATGCTTTCGTCCCGCTGACCGTCGTGGCCCGGGACCCGGGAGAGTTCGACGGCGGACTCATCAACCAGACCGTCGGACCGGTCTTCCTCAGTGCTGTGTCCGGCACGGCGAGCCACGTCAGCCGCGGCCAACGCCAGATTCAGGCCAACGATCCCGGCCTGGTGAAACTGGGCCTCCAACTCAGGGGCTACTCCGTGGTGGCCCAGGACGGGCGCGAGGCTGCCCTGACTCCGGGTGACTTCGCCATCTACGACACCACCCGGCCGTACGACCTCTACTTCGACGACGCCTACCGGATGATGGTGGTCATGTTCCCGCCCGAAGCCCTCCACCTGAACCGCAAAAGCATCGCCACACTCACCGCTTCAAGGGTCTCCGGCAGGCAGGGCCTGGGGTCCCTGACGTCCGCCCTTCTTGGGGCAGTGGCGAAGCAACTCCACGAAGGCGCAGTGTCCGACGCCGCCACCGTTTCGGATGCGCTCATGAACCTGGTGTCGGCCGTGTTCGCCGAACGGGTCCCGCCGTCTTCGCCCTTATCGTCCGAGCGGCTCGCGTTGATGGAGCGGATCGAGGCGTTCGTTGCGGACCGCCTGGGCGATCCCGAGCTGACCGTCAGTGACATCGCGGCGGCCCACAATGTATCCGTCCGGTACCTCCAAAAGCTCTTCGAAGAGCGCGACGACACCGTGAGCGCCTGGCTGCGCCGGCAGCGATTGGAGAAATGCCGCACCGATCTGGTGGACCCACGCCTCCGGACCCGCCCGGTATCCGCAGTAGGGATGCACTGGGGCTTCACCGATGCGTCCAGTTTCTCGCGAGCGTTCAAGACCGCGTTCGGCTATTCGCCGTCGGAGTATCGCTACTCGTACCGCCCGGCCTAGACAGGGCCCGCATTCAACGACAGGGCCCGCATTCAACCGAATGGAGTTACCCCTGATTCCCAGTGACTAGGGGCATCTGCGGGAGTAGCCTTGTTCCAGTTGATTTAGTGGATCTCTGTCCGGCTGGGGTTCTGCCGTGGGCCATGTGCGTTCGTCGCTGTCCGACCTCTTGGGGGTACTTTCCGACGCCGTCGCCCCTCAGCACGTCAGGTTCGACGACGGGTCCCCCACCGCCGTCGTTCCTCCACCAGACGCTCCGGTCACGGTGCGGGCGGTAACCCTGAGCAGGGTTGGGCGGTCCCGCCGCGAGGGGCCGGTCCTGGACCTCGAGCTGAGGGTTGCGGTGGAGTGCCACGGTCCGGAACAGCTGGACAACATGGAGCAACTGCTGCTGGCTGTTGAACTCCACAGCCAGTACTCCGTGGTGTCCAACGGCGAATTCCGGCAGGACGAGTACTCCGGCGCTATCCAGCAGGGACTGGGGTTTCTGGTTCGTATCCCGGTGTCCCTCCGCTTCGAGGAACCGTCCGATCCTCCAGCCCGGCCTGCCGAGGGGATGTCAGGAGCGGGCCGCCGGATCCGGGGACGGCTGGTGGACGTGCATAACAAGGGCATTCCCGACGCTTACATCCATGCCCATTCATCCGCTACTGCCGCCGTGAGTGATGCGACGGGGCACTTTGAGGTCCTGACATCTTCCGATGAACTCCAGCACTTCGCTGTTGCCGTGGACGGCACCGAACGGGAAGTCTCGGCCAGCACCAAGAGCCTTCCCCTGATCATTCGCTGGGTCTGATTCTGGAATCATTTGTTCACCCGGGCCGCTCCCATGAAAAGATCAACCATGCGTCCGATGCAGCACTCCAGCAAACTCCAGAACGTCCGCTATGAACTCCGCGGTCCCATCCTCCAAGCCGCCAAGGCCATGGAAGCGGAGGGTCACAGGATCCTCAAGATGAATCTTGGGGACACCGCACCGTTCGGCCTGGAGGCGCCGGAGTCGGTGGTGGTGGACATGATCCATCACCTCCGGGGCGCGCAGGGTTACAGCGATTCCAAAGGGATCTTCTCCGCCCGCACCGCCATTTCGCAGTACTACCAGACCCGCGGACTGATGAACATCGGCGTCGAAGACCTCTTCATTGGCAACGGCGTCAGCGAACTGATTTCCATGACCCTCCAGGCGTTCATGGAGAACGGCGACGAGATCCTCATTCCCGCCCCTGACTACCCCCTCTGGACAGCTGCCGTGACGTTCACCGGTGGCCAAGCTGTTCACTACCTCTGCGATGAGGACGAGAACTGGTGGCCGGACATGGCCGACGTCGAAGCGAAGATCACCCCGCGCACCAAGGGCATCGTGATCATCAATCCGAACAACCCCACCGGGGCCGTGTACCCGCGGCACATCCTTGAGCAGTTCGCCGCCCTGGCCCGGAAGCATGACCTGGTGCTGTTCTCGGACGAGATCTACGAAAAGATCCGCTACGTCGACGCACCCCACATCCACACCGCGGCAGTAGCCGAGGACGTGTGTGTCCTGACGTTCAGCGGACTGTCCAAGGCCTACCGCATGCCCGGGTATCGAGCCGGCTGGGTCGCTGTGACTGGGCCACTTGCTGCCACTGCCGCTTACCGTGAGTCCTTGGAACTGCTGGCTTCCTTGCGCCTCTGCGCCAATGTTCCGGCGCAACACGCCATCCAGACCTGCCTGGGCGGGTACCAAAGCATCGAGGCCCTCATTCGTCCTGGCGGGCGGTTGCGCGAGCAACGGGACTTGGCCTGGAAACTGTTGACGGCCATCCCGGGTGTTTCCTGTGTCCCCGCCGCCGGAGCCATGTACCTGTTCCCGCGGCTGGACCCTGAGATTTACCCAATCGAGAGCGACGAGAAGTTCGTCCTCCAACTCCTGCAGGAACAGAAGATCCTGGTCTCGCACGGCACAGCCTTCAACTGGCCAACGCCGGACCACTTCCGCTTCGTGATCCTGCCGGCAGTGGAGGACATCGAGGAAGCTGTGCGCCGTATATCGCACTTCCTCGCGGCCTACCGGAACCGGCCGGCACGGGAAACCAACTGACTAAAGCGCCGGGTCCACCATGGTCATCCCGGCCGGGCTGGCCTGGTCGAAGCCGGGCAACAGCGCCGCCGCGTCTTCGAGCCCGATGGTGCGTTCGATCAGCAGTTGCGGCTGAAGCGAGCCCTGTTCGATGAGTGCCATCATGCCCGGATAGTCCGTCGCGGCCATCCCGTGGCTGCCCAACAGGTCCAGCTCCCAACCGATCACCCTTGCCATGGGCACTTGCGGGTTGCCGTCGATGGACGGCAACAAGCCGATCTGGACATGCCGCCCGCGCCTGCGAAGGCTAAAGATCGCGTCGGCGCAGGTCTGTTCACTTCCGACGGCGTCCACCGCCACGTGGCTGCCTCCACCGGAGAGGACGTTTACGGTGTCAGGGATGTCCGTGCCATCAGCAAGGATCGTGTGTTCGGCGCCCAGCCGGGCGGCCACAGCCAAGGCTGACGGGTTCCGGTCCACAGCAATGACCCTGGCTCCCATGGCTTTCGCGATCATCACGGCGCTGAGCCCGACGCCACCCGCGCCCACCACGGTCACCCATTCGCCGGCTTTGACCTGCGCACGCGCTGCCAATGCCCGGTATGCCGTGGCGAAGCGGCAGCCGAGGCTGGCCGCCGTCGTGAATTCAATACTGTCCGGGATGGCAACCAGGTTGCTGTCGGCTGCGTGCAGCGCCACGTACTCGGCGAACGATCCCCAGTGGGTGAAACCGGGTTGCTGCTGCTCGGGGCAGACCTGCGCGTCGCCTGCCAGGCACCATTCGCACGTGCCGCACCCGCAGACGAAGGGGACGGTGACGCGGTCGCCCACTTTCCAGTTCCGGACGCCCTCGCCTACTGCATCGATGACACCGGCAAGCTCGTGCCCCGGGACGTGGGGCATGGCGATGTCGTCGTGGCCGGCCCACGCGTGCCAGTCGCTGCGGCACATGCCCGTAGCGAGCACTTTCACCACAACGCCCCCTGCGGGTGCCTCTGGTTTGTCGACCTCCCGAACGTAGGGCTGGGTCCGGACCTCATCAAAAATCACTGCTCGCACGGATCGACTCTAACAATCGGGCAGCACTGTCACACTTTTGCTACTGCTTCCGACATCACTGTTGTAACGCACCAACTCTGAAGGGAAGTCAGCATGACCCGCATCAACATCGGCCGCAGCAACAAACTCGGCTACGCTGCCGTCATTGGCCTGGAAGGTTACGCCCGCACCTCTGTGGACCCTGATCTTTACGAGCTGATCAAGCTCCGCGCCTCGATCCTCAACGGCTGCGGTTTCTGCGTGGATATGCACGCGACCGATGGCCGCAAGCGTGGCATCCCGTCACGGAAGTTGCATGCTGTGGCCGCCTGGCAGCACTCGAAGGTGTTCTTCGACGCCCGCGAGCAGGCCGTCCTTGCCCTCACCGATGCCTTGACCCAGTTGGGGCCCGACACTGTGACCGACGAGATCTGGAACGCTGCGGCAACCCATTTCGACGACGGCCAGATGGGCGGTTTGGTCCTGGCGATCTCCACCATCAATGTATGGAACAGGATTGCGATCAGCACACAGATGGAGCCGCCCGTGGACGAGAAGAATCCGCTGGTCTGAACGGTAACGTGGGCAGCATGACGCTTGCAGTCTCGGCCACGGTGGCGTGGCAAAGCGAACGGAACCGCCTGCTGGGGATTGCCTACCGGATGCTGGGCGACTTCGGCCATGCCGAGGATGTGGTCTCCGAGGTTGGGATCGACGCCGTACGGCAGGAACGGAAGACCGACGGCGGCCGCGTGGACTCCTGGCCGGCATGGCTGACCACCGTGTGCGTGCGCCGTTCCATCGACCGGGTGCGCCAACTCGCCGCGGTGCGGGAGGACTACACCGGACCGTGGCTGCCTGAGCCTGTGGACACCGCGCAATTGCCTGAGGAGGCAGTGGCCAACCGCGAACTGCTGTCCTTGACCTTGCTGCATCTGGCCGAGCAACTGGCACCGGAGGCGCGGGCGGCGTTGGTCCTGCACCGTGCCTTCGGAATGCCCGCACCGGAGATCGCGGACGTCCTGGGCAAGACGCCGGCCGCCGTTCGCCAGCTGATTTCGAGGGCCGAACGCCGCCTGGATATTGACCCCGAAGCACCCGCTCCCCGGGCAAAGGACCGGGCCGCCCTGGAGAAACTCGTCCAAGCCATTGAGCAGGGTGAGATCAACACGGTGGTTTCGATGCTCCACCGCGACGCAGTGCTGTGGGCCGACGGCGGTGGCAAGGTCAAGAGCGCGATGAACCCGCTGTTCGGGGCTTCGAGGATCGCACGCTTCTTTGCGGGCATCCTCGGCAAGGCTGTGGCCTTAGATCCCGTGGAGCCGATCCGGGCCTGGCTTGTGGAGATCAACGGTGGAACGGCTTTGGTGCTCAGGCATAACGGCCGCTCCGACGTCATCGAGGTGGACGCAGCTCCGGATGGAAGCATCCGGGGCCTGCGGCAAGTGTCCAATCCGGACAAACTTACGAGGGTCTGCCGTTCCTAGCCGCGAGTTCGCGGGAAGGCTGCGGGCTCGCCGGGAAACTTCCGTGCGAAGTGGCAGGCTTCCCGCGAACTCGCCAGGCAGCCAGGGCCGCCACACCCAGGCCAGCCGGGACCAGCAGCGCCCATCCGCTGAACACGAGCACAACGAGCATCACCACCGCCGCCACGATCACCCCGTACCAAGCCGGCGTCCCACGGCGAAGCAGTACCACTCCGGCAGCCAAGCCAAAGGCCGTCACCGCGGTGAAGCAAGCCGAGGCCGCGCCGATCTGGAACCCCATGCTCAGCAGACCGGTCGCTGCGAGAGCAAAGGAGATCGACGCCAACATGCCCAGGACGCCGAGACTCACCGATGGGACCTCCCCCGGCCCGACGCCGCGCGCCAAAGCCCGCGGCAGCACGCCGTCGGACGCCAACCTTGCACCGAGCTTGCTGGCACCGGCCACGAAAGTATTCAACGGACCGAACGTGAGCACCGCCGCCGCGACGGCGGTAACCGGTGCTGCCGCAGGGCCGAGCCCTTTCGCCAGCAACTCGGCAACCGGGACGCTGCTGCCCGCGAGCGCGGGCCCCAGGACAGCTACGCACGCAGCCACGAGCCCGATGTACACCACACCGACGACGACGAGCGTCAGCCAGGTTGCCCGCTTCAGGTCGCGCTCGGGGTTGCGGAACTCGCCTGCCAGGTGAGTCACGGCTTCCCATCCCGCGAAACAGAAGAACAACAAGCTGGCCGCACCTCCCACAGCCCAGTAGCCATGCGGGGCAAAGGGCTCGAAATTCTCCACCCGGGCATACGGCCCGGCCACGGCAACAGCGAAGGCCAGCAAAGCCACCAACAAGACCATGAGGAGCAGCTGCAGTTTGCTGGAGACCCTGATGCCCACCGCGTTGCTCAGAAAACCAGCCGCCAGGATCAGCCCCCCGGCAATCAGTGCCGTCTCCCGGCCGCCTCCCATGGCGTGGGCGATGTACTCCCCGCCAATCACCGCCGTGGCGGGCGCGCCGAAGGGAATCGCGAAGTAGAACAAGTAGCCGGCCACTGCTGACGCCCGGTGCCCGAAGGCCCTCGTGACGAACGTTGCTATGCCGCCGGCGTCGGGCTGTTGCCTGGACATTTCGGCGAAACTGAATGCCACGGGCGTGCAGAACACCAGGAGCAAGCCCCACGCCAATATCGACGCCGGCCCAGCCACCTGGGCGGCAATGGCGGGCAGGACCAGCACGCCTGAACCGAGAATGGCACCAACATAGATTCCCGTTGCACGGAAGAGGCCCAGACCCGAACTGTTGACAGCTTTATTCACCATCCCACTGAACAGTATTCGGAAGGGGTCCAACAAGCAGGGATACTGCCTGCAAACAGCAATATCCTGCCGAATTTTGGGCACCCCGTTTAGATGGGCTGCGCCCGGATCCGCCTGAGGCGGGCCACCAGCGTTGTAGCGAGTAACGCCGTCGTGATTTCCAGTGCGATGACCAGCAACAATCCGGCGGCGCCGGATGAATCGACAGCGTTCGACGCCGGCCTGCCGCCATGAGTGTGTCCGGAACCGCCCGCTCCCAGCAGCAGCACGGCGTGCAGGGTGACCATGGCAAGGGCTGAGCCGGTGACTTGGTGGAGTGCACCGACGCGGCTGTGGCGCCAGATGTGGACTGTGCAGGGGATGCACACGGCTGCAAGGGCGATCATGAGGATAGCCAGCCAGGCTTCGTGGTGCCCCGAGGCTGCGAGCCCAAGGTGGACCACGCAGGAAAGTGCGGTCAGGACGGCGCAGACCCGGGGGTGGAGGACGGGTCCGGCCCGTCCTCCACTGATGGCCGTGGCCACGCTAGTGGCAGTGCCCGGCGGACTCGCCGTGCTCTTCGCCCGCCGCACCTGAAGCTGCGGTGCTGTGGCAGCTGGAGCCGGAGGAGTTGGCGGGCACGTCCAACACTGGGCTGCGGTCGAAGAAGCCTTCCGGGCGCAGCTTGAAGCCAACCGTGTCCACGGGCATGATCGGCCAATCTTCAACGCGGGGGAAGTGTGTGAGGCCGAAGGTGTGCCACAGCACGATGTCCTGGCCGTCGATGTCGCGGTCGTGGGACACATACGCTGGCAGCCCGGCGCCGCCGGAGTGCTGGTTCACGAAATCGCCCGTGGGGTAGCGTTCCTCGTCGGCGTAGCGGGTGACCCACACGTCCTTGGTGGCGAACGCGGCGCGCTTGGCAATGGAAGAATCCGGGTCGGCCAGGAGGGTGGGCTGGTTCTCGGAGTGGAGCTTGTAGCCAACAGGCTCACCCAGGCGGTTCCGGGACTCCGGGTTGGAGATGATCCAGGTGCGTCCCGCACGCGCGTCGGCTTCCCGGACGGCCTCGGATTCGCGGGTGAGGAGGGTGCGTTTGCGGGAAAACGCGTTGCCGCGCTCGTTGCCTGGGCCCATGGCCTGGCGGACCACATCTTCTTCCTCCACCCGGTTGGTAAGGCCGTCAACAGCCATGTCCAGGCGGGCACTGAACAGGTGCTGGTGGAAGGGGGCTCCAAGTCCTGGCGCGAGCTGGGAAATGTTGTCCGAGCCGCTTTCCGGGAAAGCGCTGGTGAAGACGACGCCGGTGGCCTTGGCCTCGAATTCAATGGTCCCGTCCAGGTAGAGGTACCAGTAGAAGCCGTAATCGTAGTTGCCGATGGTGGTGAAGAAGGAGATCACCAGACGGCGGTTGCGGCGGGTGTAGTTGATGCCGGTCCAGAGGTCGGAGTGCTTGGAGAGGATTCCCCAGTCTTCCTCGTGCATGCAGATGCCGTTGCGGATTTCGCGGGGGTTCCCGAAGGCATCGCTGATAACCGGGCTCAAGTAGGTGATGTCGCCAAGGCAATCGCAGCCGAGTTCCAGGGAGTTGGCGTACTGGCCCACCAGGTATTCGCCGGTGTCAAAGTAGTTTTGCCAGGACCGGATGGGTGAGGGGTCGCCGTAAGGCACCACCATTTCGGCGATGGATGCACGGTTGATGATGGGCCTGAGCCGGTCTCCGTCCTTGAAGGCCAGGTTGTGGAGGACCACTCCTTCGCGGACGTCGAAGCCGACATCCACGCTCCACTTTTCCCACTCCACGTGGTTGCCGCCGGTAACGGTGAAGCTGGGGCCTTCCGGCTGGGTGATACTGATGGGCTTCTGGGTTTCCCGGAGCGGGCCGGTCAGTTCCGGGTCCGTGTAGTTTCCGTGTTCGGCCGGAATAGGCATAACCCCAAGATCGATGACCTGGGTGACCTCCTTGTTGACCACGTCCACGTAGGCCACCAGCCCATCCACCGGATGCGCCCAAGCGCTGTCCTCGGGAAAGTCCTGCACGAAGGCCAGCCCGCGGAGGATGCGGCGGCCCTTCTCTTCGTCGTATTCGAAAACACCGGCGGACAGCGGGGCCACCCGGACTTTGGCGACGTCCAGGTCGCGGGCTGCAAGGGCTGCAAGCCAACGCTCGTCCGTAGCCAGGAGCGTCTCCACTACCTCGAATTCTTCTTCCAGTACTGGCAGTTCACCGGAGACCTTGGTGTCCAGTTCGGTCGCGGACAGGATCTCGCCACGGGTCACGGAGACGAGGACGTCGGTGGGTGCGCCACCGGAGATGTCGTGGATGAAGATGCGGAAGCGGCGGTCTTTTTCCGTCTGACCGCGGGAGGGGTCCACCAGTCCCAGGTAGGCGATTCGTTTTCCGGAGCCGAGGTGTCCGGCGGCCTGCAGGATTCCCTGGACCTCGGAGATTTCGGCACCCGTGGCGAGGCGGTACTGCGTTTCCTCAATGGCGGCTGTCTCAGTTGCTGTGGGCGTCATGGCTGCCTCTTGTCCGGGACCGCGTACGGTCAGGATTTATTTTCTATAGTTGTAGAGAATAACCAAAACGTAAGATGAGTCACAAGACCTGTCCGCCATATTTTTTCCGGGAGCCCCAACAGTGCCAAAGATTGTGGACCACGATCAACGACGCCTTGAACTGGTGGACGCAACCTGGCGCATCATCGCGAGGCTGGGCATGGAAGGCGCCACCATGCGCGAAATCGCCGAGGAAGCAGGCTTCGCCAACGGCGCCCTCAAGCCCTACTTCCCCACCAAGGACATGCTGCTGACGTCGGCGTTCGGGCACGTTTTCAACCGCACCAACCAGCGCATAGCCTCGATGACCAAGGGGCTGGCAGGAGTAGCCGCGCTCCGCGCGTTCTGCGCCGAGGTACTGCCGCTGGATGAAGAACGCGTCAATGAGGCCCGGATCGTGATCCCGTTCTGGCAAAAAGCGCTCAACGATCCCGACATGGCATCCCTGCACAGCGAGTCCATGAACCAGTGGCACACCACCATCACGGCTCATGCCGCAGCAGCCCGTGCGGCCGGTGAGATCAGCACCCCCATCGGGGACGCCGCCGTCGCCGACCATCTGCTCAACATGATGCTCGGCGCGCAGATCGTGGCCGCACTATCCCCCAACGAACACTTTTCGCAGGACCTTGCCAGGCAGTTGGATAACTACCTGACGCTGCTGGCTGGTTGAGCGGTTCGCATGCCCCACGCGGAAGTCCGCCACCCGAAAACCTCCAGGTTCAGGCATTACACATTACTAGCGAAACCGATACCATTGTGTAATGGTACTGAGCATCCCAGAACTGGCGAGGCGCCTCCACGTCAACGAAAGTCGAGCGCGCCACCTCGTTCAATCCGGACGTATCCGAGGGCTACGGGTGGGTGGACGCTGGATTGTTGAGGAAGTCGATGCTTCCCAATACCTGCCTGGCCGGCCTGCGGGACGCCCCCTGTCCGAACGCAGCGCCTGGCAACTCATGGCATGCTTCTGGGACGACAGCCAGAGCCGCCCCCTCCCGGAGTACTTGGCACCCTCACCCGTAGAACAGCACCGGTTGAAGGAACGCATCAGCCGACTGAGGGACTCCCCCGCTTCGCTGGAACTCCTGGCGGCATGGTTGGCTAATCGGGCCGAAAAGCTCCAGTTCTCTTCCAGCCCGGCCGACCTTGCCGAGCTTCGCGAGGACAAACGGATCCACCTTTCCGGAGTCTCGCACCCGTGGTCTGGGCTGCTGGCCAATTCGGAGCTGGAGGCCTACGTGCAACGCGACGAACTTGAGGACATCGTCAAAGACTGGTTCCTGGTTGAGCCGTCCCCCGGCAAGAGACCCAATGTCGTGCTGCGGGCCGCCGAACGAATCCCGGATGAGCTCCCACCACTTGCGGTCGCGGTGGACTTGGCCGAACGGCAGGGTGCCCGGGAACAGCAAGCCGCACGCGAAATCCTCAGGACAATCCATGCCCATTGAACTTCCGGCAATGCCCCGCGAACAACAGGAAGCTTGGCAAGCGGTCTTTGAAATACATAGCGCGATGCCCCAAGGATGGGTTCTGGTAGGCGGCCAAGCCGTTTTCCTGCACGCTGTCGAGCGAGGTGCTCCGGCCGTGCGGGCTACTAAGGACGCGGACGTGGCACTCGACATCCGGGCATTCCCAACGATGCTTCACGACTTCACGGAACTGCTGGTGCATCTCGGCTTCGAATCCCAAGGCGAATCCCTCGAGGGGTACCAACATCGATGGAAACGCGGAGATGCGGTGGTGGATGTCCTGATTCCTCGACACCTGGGGGAACGGGCGGAGAAGAGACGCGGAGTTACGGGTGGAACCACCATTGCTGCGCCGGCCAGCCAGCAAGCGCTTGACCGCTCCGAGACCGTCGAGGTCCTGGCAGGATTTGTGTCCGGCAGCGTCATCCGGCCCACCATCCTGGGCAGCCTGATAGGCAAAGCGGGAGCCCTGACCATCGTCAATGACCCCCTCTGGCGACGGCACGTAGATGATTTCCTGACCTTGGCCTCTGTTGTGCGCGCCTCGGACCTTCGCGGTATCACCTACAAACCTGCTGAACAGAACCATCTGGCGAACATGCTGGGCCGTCTTACCAATGAACCAGAGCTTATGGATCAGGTGCCGGAATGTGCCGAGGGCGTGGAACGTCTTCGTCTCTCGCTGAATTAGCTTTAGCTCGTGGCCCCCGACGCCACCACACCGACGCCCAGCCCGGCGATCACGCCGCTACTGACACGCTCGACGGCGGTACTCACCTTGGGGCGCTTGAGCCACCGCATCGCCTTGAACGCGACCACCGCGATCATCGAGAGATACGCGAAGGCGATGACGGCCACCACCACACCCAAAACCAAGGAAGTGCCCATGGTGTCGCCGCCGTGCGGGATGAACTGCGGGACCACGGCTAAATAGAACAGCCCAACCTTGGGGTTGAGCAGCGTTGACAGCGCCCCGGCGCCCAAAGCGGAGAGCCGGCTGTAAGGGAGGGGCCCATTCTCCGCTGCACCGTCCACCGCCGGGGCATTGGCGGCCTTGGCGGCCTTCCGGGACTTGATGAACGACGACACTCCCAGGTACAGCAAGTACAAACCGCCCGCGATCTTGAGCCAACGGAAGAGTTCGGCTGACTGCTCCAGGAGCGCGGCAAGCCCCACGCCCACCAGCGCTGCCCAGACAATCGCGCCAGCCGCCGAACCCGCGGCAGCGGCAATCCCTGCGCTGGGTCGGTTCAAGGCAATCCTGAGCACCAGGAACGTGTCCGGCCCCGGGGTTACGGAGAGAACCAGGCAGAGACCGGCGAAAGCAGCGAGGGAAGCGAGAGTCACAAGACTGATTGTCGGGCATGACGGGTGGGTTGCGAAAGCCACGCCAACATAAAGCGTTCACTTCCCGTCAAGGGCTGTTCGTGCATAGACAAGGCCCTTCCCCGTGACGCCGACCACACTGGAAACATCGCCGCGCGCCTTACTGGCCGCCAAGACTTACTACCCGAGCGGAGTACCAATGGAGACTTACGACGCCCTGCTGGCCTCGATTACCCCAGCCACCGGCCAGAACAGCCGCACCATCTTCGACCCGGCCACGGGTGAGGCTGTCGGCGAAGCCCCCGTGCACACCGTCGAGGACCTCGAAGCCGCCATCGCCGCTGCCACTGCTGCGCAACCCGCATGGGCTGCCTTGGGCCACGACGCAAGGTCCGCTGCGCTCATGAAAGCCGCCGACGCCGTCGAACGCTCTGCAGAAGAACTCGCCCAGCTGCTCTCCCGCGAGCAGGGCAAGCCGCTGAACGGCCCAAACGCGCGCTTCGAAGTCGGCGCCTGCGCGGCGTGGCTGCGCGCCACCGCATCCACTCCGCTCGACCCGGAAACCGTAGTGGACGACGGCGAAACCCACGCCGAACTGCACTACCGGCCCATCGGCGTCGTGGGTGCCATTGGACCGTGGAACTGGCCCATGATGATCACCGTTTGGCAGATCGCCCCGGCATTGCGCATGGGTAACGCCGTGGTGGTCAAGCCCTCCGAATACACGCCGCTGTCCGTTCTGGCGCTGGCCAGGATCATCAACGAAGAACTGCCCGAGGGCCTGCTTTCGGTCATTTCCGGGGGCCGCGACGTCGGCGAAGCCCTGGCCTCGCACGACGCAATCGGCAAGGTCATGTTCACGGGTTCGACTGCCACGGGCAAGGCGATCATTCGCTCCTCCGCGGACACCGTCAAGCGCCTCACCTTGGAACTCGGCGGCAACGACGCCGGCATCGTCCTGCCCGATTCCGACCCTAAAGCCATCGCCGAGGGGCTCTTCTGGGGCGCGTTCATCAACACCGGCCAGACCTGCGCCGCCCTGAAGCGGCTCTACGTGCACGAATCCCAGTACGAGGCCGTGTGCACCGAACTCGCCGCCGTCGCTGCCGCCATGCCTATGGGTAACGGGCTCGACGAGAATAATGTCCTCGGTCCGCTGCAGAACCGGCAGCAGTACGACATCGTGGCCCGGCTGGTTGAGGCCGCCCGCGAGTCCGGCGCCCGCATCCTGGTTGGTGGTAACCCCGAGGCCGACCAGCCCGGCAATTTCTACCCCACCACCCTGGTAGCGGACATCGACAACGACAACCCGCTGGTCGCGGAGGAGCAGTTCGGCCCCGCCCTGCCGATCATCAAGTACAGCACCGTTGACGAGGCAGTCGCCAAGGCAAACGCGCTCGACGTCGGACTCGGCGCCTCCGTCTGGTCCTCCGACCTGGGCGCGGCCCGCGAAGTCGCCGCACGCATCCAAGCCGGCACCGTGTGGATCAACAAGCACGGCGCAGTGGACCCCCGTGTCCCGTTTGGCGGCGCCAAGCAGTCCGGCTATGGCCTGGAGTTCGGCGTCGAGGGCCTCAAGGCGCTGGGCGTACCGCAGATCATCAACGGCTAGGCCATCCGGTCGCCCAGCCAGGGGACAGATACCGCCGCATTGAGCCCTCATTGCGACGTTACCTGTCCCTTGGTTGGGCTCTCCCTGCGGCTCTTGTCAGTCACAGGGTGGACGCGTTTGGGTCCATGCATGGCCTGCGTGAAAGCATGAGGACCATGGCCCAGAAGATTGCGTATCAAGGTGAACCGGGAGCCAACTCGGATCTCGCGTGCAAGGAAATGTTCCCCGAGCTCCAGAGCGTGCCGTGCGCGAGCTTTGAGGACGCATTCGAGTTGGTATCAACCGGGGAAGTCGACCTGGCCATGATCCCGATCGAGAACTCCATCGCCGGCCGGGTGGCTGACATCCACGTCCTCCTCCCCCAGTCCAAGCTGCAGATCGTCGGCGAGTACTTCCTGCCCATCCGCTTCGACCTCCTGGGAATTCCGGGCAGCACCATCGAAGGCGCCACCGAGGTCCACAGCCACATTCACGCACTGGGACAATGCCGCCGGATCATTCGAGAAGCAGGCCTCAAGCCCGTGATCGCCGGCGACACCGCGGGTTCAGCCCGCGAAGTCAGGGACTGGAACGATCCCCGCAAACTGTCCTTGGCTCCGCCGCTTGCCGCCCAACTGTACGGCCTGGAGGTCCTGGCGTCCGGCGTCGAAGATGACCCCACGAACACCACACGCTTTGTGGTCCTCGCACGGGAACGCGAGCTTCCCACCAAGGAAGAACTGCCGGGTCCCGCGATCACCAGCTTCGTCTTCCGCGTCCGCAACGTTCCGTCGGCGCTCTACAAGGCACTCGGCGGATTCGCGACCAATGGCCTGAACATGACACGGTTGGAAAGCTACATGGTGGGCGATGAGTTCGCCGCCACCATGTTCCTTTCCGACGTCGAGGGACACCCCCAGGACGCCCGCTTACGGCGGGCGCTTGAGGAACTGGAATTCTTCACCACGGAAGTGCGGATCCTGGGCGTTTACGCGGCGGACGGTTACCGCGAGCGGAACACGGTTAGTGCCTGACCCGTTGCACTAGTACGCAGCCCGCCGCGACCAGGAAGCAACACCACTGATGACACAGGCACCACCAAGACCCCAGCCCGTCGCCGACACCGCCAAGAGAGTACGGGCCATCGTGTGGATCCTGATCGCGGCCGTTGTTGCGGCAGGGGGCATCTGGTTCGCTGTGTCCACGGCCACCAAACCATCACCCAGTACGTCCGCCCCGCTGGACGGGCCGCAGTTGGTCCGTGAAGACAGTCACCGGATCACCACTCCTGCCACGGAGAAGGCGCAACTGGTGGAGTTCCTGGACTTCGAATGCGAATCCTGCCGGGCAGCTGTGCCCTTGGTGGAGGAACTGAAAAAGGAATACGGGGACCGGATCACGTTCGTCCACCGCTACTTCCCCCTGCCCGGACATCGGAATTCCGGAACCGCTGCACTGGCAGTCGAAGCCGCGGCACAGCAGGGAAAGTACGAAGCGATGGTGGCCAAGCTCTTCGAAACCCAGCCTCAGTGGGGCGAAAAGCAAGATTCCCAAGCAGCGACGTTCCGCAGTTACGCGGGGGAACTGGGCCTCGACTTGGCCCAATACGATGCTGCTGTCGCAGATACGAAGACCGAGGCTCGGATTCGGAAGGATGCCAGCGACGGTCGGGCCCTCGGCGTCACTGGCACTCCGACGTTCTTCCTCAACGGCAAAAAGCTCACTTTGGACACCGAAGAACAGTTCCGCCAACTCCTTGACGAAGCCGCTAAGTAGAGGTGTCGGCTTCCCGACGCCGGGCGTGGAGCTTTGCGATGGACCTGCCAGACCACTGGCCACCTCAGGCTAGAAGTGCGTGGGCTCCTCAACCAGTGCGGTAGCAATGCTGTGGGCGTCATCGAGCGCAGCCAAGTACCGCTCGGCATCCAATGCGGCAGAGCAGCCAGTGCCCGCAGCGGTGATCGCTTGGCGATAGCGATGGTCAACCGCATCGCCGCACGCGAAAACGCCCGAAAGGTTGGTGCACGTCGTGGGAGAGTCCACCTTGATGTAGCCCTCGGCGTCCAGGTCCACCTGGCCTTCAACCAGTTCAGTGCGGGGTACATGGCCGATCGCGACGAAGATGCCGGCTGCTGCCTGCTCGCGGGTCTCGCCGGTGCGGGTGTCCTTGAGCGTCACACCTGTGACCTTGGTGTCTCCGTGAATGGCGCTGATCGCCGAGTTCCAGGCGAAACTGATCTTCGGGTTGTCCTTGGCGCGCTGCGCCATGATCCGGGATGCCCGCAGTTCGCCTTTACGCACGACGACGGTCACTGACTTCCCGAACCGCGTCAGGAAGGTCGCTTCCTCCATCGCTGAGTCGCCACCGCCCACCACGATGATGTCCTGTTCGCGGAAGAAGAAACCGTCGCACGTTGCACACCAGGAGACTCCGTGTCCGCTGAGCTTCTTCTCCTCGGGCAAGCCAAGTTCTTTGTATGCGGAGCCCGTGGCCAGGATGACGGCCGGCGCCTCGTGGGTTTCGCCGGCTCCGGTAACCACGCTCTTCACGTGACCTTGCAGCGATACCGAAGTGACGTCGTCGAACACTATGCGGGCCCCGAATTTTTCGGCCTGTTCCTGCAGGCCGTCCATGAGCTCTGGGCCTTGGATGCCGCCCGGGAACCCGGGAAAGTTCTCCACCTCGGTGGTGTTCATGAGCGCGCCGCCGGCGGTGACCGAACCGGCCAGGACCAGGGGCTCCAGGCCAGCGCGTGCGGCGTAGATGGCCGCCGTGTAGCCGGCAGGACCGGACCCGATGATGATCAGTTGTTCGTTACTCATGAGAGACGCTCCTGGTGGTCGGATTTATGTGGCAGCAGGGATCAACGAGGCGATCAAAGTTTCTATCCGTGTTCGAATCTCGTCACGGATAGGTCGGACGGCGTCCACACCCTGCCCGGCGGGATCCTCCAAGACCCAGTCCTCATAACGTTTCCCGGGGAAGTACGGGCATTCGTCGCCACAACCCATGGTGATGACGACGTCGGAGTCCTTGACGGCCTCAGTGGTGAGGACTTTGGGGATCTCGGCTGACATGTCGATCCCAAGCTCCGACATGGCTTCGACGGCGGCCGGGTTCACGGTGTCGGCTGGCTGGGAGCCGGCGGACCGGACCTCAATGGCGCCTTGGGAGAGTGTGGTGAGGAATGCGGCAGCCATCTGCGAGCGCCCTGCATTGTGCACACACACGAAAAGTACGGACGGCTTCTTGCCGGTCATTGGTTCTCCTGACGGTAACAACTAAATCGTGGGTGCGCGCCAGGCGATCGGTCAAGCTGGGTCCTCCCCGTTCGCCCTGTTACGTCACCTATCCTTGTACGCGGGGGGTGTTATTGTGCCGAAAAAATCGACCGCGGCAAATGTGCGGCTGGTCTATGCCGTAATGATCGCGGCTATCGTGGCATTGTTCGTTTGGGTGGCCCACGACGACCTCGTCCCCGCGTCTGTTGCCTTTGCATTGGGCACGGCGTATGCGGCTTTCCTGTTTCGTGCCGTGTGGCGATCGAGCCGCGCATCAACGGTGATGAATTTCGCCATCGGCCTCATTTCCTTTTCCTTGATCTCCGTCAAGGATGATCTGGGAGCATTGGCGGCCGGCTCATGGTTCTTGGGGATCCTCGCCGGCGGAATCGCGGGCGGCCACACGTGGTCCGGGAAGCGCGCAGGGTCCGAAGTGACGCAGAAACGGGAACGCAACGGTGAAGGCTTCACCGGTGGCCGGCGCATCGCACTGATCAACGCGGCCTGCGCCGTTGTCCTGCTCGCGATTGGCGTCGCCCATTTCTGCCTGCAATCGCCGACGCCGGCCGTCGGTGCCGTTCTGATTGGCTCCTTGATTGCCGGCTGGGCACTGTTCCGCTTCCCGCCGTCGCTGCAGACCAGAAACGGGCTCCTTCTGGTCATACCCGTTGAATTCTTTCTCCTGGTTTTCCTGGGCAGCAATACCGGCCAGTTGGCCCTTCCCTTTGTGTGGGCGTACGGCATTCTTGCCGGCATCCTGCTGGGTGGGCGGTATTGGCGGGGTCCGCGGCTCGGCGAACCCCGCCCACCGTTCAACATTCAAGCCAAGCGACGGCGAAAACGGAAGCGAAAGTCACCGGCTAAGGCGAAGCAGAAGCAAGTCGCCTGAACACCGGCGATCACCGGCACCTACCGCCCGACGGATGCCTGTTCCTCCTCGGGCGCCCGGACTACGGGTTCGCCGGAGGATCGTCCGAGCTTACTGGGCCACCAGATCCTGCTGCCGAGGTCGTACGCCAGTGCCGGGACCAGGAGGGAGCGGACCAGTACCGTATCCAGCAGCACCCCGAATGCCACGATGAACGCCAACTGCACCAGGAACATGATCGGGATGACCCCCAGGGCTGCGAATGTCGCGGCCAGCACCACGCCTGCGGAGGTGATGACGCCACCGGTGACGGCCAGCCCACGGAGGATACCGGGGCGGGTTCCGTGCTTCAGGGATTCCTCGCGGACCCGGCTCATCAGGAAGATGTTGTAGTCCACCCCCAACGCAACCAGGAACACGAATCCGAACAACGGCACAGTGGCATCAGCTCCGGAGAACTTGAAGATCCCGTTGAACACCCATGCAGAGACGCCAAGGGCTGCGCCGTACGACAACACCACGGAAAGCACCAGCAGCACCGGCGCCACAACGGATCGCAGCAGGAGCATGAGGATGAACAGGATGACTACCAGGACGATCGGGATGATGACCACAAGGTCGCGCTGCGCGGTGGTGTTGGTGTCCAGTGCAGTGGCGGTCACCCCGCCCACCAACGCTGCGGAATCAACCTCGCGCACGGCAGAACGCAGGGACTTCACTGCGTCCTCGGCTTCGATGGAGTCCGCAGCAGAGTTCAACGTGGCGTTGATCAGCACCCTGCCATCGCGGACTGCCGGTTCGGACGGGGCGCCCCGGGCTCCGGTAATCGGCACGTTTCCGTCAGCCAGGAGGTAGGCGTCACCCACGCCGTCGGCCGCTTTGACCTTATCCAGGACCTGCTGCGCGGCACCCTGGGAGGCGACCACGACGGCGGGGCTGCCGCTGCCGGCGTCGAAATGGCGCGCCAGCGCGTCCTGGCCGTCCACGGCGTCGGACTTGGCCAGGATGACGTCGGTTTGTGGGACGCCGTTGGCTTTGAGCTGGAGCACGCCCGCGGACGCTACAAGCAGCAGGAGGACCGAGGCAATCCAGACCACCCGGGGGCGCTTGGAGACGAGGGTTCCGACGCCCTTCCAGAGACCCTTTTGCCCCTCAAGGCCAGTAACGAGCTCAGGTTCGCGTTCGTCGTCGGGCAGTAGCTTGGGCCGGAAGGGCCAGAAGGCTGCGCGGCCAAGCAGTGCCATGAGGGCCGGCAGGAGCGTGAGCGCGGCAAACAACGAGCAGAGAATGCCGGCCGCCGCGACCGGGCCCAGGGCCTTGTTGGAGTTCAGGTCGGAGAAGAGCAGGCAGAGCAGGGCGATGATGACGGTGGCGCCCGAGGCGAGGATCGGCTCGAAAGATGCCTTCCACGCTGTGATGACGGCGCGGGTGCGGTTGGTGGTGTGTGTCAGTGCTTCACGGAACCGCGCCACATATAGCAGCGCGTAATCGGTGGCGGCACCGATCACCAAGATGGACAGGATGCCTTGGCTTTGTCCGTTGAGCTGGATCCAGCCGAGCTTGGCCATGCCGAAGACCAGCAGGATGGCTGCGCACAGCGCGAACACCGAGGTGAACAGCACCGCCAATGGCAGCACCACGGACCGGTAGACGAGCAGCAGGATCACGAACACTGCGCCCAATGCAACCAGCAACAGGATGCCGTCAATCCCGCCAAACGCGTTCACGAGGTCCGCGGTGAGCCCGGCAGGGCCCGTCACGAACGCTTTCATACCGTCGGGAGCCCCGGGCTGAACGACGTCGCGCAGCTCCTGGACCTTATCCCGCAGTTCGTCGGAGGAGGACATGGGGACGATGAACTGGATGGCTTTGCCGTCTTCGGACGGGATAGGCCCGACGACGGCGCTCCCCAGCTTGAGTGCCTCGATGTCGGCTTTCAGCTGGGCTGCTTCGCCGAGCTGGGCGGGGGTGAACGCAGCACCGTTCTCAACGATGACCACTGCCGGGATCTCTTCCGAGTCCCTGAACTTGGCCTGCCAGTCGCCGGCCTCCGTGGCTTCGGCGCCGGCAGGGAGGAATGATGCCTGGTCGTTGGAGGAAACTTCATCCAACCGCCCGAACGTGGGCCCTCCGATTCCGGCGATGCCCAGCCAGGTGATAACCAGGACCACGGGTAGCAGCCATCTCAGCCAGAACGGTACTTTCTGCGCGTTCATGTGTCCTTCTTCTCCGGGGATGATCAAGGTCTTTATTCCATCATAGATTATCTCTATGATGGAACTATTCCAAGAGCGCCTGGAGCTGATGCCGGAATCCGTGGCCGCTGGGAGTAATATCCGGAAGGCAGTAAACAAGAGACGAACGCTGGCAGGAGGGCGGAAATGTCTGACCCATCAGCCCCGCGGCCCGAAGCCGGCAGGCCCGAAAACGCGGCCCCGCAGGAACTCGTACGGCTTCTCCAGAACTTCACCCTCGAAGCCAACCACTACGTCGACGCAGCCGGCGGACGCAACGACATGCACCGCACAGACCTCAATGCGCTCGCCGTGATCATGCGCCACTCCGCCGCTGGCCAGGTGGTCACTCCGGGCGTCCTGCGGACTGAGCTCCGGCTCAGTTCGCCTGCCACCACGGCATTGATCGACAGGCTCCATGCGTCCGGGCACGTTATCCGGGAACGGCTTGGCACTGACCGTCGGCAGGTCCAGCTCCATATGACGCCCAAGGCCTACCGCGACGGGAGCGCCATGTTCATGCCGCTGGCCCTCCGAATGGGCAAGGCCATGGCCGCCTACAGCGCCGAGGAGTTGGACCTTGTCACCCGTTTCATGACGGACATGGTGGAAGCAACGTTGGCCGCCCGCCAGGAAGCCACCAACCCTGAACCCAAGTAGTTGACTGTTGGGTGCGCGTTCCGCCTGAATTCGCCTTCCTGGTTGTAGCGTTTCCCTATGAACGCGCAGCAGCCTGAAGATGTCTACACCCACGGGCACCACGAGTCGGTTGTCCGGGCCCACGCCTCACGGACGGTCGAGAATTCGGCGGCGTTCGTCATGCCGCATCTCACCCCCGGCACTTCCGTGCTCGACGTCGGGTGCGGACCCGGGAGCATAACCTGCGATTTCGCCGGGCTGGTGGCGCCCGCCCAGGTGATCGGCCTGGACCGTTCACCTGACATCGTGGCCCAGGCGACTGAACTTGCCTCGGAGCGCGGCGTGGACAACGTGAGCTTCCAGACCGGCAACATCCATGACCTCGACTTTGAGGACGAGACCTTCGACCTCGTCCACGCCCACCAGGTCCTCCAGCACCTGACCGACCCGGTTGCGGCGCTCCGGGAGATGCGCAGGGTGGCCAAGCCCGGAGCCATCGTGGCGGTTCGCGACGCCGATTTCCATGGCATGAGCTGGTACCCGGAAGTCCCGGAGCTCGACGACTGGATGGAGCTGTACCAGAAGATCGCCCGCCGCAACGGAGCAGAACCCGACGCCGGACGCCGCCTGGTCTCCTGGGCCCAGCAGGCAGGATTCACCCAGGTGGCGCCCACCAGCAGCAACTGGCTCTATGCCACCGCCCAGCAACGCGCCTGGCAATCCCGGGTTTGGAGCGAACGTGTGCTGCACTCCGCTTTCGCTGAACAGGCTCTTGAATACGGCCTGGCAAACGAAGCCGATCTTGCCCGGATCGCTGCAGGCTGGCACCGTTGGGGCGCCACGGACGACGGCTATTTCCTCATTCCCAACGGCGAGGTGATCGCCCGCGCGTAGCGACCCGAAAAAGATGTGCCGCACCATGTAGAAATACCCACCGCAGTTCCGACCCATGAATGAAAGCGCCCACACGGGGTGCCGTTCATAAGGAGTTTGAGATGAAATACATGATCATGATGTTCGGGTCGGCTGAGGGCATGATGGAAACCGCCGACCCTGAGTGGATCCGGGAAATGATCGGGTTCATGATCCAGATCGACAAGGATCTGACCGAGTCCGGTGAGATGGTTTTCAACGCCGGGCTGGCCGATGGCAGCACCGCGAAGCTCGTCAAGCAAACCCCGGACGGAGTCATCACCACTGATGGCCCCTTTGCCGAGTCCAAGGAATCCCTGGTTGGCTACTGGGTGGTTGATGTCGCCAGCGAGGAACGGGCTGTCGAAATCTGCGCGAGCATTGTGAAGTACTCGCAAGTCGTGGAACTACGCGCTATCCAGGAAGCGCCTCCGGAGGTCTAGCTGGAACACCCGCCGGACAAGCGAATCGAGGACCTGCTGCGCACGCTGGCGCCGCAGGTCCTCGGCGTGCTGGCACGCAAGCACGGGCAGTTCGACGCTTGTGAGGACGCAGTCCAGGAAGCCTTGCTGGAGGCCTCCCTGCAGTGGCCATCCGAGTTGCCGCGCGACCCGAAAGCGTGGCTGATGGCCGTCGCCAACCGCCGCTTGGTGGACTTTTACCGGAGCGAAAGCGCACGACGTTCCCGCGAGGAACGCGTCGCCGCCATGGACGTCGACTACTCCTACAGCTCCGTTCCGGCAACAGATGACACTCTCACCTTGATGTTCCTCTGCTGCCACCCGGTGCTGACGGCACCCTCACAACTCGCCTTGACGCTACGGGCAGTTGGCGGACTCACGACGGCGGAAATCGCCTCAGCCTTCCTTGTCCCCGAAGCCACCATGGGACAACGCATCAGCCGGGCGAAACAGGCGATCCAGAAGGCTGGAGCCACGTTCACCATGCCACCGCCCTCCGAGCAGAAGGCGAGGCTCGGCGTCGTACTCCACGTCCTGTACCTGATCTTCAACGAAGGCTACGCGGCGAGTTCCGGGGCGTCGCTGCAGCGCGAAGACCTCACCACCGAGGCGATCCGGCTGACGCGGTTGTTGGTTGCTGCAGCGCCGTCGGAGCTGGAAGCGACCGGCCTGCTTGCGCTGATGCTCCTCACGGATTCGCGTCGGAAGGCACGCACCCTGGCGGATGGGACCCCGGTACCACTGGCGGAGCAGGACCGGAGCCTGTGGAACCACCAACAAATCGAGGAAGGTATCGCCCTGCTCTCTTCCGTGCTCGGACGCGGCAGTGCAGGTCCCTATCAGCTTCAAGCCGCGATCGCCGCGGTGCACGCCGAAGCAGCAACGGATGCGGAGACGGACTGGCGTCAGATCCTGGCCCTCTACACGGTGCTTGAAGCCGTGGCACCCAGCCCGGTTGTCACCCTGAACCGCGCGGTCGCCGTCGCCATGGTGGACGGTCCCGGTGCCGGGCTTGAGTTGCTGAACGGATTGGATTCCGCGCTGGGCCGCTCACACCGCCTGGATGCAGTCCGGGGTCACTTGTTGGAGATGGCAGGCTCCCCCGCCGAAGCCCGCGCCGCCTACCTCAGCGCAGCGAAGAAGACCGCCAGCTTGCAGGAGCGGCGGTATTTGTTGGGAAAAGTAGCGAGGCTGGATACCGCCGGAGCTTGACCCACGACACACCCGCCGTGTCGGCCGAAATCACAACGTTGTGGTTTATGTTACTGGTGTGACTGCTGTTGCCAATGTGCAAGCGCTCACGTAACCTCAGGACTGCCGAGAGCATCTGAGGGGCGCAGACGCGCCTCCTCCAGAATCTCGCTCCCCCGTCCCGTTTCGAGGTTTCTGTACATGGCTTTATCCCGATCCGCCCGAGGGACCGCGGTGCTGTGCGCCGTCGTCGTCCTTTCCGGGGCAGTGGTAACTCCCTCAGTGGCTGTACCCGCAACAACTACCCCGCTCACTGTCGGGGCGTCTCCGCACGTGCCCTCGCCTGAGGAGATCGCGGCGGCCAAAGCCAGTGAAGCGGCGACGGCGGACCAGGTCGCCTCCATTGAGCGGACCCTCGCGGACGCAGCCGCTGACCAGCAGGTAGCCGCCACGGCTGCCATGCAGGCCAACAACGCCTACAGCGAGGCCCTGGTGGAGCTCCAGCAAAGGACCAAAACCGCCTCTACAGCCCGCGCCCAAGCCTCTGCCGCCCGGGAACAGCAGGACAGGACGCGCAAACAAGTGGGGCAGATCGCCGGCGACCTGTACCGCAACGGTGGACTGAATCCCGCACTCGTTACGCTGGCCGGCGGCAGTGAAAGCTTCCAGCAGGCCGCCACGCTGGAGGCTCTCTCAGCCAGGCGAAACCGCGATCTTGAGGTTGCCGTCAGCGCCGCCGCCGCATCCAAGTCCCTGTCAGCAGCTGCGGATGACGCCACAAAAGCCGCGGACGACGCGGCCAAGACAGCGGAACAGCGCAAAACGCAGGCTGAACAGGCCAACGCGGCGCAGGTCAAGGCTGTGGCCGACGCGAAAGCGCAGCGGACCACTTTGGTGGACCGGTTGGCCCAGCTCCGCAACTCCACTGTTGAGCTTGAGTCGGCCAGGGTGGATGCCCTGGATCGGCAGCGCGAAGAGGCACGGCTCGCGGCACTGACCGCCAGCACCGACAAGGCTGAGCAGGATCAGGCTCCCCGGAATCCGGCAACGTCGCCGGACACGCCTGGACCCGCTGCTCCGGCTCCGGTAGCCCCGGCTCCGGCCGCACCAGCGCCAGCACCGGCACCGGCACCCGCACCTGCGCCAGCCCCAGCACCGGCACCCGCACCTGCGCCAGCCCCAGCACCTGCGCCCGCACCTGCGCCAGCACCTGCACCGGCCCCGGCACCCGCACCTGCGCCGCCGTCTGTGCCATCGAGCGGGTCTTACGAAACAGCAATTTCCATCGCCCTGGGTAAGGTCGGTTCGCCGTTCTACTACCAGTGGGGCGGTACCGGACCCTACGGTTTTGACTGCTCAGGACTGGTGCAGGCCGCCTTTGCCGCAGCCGGGATGCGACTGCCACGCACCGCCTCGCAGCAATATGCCGCAGCGCCCGTCCATGTCCCGCTCTCACAGGCGCGCCGTGGAGACCTCTTGGTATGGGGTTCGCCGTCCAACTTCTACCATGTGGCGATCTATCTGGGGAACGGGCAAGTGGTGCAGGCTTTGAACCCCCAGGAAGGCATCACGGTCTCCAACATCAGTTCCATGGTGGGTATGGAGCTCTACCCCTTCGTGGCCAGATACTAGGCACAGGCTCACGGCTGCCGCAGCCATCGGCCGTCCCATGCCTGGGTTGGTTCACCAAACCGGAAGGCTGAGGGATGATGAAGACGTGAGCAATCCGGACCCGGACCTCTGGGCAGAATTCGACAACCTCAAACCTGCCCGCCCAGATCCCATGGGCGGCCATCCAGACAACGAACCTGCGGGCTTCGGCTTCAGAACGGGTGTGCGCAGCGCGAAAGTCGCCCTTGGATTCGCCGTGTATGCCCTCATTCTGGGAACCACGCTGGTAATCACAGGCGCCGTAGTATTCATTGCCCGGAGTCAGTGGCTGCTCCTGGCATTGATGGTGCTTGTGCAAGCAGCTTTCGTTTATGGGTTCATTCAGCTGGCCCGCCAGGCTCGCAATCGGCGTTCCCCGCGCTGAGGATCCCGGCACGGCGTCACCCTCTGGTCCCACTTTCTTGGGCAACGTCCCAATCAGGCAGCATATAGTCGAACGCATGGAACAGCGCATACTTGGCAAGACCGGCCGATCCGTCTCAACCGTCGGGCTTGGCACCTGGCAACTCGGGGCGGACTGGGGAGACGTCAGCGAAGAAGATGCCGTGGCCGTGCTTAAGGCTTCCGTGGACCACGGCGTCACCTTCTTCGACACCGCAGACGTTTACGGCGACGGCCGCAGCGAGGAAATCATTGGAAAATTCCTCCGCGCCAACCCTGGCCTGGACATCACCGTAGCCACCAAGATGGGCCGTCGCGTTGACCAGGTGCCCGAGAACTACACCCTCGAGAACTTCCGAGCGTGGACAGACCGGTCGCGCCGCAACCTCCAACAGGACACCCTGGACCTCGTCCAACTGCACTGCCCGCCCACCGCCGTCTACAGCCGCGACGAAGTCTACGACGCACTGGACACGCTGGTCAGCGAAGGGGCCATCCGCAATTACGGGGTCAGCGTCGAACGGACAGACGAGGCCCTCGAAGCCATCAAGCGCGAGAACACTGCCTCCGTGCAGATCATCCTCAACGCCTTCCGCCTGAAGCCGCTCGATGAGGTGCTGCCCGCCGCGAAGGCGGCCAACGTGGGCATCATCGCCCGGGTTCCCCTGGCCTCGGGTTTGCTGTCCGGAAAATACACAGCTGCAACCGAGTTCCCCGCTGACGACCACCGCAACTACAACCGGGACGGGTCATCGTTCGATGTGGGGGAAACCTTCTCGGGCGTCGACTTCGAAACCGGCGTCAAAGCCGCCCAGGAGTTCAGTGCATTGGTTCCCGACGGCGTCACCACCTCCCAAGCGGCCCTCGCCTGGGTGGTCGCACAAGATGGCGTCACTTCCGTGATCCCCGGAGCACGGTCCGCGGAGCAGGCCCGGATCAACGCTGAGGCTGGAGAGATGCCCGTGGTCGGGGCGGGATTGGCCGATGGAGTGCGGGACATCTACGACCGCTACTTCCGCGAAGCGATCCACCCGCGCTGGTAGCCGCCAGACCGGCGTCGTACCTGGTTTTCACCAACCGCTCCGGGTGGGGGTGTGTCCCTTCCGGGCGTCGTCCGGCATGGCCATTTCGGCGCGAAGTCCGAGCAGCCTGATCGGGCGGTCCGGCTCGATTTTTCCGGTGAGCTCCAAAGCCTGGGTCAGGACGTCGTCGCGGCTGAAAGTCTCAGGGATCTTCCTCGCATAGGTCTTGGTGAAAAACGGCTTGTAACGGACTTTCAGCGTAAGGCCCACCACTGGCCGGTCCTCGGCTGCAACATCCTCGAGGACGCGGGCCGTCAGTTCCTTGACGGCGGCCTCCACCTGGTCCGGTTCGGTGAGGTCCTGCTGGAAGGTGGTTTCGCGGCCGTGGGCGCGGGCCACCCACGGAGTATCGTCGACTTCCGTGGCGCCTTCGCCGCGCCCCAGCTGTGCGTACCACGGCCCCATCTTGGGGCCGAACTCCGGCACCAGATCCTGCGGGTCGGCCGCGGCGAGTTGATTGACTGTGGTGATGCCGTGCTTCGCGAGGCGCTGCGAGATTTTGCTTCCAACGCCCCACAGTTCCCTGGTTGGCTTGTCCCCCATGACCTCCAGCCAGTTTTCCTTGGTCAGCCTGAACACCCCGGCGGGCTTGCCGAAGTCGGTGGCGTTCTTTGCGCGGACCAGGGTATCGCCGATGCCGATACTGCAGTGAAGCTGGGTCTGTTCCAGCACGGCTTCTTGGATCAACCGTGCGTAGGCTTCAGGATCCTCTGTTGTGATGCCAACAAAAGCCTCGTCCCAGCCGAGCACCTGAACCGTTGCACCCGGTTGTTCCCGCAGGGTCGCCATCACCACCTCTGATGCTGCCAGGTAAGCTTCCTGGTCGACCGGCAGGATGATGGCTTCGGGGACTTTCCGGGCTGCGACGCGAAGGGGCATCCCTGAGCCAACTCCGTAGGCCCTTGCTTCGTAGGATGCCGTGGACACCACAGCCCGTTCCGTAGGATCTCCCCTTCCGCCCACAATGACCGGTTTGCCCGCCAGCTCGGGCCGCCGCAGTACCTCGACCGCCGCAATGAACTGGTCCAGATCAACGTGCAACACCCACGGTATTCCGCTCACGGGATCAGTCTGCCCCATGGCCGCGGGCCTTGGCTGTACCTTCACCACCTACTTTGGGCTGGGTTGCCGCTGGAATAAACCTTTTTCGGATGCATCCCCCGCTCTACACCGGCAAAGTGGGTGGTGACGGGACGCGTCCTGATCACTCCCTTCACCGGCATAAGCTGAGGTGGTGCAATTTTCTCTCTGGCTGGCCTTGGTTGGTGCCGGCACCCTGATCAGTTTCACTCCCGGCGCGGGTGCCATCTTCACCATGAGCAACTCGCTCAACTCTGGCTTCCGACGTTCCATTTGGGGCATCCTGGGCCAGCAGGTGGCGTTGGTCATCCATATCCTGATCGTGGCCCTGGGTGTGGGTGTCCTGGTTTCCAACTCGCCCGTCATCTTCAATGTGATCCGATACGCGGGCGCGACTTATCTGGTGTACCTCGGCATCCGGCAGTTCCTTCGGAAACCCGATCTGGACGAAGAACAGGTTGAGGACAAGAAGAACGAACCCGCACTTTCCATGTTCCAGCGGGGCGTGTGGGTCAACCTGCTGAACCCGAAGGCCATTGTCTTCTTCCTGGCCTTCATGCCGCAGTTCATCCGCCCGGACCAGCCGTTGGTCCAGCAATACGTGGTGCTGACCGCCACTGTTCTGGCGATCGACATCATGGTGATGTGGTTCTTCTTCGCCTTGGCAGCGCGTTCATTCCAGCGTTTCACCCACGACCAACGTGGCCAGAAGGTCCTCAACCGCATTTTCGGTTGCTTGTTCGTGCTGGTGGGCATCCTGCTGGCAGTCATCCACTAGCCCCTGCAGCCATGGCGAATGCTACGGTCGGAGGCATGGAGTCGAACTGGATCGAGCACCGGCGCGCGGATGACGGCGAGCATGTTGGCTGGATGAAGCCCGTGGCCGACGGGTTCGTCGCCATCGACCTGCTTGGCCGTCCGCGGACCGAGGTTGTGGACTGGTTGAGCGCGGAGGAAGTCCTCGATGACCTTGGCTTGCGCTACCTGGCCGAGCCCCACGAATTACGGCTCGACGACGGCGGCTGGCTGCGCGTGCGGATTGCGGAAGTCACGCCGTCCTCGGTCCGGGTAAAGAAGGACGATTGGGGCGACATGACCGCTCCCCAGATCTATTTCACGGTCTCGCTTCCTGTCACAGAGGAACAGCTTCGCCCACTGTCGCGGTGATTCCCGGCCTGCCTACGAAGTAGAACCCCGCACTACCAGCGAGCTCTCCAAAGTCACATGCGGCTCCGACAATTCACGGCCCTCCATGAGCCCGCGCAGCTGCTCCCCCGCTTTGCGTCCCAGGGGGGTCGCCGGCAGGTGGACGCTGGTGAGGCTGGGGTTGCTGGTAGCCGAATAGGGCAAGTCGTCGAAGCCGGCCACAGCCAATTCTTCGGGGATGCGGACCCCCTCCACCCGCGCCTCCTGCAGCATTCCATAGGCGTGGGTATCGGTACCGCAGACGACGGCGGTCACCCCCTCGCGCTGCCATGCCGGCCAGGCTTCGGCGAAAGCGGCAGCGGCAGCACCGACGTCGATCGCTGTTCTGATGATGTGCTCCCGCGAGACCACCAGGCCGAGGGAAGCGGCTTCCTCGAGGAAAGCTTCCCGGCGCAACTGGAACGTGGCTGTTCCAGTGATGCCGTCCACATACGCAGCCCTCGTGTGTCCGGAGGAAGCCAAGTGCCGGGCCAGTTCGCGGGCACCCTGGGCTACATCGAGATTGACGGACGGCGCGAAACCTTCTAGCCCGGGGGCGTCCAGGAGCACCAGGGGTCCGGCCGCGGAGAGGTCTTCAAGGAACCCGGCACTGGGAGCGCCCACCAGCAGGCCCGCCGGGCGGAGGGCCAACAATTTGCGGACGTCGGAGGCCTGCGGCGACTCCCCGGCGTCGGTCACTGACAGCAGCAACTGGTATTCGGCGCCCAGCGATTCCCGCACGCCTGCGATCACGTTTGCGAAGAACGGGTTGGACACGTCCGGCGTTACCAGGATGACGATGGAGCTGACGCCACGGGCCAGCGAGCTGCCGATGCTGTCAACTACGTAACCGAGTTCGGAAATGGCCGTCCGAACGCGGGAGATGTTGTCATCGGATACGCGACCCTGCGTCTTGCCGTTGGCCACCAGCGATACGGTCGCCGTGGAAACGCCGGCTCGGGCGGCCACCATCGCGGCGGTCACTCGTGGCGCGCGGGCATGGCGCCGATCCAGGGATTCCATGCATCGATCGTAGCGCTGATATGCCGCCCTGACCTGCGACAAGGCATCAAGCGCTTGACGTACCCCTCGCAATCAGCACGTTAAGCGTTTGACGCCCGACCGGAAACAGTGCCAGAATCACCCCTGAATGCTTAGCGCCCTGCCCCGGGCAAGTACCTGGCAGGCCCCAATGACGTGGAGAGAAACGTGGATCCCAACACACGCAAGAAGATCATTCTTGACTGCGACCCTGGCCATGACGACGCCGTAGCAATGCTGCTGGCTCACGGCAACCCGGACATCGAACTGCTCGCAGTGACCACGGTGGTGGGCAACCAGACCCTCGAGAAGGTCACCCGCAACGCCCTTTCGGTGGCAACCATTGCCGGCATCACTGGCGTCCCCTTCGCCGCAGGCTGCGACCGTCCCTTGGTCCGCACCATCGAGACCGCCCCCAGCATCCACGGCGATTCGGGCATGGATGGTCCGGAGCAGCCCGAGTCCGCCATCGAGCTGGACCCGCGCCACGCCGTCGACCTCATCATTGAAACCGTCATGGCCCACGAGCCTGGCACCGTCACGTTGGTTCCCACTGCGGGCCTGACCAACATCGCCATGGCGGCCCGCAAGGAGCCCCGCATCGTTGAACGCGTCAAGGAAGTTGTCCTCATGGGCGGCGGCTACCACGTGGGAAACTGGAGCGCGGTGGCCGAGTTCAACATCATCATCGACCCTGAGGCTGCGCACATCGTCTTCAACGAAAAGTGGCCCGTGGTCATGGTTGGCCTCGACCTGACGCACCAAGCGCTGGCAACGGACGAGGTTGTGGACAGGATCGCCAAGATCGGCACCAAACCCGCCAAGTTCGTCCTTGAACTGATGGAATTCTTCAAGAAGACCTACAAGGACGCCCAGGGCTTCGACTTCCCGCCGGTGCATGATCCCTGCGCCGTCGCGTACGTCATCGACCCCTCGGTCATGACCACGCGCAAGGTCCCCGTTGACATCGAACTCCATGGCAGGCTCACCCTTGGCATGACCGTGGCTGACTTCCGCGCACCCGCCCCGGAGGACTGCCACACATCGGTCGCCGTCGACTTGGACCACAAGAAGTTCTGGGACCTGGTCACCGACGCGATCGTCAGGATCGGCGAACCAACGCACGACGGCGGCGCTCCCGCCACCGCTGGTGCCGGAACCGCCCCGGTTCTCGCAGGAGGGGCCAAGTAATGTCGAACCCCGCAGAAACCAAGTCCGCCCGCGGCAACGTCACCGCCCTCATGGTGGCACTGCTGGCAGCCTGCGTAGCCTTCCAGCTCAACGCCTCCATGCTTAGCCCCGCCCTGGTCACCATGGGCAACGAACTCAACACGGACCAGGCCACCATCGGCCTGTCCCAGACGTGGTTCTTCACCGCGGCCGCCCTGTTCTCCCTCTTCCTGCCACGTTTGAGCGACATTGTTGGCCGCAAGAAGATCCTGGTCGGCATGATGATCCTGATGGCCGTCGGCTCCGTCATCGCAGCAATGGCCCCTGACGTTACCTGGCTCTTTGTGGGCCGCATCATCCAGGGCGTCAGCGGGCCCACGGTTCCGCTCTGCCTGATCATGCTTCGCTCGGCCGTCAGCAACCCGCGCAAGTACGGAACGCTCATGGGCCTCATCACGGCAGTCAATGGCGGCGTGGCCGGTGTCGACTCGTTTGTTGGCGGCTACTTCGCAGAGAACTTTGGTTTCCGGAGCATCTTCTGGCTCATGGTGGCACTGGCCGTCGTTGCCACCGTCCTGATTGCTTTCCTCGCCGGCGAAAGCAAGCCTGCAGCTGGCACCACCATGGACTGGCTGGGCGTCTTCTTCATCGTGATCGCCGTGGGTGCACTGCTGACGGCCCTGAACGAGGGCTCCAAGCTGGCCACGGCTTTCGACGCCGGCACCCTGACCCTCGCGATCTTCCTTACGCTGATTGCCGCCGTCGCGTTCTTCGCGTTCTGGACTGTCGAGAAGCGGGCAAAGCAGCCCATGGTGGAAACCGTGCACCTGCGCCAGCGTTCCACGTGGGCTCCGCTGCTGACCACCACGCTGACCATGACCGGTATCTTCGCGGTCATCAACGGCATCGTCCCGGCGTACGTTCAGGCAGCCGATCCCGGCTTCGGCGTCGGGCCCACCGAGATGTCGCTCATGATCCTGACCCCGTACGCACTCCTTGGCTGGATCTTCGGTCCCATCAGCGGCCGACTTGCTCCGGTTCTCGGTTACACCAAGGTGCTCCGCATCGGCCTCATCGGCAGCCTTGTGGCCCTGGCCATCATCGCATTCTTCGGCCTGAATAGCCTGCCAATGATGATTGTTGGCACGGCTTTGTTGGGCATCATGTACGCCGGTACCGTCAACATCATGCTGAACGGACTCGGCGTCGTCCTTTCGCCGAAGGGCAACCCTGGCTTCCTCCCCGGCATGAACGCGGGAGCTTTTAACCTCGGCGCGGGGCTGAGCTTCCTGGTACTGCCCGCCGTGCTGGTTGCCACAGCCTCGTTGAACGACACCAAAGCCTCGTACCTGACGGTGGTTGTGGTGGGCCTTGCGATCACCCTGGCTGCCTTCGCCGCGTCACTCCTGATCCCCAAGCCGGTGGACGCAGAAGTAACCGAAGATGCTGAGGTGACGGTGTGAGCGGCGCACCCAGGGCGGGGATCGTCGTCGTCGGCTCCCTCAACGCCGACCTGACCATCTACACCGACCGTCTTCCGAATCCCGGCGAAACAGTCCACGGCAACGGCTTTGCGGTGAATCCCGGCGGCAAGAGCGCCAACCAGGCGGTGGCTGCCAGCAAGCTCGGTGGGCAGGTCACCCTGATCGGCGCCGTGGGCGAGGACCCCAACGGCACCATGCTCCTGGACTCGACGGCCAGTGCCGGTGTGGACGTGTCCCGCGTCCTCCGTGCGGACGTTGCCACCGGTGTCGCGGTTATTTCCGTGGACGCGAGCGGCGAGAACAGCATCATCATTTCGGCTGGCGCCAACGGCACTCTGACCCCGGCCGACGTCGAGCCTGCTGCTTTCAGCGACGCCGCCGTGGTGTGCCTCTGCCTGGAGGTGGGGATCGCTACCGTGCTAGCTGCCGCCCAAGCAGGGCACGACGCCGGAGCTACAGTCATGCTGAACCTCTCGCCTTACGCCGAGGTGCCGGAGGAGCTGGCCGGGTTGAGCGACGTGTTGTTGGTAAATGCGCACGAGGCTTCGCTGTTCCTGGGTTCGGAAGCGGACATTCCTGACGCTGAGGCTGGCGTGGAGGCATGGGAGCCCGTCCGGAGCCAGTTCGCTGACCGCGGGATGCAGCGCGTACTGGTGACGCTCGGCGCCCAGGGGTCTGTGGTGCTGGACTCGCTGGCTCGCGGCGATGATCAGATCACCCGGATTGAGCCCACCCGCGTGGCCGCCGTGGACACCACGGGAGCCGGCGATGCCTTTACGGGTGCTGTCGCTGCGCGCCTGGCAGCTGGAGATTCCCTGGCCCATGCAGCGGCGTTCGCTTCGGTGGCAGCCGCGCTGGCTGCCACGAAAAAGGGCACGCAAGCCGCGTACCCTAGTGCCGCTGAGGTCGAGGAACTGTGGAAACAGGCGGACCTGAGCTGAGTGACCTGAGTTGAGTGACCTCGCCAGCGGGCCGCCCTGGGGTGGCCCGCTGGTTCCCGACTCTCGTTTCACGTCCCTTTGCTATAGGCTCTCCAAGTCATCGGGAACTTGGGGGAACCATGAATAAAAGAACTAAATTAGCCATCGCAGCCCTGGCTATTGCGTCAGTACTTGGACTGGGATTTTCATCGGCATTCGACTCCTCGGCCTCGAGGGCGGTGGAAGTTCCCGCAGGCGAAAAGAATCACCCGGAGTGCTACAACGCCACCAAGCTCAACGATCCAAATGACTTCTGTTACCAGACGATAGGCCCTTGGAACAGCATCAAATCTTCAGATGAGGAAGTCCGCTCGCTCATATCGCTTGAACACATGGTTGAGCTCGGTTTGGAAGCCGATGAGATCCAGCGGTATTACCCCGACTACAGTCCGTCTTCCAAGTAGGACCGACGGCGCTGCGATCCTAGGCGGACCGGCGGGCAGCGCGTTGGCTTGAGCGTTCCGCTGCCTTGCGGCTGAGGTGGCCGTGGCCCTCAAGCATCCGCGGAACCACCAGGTAGACAGCCGTGGGAACGACGAATGCGGTCAGGACGAGCGCCCGAAGGACAGGGTGCCACGGTTCCATGAAGGGGCCCAGCAGCAGCATGCCAATGGAGACCAGAGGGAAGATGGCGAGCCAGGTAATGAGCGCCCGCATGTGAACGGACGGCCCTTGGGGACGGGCCGCCGCGGTGGCGGGAGCCGCGACGGGCTCTGCTTCTGTGGTGATGGGCGTTGTTTCGGTGGTCATCGATTCTCCAACCAGATAGTTGCAATTGGGCTTGGAATCACCATAACCGTGGCGCCGAACAATTACAACCACTTAGTTGGAAAATGCTAAGATGACTCTATGGCATGGGACACAGAGCGAACCAAGGGGCTGCTGCTCAGCGCGGCCACCACAGAGTTTTGCGCGCGTGGACTGGCCGGCGCCCGCATTGACCGCATCGCAGCGGAAGCCGGCGTCAACAAAGAGCGGATCTACCAGTACTTCGGCAACAAGAACGCTTTGTTCGACGCCGTGATTGTCACCGCCCTGACCAACCTCATGGATGAGGTCCCCATCGAGGGCAGCGGACCGGAAGCCATGGCTGATTACGCCGGGAGGCTTTTCGATCACCACCAGGTGGATGCCACCGCCCCGCGCCTGCTGTTCTGGGAAGGACTGGAACGCGGCACCGACGTCGTGGGACTGCCCAAGCGGATGGCCAACTGCGCATCGAAGGTCAACAGCACCATCGCAGCCCTCCCCGGCATCTCGCGGGAGGACGCGGGCGATCTCCTCATCACCATCGTCAGCCTGTGCGATTCCGCTCCCGTACTGCCGGCCCTCGACGGGCTCATGGCCGGCGACAACCCGGGCCGCACCGAAAGGCGACGCGCCGCCGTCGTACGTACCGTCCGCTTGATGGCTGCAGCGTTGGCCGCCGAAGCGGCAACAACCGAAGCGGCAGCAACTGAACCGGCAACAGCCTGACTCCAGCGGCGCTGTGACAGGTTTGACACCAAAAGTGACTTGCTTGTGAAGTTGCCCCTAGCCAAGAGGGGGTGGGATCACCCATGCTTGCTTCATGTACTCAACGTCGAGCCCATACCGCATCATCACGGTCTGCACTGGAAACATCTGTCGCTCGCCCATGGCGGCGCTCATGCTCACCGAGGCCCTCAAAGCGGAAGGGCTGGGCCACCACGTAACCGTCGATTCAGCCGGCACCACCGGTTACGAGGTCGGGCACCCCATAGACCCCCGTGCAGCCAGGGTTTTGACCGCCAAACACATCGCCTCAGAAGACCATGTCGCCCGCAAATGGCGGCACGAATGGTTCGCTGAGCGGGACCTGATCCTCGCCCTGGACGTTGATCATTTCGGGTGGCTCCAGGAAGGCGCCCCGGACGCCGGCTCGTTGGCAAAAGTCAGGATGCTGCGCAGCTTCGATCCGCACGTGGCCGGGCGTAGCTCGCTCGATCTGGGCATCGAAGACCCTTGGTATGGGGGCCACACGGACTTCGACACCACCTGGACCCTCATCAACGACGCCATCCCGGGGATCGTGCAACATGTCAAAACAGCCATCGGCCCCCAGGTCGAGGCCGAATCCGGCGAGCCCCAGCAGGTAACCTCTATGTCATGACCCCTGCACCCGTGATCATCGCTGTTGACGGCAGGTCCGGCGCAGGAAAAACCACACTGGCTGTCGAATTGGCGGCCCGGTTGCGGCAGCACCACAAAGTTTCACTGTTCCACCTGGAAGACATCTACCCCGGCTGGAACGGCCTCATGCCGGGCATCGAACGTTACGTGGCCACGGTCCTCCCGCCGCTGAATGCCGGCCTCGCCGCCGAATGGACAAGTTGGGATTGGGAACGCCATTACGACGGCGGCCTGAAAGTCACCCTGCCGGCCGAGATCGTGATCGTGGAAGGCGTGGGTGCCGCTGCTGAGGCTGCCCGGCCGATGCTGGACGCCGTGGTGTGGGTCGAGTCCCCCGGTGACGACCGCCGTCGTCGGGCTTTGACGCGGGACGGAAGTACCTACGAACCGTACTGGGACAGCTGGGCTGCGCAGGAAGACGCCTGGCTGGAATCGGACCCGGCGGCCAGCGCCGCGGACGTCCACGTCCTCAACCTCGCCGATGGCAGCGCACCTGACGACGTGCTGCAGGCCCTCATGTATCTGCCATCCCTGGCGGCAATCCTCGCGCCGGAGCTCAGTGCCCGCCGCGGACTCCAGTTGCGCTCCGAGCGTGTGGACGCCATGCCTGACGCAGCCCAGCTCTTCGAGTCCCTCTACGGCCAGTCCGCCAACGCCGTCTGGCTTGATTCCTCCAACGCGTCGTCAGTTGCTGGGACGGCACAGGCCGCGGCACGCAGCCGCTTCAGCATTTTGGCGGACGACGGCGGCACTTACGGCCAGTTGGCAACCCACCGGTCCGGGGCCACCCAAGTAACAGCAGGCTCCGCCACGGTGACCACATCCGGGACGTTCTTCCGCTGGCTCGACTCCGTGTGGGGCCGCCGGGCCGTCCGCGCACCCCGCGGTTACGACGGCCAGTTCACGCTCGGCTGGCTCGGATACCTTGGGTACGAGCTCAAACGCGAAACCGGCGGCAGCGACGTCCAGTCCGAAACCCCTGACGCCGCGCTCCTCTTCGCTGGACGGGCCGTCGTCCTCGATCACCGCGAAAAAACCGCGTGGCTTCTCGCGCTGGATGCGCCCGACGCCGAGGCATGGTTCCACGAAGCACGCACCGCAGTCGGGGCTGCTGCTGTCCCGGCGGCCGCCGGCGTCGCCGCCTCATCGGGGATCGTCCCCGAATTCGTCAGCCGCGACTCCGCGACCGACTACAAGCGGAAAATCGCGGCCTCCCAACACGAAATCTCAGAAGGCAACACCTACGAGGTGTGCCTGACGACCACCCTTGAAGCCCCCGCTGGCGACCTCGACCCCTGGATTGCGTACCTTAACCTTCGACGCCGGAACCCGGCACCATTTGCCAGTTACCTGCGGTTCGGCGAACTGGTGGTCGCAAGCACGTCGCCCGAACGGTTCCTTCGTATCCTGTCCGACGGCGGCATGCGCGCCGAACCGATCAAGGGCACCCGCGGGCGCAGTGCCAACCCCGCTGAAGACGCAGCCTTGCAGCATGACCTGGAGACCTCGCTGAAAGACCGCGCGGAGAACATCATGATCGTGGACCTGCTGCGCAACGACCTCAGCCACTTCGCCATCCCGGGTTCGGTCACTGTAAGCCGGTTATGCGCGATCGAAAGCTACGCCACGGTCCACCAAATGGTGAGCACGGTGGATGCCCACCTCAATCCGGGTGCCCCCCGGGCCGAAGCGGTAGCGGCCGCTTTCCCTGCGGGGTCCATGACGGGCGCGCCCAAAATCAGCACCATGGACATCCTCGACCACCTCGAATCGGGGCCTCGGGGGATCTACTCGGGAGCTATCGGCTACTTCTCGCTGAACGCTGCGACAGACCTCGCCGTGGTCATCCGAACACTGGTGGTAAACCCTTCCGGTGCAGGCGGGAGAACCCTGAGCCTGGGCGTGGGCGGGGCCATCACGGCGGATTCGGTGGCCGACGACGAGTACGAGGAAATCCGGACCAAGGCCTACGGCGTGCTGTCCACGCTGGGCGCGGAGTTCCCTGGCTGATACCTGTTGAGGGCTACTGCAGCGTGGCCGTCAATCTGGCCACGTTATCCACATACTTGGCCAGCGGGGGCCTATCAACCCAGTCTTCCAACATAAGCTCACGGGACACCTCGCGGTACGTGGACTCCACGGCGCGCATGAGGTTCACGGTTTCGGCGCCCAACAGCATCACCGAAACCTCCATGTTCAGGGAGAAGGAGCGCATGTCCATGTTGCTGGAACCAAGAACCGCCACTTCGTCGTCAATGGTGAAGTGCTTGGCGTGGAGGACGTACGGCGCCCGGTACAGGTAAATGCGTACCCCGGCACCCAGGAGGGCCTCGTAATAGGAGCGTTGCGCGTGGTGGACCAGGAACTGGTCGCCCTTCTCGGAGACGAATAGCTCCACGTCCACGCCCCGCTGTGCCGCGGTGGTGATGGCGTAGAGCAACGAGTCATCCGGAACGAAGTACGGGCTGCAGATGGAGATCCTGTGCTGCGCGGAATAGATCAGGGTGTTGAACAGGCGGAGGTTGTTCTCTGTCGCAAAACCTGGACCACTCGGAACCACCTGTGCCGTGACCTTGCCCGGAGAAGGCTGGGAGGGCAGCCGGAGCTGGTCCTCCAGGGATTCGTCTGTCTCGCTGAGCCAGTCTGTCGCGAACACGACGTTGAGGGTTGCCACGATCGGACCTTCGAGACGGGACATGAGCTCAACCCATTTGCGGCCCACCTTGCGGTGCTTGGGGTTGTTGTACGACGGTTCGATCAGGTTCTGCGAGCCCGTGAAGGCAACGATGCCGTCAATCACCATGATTTTGCGGTGGTTCCGGAGGTCCGGGCGCCGCCACTGGCCATGGATCGGAAGCAGGGGGAGCATCCGCCGCCACTGGATCTTTCCAGCCTTGAGCCTGCGTATCAACCGGCGGTAGCCCTTAACCCGGAGTGTGCCGATGTGATCGAAAAGCAGCCTGACAGTGACGCCACGTTCAGCGGCCTTTTCCAACTCCGTCAGCAGCTCGTCCGTAACGGAGTCGCTGCTCATGATGTAGAACTCTGCGTTGACGTACCTGTTGGCGCCCCGGACTGCCTCGGCCATGGCCTTAATGGACTCTTCGTAGCCAGGAATGAGCTCCACCTTGTTGCCGTCAACCATGGGCAACGATCCGAGCCGATGGTTGAGTTCGCCTGCCGATTTCACCCATTCGGGGCCTGAGTAAACGCTCACGGGATCGGAGAGATCGGAGGTTACGGCGCGGACCCGGCGGTTAACTTCTTCCTGCTGCTCCCGCCTGCGCTTTGACAGCTTGAAGTTTCCGAAGAGGAGGAACAGGACAAAGCCGACAGATGGGATGAGGAACACAGCCAGAAGCCATGCCATGGCCGTGGTGGGACGACGATTGCCGGGAATGACGCCGAGCAGCACAATGCGCATGACGACTTCCACAATGGCCCAGACACCCAATAACCAGGTCCACTCCTGGCCAAAAGGAAAAGGAAAGAGCACCGACCAACCCCCACGTTCCGTGAACAACAGTGACCACAGCCTATCCGGCAAAGTCATATTCAATGGCCCGGCACTAAGCTGGGACCATGACTTCACCTGCCCCCACGGTCCTGGTTTTCCTGGATCCCGCGTTCGAAAACGGCCGTCTTGCCGATTCCAGCCAACCCCAGCTCATGGCAACGGATCTGGGTGCCACACGTGGCGATGGAGTGTTCGAATCGCTGTTGGCGGTCCAAGGACGCCCCCGCAAGGTGCAGGCACACCTGAACCGTTTGGGTGGTTCCGCTGCCGCACTCGATCTGGCACTCCCGGAGCAGGACGCCTGGCGCAGGGCAATCGACACCGCCATTACCGAGTTCCGCCACCTCCACCCGGCCGCGACGCCGGAGGAGGATGAGGTGGTCGTGAAGCTGATCGTGACCCGCGGCGTTGAAGGCGCGGCAAACCCCACTTGTTGGGTACAGGCTTCGCCATCCCCCGCGGGCAGCCGCCGGCAGCGCGAGACGGGCATCGACGTCGTCCTTCTGGACCGCGGCTTCGACACGGAAGCCGGCGAGCGGGCACCCTGGCTGCTGCTTGGCGCCAAGACGCTCTCCTATGCGGTCAACATGGCGGCGCTTCGCTACGCGCACAAGCAGGGAGCTGACGACGCCATCTTCACCTCCACGGACGGCCGCGTCCTGGAAGGTCCGACGTCCACCGTGTTGCTGGCGCACCTTGAAGAGGTCGACGACGGCGAAGGTTCCGTCAAGACCGTACGCCGTCTCATCACGCCCCAACACGACAGCGGAATTCTGCCCGGAACATCCCAAGGCGCCCTGTTTGCTGCAGCGAAAGCCGCGGGTTGGGAACTTGGCTACGGGCCCCTCGTCCCACAGGACCTGTTCGACGCCGACGCTGTTTGGCTTATCTCGAGCATCCGCTTGATCGCTCCTGTGAACCACATCAACGGCAAGGAAATCGGCACGCCCGCGGTACGGAAGCAGCTCACAGCCGAGTTGAACGAGCTGTTCGCGGGAATCGAATAAGCCCGACCCCGGATCGAGGCCGTGGGAGCTCCGCTTGGAACCTAGCAGATCGCAAGCAAAGTAATCGCTCGCGTGACTTTTAGATAAGAAAAGCTTGGCCTCAGCCCAAAGGTTCCTGCGGGTCCAACCGCATTTCTTATCCTCCTTGAAATGCTCATCCGTCATGTGATGAATCTTGTTCTCGTGTTAGTTGGATCACGTCCGGCTGGCACTACCCAAACTTTGCTGGCTAACTTCCCGGAGGGAATATGGGACTCAGCTCCCCCACAGAAGCCGAAGCATCGGCAACCAAGGCGCAGACCCAGACTGACGCCCCGTCAACAGGTCTTCGCCGGTCCATGGAGGCCCGGCACCTGGTGATGATCGCCATGGGTGGCGTCATCGGCTCTGGCCTGTTCGTCAGTTCCGGTTACACGATCGCCACCGCAGGCCCCTTGGGCGCGGTCCTGGCCTTCCTCATCGGCGCTGTCGTGGTTTACCTGGTGATGGCCTGCCTCGGAGAACTCGCCGTAGCGTTCCCCGTTTCAGGCGCTTTCCACATCTACGCGGCCCGGACCATCGGCCCTGCAACAGGCTTCGCCACCGCCTGGCTGTACTGGCTCTGCTGGGCAGTGGCCTTGGGCTCGGAATTCACGGCCGCCGGCCTACTCATGCAGCGCTGGTTCCCCGGTGTCGATGTATGGATCTGGTGCTTCGTCTTCGCAACAGTCCTTTTCACGCTGAATGCCATCTCATCGCGTGTCTTTGGTGAATCAGAGTTTTGGTTCGCGCTCATTAAGGTCGCCGCCGTCGTCGGCCTCATCATCCTGGGCGGCGCTGCGCTGGCGGGCTTCCACCCCCTCGCCACAGGCGGATTCCCTTCGTTCGGGGAGAACTTCGCGACTCCCGACGGCCTGTTCCCGAATGGCTTCACGGGTGTTTTCGTTACGTGCCTGGCTGTTTTCTACGCGTTCTCCGGCTCCGAACTCATCGGCGTCGCAGCAGGCGAAACCGCCAACCCGGGGGCGAACATCCCCAAAGCGATGCGTACTACGGTCATCCGGCTCATGATCTTCTTCGTCGGCGCTATCGTGGTCATCGCGGCCACCATCCCCTACGAGCAAGTCAGCGTGGACGAGAGCCCGTTCGTCACCGTCTTCTCCATGCTGGGCATCCCCTTCGCCGCGGACATCATGAACTTCGTGATCATCACCGCCCTGCTTTCGGCCGGCAACTGCGGACTCTTCTCCTGTGCCCGCATGCTGTTCTCGTTGGCAGACGAAGGCCACGCACCCAAGGCCTTCAAGAAGCTGACCAAACGCGGCATCCCCATGATCGCCCTGTGCGTCAGCATGCTCGGTGGCCTGGCTTCCCTGATCAGCAGTGTTGTGGCGCCGGCAACGGTCTACTTGGTGCTGGTGTCTGTGGCCGGCTTCGCGACGGTGGGCGTCTGGATGTCGATTGTCGCTTCACACTTCATCTACCGCCGAACCTTCGTGAAGAACGGGGGCGACGTCTCGACGCTCCCCTACAAGGCCCCGCTCTTCCCCTTGGTCCCGATCCTGGCCTTCACCTTGTGCGTGGTGTCGCTGATAGGCATCGCCTTTGATCCCAACCAGGTCGCGGCGCTCTTGTTCGGCGTGCCGTTCGTTGGAGCCTGCTACGCATTCTTCTACTTCAAGTACGGACGACGGCGGTCGCTCAAGAAGGTTGCCGGCGCTTAGGCCCACGGCTCCCCGACCTGGCGTGACGAAGGACCAGCCCCTGGGCAACCTCACCGGGTTGCCCGGGGGCTGGTTTCGTCCGACCCCCACTCACATCCCACCCCCTTCAACCCAACCCTCACTCACACCCCACCCCCTTCAACCCAACGCTCACTCACACCCCACCCCCTTCAACCCAACCCTCACTCACACCCCACCCCCTTCAACCCAACCCTCACTCACTTCGTTGGCCCGCGCGCGGTGCGTTAGGCTCCATCCATGCCCGAACAGGAAACGAAACCACGTCTTGCCGGCTATCTGGATAAGCAGCAGCCCGACCTTTATGCCACGCTCAGCCACTATTCCCAACAGCTCGTCGAAGAAGCTGACCGGCTAGGTGTTCCGCGGCGAACCCTCGAGCTCATAAATTACTTATCCTCGCAAATCAACGGCTGTGCATTTTGCCTGGATCTTCACCACCGGCGGGCATTGAAGTACGGCGAAACAGAGCAGAGGCTTTCCTTGGTGGCCGTATACCGGGAAGTTCAATTATTCGAGCCCGCTGAAGTGATAGCCATGGAGATGGCCGAACAGATCACGCGAATGAGCACATCGCGCCCCAACCCTGAACTTTTCGAACGGGCGCGACAGCATTACAGCGACGAACAGATCAGCGTCCTCTGCATGGCAGCGATCGGGATCAATGCCTTCAACCGGCTCTCCATTCTGAGCGAGCACCCCGTACGCGTGGCCAAGAAGTAGCCGCACTGAAGAGAGCGTCCGGCCCAAGCGGGCGGAACGTGAGCGAGCGTCCGGCCCAAGCGGGCGGAACGTGAGCGAGCGTCCGGCCCAAGCGGGCGGAACGTGACAGAGCGTCCGGCCCAAACGGACGGAACGTGACAGAGCGTCCGGCCCAAGCGGGCGGAACGTGAGAGAGGATCTACTCGCGGGGGTTGCGCGCTTCGGGAACGTCGGCAGCCAGGCGGATGCCGTGCTCTGCCAGCCAAACAGGGTTGAAGGCTTTGCTCAGGTAGTTGGTGCCGGCGTCGGGGGCTATGGCAACCACCACCGAACCGTGCGGCGCGGCGCGGGCCACCCGGAGGGCTGCAGCCACCGCAAGCCCGGACGACGGTCCCAAAGCGAGCCCCTCCTCGTCCAGGAGCCGATGCACCGTGGTGTAGACCTCGTCGTTGGGGATCCGGAGAAAACGGTCCACGATCCCGCGGTTGAAAGCCTTGGGCCACTCGGGTTCGGGCCACGAGTTACCCACGCCATCCACCAGGATTTCGCCGGGGTGGCCGCCGCTGTACGCGGATCCGTAGGGGTCTGCGCCCACCACTTCCAGATGACCGCCCGGCCGTGAAGCTGCCACCTGTTCTTTCAGGAAGCGCCCGTTGCCACTGATGGTCCCGCCTGTGCCGATGCTAGCCACGAAATGTGTGATCAAGCCGCCTGTCTGTTCCCAGATTTCAGGGCCGGTATTCTCGTAATGCGCGGCGGGATTGGCTGGGTTGTCGAACTGCATCGGCCGCCAGGCGCCGGGCGTCTCTGCGGTGATGCGGGCAGCCACGGCACGGGCGTTCTCCGGCGATTCCGAGGGCGCGTTCCAGTCCGTGAGGATCACGCGTGCGCCGTAGTTGTGCAGTGCGGCGAGCTTCTCCTGCGAGATGGTGTCGCCGGTGACCACAACAACCGGGTGGCCGGTGAGGTGCCCGATCAGGGCCAGTCCGATCCCCGTGTTTCCGGAGGTGCTCTCCACGATGGTGGCGCCCGGTTTCAACTCCCCTGAGCGTTCAGCGGCACGGACCATGCTCAAGGCTGTGCGGTCCTTGATGGAGCCCCCGGGGTTCTCGGATTCGAGTTTGATGTGGATGGCGCTGCCCAACCCACGGCCCATGGCCTCGAGTTTCACCAGTGGGGTGTTCCCCACCTTGTCCAGGACTGAGGCATCCAGCACGTCCGGCGTCGGCTCGGCTGAGTGCGCGCCGTGTTTGCGGATAGCGGTGTTCACCATCATTCCCCTCCTTCGGACTCGATAAGTTGTTGCACGGCCTCGCGCAGCCCAGACCGCGCCCTCTCCACCAAATCCGGCGCGGACGGCCGGTCCGCAAGGACATCGGCCAAACGTCCGACGACGGCGCCCGTCCCCTTCCCGAGTGGCTGCGCGGCCCCCGCTTCAAGCAGCAAGTAGGACGCAGTGAGGGCCTCAATCGCCAACAGCTTCTCCGCGGCCTCCAGCGACTTTTCAAGTTGCTGCAACGCGAGTGGGGCCAGGGTGGAGTGGTCTTCGACGTCGGCGGACAGGGTTGGTGCTCCAAGGGTTGCCGGCGCTGCCAGGAATTTGAGTTCAGCCAGGAGCCCCGCGGCGGAGTACCACAGCAGTCCCGGCAGTTCTTCATGTGCAAGGCCCGACTCGTCGGTGGCTGCGGCGAGGTGCTTGGCCCGGATGGCGCGTTGCGGCGGGTACAACTTGGCGATGCGCCGCTCGCTGGAAATGCCCACATGGGCCAAAGCGAGCCGCAACACTTCGAAGGACAGCGCCAACTGCGTGGGCTGGAAATTCCCGCCGGACACCACCAGCCCGGACCCGACGTCCACCAGCGGGTTGTCACCGCGACCGTTCAGTTCCACCTCCAGCGCCTTGCCCAGGTCCGAAACCAGGGACCGGAATGCCCCGTGCGTCTGCGGTGCGGCGCGGAAGGAGAGAGCGTCCTGAACCGAAACCCCAGGCCGAACATCCTCCAGCCAGCCGCCGCCCAAAAGGCGTCGAACAGCAGCGGCCGAGTCCCGCTGGCCGTCCACCGCCTTGGCTGCCTGGATCGCCGGCGAAAACGGGCTGAGGTTCCCACCGCCGTCGTACCTTGCGATTGCCTCAAGCGAGAGGGAAAGCGCGACGTCGGCAAGTTCGGCTACGTGCCGCAACCGCAGGAGGATCAGGGCGCCGACGCCCACGGAGTAGGAGTTGGCGCTCACCAGTGACAGGGCTTCGCCGGCTGCGAGGGTGAGGGGCTGCAGCCCGGCGTCGGCGAGCGCTTTGGCCCCCGGAACCAAGGCGCCGTCGGCATCGAACGCTTCACCTTCGCCAAGGGCGACAGCAGCGACGGCGGCGAGTTGGGTGAGGTCCGATGAGCCCACTGAGCCTTCGGCCGGGATAGCGGGGTGGACGCCGCGATTCAGGAGTTCGGCATAGAAGCGGGCCGTGTCGGGGCGAACTCCGGAGCCACCACGGCTGAATCCGACGAGCCGGGCCAGGATGACGGCACGGGCGGCGGCGCGGTCCAGATATGGGCCCACACCACTGTTGTGGTACCGGACAACCTGCACCTGGTAACTGAGGATCGACTTGTCCTCCACAACCGTGTCCCGACCGGATCCCAGCAGCGTGTTGAGTCCGTAGACCCTCTGGCCGGAAGAGGCAGCCTCCTCCAGGATCTCGCGGGAGCGTCCAAGCAAAGTCAACGCATCATGGTTGAGTTTCACGTGAAACGAGGCATCGCTGGCCGCCAGAGCCACGCGTTCCGCCCGTATTGGGGCCGTTCCTATCACCAGGGTTCTTGGATCATCGGAGGCCATCAGAAGTCCAGGAGGTTCTGCCGGAATCCACCGTTGCCATAGCTCTTCCTCAACAGCCCCCGTCGGCGCAGCTCCGGGGTGAGCTTGTCCAGCACCCCATGCACCGTAACCGGATCCACGAAGCCGGAGAAGAGGAACCCATCTCCGCCCACGGCAGAGCCGGTTTCTTCGAGGTAGTCGGCGATTTCGCCCGAAGTACCGATGATTGAGTCGCCTGCCCCGCCACTACGGGCCTGCAGGATCTGGCGAAGCGTGGAACCTGGCGGCGCTGCTTTGGCGAAATGCTCCAGGGTGCCCTGGTTGCTGTTGGTGCTCAGCTCGGGCAGTGGTTCATCGAGGTCGAACTGCTTGAAGTCGATCACGGAGAGGTATGAGATGGAGTTGAGCTGGCTGTCGATATCGCGTTGGGTGAGCTCACGCCTCTGGGCGCGCAGTTCCTCGGCTTCCGCAGCGGAACCGACCACCGTGGGCTTGAGGACAAACAGTACCTTCACGTCATCGGGGTTCCTGCCGGCCTTCGCAGCCTCAGCACGGATGGAGTCCCGGTACGCCTTCATCCCGTCCACGCCTCGTGCCAAGGCGATCGCTACATCGGCATGCCCGCCAGCGAAGGCCTTGCCGCGGGGTGAAGCCCCCGCCTGAACCAAAACGGGTTCCTCCGGCAGGGGCGCCGTGTTCAGCGGGCCACGGACCTTGAAGAAGTCGCCCTCATGGTTGATCGGGTGCACCTTTGTATGGTCCGCGAATACCCCGGCGGAAACGTCCTCAAGCACGGCGCCAGGTTCCCAGCTCCGCCAAAGCCGCCTCACGACGTCGACGAATTCTTCCGCCTTCTCATACCGCAAGTCGTGCTCAATCTGCTGATCCAGCCCGTAGTTCTGGGCGGCGAGGTCGCTGCCCGACGTCACCACGTTCCAGCCCAGCTGGCCCTCGGAGAAGTGCTGCAACGTGGCCAGCAGCCTGGCGGCAGTGAAGGGCGGATAGAAAGAGGCGCTGACGGTAGGCACGATCCCCAGGTGCTCTGTGGCGGAGAGGAGGTATGGGACCAACGCCAATGGGTCGTGCTTCGGCGCGAAGGACGCGTGAGCAAGCGAGACCTCCGCCGTACCGCCATACGTGTCCGGAACGGTGAGCGAGTCCTCAATGATGAACAGGTCAAGCCCGGACCGCTCGAAGGCGCGCACGGCCTCTTGGTACAGGGCGGGTTTCTTCCAGTCATAACCCAGGCTGTAGCCGGGAGTCCCCCAGCCCTGGACTCCGAATCCGTGGCCCACGAACCATCCAAAATGCAGCATGGGCTTGAGTGTAGAACTGCTCTGTCCGTTCACCGCGACCTGATTTCTTGCGAAGTTACAGGGGGACGTACTGCGTCAATTATGCTCCCGGGGCGTCATAAATGGGCCCTGCCACAGCACCCTCCGGTTACGCAACATGACGGCGGGCAACCCCCCGCCACATGCAGCCCGGGCGCCCTGAATGCTACGTTTTTCTTGAGTAATGAGTACCAGCGCGAAGCCCTGACTTGCTGGTCGGCAACCCTCTCTCCGGCGGGGTGCCTCAGGTGACTACTCGGCGTATCGGACAGATTCGAACTGCAAGCGTGACTGAGGAGCACCAGCGATGCCTGAACCCACTGAAGAAAAACTTTCCTACCGCCTGATCACAGGCCCAGACACCCGCGATTTCTGCGAGCGGATCAGCTCCGCACTCGCCGAGGGCTATGTGCTCCATGGCAGCCCGGCAGCCACCTTTAACGGCACGGACGTCATCGTCGCCCAGGCAATTGTGCTACCCGCGGCGATCGCCAACGCAGACGCCGCCGTGGCCGACGCCGTCGACCAGCTTGAAAACGACGACGACGAAGCATTCGAGGGGCACGCATGAGCTACGCAGGTGACCTGACCCCGCAGGACGCGTGGGCCAAACTTGAAGCGGGCGCCATCCTGGTGGATGTCCGCACCGAGGGTGAATGGGCCCACATCGGCATCCCGGACACCAAAGCCACGGAAAACGATCCCCTGTTCATCCAGTGGAACCTCGCCGGCGGCATCCCCAACTCACGCTTCATCGAGGACCTGCGGCAACAGGCGCCCGAAGACGACGGCGTGGAACTGGTGTTCCTGTGCCGCTCAGGCCAGCGCTCCATTTCCGCGGCCATCGCAGCAACCCAGGCAGGCTTCACCGCATACAACGTCCTTGAGGGCTTTGAAGGCGAACCCGACCGCTACGGCGAGCGCACTGTGAATGGCTGGAAAAACCGTGGCCTACCGACGAACCTGGGGACCGACTAAGTGACTTTCAATCCCGACGCCGCTGGCTGGAACCCTGACACCCAGGCTGTCCGTGGCGGTCTTGACCGTACCAACTTCCAGGAAACGTCCGAACCCGTTTTCCTGAACTCCGGCTTTGTCTACGAATCCGCTGCCGCTGCCGAACGCGCCTTCACCGGCGAGGACGAACGATTCGTCTACTCCCGCTACGGCAACCCCTCCGTGGCCACCTTCCAGGAGCGGCTACGCCTGCTCGAAGGAACCGAGGCGTGCTTTGCGACGGCGTCCGGAATGTCCGCGGTCTTCACCGCCCTGGGTGCCCTGCTGGCTGCCGGCGACCGCGTGGTCGCTGCCCGCTCCCTGTTTGGATCCTGCTTCGTGATCCTCAACGAAATCCTGCCGCGCTGGGGCGTGGAGACGGTATTCGTCGATGGACCCGATCTGGAGCAGTGGCGTGAGGCCCTGTCCGAGCCCACCACGGCCGTGTTTTTCGAGTCCCCGTCGAACCCCATGCAGGAGATCGTCGACGTCGCCGCCGTCAGCGAACTGGCGCATGCCGCAGGGGCGACCGTCGTCGTCGACAATGTCTTTGCCACTCCCCTGCTGCAGCGCTGCGGTGAGCTGGGCGCCGACGTGATCGTGTACTCCGGCACCAAGCACATCGACGGCCAGGGTCGCGTCCTGGGCGGCGCCATCCTTGGAACCAAGGAATTCATCGACGGCCCGGTCAAGCAGCTCATGCGGCACACCGGACCTTCGCTATCCGCGTTCAACGCCTGGGTACTGACAAAGGGCTTGGAAACCATGGGGCTGCGGGTGAACCACAGCTCCGCGTCGGCTTTGAAGATCGCGGAGTGGCTCGAGCAGCAGCCCGCCATCAGCTGGGTCAAGTACCCGCTGCTGAAATCGCACCCGCAGTACGAGCTCGCTGCGAAGCAGATGAAAGCCGGCGGCACTGTGCTGACATTCGAGCTTTCGCCGTCAGCCGGGCGTTCGGCCAAGGAAGCTGCTTTCGCGCTGCTCGACGGACTCCGCGTCATCGACATCTCCAACAACCTGGGCGATTCCAAGTCCCTCATCACCCACCCGGCCACCACGACGCACCGGGCCATGGGTCCGGAAGGCCGGGCGGCAATTGGCCTCTCGGATGGAGTGGTTCGCTTGTCCGTGGGCCTGGAAGACGTGGACGATCTCATCCTGGATCTGGAGAAGGCCCTCAAACAGGTCTAGCCTTGCTGCCATGAGCGGGACTTACCCTTACCGCCGTGCCGGAGCGGTTATCGTTGCCGGCACGGTGGTGTGGTTCGTGGGAGTCTCACCGGTCAGCCGCGTATACATCACCCCGGACGCAGCGGAACGGCTGCGGATGCTCCAGGCCGGTCGACGCGGCTGGGTGGTGGGACAGCACCTGACTGCAGCCGGAACCGTCGCCGTGCCGGTGGGTTTCGCCGCGTTCGCTGGTGCTGTTCCGGGCACCGATAAAGAACGCGGGAAGTCGAAGAAGTGGGCCGTTGCCGCTGCGGCCGCGCTGCTGGCCGGCGCCCCGTTCTTTGTTTACAGCATCTCGCTCCGCGCTTCTAATCTGGAGCGCTTCGCTGCCCGGCGCGGATCGAATGCGCCGTTCCTGTTGTATTCCGCGCTGCATGTTGTGGCGCTGGGGGCGTTGGGTGGGAGCCTGCTTTCCTCGCCCGCCAAGCGCTGGATCGGCTATACCGCCGCGGCCAGCGCTCCTGTATTCGGGGGAATTCTCCTCGCCAAGAAGGACATTCCGCCGCTGGTTTTCTACCTCATCGAAGGGGCCACCGGGGCTTACCTGATGACGTGGGAGGAACCGGAAAACTAAGGCCTACGAACCATGGTCAGCATCGGTGCGGGGTCCTTGCGCGCATCAGCTCCAGCGCCCTGCACGGTCACTCTCGCAGCATGTCCAACGACGGCGGCCAAGGCCTCTCCGCTTGGCGGGCTTCCGGGCGGGTTATGCCCGTGGCCGCGCCTGTCGCTGTAGCGCATCGCGGCATCGCGTTGCTCCTGGGCGCCGTTCCCGCGCTCGAGAAGCTTCGAAATGCCGGCTTTCACCAGAGCCAGCTCATCTTGGTCGTCCAGGACCGGGCTCACGTAGTCCACCAGCGCCCAGACGACGTCCGCGGCGGGTGCGGGACGGAAATCCCCGAAGTCCAGCAACTCCCCGCGAAGCCCTGAACTGCTGGCCTGCCAACTCGCCATCCGGAGCAACGCCGTCGGCACATGGGTGGGTTCGACGCCGTCGAGCATTTCCAGTGAAGCCGTCTCCACCAAAGCCCGGACCAGCACCGCCACCAGTGCCGCATCTTCGGCCCTCAGGCACACGTCGGCCACGCGGACCTCCACGGTGGGGTGGTTCCTGGAGATCCGGGCGTCGAAGTAGATCATGCCCTCATCGAGGATCACGCCGGTTTCCAGGAGCCGTTTCACGATCCGGCGGTAGGCGGTGAGCGAGCCGAAGACCGCCGATGGGCCCGAAGTGGGCCAGCGGTTCCAAGCCTGCGTTCGGTAGCTGTCGAAACCCGTGGGGAGCCCGCGCCAGTAGGGAGAGTTAGCGGTAAGGGCCGTGAGCACCGCAAGTTTGTCGCGGACGTGGTCAAGTACCACCACGCCTTCCTCCGGCGACTCCACCGAGGTGTGCACATGGAATCCGCATGTCAGTTGCTCGGTGGCGATGATGCCGAAGCGGTCCAGCATCTCGGCGTACCTGGGATCCGGGGTGGTGTGCGTGTTCGAGGCCAACGGCGACGTTGCAATCGCAGCCACCCTGGCGCCGTGGTGGCGGGCGGCGTCGTTGGCCATGGCCCTGCCGCGATGGACCTGGTGGAGGAGTTCGGCGTAGCTGTGGCAGGGGCGCGTCTGGGTCTCGATCTGCTCCAGCTTCAGTTCGTGACCCAGACCCGTTTCCGCTTTCCCTGGTTCCTCCTGGCCTGCGAGGAGCGCGTCCGCAAGGGCCAAGGGCATCCCGGTCACGGGATCGACGATCAGCAGCTCTTCCTCAACCCCGAAAGTCCGCATACTTCATTCTGCGCCAGAGTGCCCAAGGGCGACAGGGGGTTGGCCGGGTGCGCGCATTCCTGCAGGCTAGTCCTGGAAGTACTCGATTTTCGCGCCGATGGTGTTCAGGCGCTCAGCCAGGTCCTCGTAGCCACGCTCGATCACGTAGATGTTCCGCAGTTCGGACGTTCCCCGGGCCGCCAGCATCGCCAGGAGCAGGCAGGCGGCCGGACGGAGGGCCGGTGGGCAGCCGATTTCCGCGGCACGCCACTTGGTGGGCCCGTTGACGTAGATCCGGTGCGGATCCAGCAGCTGCACCTGCGCACCCAGCTTGTTGAGCTCTGTCAGGTAGATCGCGCGGTTCTCGTAGACCCAGTCGTGGATCATGGTCTGGCCCTCGGCGTTGCCTGCGATCACGGCGAAGAACGGCAGGTTGTCGATGTTCAGGCCGGGGAAGGGCATGGGGTGGATCTTGTCCTGGGGTGCCCGGAGTTCGGAGGGCTTGGTGGTCACATCCACCAGGCGGGTGCGGCCGTTGCGGGCCATGTACTCGCCGGAGACCTCGAGGTTTTGGCCCATCTGCTCCAGGGTGGCGAGTTCGATCTCCATGAATTCGATGGGCACCCGGCGGATGGTGACCTCTGAGTTGGTGACGATGCCCGCGGTGATGAGGCTCATGGCCTCGATGGGGTCCTCCGACGGGAAGTATTCAATGTCCACATCGATGGCGGACCGGCCCGTGATCTTGAGGGTAGTTGTTCCTACGCCGTCGATCTCCACGCCGAGCCCCTGCAAGTAGAAGCAGAGATCCTGGACCATGTAGTTGGGGCTGGCGTTGCGGATGACCGTTGTACCTTCGCGGTGGGCGGCGGCCATGATGGCGTTCTCGGTAACGGTGTCGCCGCGTTCAGTCAGGACGAAGGACCGGTTGTCGTCGTCGGCGGGTGGTGCGGTAACCGAGTAGAACCCGGACCGGGCTTCGACGGCCAGTCCGAACTGCCGCAGGGCCTGCATGTGCGGTTCAACGGTGCGGGTTCCGAGGTCGCAACCCCCGGCGTAGGGCAGCAGGTATTCGCTGGTCTCGTCCAGCAGCGGACCCAAAAGCATGATGACGCTGCGGGTACGGCGTGCGGCGTCGACGTCCATCGATTCGAGGTCCAGGACCTCGGGCCGGCGAATCCGGAGATCGCTGCCGTTAAGCCAGGTGCATTCGACGCCAATGGAGGTCAGGACCTCGACGATCCGGTTGACTTCCTCGATGCGGGCCAGCCGGCGCAGCGTGGTGGTGCCCCGGTTGATGAGGCTTGCACACAGAAGCGCCACACCGGCGTTCTTGCTGCTGTTGACATCCACCTCACCCGAGAGCGTCCGGCCACCTTCCACACGCAGGTGCGTCATCTGGGGTTTGCCGACTTTGACGATCGAGCGCCCGAAGATCGCTTCAAGGCGTTCGATCATTCGGAGGCTCAGGTTCTGCTTACCCTGTTCCATCCGGGCAATTGCGCTTTGGCTGGTTCCCAGCTCGGTAGCCAACTGCCCCTGCGTCCAGCCCTTTTCGCCCCGAGCGTTGCGGAGCAGGTGGCCTATGTGTTCTGGCGTAGCTTGCGTCATACCCAAGAAATATCACAGGTGAGCTAGAAGTGGCCAGAAAATCTCGCTTTGAGCGGTTAATCTCACACGGTACCCGGATTGTGAGATATGAAGCACGACGGCGGCAGTCACCGAGGCAGCGTCAGGCACCTCTGAGGGGTCCAGCCACGGGGGTCCTAGGCCCGCCAGTATCCCAAGGCATCGATGCGGTGCTTGTCCACACCAAGTTCTTTGCGGAGATGCTTGACGATGGCCCGGGTGCTGGATGCTTCGCAGGCAATCCAGAAGAAGTCCTCAGACGCCGAGACCACGTCCGCCTCAAGGGCGCGGCAGACTTCCTCCACCAACGCAGCCCCGTCACGTTTGCGTGGAATCCAGGTGACGACATCGGAACCGGACGTGCGCACCTGAAGTGAGGTATCGGCGTCGTGCTGGTATTCAAGCCATGCCGTCACGGGCGCCGCTCCCGGGGCGCAGCGTTCCCGTTCGTCCAGCAGGGAGTTGATGGCCGGTATGGACGCGGGGTCCCCCACCACCCAGATGCGGCGCGGAGACGGCTGCGGGAAGGTGAACGAGCTGCCCTGGACGGTTGCCTCGATGGTTTCCCCGGCTTGTACCGACCAGGCCCAATCGGCCGCCACGCCTTGGTGCATCGCGAAGTCCATGCTGAACGTACCGGCTGCCGGGTCCGCGTTCACCACGGTATAGGCGCGCTGGTGCGCTTTGCCGGAGTCATCGAACCACAACCGGATCCACATGGTGGGATGGAGTCCACTGCGCTCCAGGAGTCCGCCGTCGCGCACATGGATTCGGAGGAAATCGGGGGTGATCTCCTCCCGTCCCGTCACCTCGAGGGTGAAGTCCTTGGCGCCCATCACCTTGAGGACCACGCCTTCCCAATTGCGCTTCAAGGAACTCTCCTTTACGAATGGCCACGATTTGTGCACGGAGCCAAAGCCACTTATCTTGAACTTAAGTAAGCCTAACCTAAGCCCGAAAGCGGATCGAGAAGATGACGCCTGCCCCAACGCAACCGTCAAGACCGGCAGGCGGTCCCGGAACGTACCGCGACACATGGGGAATCCCGCACCTCTGGGCCGAATCCGCCCACGAACTGGCGTTCCTGCAAGGCCGCAATGCGGCGATTGACCGGTCATGGCAGATCGAACTGGAACGTTGGCGTTCCGAAGGCCGCACCGCCGAAGTGCTTGGCGCGGAGGCCGTGAGCTGGGACAGGTTCGCCCGGCAAGCGCGGTTGGACGACACCGCCCGCCAATGCTTCGACAACCTCGACGCGGACACGCAAAGCTGGTGCAGCCAGTACGTGGACGGGGTCAACCGCGCGCTGGCTGACGGGTACCGGGACAGCCCGGAGTTCGCCGAGTCCGGGAGCTCTCCCCATCCCTGGAATCCGTGGACCCCCCTTGGCGTCTTCCTGGTGCACCACATCCTTTTCTCCACCTTCCCCAACAAGCTGTTCCGGGCCCATGTCGCACAGACCCTCGGCGAGGATGCCGTCGGCCTGTTCAGTATCGAAGCTCCCGTTTGGTCTGGCAGCAACGCGTGGGCGGCCCATGGTTCGGCGTCAGTGAGCGGTTCCCCGCTGATCGCCGGAGACCCGCACCGTCTGATGGAACTGCCCGGCGTGTATCAGCAGGTGCGGCTCGGCTGCCCGGAATTCGACGCCGTCGGGTTCGCCTTTCCGGGAGTTCCCGGCCTTCCGCACTTCGCCCAGACGGAGCACACCGCATGGGCCGTCACGAACGCCATGGCCGATTACCAGGACCTCTTCGAGGAGGAACTGCGCCGTGTCACGGACTACTCCGGCGAGCGCGTCGAGGCACGTGGCGAGCAGGGCTGGGAAACCGTCGTCGTGAATCTGGAGACCATTCACGTCCGCGACGGTGAGTCTGTGTCCGTGGACATTTTTGAGACGGCCCGCGGACCGGTCATCTCTGAAACGCCCGACGGCGGCGCCTTGAGTTTGCGCTTTCCTGCGAGGGTTGAGGGGCGGTTGGGTTTCGAGGCCCTCCTGCCGTTGCTGCGTAGCCGGAGCGTTTCCGCGGTGGAAGCGGCCTTGGATGCATGGGTGGAGCCCGTCAACAGTGTGATTGCCGCTGACACGTCCGGAACCGTGACGCAGTTTGTCGCCGGGCTCGTCCCCCAGCGGAATCCCGCCAACCGTCGCCTGCCCGCACCCGCGCACTCAGCCCGCCATGCGTGGGACGGGCAGTACGTGATCCTTCCCCGGTCCGCGGTACAAACGTTCGCCGTCAGCGCGAATGACCGTGCAGCAGGCGGTGGGGACGCCGTCGCAATGGAGTTCGCACCCGCGTACCGTGCCGCGCGGATCCGCGAGCTGCTGGAGGCGATTGAAGGGCCTCTTGCTCCTGACCATATGCAGGCCATCCACATGGACACCCTGCTGGGTCCATGGCCGATGTACCGGTCGATCCTGGCCGCCTTGGACCCGACTGACCTGTCCCGGGAGGCCAAGGAAGTGCGCTCACGACTGCTTCGTTGGGATGGCCGGATGGACGCCGGCAGCAAGCCCGCGGCCCTTTTTGCCGGGTGGAGGGGTACCTTGGTCCAACGCATCGCCAAGCACCCATCCCTTGCTGCATTGAACGACCCCACAGGCTATTCACCGCTATTCGGGCCGTGGTTGTCCGTTCCCTCCCGGATCGGTTTCGCCCTTGAGACGCTGCTGCTCCGGGGTTCGGAGCTCGGCATCGACGCTGGAGTGGAAGCCGCTGCAAGTCTTGAAGACACGGCGCGGGAAGAGGCTCTGCTGGACGGAGCGTCATGGGGTGACCGCCATAAGCTGCTGGCCGTTCATCTCCTGCCCGGTTCCCTTGCCGACGCCGCGCCAACTGCCGGCCTCAGCGGCGACACCGGATGCGTGCTGTGCACTGAGAGCCTCCCGGGCGTGGATGATCGGAGCTTCCGCGGCCCTGTGGCCCGCTACGTCTGGGACCTGTCCGAGCGCCGGAACAGCCGGTGGATTGTTCCTTTCGGCGCCGCCGGAACGCCGGGCCACCAGCATTTCGCTGACCAATCGCCCCTGTGGACGTCCGGGCAGCTTGCCCCGGTGGCCAGCGAGTGGTCGGCCCTCAGCAAAGAAGCATCCTGACACTTCTCCACCCAGTCGCACCACGAATACCCAGCCCCAGCACCCGAAGGAAGACATGACCACCACCGCCCAGGACTTCTCCGTCCGCACCACCGTCTACTCCGAAGAACTCGAAGGATGGGGTTCCCTGCGGATTGTCCCGCTGCTTCCGCACGAGGACATAGGGCTTGTCTTCGAGTGGGTGACCCAGCCGCGCGCCAAGTTCTGGGGAATGACCGGGCACACCCGTGAGGAAGTCCTGGGCATCTATGAATTCCTGGATTCCTTGGACACCCACCACGCGTTCCTGGTGATTCTGGACGGGGAGGCCCTGGCGTTGTTCCAGACCTACGAGCCGTTGCACGACCCCGTGGGTGAGGCCTACCCCGCGCGGGAGGAAGACATCGGCATGCACTTGCTGCTGGCTCCGGCCACCCGGCCCATTCCGCATTTCACTCCCAGGTTGGCCACGTCCCTGATCAAGTACATGTTTTCCGTGCCTGGCAAGGACCGGATCGTCGTGGAGCCCGACTCACGCAACGCCAAGGCCCTGCGTCGCCTGGAAGCAACATGCTTCGAACGTGGACCCATCGTCCAGCTCGCAGAGAAGGAAGCCCAGTTGGGGTTCCTCACCCGGGCCGGTTTCGATGAAATACAGGAACGTTCCGCCCGCTAGCGCCAGACGAAGCTCCACGTCCCGGCACTCACAGCGGCCAGCACGGCACCCGCTGCGATGACCACTCCGCCAAGGACCACCCAAATGTCCAGCGCAGAGTACGTGGATTCGCGCGCCCACGTCCGCTGGCCGCCGCCAAAGCCACGTGCTTCCATGGTCACAGCCAACCGTGAGGCGCGCCGAACAGCTTGGACCAGCAGCCCGAAGCTCTGGCCGAGGGTAGCTTTCAACCGCTGGAACGGGCTGCCTTGCGAACCGACACCCCTGGCGCGGCGGGCCATGCCGATGGTCTGCCATTCTTCCGCCATGAGGCCAACCAACCGCATGGCGGCGAGGGAGCCCAGGACGAACCGGTGCGGCAGCTTCGCCTTCTGCGCCAGGGCGTCGGCCAGGTCCGTGGGATCGGTGCAGGTCATCAGCAGGATCGCCGGAAGGGCAATCGCCAACCCGCGCAGCATGAAACCGAGCCCCAGCTCAAGGGAACCTTCGCTGATGGACCACAGGCCGACGTCGAGCAGTACAGCGCCGCTGTCAGCCGCCACGATCGCCGTGCTCCAGCCACCAATCGCCGCCGCGATGATCAACGGCCACGCCCGCTGCCACAAAAGCCGCAGCGTGAGCCCAGCGAGCGGGAACAGCGCCAGTTCGGCAACGAGCGCGGTTGATGCTGACACCCAGTCGATGGAGAGGGCCAGCACCAGCGAAATGAGGAAGACCGCGGCGAACTTGGCCAGCGGATTCGCGTTGGTCAGCAGGGCATGGTTACCTCGCAGGTTCAGTGCGTCCCTCATGCTGCACCGGCTTCCTGGCGGCTTTCAGCGCGTGCCGCGGGGTTCAGGCGCAGCTCCGTGCCGCCGAGTACAGCACTGAATTCCTGGTCGTGGGTTACGGAGACCACGGCTGTTCCGGCGTCGAGCAACTCCGAAAGGAACGACGCCAGCTCGGCCCAGGTGTTCGCGTCCTGGCCGAAGGTGGGCTCATCAAGGACGAGGACTTTGGGGTGCGCGGCCAGCACCGTGGCCACGGAAAGCCTTCGCTTCTCGCCGCCGGACAGGGTGTACGGGTTCGCGTCCACCAGATGGGTGAGCCGCAACCGCTCCAACAGTTCGTCCACGCGTTCCTCGCCGTGGCCAAGGTGCTTCGGACCGAACATCAGCTCATCCAGCACCTTGCCCGTGACGAACTGGTGCTCGGGCTCCTGGAACACTGTCCCGATGCGTGAAATCAGCTGGTCAGCCTTCCACCTGAACGGGTCGATTCCGGCCCCTTCTGAAAGCTCGACGGCGGCACTCACTTTGCCGTCCACCGGCGCCAAAAGGCCGGCCAGCGTGAGCGCGAACGTGGACTTACCGGCACCATTCGGACCTGTGATGGTCAATGCTTGCCCGGCCCTGACCTGGGCGCTGATATCGGATTGCACGGCAACGGGTGGGATGGTCCGGAAGCCTTTCCTGCGAGCTTTCCCGCGGGAGACTGCCACATCCTGGGCGGCCAGCAGCAGTTGCGCGGTAGGGGTTTCACTTCGCCGCGCACGGGTTGCGGGGACGTATCCGGGAACCCAAACACCCGCTGCCATCAGCATGGTGCGGGCCTCGGACAGGACCTGCTCCGGCGGCCCATCCAACAGGACGCCTGGAGTGCCCGCCGCTCCCGCCTCGCCGGATCCGGGCTGCAGTACCACAATCCGGTCCACCAGGTCCTTCCACACGGACACGCGGTGTTCCACCACAACAAGCGTGGCACCGGTCTTATCGAGGCAACGCCCCACCGCGTCCCGCACCTCCAGGACCCCTGCCGGGTCCAGGTTGGCCGTTGGTTCGTCCAGCAGGATCAACCCGGGCCGCATCGCCAAAATCCCGGCAAGCGCAAGGCGTTGTTTCTGGCCGCCGGAGAGTGCCGCCGTCGGGTGGTCCAACGCCAGTCCGCCGCCCGCGGCCGTGCGCAGCCCGACGTCGTCGAGCGCTTCATGGACGCGGGACCAAATTTCCTCCCGCGGCACGGCCAGGTTCTCGGCGCCGAAGGCGACGTCGTCCCCCACCCGGGACAGCACAACCTGCGTTTCGGGGTCCTGCTGCATCAGGCCGGCGCGGCCCCGCTGCTCGCGGGGAGCAACGCCGTCGATCAGCAGCGAGCCGGTCTCGTCCGAGTCGTCTTCCTCGTCCCCCAACACCCCAGCGAGGGCATGCAGGAGCGTGGACTTGCCCGCACCCGAGGGTCCGAGCAGCAGCACCCGCTCCCCCGGTTCGATCCTGAGGTCAAGGCCTTGGATGGCGGGTGTGGCCCTGCCGGCGTGCCGCCATCCCCAGCCCTCGGCTGAGATGGCGGCAGGCCGGACCTGGCCGCCGCGTTCGGTTGCGGACATCAGTTGAAGACGGGCTCCGAAGCGGCTTTGCGCGACGCGAAGGAACTCAGGACACCGGTCTTTGCCAGACCACGCGTGGCAATCCATGAGAGTGCGCCCGCAATGATCGCCCCGGAGATTGTGGTGAACGTGATGTAAGTGAGCTTGTCGATTGCCTCGTAGGCGATGTTCCAGCCCCACGGCAGGAACGAGTCGTTGAGGCCGCAGAAGAGGCCTGCACCTGCTCCGGCAAGGAGCGAGGTGGGCAGGTTGAACTTCTTGTAGAGGAACGCGGCGAAGATGAGCTCTGCGCCGAGGCCTTGCAGAATGCCGGAGATGAGTACGGTGGTGCCGTACTGGGAGCCCATGATGAGTTCGCCTGTAGCTGCGACCGCCTCGCAGAACAGGGCAGCACCCGGCTTGCGGATGATGAGCATGCCCAGGACTGCCGGAATCATCCAACCGCCTGCGATCAGGCCCGTCAACGGCGGATATGCTGCGTTCATGGGGATGGATACGAGTGCGGCGCCTTGGGACCAAGCCCAGAAAATCACGCCGCCGGCGATGGCGATCAACGCTGCCACCACGATGTCTACAACACGCCAGTTATAACTGGTCTTCTTCACGTTTACCGTGGTCATTTTTCTGCCTCCTGAGTTACAGGAGGGGAAAGTGCTCCCCGGATTCCCCGGCCGGCCTGCGCCGCCCGGTTCCGGACACTCTGAGAAGCTCGACTCCCTTGCGCCGGTACTAACCGGATCAGGTTCGAGGGTCTGCGGCTGTCCGCACTCTCAGCGCCCTCGCGGCTCCTGCATCTCTGCAAGTTCCGACGGCGGCGCTCCCCTGTCGTTATTAAATCTGCCCTGCTGGGCTGGTTCAGTTTACACCTGCCCTCCGTGGTGGGGACTGCTGCCCGGTCACAATCCGGCCCACCTCCACCGTTGCGAGGCCCGCTGAACACCCTTCTTTGGGCCCATACCCTGCACGGCGGGCCCCGCAACGGGACCTGAGAGAATGATCCAGCAACATCCACCGCGGCAAAGGGGCACACTTCATGACGGACCATCCCGGCTCAGGCCTCCCAGGCAACGCTGTCGTGTCGGAAGCACGCCTCGCCGCAAGCGTCATCCTGCTCCGCGATACCCCCTCCGGGCTCGAGGCATTCGTCCAGCACAGGGTCAGCACCATGGACTTCGCCGCCGGGATGGTGGTGTTTCCGGGAGGACGCGTGGACCCCGCCGACCACTCCGGGTGGGACTACGCCCCCCAACTGCTCCAGCGCCACGCGGCGGACTGGCAGGCAAGCTCCATCGGGGCGGATTCAGAAGACGCGGCCAGGAATGCCGGAACCGTGCTCACAGCCGCCATCCGCGAGGTCCGCGAGGAAGCCGGGCTGGGCATCGACGCCGGTGACCTGCGCCCGTGGGCCAACTGGATTACCCCGATCGACATGCCCAAGCGGTTCGACACGTTCTTCTACGTGGCCAAGCCGTCGGCGGACATGGCACCACACCACCAAACAACTGAAGCGTGGCAATCCTTGTGGATGCCGGTAGAGGGAATCCTCGCGGCGGAAGCGGCAGGCACCCTGAAACTGATGCCGCCCACTTACTATCTCCTCAAGGAAATCGCCGAATACGGGACTGTCGACGCCGTGTGGTCGGCCGACCACCCTGTCGTACCCGTGCTGGCACCCGTAGGCTCCCTGACCGCGTTCCTTAAGGAACGGGAAAGCCGCCGCTAGCGTTGCCGGCCCACCCGTTGCGGCTAGGCTGGGGGCATGAACCTCTTCTTCAAGCTGATCGGCGCCGGAGTGAGCCTCGGGGCGGGCTTCGTCGGAACAAAACTCGTCAACAAAGGGTGGGAAAAGGCCACAGGCAACAAGCCGCCCGTAGGCAACGATGACATGGAAACGAGCCTGCGCTCCGCCCTCACCTTCGCCCTGATTTCGGCATTCGTGAGCACACTCATCCAGGTGCTTGCCAGCAGGGGCACGCAGCGTGCAATCGCCCGCTTCGCGAAGTCCCAGGACATCGTCTAGGGCATCACCGTCCAAGGCAACGCGGGTTCATTTCCAGCCACTACATCCCCTCGGGATGGGCCGGAAATGACCCCGCGTTAACTTAACGCTCGTGGTCGGCTTGACCCGCAGCTGCCCGCTGAACAACGGCCTCTAGTTCGTCCTTGGTGAGCATCTCCCGGTGGCCATGCTTGGTGCGGTACGCGGACCGCCCCACCATGTGGGCCGAGACGGGTGCGGTGAGCAGCTGGAATATCCACGCCACCAACAGCACGGGCCAAACCCACCAGGTCCGCATCTGGAGACCTATAGCTGCCAGCATGAGGAACAAGCCCAGGACCTGAGGCTTGGTAGCTGCGTGCATGCGGCTCATCAGGTCAGGGAAACGCAGCAAACCGACCGCTGCGCCAAGGGACATCAGCGCTCCGACCACCAGGAACACAGCGGTCACAATATCGATGACGGCATCCACGCCGGTGGCATCAGGACTCATTGCTCTGTTCCCTCCGCTCGGCCACGAAGCGGGCCACCGTCACCGAACCAATGAAGCCAATCACGGCCAGCGCCACCAGCAGCATCAGGTTATTCAGGTGCCGGTTCACCGCCATGTCGATCGCGAGGGCTGCGCCGAGAATGGCCAGCAAAACGTCTGAGGCCAAAACCCGGTCCAGCAGGGAAGGACCGATCGCGATCCGCACAATGGCGCCGGCAGCAGCCAGGCTAAGAATCACGGCCGTAACTATGAGGACGATTTCCTTCACAGGGCTGCCCCTTTCACTCCGGAACCTATCTCGGCTCCCAGCGCCTGGACTTCTTCGCGGGTGCCCATGATGCGGATCAAGCCGGCTTCAATGTTCTGGACTTCCTGACGGATCTTATCGATGTCAGCCTCTTGGTAAATGTTGAGCGCGTGCAGGTACAGCGTGGACGTCGAACGGTCCACTTCCACCACCAACGAGCCTGGAATCAGCGAGATGACGTGCCCTGTTGCCGTCACCATGAGGTCGGAGTGGCTCCGCAACGGAACGGCGACGACGGCGCTGCGCACCTTTGGCCCCTTGACCACAGCCAGGTACAGCACCAGGAAGCTCGCTGCCACCACTTTGGCGAGGAACATCAGGGCAAACGGGATGGCCCGCCGAATGTTGAACCTGCCACTGAGCTCAACCGGAGGAAGGTAGAAGAACTTTGCCACCAGCACCGCGATCAAGGCACCGAACAACAGGTTGCCCGGACTGAAATCCCGCCACAATGCACCCCAGACAATGACCAACCAGATGAGCAGAGGCAGCTCGGTACGGAAGGAGTTCGGTTTACGGCTCATTTGGGACCACCCGTCTGCGGCAGCGCCGGAACCTCGACTGCATCGCCCAGGACCGAATGGATGTAGGCCGATCGGTCCAGCATGATCTCCGCGGAACCATCCGCGAGGTGGAAGAGCGGCCCGGCGAACACCGTCAGCGCCACCCCGAAAACCACCAGTCCCGCCGTCGAACCCACCATGGTCCGCGGGAGCACCCCGACGTTCCCACTGGCCAACAACACGGGATCCGGGTATTCGGCGTCCTCGGGCTTGCGCCAGAACGCCCTGTTCCAGACCCTGGCGATGGCCAACAGCGTCAGCAGGCTGGTGACCACGCCGCCGACCACCAAGGTGATGGCCAGTGGTGTGCCCAGTTCCACGCCGGCCTGCAGGAGGCCCAGCTTGCCGAGGAAGCCGGAGAAGGGCGGTATGCCTGCCAAATTCATGGCTGGAACGAAGAACAGCAATGCCAGCAGTGGCGAGAGTTTGGCCAGGCCACCCAGCCGGTCGATCGACGAACTGCCACCCCGGCGCTCGATAAGGCCAGTTACCAGGAACAGGCTGGTCTGCACGGTGATGTGGTGCGCCACGTAGAAGACAGCGGCGCCCAGGCCTGCGACGGAACTCATGGCGAGGCCGAACACCATGTACCCGATGTGGCTCACCAGCGTGAAGGACAGGAGACGTTTTATGTCGCTTTGGGCCAAGGCGCCCAAAATACCCACCACCATGGTCAGCAACGCCACCACCATCAATGGGACGTTGAGGGTATCTCCCGGGAACAGCAACGTCTCGGTGCGGACCATGGCGTAAACGCCCACCTTGGTGAGCAAACCAGCGAACACCGCGGTGACGGGAGCCGGCGCTGTTGGGTACGAGTCGGGAAGCCAGAAGGACAGCGGGAACACGGCGGCCTTGATACCGAACGCCACCAGCAACATGACATGCAGGAGGTTCTGGGTCCCCTGGTCCAATTCGGCGAGCTTTATCGCCAGGTCCGCCATGGTGATGGTTCCAGTGGCACCGTAAATCATGGCGATGGCCACCAGGAACAACACGGACGACACGACGGAAACAACCACGTACGTGACGCCGGCACGAATGCGTGGCCCCGTCCCGCCCAGGGTCATCAGGACGTAGCTTGCGGTGAGCAGGATCTCGAAGCCGACATAAAGGTTGAAGAGGTCCCCGGTGAGGAACGCGTTGGACACGCCTGCCACCAGGATCAGGTATGTGGGGTGGAAGATCGAGACCGGCGCTTCCTGGTCGCCATCAGCCATGCCCTGGCCGGTGGCGTAGATCAACACCGCGAGGCTCACCACGGTGGACACAACCAGCATCAGCGAGGAGAACTGGTCCACCACAAGGACGACGCCCCATGGAGGCAGCCAACCGCCCAGGGTTACGGACGTGGTGCCGCCGTTCCACACGGATACCAGGAGCAGGCACTCGAGCAGGAGGGTGGCGCTCAGGATGCCGATACTCACCGCCCGCTGGGCTGAGTGGTGCCGGATCAACAGGAATGCGAGTGCTGCACCCAGGATCGGCAGGAGGACTGCTAGCGGCGACAGGCTCGCGAGATTCACGCGCTGCCTCCTTCCTGGGTGGTGCTGGTGTGCGGCTTTTCCGTGGCTTCCGGATGGCTCCGGTCCGTCGTCGTGATGGGCGTTACGGCGAACTCCGAGGTTTCCAACGGAACAATGGCGTCCTCCTCGGCGTCGAAGCTTGGAGTCTTGGCCACGCGAACGTCCTCAAGGTCGTCCTGGATCTCGTCCTGGCGGGCCAGGACCCACGTCCGGTAGATGATGCCCAGCATGAAGGCGGTCACCGCGAACGAGATCACTATCGACGTCAGGATCAGTGCCTGCGGCAAGGGATCGCTGTAAGCCTCGGGGTTTGTTTCCTTGCTGTACAAGGGCGCCAGCCCCGCATAACCGCCGGTGCTCAGGATCAGGATGTTGGTGGCATTGGCCAGCAGCATCAATCCCAGCAGCACACGCGTCAGGCTGCGTTCAAGGATCAAGTAGATGCCGCAGGCGTACAGCACGCCCATCACGATCAGCAGGGTCAGGTTAATGCTCATGCGGTACCTTTCCCGGATGCGGCTGATTCGGCTGCTTCTTCGGCCAGCCCGGCAGCATCTTCCTCTGCCAGCGGTGAGCCTTGGCCCTCAAAATGCTCGTCGATCTCGGCACCGAGGCTGCGGAGGACATCAAGCGCCAACCCCACCACCACGATGTACACCCCAATATCAAAAATGGTGGAGGTGACGAACTTGATGTTGCCGAACACCGGAAGCCAGAACTCGATGATGGCGCTTTGGAAAACCTGCCCGCCCAGGAAGAGCGGGACCACGCCGGATGCGGCCGCCGTCGCAAGACCCGTCCCCAAAAGGGTTCCGGCACTTACTGTCGCTGCCTCGCTCAACTCGAACCGGCCACCAGCGAGGTAGCGGATGGTCAGGGCGAGTCCAGCGGTGAGGCCGCCCGCGAAGCCGCCACCGGGCAGGTTGTGTCCTGCAAGGAGAAGGTAGATGGAGAACACGATCATTGAGTGGAAGATCAGCCGGGTGACAACCTCGAAAATGATCGAACGGCGCTCAGGCGCCAAGGTGCGGCCGGCAACGAGCCAGACGTCGCGGGTCACGTCGGTGAACTTCTTCGCCACGGCAAGCGTGGCATTGGCACGGGAACCGCGTTCGACGCCGATGCGGCGCCCCACGCTGCCTTCGGGCACCGCTTCGGAGGCCTTGATACGGTCGCCACGGCTGCGGACGAAGATCAGGCTGGCGACACCCGTGGCGGCAATGGCCAACACGGAAATCTCACCGAATGTGTCCCAGGCGCGGATGTCCACGAGGGTCACGTTGACCACGTTCAATCCCCCGCCGCCTTCATAGGCCAAGCGCGGGAAATCAAGGGAGACAGGGGTAGCCACGCGGGCGCCCATGGCGTAGATCGCCACGAAGATCATGGTGATGCCGAAGGCCGCTCCGATGATCACGCGGATCACCCTGAGCCTGCCGCCGGTCCTGTCCCGCAGCTCCGCGGGCAGGCTGCGCATGGCCAGCACGAAGGCCACCAGCACGATGGTTTCCACCAGCATCTGCGTCAGGGCGAGGTCCGGGGCGCCCTGCAGCGCGAACATGAGGGCGATGCCGTAGCCCGTCACGGACACCATGAGCACGGCAAGGAAGCGCTTGTTGGCGCGGACGGCAGCCAGTGCGCCCACCACGATGCCTGCCCCGGCCACCATTTGCAGCGGGGAATTGGGGTCGATGAAATAGATGCCATCCGGCAAGGGCTTGTTGGCCATGATCAGAGCGGTCGCCGGCACGGCGAAGGCGACCGTCAGAATGACAGCCAGGTAGAAGTACAGCGAACCACGCTGGGTACGGCCCGTGACCCACACCGCAACATCGTCCAAGGCGCCAATGGTGTTCTGGTAGGCGCGGTCGCCATCCACCCAGTCCGGGACCAGGCCTTGGGCTCGGGAAACGAGGTTGCGTCCGTAGAACATCGCGGCGCCGGCCGCGAACGTTATTGCTGTCAGGCCCAAAGCCGGGGTGACGCCATGCCACAAAGCCAGGTGTCCGGCGTCGACCGCGTCCGGGCCGTCGGCGAACAACGCCGCATAAGGCTGGATCCACGTGTCCACCGGCACCGGCCACAGGCCGTAGGCGATCGTGAGCAAGCTCAGAATGGCGGGGGCGGCCAGGAACGCGGGTTTGATGGGCTTGAACGGTGTGGGCTCCACACCGGGCTTCGTGGCGAACGCACCCCACATGAATCGGGCGCTGTAGGCGAAGGTGAGGATCGATCCGATCACCAGGCCGACCAGAATCCAGATGCCCCAAGCCGGCGCGTCATGGCCCGTCCCGTAGTGGACGAAAGCCTCAAAGACCGACTCTTTGGCGACGAAACCTGCCAAGGGTGGGACACCGGCCATGGACGCTGCGGCAATGGCGGCCACGACGCCCAGTGCCCGTGAAGACCGGAAGACGCCGGAAAGCTTGCGGATATCGCGCGTTCCGGACTGGTGGTCGATGATGCCCACCACCAGGAAGAGGGCCGCTTTGAACAGGCCGTGGGCCAGCAGCAGCCCGAGCCCCGCCAGCGCCGCATCGGGACGACCCAGCCCAACCACCATGGTCAGGAAGCCGAGCTGGCTGACCGTTCCATAGGCGAGGATGAGCTTGATGTCGGTCTGGCGGAGGGCCCGGTACCCGCCGACAAGCATGGTGGCCAACCCGAGTCCCAGGACCACAGGCAGCCAGAATTGTGACTCGGCGAACCCCGGGGCCAAACGAGCCACGATGTAGATGCCGGCCTTCACCATCGCGGCTGCGTGGAGGTAGGCGCTCACGGGAGTGGGAGCGGCCATCGCACCGGGCAGCCAGAAATGGAACGGAACCAGCGCCGATTTGGTCACCGCACCAGACAGGACAAGCACGACGGCGGCGGCAACCGCGCCCTGCATGGGTCCAGTCATGACCGACCCGGCTTGGTCAAGGATGGTCGAAATCCGGTACGTTCCTGCGGCCTGGCCCAGGATGATGAGTCCAACCAGCATGGCAAGCCCACCTGCTGTGGTGACCATCAGGGCTTGAAGCGCCGATCGGCGGGCGGCCAGGCGGGTCCGGGCATAACCGATCAACAGGTAGGACAGGATGGTGGTGAGCTCCCAGAAAATGAAGAGCATCAGAAGGTCATCAGAGGTGACCAATCCGAACATGGCTCCCGCAAAAGCGAGCAGCTGGGCTCCGAATCCACCAAGGTACGGATCTTCGTTCTTGAAGTATCGTGCGCAATAGACCAGCACCAACGAACCGACACCGAGGATGAGCAAGGACATCATCCATGCCAAGGGGTCCATGCGGAACGCGAGTTCCAGCTTCAGGCTGGGAATCCACGGGAGGATCTCTTCCATGCCGCCAGCGGAATATGCAGGTCCATATTGGAAGAGCAGCCACACGAACGCACCCGCGGGGACGGCGGCCAGGACGTAGAACGCATTCCGGCCCAATGCGCGGAAGATCAAGGGCGCCACAGTTGCCGCTACAAAGGTGATGGCGAGAACTGTGAGCACTGTTTTCTCCGCAAAGTCAGGAACGAATTGTCAAAAGTTGGAGCAAGCGGTCATACGTTGGGTTCGGTTTACCTAGTTTATCAAGGGGCACGGACAGTGATATCCACATAGGGTCTGTCATGCGAGCACCGTTCGCGTGGTCCCTATAGCATTCAAACTATGAACGCGGCTGCAGTTCCAGAAACCCACCCAACGTCCGAGCTCGCCTCCGGTCCCGTCGCGTCAAAGAAGGGACAAATCCTTGCGTGGGCCTCCTGGGACTGGGGTTCGGCTGCCTTCAACGCTGTCATGACCACGTTCGTTTTCACCGTCTACCTGACGTCGAACGCTTTCGGCGGAGAAGACGCGGCGTCGGCGGCCTTGGGTGCAGCCTTGGCCATCGCAGGCCTCGCCATTGCCCTGCTTGCTCCCGTCACCGGCCAGCGCTCAGACGCGGGCGGCCGGCGCAAGCTGTGGCTAGGGGTCAACACTGCCGCCACAGCCGTCCTCACGGCGCTGTGCTTCTTCGTATTCCCGCGGCCGGAGTTCCTACTGTTGGGCGTCTGCTTGATTGCACTGGCCAACATCTTCTTCGAGTTCGCGGGCGTCAACTACAACGCCATGCTGGCCCAGATCTCAACGCCACGGAATATCGGCAAGGTCAGCGGCTTCGGTTGGGGCATGGGATACCTCGGCGGAATCGTGGCACTCCTGCTGGTGCTTCAGCTCTTCGTCCAACCGTCCTTTGAGTGGTTTGGCGCCTCCACCCAGGACTCCCTCAACATCCGGCTCGTCGCGATTTTCTCGGCGCTCTGGTTTTTCATCTTCGCCCTGCCCGTCATGTTCGCTGTACCCGAAGTGCCCGTTAAAAAAGCAACCGCATCGCTGGGCTTCTTCGCGTCATACAGGTTGCTCATCCGGCGTATCGGGGCCATCTACCGGACAAGCCCCCACACCATCTACTTCCTGCTCTCCAGCGCCATCTTCCGCGACGGCCTGGCCGCCGTGTTCACCTTCGGCGGCGTCATTGCCGCGGGCACCTTCGGTTTCGAGCTCAAGGAAGTGATCTTCTTTGCCATTTTCGGCAATGTCGTCGCCGCCGTCGGTGCCATCATTGGCGGCTTCCTTGACGACAGGATCGGCCCCAAGGCCGTCATCGTCCTGTCTTTGGTGGGCCTCCTCGTGGCAGGTACGTTCATCCTGGTGTTGGGCAACGGGGACTACGTGTTCTTCGGCAATGAATGGCCGGGAGCCTCAACGTTCTGGGTCTTCGGCTTGCTGCTCTGCCTGTTCGTGGGCCCCGCCCAGTCGTCCTCCCGCGCGTATCTGGCACGGCTCGCACCAGCCGGAGAATCCGGTGAACTGTTCGGCCTCTACGCCACCACGGGGCGTGCCGTCAGCTTCCTGGCCCCGACACTCTTCACCCTGTGCATCGCCATCGCTTCTCCCTTGGTCGCAGAGGGTGAAGCCCAACGCTGGGGCATCCTTGGGATCATGGTGGTACTCCTCGGTGGGCTGTTGGTGATCCTGCCCGTAAAGCCACCCGCAAAAGTGGAAATAGCCGTGGTGCCAGAGCGTTAACTACATAGGACCGGCGGAGGGCCACCCCCACACCAGACCGGTTCCCAGAGTTAGGGTGTAGCTATGAATGTGGATGAGACTGAACTCCCGGGCCTTGGGGTCCGTAAGGATTTCGTCACGGCCTCGGGCCGGCGTATTGGCGTGGTGGAACTGCGGGAGGGCGAGACCCAACTCTTCGTGTCCACGTGGGACGACCCCGACACGTGCCAGGCGACCATACCCCTGACAGCCGATGAAGCAGCCGCCCTGGGCAACCTCCTCGGTGGCCAGCACATAGCCATGCGCCTGGCTGAAGCCCACCGCGAGGTTCCCGGCATCGTCACGCGGCAGTTCTCCATCACCCCGGATTCGCCCTTCGTCAACCAGCCCATGGGCAAAGCCCAGGTTCGTACCCGCAGCGGCGTTTCCATCGTCGCGATCATGCGCGAAGGCGAGGTCGTCCCCTCGCCCGCGCCCGACGTCGTACTCCATACCGGTGACTTACTCGTAGCAGTCGGCACGCAGGAAGGTCTTGACTCAGCAGCCGACATCCTGCGTAACGGCTAACCCGGATGGACCCGCTTGCACTAGCCCTCGTTGAACTGGGGGCCGTCGTCTTCTGCCTCGGCCTCCTGGCTCGGTTAGCGGGTCGAATTGGCATGTCGCCCATTCCGCTCTACCTTGTGGGCGGTTTGGCCTTCGGTGCCGGCGGGTTCGTCAAGCTGGACGGCATGCACGAGTTTTCGCACCTCTCTGGCGAAATTGGCGTCATACTGCTCCTGCTTATGCTCGGACTGGAATATACGGCGTCAGAGCTCGTCACCGGGCTGAGGCGCTCATGGCAGGCGGGCGTGCTGGACTTCATCCTGAACTTCATTCCAGGAGCCGGTATTGCCGTCCTCCTGGGGTGGGGCCTCGTGGGCGCCATCGTCATGGGCGGCGTCACCTACATCTCGTCGTCAGGGATTGCCGCAAAAGTCATCACCGACCTGGGCCGCATTGGTAACCGCGAGACGCCCGTCGTGCTGTCCATCCTGGTGTTCGAAGACCTGGCCATGGCCATCTACCTCCCCATCCTCACCGCGATCCTCGCCGGTGTTGGTTTCCTGGGCGGCCTGCAGACCGTGGGCATCGCCCTGGCCGTGGTCACGGTGGTGCTGGTGATCGCCCTCAAGCACGGCCACCGGGTGTCCCAAGCGATCCACAGCGAGAACTCCGAAGTCTTCCTGCTGAACTTGCTGGGGCTCGCGCTGTTGGTGGCTGGCATAGCCTCGGCATTGCAGGTATCGGCTGCTGTGGGTGCCTTCATGTTGGGGATCGCGATCTCCGGGGCCACCGCGCATAACGCCACACGGATCCTGGAACCCTTGCGTGACCTGTTTGCGGCCATCTTCTTCGTGGCATTCGGGCTGAACACAGACCCCACGTCCATCCCGCCCGTGCTCGGATGGGCCCTCGTGTTGGCCGTCCTAACCACCCTCACCAAAATGCTCACGGGATTCTGGGCTGCGAAACGTGCCGGCATCGCTGTGCCTGGCCGTTTCCGCGCCGGGGCAGCGCTGATCGCACGCGGCGAGTTCTCCATCGTCATCGCAGGCCTCGCCGTCACGTCCGGAGCCGTCCCCGACGAGCTCGCCGCACTCGCCACGGCATACGTCCTCATCATGGCCATCCTCGGTCCCCTGGCGGCACGGTTCGTCGAGCCCGTGGTCAAGGTCTTCCGCAAAACCCCCGGAGCCCCACCCCGGCGCCGCCCCGAGCGCGCTCCCGCCTAAGCCGCCCCCACGGATAAGGGCCTCCCTGATGCGGCGGGCAACACCGTCATACCCGTGCACACGCACTTGTTCGACTGTGATCACCACGGAGATCCAGTCGTTGGCTGCGAGCAAGGCCTCCCGTTGGATGTCGGATTCCTTCTGCGCGGCGCTGAGGTGGTGACCGCCGTCGTAATTTATCGCGCCTTTGAACTCCGGAAGGCGAGATCCGGCCACACCACTTCCCGGCCCAAGGGGTCGCGTAAGACGACAAATGATTTGATCCGCGGCCGCAACGAGGTGGGCCGGGAGCTAACCCCCTCGACGCCAAGAACTAAGAAGAACTAAATGGACGTCCGGTGGAAGTTCTGGTGGCTGCGGCTGGCGGTGGGGCCGCGCTGGCCCTGGTAGCGGTTGCCGTATTCGCCGGAGCCGTAGGGGTGCTCGGCCGTCGACGTGAGTCGGAAGAAGCAGAGCTGGCCGATCTTCATGCCCGGCCACAGCTTGATGGGGAGGGTGGCGACGTTCGACAGTTCCAACGTTACGTGCCCGGAAAACCCGGGGTCGATGAAGCCGGCTGTGGAGTGCGTCAGCAGCCCGAGGCGGCCCAGGGACGACTTTCCTTCGAGGCGCGCGGCGATGTCGTCCGCGAGGCTGACCGTTTCGTAGGTGGAGCCCAGCACGAATTCACCGGGGTGCAGGATGAAAGGTTCGTCGCCTTCGACCTCTACCAGCCGCGTGAGTTCCGGCTGTTCTTCGGCAGGGTCGATGTGGGCGTATTTGTGGTTGTCGAAGAGCCGGAAGAACCGGTCAATCCGGACGTCCACGGAAGACGGCTGGACCATCGCGGGGTCGTACGGTTCAAGAACAATCCGTTGGGAGTCTATTTCGGCACGAATATCGCGGTCAGAGATCAGCACAGCATCAAAAATACCCCATGCGCCAAATACCCGATGCATTGTCCGGCCAGCCCCATGGGACTATAGTTCCCGGACATGTAGAACCGCGCCCGTACCTGGGGGCATCGAGCATTCGCGGGGTAATTGTGAAAAAACTGGCAGCGCCTGCCGCTATTGTGCTGGCCGGAGCGCTGGCCCTGTGCGTGGCTGCTTCCAGCCAGCTCCTTCCGGCAACGCAGACGGTCCCTGACGGGACCGCTTCTTCAGCGGGTGTCCCGTCGGGACTGAACGCACCGGAAGCGACCACGACGGCGGACCCGGCACCGCTCGCCGACCCTGGCCCTTCCGAAGCGACTCCAGTAGCCGGCAGCGCCGAGGACCCCGTCAGCATTCCGGCTCCGGAACGGGCCACCGGCGATGGGCCGGTCGCGATAGATCCCGTGTTCGAGACGCCACCGCCGGTGCCGAACATCGGACCGTCGTGGGGCCCTGACAACCCTAGTGTCCCCGATACCGGCATCACCGGTCCCCCAGCCACGGAGGCTGAGCCCGCACCCCGCGACACCACATCCGCCGTTACACCCGATCCAGCGCCAACGGCTCCCGCGATCGGTCCGGTTCCACAGCAGACGCCGAGCTCCACGCCAACGCCGACGCCGTCCGCCACTTCACCCGTCCCCACGCCGTCCGCCACCTCCGCCACGCCAACCCCGGCACCCGTCCCAACAACATCCACGGCAGCCCCAACCCCGTTCCCAGGGAAGGCGCCGAGCCAGGAAACCGATCCCGACAACGGAGCATTGGCACTCCTTCCTGACAGCAACTCCGCCGCGATCCTGACGGTGTTTAACGCGATCAACAGCTACCGCGCATCCCTCGGGTTGGCACCGGTGAAGTACCACGCAACGGTGGCCAGCCTGGCTCAGGAGTGGTCCAACAACATCGCGAGCCGGGAAGTGATCCAGCACCGCCCCAATTTCTGGACCGACCCCCGGGCACTCAATCCGAACAATGGCGCGGGTGAAGTCATCGCTGTCCGCTGGGACCGTGACGCCGCACAGCTCGTGGAGTGGTGGAAGCAATCGCCGGGGCACGATGCCCTCCTCCGCGATCCCCGGTTCAACGTGATGGGCATTGGCATCACGTACACGGACGGCAACTGGCAGACCACGCCGAACCGTTACACGCTTTGGGGCGTAGTGAACTTCTTCGGTTACACCACCCTGCCGGCGGGGACCACGACGCGGCCCGGTGGGACGGTCACTCCGCCCACCGATCCGGTGGCTGTGTGCGAACCGGACAACAAATACCAACCCCCTACGGTCAACCTGAGCGCGGCATCCATCGGCAGCGCTGCCGACCTCGTGTCTGTGGGGCCGGACGGAACGGTGTACTCGTATCCATCGCGGGGGAATGCCAAGTATGGCGCTGTCAAGAAGATCGGCGTCGGCTTTACGGGGCTCAAGGAGCTGTTCGTTTCTGACTGGGACCGCGACGGCGTTTTCGATCTCATAGCCCAAAGGACTGACGGTGCACTACTGGTCTATCCGGGAAGGGCCAGCGGCGGCTTCGGCTCCCCGGGCGTCCTTGGCCAGGGATGGCAGTCCCTGAATCTTGCCATTGGTAACTGGTGTGCCAACAACCGCCTGCCGCAAATTGTTGCCATGGACGCCTCGGGTGGCTTGTGGTTATACAGGAACGCAGGCCTGACGTTCATCCGTTCACAGGCGGCGATCGGCACAGGAAACAAGGCCGTGCGGCTCAGCATGGTGGATTACAACGCGGACGGATTGCAGGACCTGTTGACGGTTGAGCCCAACGGATACCTGCGCCTTTACCGCGGCAGCGGCCTGGGCACCCCCAAACAAGAAGCCAGGCCGGTGGTAGGCGCGGCGTGGACTGACTACTCCGCATTGCGTGCCCTGCAAGGAGTCAATGGACCAGGCACCACAGGCGTCGCTGGTCTTGGCACCAACGGAGTTCTGGAGTACTGGGATCTTTCCTCCGGAAGGCTTACTACGCCGGTGACGGTGGGCGGCGGTTGGACCGGCTTCAAGCTGGCCCAGTAGGGCTCACACCACTGAGCGCGATTCCATCACGGTCTTGAGCTGCTCCAGTTGGGCAACTTCGGCCTCCATGGTCTTCTGGATAACGCCGTTCATCAGTTTCTGCAGGCCCTTGGGGTTGTACTCCAGGGCGAACCTGAGCCGGGTTGTCTGTCCTTCGGTGCTGAGGTAGTAGCCGCCGGTTGGCCGGGCCGGTCCGGCCACCACGGCAAAGCGCACTTCCGCACCTGGCCGAGCCTCGGTGATCTGGAAGTCGGCCGCTACGGGGCGTCCGCCCGGGCCAATGATTGTCTGCTGGTACAGAGCGCCCTTTTGACCGCGGTTGCCGGAGCGGAGGGAGATGCTGCGGATCCCGGAGCGCCAGAGTGAATTGTTCATACCGTCCATAAGGAATCCGTAAACGGTCATGGCGTCCCTGCTGATCACCACTTCATAGTCTGCGAATGCCACGGAAACCTCTTTCGGCGTACGGTCCGATGTCGTAGCCCGGTTCCCCATACGCTGCAGCTAACACTTTCAGAATAGTCAGCCGCGCCCCACCGGAACACATCCAGTACGAGCCTTGTCCGAATGGTTACCTGGCGCTTCATAAAGTTACGACTGACACCATCGGTTCCACGCGGTAGAGTGCCCGAGGCTGGTAAATACCGATTTGGGGGCATTATGCGGGTTCTTGACCATCAACTTTTTGCGGCAAAGGCTCGACGACGGGTGGCCGCGTGCGCGGTTTTCCTCGCCGTAGCGGTGGCGGGCGGTGCGATTTCAGCGACACCTGCCACCGCAGCCGCGCCTGACCGGGCTGCGGTGGCCAGTACTGCCGTGACGGCGAAGGTGGGCGTGCCCGCAACTGCAAACCCACTGCCTAGCGTTGACCCTGTCGGAGATCCGGCGAGCTTCTCGGTGCTGGTCAACAAGTCGAGGCCGCTGAATCCGGCAAGCTACGCTCCCAATGACCTCATCAATGCCCGGGGCTCGGGTCAATACATGCGGGCCGAAGCCGCTGCGTGGCTCAACGGCCTGTTCCAAGGCGCGGCTGATGCCGGCACCGGTGGTTTGTCAATCGTCAGCGGCTACCGTTCGTACGCCCAGCAACAGCAGGTCTACGCGTACTATGTCAGCATCTACGGCCAGGCCTATGCGGATACGATTTCCGCACGTCCCGGCTACAGCGAGCACCAGACCGGCCTGGCAATGGACATCGGCAACGCGGCCGGTTCCTGCGGCCTGAGCACGTGCTTCGGCGACACCGCCGCCGGCAAGTGGGTTGCCGCAAACGCCTACAAGTACGGCTTCATCGTCCGTTACCCCAACGGTTACACCGGCACCACGGGTTACAGCTACGAGCCATGGCACCTGCGCTACGTGGGCGTTGCCCTGGCTACCGACATGAACCGGCGCGGGTTCCCCACCCTGGAGCATTATTTCGCTGGCAACCCTGCCGCGGCAGCCAGCATCAAGTCCGGCGCCGACCTGCTTGCTGCTGACACTTCTGGCCGTCTGTTGCGCTACCCGGCTACGGCGGCGGGCGGCTACATGGGCGCCGTCCAGGTAGGTCCGGGGTGGACTGGGCTGAAGCAGGCCTTCGTAGTGGACTGGGACATCGATGGTGTCTACGACATCCTTGCGCAATGGAACAACGGCATGCTCGGCGTCTATCGGGGCCTACCGGGCGGCGGATTCGGCGGCCAGGTTGTTGTCGGGAACGGCGGCTGGGACCGCATGACCATCACCGTGGGCAAGTGGACGCACGCGCATGACCGACCCGGCGTGGTCGGATACTTCCCCGACGGTGTCCTGCGCTACTACGCCAACACCTTCGGTGGTGCGCTCAGCGCCCCGCAAATTATTGGTAAGGGCTGGAATGGCATGGAACTTACCATTGCCGACTGGGAAGGCGACGGCGCCAACGACATTCTGGCCCGGACCCCATCCGGTTCCCTGATCAACTACCGCGGTGATGGTTGGGCAGGCTTCTACGGACCGGCCACAACAGTGGGCACGGGCTGGCAGTACATGCGTGTATTGACGCCGAGCTTCGGGCTGACCGGTGCCGGCACGCGCGGCATCACAGCGCAGACCGCCGACGGCAACCTCTATAACTATGGCCTGGGCCGCGGGCAGTGGACCACATACGGTCAGGTGGGCTCGGGGTGGAGCAACTTGAAACTGTTCAAGTAGGCCCGGGAAGCATCTGTCATGAGGGCCCCTGGAACTGCGCTAAGCTAGGACTCGCTCAAGGGATTTTCCCGGGGCATCGCGGGCGTAGCTCAATGGTAGAGCGCTAGCTTCCCAAGCTCGATACGCGGGTTCGATTCCCGTCGCCCGCTCCAAGGAAACCCCGGATCCAGCGATCCGGGGTTTCTTCTGTCCCAGGCCTGATCTCCGGCCGCCCCCCGGATCACCGCCCCGCGGGCCGCCTGCCCAAGGGTCGCCTCTCCCAAGGGTCACCTCTCCCCTGTGCGCAGAGCCCCAGTGACCCCGGCCACAGCTCCTCCCTGAGAGGTGTATCGTCAGGAGTCAGGAGCCATTTCGGCTCCGCTCTAAGGGAGCGATCATGGGCGACAAATCACCGCGCCAAGCTGCATCGAAGAAATCCAGTAAGTCCATCAAGGAAAAACGTGCGGACAAGCGGGCCTCCGAGTCCTCCGCCACCGAGGCCGCAAAGCCTTCCACCGGCAACAAGAAGTGACCGCGCCAACTGGCCAGCTGAGCATAGGCGTCCTCGCTTCCTCGCTGAAGCCCAATGAGCGCCGCCTTCCCATCCATCCCCAGCATTTGGAGCGCATTGCTCCGGAAGTGCGCCAACAGCTCCGGTTCGAATACGGTTACGGCGAACGGTTTGGCGTCCCGGACAGCACGCTGGAGTCGTTGGTCGGCGGGCTTGGTACCCGCCACGAGCTGATCGCCCAGAGCGACGTCGTCCTCCTGCCCAAGCCGCAGGCCCAGGACCTTGCCGAGCTCCGCGACGGCCAGACACTGTGGGGGTGGCCGCACTGTGTGCAGGACCGGGCCATCACCCAGTTGGCCATCGACAAGAAACTCACGCTCATCGCGTTCGAGGCCATGAACCATTGGGCGGCGGATGGCGGTTTTGGCCTGCACGTTTTCCACAAGAACAACGAGCTCGCTGGGTACTGTTCCGTGCTGCATGCCTTGGCCCTGACGGGTTCCACGGGCGACTATGGCCGGCGCTTGAGTGCGGTGGTCATCGGTTTCGGGGCTACTGCCCGCGGGGCCGTCACCGCGTTGAACGCCCATGGCGTCCACGATGTGCAGGTCCTGACCAACCGGGGTGTCGCTGCCGTGGGGTCGCCGATCCATTCGGTGCGGATCGTGCAATTCGACCATGACAGCAAGGCGCCGTTCCTCAGCGAAGTCATCACGGACACCGGGCGCAAGCCCCTGGCGCCGTTCCTTGCGGCGGCCGACATCGTGGTCAATTGCACCCTGCAGGACCCGAACGCGCCGCTCACGTACTTGCGTACCGAGGACTTGGGGGAGTTCAAGCCGGACAGCCTGATCGTGGATGTCTCCTGCGACGAAGGGATGGGCTTTAGCTGGGCCCGGACAACTACCTTCGACGAGCCCATGTTTCGCGTGGGCGGGCACGTCAACTACTACGCCGTGGACCACAGCCCGTCGTACCTGTGGAACTCGGCCAGCTGGGAAATCAGCGAAGCACTGCTGCCTTTCCTCGGGACGGTGGTGGCGGGGCCGGACGAGTGGGCTGCCAATGAGACCATCTCCCGAGCCATCGAAATCCGCGACGGCGTCATCCGGAATCCGGACATCCTGGAGTTCCAGGGACGTTCGGCGGACTACCCGCACGTGCCTGCGGCTTAAAGGCGCCAAGACGGCAGCACCCGCGGTCCTGCCGCGGGCGCCGCCTTCTTTAAGCTGCCTGGGCTTCCTGCACGATCCTCAGTACACGCCGCCGGTCGCGCAAATCCACTTTGATGTGGAGGGAGGACTTCCGGGCCAGTACGACGGCGACTACCGCAGCCGCGATGGCCGGCACGCCGCCAGCTATCAAAATGGCCAGGTGCGGACCGAGGTGTTCGGCGAGCCAACCCATCATGGGGCCGCCGATCGCCTGGCCACCGATCAACACCACGAGGTACAGGCTCATGACTCGGCCACGGATACTCATGTTGGAACTGGTCTGCACCATCTGGTTCGCGGCGGTCAGGAACATCAGGCACCAGAATCCGGCGAGCACCATGATGACGCTGAACCACACCATGGACGGCATGATCGAGGACAGGCAGAGCATCAGGCCGTACAACCCGGCGGACGTGACCACCGAACGTAACCGCAACTGCCGACGTCGGGTGGACGCCACGGCGCCGGTCAGTGCACCGAGCGCAACCATCGCGTTCAGCAGGCCGTAGCCTCCGGCCCCGGCGTCGTACACGTGGTCCGCAAAAGCCGCCAACAGCACCGGAAGGCTCATCGCGAAAACTGCGACGAACCCCGCCATGAGCCAAGGCCAGTAGATGGTGGGCTTGCTGAGCGCATAGTTCAGGCCTTCCCGCAGCATGCCTTTCTTGCGCGGTGTGGGCTGGCTGAGGTGCAGCTGGTCCTTGCGCAAAATGAGCAGCATGGTCACGGTGGAGCAGCACGCAACCGCGTTGGCGGCGAACGCCCAGCCTGCGCCCACGGCGGTGAGCAGCACGCCAGCCAGAGCGGGCCCGATCAGGCCGCCTAGCTGGAAGGTGGTTGAGTTCACGCTGATGGCGTTGCGCAGGTATTTTGGCCCAACGAGTTCATTGACGAAGACCTGCCGTGCCGGTTGGTCGAGGACCGTCACGAAGCCCAACGCCAGGGCAATGGCATACACGTGCCAGACCTCAACCCGCTGGCTCAGTGACAGGACGGCCAACAGGGCAGCCAGCACCGCAGCCGCCGACTGGCAGATGATGAGGATCTTCCGTTTGGGGAAGCGGTCGGCGATCATGCCGCCCCAGGGCCCCAGGAACAGCGATGGCATGAACTGCAGCGCCACGGTAATTCCGACGGCGGTGACGGAACCGGAAAGTTCAAGAACCATCCAGTCCTGGGCGATGCGCTGCATCCAGATGGCGATCACGGCGATGAAGTGGCCGATCGCGAAAATCCTGAAGTTGGGGACCTTCAGGGAGATGAACGTGTGCCGCCAGGGCAGCTTTTCACTCACGACGGCGAGTGGCTGGGTGACGGTGTCCGGCTGGTTTGTGTCCGGCAAGGGACGGGCGGACAAAGAATCGATGACGGGCTGGCTGACGTGTGCCGCTGAAGGCGGTGGGGGTGCCAAAAGTAGTCCTCGGATGGAGAGTTTCGGTGGGATGCGTTTAACGCTATGGTTGCCAGCAGCAATTATGGAAGAGTATTGCGCCTATAACTAGCATTGCGGAATGCAATGAGCTGCTTGCAGCACAAGGGAAGTGACGCAGTAGTCCAGCCCGGCCACCGAGGAGTTTTGTGTTCGAACCAGTCCAGCTCCGCTCCTTCCTCGCTGTGGCCGAAACCTTGAGTTTCACCAAAGCCGCCGACCGCCTGGGATTGGCACAGCCCACCGTCAGCCAACACGTCCGCAAGCTCGAAGCCGCCGCCAAACGCGTCCTCGTAGCGCGGGACACTCGGGAGGTCAGGTTGACCGACAACGGGGATGCCATGGCCGGCTTTGCCCGCAACATCCTTGCCGCCCACGACTCAGCTGCACGGTACTTTTCCGGTTCGGCGATGCGCGGCCGACTCCGCTTTGGTACCGCCGACGACCTTGCCATTACGGGCCTCCCGCGGATCCTGCGTGAGTTCCGTCAGCTGTACCCGCAGATCAACCTCGAGCTGACAGTCAGCCAAAGCGACCAGCTATACAAGCGCCTCAATGCGGGGCAACTGGACCTGGTTTTCGTGAAGTGGGTGGCCGGAGCAAAGGAAGGCACCGTAGTCCGACATGACAACTTCGCCTGGGTTGGCGTCGAGCAGACCGTGCTGGAACTTGGAGCCCCGGTCCCCCTCATTGCCTATCCGGCTCCCAGCCTGAGCCGGAAGCTGGCTATCGATGCACTGGAAGCCGAAGGCCGGACGTGGCGGATCACATGCAGTACCAAGCAGATCAGCGGCGTCCTGGCTGCGGTCCGGGCAGGCATCGGCGTCGCCGTGATGCCGGCATCACTGGTCCCGGAAGACCTGAAAGTCATCACCCAGCGCTTCGGCCTGCCCCCGGTGGGTGACGTCGACTTCACCCTGATCCGCAATCCGCTGGCGAACGCAGAGGTGATCGACGCCTTGACACAAGCGATCATGGGCAGGACCCTCAGCAAGTCGAACTAGGTGCTGGCCGGCTGGGAGCAGCCAGCGGCCGTAGTACGCTCACCCCATGACTCACGCCAAGCTCACACAGCCGTCGGCACGCTTCCATAAGTCCTGGCTGGACAGCTATGACGAGTGGGGAACCCTTAATCAGGATGGCTCGGCGGCTTTTGTGGCCGGGAGGTACGGCCTGGATCTCCGCGACAGCAGCGACTTCGCGGAATGGGTTGGCCTGCTGCACGAGCTGCCCAAGGAGAGCTTCCAACCTCCCGAAGGTTTGGCCAACCAGACCACCCTCTGGGTTGTCGAGGACAACGCCTACTTGGGGGCCGCCAGCCTCAGGCACTCATTGGTCAATGACTACCTCGTTGAGGTGGGAGGCAACATCGGCTACGGCATCCGGCCCAGTGCGCGGGGCCGGGGGCTCGCCAAACTAGCACTGAAAAGCGCCCTCCTGGAGGGTCGCGCCCTCGGCATGGAACGAGTATTGGTGACGTGCAAGCAGCCGAACGTGGCGTCGGCCCGCACCATCGAGGCGTGCGGCGGCGTTCTTGAAAGCGTCCGGCCACCGGAGAGTTTTGCCCCGGAGTTGGGAGTCACCGAAGCGATCCGGCGTTACTGGTTCCAGCTGTAGCCCGGAGATGTGCGACATGTAGGCCGCACCCTTTTCCGCCGTTCGCACCCGTAACCTCTGGTGCGTTGGGCGGGAATGGCCGCGCCGCTTGCGCGTACGGGGTGCGTTCGGCGGGAGCGGGTGCGGCGTTCGCTCGTACCGGGTGCGTTCGGCGGGAACCGGTGCGGACAGTGTTCGGCATACGATCAGCCCTTACTGGGTAAGCGCATTCCCGGTATCCTGTGAAGCATGACCGACCTCACCACGCTGGCTGACCTCACGCCTGGCATCTGTTCCGTCACCCTCCGCGCGCTGGGGATCGACGACGTTGCGCGAATCTCCTCCGAGGCTGGCCTGGCAGGGATCGAATGGGGCACCGATGTCCACGTCGGTGATGCGGAATCAGCGGCCCATGCCAGGCGCGCCACGAAAGACGCTGGGCTAACGGTCCTGTCGCTTGGCTCGTACTACCGATGCGGCGCTTTCGGAGACTTTGGAAAGGCCTTGGATCTCGCCAGCGCACTGGGCGCCCCAAGGGTCCGTGTATGGGCCGGGGAACTCGGATCTGCGGGTGCCGGCCCGGAACACTGGGACTCGGTGGTGACAGACACCCAGCGTATTGCCGATCTCGGGGCCGAACGCGGGATCACCATCGCCTTCGAATACCACGGCAACACTCTCACGGACTCCCCCGGCACCACCCTCGAGTTGCTGGACCGCGTCAACCACGCCAACGTCGGCACCTACTGGCAACCCGCCGTCGGGCTTTCCGACCAGCAGGCACTCGACTCGCTCCACCAGGTCCTGCCTCGTGTGGTTGGCGTGCACTGCTTCTCCTGGGGGCCTGAAGCCGAGCGGTTCCCGCTGCGGAACCGCAAGTTGCTGTGGCAGACAGTCACCGACGTCCTGCGGGGCAACGGCAAGGATATGGACATCATGTTGGAGTTCGTCGAGGATGACCTCCCGGAGAACGTCTTCAATGACGCCGCCTTCCTGCACACCATCACCCTGGGCGAGGACTAGCGCGAAAGCCGCCCGGACGGCAGCGTGGTCACGCCTGGGATTCCACCGGAGCATCTGTAGCCGGAGCTTCTGCAGTCGGAGCCTCGGTGCTGCGGCGAAGCTTGACCACGCCGCTGACAGGTGGCGTATCCGGGTCTCCGGCAGCGAGGCGACCAATATCCTCAAGCGGCAGGTGGACCGTGGACAACGCCGGCCGGAAGTCGCGCAGGGTCTCGATATCGTCAAAGCCAGCGATGGTGGCATCGCGGGGAATCCATACCCCTTCCGGTCGAAGCGCGGCTGTGACTCCGATGGCCATGACGTCGTTGACCGCGAAGATGCAGAGCCGTTCTTCGGAAGACTTGATCCGTTCCGCGAGCGCCAGGCCGGCGTCGTATCCTCCCGCACGATTGAAGCCGGTGCGGATGACCTCGGCCGGCGGCCTGCCGGCGTCGGCGAGTCCGCGCTGGAATCCGCGGACCCTGTCGTCGGAGGTGTACAGGCCTTCGGGGCCGGCGATGATCAGGAACGGTCCATCGTGGGAGGCAGCCAATTCTGCGGCGAGGCCAGCCGCGAGTTCCTCGTTGGGGACCTTCACCACGTGGTAGCCCTCTGAGGCGGAAGCGCCGACGATGGGGTGCCCCACCACGCCCACATGTCCGCCGTTGCGGCAGTAACGGTCCAACTCGGAGGCGAGCTCGGTATTGCCTTGCTGGTCCTCGGCCCGGACGGAGCGTGAACCAGCGATCACGATGGAGTCCGCACGGCGGGCAGCGAAGGCAGCTACGGCTTCCCGCTCGTCGGAAGCGGCGCCGGAGGTGCTTGCCAGCAACACCATGCGGTTCTGCTGCCGGGCGGCTTCCTGCACGCCGCGGGCTATGGCCGAGAAGTAGGGATCGGCGATGTCGTGGACAATCAGGCCTATCAGTCCGGAACTGGACTTCGCGAGCGCCTGTGCCTGCGCATTGGGGACATAGCCGAGCTTATCGGCGGCCTCGCGGACGCGCTCGGCGATGTCTTCCGCCGGCTTACGGGATGAGCCGTTGAGGACCCGGGATGCTGTAGCCAGGGAAACCCCGGCTAAACGGGCAACTTCACTAAGTGTGCTGGCGGCCACGGGGCCCTCCTTGTCTGCAGGCGTCGGGACTGGCGCTAAGGAAATTATGGCAGTTCGAGCGGGAATTCGGGAAAGCGCTTGCCAAGCTGGCGCGCCATGGTGCATGATTCTTTGCAATGGGAATGCGCTTTCCCACACGAACCAAGCAAGCACCGGGAACCGCAGAGCGACCGGCACACAAGGCACTGGAGACAAAACATGGGTTTCGAAACAAAGACGATCCGCATCGCCATGAACGGCATCACCGGCCGTATGGGTTACCGCCAGCACTTGCTGCGGTCCATCCTCCCCATCCGCGACGCCGGGGGCTTCACCCTCGAAAACGGCACCAAGGTCCAGGTGGAGCCGATCCTGGTTGGCCGCAACGAGGCCAAGATCCGCGAACTCGCCGAACTGCACAAAGTCTCCGAGTGGTCCACCGACCTGGACGCGGTCATCAACGACCCCACCGTAGACATCGTGTTCGACGCTTCGATGACCAGCCTCCGCGCCGCCACCCTGAAGAAGGCCATGCGTGCCGGCAAGCACATCTTCACTGAGAAGCCCACTGCCGAGACCTTGGAGGAAGCCATCGAGCTCGCCCAAATCGGCAAGGAATCAGGCGTCACCGCGGGCGTTGTGCACGACAAGCTCTACCTCCCCGGCCTGGTCAAGCTCCGCCGCCTGGTGGACGAGGGTTTCTTCGGCCGCATCCTCTCCATCCGTGGCGAGTTCGGGTACTGGGTCTTCGAAGGCGATGTCCAGGCTGCCCAGCGTCCGTCCTGGAACTACCGCAAGGAAGACGGCGGCGGCATGACCACGGACATGTTCTGCCACTGGAACTACGTCCTTGAAGGAATCATCGGCAAGGTCAAGAGCGTCAACGCCAAGACCGCCACCCACATCCCCGCACGCTGGGACGAAGCCGGCAAGGAATACAAGGCCACCGCCGACGACGCTTCCTACGGCATCTTCGAGCTCGAGACCCCGGGCGGCGATGACGTGATCGGCCAGATCAACTCCTCCTGGGCCGTCCGCGTCTACCGCGACGAACTGGTTGAGTTCCAGATCGACGGCACGCACGGTTCCGCCGTCGCCGGTTTGAACAAGTGCGTCGCGCAGCAGCGCGCCCACACGCCCAAGCCCGTCTGGAACCCGGACTTGCCCGTCACCGAATCCTTCCGGAGCCAGTGGCAGGAAGTTCCCGCCAACGCCGAGCTGGACAACGGCTTCAAGCTTCAGTGGGAAGAGTTCCTGCGCGACGTCGTCGCCGGCCGTGAGCACCGCTTCGGCCTCCTCTCCGCTGCCCGCGGCGTACAGCTGGCCGAACTTGGCCTCCAGTCCTCGGCCGAGCGCCGCACCATCGACATCCCGGAGATCACCCTCTAATGACGTCACTCATCCTTCCCACCGACGACGGCGGCACCCGCGAGTACCGCCTCCAACCCGCCACAGCATGGGTCAAGCCAACGGCTCCGCTGGCGGCGCGCCGCGCTTACGCTGCAGCCCACGTCATCCCCGAAGTGGCAGCTGATAACACCCCAGGCGCCCCGGCGCAGCTCGACTGGGATGCCACGCTGGCGTACCGGCACGAGCTGTGGTCCTACGGGCTGGGTGTTGCTGACGCCATGGACACCGCACAACGCGGCATGGGCCTGGACTGGGCTGCGACCCAGCAGCTCATCAAGCGCACAGGTGCCGAGGCCGCGTCCGTCGTAGCCGGCAACAATGCGGCGACGGCCGGCAAGTCCGTCCGGGACCTCGTTTCCTGTGGTGCCGGAACCGACCAGCTGGATATTGCCGCCCTCCCTGACGGTGCAGCCGGTATCCAGGCCGTCATCGACGCCTACCGTGAGCAGATCGCCGTCGTCAGCGAGGCCGGGCCCAAGGTCATCCTCATGGCCTCCCGCGCCTTGGCCAAGGTTGCCAACAGCGCCGACGACTACCTGCACGTCTACTCCACGCTCCTGCAGGAAGTGGACCAGCCCGTGATCCTGCACTGGCTGGGCACCATGTTCGACCCCTCACTGGCTGGCTACTGGGGCTCCGATGACGTCTCCGTCGCTACCGACACGTTCCTTAGCCTGATCCGCGAGCACGCGGACAAGGTTGACGGGGTGAAGGTGTCGCTGCTGGACGCCTCGCACGAGGTCGCGCTGCGCGCTGCGCTCCCGTCCGGTGTGCGCTTGTACACCGGCGACGACTTCAACTATCCGGAACTGATCGACGGCGACGAAACGCACCACTCGGACGCCCTGCTGGGCATCTTCGCGGCCATCTACCCGGCCGCTTCGGTTGCGTTGCAGAAGTACGACGCCGGCCAAGGTGCTGAAGGGCGCGCAGTCCTGGACTCCACCCGTGAGCTCGGCAAGCACATCTTCAGCGCCCCGACGTTCTACTACAAGACCGGGATTGCCTTCATGTCCTGGCTCAACGGCAAGCAGCCCGGCTTCCAGATGGTGGGCGGCCTGCACTCGGGCCGTTCGGTCCTGCACCTGGCGAAGACCTTCGAACTGGCGGACAAAGCCGGACTACTGAAGGATCCGTCCCTGGCAGCGTTCCGCATGTCGGACTACCTTCGGATCAACGGAGTGGGCGCATGAGCACGGATTTCTCGCGGTTGTCGCTGAACAGCGCCACCACAAAGAAGTGGACACTTGCCCAGGCCGTGGACGGTTGTGCCCGCGCGGGCATCCCCGCGATCGGCCCGTGGCGTGACCGCGTGGCCGAGGCTGGCCTGGACAAAGCAGCCAAGCTCATCAAGGACGCCGGACTCCGGGTTTCCTCGCTGTGCCGCGGCGGCTTCCTCACCGCGGCAGATCCCGAGGGACAGGCCGCAGCACTGGCCGACAACTTCGAAGCCGTCCGCGAAGCAGTAGCACTGGACACCCAGGAGTTGTTCCTGGTTGTTGGTGGGCTCGCACCGGGTGAGAAGGACGTGGTCGCTGCACGGCAACGCGTGGCGGACCGGCTGGAGGAACTCGTTCCCTTTGCCTCAGAGCATGGCATTCGGTTGGTTCTTGAGCCCCTGCACCCGATGTACGCGGCCGACCGTGCCCTGATCTCCACCCTGGGCCAGGCCCTGGACCTCGCCGCGCCGTACGCCGCGAAGGCAGTGGGCGTCGCCGTCGACACCTTCCACGTCTGGTGGGATCCGGAACTCAAGGCGCAGATCGAACGAGCTGGCCGCGAGAACCGCATCGCCTCCTACCAGGTGTGCGATTTCAACCTGCCGATCGCTACGGATGCGCTGCTCTCGCGCGGAATGATGGGCGACGGCGTCATCGACTTCGCGACTATCGGCACCTGGGTCCGGGACGCCGGGTACACGGGCGACATCGAGGTTGAAATCTTTAACCAGGAGATCTGGGATGCCGATGGTGACACCGTCCTGGAAACCATGAAGCAGCGCTACGCGGAGCTCGTCCTCCCGTTCGCCTAAGAACGTGATCCTCCCGCGGATGGCCCCAATCTCCGCGGGAGGGTCGCACCAAGGCCGCCTCAGCTCGCGGCAAGCTCCACGCGGGCCTTCGGCAGGCCGATGAGGGTGACCGAACCGCCGTCGTGCCCTTGCAGTTCCAAGGTGATGTTCGGTGAGCCTTCCGCAGGCTGCACTGCGCTGACCCGGAAGACTTCACCCCGGATCTTCACGTTGTCGCCGTGTTTGATCGCTTTGAGCTTGGTTTTGCTGGCGTCCATGACAGGGTTCCGGCTACTTGTTCTTCCGCGGTTCGTCGCCGTTGCTTTCACGGATTTCCTCTCCGGTCCTGACAATTTCATCTTCCTTTTCCTGCATCTTGTCGCTCTTCTTGGTGTCGCGGGGCGGCAGCTGAATGCTCTCTTCAGCTTCAATTCCACCCTGCAGCTGGCGGCCACGCTCCATCTCGGCGTCGAATTCGGCACCGAACAGCAAGGACATGTTGAGGATCCAGAGCCACAGCAACATGATGATCACACCCGCCAGGGCGCCATAGGTTTTGTTGTAGTTGCTGAAGTTGGCAACGTAGAAGCCGAACCCCAGTGAGGCGAGGGCAAAAATCACCAGGGCGATGAGGGAGCCCATGCTCATCCAGCGGAACTTGGGCTGCTTGACGTTGGGAGTGAAGTAGTAGAGCACGGCAATGATGGCCACCACAATGACGATGAGTACCGGCCATTTCGCGATGTTCCAGACCGTCAGGAACGCCTGGGACAATCCAATGGCGCCGCCGATTGCTTCTGCCACCGGCCCACTGAGGACCAGCATGGCGGCGACCAGCGCTGCACCAACGACGGCGACGACCGTCACTGCCAGCATCGTGCCGCGGAGCTTGATGAACCCACGCCCTTCGTCCACTTCGTAGACGCGGTTCATGGCGCGGCTAAACGCGGACACGTATCCGGAGGCCGACCATAGGGCCACCACGATCCCGAAGAACAGGGCGAAGCCTGCCGCGTTGGATTGGGTCAGCTCCTCAATGGGCTTTCGGAGGGTGTCAACGCCCGGTCCGGGAGCAAATTGCTGGACGATGTCCAGCAATCCCGATGTGGTCTTGCCTGCATCGCCAAATATGCCGAGAAGCGAAACCAAGGCAAGGAGCGCGGGGAAGAGCGCGAGCACACCGTAGTACGTCAAGCCTGCCGCAGCGTCCGGGCACTGGTCCTTGGTGAACTCCCTCAGGGTCCTTTTGGCGATGTACATCCATGTGGGTTTGGCGAGGTCGTTGGGACTGTCCGGCTTGCGCGAGTCTTCCGGGGAAGGTGCGGTCTGCGCCTTGGCAGTGCTTGTGTGGGCTGAATCTTGTGTAGTCATGGGGCACTCGTTCGTGGGGGTAGGTTGCGCGAACAACTGACTCACCAATACTAAGCATGCTGATGATTCTTTAGGAAGAACCCACGCCGACTTTCAACCCGGAATCTATGCCAGCTTCGCCGCCAGCAGGAACTCGAACGGCGACTCAATCACGGAGCGGATCACCTGGCCGGCAGCTCCCAGCAGGGTTCCGGAATGCTCCAGGCCGGACAATGTCAGGTTCCTCGGATCCAGGAGCCCCGGCGCATGGCGCTCCAGGCTACCCAACAGGGCCGGGCGCAGCCACTCTCCCAGCACGGCAAAATGCCCGCCGAGCACTACCGCTTCGATATCCATCAGCCGGGCAGAGGAGGCGAGGGCCACGCCCAGGTACCGTCCGGCGTCGTCGACTGCCTTCGTAGCCTGCGGATCCCGCCGCCGAAGCGCGGCGAGCAGTACCTCTGCGCGCCCCTCCAACGTGCCGGGCGGAATGCCCGCCGCCTCGAATATCGCCTCTTGGCCAGCGAAGGTTTCCAGGCACCCCGCCCCACCGCACGAGCAGGACGGTCCGTCCGGGTTCACTACGATATGCCCCAGCTCCCCCGCGGAACCACCCGGTCCCGTGTACAGCTCGGACGCGATAATGACGCCGCCACCTACACCCACCTCTCCGGACACGTAGAGGAAGTCGGTGGGGCCGCCGCCGTACCAAAGTTCGCCCAGTGCTGCACTGTTGGCCTCGTTGGACAACCGCACCCCAAGCGGGGCCCCCTCCAGGAGGGCCCGTGGATTCAATGGCTCATTTTCCCAATGCAGGTTAGGGGCGGAGAGGACGACGCTTCGTTGCTCGTCCACCAGCCCGGGGACAGCCAGGCCGCCACCGAGGATGGCTATGCCTTCGGCGGCCGCAGCAGCCTTCGCCTCGGCCGCCAAGGCGCCGAGACGCTCCATCACCGTTGCCGGCTCCAAGCCCCGGTTGGGCGACTCAACACTTGAATGGAAGCGCAGGTTGCCACCCAGGTCCACCACGCCTACGGCCAGGTAATCCACGTTAATTTCCATGCCGATCACGCCGCGCCGGGAACTGAGCTCCAGGCCCTGGCCCGGCCTCCCCCGCTCACCGTCGCGATAAAGGCCCACCTCGGAGACCAGCCCTGATTCCACGAGGTCGGCGACGAGGCTGGACACCGCAGCCTTGGTAAGTCCGGTTCCCGCGGCAAGCTGCGCGCGACTGGGCTTGGCATCCCCCGTCCTCGCGATGGAGTCCAACACGAGCGAAAGATTACGACGGCGGACATCACCTACGCGCCCCGGCGCGGTTGCGTCAATCACGGGTATGGGACCTCCCTGCGGATTCGAAAAACTTTTTGCCGGCTTCCATTGACCATAATCCATCATCCCCCATATAGTTCAGATTGAAAACTAATTGGAAGGCACTACTTTCCTTCCCTTCCCAGTGCTTTGCAAAGGAGCAAAATGACCCCGCAGCCCACCCCCCAGGACCGCTTCACCTTTGGCCTTTGGACCGTCGGCTGGACAGGCGCAGACCCGTTCGGCGTAGCAACCCGCCCTGCCCTGGACCCGGTAGAAGCAGTCCACAAGCTCAGCGACCTCGGCGCCTACGGCATCACTTTCCATGACAATGACCTGATCCCCTTCGACGCCACGGCCTCCGAACGTGAACTGATCCTGAAGAACTTCAAGGCAGCATTGGCCGAGACCGGCTTGAAGACGCCCATGGTGACCACCAACCTCTTCAGCCACCCCGTCTTCAAGGACGGTGGCTTCACGTCGAACGACCGCTCCATCCGTCGCTTCGCCCTGAGCAAGATCCTCCGCAACATCGATCTCGCTGCCGAGCTTGGCGCCGAGACGTTCGTGATGTGGGGCGGCCGCGAAGGCAGCGAATATGACGGCTCGAAGGACCTCTCCGCCGCGCTGGACCGCATGAAGGAAGGCGTTGACACCGCGGCCGGCTATATCAAGGAGAAGGGTTACGGCCTACGGATCGCCCTGGAGCCCAAGCCGAACGAACCCCGCGGCGATATATTCCTTCCCACCGTCGGGCACGGCCTCGCGTTCATCGCGCAGCTGGAACACGGTGACATCGTGGGCCTCAACCCGGAGACGGGCCACGAGCAGATGGCGGGCCTGAACTTCACCCACGGCATCGCCCAGGCACTGTGGGCCGGAAAGCTTTTCCACATCGACCTCAACGGCCAGCGTGGAATCAAGTACGACCAAGACCTCGTCTTCGGCCACGGCGACCTCACCAGCGCCTTCTTTACCGTGGACCTCCTGGAGAACGGCTTCCCGAACGGCGGACCGAAGTACGACGGCCCACGCCACTTCGACTACAAGCCGTCCCGCACGGACGGTTACGACGGCGTTTGGGAATCCGCAAAGTCCAACATGTCCATGTACCTCCTGCTCAAGGAGCGTGCGCTTGCGTTCCGCGCGGATCCCGAGGTCCAGGAAGCGCTGGCCACCTCAGGCGTGTTCGAGCTGGGCGAGCCGACTCTTAGCGCCGGCGAGACCACCGCGGACCTGCTGGCTGACGCCAGCGCTTTCGAAACGTTCGACGCCGACCAGGCCGCGGAGCGCTCGTTCGCTTTCGTCCGCCTCAACCAGCTGGCCATCGAGCACCTGCTCGGCGCCCGCTAAGTCACTCCCGCCCACCAACATCCATCACCGGACGTGCCCTTGTTTCGGGTACGTCCGGCGATGTCCTCCAAAGGAATTACGCATGCCTCTCGTAGCCGGGATCGACAGCTCCACCCAGTCCTGCAAGGTGATCATCCGCGACTCAGCCACAGGTGCCCTGGTGCGTCAGGGCCGGGCTTCCCACCCGGAGGGAAGCGAGGTTCACCCTGAGCACTGGTGGGCTGCGCTGCAGGAAGCGATCACGGACGCGGGCGGTTTGGATGATGTGGACGCCATCTCCATCGGTGGGCAGCAGCATGGCATGGTGTGCCTCGACGAATCCGGCGACGTTGTTCGCCCGGCCCTGCTGTGGAACGACACCCGTTCAGCACCGGACGCCGAGAATCTCATCCGGGAGGCCGGTGATGGCGATTCAGTGGCCGGTGCCGCCCAGTGGGCAAGCAGCACAGGAACCGTGCCGGTCGCTTCATTGACGGCCACCAAGCTGCGCTGGTTGGCCCGCAATGAGCCGGACAACGCCGCCCGTACGGCCGCGGTGTGCCTTCCCCATGATTGGCTGTCATGGCGCCTGGCAGGCAACGGTCCAGGAACAGGGCCCGCGTCGCTGGAGCTCCTCCGCACCGACAGGTCCGACGCCTCCGGCAGCGGCTACTTTTCGGCCACCACCGGCGAGTACCTTCCCGAAGTACTTCGAAGCACGCTGGGACACGTACCGGTGCTGCCCACCGTCGTGGGGCCTTTGGAAGTGGCAGGCAAGACTCCGGGAGGCGCCTTGATCGGGCCGGGCGCTGGCGATAACGCTGCCGCAGGCCTGGGCGTCAGTGCCACCGTCGGTGATGTCGTCATATCCATCGGCACGTCGGGGACGGTATTCGCCGTATCGGAGGTTTCCTCACACGACGCCAGTGGATTGGTGGCAGGTTTCGCTGATGCGACCGGCAATTATCTTCCCCTCGCCTGCACGCTCAACGCCACACGGCTCTTCGACTCCACCGCCGCTTTGCTGGGCGTGACCCTCCACGAACTTGGCGAACTGGCCTTGTCCGCACCGGAAGGATCCGGCGGGCTGACCATGGTGCCGTACTTCGAGGGCGAACGGACACCCAACTTGCCGAACGCCACTGGTTCGCTCCACGGCCTCACCCTCTCCAACTACACCCCCGCCAACCTGGCCCGGGCCGCATTCGAGGGTGTGCTGTGCTCCCTCGCCGATGGCCTGGCCGCACTCCTGGCCCAGGGCGTCGCGGCCCAGCGCGTCATCCTGGTAGGTGGCGGCGCACAATCCGGAGCCGTCCAGGAGGTCGCCGCCGCTGTATTCGGGGTTCCGGTGTTCGTGCCGAAGCCGGGCGAGTACGTTGCAGATGGCGCCGCGCGCCAGGCAGCGGGTGTCCTGGCGGGCACGTTGCCTGACTGGCCAGTGAAAGGCGTGAACGTGAGTGCACGGAACGGCGACGCGCCCGCCGCCTTCCTTACGAGGTACCGCCATTACGCCGCAAGGGCGGCCATCGGCTGATCATCGTGGCCAGTGCTCTATCGTGACAGGGTGAGCTCTGAACGAACCGCACCAACCCGCCCTCCGGTCATGGAGGACGTCGCCCGCGTCGCCGGGGTGTCCCATCAGACCGTTTCACGGGTGCTCAACAACCACCCCAACGTGAGTTCCAAGACCCGCGAGCGCGTCGAACAGGCCATCACCGATCTGGGCTACCGCCGCAACGTAGCCGCACGTAGCTTGGTAACCCGACGCTCCCAAACCATTGGTGTGCTCGGCAGCGAACTGGCCCAGTACGGACCATCCCACACACTTTTGGGCGTCCAGCAAGCGGCGAGGGACGCCGGCTACTTCGTCAGCGTTGCGGGCCTGCGCGAAGTCACGCCGGAAACCATCAAGGACGCCATCGCCCATTTCATGGACCAGGGCGTGGACGGCATTGTGGTCACGGTGCCCCACCCCGGAACTTTTGATGTCCTGCGGGATATCACAGCCCAGGTTCCACTGGTAGCCGTCGGGTCCGTGGGCGATGAGAACCTCAGCGGCGCCACAGTCGACCAACGGCAAGGAGCCCGGCTCGCAGTCCAACACCTTCTGGACCTTGGCCACACGCAGATCGGCCACTTGTCCGGGCCCGCCGATTGGATCGACGCGGCCGCGCGCATCGACGGCTGGCGGGATGCTTTGGCTGAGGCGGGGCTTGAGCCAGCCACACTGATCGAGGGCGACTGGAGCGCTGAATGTGGTTACCGCGAAGGCTTGAAGATCGCTGCGGAGCGCTCGGTGACGGCTCTATTTGTTGCCAACGACCAGATGGCTCTGGGGGTACTGCGCGCGTTCAACGAGACCGGCGTCCAGGTTCCCACCGACATCAGTGTGGTGGGTTTCGATGACCAGCCGGAATCCGCGTACTTCATTCCGCCACTGACCACCGTTGCGCAGGACTTCGAAGAGCTCGGCCAACGCTGCATCGATCTGCTGCTCGAGTACCTGGACAAGGGCACGTCGCACGCGCCGGCGACGGTCACGCCGCGCCTGGTTGTCCGCTCCACCACAGCCCAAGCCGGACCCACCCAAGCCGGTACCCGCCAAGCGGGGCAGGCCTAGGGGTTGGCTACGGCCCCCACCCAGACATTGTCGTGAACCTTGCGCCAGCCCTCTGCTTCGAGGGCCTTGGTGTCGAAGCCGGTTGTCACCAGCTTCACGGTGGGCTGCCCCGTGTGGCTGGTGGTCACGATTTCCCGTTCGCCGGTAATCCCATCGGAACAAGCCAGCGTCCATTGGTCCGGCTTGTCAACGGGGTAGGCGGCGATGCAGGCGGTCGTGTGCTCAGGGCTCTCAGCTGCGAAGTACTTAACCCCGTCGTCCTCGGCCAAAAGTCGGAAGTCTGAGGGCAAGTCAGGTTTTTCGCTCCGAATATCGGCGGGTAGTGCGTCTTTTGCCTCGGCGGGCCGTTGTACGGCCGCAATTCCGGGGTAGCTGGAGCACCCGGTAAGCAACAGGACCGCAACAGCGGCGGCGACGGACGTCATCTCGCGGTATCTCAATGTTCCCCCAAACAGTTTGTCCTGCCACCCTACCCGTGAGCGGACTTGGACACATCAGCGGAACCGCTCTTGACATCAAAGTTGTGAGCGCTAACAATTGCATCAGACCTTCTTCACTTTTCCACCCCGAACCCCGGCAATGAGGCCCTGGCCAGCCGGATGGAGACCTCATGAATACCTCAGAAAATTCCCCCCTCGATGAGCAATTCGTCATCGGCGTGGACTACGGCACCCTCTCCGGCCGCGCCGTCGTCGTGCGCGTCTCGGACGGTGCCGAGCTCGGCAGTGGCGTGTTCGAATACCCGCACGCCGTGGTCACGGAAAAGCTTCCCGGCAGCGGCCAGCGTTTGCCCGCCGACTGGGCGCTCCAGGTCCCTAACGACTACCGCGACGTCCTGCGCAATGCTGTACCGGCCGCCGTCGCCGATGCCGGCATCGACCCGAAGAAGGTGGTGGGCATCGCCACCGACTTCACCGCCTGCACCATGGTCCCGACGACGGCGGACGGCACGCCGCTGAACGAGGTGGACCGCTTCGCTGACCGACCCCATGCCTTCGTGAAGCTGTGGCGCCACCACGCCGCCCAACCACAAGCGGACCGCATCAACCAGCTTGCTGAAAAGCGTGGCGAATCCTGGCTCCCCCGCTACGGCGGCCTGATCTCCTCCGAATGGGAATTCGCCAAGGGCCTGCAACTCCTCGAAGAGGACCCCGAAGTCTACGGCGCCATGGATCACTGGGTTGAAGCCGCCGACTGGATCGTCTGGCAGCTATGTGGAAACTACGTCCGGAACGCCTGCACAGCCGGATACAAGGGCATCTACCAGGATGGAAAGTACCCGTCGGAGGATTTCCTCGCCGAGCTCAATCCCCACTTCAAGGATTTCGTCTCCGAAAAACTGGAGCACACCATCGGCAGTTTGGGCGACGCCGCCGGACAGCTCACGGAAGAAGCCGCCGCCTGGACGGGCCTTCCGGCAGGGATTGCCGTAGCCGTGGGAAACGTTGACGCGCACGTCAGCGCACCGGCAGCCAATGCCGTGGAGCCTGGACAGCTTGTTGCCATCATGGGTACCTCCACCTGCCATGTCATGAACGGCGACGTCCTCCGCGAGGTCCCGGGCATGTGTGGTGTCGTTGACGGCGGAATCGTTGACGGCCTGTGGGGCTACGAAGCCGGCCAGTCCGGAGTAGGCGACATCTTCGGTTGGTTCACTAAGAACGGCGTCCCGCCGGAATACCACCACGCCGCCGCAGCCCAAGGTAAAAGCATCCACGAATACCTCACGGAACTCGCTGAGAAACAGGCCATTGGCGAGCACGGACTCATCGCCCTGGACTGGCACTCGGGCAACCGGTCAGTGCTGGTTGACCATGAACTTTCCGGCATCGTGGTGGGCCAAACCCTGGCAACCAAGCCCGAGGACACTTACCGGGCCCTACTGGAGGCCACGGCGTTCGGCACCCGCACCATCGTGGACGCCTTCCGCGATTCCGGTGTCCCCGTCAAGGAATTCATCGTGGCCGGTGGGCTCTTGAAGAACAAGTTCCTCATGCAGGTCTACGCGGACATCACCGGTTTGCAGCTTTCCACGATCGGTTCCGAGCAGGGCCCCGCGCTCGGCTCCGCCATCCACGCTGCCGTCGCTGCCGGGAAGTACAAGGACATCCGCGAAGCCGCCTCATCCATGGCCGCAGCTCCCGGCGCTGTGTACACGCCCATTCCTGAAAACGTTGCTGCATACGACGTCCTCTTCCAGGAATACCGGACCCTGCACGACTACTTCGGCCGCGGAACCAACAATGTCATGCACCGCCTCAAGGCGATCCAGCGCGAGGCGCAGGGCACCGCAAGGGTGACCGAGCCGGCGTCGAACTCTTCCACCGACGCCGCAGAGCGGGTGTCCGCATGAGCGCGCTCCTGGACACCATCGCGAGGGTTCGCAAGGAAGTCTGCGAACTTCACGCAGAGCTGACCCGATACGAACTGGTCGTGTGGACCGCGGGCAACGTCTCCGGCCGCATTCCAGGCCACGACCTCATGGTCATCAAGCCGTCCGGGGTTTCCTACGACGACCTCACACCGGAGCTCATGGTGGTCACCGACCTGTACGGCACACCGGTCCGGGGCATGAACACCGGCAGCGCGGGCACCGTTGACTGGGGGAATCCGGATCTTTCGCCTTCCTCGGACACAGCCGCGCACGCTTACGTCTACCGGCACATGCCCGAGGTTGGCGGCGTGGTGCACACGCATTCCACCTACGCCACAGCCTGGGCTGCCCGCGGCGAGGAAATCCCCTGCGTTCTGACCATGATGGGCGACGAATTCGGTGGCCCCATCCCCGTGGGGCCGTTCGCGCTGATCGGGGACGACTCCATCGGCCAAGGCATCGTGGAGACGCTCAAGAACTCCAACTCCCCCGCCGTGCTGATGCAGAACCACGGGCCGTTCACCATCGGCAAGGACGCCCGGTCCGCGGTCAAGGCCGCTGTCATGTGCGAGGAAGTAGCCCGGACCGTGCACATTTCCCGTCAGCTGGGCGAACCACTTCCCATCGACCAAGCCAAGATCGAGTCGCTGTACGACCGCTACCAAAACGTTTACGGCCGCTAAGCCCTCAGCAGCCCAGCCCGGACAAGAACACAACCCCAGGAGCACCCCCATGGCAAAGGCCAACAACACGTCACTTGAGCAGTACGAGGTCTGGTTCCTCACCGGCAGCCAGCACCTCTACGGCGAGGACGTCCTCAAGCAGGTCGCAGCGCAGTCGCAGGAGATTGCCAACACCCTCAACGCCAACAGCGACGTCCCGGTGAAGCTTGTCTGGAAGCCGGTCCTCACCGACTCGGACGCCATCCGCCGCACGGCGCTGGAAGCCAACGCGGATGACGCGGTGATCGGCGTGACTGCCTGGATGCACACCTTCAGCCCCGCCAAGATGTGGATCCAGGGCCTTGACGCCCTGCGCAAGCCGCTCCTGCACCTGCACACCCAGGCCAACCGGGACCTGCCGTGGGCGGACATCGACTTCGACTTCATGAACCTCAACCAGGCAGCGCACGGTGACCGCGAATTCGGTTACATCCAGTCGCGCCTCGGCGTGCCGCGGAAGACCGTCGTCGGGCATGTCAGCAACCCTGAGGTCGCCCGTCAGGTGGGCGCCTGGCAGCGCGCCTCCGCCGGATGGGCCGCCGTCCGGACGCTGAAGCTGACCCGCTTCGGCGACAACATGCGCAACGTCGCAGTTACCGAAGGCGACAAGACCGAAGCCGAGCTGCGCTTCGGCGTCTCGGTGAACACGTGGTCCGTGAATGAGCTCGCCGAGGCTGTCCACGGCGCCGCAGAGTCCGACGTCGATGCCCTGGTTGCGGAGTACGAGCGCCTTTACGAGGTGGTTGACGAACTCAAAGCAGGGGGCGACCGCCACGAATCGCTGCGCTACAGCGCACGCATCGAGCTGGGACTGCGCAGCTTCCTGGAAGCGAACGGCTCGGCCGCTTTCACCACCTCTTTCGAGGATCTGGGCGAACTGCGCCAGCTCCCCGGCATGGCGGTCCAACGGCTCATGGCCGACGGCTACGGCTTCGGCGCGGAGGGTGACTGGAAGACCGCCATCCTGGTCCGCGCGGCCAAGGTCATGGGCGGGAACCTGCCCGGCGGCGCGTCGCTGATGGAGGACTACACGTATCACCTGGAGCCGGGCAGCGAGAAGATCCTGGGCGCGCACATGTTGGAGGTTTGCCCGTCGCTGACCGTCAAGAAGCCGCGCGTGGAGATCCACCCGCTGGGTATTGGCGGCAAGGAAGATCCCGTCCGCATGGTCTTCGACACCGACGCCGGCCCGGGCATCGTCGTCGCCTTGTCTGATATGCGCGATCGGTTCCGCTTGGTGGCGAACGTGGTGGACGTCGTCGACCTCGACCAACCGCTGCCCAACCTGCCCGTGGCGCGCGCGCTCTGGGAGCCCAAGCCCAACTTCGCCACCTCGGCCGCCGCGTGGCTCACCGCCGGCGCCGCGCACCACACGGTATTGTCCACGCAGGTGGGCCTGGAAGTGTTCGAGGACTTCGCCGAAATCGCCAAGACCGAACTCCTCACCATCGACGAAGGCACCACCATCAAACAGTTCAAGAAGGAACTCAACTGGAACGCCGCGTACTACAAGCTGGCCGGCGGCCTGTGAGCACTGAATTCACGCTGAGCGCGGGCGGTTACACGGCTGTTGTGACCGCCCGCGCGGCTGCCCTGCGCGTCCTCCGGTTCGATGGGCGCGACCTTATTGTTCCGTTCCCGGCCGGCGGCCCCATCCCCGACTATCGCGGCATCATCGCTGCACCGTGGCCTAACCGGATCGCGGACGGCACGTACACCTTCGACGGAGTCACGCACCAGCTGCCGGTCAACGAACCCGAACGGCAAACGTCGCTGCACGGGCTTGCTTTTCCGCTCGACTGGACGTTGAAAGAGCACGACGCCGGTTCCCTCACCTTGACCTGCACGGTGGGACCCAGCGCGGGCTACCCGTTCGTGCTGGAACTTTCGGCCCGGTACGTGCTGGACGAATCCGGGTTGCACACCTCCGTGACGGCTGTGAATGCTGCGGACGTGGCAGCCCCCTATGGCGTCTGCCCGCACCCGTACCTGGTGGCCGGTTCTTCGCCGCTGGATGAGTGGGTGCTCGAGTTTGCCGCGGATTCCTTCCTTGAAGTCACCCCGGACAGGCTGTTGCCACTTTCGCTGGCACCCGTTGAAGGCCATGCTTTCGACTTCCGTTCAGCGCGCGCCATCGGGAATACCGAGATGGACCACGCCTTCGCAGGCCTGACGTTCGACGGCGGGCTGGCGCGGCTTTCCGTGCGGGACCCGGCGGGCACCGGCGTCGGAATGTCCTGGGACGAAAGCTCCCAGTGGCTACAGATCCACACAGCGGACAAGCCGGCACCCATTCCGAGCCGGATCGGCCTGGCTGTGGAACCTATGACCTGCCCACCGGATGCGTTCAACAGCGGCAGGGACCTGATCCGGCTTGAGCCCGGCACCGAGCACACGGCATCGTGGAGCATCTACGCCCTGTAGCCCACCCAACTAGGGGACAGCAAACGCTCTACTGGGCGCTCAGTGGAACGTTTCCTGTCCCCTACTTGGGTGTGGCGGGCGCTAACTGTCAGCGCCCGCAGTGCTTTGACGGACCACGAGTTCGGGGGTGAACACCACGGCCCTGTGCTTGGTGCCGCCACTGTCCTGTTCCTCGGCAAGCAGCTCGATCGCCGTGCGGCCGAGCGCTTCCGTGGGCTGCCGGATCGAGGACAGCGGCACCACAGCGGAGATGGCGAAATCGATGTCGTCATAGCCAATGAGTGCGATGTCCTCGGGAATCCGCACCGTTCGCAGCATGGTCAGTGATTGCATGACGCCCAGGGCCAGGAGGTCGTTGGAGCAGAACACAGCTTCGGGGCGCTTGTCCGGAGAACGCTCCACCAGTTTGTTGCCGAGCTGACGCCCCGCGAGGACGGTCTGCCCGGCAGAGTCGAGCACCTCAATCGACGCTCCGTCCACCTCCGAAACGGCGCGCTGCGCGCCCTTGAGTCGGCTGGCCACTTGGCGGATAGAGGGCGTGCCAACAAAAGCCAGACGACGACGGCCCAGGTCAAGCAGGTGCTTGGCGGCCAAAAAGCCGCCTTCCTGATCATCAACGGACACTGAGCTGCACCGCTCGGTGTCGGCCAATTCATCCACCAGGACGGTGGGCACGCCGCGCTCACGGAGGGTATCGATCCGCTGGGCCACATCACCGACGGGCGAGATCAGCAGGCCTTGGACCCGCTGTTCCTGGAACAGGTCCATGTAGTGCGCTTCGCGGGACGCATCCTGGCCACTGTCCCCCACCAGCACCACGCTTCCCAGAGCCGCAGCGGCATCTTCAGCAGCACGTGCCACCGACGAGAAGAAGGGGTTTCCGACGTCGAGCACAATCAGGCCGATGGTCCGGCTTTGTCCTGCGCGGAGTTGACGGGCGGCGTCGTTGCGTACGAAGCCGAGTTCGGCAATGGATTTCAGGACACGTTCCTTGGTCCGCTGCGAAACGCGGTCCGGATAATTCAGCACGTTCGAAACAGTTCCCACGGCTACCTGCGCATGGGTGGCAACGTCTTTGATGCTGGCTGTCGTGGACATGCTTTCCGATCTCCGTGGGCCGAAGTCAAAGTGCAGGAAACGCCTTGACACCCTTCCGTTTCCGAGGGTAATTTGAATCGTAACAAATGAAACGATTCAAAGACGAGTAGCCCGGAGATCTCATATGAGGGTTTGTTTCCGCTCTTCAGTCCAGCCGGAACTGATGGACGAGTACAAGGAGCGCCACGCCGCCGTATGGCCGGAGATGCTGGCAGCGCTGAAGAGCGCGGGGTGGAACAACTACTCCCTGTTCCTCGCCCCTGATGGCCAACTGATCGGCTACTTGGAATGCGAAGACTACGAGGCAGCGCAGACGCAGATGGCCCTGACCGAGGTCAATGCCCGCTGGCAGGCAGAGATGGCAAACCTCTTCGCGGACAGCGACCTCCCTCCAGACCAAGGTTTCGAGATCATCGAGGAAGTTTTCAACCTCGAGGATCAACTGGCCGCAGCGGGAGCCGTCACAGAGCCCGCAGGCGCCGCACACATAGACAAAGATCCAGCCCACGAATACCAAAAGGAACAAGCATGAACACCACAGAATCGGCCCTGGGCCGTCTAGGGGAACTGGCCATTGAAGTGCCGTCCTGGGCCTACGGAAATTCAGGGACCCGGTTCAAGGTGTTCGGCACCCCGGGAACGCCGCGCACCGTTGAGGAAAAGATCGCCGACGCCGCCAAGGTTCACGAGCTGACGGGGCTGGCTCCCACCGTTGCCCTGCACATTCCGTGGGACAAAGTGGATGACTACTCCGCGCTTCGCGGGTATGCCGAAGGACTGGGCGTTGGGCTGGGCACCATCAACTCCAACACCTTCCAGGATGACGAATACAAGTTCGGCTCCCTGACCTCCTCCAGCGAGTCCGTACGCCGCCGGGCCATCGATCACCACCTGGAGTGCATCGACATCATGCACGCCACCGGGTCCAAGGACCTGAAGATCTGGCTGGCTGACGGCACCAACTACCCGGGCCAGGACGATATGCGGGGTCGCCAGGACCGCCTCGCCGAATCCTTGCAGGAAATCTACGCGGCTCTCGGCGATGAGCAGCGCCTGGTTCTGGAGTACAAGTTCTTCGAGCCCGCTTTCTACCACACCGACGTCCCGGACTGGGGTACTTCTTACGCGCAGACCCTGGCGTTGGGCGAGAAGGCGTTCGTTTGCCTGGACACCGGCCACCACGCACCGGGCACCAACATCGAGTTCATCGTGATGCAGTTGCTGCGCCTGGGCAAGCTGGGGTCCTTCGACTTCAACTCCCGCTTCTACGCCGACGATGATCTGATTGTTGGCGCCGCTGACCCGTTCCAGCTGTTCCGCATCATGCACGAGGTGATCCGTGGCGGTGGCTTCGGTAAGGACTCCGGGGTTGCCCTGATGCTGGATCAATGCCACAACCTGGAAGAGAAAATCCCGGGCCAGATCCGCTCGGTGTTGAACGTCCAGGAGATGACCGCGCGTGCCCTGCTCGTGGACACGGCAGCCCTCACCGAGGCCCAGCGTGCCGGGGATGTACTGGCCGCCAACGGCATCTTCAACGATGCCTTCTACACCGATGTCCGCCCGGTCCTGGCGCAGTGGCGCGAGTCCCGCGGCCTGCCCGCCGACCCAATGGCCGCGTACAAGGCCAGCGGATACCAGAAGAAGATCAACGAGGACCGCGCAGGCGGCCAGCAAGCCGGATGGGGCGCTTAAGCATGACTACCAACACCACTGTTGAAGAGCTGATCAACCGTTCCAACCGACTCGGCGCGGACAAGCGGAACACCAATTTCGCCGGCGGCAACACCTCCGCCAAGGGCACCGAAAAGGACCCCGTCACGGGCCAGGACGTCGAACTCCTCTGGGTCAAAGGCTCCGGCGGCGACCTCGGCACCCTCAAAGCTGAGAACCTTGCCGTACTCCGGCTGGACCGGCTGCAGGCACTCAAGTCCGTTTACCCCGGCGTCGAACGTGAAGACGAAATGGTGGCCGCGTTCGACTACTGCCTCCACGGCAAGGGCGGCGCTGCGCCGTCGATCGATACCGCCATGCACGGCCTCGTTGACGCTGCACATGTGGACCACCTGCACCCGGACTCGGGCATCGCGATCGCGACGGCGGTGGATGGCGAGGCACTGACCTCCAAGGTGTTCGGCGACAAGGTGGTGTGGGTTCCGTGGCGTCGTCCCGGTTTCCAGCTGGGCCTGGACATCGCGGCGATCAAGGAAGCCAACCCGCAGGCCATCGGCACCATCCTGGGCGGCCACGGCATAACCGCCTGGGGCGCCACCAGCGAAGAGGCCGAAGCCAACTCGCTGTGGATCATCGATCAGGCCGAGAATTACATCAAGGACAACGGCAAATCCGAGCCCTTCGGCCCCGCACTCCCCGGCTACGCCCCGCTCCCCGAGGCGGAGCGCCGCGCCAAAGCCGCAGCCCTCGCCCCGGTGATCCGCGGCCTGGCCTCCACCGACAAACCTCAGCTGGGACACTTCAGCGATGACACCGCAGTACTTGAATTCCTCGCCGCGGAAGAGCACCCGCGTCTCGGCGCGCTGGGCACCTCCTGCCCCGACCACTTCCTGCGCACCAAGGTCAAACCCCTGATCCTGGACCTGCCGGCCGACGCCTCCATCGAGGAATCGGTCACCCGCTTGAAGGAACTCCACGCCGCCTACCGCGAGGACTACCAGGCGTACTACGACCGCCACGCAACCCCGGACAGCCCCGCACTTCGCGGCGCTGACCCGGCGATCGTGTTGGTCCCCGGCGTGGGCATGTTCTCCTTCGGCAAGGACAAGCAGACCGCCCGCGTGGCAGGCGAGTTCTATATCAACGCCATCAATGTGATGCGCGGCGCAGAGGCCATCTCCACGTACGCCCCGATCGAGGAAGCCGAGAAATTCCGCATCGAATACTGGGCGCTGGAAGAAGCCAAGCTCGCCCGGATGCCCAAGCCCAAGTCCCACGCCACCCGCATCGCGCTGGTGACCGGTGCGGCGTCGGGCATCGGCAAGGCGATCGCTACCCGTTTGGCGTCCGACGGCGCGTGCGTCGTCATTGCCGACCTGAACCTTGAGAACGCCCAAAAGGTAGCCGAGGAACTGGGCGGCTCCGACGTCGCCATCGGCGTCCAAGCCGACGTCACCGACGAAGCCCAGATCGCCGCTGCCATTCAGGAAGCCGTGCTCGCGTTCGGTGGCTTGGACCTGGTGGTCAACAACGCCGGCCTGTCCATCTCCAAGCCGTTGCTGGAAACCACGGAGAAGGACTGGGACCTCCAGCACAACGTCATGGCCAAGGGCTCGTTCCTGGTCTCCAAAGCCGCCGCGAAGGTGATGATCGATCAGGGCCTGGGCGGAGACATCATCTACATCTCCTCCAAGAATTCTGTTTTCGCGGGCCCGAACAACATCGCCTACTCCGCCACTAAAGCCGACCAAGCCCACCAGGTCCGCCTGCTCGCGGCGGAACTGGGCGATCACGGCATCCGCGTCAACGGCATCAACCCCGACGGCGTGGTCCGCGGCTCGGGTATCTTCGCCGGCGGCTGGGGCGCCAAACGTGCGGCGGTGTATGGCGTGGACGAGCAGGAACTGGGCAAGTACTACGCCCAGCGCACGCTCCTCAAGCGCGAAGTCCTGCCCGAACACGTGGCCAACGCCGCGTCCGTGCTCACCAGCAACGAACTCTCCCACACCACCGGCCTCCACATCCCCGTGGACGCCGGCGTGGCAGCTGCCTTCCTGCGCTAGGCCCAACCGTGACAAACGAAGCATCCACTAACACCGTCCCGGCACACGCCGGGACGGTGTCCTCTCACACAGTGTTTGCCGCCATCGATATTGGGGCCTCCTCCGGCCGCGTCATGCTGGGCCGTGTATCGCCGACGTCCGGCATCTCGCTGGAAACGATCCATCGGTTCCCCAACGGGGTCATCGGGCTCGACGGCGGCCTTCACTGGGATTTCGACGCCCTGTTCGCTGAGGTACTGAGCGGCCTCGCGGCTGCCGCTTCCGTGGCTGCAGGGAAAGGGGAGCGCATCGCAAGCATCGGCATCGACACGTGGGCGGTGGATTACGGTCTCATCAATAAAGACGGCAACCTCACCTCGGTGCCGTTCAGCTACCGGGACGAGCGCAGCCGCACCGCCGTTGAGCGCGTGCACGCAGTGATCCCGCCCGAAAAGCTCTACGCCACCACCGGCCTGCAGTACCTGCAGTTCAATACCCTGTACCAGCTCGCCACCGAAAAGGACGTGGATGGACTCCAGGCCCTGCTGATTCCGGACCTCATCGCTTTCCTGCTCACCGGTGAACGTCGAACCGAGGCCACGAACGCCTCCACCACAGGACTTTTCGACGCCGTTGCGGGCCAGTGGGCGTTGGGGTTCCTTGATGCGTTGGGCTTGCCTCGGGATATCTTCCCGCCGCTCGTTCAGCCCGGCGAGACCGTTGGTACCTTGCTGCCCTCCGTTGTTGAGCGGACCGGCCTTTCAGCTGGCACGAAGGTGGTGGCTGTTGGTTCGCACGACACCGCCTCCGCCGTGGCCGCAGTCCCCGCTGAGGGCGAGGACTTTGCCTACATCTCTTCCGGGACGTGGTCCTTGGTGGGAGTGGAGTTGGACGCTCCGGTCCTGACCGAGGCCGGCCGCCAAGCCAACTTCACCAACGAGCGTGGAGTTGATGGCACCATCCGCTACCTGCGCAATGTTGGTGGGCTGTGGCTGTTAAGCGAATGCCAGCGTTCCTGGGCCGCGCAGGGTTTCAACCAGTCCCTGCCGGCTTTGCTCGACTCTGCAGCGGCACTCCCCGACGGCGGGCCGCAGATCAACGCCGACGATCCCTCTTTCACCGCACCGGATGACATGCCGGACCGGATCCGCGCTGCCGTTCGAAACACCGGCGCGGTGCTCGCGGACCGACCTGCCGCCGTCGTGCGTTGCATTATGGATAGCCTCGCCGCTGGTTACGCACGTACACTGGCCGACGCCGAACGGCTCACCGGCCGCAGCACCGCAGTGGTGCACATCGTGGGCGGTGGCTCGCAAAACCGGCTCCTCTGCCAGTTGACCGCGAACGCCACCGGAAAACCGGTCATTGCAGGCCCCGTGGAGGCCACTGCATTGGGCAATGTCCTGGTGCAGGCGCGCGCAAGCGGCGTGATGGCCGGCGGACTCGCCGAGCTGCGTGCGCTGGTGGTGGCAGGGACGAGCCTGGAACGCTACGAGCCGGCTGAACGTCTGGTACGTCACAGCGCCGGATGAGGGTGCCGCGCTAAACTGGTCGCATTATGATCCGCACAATGTTCAAGTCCAAGATTCACCGCGCAACGGTGACCCACGCCGACCTACACTACGTCGGTTCGGTCACTGTCGACCTGGACCTCCTGGACGCGGCCGACATTCTTCCCGGCGAGCTCGTCTCCATTGTGGACATCACCAACGGTGCCCGCCTGGAGACGTACACCATCGCCGGCGAGCGCGGTTCCGGCGTGATCGGAATCAACGGTGCCGCTGCCCACCAAGTCCACGTGGGCGATCTTGTGATCCTGATCACCTACGCGCAGATGACCACCGAAGAGGCCAAGTCCTACCAGCCCAAGGTGGTCCATGTCGGCACGGACAACCAAATCCTCCAGCTGGGTAACGACCCCGCCGAGGCCCACACGCCCGGGCTCATGCGCCCACCCCACGCGTTGAGCAACGCGGCGCACCTCAGCTAAGCCTTAACAGCAACGCTCGAACTTGTGTCATTGCCGAGGGCGGACGCTGCTTGGCGGGCAGCGTCGAGGCCGCTCTCGATCGCACCGTCGATGAAGCCTCCCCAGCCGTTGGCCATGTCAGATCCCGCGAGGCGGATTCTTCCCTCGGGCTGCTGGAGTTCGGCCAGGTACCGGGTGAGATATCCGGTGTAGTGCATGGGCCAGGTGGATCGTGCATGCTCGTCGGCCACCCAGTCGTGTCCCGCAACATCGAGCACCTTCAAACCCGGAACTATGGCGTCAAGGTGCCGTTGTGCTGCCGCGACGTCTGTGACATCCACGGCCCCGGCGTCGGGACCGAAGCAGACCAGTGTGGTGGTGTCCTCATCGATGTACTCAGCTTGGGCGAAGTTCAGGGCGGCGGTTTCGGGCCCAAACGCGACGAACCTTTCCTGACGGCCTTCCACCTTCATCCACAATTTTGCGCCGCGGCCTGCCTGTCCCCTTGCTGCCGCCTCCCGCTTACCCGGCGACAACGCTGGTTGGATGTTGATGTCGTTCAGCACACTGAGCGGGAGAGCGAGGATGGCCTGACGGGCCTTGTATTGTTTGCCCGCTTTGGTTGTCACCAGGACTCCCTCGGCATCCTGTTCGATGGACGCGACCACCTGGTTCAGCCGCAGCTCCGCCGTTGAATCCGCCAGGAGCGCCTCGGCGAGGCGGCGGGTGCCGCCGTCGATCTTGAAGCTGGCGCACGCCTCAAACATCAGCTGCCAGTCACCACTGGCCACGGCGCACCAGCGCAACGCCTGGGTGTAGGCGGCTTTGTCCAGCCTGCCGTTGAAATTCAGGGTCCAGAAGGATCTCAGGAGCTGTCGCTGATCCTCAGGAAGACCCAGGCGATCTATGGCCTCCGAAAGGGTGAGCTCGTCGATCTCTGCCACGTCGGGATTCTCCAACGGTGACCACGGCATCGGGAAATAGCGCCTCGAGTCAGCCAGCAGCAGACGGTTTGGTCCATCGAGCAATTCCAGCAAGCTGTCTGCGGTGCCTTCATGCCGCTGTCCGTCCACGGTCCAGAAAGTCTTGGTGAACTCCGGTCCCGGCAGGGCCTTGATCCCATACCGCCCCATTTCCGCCCACACATATGGCTGGGTCCAGTGCACCCAGGTGCCACCGAGTTCCAGGTTCCGGCCAAGGCGCTCCGCCAGGTGGGTTCGTCCGGCGATGCGGTCCTTGGCCTCGAGCAGGATGGTGGAGTGTCCGCTGCGGGACAGTTCCCTTGCTGCTGTGAGACCGGCAAAGCCAGCGCCGATAACAATGACGTCGGAGGTTTCCACTTTGCCCGTTCCTCAGCTGTAGACGAAGAATTCGATGGTCGGCTCCAGAACTGTCCAGCGGGTCATTGCCCCCTTGGACAACGAAGCCATGGAACCTTCACTCAGCTCAAGGGTGTTCCCGCCCTTGACCTCAATGCGGAGTTCGCCGGAGACGATGTAAATGGTTTCATCCTGGTCAATCGGCAGGTCGAACGGTTCCGGCGCTTCCTCGGGCGTGACCTTCCAGATGCCGCCGCTGAGCGCCTCATTCCCGTTGTCTCCGGGGCGCCGGAGCCATTGGACAGATCCAAGCGCAAACGGTTCAAACGCTGCGTGGTCAAGGTGGGCATGAAAGACCTGGGACATGGTAATGCTCCTCTGGTGGTGGATTGGCGGAGGGGGCTCAACTTAGTGCTTGCGGGTGTCAGTGCTTGTGGGTGTCTTGGGGGTAGCTCGTGGTGTTCAGGACAGTGAGCCTGGAGTTGAACGGCAAAGAGACTGCTTCCGCGGCAGGATTGTCCCAGCCAAACATCCGCCCGATGGAGCGTTGCTCGCGCAAATCGATCAAGAGCACTGCTTCTACGGTCATCACCTGCTCGGTCCAGAAGAAGATGTACAGGTCCTCCGCGACAGCCCACGTCATGCACCGGTCGGTATCAGCGAGTCCGGCTTCCCCTCCCCGAACGCAGTGCCATGTGAAAGTCCCTTGGTTGAGGTAGATGTGCTCATAGGATTCGACGTCGCTGTAGCGGTAGAAGATGCGCTTGCCCACGAGGTCAGAAGACCGTTGGTGAACCGCCGGCTGGCCGCTGGCGTTGGTGTGCGTGAAGTGGGTAGTTCCCCGGACCTTGCCGTCCGAGGTGACAAACCTGGAGACGGCGGTGGTGACGGCACCTGTGGCGTGGTCGAAAATGATGGTGACGTTGTCGGCGTCGGCGTCATTGCCGCCGTCGTGTCCCCTGACGAAATCAATGATGAAGATTCCGGGGCGGGCTTCAATCGCTTTGTAGGCAGCGGTCCCGCTGGCAGCGCCCTCGTTCCACGTCAGCGTTGACGAGGTGAGGAAGTTGTACTCGGTCGGGGTGCCATCAGCTGCCTGAAGGAAAAGAGTCGTCGCGGCAAGCGCAGGAGACGCAGGCAGGGTCTGATCCCCGAAGCCGTCCAGCATGGTGGAGACCGGGGGCCATTCTTCCTCGGGTACGTAATCCTGGAGTTCCGTGGAGGTCATGAGTTTGTTCCTTTTGTTGAATGAGCCGATGTGGGTCAGAGAGTTCAGGTCAGACAATTTCGGCGGCGTAGTTGATTGCGGGCTTTTGCCTTCCCCGGATCAGGCCGGCCACAAAAATCAGCGGGATGCCATGGAGGAGCCAGCGTGCTACCCCTCCCGCGCCGCCGAGCAGGACGTCATAGTTGTCCAAGGTCAGGTAGCCCACTACAACAAACGCCAGGAAGGAAAGTGCGAGTGCGATCACCGTGACCCAGAGGTTGTCACGGATCCCGGCCCGGGCGAAATACACCAGAACGGCGGCGGAGGTCAGCAGCAGGATGGAGATGAATCCTGCCGTTCCCAGGGCTACAAACCAGGCGAAAACCGTGGCGATCGGGTCAGCACCGGCCAAGAGGAAGGCGCTGATCACTGCCAGGACAACCAGGGAATTGACCAAGCCGGCAAAGGCAGGTGCCCCGGTTGCGGAAACGGAAGACAACTTGGCCGGGAGTGCGCCTGCCCTGCCCAGAGCAAAGAGGTAGCGGGAGAACATGTTGGAAAGGCCCAGGAGCATCGCGATGAAGCTGGTGACCACCAACACCTGCATGGCGAGACTCAGCCATGCCCCACCGCTGGACTCGGCGAGGTCGAAGATCATCCCGGACGGATTCCCGGTGGCTACAGCCTGAATTCCGTCGATCCCTACTGCTCCGCTGATGGCCCACGTGGACAACATGTAGAAAACGCCGATGAAGGCAATGACCAGGTAGGCGGCGCGGGGGATGGTGCGGCGCGGATTCCTTGCTTCTTCGGCGAAGACAACTGTGGCCTCAAAGCTGGTGAAGCAGGCAAAGGCGAACAGCAGTGAGATCCCGAGGCCGGGTCCAAAAATGTTCTCACCGGTGAACCCTGCGAACGTAAAGATCCCCAGCCCCTTTTGCGCGATCAATGAGGCGACAAGCGCGGCCACCACCAGCGTTTCGCCGAGGATGAGGACTCCCAGCACCCTTAAGCTGGCGTCCACGCCTTTCATGGTCAGCACCGTGGTGAGTGCCATGACAACGACGATCCAGAAATAGACCGGTAGCCCAAGGCCTGTGAGGCTTTCCACGAGCTGCTGGGCGAAGACGCCAAACTGGGACCACAACCCGATTTGAAGGCTGAGATAGGTAAGGATGGCGATGCCAGCGCCGCCCGTGGCCCACTTGTTGCCCAAGCCCTTGGCTATGTAGGCAACGAAGCCGCCTGCGTTGGTGATGTGTTGGCTCATTCTCAGGTATCCGACTGAGAAGAGGGCTACCAAGAGGGCCGCAATCACGTAGATCACCGGGGTTCCGGGCCCGCTTGCGGAGAAGATGACGGGACTGGCTCCCACCACTGCGGCCATGGGGGCAGCCGCAGCTATGGCGAAGAAGGCAATGGCACCAACGCCAAGCTTGTTCGCCCTGAGGCGGACGGCACCTGCCGAGGGATCGGCAGGTTGGCGGCCGGCATCTTTGGGGCCGGTGCCCTGGGGACCGACGGGGGCCGAGGTCTGACTGGATTCGTTCATGAGGCTGTTCTTTCCGAAATGCACCGGCATCGTCGCCACTGCGGAGGGATAGGGTGCCCTGGGGCCCGGATCCAACGTCCGGGCGGTGAGGCTGAAGCTGCTCTTGGTGGCGCGTGATCCGGGCCACATTCCAAACTATACGTTTGTATAGTTTGGGGTGTCAATGGGTTCCCACCCCTCATTTCGCCACCGCTAGACTCGCTATATGAGCCAGGAAGCACGCAAGCTGCCCTACGGAGACGGTCGGGATGCCCTTCTGGCTGCCGTACTGGAGGTCGTGGCGGAAAAGGGCCTGCGCGGCGCAACCTACAGATCAGTTGCCGCCAAGGCCGGCGTCAACCATGCACTGGTCACGCATCACTTCGGCTCCATGGAAGGTCTCTTGGCCGCCACCATGGAATGGTCCGTCCAGCGCTCCATTGAGGAAACCGGGCTGTCGGGGATCGCGGACTTCGATGGGACCTTCGCCGATACACTCATCGCCACCGTCTCCGCCGAACCGGAGCTTCAGCTGTTTCAGTTCGAAATGATCCTCGAATCCAGGCGCAACCCGCAGATCCGCTCGATGGTGGAGCGCCTCTACGCGAACTACGTCAGCACAGTGGAGGAGGCCCTGACGCGCCGCGGACTGGACACACGCAACGAAGCCTCGCTTGCCATTTTCGCCGCCCTCGACGGCCTCATGCTTCAATTCCTCACCATCAGCGACCCCCACCGGATCAGGTCCGCCGTCATTCAGGTAGGGCATATGATCTCCGCACTGGAGACGGCGAACGGAACAACCAAAAAGCCAGCCACGAAATAGAGTCCGACGCCGGCACCCACCGCAGACCCCGGCGTCGAGCACGTTTTGGTAGAGATAAGGCGGCAAAGAAGGCGCCCTTGGGTCGCCAGCTGCACAAAAGCTCCACTGTCCATATGACGGAACGCCCGGCAGAAAACGCTTACTGGCTGGAAGGTTCTGGCTAGGCTGTAGTTCGTGACCCAAAAAGCCCCCGCCCGTACGCTGCCATGATTGGCGTACTGCAGGGGTTCTTCGTGGTGTGGGCCATCATCCTGGTGGGCATGTATGTTGGACGCCGCAACATTCTGGGCGAGAACGCCCGGTCCGTCCTGAGTTCACTGACATTCTTTGTGGCGAGCCCCGCGCTCCTCTTTGAAACCCTGAGTAAGGCCAAGCTGCACGACGTGTTCGCTGCACCGCTTCTGGTCACGGCCGTGGGCGCTGTCATCACCGGCCTCCTGTTCTTCCTGATCGTGAAGTTCTGGCTCAAGCGTTCGATGCCCGAAGCCCTCATGTCCTCCATGAGCGCATCCTTGGCGAACTCGGCGAACCTGGGCATCCCCATAGCTGTGTTTGTCCTGGGCGATGCGAGCTATGTGGCCCCGCTGTTGATCTTCCAGTTGGCGTTCTTCACACCGATGTACTTGATGGCACTGGATGCCAGCACCAGCTCGCACCGGACCACTCCCCTGCGCTTCCTGCTGATGATCGTGAAGAACCCCATGATCGTGGGCTCCGCGCTCGGCCTGCTGGTGGCGGGGACCGGATTCCAAGTGCCCACGCTGATTTTGGAACCCATCCACCTGATCGGCGGAGCAGCAATCCCGGCCATGCTGATGGCGTTCGGCATGAGCCTCAACGGCTCCAAACCCCTCCAGAAAGACACCGGGCGGAGACTGGACACCTTGTTGGCCAGCGGCTTCAAACTGGTGGTGCATCCTTTGATCGCGTACTTGTTCGCTCGGTTCGCCCTGGGGATGGACGGGCACGCGCTGTTCGCCGTCGTCGTGACATCAGCGCTGCCGACAGCCCAGAACGTTTTCGTCGCGGCCAATCGGTACCAGGCCGGGATCACCGTGGCCAAGGACACCGTGCTGATCACCACCATCGTGGCAGTGCCCGCCATGATCGCCGTGGCACTACTGCTCACCTAGTCGGCGCCCCGGAGGGGTTTGTAGCCTCACCCCAATGGCTGGTTCGGACCGTTGGGTTACTCCACGTCAGCGCTTGCCAAATAGTGGTCCAGGAGCTGTGCGCATCGGATGAAGCCCAGGTGTGAATACGCCTGCGGATGGTTACCCAGGTGTGTTTCGGTGCCGGGGTCGTATTCTTCGGGCAGCAGGCCCGTTGGTCCGAACAGAGCCACCAACTGGTTGAACAGCTCCAGCGCATCATCCAGGCGACCCACGGCCAGATACGCCTCGATCAGCCAGGTAGTGCAGATGTGGAAGCCACCCTCCAAACCCGGCAGACCGTCGTCGTACCTGTACCGGAAAACGGTGGGCCCCACGCGAAGCTCGCGCTCAACGGCAGTGACGGTATCCAGGAAACGCTGGTCCTGGGCGTCCAGCAGGCCGGACAGGCCAATGTGCAGGACGGCGGCATCGAGGTCCGGGCTGTCATAAGCCACGGTGTAGGACGCGACGGACTCATCCCAGCCCTCGTGCAGCACTTCCTCGCGGATGGTGTCCGCGGTGGGCGCCCAGTCCGTATGGGGAACCCGGCCATGCAAAGCGGCAGCCCGCAGCGCCCGATCCAGCGTCACCCAGCACATGACCTTGGTGTACACGTGGTGGCGCGGCGGCCGGCGGGCTTCCCAAATCCCGTGGTCGGGCTCGTGCCAACGGGCCAGCACGGCGTGCGCCATCTGCTCCATAAGGAACCAATGCTGGTCCGGAAGGAATCCGCGCCGCTCGGCGAGATCGTGGATCAGCTCGGCGATGGGCCCAAAAACGTCCAACTGCACTTGGTGGTCCGCGGCGTTGCCGATCCGCACTGGCCGCGAACCCGCGTAACCCGGCAAGCTCTCAACAATGGCTTCCGTGGACAGCGGAGCACCCGTCACCGAGTAGAGGGGGTGCAGCCATTCCGGTCCCGGCGCGTTGTCCAGAATCCGGCCCAGCCACGCCAGGAAACCTTCGGCTTCTTCCGTGGACCCCAACGACACCAACGAGTTCACGGTCATGGACCCGTCACGCAGCCAGCAATACCGGTAATCCCAGTTGCGCGTGCCCCCAATACCTTCCGGCAGGGACGTAGTGGGCGCGGCCAGCACGGCGCCGGTCGGCTCATGGACCAACGACTTCAACACCAGTGCCGAGCGCCGCACCAGCGACGGTTTCATGGTGGGCAGCTGCAGCATTTTGACCCACTCGCGAGTGACGAGTCCGACGGCGGCACGCCGGTGCGGTTCGCCCGCCGGGTCCGCGGGTGGCGGCTCAGTGTCACCGCACCGCATATTCAGTACTACGGGACCATCGCCCAAAGCGACCTCTGCCGTAGCCGTGGCGTACTTGGCATCGCTGGTAATGGTGAAAACAACGCCTGGCGCCGAGAGGATGATTGGGTCCGACGTCCCGATGATGTGGACCTCATCGCCGCGGATCTCCATATTGAACGGCGCATTGGCGTAGTCAGGCCTTGGCGCGAACACTACACGCGCCTTACCCGTCCCGGACAGGACACGGACCAGGCTGGTGATGCCCTCGGGGGCGGGCTCCAAGTAGTCGGTCACCGTGACGTCGGCCCAGCGGGTTTCCACGATCATCGTGTTGTCCACATAGCGCTGCGCCAGAACCGGGGATGGTTTCACGGGCTCAACGCTGAAGTGGCCGGCGGGATCGCCGCCCAGGATGTGGGCAAAAAGTGAGCCGGAATCCGGCAAGGGGTGGCTCATCCAGCAGACCTTGGCATCCGGGGTGATCAACGCCGTCGAGCTGCCGTTGCCGATCATCGAATGCCGTTCCAGGCCCACCGCGTCCTCGCCGAACAGCCACGCCCGCCGCAGTTCGAACAACACAGCCAGTACGTGCGCAAAGGCTTCCGGATCCGGAATGGTGTGCGGCGCCGTCGTGTCCCCCAGCCCGACATGAAGGCCAAGGTCCGGGCCGCGCAGGGTGGCGAGCGCCTTTTCGTCACTCTCGGCGTCGCCCGCGTACAGCGCTGCACTGACCCCGAGCCGCGAGCGGAGCTGTTCTAGGGCTTGTCCCTTGGCTGGTTCTTCGACGGTCAGGTCCAGGACGGTTCCGTCAATGATGAAGTACAGGCCAAACTCGATCGCGATCTTCTGCGAAGCGAAAATCACCCTGTCCACCACTTCGGGTGTCGCCGGCCGGGTGTGCACGCCGACGCCCACGGGCTTGCGGACCACACTGATGCCCTTTTCGAACCCGACGGCTTCGGTCAACGCCGTGGCCACCTGTTGAAGCAACTGTTCCGTGGCGAGGGACAGGGTGTAGGCGTAGCCCATGTCGAACTCCACCCCGTGGGACCCCACCAGGTGCACCTCTGCCGGGAGCCGGGACACTGCCGCCAAATCCCTGAGCGACCGGCCGGAAATGATGGCGGTGTGGGTGTTCGGCAAAGCTGCGAGCGCACGGAGCGCTACGGCTGCGCTATCCAGGGGGAGCGTCTCCGTAGACACGCCCTCCGCCGAACAGAGAGTCCCGCCATAGTTGCAGGCCACCAGCAGGCCAGGCACCCGGGCCAGGACACGGAGCTCCGAGAACAGCTGCGGGGTGATGCCGCTTGGCGCGTCGGACTGAAGGGCAGTCCGGAGCAGGCCGAGCGGAAGCGACTTCATTAGCAGCGCTGAATCGGCAACCGACTGGTTCAAGGGCGTAGGCATGGGGAATCCTTCCGAAGCGGATAGATCCAGTTTCCGCCCGTCCGGTTTCGCCGTCATGCTTTATTCGTTGCAAATGCGTAAAACCTTTGGCGTTGTCAGGTCCCGCCTTCCTCCACCCACACCCGGGGCGGGACCTGACACCACACCTATTCAGCGAACGTGTCCGGCAAGTCCAGGACCTCATCCAAAATCGCCAGGCCTGCACGGGCATCCTCGACGCTGATGTTGCACGGCGGAACCACGTGGATGCGGTTGAAATTCGCGAACGGTATGAGGCCGCGCGACTTACAAGCCGCCACGAGCTGGTTCATTTCAGGGCTGGAGGAACCGTAAGGCGCCAGCGGCTCCCGCGTGGCACGATTCCTGACCAGCTCGATGGCCCAGAAAACGCCGCGACCCCGCACTTCGCCTACGGAACGGTGACGTTCGACGAAGCCGGTGAGCGCAGGACCGATCACGTCAGTGCCGAGGCTTTCGGCGTGCTGCACCATGCCTTCACGTTCCATGGCGTTGATGGTGGCGACTGCGGCGGCCGTGGCCAGTGGATGACCGGAGTAGGTCAAACCGCCGGGATAGGCCCTGGTACCAAACGTGGCCGCGATCTCGGGGTTGATGGCCACGCCACCGAGCGGTACGTAGCCGGAGTTCACGCCTTTGGCAAAGGTGAGCAGGTCAGGGACGACGTCAAAATGCTCGACGGCGAACCACTTGCCTGTGCGTCCAAAACCGGCCATGACCTCATCAGCAATGAAGACGATGCCGTGCTTCGTGCACAGCTCCCGAACGCCCTGCATGTAGCCTGCCGGCGGAACGTAGATCCCCGCCGTTCCGGGGATGCTCTCCAACATGATCGCAGCGATGCTGGAGGGACCTTCAAACTCGATCAGCTGTTCCAGGTGCTCCAGAGCCCGCTGGGATTCCTCTGCTTCCGTGGCCGAGTGGAAGGCCGTGCGGTAGAGGTAGGGCGGGAAGAAATGGATGGTGCCAGTGGACGCGTGGTCGCTGGCCCACCTCCGTGGGTCGCCAGTGATGTTGACTGCCAAGTGTGTTCCGCCGTGGTACGAGCGGTAGGCGGAAAGGACCTTGTGCCTGCCCGTGTGCAGCCTGGCCATCCGGACAGCGTGTTCGTTGGCATCCGCCCCACCGTTGGTGAAGAAGATCCGGTCCAGCTCGCCCGGGGTTCGCTCCGCGATCAGCCGTGCGGCCTCAGATCGCGCGTCGTTGACATAGCTGGGAGCAATCGTGCACAGCTTGGCTGCCTGTGCGGCGATAGCCGCCACAACGGCAGGGTGCTGGTGGCCGATGTTCGTGTTGACCAGCTGGGAAGAGAAGTCCAGGTACTTGTTGCCCTCACCGTCCCAGATGTGCGACCCCTCTGCTGCGCTGACGACCATGGGATCCAGGGTGTCCTGCGCCGACCAGGAGTGAAAGACGTGCTTGCGGTCCAGCTCGTAGGCGCGTTGGGCTGCCCCGGAGTCCGTGAGTGATGGTTCAAGGATGGCGGTCATGGTGGTTGTCCTGACGTCGTTGGCGCTTAGGAGTTCTGCGGGAATCCGAGGTTGATCCCGCCGTGGCTGGGATCCAACCAACGGGTGGTGACGGCCTTGCCCCGGGTGAAGAAGCCAACGCCCTCGGAGCCGTGGGCGTGCGTGTCGCCGAACAAGGAGTTCTTCCAACCTCCGAACGAGTAGTAGGCCATGGGTACAGGGACGGGAACGTTGATGCCCACCATGCCCACCTCAACCTCGTTCTCGAAGCGGCGGGCGGCGCCGCCGTCGTTGGTGAAAATCGCGGTGCCGTTGCCGTACGGGTTGGCGTTGATGGTGGCGAGGGCGTCGTCGTAGCTGTCCACCCGGACCACCGAGAGCACCGGTCCGAAAATTTCGTCCTGGTAGATGGACATGTCGGTGGTGACGTGATCAAACAGGGTTGGGCCCACGAAGAAGCCGTCACCTTCAGCGTCGGGAACGACGCCGCGGCCATCGACCACCAGCGTGGCACCGGCCGCTTCACCGGCGTCGACGTATCCCGACACCTTGTCCCTGTGCTGGGACGTAACCAAGGGCCCCATGTCGCAACCACGCAGGCCATCGCCGGTGCGCAGGCTGCGGGCGCGGTCAGCGATCCTGTCCACCAGCGCGTCTGCGATGTCGCCAACAGCCAGGAGCGCCGAGACAGCCATGCAGCGTTCCCCTGCGGAACCAAAGCCGGCGTTGATGGCGGCGTCGGCAGCGAGGTCAAGGTCGGCGTCGGGAAGGACAATCATGTGGTTCTTCGCCCCACCCAAGGCCTGGACCCGCTTGCCGTGGGCGGTAGCGGTCTCGTAGACATACTTGGCAATCGGGGTGGAGCCCACGAAGGAGACGGCTTTGACGTCAGGGTGCGTCAGCAGGGAATCAACCGCCACCTTGTCGCCGTGCAGGACGTTGAATACGCCGTCAGGCAGGCCGGCTTCCTTCCACAGCTCGGCGATCCAGTTGACGGCCGAGGGGTCCTTTTCGCTCGGCTTGATGATGACCGTGTTTCCTGCGGCGATCGCGATCGGGAAGAACCACATGGGGACCATGGCCGGGAAGTTGAACGGGCTGATGATGGCCACGGGGCCCAGGGCCTGCCGGATGGAGTGGATGTCCACTTTGGTGGAGGCGTTTTCGGTGTAGCTGCCCTTGAGCAGGTGCGGGATACCGCAAGCGAACTCCACCACTTCCTGTCCGCGGGTAACCTCGCCCAAGGCATCATCCAGGACCTTTCCGTGCTCGGAGGTGATGATCGCAGCAAGCTCGTCCTTGCGGGAGTTGAGGAGCTCACGGAAAGCGAAAAGGACCTGGGTGCGGCGCGCCAGGGAGGTTTCGCGCCATGCCGGGAAGGCGGCTTTCGCGGCGGCGACGGCGGCATTGCCCTCCTCGACGCTGGCCAAAGCGACCTGCCCGGTCACTTTCCCAGTGGCGGGGTTAGTGACAGAAGCGGTGCGGTCGCCGGCCGGGACGTAGCTGCCGTTGATCCAGTGCTCGATGGTGTTCAAGAGTTCTCCTTGGTGAGGTGTCGCGGTTGGAATCAGTCTCCCCGCCGTCGAGTGCTCACAGAAGGAGGCATATGTAAAGGAATTCTGCCCAGCCCTTACACTGTGTAAATGCTTCCTACCGTTAGTGCCGTCCTTGAGCTGCCCGTGCTACGAGCCGCGGACCCCAGCGTGCTGGGCGGCACAGCGGGTCTGGACACGCCCGTCCGTTGGGTGCACGTCAGCGAAATACTCGACGTCGGCGGCCTGCTGTCGGGTGGGGAACTGGTCCTCACCACCGGACTGGAGCTGGAAAAGTCACCGGAAGCGTCGGCGTCGTTCATTCACTCGTTGGAGGCGGCCGGAGCGGCCGGGTTAATCGTGGAACTCGTTGGCCAACGGCAACGCAGCCGGAACGCCCTGGAGAAAGCAGCCCGCACAGCCTCCATGCCGGTGGTTATCGTGGAACGGCGGGTGCGGTTCGTCCAGGTCACGGAGATCGTCCACAGGATGATCGTCGCTGACCAACTCGAGCGCGTGGAACGGGCCCGGGACGTGCATGAAGCCTTTACGGTACTGAGCCTGGAAAGCGCGGACACCCAACGCGTCGTCGAGCAGGCGGCCACCATGATCGGGGCATCCGTCGTACTGGAGGACCTCTCGCACCTGGTGCTCGCATATGCGAGCCAGCACGTCACCACCACGGATCTCCTGGACGATTGGGAGCGGCGCTCCAGGACCACGCCGTTCCCGTCACTCACCGGAAGGTCCGGGCCGGAGCAATGGCTGCAGGCAGCGGTGGGGGTAAGGCAACAGGTATGGGGCAGGCTGGTGGTGCCGATTCCTCCGGCAACTGTTGGCGCCGATGAGGACATGGCCGTCATGGTTCTTGAGCGGGCCGCCCAGACCCTGGCGATCAACCGCCTGGCGGATCGCGATCAGCGAGAGCTCAGCCACCATGCCCAAGCCGGACTCCTGAACTCATTACGCCAGCCCCGCGGACTCAGTGAGGCGGAGGCACTGGCACGTGCGGGCTCCTTGGGCTTGAAACGCTCCTCCTATTACGTGCCGCTCGTTTTCAGGACCGCCTTCCCAGCGTGGGGTGTCCCTGTGGTGCCCACCGACCCCTTCGCAGGGCAGCAGGATGAACGCGAACTTTTGGAGCGACTGGCGAAGGCCTTGAAGTCCACCGCCGGAACAGCGTTGGCGGCAAGTATCCAGTCCGGTTCAGTCGGAATGATCCTTGCCCTCCCGGCCCGGCAACAGGAGGAACCGACGCTGCAGATACTGGCCGAAGCCGCCGCGGGCCCAGGGGTTGAAGTTAGCTCCGGAGTCCGCCCCACCCCCGCAGTTCCTCCAGCCTGGATCATTGGGGTTGGCCGCATGAAAGCTACGCTTCTGGAAGCGGCGGCGGGCATTGACGAAGCGGCCCACGTAGCCGAAAGCGCTGCCACGCTGCGGGAAACCGGCAAACCCTACTATCGAGCTACAGATGTGCGGCTTCGCGGGCTGCTCGCCCTCCTGCGCAAGGATCCCCGGGTCCAGCAATTCGTGGAGTCCGAGTTGTCGGCTGTCCTCCGGGCTGAAGCCGAAGGCAAAGGCGAATATTTGGAGCTGTTGGGGCTCTACCTCGGTTCCGGGGGCAACAAAGCCGCTATGGCACGCAGCGGCTACCTGAGCCGGCCAACGCTTTATGCCCGGCTCGCCAAGCTGGAAGAACTGTTGGCTGTGGACCTGGACGACCCCGAATCGCGCACCTCACTGCACGTAGCACTCCTGGCCCACCTGATCCGGGGACAGTAAAGGGCTGGCATTGGTGCGACCATGGACGGATGGCCAAGCCCTTCACCCTCACGCAACTGCGGTACTTCGCGGTCGTGGCCGAACTCGAGAACATGACGGCAGCGGCTCAGCGGCTGATGGTGACGCAGTCTGCACTATCCGCGGCCATGGCACAGTTGGAGACGAGCCTCGCAACGCAGCTGTTCGTTCGCCACAAGTCCCGGGGTCTGCGGTTGACGCAGAGCGGCCGGCAATTCGCCAAGGACATTAAGTCGTTCCTTGAGCAGGCGGATTCGCTGTATGAGTCCGCACGCGGCATGTCAGCAACGCTTGTGGGCGAGTTGAAAGTTGGCGTTTTCGCCCCGCTTGCCCCGTTCCGCCTTCCAGCAATCCTGCAAACCTTCGAGACCCGGCATCCCGGCGTCGAAGTTTCCATTCTGGAAGCGGACCTGGCCACGTTGCAGGAGGCGCTCATGGATGGCCGTTGCGATGTGGCCCTCACCTACGGGCTGGGCCTGGGCAAAGGATTCACGTACAAGGTGGTGGAGCGCGTTCCGCCACACGTCCTGGTCCATGAGGGACATCCCGCCGCAGCTCGCCTGGAGCGCGAAATTTCGCTGAAGGAGCTCGACGGCGAGCCTTCAGTTGTGTTGGATCTTCCCCATAGCCGGGAGTACTACGAGCAGCTGTACGCCATGGCTGGGGTAGTCCAGAACGTCAGGCATAGGTTCGCAGGCTACGAGACAGTCCGTTCGTTTGTCGCGAAGGGCCATGGTTACGCGATCCTCAACCAGCGTCTGCACAGCGATGTCACTTACTCGGGCGGCAAGGTGGTGCTGTTGGCGCTGACGAACAACTTCCCGCCGATCGAAGTGATGCTGGTCCGACCCCAAGGGGTCCAAACCACCAGGCGGGTGCTGGCCTTCGAAGAGACGTGCCTGACGCTGTATGGAGCGCCGCGAGACTAGATCTACTTCGAAAGCCATCGGAAAAAATGATTGCAGAATCAAAAACAATCAATTGGACATGTGTGATGTGGATCACCGATGGTTGAACCAGTCCGGCACCTGCAGGACCCGGGTAGACCCCCGAAGAGCGCGCAATTGCAGGAAAGCGACCTCGGCCGGACCCCGGTTTGCCATCTTGATCAGAGGAGATTCGATGGTACAGAACAGCGTCGAAAATGTCTGGGCGGTTTCCCCGCACGGACCCACCCGCAACAACGAAGCAATAATTGACGAAATCATTTCCCACAGCCGCAACACTGTTTCGGTTCGAGGAAACGTGGACAACCTAGCGTGGCAGTCATGACCCTCAACACGATCGCCGAACAAGATCCCGCCCAGGTGCCCGCGCCTCCAGCGGCCACAGCTGAAGACAAAACCACGTCCTCGAGAATGCAGCGGCGTGTCCTGGCGGGCGGCAGCGTCGGCCAGTTCATCGAGTTCTACGACTTCACCCTTTACGGCCTCACCGCCGTGGTGTTCTCACAACTTTTCTTCCCCGGCAGCAACCCGCTGACAGCGATGCTGGCAACGTTCGCCACCTTTGGCGTGGCTTTCGTGGTCCGCCCCCTCGGCGGCCTCTTCTTCGGCGCTTTGGGCGACCGGATCGGCCGGCGCCGCGTTCTCACCATCACCCTTATCGCAATCGGCGGAGCTACAGCCCTCATGGGATTGCTCCCCACTTACGCCCAAATTGGAGCCTGGGCGCCGACCCTCCTGGTTCTCTGCCGGCTGATCCAAGGCTTCTCCGCGGGTGGCGAATCCGTTGGTGCCCCGTCTTTCGTGTTTGAGCACGCGCCGGTCAACAAACGGGGTTTCTGGCTCAACATCACCATCGCAGCGACAGCTCTGCCGTCGGTGGTTGCAGGGTCCATGATCCTGATCCTCAGTCAATCCATGCCCAACTCAGCGTTCATGGAATGGGGGTGGCGCCTCCCGTTCCTGCTGGCCCTCCCGTTGGCTTTGTTCGGAGTCTGGATCCGCAGCCGCACAGAGGAAAGCGAAGTCTTCAAGAAGGCACAGTCCGGCCAGACCAAGGAATTCAGCCCTATTCGTCAGGCATTCCGTGAAAACAAGCTCCGAATGGTGCAAGTCATCTTTGTGATGGGCCTGACAGCCATGGGCTTCTACTTCCTCTCCGCCTACTTCGTCTCTTATGTTCAGACGACAGGGAAGCTGAGCCGCGAACAGTCACTCATGGTCAACGCAGCAGCACTGGCGCTCTATGCGATCCTCCTGCCCATCGGCGGGCGGCTCGGGGATCGATTCGGCCGGAAGCCCATGCTGATCGCCGGTTCCGCTTCCTTGGCTTTGCTGTCCATCCCGAGCTTCATGCTCGTGACCAGCGGCAGCCTCCCCCTTGCACTGCTCGGCCAGTCGATCTTCGTGGTGGCGCTCTGCATCTACGGTGGCGGCTGCTATACGTTCTTTGTCGAGATCTTCACAACCAATACCCGCTTCACCTCCGCAGCAGTTAGCTACAACGGGGCATACGCGATCTTTGGAGGCACTGCCCCGCTGATCGGCACCGCACTCGTAGGCGCTACGGGTGTGCCACACGCGCCGGGCCTGTACATGGCGGCAGCCGCCGTCGTCGTACTTCTGCTGATCCTCTTCACCAAAGTGCCGGAGACCCGCGGCCGCATGGGCTGAATCCCGCCGAGCCCGCCGCACTTCATAGCATCCTAAGGACTTCGATGACTTCTCAAACTTTTCTCCAGGACTTCCACCATGTGGCCACTATTGGCGCTACAGCCAACCAAGGCGTTGATCGCCAAGCCGCGACGCCGGATGATGCCAGGACCCGTGACTGGTTCGGCCAGTGGATTCACGACGCCGGATGGCAGCTTCAGGTGGACGGCATTGGCAATATGTTCGGGCTGCTTGAGTGGACACCCGGGGCTCCCTTTATCCTGATCGGTTCGCATCTGGACAGCCAGCCACTCGGTGGCAGGTTCGACGGAGCCTACGGTGTGGTTGCGGCCCTGCACGCCGCCCGCGCCATCGACCTTGAAGTCACCGCGACAGGCAGTGCCCCCCGGTTCAACCTGGCGGTCGTCAACTGGTTCAACGAGGAGGGGGGCCGGTTCGCGCCGTCCGTCATGGGGAGTTCCGTTTTTGCGGGGCTGTTTGACCTTGAACAGATGCTTTCCGTCAGGGATCTGCAGGGATTCTCTGTCCGTGACGCCCTGGACGGCATCGGATACCTTGGCACAGATGCCGGTCCGGAGGCTGCAGGCTACGCGGAAATCCATATAGAGCAGGGACGCATCCTCGAACGTGAAGGCATCAACATAGGTTTGGTAGACAGCAGCTGGTACACGCAGAAGCTGGATATCGAAGTGCTCGGCGAGCAGTCCCACACCGGTGCAACCGCCATGGCAGACAGGCACGACGCGCTGGTGGCGGCATCGAAAATCATCCTCATGGTCCATGAGGTCACCAAGGACTTCGACGAGGAAGCGTTGGTCTCTTCCGTGGGCCAGCTTACCTTGGAGCCCAACTCACCCATCGTCGTAGCACGCCGGGTGCACCTGGTCGCTGATCTGAGGTCCGGCGACCCGGAGATCGTCAATGCGGCCCGTGCCACTTTGCTGGCCGATATCGAGACGCTGGCCGCTGAACAAGACATCAAGGTCAACGTCAAGGACTTTGACATCCGCCCCATCAGGCGATTCCCGGAAGCCGGACTGGACCTGTCAGCCAAGATCGCCGCCAACCTTGGGCTGTCTTCCCGCCGCATCCAGACGATGGCTGGGCATGACTCCGTGGCCATGAACACCGCCGTTCCGTCCGTGATGCTGTTTGTCCCGAGTGTGGACGGCGTTTCGCACTGCGAGCGCGAGTTCACCACCGATCAGGACATGGTGATGGGCGTGGAGATGCTGACGGGTGTTGCCCTTGAGCTATTGCAGGGAGCGCTGGCATGACCGGGTTGCATTACCTCGATGCCACCGCGGCCTTGGGCCTGTTCCGGCGGCGTGAGCTCTCTCCGGTTGAACTGTTGGAAGCCGCGATCCGACGTATTGAAGAGGTAAACGGCGGCATCAATGCGCTGACGGAGACACTCTTTGAGGAAGCCTTGCCAGCGGCACGAAAGGCAGCCAACCAGTATGCCCGCGGACGCGACATTACTCCACTGCTGGGATTGCCGGTGGCCGCGAAGGAAAAGCATGGGATCCAAGGCCGAACACTCTCCCAGGGACTAGTCGCGAGGAAGGACGCCGTCGCGGCGGCCGACCACCCGGTCATTGCCCGGATCCGCAGAGCAGGCGGCATAATTCACGCGCGAACCACTACACCGGAATTGAGCTGCGCAACGGTCACGCACAGCCCGCTATGGGGCGTCACCCGAAACCCATGGAATCAGAAGTTCTCCCCCGGTGGGTCCTCGGGGGGTTCCGGGGCGGCATTGGCTGCAGGGTTCGCGCCCCTGGCAACCGCGTCCGACATCGCAGGATCAACGCGATTACCGGCCTCGTTCACAGGGACGGTGGGTTTCAAGGCACCGTACGGAAGGATCCCGGGGCTGGCCCCGTTATCAGCGGACCATTACCGTGGTGACGGACCCATGGCACGTACCGTGGCAGACACGGCATTGCTGGCGAACATTATGTCCGGGAGGCACCCCGGCGATCACACCACAGTGACCGACGGGACGTGGATTACTCCCGATCCGGGGTCGGTGGCGGGTTTGCGGATAGCGCTTTGTATACGCCTGGGTAATTATCCTGTGGCTCCCGACGTCGAGATCAACACCCGGCGAGTGGCAGAAGCCCTCAGGGCGGCCGGCGCGGTGGTCGAGGAGATCACCCTGCCTTGGACCGTCGAGGAGATCAGCCAAACCATGTTTACGCACTTCGGATATCTGTTGGGCCCGGCAATAGAGGACGAAACGGCTGGTAGCGAGGCTCAACTTGCCCCGTACACCAGGCGTTTCATGGCTGACGCCCGCGCAGCAGCACAGGCTAACCGATACATCGACGGGCTTCGGGCCGAAACCCTCCTGCAGGCGCAGCTCGCAGAGGCCATGACCGGGTTTAGCGCCTTGCTGTGCCCGGCGTCGGCCATCCCGGCGTTGGAGGCGGACGGCGATTACCTGGACGGAATCGACGCCCACGGCCAACGGCTCAGCCACTACTGGCAGGCGCATATGACCGCGCCGTTCAACATCGCCAACCGGTGCCCGGTCCTGGCTGTGCCCAGTGGCATGGCGGACTGCGGCATCCCCACAGGCGTACAGATTGTGGGGCATCCCTTCGAGGATGCAACGGTGTTCCACGTCGGGGCGGCTGTGGAATCCGTGCTTCCCTGGGCTGATCGCCACCCCATGGCGCCTGAACTGGCCGGGCTTCCAATGTAGTGAGGGCTGGCAGCCCTTCAGGCCTAGGCCGGAATGAGCCCCGCAACCTCGGCCACCAGTTCAACCGAGCGAAGGCGTTCCTCGGTACCGATGCTCTGGTGCGCCACTATGAGTTCATCCGCGTCGGCGTGCTTGGCGAACTCGTCAAGGTAGTCATGCACCACGTCAGGGGTCCCCACGGCGGAGAACTTCATCATCTGGGCAATGTGCTGCCCCTGCGGGGAGTCGAGGACCATATCCGCTTCGTCGTCCGTGAACTCTCGGCCGCCGCCAAAGAACAGCGAAACGCGGGCGCGCTTCACCGCAAGGTGGATGGCCTGCGCTTCGGCATTGCTGTCCGCGGCAGTGACGTTCACGCCGGCGATCACGTGCGGCTCGGACAGCTGCTCCGACGGCTTGAACTCGCGCCGGTAGATGGCCACAGCGTCCTGCAACGCGGCAGGCGCAAAATGTGATGCGAATGCATAGGGAAGTCCGAGCTGTGCGGCCAGCTGGGCGCCAAAGAGCGAGGACCCAAGAATGTAAAGGGGAACGTTGGTGCCCTTGCCCGGGGTGGCTTCCACGCCTTGGATCCGGGTGGGCCCTGTCAGGTATCCCTGCAGTTCCAGGACGTCCTGCGGGAACCTGTCCGAGGACGTGTGGTCCCGGCGAAGGGCCCGCATGGTGTTCTGGTCGCTGCCGGGGGCGCGTCCCAGCCCGAGGTCGATCCGGCCTGGGTGGAGGGTCTCCAGCGTGCCGAACTGCTCGGCTATGGTCAGCGGCGAGTGGTTGGGCAGCATGACGCCGCCGGCACCGAGGCGGATGGTGTTGGTGTGCGCAGCCACGTGTGCGATCAACACGCTGGTGGCGGAGGAAGCAATGGCCGACATGTTGTGGTGCTCGGCGTACCAGACCCGGCGGTAGCCGAGTTCTTCGGCTTTCTGCGCCATGGCAACGCTGCCCGCGAGGCTTTCCGCCACCGTCTGGCCCTTCCCGATGGTTGCCAGGTCGAGGATGGAAAGAGGAACAGTCACAAGAAAGGCCTTTCGGTACGCTTCGCGGTGCCGGCACGGTTGATCGCCGGGCACTCTATCGACAACCACCACAATGGCCGCCTTATTTCTGTGAGTTGCGTCGCGCCCCGGATCGCCGCCTCTGCATGGCGTGTTTTATGACCCTGTTCGACGCCCGATTAACCGCCATGAACCCCTGTATCCCAGCGTTTCAGAGTGCTTTGACCCCGGTTGCGGACCTACCGGATAGTTGCAGCCACAAGCACGCATCAGACCTCCCGATGAGGGAACACGAGGAGTACACATGGCAAGTTTTGCAGGCAAGACCGGCGTCACCGCGGCGCTGGCCGCTACCGCCCTGCTGGGGCTCGCGGCCTGCTCGGATCCCGGTGCGACGGCCGCCACGAACGCAACTGCCCCGTCGTCGAACGCTTCGTCCGGCTCCACGACCAAAGAGTTCAACCTGACGCCCCAGCAGGACCGCATCAAAGTCACGGTCGATTCGGCAGCCGCCGCACTGGTCCCTGACGCCATCAAGGCTGATGGCAAGTTGACGGTGGTGACCACCGGAGGTACCCCGCCCCTGAGCACCTTTGCCACGGACAACAAGACGCTCATCGGCAGCGAAGTGGATATCGCATACGCCGTTGGTGAGACCTTGGGCCTTCAGGTCGAAGTCCTTCCGGTGGCCTGGGCGGACTGGCCGCTGGGCGTTGAATCGGGCAAGTATGAGGCGGTTCTCTCCAACGTCACCGTCACAGAAGCCCGCAAGGAAAAGTTCGACTTCGCTACCTACCGCAACGACCTCCTGGGCTTCTACGCCAAGAGCGACTCGGACATCGGTGAGATCAAGGAAGCCAAGGACGTCGCAGGCAAGCGCATCATCGTCGGTTCGGGCACCAACCAGGAGGCCATCCTGGTGCGCTGGGACGAGGAGAACAAAAAGAACGGCCTGCAGCCGGTCGCTTTCCAGTATTACGACGACGACTCCGCCTCCCAGCTCGCACTTCAGTCGGGCCGTGCGGACCTGACGTTTGGTCCCAACGCCTCGGCAGCCTACAAGGCCGCGAAGGATGGAAAGACGAAGCAGGTAGGCACCTTGGAAGGCGGCTGGCCGTTGAAGGCCGAGATCGCGTTCACCACCCAGAAGGGCAACGGCTTGGCAGTAGCGGCCCAGGCTGCGCTGAACACCCTCATCAAGGACGGCGATTACGGCAAGATCCTGGACCGTTGGGGGCTGTCATCCGAGGCTATCCCGGCGTCCGAACTGAACCCGGCGGGTCTGCCTAAGAAGTAGGACGCCCGCTGTGGCAGGGCAGACCTGCCGACGCCGAATCCCCGCCGGATACCAACCGGCGGGGATTCTTGCGCGCTGGCCTTGTCAGAAGTGGGCGGGATCTGTGTTGGCGCCGCAGAGAATGACCGCCACCGTTTCGCCGTCGTGCGGTTTATATGCTCCGGAGAGCAACGCCGCGTATGCCGCGGCCGCACCGTGCTCCACCACGATCCTGTGGTTTTCCCATAGGCTGCGTCGGGCTTGGATGATGTCCTCATCGCTGACAAGCACACTGTGCACGCCGGTCCGGCGGGCAACCCCGAAGCCAATCTCCCCAATGCGCCGGGCGCCCAGCGAGTCGGCGGCGATTCCTGATACGGGTACGTCGACGGGTTTACCTTGGGCGAGCGCTGTGTGCAGGGTGGGGACCGTTTCCGGTTCCACGCCAACCACGCGTGCCCTGCCCTCGGTGGCGGCGGCGATCCCGCCTATCAGCCCGCCGCCGCCGACAGCAACGAGGATGGTGTCGACGTCGGGCAGTTCGTCCAGCAACTCAAGCCCCACACCACCGGCGCCCGCGACGATCTCGGGCTGATCGTAGGCGTGGCAGTAGACGGCGCCCTTCTCTTCCGCGAAACGAACGGCCGCCGCGTAAGCTTCCGCGTACTCCGCGCCACCCTGGACCACGGTGGCACCGATGGCATATAGCTTGTGCACCTTGTTGGCCGGCGCGGATTCGGGGACGAACACGGTTGCTGGTACGCCCAGCTTGGCCGCGGCGTAGGCGTTGGCCAGCCCGGCGTTACCCCCGGAGGCAACCACAATTCCGACCTCGGGATCCAGTTCGCCGTTTTCCTTCGCCGTCAGCAGCCGGTTGAACGCACCGCGGGCCTTGAAGGAGCCTGTGTGTTGCATGTATTCGCATTTGAACCACAGGTGGTAAGGCTCGGCGCTCCCGCTTTCGGCCAGGGGCGTGTGGCGGACCCAGCCAGATGTCCGGGAATATGCGGCTTCAACTTCTTCGCGTGTGACCATGTGGGCGGCACCTTTCGTCCGTTTCATCCTAAGGTCGCTTGGGTGAAGCCGCTGTCATGGGCAGCGAGCGCATAGGCTGGTTCGCATGGCTGATTTCATTCTTCGTCCCTGCGTAGCCTCCGACGCGGCGTGGATCGCCGAGCTTCGTGCGGTGGTGATGCGCCCGGACCTGGAGCGCCTTGGAAGATTCGATCCCGTGCGGGTCCGCGAGCGTTTCCTGAAGGGATTCCAGCCGGAACATACCTCGGTGATCCATTCCGATGGCGTGGATGCCGGGGTGATCGCAGTCCGCCCGGAAGCGGATGCCCTGTGGATTGAACACTTTTACGTGGCTCCCACCCATCAGGGCAAAGGCCTGGGCGGTGCCGTGCTCCGGCATGTCATGGCAGCTTCGGCGGATCACCGGCCGTTCCGCCTGGACGTCCTGCAGGGCAGTCCTGCCCGGCGTCTCTATGAACGCCATGGGTTCGTGTTGGAATCCGAGGATCCCATCGACGTTTTCATGGTCTCTACCGCAACCCCCTGACTGGACCCCCGCAAGTGCGGTAGCCTCAGCACAAACCTACGCACCATCGATGCCGGCTTCCGGGGGGAAACAAATGGGGATTATTCAAGCGCGCACTGTCAGGTTTGCCTCGGCGGCCGTCTTGGGCTTGGCGGCGGGACTGTTGGGCACGGGCCCTTCCGAAGCAGCGTCCCAGCCAACACCGTACATCGACGGCGTCCCATACGTGGGTGCCGAAATGCGCCGCCAATACGACTACAGCTACAACGGTTGCCGAAACCCTGACGGTTCAGGCGACGGGATCACGCTTGAATGGTTGCGGGACGGTGTGCCCCTTCCCCAGGAGCGGCAGGGCGATGTCCTGAAAGTCCTTCCCGAGGACAAGGACGGGCGGATATCGCTGAGGGTGCACCCGCTCACTCCGGGCGCAACCGGTTGTCCCACAGGAACGCAACTGAGCGCGGAAACACGGCCGATCAAAGCGTCCAGCCGGGCGATGGGATGGACGGGGCGCGGCAACTTCGAGCCCCTGGCCCGGACCAACGACGGCAGGCTCATCCTTTACCCACGGACCTACACGTACTACAAGGGCATGTGCGAAGGCCCTTGCCCTGCGTACTGGGGCTCCTGGGACGAACCCCAGCAAGTGGGGCAGGGTTGGAACGTCTTTGACATCGTGTTCTCCCCGGGCGACTTCGACGGCGACGGTTTCAACGATCTCCTGGGCCGGGACGCCGCGGGCAAGCTCTTCCTGTACCCCGGCGATGGTGAGGGCGGTTGGCTGGCCCGCCGGCAGGTAGGCCAAGGCTGGGGCATCTTCAATGCCATCGTGGGACCGGGTGACTTCAACGGCGATGGCACCAACGATGTGCTGGCACGCGACACCGGCGGCGGCCTCTTCCTTTACCCTGGCGACGGCGAAGGCGGCTGGCTTGAGCCCGAGCAGGTGGGGTGGGGTTGGCAGGTCATGAACAAGATCATCACAGGCGGTGATATGAACGCCGATGGTGCGGTGGATATTTTCGGCCGCGATCAGTCTGGCCGGTTGTACCAGTATCCCTCCGACGGCGAAGGTGGCTGGGAGCAGCCTGCACAGGTCGGCGTTGGGTGGGAGGCGTTCAACGTCGTGGCCGGACTCGGCAGCTCCGGCCACTCCAAATACAACGAGCTCTCTGCAGTGGACGCCGACGGCAACCTTCTCGGCTACACCACAGGCGCATCAACCGGAGCGTTGTACGGCCCGTACGGGCCGATAGGTAACGGTTGGAACGTCTTCAAGGATCTGCTCTAAAGCGGCTGCCCCAGCACCGTCAGCTGAAGGCTGATGGTCCCACGCGAAGGGTCGACGACGGCGGCAGCCGCCTCGCCGCCGTCGGGCGCCTTGCCGCGCCGGTCCGGCGTGAAACCAAACCAGCGACGGCAAAGCTGCAGCAAGAGCCCCGTGTTCACGAGACCCGTACCGACTCTTCGGAACGCACCGGCGTCTCAAGCCCCAGGTTTTCCCGGAGCGTGGTCCCGCGGTACTCCGTCGGGTACACGCCGCGTTCCTGGAGCTCGGGCACCAAGTGGTTCACGATGTCGTCCAAGCCAGTGGGGATGAGCCACGGCGAGATGTTGAACCCGTCCACGGCACCCACCCGTGCGTACTCGGCCAGGTGGTCTGCCACTGCGGTGTACGAACCCGTGAACGTTGAGTCGATGCGCGCCGTCTTGGACGTAACGAACCCACGGATGGACAGGCCCTTGTCCTTGGCCTCTGCACGCCACTGATCGGCGAGCTGGCGGGCTTTGGCGCCATGGAATCCACTGCCGCGCGTCTCGGACGTTTCCTCCACCACGGGATCGATCTCAGGGAGGGGACCGTCAGGATCGTAGGCGGAGAGCTCCCGGCCCCAGAACTGTTCCAGGTATGCGATGGCCTGCTGCGGACCGATCTGCAGGCTGCGGACCCAGGCCTTTTTCTCCTGTGCCTCCTGCTCGGTGGCGGCAAGGATGAACTCGCTGGCGGGCATGATCTGCACGGCGTTGGCACCGCGTCCGGCAGCTACGGAGCGCGTCACGATGTCACGCCGGAACTCCACCGCGTCATCGAACCTGGGGTGTGCCGAGAAGATCACGTCCGCTTGGCGGGCAGCGAAATCGCGGCCTTCGGGAGAGTCGCCCGCTTGGAAGAGCACCGGGCGGTACTGGGCGCTGCGCGGCAAACGCGGTGTGACGTCCACGGTGTAGTGCTGCCCCTCGTGCCTGACGTGACGGGCGGGACCGGTGGGTGTCTCCAACGAGTCCCAGATGCGCTTGGCCGTTTCAACAAAGGCTTCCGCGTGCTTGTAGCGGTCGGCATGGTCCAGGTACCCACCCCGGCGGAAGTTGGCTCCGGTCCAGGCGTTGTCCGTGGTCACCACGTTCCACGCGGCCCGGCCGCCGGAGATCAGGTCCAGCGACGACAAGCGGTGTGCCAGGTCGGCGGGATCGTTGTACGTGGTGTTTTGGGTGGCGACGAGGCCGATGTTCCGGGTGACGGCCGCGAGCGCGGCGAGCATCGTCTGCGCGTCGGGCCGGCCCACCACGTCCAGCGCATGGGGGCGCCCCAGATGCTCGCGCAGCCGCAGTCCTTCGCCGAGGAAGAAGGCCGCGAATTTTCCGCGTTCGGCGGTCTGGACGATGTGGCGGAAGGACTCGAAGTCCGTTTGTGATCCCGATTCTTCCGCCTTCCAGATGGTGCCCGAGTTGACGCCTTGGAAGAAGATGCCGAACTGGATCTGGCCGCTCGGCTGGAAAATGTCTCGTGTCATGGTGGTCCCCTACTTTCCGGCGGCGGTGGCCGCGGCAGATGTCGAATAGCGGTTATCCGCCGGCCCCAGTCCCAGCACGTCGCGGAACGTCCCGTCCTGGATGGGCGCCCGCAGCGAACCACGGCGCCTGAGTTCCGGAAGGACCAGCCGTGACAGTTCCTCCAGGTCCAGGTCCACCTCAGCGGGGTGGACGCGAACGCCGTCGGCCTCCTGAAGAAGCGAGTCCAGAAGTTCCGTCAGGTCGGCTGCGGTGCCAGCGAACCGCGCGCGTCCGCTTTCCGTGGAAGCCGCCAAGCGCGCTGCGGCGTCCTGCCCGCGCGAGTCCAGGACGACGTCGAGCTCCGCAACGACCGCAACAGCGGCACCAAGCCGGGCCCGCACGTCCCGGACCTCGGCAGCCAGCAGCTCCGCGGTAGGCGCGGAGACGAGGACTGCGTCGACAGCATCCACGGGGACCAAGCCCTCGCCTACCAGCGACGCCGCAGCGAGCACGGGCAGCTGGCCCTGGAGGGGCCTCGGGATGATGGACGGGCCCTTTACCGAATATGGCGTCCCGGCAAAGTCCGCGGGCGTTTCAAAGTCGACGTAGTGCAGTTTGTCGACGTCAATGTAGCGCCCGGTAGCGACGTCGCGGATGACGGCGTCGTCCTCCCAGGAATCCCACAAACGGCGGCCCACCTCGATGGAGGCGGCAGCTTCCTGCGCCAGGACGTCACCTTCAACAAAGGCGCGTCCGACGGCGGCGGCCGCCTCAGGCGATTCCGCTGCGGTAGCGATCCAGCCGGCACGCCCACCGGAGACGTAGTCCAGGCTGGCAAGCTGGGTGGAAATGTGGAACGGCTCCGTATAGACGGTGTCCACTTCCGGCACCACAGCGATGGTACGCGTGATGGGCCCGGCGAAAGCTGCCCGCTGGAGTGCGTTGACCCGACCGGCGGCGGGTGCGTCTTTGAATGTTGCCACGTGGAATCCGGCGGACTCGGCGGCGAGGACGGCAGCGGCGAGGTTGCCGTAGCCCGCCCCGTCCAGTTCGATGGCCAGGAACCCGGCTTGGTTGTTGTTGCTGCTCACTTCTGGTCCTGACGTTCGTAGGGGATCTTTTCGCCGGCTTCGATAGCCACAGGAAGCCGGTTTTCGGCGGGCGGCAGCGGGCAGGTCGCGAGGTCGGTGTAGGCGCAAGGGAGGTTCACGGCCCGATTGAAGTCGAGCTGGACAGTTCCGTCGGCGGCCGGAACTACGGACAGCGAGCGGTTGGCCGCGTAGGTTGTCTTACCGGAGGTCTGGTCGGTGAACAGCACGGACAGCGAGCCCGGCGCGTAGCCGTTGAACGCGGTCAGCGCCAACTCCTCGCCGGCCAACCTGAAGCGGATCTCACCCGGAGCTTCGTACACGTGCTGGATGCCTTCCACCGCGGCCCCCACCGTGGTGGCGCGCGGTGTCTCGAACGGCACGAAGGTACCAGCCACGGCAAAGGCGGCGTTGGGCGTGTAGGCGGGCGTCCCTTGGTACTGCTTCAGCAGCTGGTTTTCGGGATTCCGCGGGCGCACGATGTACTCGCCGCCGCGCTTGGCAACCTCGATCACGGTGTCGCCGGAAACCAGGTTGATCCCGCCGCGTTCCTCGATGGGTCCCAACGCTACGCTGCCGCTGAGCTGGACACCGTCCCGCTCCAGGCTTTCGCCCGGCTCCAGGACAACCCGTACGACGTCGTCATCCGCACTCCAGGTGCCCGGCGCGCCTTCCAGCCGCGTCGCCTCGCTGCTGAGCCAGTGCAGGTGGGTCACTGCGAGGAAGCCATGCGGGTGGGCCCGGTTGCGCTCGTGGGCAGCGTGCCATTCCTGCCATTCCTCGTTAAAGGCTTCGAGTGCTGTTTCAGTGTGCAAAGACATGGGCGTTGTCCGTCCTGTTGAAGGCGTGGTCGGCGGTGACTGTTGCTGCGGCGTCGGGTTCGGTGGCCCCGGCAAATTCCGGCCTGCCACCGAACGGATCCCCGGATTCCCACAGAGTGGTGGGGGCTGCGGCGCGGACGGCCGGGATGACCTCCAGGGCGAAGCGCTCCAGGATGTCCAGCTGCTGTTCGAACGGCAACGTGGTGGGCAGGGAGATCGATTGGAGATCGTGGCCGTACAGGGAGTGGTAGCTGAGGATCTTGTCGATCACCTGTTCCGGGCTTCCCACCAGAGCGGGGCCCTCAGCCACGGCGTGCTCAATGTCGCGGAATGGCGAGTTGTTGCCTGGCACGTTCCGGCCCGCAGTCAGTCCTTCGTATACCGGGCCGTATTGGCGGATGGCTTCCTGGGTGGTGTCCGCGATGAACACTCCACCTGCGCCGCTGCCCGAGCCAAGATATTGGTGCCGTGGATCATGGCCGTGGCGCTCGTACTCTTCGCGGTAATGGTCGATCAGGACCTTGTAGTTTTCCCGCGGCTGGATGGCGTTGGCCGTGAACAACGGATCGCCCCACTTGGCGGCGAGCGCAGCCGACGTCAGGGTTGTAGCCGAGCCGTGCCAAATCCGGGGCGACCCCGCAAAGGGGCGTGGCGTCGTCGTCGTTGGTTCGGTGAGGGCAGGCCGGAAGCGACCGGACCAAGTGACGCTTTCCTTGCGCCACAGCGTCCGCAGCAACGCGTATTTTTCGGCCAGGAGCTCCCATTGATCGTCCAAGGACAAACCGAACAACGGGTACTGCAGGACCTCGTTGCCCTTGCCGATCACCAATTCCAGGCGTCCGCGGCTCAGCTGGTCGATCGTGGCGTAGTCCTCGGCCACCCGCACGGGATCCAGCACGGAGAGCACTGTGACCCCGGTCTGGAGGCGGATGCGGCTGGTGACGGCCGCGATCGCGGCGAGGACCGTCGTCGGGGATGACGAGACGAACTCACCGGCGTGGCGTTCCCCGACGGCGAAGCTGTCGAAGCCGAGTTCCTCCGCGCGGCGGGCCGTCTCCACTACCTGGTTGAGCCGATCGGCGGTGGAGACAATGTCCCCCGTCACCGGATTCTTCAGGTGCGGAATGATGTCAAGGACCTGGAACTTCATTTGCCGGTACCAAACGTTGCTTCTGTGACGGTCTTGGACTCGGTCACGGCTTCTTCGGAGAGGCCCCAGCGTTCCAGGACCTTGGCGTAGGAGCCGTCCTTGATGGTGGAGTTCAATGCGTCCGTGATTGCCGGGGCCAGTCCGTTGCCCTTGAGTGTGGTGGCGGCAACCAGGGTTTCAGCGGGCCAGCCGGCGTTGACCTTCCCTACTACCTTGAGGTCGTCACGCGTGTTTTCGCGGTACGTCACAGACGGGTAGGGAGCGAGGTTCAAATCCGTGCGGCCGGAAGAGAGCGCCAGGATGGTGTCGGCGTCGGAGGAGTAATACTGCAACGTGGCCGGCGCTTTGCCCTTGGCTTCGAGTTCCTTGTTCCAAGCCAGCAGGATTTTCTCCTGGTTGGTGCCGGAGCCCACGGAGATCTTCAACCCGGAAATGTCGTCCGAACCCTTGATGTCGTAGCTGGAGCTCTTCTTCGCTTCAAAGCCCATGTAGGCGGCACGGTACGTGGAGAAATCGAACAGCTTCACGCGGGCAGCGTTGATGCCCACGTTGGAGAACACGGCCTCGAAGTCACCAGACTGCGTCTTGAGCGGCCAGTTCTCCCACGAAGTCACCTGCACGTCCAGTTCCAGTCCGAGCTTGTCGGCCACAAGCTGGGCGATGTCCACCTCAACGCCGATGGGCGTCTTGTCATCGGTCGCGTGGAAGGACAGCGGGATGGAGCCAGCCGTGGTTGCGACAGTCAGCTTGCCGTCCTTGGCGATGCCCGCCGGAACCTTGGCTGCCGCTGCGGCATCCTTCTCATCGCGGATCCGGTTCTGGTCAACGGAGGTGTTGTACACAATGCCGTTCTTGGCAGCTTCGGATTCCGGCTTGGCAGCCGACGCCCCGGGATCGGAGCACCCGGCCAACACCGGAAGCACGACGGCGGGAAGTACAGCGAGTGCCAGGAGCTTGGTTTTGGTGAGACGCAGCGTGGTTTCATGTGCGGCGAAGGCGTGGGTCTTGCGAAGCATGGAGGGAGTCCTAGATGTTGAAAGCTGGTTCGATGACTTTGGAGAAGAAACTCCGGGTGCGTTCCTCGCGCGGGTTGGCGAAGATGTCCTGGGGTGAGCCGGATTCGATGATCAGCCCGTCATCCATGAACACCACGGTGTCTGCCACGTCCCGGGCAAAGCCCATCTCGTGGGTCACGATGATCAGTGTGGTGCCGGACTTGGCCAGCTCCCGGATGACGTCCAGGACCTCGTTGACCAGTTCAGGGTCCAAGGCGGAAGTGGGCTCATCGAAAAGCAGGATCTTCGGATCGAGCGCCAACGCACGGGCAATTGCGACGCGCTGCTGCTGGCCGCCGGAGAGCTGGCGAGGGTAGGCGTCGGCGCGGTCCTTCAGTCCCACCCGGTCCAGGAGTTCCAAGCCACGCTTCCGGGCTTCGGCCTTGGAGCGCTTCTGCGCCACGATCGGCGCCTCGATGACGTTCTCCAGGGCCGTGAGGTGCGGGAACAGGTTGAAGCTCTGGAACACCATGCCGATATTGGTGCGCTGCTTGAGGATGTCCTTCTCGCGCAGTTCGTGGAGTTTGTTGCCACGGACCTCGTAGCCCACCAGTTCGCCGTCGATGGTGATGTAGCCGCCGTCGACCTTTTCGAGGTGGTTGATGGTTCGCAGGAGCGTGGACTTGCCGGAACCGGACGGTCCAACGATCACAGCCACGCCGCCAGGCCGGACGGAGAGGGAAACACCTTTGAGGACCTCGGTGGCGCCGAAGGACTTCCGGACGTTGGTGATATCCACCTGTCCACGGGTTGCGGCCTTGGCCTGGGCTGAGTCGTTGGCTGCCTGGGCTGACCCGGTAGCGCCAGTGGTTCCGCGGGCTTCCCCGGCAGCCTCACCGGCTGCGGTCTCAGCGGCAGCCTGTGCCGCCGTCGTTTTCTGCTTGCGTGCTGCGATGATGCTCATCGGGCGTCCTTCGTGGGAGAAGCGGCAACGTGGGTGGCGAAGAACTTCCGGGCCTTCTGCAACGGCGTGAGCGGCAAGGTCCGGAGGGCGCCCTTGGAGAAGTGGCGCTCAATGTAGTACTGGAAAACGCTCAGCACCGAAGTGATCACCACGTACCAGAGGGTGGCCACCAGGAGCAGCGGCAGCACCTGCTGGGTCCGGTTGTAGATGACCTGGACGGTGTAGAAAAGCTCGGAGTAAGCCAGGACGTAAACGATCGACGTCCCCTTGACCAAGCCGATGATCTCGTTGAAGGCGTTGGGCAGGATGGCGCGCATGGCCTGGGGCAGCACGATCCGGGTGGAACGCTTCCACGCCGGGATGCCCAAAGCGGACGCAGCTTCCAGCTGGCCCTGGTCAACGGAGAGGATGCCGCCACGGATGATCTCGGCGGAGTAGGCGGCCTGGTTCAGCGTGAGGCCAAGAACGGCAGCCGCGAACTGGCTGATGAGCGTTGTGGTCTGGGCTTCGAAGAAGCGGACGTCCGTGAAGGGGATGCCCAGGCTGATCTTCTCGTAAAGGTAGCCCAGGTTGTACCAAAGGAGGAGCTGGACCAGCAGCGGGGTGGAGCGGAAGATCCAGGAGAACGTCCAGGACACCGAGACCAGCAGCGGCGAGGCAGACAGGCGCATGAGGGCCAGGATGAAACCAAGCACAAAGCCGAGGACACCGGAGATGGCCGTGAGTTTGAGGGTCTCCACCAAACCGTTGACAACGGACTGGGCGGTGAACCATTGGGCCACCACGCCCCACTCCCAGCGGGGGTTGGTCACCAGCGACCAGGCGATGGCTGCGACGCCGGCCGCAACCAGCACCGTGCCCACCCAACGCCAGGGGTGACGGGCCGGGACCAGCTTGTACTCGGAGTAGTCCGGGGTGGGCGGTGCGGTGTCCGCCGTGGCAGGCGGTGCGATTGCACTCATGCGCCACCTCATTTCAGTTCGGTTGTTGTCTATTGGATGGCTGCCAATCTATGGGCGCGCCGAAGCCGTCAGCAAGGCAGCAATTTGCACTTCTTCACCCGGCTTAGCGCGACTTCTCGGGGCTTCGCATGACGTCATAAATTCCTTCACCAACCGTCAAATGCGTCTCTTCTTTGCCTGCGTTAACGCGGTGTGACGCGTAGTGAACGGCCGTTACCCGCTCCTCGACCGGCGTGCCCGGGGGTCCCTAGATTGGACTGCACCAACCACTGTTTGCCAGGAGATCCCATGCCGTCACGAGTTCCAGCCCTCGCCTTTATTGGCGGCGGCCCGCGCACGGCCGGCGTCCTCGAACGGCTCGCCGCCAACCGCCCAGCGCTGTTCGATGGTCCGTTGGACATCCACGTGATCGAGCCACACCAGCCGGGCTCGGGCAGGATCTGGCGTTACGACCAGGACCCCGGCCTGCTGCTCAACTCAACAGCCGCGGACGTCACCATGTTCACGGACGCTTCGGTGGCCTGCGACGGTCCAACGGTTGATGGCCCGGGCCTCTCTACCTGGGCCGCGGGTGTGCTGGACGGCACCATCCGGGACGTTCCTGCCCTGGAGCCGCACGTGCTCGAGCAGCTCCATTCGCTGACTCCTGCGTCCTTCCCCACCCGCCAGCTCCAGAGCAAGTACCTTGAGTGGTTCTTCCGCCGGGCCGTCTCCTCCCTCGGCCCCGACGTGACAGTCACGGTCCATCAGGACACGGCAACCGCCGTCGAACGCGCTTCCGACGACGGTTCCCACCACGTGAGGCTGGCTTCCGGCGCTGAGGTGATTGCCGACGTCGTGGTTTACGCGTTGGGCCACACCGATTCTTTGCTGGATCCTGAGTCCGCCCGCCTCAGCGACTTTGCTGCCACGCATGGCGGGTTCCATGCGCCGCCGTCGTACACCACGGATGTGGACTACTCCGCGGTGGAGGCAGGCCAGGACGTGATCGTCTCCGGAATGGGGCTCGCGTTCGTTGACCTGTTGGTGCTGTTGTTTCAGGGCCGCGGTGGACGTTTCGAGGAAAGGCCCGACGGCGAACTTGACTACGTTCCGTCCGGCGCCGAGCCACGGGTCTGGGCAGGGTCGCGGCGTGGGGTGCCGTACCACTCCAAAATCTCCTCGGAGCTGCGCGGTGAGCCGGTTGCCCGTCCCCGATATTTCACTGCGGAGGCTGTCCAGGCGTTGTTGGCTGAGCATCAGGAGCTCGATTTCCGGACGCAGCTGTGGCCGCTCATCGCCAAGGATGCCGGCTACGCCTACTACCGGGAACTGTTCACCGGCTACCCATCACGCGTGCTGGGGACGTGGGAAAGCTTCGAAGCCCATTTTGACGCCGCCCCCTGGTACAGCTCCGCGCGGGAAGAACTGGTGGCCGTGTCTATCCCGGATCCGGCACTCCGCCTGGATCTGGAGAAGCTCGACCACCCCTTGAGCGGATGCGCTTTCGCCGACCATGACGCGGTGCAGCGCTCCGTTGCCGCCTACATCCAGAACGACCTCAACCTCCGCACCAGCAGCGACCACTCCGAAACCCTCGCGTTGTTCACCGCGCTGCTGTTTGTGTACATGGATCTCGGCCGGCTTGTCCCGCAGGAGCGGCTCAACGCCCGCTCCCAGCAGGCGATCCACGGCTGGTGGCACGGCTTCTTCAGCTTCGTTGACTCCGGGCCCCCTTCCCACCGCCTCCGTGAGATGCTCGCGCTGCATAGGGCCGGACTCCTGAAATTCCTGGGCCCGGGTATGTGGGTGCGCGCTGATGAAACCCTCGGACGGTTCGTTGCGGGCTCCTTCCAGTCGCCGGTGGTGGTGGACGCGTCCGCCTACATCGAGGCACGGCTGCCTTCGGCCTCCGTGGAGCGGTCCGCCAACCCGGCCCTGCTGCACCTGCACGACGCCGGATGGGGCACCGAACAGCGGCTGCTCACCTCCGAAGGAGCCCACTCCACGGGGAAACTCCTGGTCTCCGGGAATCACGAAGTATTGTCCCCCGTTGGTATTCCACAGAAGGGTTTGTTTGCGGTGGGTCCGTGGACGTCGGGGTGGGGCGCGGGGGCCTTTGCCCGTCCCAACACCAACGCAGCTCCGTTCCGGGAAAACGACGCCCTGGCACGCAGGATCCTGTCCACGGTTGCCGTCGTCCCAGCGCTCCAACCCAACTAGGGTTCCACCTACGAAAGGCATGACATGACCACCTCGCCGACCCTCCCGACGTCGGGCCTCACCGTCCTGAGCCTGCCCATGGACGATCCCCGCGTCCGCCCGCTCCTGGACGAGCTCGCCGTCGAATACGAGGCACGCTATGGGGACCTGTTCAGCAGCGAGGGCGCGGCCGAGGAACTTAACCGGTACCCCGCCGAAGAGTTCGCGGCTCCGCACGGTGCGCTCATCATCATCCAGGAGAACGGCGAATCCGTGGCCGGCGGCGCCTTCCGCCGCTACGACCAGGACACAGCCGAGCTCAAGAGGATTTGGACCCACTCCGCCCATCGCCGTCGCGGATTGGCACGTCGCGTTCTCGTCGAGCTCGAAGCCGAGGCCCGGCGCCGCGGCTACGCCAAGCTCTACCTGACCACAGGACCGCGCCAGCCGGAAGCGAAAAACCTGTACCTGGCCACAGGGTACACGGCGCTGTTCGACCTCGACGCGGACCCCGAGGAAATCATGCATTTGGCGTTCAGCAAGGATCTTGCCCCGCACAGCTAAGCTATGCGCATGGCCAACAAAAGCACTGCCGAAAAACTCGCCACCATCCAGCAGGGGTACACCCTGGAAGGCGCCACTATTGAGCTTGGTGCCGCGATCGTGGACGGCGAAGTCCACAAGGAAGCGCAGGTCCGGCTCCCGCTGGCCATGATGAACCGGCATGGCCTGGTGGCCGGAGCCACCGGTACCGGCAAAACCGTCACCCTCCACATGATTGCCGAACAGCTCTCGACGGCGGGTGTTCCGGTTTTCCTCGCCGACATCAAGGGCGATCTGTCCGGGCTGGCCACGCCCGCTACCGGGAGTGAGAAACTGACGGCCCGCACGTCCGCGCTGGGCCAGCAGTGGGAAGCCAAGAACTTCCCGGTGGAGTTCCTCTCACTCGGCGGGGACGGGAACGGCATCCCGGTCCGCGCCACCATCACCTCGTTCGGACCCATACTGCTCTCCCGCATCATGGACCTCAACGACACCCAGGAATCCAGCCTCCAGCTGATCTTCCACTTCGCCGACCAGAAGAACCTTGAACTGATCGACCTCAAGGACCTCCGCGCCGTCATCCAGTTCCTCACCTCGGACGAAGGCAAAGCCGAACTCGAGAACCTGGGCGGCCTCTCCAAAGCCACGGCCGGTGTGATCCTGCGCGAACTGGTGGGGTTGGAAGCTCAGGGCATGGAGAAATTCTTCGGCGAACCGGAGTTCGACACCGCCGAGCTGCTCCGCACGGCACCCGACGGCCGCGGAGTGGTCAGCTGCCTGGAGCTCCCCACGCTGCAGACCAAGCCCCTGCTGTTTTCAACCTTCCTGATGTGGCTCCTCGCCGACCTCTTCGAAGACCTGCCCGAAGCCGGCGACCTGGACAAGCCCAAGCTCGTCTTCTTCCTGGACGAGGCACACCTGCTCTTCAACGACGCTTCCAAGGCCTTCCTTGAAGCCATCACCACCACGGTCCGGCTGATCCGGTCCAAGGGCGTGGGCATCTTCTTCGTCACCCAAACACCCAAAGACGTTCCCGCCGACATCCTGGGCCAGCTCGCCAACAGGGTGCAGCACGCCTTGCGGGCCTTCACCCCAGAGGACGCCAAGGCGCTGAAGGCAACTGTGTCCACATTCCCGGTCAGCGACTACGACCTGGAGAAGACACTCACCTCAGCTGGCATCGGCGAAGCCGTCATCACCGTCATGAACGAAAAAGGCGCTCCCACGCCTGTCGCCCTGACCCGGCTCCGGGCACCCGAATCCGTCATGGGACCCAGTACTGACGAGCTCATCCGGAGCACCGTGGCTGCGTCCTCCTTGCTGGTCAAATACGGCACCGCGGTGGACAACGTCTCCGCCTACGAGAAGTTGAACGGCCAGGTCGCTGCCTCCACAGGCGACCCCGCACCGGGGCTGCCTCCTGTTCCCTCATCCGCTACGGGAGCATCGCAGGCAGACATCGACGCCGAAGCCCGCCGTATCGAGGAGGAAATCCTGGGCCGTCCAAGCTCGCGGGCTTCCACCCCTGAGTCCTACCCGGCCCCGCCCGCGCCTGCCCCGGCTCCCGCGCCCGCCCCACAGGACGGGATGTTCGGCGACATAGCCGGCGCCTTGGGAGGTGCATTGGGCGGTGGCCTCAAGAGCATGGTCCGCTCCATGGGCACCCAGCTCGGCCGCGACCTCATGCGCGGAGTCTTCGGCACCTCCTCGCGTCGGCGTCGCTAGTCCTGTTCAGCGGCCCCGGGCGGTGGGATGCTCAGCTGCCGCCCGCCGTCGAGCCTTCTCCAAACGGTGGATATAAGACGTTCCGACGCCTTCGTGCACAGTGATTGCGGCTGTGGCAGGTAACGTAAAGGGCGTGCAGTTGAGTCAAGCGATGGTCAAGACCGCAGCCGGGTGGCTGCTCGGTCTGATGCTTGCTGCCGCCGGAGCCATCGTGTGCATCAACCTGGTGAGCTCCTCGGTGGCCAGCCCCCAGCAGCCCGTCAAGGAATATCTGGAAGCCCTGCAAAAGGGCGAAGGCGAAGAAGCACTGGGGCTGTTGAGGGCCAAAGTTCCCAGCGCTAACGCCGCGATGCTGGACGGAACCGCGTTACAAACCGCCGCCTCCAAGATGTCAGACGTCAAGGTGGGGAACCCCGAAGCGCGCGGCAGCAACCGGATGGCCGTGCCCGTGGAATACACCCTGGACGGCAACCGCCTCCACACCGAGTTCCTGATGGAGCGCACCGGAACCCAGTGGCTGTTCTTCACCAAGTGGGCCTTCGTGCCCACCACTCTGCCCACCATTGACGTCACCGTAGTGAATGCCAGCGAAGCAACGCTCAACGGCGTCCCCGTCAACATGCCCAACGGCCGCAACACCTTCGCCGTTTTCTTCCCCGGCAGATACGAAGCAAGCCTGAACGGCACCTATTTCGAGGCTCCGCCGGCATCGGCCCTAGTGTCCTCCCGCGACGGAGGCCAAGCGCCCCTGAACCTGCAGACCCGGTCCACAAAAGCCATGAATGAAGCTGTGGCGGGCAAAGTCCGGGAATTCCTGGACACGTGCGCCGCCCAGGCCACGGAACAGCAGCGACTCCAGCCGGACTGCCCCTTCTACCATGTCAGCAACGCGCGGGTAGTGGACGGAACCATCAAGTGGGCCATTACGGAATACCCCAAGATCACCATTGAGCCCTTTGGCGGCAAGTGGGTTGTGGCGCCTCTGAACGGCAAGGCGACGTTGACCGCCCGCGAAATCGACCTCTTCACGGGCTACGGCAAAGACCTCAGCGTCGAGCACGACTTCAGCTTCACCACCCAGCTGGACATCTCCGGCGACACTGTCACCGTGACGCCACTCCTGACGTTCTAGGGCCTTCCGGGCGTTCTACGTCGTGCACGTTTTCGGCCTCCACGCCTGGAGGATTTCCTGGGTCACTGCTGAACTGGATGGCTTAAATCTGCTGAAATGAATGGGCTTAAACGGGAAATGGCCCGGGTCCACCCTCAGGGGCAGACCCGGGCCTATCCGACGGACCTAGTCCATGCCTCGCAAGTCCAGAACCAGCTCCGATTCACCGTCAGCCTGCAGGACCACCGGAATGCCCCAGTCCTGTTGGTAGAGGTGGCAGGCGGCGTGATCCGGGATCTCGCCGTCCTCTGTCTCGGGGCCATCGCAAGCTGCAGCGCGGGCCGTGATGTGAAGGATTCCCTCGGGGACGTCCGCTGACAGTTCAAGGGTGCGGAGCAGGCCCATCGACGTTCCTCCACCGGAGACCAGCAGTTCCGGCGGTGTGGAGGAGATTTTCAACTGCGTCGGGTCGCCCCAGCGGTCGTCAAGCTTCTGGCCCGTGGGAGCCTTGAAACGCACTGCCAGTTCAAGGTTTCCCGGCGTGACGGGGCTCTTGGGGCGGTGCGTTTGCGATGCGCCCTCGTCCACTTGCTGGGCTTCCTTCGGGATGGGAACCAGGACCAGCTGGTGCTTGTTCGACTCCACCACTACAAGAAGCGGCTCGCTGCCTTCCACCTGGACCACGACGACGTCGCTCGGCTCAGCGAGGCCACGCGCCAGCGTGGACACTGACTTGGTGGCGGGGTCGTACCGGCGAACGGCACCGTTGTACGTATCGGCGATGGCCACCGAACCGTCAGGGAGAACCGTGACGCCCAGTGGGTGCTGGAGACGCGCCTCAGCGGAATCGCCGTCGCGGAACCCGAAGTCGAACAGCCCCTTCCCCACTGCGGTCTCGACCGTCACGCCGGAATCGCTGACAACCAGCCGGCGCAGGGACGACGTCTCGGAATCGGCAACCCAGATGTTGTCATCCGCATCGATCGCGAGGCCCGAGGACTGGGCGAACCAGGCTTCCTCGGCTTTGCCGTCCAACAGGCCCTCAAGCCCGGACCCGGCAAGGATGGAGACCTCATTGCTTAGGGGGTCGAAGGCGAAAATCTGGTGGGTACCTGCCATGGCGATAACCACGCGCTGCAGCTTCCCGCTCCACACCACATCCCACGGGGAGGACAGCGAAACTTCAGCACCAAGTCCCAGCGCTCCAACGTCCACGGAGTCCGCCGCGAAGTCGGCCGGACCGTCGTCGTGGTGTTCGGACCACGTACCGGCACCAGTGTCCGTCACGCGTGCGGGACCGGCATCCAGCAGGCGCTGCACTCCGTTACCCGCGACGGTCTGCACGTAACCGGAGCTGAGCGTCACGCCACGCAGCCGGTGGTTCACCGTATCGGCCACGACGGCGTCGTATCCGAGCTTCCAGGCGAGCTCAGACGGGAGCAAAGCTACGCCCTGCGGCTCGTTGAACTGGGCGATCTCAGCTTGTCCGTCCAGGTACCCCTTGGTCCCCGAGCCAATAACGCGCTCCACGGTCTCAAGGTTCGGGCGGAGCTCCACCAGCCGGTGGTGGCCGGAGTCCACTACGAGGTAGTTGCCATTGGCGAGTTGGGTGGCCTTCCCGGGGAAGCGCAACGTGCCCGACGTCGGCTCTGGAGCCACGTATGGACCATTGCCGCGGTGGAGGGTTCCCTTGGCTTCGTGTTCGGCTACGAGTTCCTCCAGCAGCACGGCGAGGCCGCCGGCGTGGCCCTCACCCGAAAGGTGGGCCACGATGTAGCCCTCAGGGTCAACCACAACAAGCGTGGGCCATGCGCGGGCCGTGTAGGCCTTCCACGTCGCGAGCCCGGGGTCGTCCAGGACCGGGTGGTGGATTTCGTAGCGCTCAACGGCTGAAGCCAATGCCACGGGATCGGCCTCATGCTCGAACTTGGGCGAGTGCACGCCTACCGTCACCAGGACGTCCGAGTACTTTTCCTCGAGCGGGCGGAGCTCATCCAGGACGTGCAGGCAATTGATGCAGCAGAAGGTCCAGAAGTCGAGCAGCACGATCTTTCCCCGCAGGGATTCGAGATCCAGTGATTTGCCGCCCGTGTTGAGCCAGCCGCGGCCCTCCAGTTCGGAGGCCCGGACCCGGAGTTGGGTTCGTACGGTTTCGCTCATCAGCGTCCTTCCAGCTTGGTATGTGGTTCAGTCTGCCCGGCGGGGTCCGTAGTGGTGTCCGTCCGGGTAGGTTGCGTGCTCCGGCCCGCCATCTTGGCGTCGCGATCAGCCAGGCGGGCAAACATATCGTTGTAAGCACTGAGATCGGCGTCGTTATTCCTATCGGCGGCCCGATCCACCCTGCGGGTCTCGCGCTCATCCGAGCGGGACCACATGACGGCCACCCCGATTGCGACCAGCAGCGTGGGTATTTCGCCGATGCCCCAAGCTACGGCGCCACCCAGTTGCTGGTCTCCCAGGGCCGACGGACCCCATGAACGGCCGAGGTTTCCGAAGTAGTCCGCAGCGAGCAGCCCCGTACCACCCATGATGGCCACGCCAAAGAAAGCGTGGAAGCCCATGGTGGCCAGCAGCAGGAGCAGGCGCATCGGATATGGGGCACGGCGTGGCAGGGGATCGCTGCCGATCATGCTGAGCACAAAAATGTAGCCCGTTAGCAGGAAGTGGACATTCATGAGCTCGTGGCCAACGTGCTCGCGCATCGCCAGGCCGAAGAGATCCGAGTAATAGAACAAAACGATCGAGCCTGCGAAGTTCGCAGCGGCGAACAGCGGGTGGGTGACGATCTGCGAGAACCTGGAGTGGACAAACAGCAACAACCATTCGCGCAATCCCCTAGAGCCATGGACGCCTTCGCCCCTGGCAGGGAGAGCGCGCAAGGCGAGGGTCACCGGCGCACCCAGGACCAGGAAGATCGGCGCCACCATGGTGAGGGCCATGTGGTCCACCATGTGCGCGGAAAACAGTACCCTGCCGTAAACAGCGGGTGGGCCGGAAGTGATATAGGTGAGCACCACCAGGCCGATCATCCAGTTCACGGCCCGGAACCAGGACCACTTGTCCCCACGCCTGCGGACCTTCACGATGCCCATGATGTAGGAGACCGCGCCAAATAGCGCTACACCTACCCACAGCCAGTCGAAACGCCATTCAGTGAGCCATCGCTCGGGGGTCAGTTCGGGTGGCAGTTCGTAGCCGGAAAGGATGAACGACGGCGATGCGTCCGGCGCGTAGGTGGTGGGTTGCGGCGGAGCCGAGCGCCCAAGCGCAACGGCGAGTCCCGACGTCGCACCCATCACGAGCAGCTCAACCAAAACCAACTGCCACAGCACCCGGCGCGCAGACATGGAGCCGCTCTTGCCGAGCTGGGGGATGACCCATTGGCGGTGCATGAAACCAATGCCGCCCAACACCAAAGTGGCCAGCGCCTTGGCTACAATCAGCTGGCCGTAGGGCGAACCGAACAGGTCCGCTGGGTTGGTTACGCGGATTGCTGCGTTGATGACACCCGAGGCGAACACCAGGACGAACGCGAAACCTGCCAGGGCGGAGAAGCGCCGCAGCGTCTGCTCCGTGATATCGGGGCTCCCCTTGCTTCGCGAACCCGTAAGGAGTCCGGACAGGACGGCGAGCATGATGATGCCGCCCACCCATGTTGAGACTCCAACCAAGTGAAGGCCCAGTGAGTTGATGGCACCTTCATGGTCGCTGGAGCTTGAAGAGTGCCCAATAAGGGCAGTAGGAACGAGTCCAATGAGGGCCAAAAGCAGTGTGAAGGCCAGACCCGTCAGGGACCTGACGCCGAACAATGCCGTGGTTACCACCGCGGCGATAATGGTGACGGCGAGCCACGCCTTACCGGTGTCGATGTCGGTCATGAAGTACACCAAGGACTTGGTGAACTCCGCATCTCCCGAGAGTGCCTGTCCAGCAACATCCGCATACGTCAGGACGAGAACAGCTACGGCCGACAACGTCCATGCGGCACCGGCTGCTGCGGCGACCGCAAGTGCCCGGGCAAACGCGGGATGCTCCGGAGCGTCCAGATCCTTTTCACGTGATCGGGATCCGCCGAGGTTCTTGGGCAGAATGCCGACGGCGAAGATCAGTCCACCAACGACGGTGGCCACGGATACGTTGTGTACGGCTTTCGCGATGGGAAGGCCCCACCGCACCAGGGCGCCGGGGTCGGAGACTTGCCGGGCCGCCGAAGCTCCGGAGAAGATCAGGGCCGCGGTAAGAACCAGAAACAACACCGCCAAGCCGGCCAATTGCCACGGAAGGGAAATTCCCGCGACGGAATCGCCTCCACGCGGTCCCGGCTTGGGAACGGGCGAAGGGGCAGTTGCGGAGCTTCTTGCTGATGGCACTTATCCATTGTCCGCTACCCGCTGCCGGGCTGCGAATCGTAAGTGGCGCTATGTGCATTAACTAACAGCAAAAGGGACGGCAACCAACAGGTTGCCGTCCCTTCAAGGCGTTCGCCGAAGAGTAGTTACTTCTTCTTGGCGACAGCAGCCTTCAGCTTGGAGCCTGCGGTCAGCTTGACGCTGTGGCCGGCTGCGATCTGGATGGTTTCGCCGGTCTGCGGGTTGCGGCCGGTGCGAGCTGCACGGTCGGTGCGCTCAACTGCGAGCCAGCCCGGGATGGTGATCTTTTCGCCAGCGGCGACAGAAGTCTCGAAAACTTCGAACAGTGCATCGAGCACGGAGTTGACTGCTGCCTGGCTGGTGCCAGCCTTGCCTGCTACCTCTGCAACGAGTTCACTACGGTTCTTAGCCATTTACGTCCTCCTGGACTCATACGTTTTTGAGCTTTCAAGCGGAATGCGAGCAAGCCACTGTTCGAAAACTTACCAGCTTGGGCAGCCATGACCAGCAAATTCCGCGTGTTTCCGCGCCTTTTTGACCAAAATCACCGGATTTTCGGGGTTTTTGGGACCGGTTTACGCCCTTGGCGTACCCTGCGCCGTTGGCTGGGACCCATTGCCCTGCCCGGTCAGAACAGGATGCGTTGGAACAGGACGTGGTCCTGCCACTCCCCGGCGATCTGCAGATAGTCCGGCGCCATCCCGATCCGCTCGAATCCAGACCTCTTGAGTACCGCCTGCGAGGCCAGGTTATGGACCAGGGTGGCGGCCTGAACGCGATGGAGTCCGAGCTCCTCCGCAGCCATGGTGAGGACTTGTCCCACTGCGGCAGAGGCAAGGCCCCTGCCAGTGAACTCCTGGTCAATCCAATAACCCATATTCGCGCTGAGAAAGGGTCCGCGGACGACGCCCGAGAGCGTGATTCTTCCGATGATCCTTTCGCCAGCGGTAAGGACCCACGGCACCTCGCTGCCGGCTGCGAACAGGTTCAGCTTGATTGCCACATCTTTAGCCTGACCGGCTGCGCTGAAGAACTCGTCGCTGCGTTGAGGGTCCCACGGGGCCAGGTGGTCGCGGTTCCGTGCGTAGGCGGCGGCCAGGGGGCCGCCATCCTGGGATTCCAACGGGCGGAGGGTCAGCAAGCCGTGGCTGGCGGGGGTACCGGTGGCGTCAAAAGGGAGGCTCCGGGTGAGATTCATCCCATGACAATACCTGTGTTGTGTTGTGTGGGTTAAATGGGTGGAGCCCCGACCGTGGTGGTCGGGGCTCCCCGTTAATGTGTGTCCGGCGGTGTCCTACTCTCCCACACCCTCCCGGGTG
>NZ_JBNHFN010000007.1:0-90980 GCF_059090325.1 Arthrobacter sp. B0316-5-4
TCGCGGACGACAGTGCCGCGGGTGATACCAACGGTGACGGTACCGCGACCAGACCCACTGGCAGTGCCTGGCAGGGAATAACAATCAACTCCGGCGCGGACTTGTCCGCTGCTTACTTGCAGCAACGATTTGGCGCGGGCATTCAAGGTAAGTCCTTCACGCGGTTCAGCATCGTGAACTCGACCCTAACCGATGATGACGGCGGGATTTCCGCAACTGCCTACGCCCCGGTTCCGATCCTGGTTATGGACAACACACTGACCCGAGCCCAAAGCATCAGGGTTCAAGCGGGCACGGGTACCGTCGATGTCCCGATCCAGGTCAAGAACAATAAGGTTTCTGGAATCACTACTGAAGCCCAACCATTCGACATCAACGACGCTAAGCTCCGGCCCTCAAACCTGACCGGCAACACGGCTACCGGGAATACCGTCAACGTCGTCAGACTCTCCGGAACACTGATCGAAAATTGGACCATCCCGACCACTGGAACCAGGTACGTCCTGGCAACCAACGACGGTTCGTGGGTCCCGTTTAAGGTTGCTGCTGGGGTGACGTTGACGGTGCAGCCTGGCACGGTGGTGAAGTTCACCGGCGGTACGAAACTATCCGTTGATGGTGTGTTGAAGATCAACGGTACTGCCCTGCAACCAGTCGTGTTCACCGCTTTCGCGGACGACAGTGCCGCGGGTGATACCAACGGTGACGGTACCGCGACCAGACCCACTGGCAGTGCCTGGCAGGGAATAACAATCAACTCCGGCGCCCGACTGACGGGCACTAACGCTGCTCTACGCTTCGCTGGGACGGTTTTGACTGTTGAAGATGCAAAGGCTGAGCTTTGGAAGTCCAAAATCTCATCCACATCGGGGACCGCTATAGTGCTTCGATTGGGCGCAGCAGCAAGCATCGAAGCTGCCTTCAGCCAAGTGGCCGGGATCCTGTCAACGGACAGCAGAAGCACGGCGCAGCTCAGGGGCAGCGCAAGGACTCTTCCGGCAACCGCGCCGTTCATTACGGCTTGTTCGTGGGGTTCAGGCGACTGCTTCGTGGACGCAGCGTATTTCGATTGGGGCACTGCAGAAGGTCCCCGCCCCGTCGGTAAGCCGGCTATGGCATGTGGTTCAGTCTTGGCCTCACCATGGAGCTTTCTTGGTCAAACAACTGGGGGATCCATTTGGGCCACCGGTAACTGCAACGGCGGTACTTATGACCCTGCAGGCAGTATCCAGTCGTCGAAAAATGCCTTCGACCAAGCACAGGCTACTTCCCAAGCACTGTGCTCACAGGGTCCGGCATACGCTGACGCTTGCAAGATTGTCACGACTCGGAAGAACTGCCTTTCGGCGGCAAGAGCGATAGTCTCCAGCCAGTCGATGTTCCCTTTGCCGGACGAGAATCAAGCTATTGGCTACGGAAAGGCAGCGGCAGAAGCCGGAAGTGACGCCCTGAAGTTGTCGAGCAATAGGACGGTACAGACCGTCGCCGCGACTGCCGGAGCCGGAGCAGCGCTGCAGGCGGGGCAAGTTTTGGAGACCTTTGGCGCACTGAAGACGGCCCATGACTCCTGCCGCTAGCACAAACCGTCGTCACAGGGCCCACGAACAAATCCGAGGACTCAGCATCAGCGGTCCGTCAGAGACCTCGAACAAGCCAAGGGAATGTCAATTGACGCAGAAGCGCTGAAGCTTGACGGAATATCCGTTATCGGCTTTTTCAGTGCGTTTCCAGGCGAGAGAATCGCGCATTACACGGCATATGCCCGCACTCAAACAGTGGGCACATATGCCCAGCCTTGCACGACATAGGGCGCTCAACTGGGACCGTTCTTCTTACGTGCCAAGCCGGGTTGGCATAACGTAAAGGCCCGGTTTCCTTCCCAACGGAAGGAAACCGGGCCCAGGATAAGTCGCTATTTGGTGAGCGTGACGGAGTCCAACTCGGCGAAGCCGGTCCCACCGCCAAAGTTCGGCGAACCTTTGGCAAGCCGGATGGTGTTGTACCCGGCCTTGAGGTTGAGTTGTGTGTTGACACTTTGGCTGAAGGTTCCCCAGCTGCCGGTGCTCGGGTAGGACACTTGGGTGAAGGGACCGCCGTTGTAGGCCAATCCCTGGGTAGCTGTGCCTGCACCGCCATTCGCGTAACGGATGCTCATGGAATAGGTGCCCGCTGCGGGGACCTCGACGACGAAGTCAACGAAGCTGCTGTTCCGTGCGTTGGCTGCTCCGTCGATCCTGCCTACGTAGCCGCCGTTGGATGCTGTCCCCGCGGTGAGGACACTGGCATTGACCACTGTGGCGTTCTCGGCCTCGTAGACCTGTTGGTAGCTGGTGGTGGGACCTGCTGCCGGTGTGACAACCAACTGGTAGGCACCCAGGTAGTCCTGGTTGACGACAGGGACGCTGATGCTGCCGTTGGTGATGGGAAGAGTTGAGGTTGAGACGGTAGTGGGGGCATCGACGTTGCTCTGCCGGCCGGAGCGGGGGGTGTACTTCAGGGTCACTTGGGCCGAGGCTCCGAAGGTTTCCAATCCCTTGACCTGAACTGCGTTGTCACCGTAGGTTCCGCCGAAAGCCACGTTGACAATTTTGCGGGTGGAATCGTAGGAAGCAAATCCGTCAAGGTCCCCCGACGGTGTGACGGCCAACATGTTTCCGGCCATTTCGCCGTACCACTTATAGAGCCAGTAGGAACCGGTGGGGCGGTTGTTCCATACGAGACCGCCGACGGTGCCTGACTCGTACCAGTAGGCGCGCTCGGCATCTTTGATGCCGTTCCGTTCGAATTGGGCGATGTAGTGGGCTGCCACGCTGGGAGTGTCTACTTGGTTGGGCGAGCCGTATTCGTTGATCGAAATGGGGCGCGGGGAGATTCCCAGTGACCGCTCGATCGCACGGTAATCGGCCACGTGTTCGTCCACCAGGTTCCACGTGCCATCTTCTAGCTCATGCCAGGAAATGACATCCGGCAGTGTGTTGTCCGCCTTGGCTTTGGTGAGGAAATCGCGCAGCCATTGGCTGTCATACCTGCTGTAGCTGGGGCCGACGATGGGAGTGATGGTGTCTTGGAGTTTGACCTGCCGGAAGGTGCGGGTCCACCCGTCCAGGAAGGATCCGGCCTTTGCTGTGTCCCAGGTCCAGTCCGGTTCATTCCACAGCTCCCAACCGTTGATATTGGTGGTACCCGTTGCGTCCAGCCGGGCCTTGACCATGGTGTCCACCTTGGACTCCCAGTCGGCCCAACTGACCCAGCGATAGGGGAAGTCCGCGTAGACGTCCGGCATGCGGGCGTAGGACTGGGCGCCGTCGGAGGTGAATTGAGGTGCGGTCTTGAGGATGTCGCCCGTGGGGGTGGTGGCTCCGTTGCCAAGCTGTTTGACGCCCGGGGCCGGTTGCGTGTGTTGCTTCAGACGCAGGGGTGTGAGAAGCCCTGGCGCCGGGTCTGTGGCGGTCGCCAGCGCGTATAGACCGCCGGCGCCTACCCGTGTTACCGGTCGAATGGGTGAGGAGGCGTCTACTATCAAGGTGTTTCCGGCGGCCTGGGCCGGCAAGGCAGGAACGGTCAGCGAGGATACGAGGACAGCCATCGCGGCTGCCCCAAGGACAAAGCGGGATTTTTTCACGAGTGCTCCGTTGCGTTGGTGAGGTTGCGTGTGGTTCTGCCGGCTTTGCTGAACCGGCAAGGTACTGCTCTGTGTCAGGCCTCCTTTCTCTGCGGAGCAACAGCGGCGCCGAGGGAAGGCTCTGCTGTGGGTATCCAGACGCGCATGGTTACCGGACCGCGGTTCCCCCAGGTTGAATAGGGAACCAGCGGCACATCAACGGTTCCGGCGGAGTGGCTGGTGTACTGGTCCTTATAGGGCCAAGCAGGATTCCCTGGGTTCCGGAGTTGGGCACGGGCAACACTGCGACCCTCAACGTCAACGCGCAGGCCTTCAATGGCAATGTCATTGACCGAGTACCCGTCCGGCAGGTCGACGTCCTCGACACACAGGACCAAGGGGCCGCGCTCCACGGCGACGGTGCCCCTGATCGCATCCATCCGCGGGTCAGGGTGGGTAACCCGCGGCTCCATGGGCACATCCAGGACCACAACGTCACCAGCAGCGAACGGGAACCGGAGCTTTTGGGTAGCGCTGACCTTCACACCATTGAAAGTCATGACGGCCCCCTCCGCCCACGCCGGTATCCTCAGCTCGATGCCGAATTCACGACCTGGTGCTTCGAGGACCTCTACCCGGATCTTTCCGTCGTGCGGATAAGCGGTGCGTATGGACAGTGTGACCTCCCCCACGTCAGGGAGCGTGGTGCAGATGTCGATATCGCCGAATTGGTGAATTTGGACCGCATCACGGGTGGCCGTGGCGAAGTACAGCTCGACGCTGGCAAGCGTCCGGGCAACGTTGGTGGGGCAGCAAGAAACCTCGAACCATGGTGCCCGCAGTGTGGATAAGGCACGAACGTTGACTCGGTCGTCATCAGGCACGGTGCTGGCCGTGCGCTGGTGGAGGGTGTTGGTGTAGAAGAAGCCGCGGCCGTCTTCCCTCGGCGAGGCGAGGATGTTGTTGAGCAGCGTCCGTTCCATCAGGTCCGCGTATTTACTCTCTCCAGTTCGAAGGAGGAGACGCCAGCTGAGCATGACGCTTGCAATTCCTGCACAGGTCTCCGAGTACGCCCGGTCTGAAGGCAGTTCAAAGTCGGCACCGAACGCTTCATCCTGGTGGTGCGAGCCCATGCCGCCCGTGATGTAGGTGCGCTTTGCCGCGGTGTTGGCCCACTGTTCCTCCACGGCACGCACAAGCTCCAGGTCGTTGGCTTCCGTTGCCACATCCAACGCACCCGAGGCAAGGTAAAGCGCACGAACTGCGTGCCCACGCAGGACGGTTGCTTCCCGGACCGGCATATCGTCCTGAAAGTACTCCTGCCCCCATTCAATGCTGGCCAACGTGCCTGTCCCCCGGCGATCCACGAACAACCGTGCCAGTTCTATGGCCTGGGCATTGCCCGTTGCACGGCCGAATTCCACCAACGCGAGCTCAATCTCGGGGTGTCCACAAACAGCCGGGCGCCCTTCCGGACCGAACTCCCGGTAAACGTGATCCACAAGGCGTCGCGCCACGGTGACCAAATCGTCGTCGTACCCTGTCCTTAACCGCGCGACGGCGGCCTGCAGCAGGTGCCCGAAGCAGTACAGCTCGTGCCCCCACTCCAGGTCCGAATAGCGGGCCCGCTGGCCCGGCCGACCGAAACTGGTGTGTAAGTATCCGTCCGCTTCCTGTGCAGCGGCCACCCTCTGGACAAGTGCCGCGTACCGGTTTGCCAAATCGAGGCTGGATGCTCGGCCGAGTTCCCACGCCATGGCCTCAAGAAGCTTGTAAACCTCGGAGTCAACAAATTCAATCCCGGAGTGGTTGGTGGCCACGGTGCCTTCCGCTGCACGGTCAAAGTTGGCAATCCACCCGATCCGTTCCATCCAGTCTTCGCAGTGGGCAAGGATGACTTTCGCATTGAGTTCCTTGAGATCGCCCCAGAAACCTCCGGCCACTCTGACCTCGTGGGCACCAAGGGGGCGGAGGGTGGCGGTGCTTGGCTGGACGGGACCGCCGATCACGGACATTTTGGTGATGGTCACGAGGATTCTCCCGGATTGTTGAGGTGGTGGGGCAGGGTGGCGGGCACGCCGAAAGTACCCGGTGACTGCAAAGGGGACGGAGACCGGCTTCAAGATGGACGGGCTCAGGAATTTGGTAGCTGGTGCGGTGTTCGGCCGGTGCTAGTCCTTGACGGCACCTGCGGTCACGCCGGCCGCGACATACCGTTGGGCGATGACCAGCAGTACCGCTGCCGGAACCGACGCGATCACAGCCGTGGCCATAATGGCGTTCCACTGGGTGGTGTTGTTGCCGATGTACTTATAGATGCCCAAAGTGATGGGGATGAGGTCACCGCTCCGGTTCAGCGTCGACGCGAAGATGAAATCGGACCAGGACCAAAGGAAAGCGAACAACGACACCGTGAGGATGGAATTCCGGCTGATGGGAAGCACGATCAGGGTGAAGGTCCGCCACACCCCGGCACCGTCCAGCTTTGCCGCCTGAAGCAGTTCCAAGGGTATTCCGGACATGAAAGCCCGGAACATCAGGACCGCGAACGGCACAGCCACTGTGGAGTTCGCCAGTACCAGGCCGGGCAGTGTGTTCAGCATGCCGAGCCGCAGGTAAATGGCGTAGAAACCCATGGCCATCACCACTGCCGGGATCATTTGGGCCACCAACAAGATGAAGCCCAGCGCGTTGCGTCCCGGCAACTTCAGTAATGACAGGGCATAACCGGCAGGTGCCGCGATCACCAGGGTCAGGATAACGGTGGCTGCGCCGAGGATCAGACTGGTGGCCAGGTGCGGTAATTGCTGGCCCAACGCAGCCGTGTAGCCTTCCAGCGTCGGGTTCAGCGGGAGGAGGTTGGGTGGTGACTTCCTCAGGTCCGAGGTTCTGGTCAGGGATACGTTCACGATCCAATAGACCGGGAACAGCATCAAAGCGGTGAAGAGAAGACCGAGTCCGGTTTTCCACCAACTGCGGGAGGTTGTCATGATTCCTCCTGGTTTTTCTGTACCCGGAGGTACAGAAGGCCAAAGGCAAGGGCGATCAGGATCAGCAGGTTGCCAACGGTGGCGGCGGGGCTGAAGTCCGGCGTTCCGGTGCCGAAAGCCTCACGGTAGGACCAAGTGGCGAATGTCGTGGAGGTATCCCCGGGGCCACCTGAGGTCATGACCCAGATAATGTCCACCACTTTCAGCGTGTACACCAGGCCCAGGAGCAGCGTGATGGCAGTGACCGGGCGCAAAAGCGGGAAGGTGATGCTGCGGAACTGCTGCCACGACGACGCGCCGTCAAGTGCCGCTGCTTCGTAATAGTCCTTGGGAATGTTCTGCAGTCCGGAGTAAAGGATGACCAGGTTGAAAGGGATACCCAGCCAGATGTTGGCGATGATCACCGACGTCAGTGCCAGGCCCGGGCTGGTGAGCCAGTTGAGCGGCTCCATGCCCAGGCCCACCAGCACCGAGTTCACGATCCCGTTGTCGCTGTTCAGCATCCAGGACCACGCAGAAGCGGAGACGATCAGCGGCAACAGCCACGGGATCAGGAAGAGTCCCCGCAGTACGCCCGAGAGCCGGAACGAACTGCGGAAGAAGACAGCCAGCCCAAGGCCCAGCACGTACTGGAACACCAAAGATACTGCAGTGAAAAGCGCAGTGTTGGCCAACGCCGTGCCGAAGGTGCTGCTGTTGATAACGGCAAAATAGTTGTCCAGCCCCACAAACTTCGCGTTGCCCTGGACAAAAGCGCGGAGCGTGTAGTCGTGCAGGCTCAGCTCAATATTCCTGTAGAGCGGGAAGGCGTAAAACACCAGCAGGTAGATCACCAGTGGTGCCGCGAACAGCATGGCCGCTGTCCGGGAGCCCGGTGAGCGCCTCCGTCGCCGGGCAGGCGTCGCAGTGGCTTGGGTCTCCCCCACGCCCTGCCGGCGCTGCGCCGTGTGGGTCATAGTCATTATCTTTTCCGTTCTGTCTGTCCTGGTACAGCTTTTTCCGACGCGGGTTGCGGTGACCGCCATTTACGGCCGCCGCTTCCCGATGTCGGCCGCTACTTAGCTGCCGCGGCAGCCTTCTGCTGGGCATCCTTCAGCGCGTCCTGCGCGGACTCTGCGCCGCTGAGGGACTTCTGCACCGCAGTCCATAGCTGTTCGGAAATCACGGGGTACTTGGTACCCAGGTTGTCGCTGGTACGTCCCTTTGCCTGGTTAACGGCATCCACCCAGACCTTGAGTTCGGGGTGCTCAGTAAGGAGGTGTTCCTGGCCCGGTGCGGTGGCAGGGATGTAATAGGCGAAAGTATTGGCTGTCTCCACCTGCCCCTCCGTGGTGCTCATGCATTCAATGATCTTTTTCGACGTCTCATACCGGGCTTCGTCTTTCTGCACCGGCATCAGCATGAACTCACCGCCCGTGGGAGCCGGAGCAACTCCGCCTGCCTTTGCAGGGATGGGGATGTAGCCGGTGGAAAAGGCGGCCTTGGCTGCGCTGTTGACCTGCCAGGTGCCGTTGACCACGAAACCGAAGTCACCGGTGAGGAACTCTTCCCACGTGGTGTTCTGCGAGTTGTTGATCACCGAGTTCGGCGCCAGGCCGTCCTTAATCCAGGAGGTCCAGAGGTTGATCGCATTGACTGCTTCGGGTGAGTCCAAGGCGGTCAGTTTTGCCCCGGCGCCCCAGAAAAAGGGCAGGAACTGGAAGGAGCCTTCTTCGGTACCTATGCCCGCAAAGGTGATGCCTTTGTGCCCGGTGCCCTTGACCTTCTGCAAGGCGGCTGTCAACGAGTCCCAGTTGGTTATGGAGGCCGGGTCGACGCCGGCGGCTGTCAGTACATCCTTGTTGTAGTAGAGAGCCAGGGTGTTGGCTCCGAGGGGGATTCCATAGGCTTTGCCATCCACTTCCCCTGCCGCCAGCAAGTTGGGCTCAATGCTTGAGGTGTCCAGGTTAACGCTCTTCATGTCCACCAGGGCACCTGTTTCAGCCAGGGTGGAGACTGCGGGGTTGTCCAGCAGGATCACATCCGCTGACTTTCCTTCTTGGGCGGCAAGTAGGGCCTGGTTGGTCAAGGCCTGGGTGTCGTAAGCAGTGCGCTGGATGGTGACGCCTGCGTCCTTTCCGCACTTGTCGATCCGCTGGGCCCAGGCAGAGGAGGCCTCATGCTGGGGGTAGGGGTCCCAGACGGTGAAGCTTCCGCCGTCCTGTTCGGAGGCGGCCTCCTGCCCGGAGGCTCCGGAGCATCCGGTGGCGGTCAGAGCGAGGGCCAACGCCCCCATGGTGGCCAGGGTGACTTGGGTGAATTTCTTTGGCACGGTCGGTGGTCCTTTTCTCCGTTGAAAGTCCGCTGCTGAGTTCATGATGGTGGTGGAAGGCTGTATCCGGAAGGGTTCAAGGAACTTCCGAAAAAACAGAAACTAGTTTCTGAAAGGGAAACTATCAGCAGGACTGGCGATGGTCAATAGCTCTCCAGAACCTAAACAACAGCAAAGTTGATGGAGTTGGCGTTTCCGAAAAAGTTTCGTATATGGCACCATAGAGGAAGACACCATTGCGAAGGGGGACGCCATGACCAAGACCAAAAAACGCCCGGTACTCAACGACGTAGCTGCGGCCGCGGGCGTTTCGGTGGCAACGGCGTCGAAAGCGCTTAACGGCAGGCAACACGTCAACGAAGCCACCCGGCAACGAGTGCTGCAGGCAGCCGAGCAACTCAACTTCACGCCCAACCCATTTGCACAGGCACTCAACTTTCCCATCACAGGCACCATCGGCGTGCTGACCGCCGACCTGTCCAGCAGGTTCGTCCTGCCCATCCTGATGGGCGTGGAGGAGGCCTTCGGCGCGGGCTCCACCTCCGTGATCATCAGCGACGCCCGCAACGACAGGGTACGGGAACAATTCATCCTTCAGACCCTGATCGCCAAGCGCGTGGACGGGATCATCGTGCTGGGCGCCGACGCAAACCCGCGCCAATCAATCTCACATGACGTCCCCGTCCCCGTGGTGTACGCCTACACGCCGTCCGACCTCGAGACAGACTGCTCCTACACACCGGACAACGCCATGGGTGCACGGCTCGCAATCGACCACCTGGTGGCCCGCGGCCGCAGGAACATCGCCATGCTCAACGGCGAACCCCGCTACGACGCCGCGATCGAACGAGGAAATGCCGCAGTCGAAACCCTCAAAGGCCACGGGCTTGAACTGGCAACCGGAGAAGTGCTGTACGGGGACTGGAGTGAACGCTGGGGCCGGCAAGGCGCACAGGCACTCCTAAACTCCGGGTTGCCCGTGGACGGCATCTTCTGCGGCAGCGACCAGATAGCCCGCGGCGTCGTGGACGAACTCCGCGCCGGTGGCATCAGCGTTCCCCACGAAATCGGGGTGGTGGGCTTCGACAACTGGGAGCTCTTCAGCACCACTTCCCAACCGCCCCTGACTACGGTGGACATGAACCTGGAAGACATGGGGAGGGCTGTGGCAGAGGAACTTCAGGATGCGATTTCAGGTAAGCCGAGCCCAGGCCTCCACCGGCTGCCCGTTCAACTCATCCCCCGCGAATCCACCGCCAGCTTGGCTAGGGGCGCGGGGATTTCAGCGGCGTAGTTCATTGGACAAGTTGGCGAAGCTACGCTCATAACGGCGGTGGATGAAACAGCTGAGCATACGGGCTCCGCAGGTGCGAGATGGCGATTGCTCATTCCGGAGGACTTCGGTCCCAACCCCCATGGCACCACCTATCGCCGGTTCGGCGCCATCTAGGTGTGGTTCGCTAAAGGCACGGCAGGTCCGGGCCTAGCCGATGCGCCATTCTGCCCGTCCCGGGAATTCGGCTGGGCCATTAAATCACCTCCAGACCTGGACCATCCGCAGAGATACGGGCAGTCTTTCCCCACGACGAACCGGCCATCAGCTCTTCGGCCAAGCGAGCGGGACGCGCTCCAAGCCTAAGCCTCCAAGGCTCCGAGCTGCTGGGCACGAATGTTACAGCGCCCGGGGAAAGGCAAGGCGTCCGGCCATCAAGTGAACCATCTCCGCACCGGGCCAGAAGTCAGCCCAGCCAACGTCGAATGTCCTCGCAACTCAAAGGTTGGCAGCTCGACCGAGCGAGTCAGGACGGTTTATGCCGTTGTGGTCAGGTGGCGTCCTCCGCACAGCCCAAAGCTGTTCCCTCTTGGGTATACCGTCTGGGCCTATTGATCGAGCAAACTCTGGAGCAAGGCCCTGCATCGACGCCGTGGACACCGGACGCCTGGCCCTCACCCCAATGGGGTGCTTATCGCGGAGCATTGGTTGCGGCCGGCATGCGCAGCACACCGCACTTGGATGAACTCGGATCCGCCCGACCGGTCGCAGGATCACAGCATTGGGCGTGGCAGGGTTCACCGCGACTACCCAGCTGCCGCCGGAGCGCCAGGTTGTTTGAGACGTCTGGGTACCCGCCGACGTCCAGTAGAGACGGCGTACCTGCCACTCGGATCGGGTTCGCCACTTGCACAACCCTAAATTTCCCCTAGGCCTGCTCGGCGGTGAACTCGGGCTGATCGAGCCGACAAGTGATCAGAGCTAACACGAAAGAGAGAGAACCGTGCGGATGGGAACTCGGTATTGGCTCGAAGTTAGTGGACAGAAGCCGCGGCCTGCCCGACCAAAGGCTCTTTGACGGACTGTGCAATATCCAGTCTTTGAATAGCACGAGTAGAGCGGCTCGGAATTACCCGCCCAAGTGATCCAGATCCAGAAGCGGGGACGGTCGCGCGATGAACTAGGCAACGGTCCCCACTACCTTTTCCGTGAGTTGCGCGGCGTTCACCGTGCCGGCGATGTTTCTGTAGGTGCTTAGTGTGGAAGGACTTGGCGTGGCGCACCTGCCGCCCCCGGGGTGTGACTCGTCCCGGGAGTTCTTTAAACTTGGGTGGGTTTAGGTACGGTCAGCACCGCGATCATGCCCCCACTGCATTTGCCCAAGTGAAAAGTTGATGAAGTTACTCAGGTTCGCTGCGACTAGCACTCCCCCACCTGAGATGGCGAGAACGGCACCGGTGCGTCCAATTCCCAACGTGACTCCTAAGGCCGTGCCTCGTGTAGCTCCGGAGCAGTATGTTGCTACGAACCCGTTCATCTGGGCCCCACCGGCTACGTCCGCATAAGAGTTTCACTCTGGTGGTTGCTCGTGATTTTTCTCGCGGCGGATCACGTTGCTCATCGCGATGCCGGCGGCAATGCCGAGTAGGTAGAGAGGCCACGTAGCGGCCCCAGCTGCCAAGTCTAAAACGAGCGCGACAAAAGAGTATATGCCAAGAGTCAGGGCAACAAGGGACGCGGCTGTCAGATAGGAGCATGAGATCCGGCGGTGTTTATTGATCATTCTGCTCACCTACCCATTTGTGGTTGTACGACGGTAAGACAAGCCTGGTTCACCCCTTGTCGGAACTCGTTCACTCCTTGTCAGAACCAGGCAGCTTTTGGTCAACGAGGTATCTGGGTGGACTAGGAGCAGGTTGGGCGCTTATCGGCCTGCTCGACCAATAGGCGCTCAACCTAGAGACATTTCATGGGCTGCTCAGAATCCAATCTCTTTCAGCCACTCGGTGGCGCTTCGAGGGGTGACGCCAAGTATGTGTTGGGCGCTGGTGCGCTCTTCTATGAGGTGAGCATCAATCTCCCAAAGTCCCTGGTAGAGGTCGACCACACCCGCGGCCGCGGCTTCACCGACCGCGTCAGCTATGTTCTTGCCGAAATCCACTGGGGCGACAGCGTCGAAGCGGACTACACGTCCGGTATGGGTGGTGTACGCGGCTGCCAGGTCCTTGCCGGTGATGCCGGGAATGTGTCCGACGCCCACTACGCCTGTCACCTCTGTCTTGCGTAGCAGGAGCGAGACGGCAACGTCGGCGATATCAAGATGAGAGGCCCAAGAGATGGGCAGATCAGCTCGGACAGGGTAGTGCAATACGCCCTCTGTTCGGACGGACTCTGCAATCTGGGGCATCAGCAAATTCTCGAAGAAGAGCCGAGGTTCGATCACAGCGTAGGAGATGCCGGCCTCCGCGACCCCAATGATGAGTGACGACAGCGCGTCGTCTTGCGAGGGCTTTCCGCTGGTGGGAGCCATCCTCCCACTGGTGGAGATCACGACGCGAGCTGGCGCGGCTGTGTGCAGCGCTGTGAGGATGTTTGGTACAAGGGGTCGTAGAACATGATCGGGTGCGGCCGGTAGGTGGATGAACACTCCCTGCGCGTTGGTATAGGCGGTAACAAGCGAATCGACGGAGGCCATATCGGCAACAATGGTCTTAGCCCCTGGAACGGTGAGCTCGTGATTGCGGGTGACTGCTGCCACTTCGACTCCGGCGGCGGCTAGAGCTGAGACAACGGGGGACCCTTGGGCGCCGGTGGCGCCATGCACTATGTAAGTCATGTTCCATTGGTACAATTGATGCACCAGTTACATCAACTGCACCAAGGGAAGGGAACTGAAGCATGGGAAGCGTTAGAGAGTTTCCTGAGTGCGGGGTGGCGCGTTTCTTCTACCTATTGGAGGGGCCTTGGGCGAGTCTCATCGTCCGGGAGTTATTTGACGGGCCTCATCGATTCACACAGTTGCGACGGAACCTACCTGGAATCAGTCCACATACGCTGACGAGCAGATTGCGGCAGTTCGAGACCTATGGAATCGTCACCCGGCGCAGTTATCCGGAAATTCCGCCCAGAGTGGAGTACCAGCTCACCGAACTGGGCCACCGCCTCGGCCCGGTAGTAGAAGCCATGAGCGAGTGGGCGCTCTCGGTCCCGAATGTGCCCCCCGAGATCGGCGGGGGTCTCTCAGGAGCTCCTGGTGACGCCGAAAGGCCCGCAGAGGCTGCGCCGGGCACTGGACGGGTCAGAGCGAGCCACCCAAATAGGTAGCAATGAAGAGCAACAGATCCTGCTTGCCCTGTACGAGCTCCTAGGTTTGAACAGCTGAAGAGAGATGCCGCAGCTTAAACGCTGAAGTCCTACCCGGCGTGTCGACCGTTCAGGCATCGCGGCGCCCGGATGTTGCTGAGCATAGGTTCTCATCAGGAGTTCGTACGGAGCTTCAGCCGGATACCGTCCGGTCCCGCATCCTTGTTGTCCTGCCGGGTGAGGACGTCACTGGCAAAGGACCAGTAGGGCCCGCGGGCCTGCGCCATAATGGCGACTCTGGCGGTCATTATTTTTCGTGTTGCCATGGCGCTTCTCGCTTCATTGCGGGCTCCGCAAGAGCGGTGCAGGGTGGGAATGTCTGGTCTGGCACCCAGTGTGCGCCCTGCGGCGCGCTTGTCGGCACAACAATTCCGTTGAATAGTACCCAAGCCTCTAACTGAGGTTAAATGCCTGATGAAAACAGGCTCCGGACGACGGAGGCGGAAGGTTGCTTGAATTTTCGCACAGTCCGTGTGCCTGCAGGACGCGTCCGCGGAAGGCGAGGGGGCGCCGTGCGTTGGAAGGGAGGGCCTCGTGGCCAGTCCGTGAACGCGGTTCGATGCCAGGCCTTTTGAGAATGTCAATCTGATCTGAGCCCACTTTTCGCATGAATCGCAGCTTAGGCGGGACCCACTTTGGCCGGCTGTTGCCAACTTGAAGTGCGGTCTGTGGTTTATGACGTTGCTCATCCTCGAGAAGAGCCGCCAGTGGAAACTTGTCCGCGCTCGGGAAGACAATCCAGAAGCGCAGCGTCAGGTCCAGCACCGGGCTAAGTCTGGCTGCTTGAACAGAGGGTCCCTTCAGGGCATCTCTTACGTGACCGTGGTTGACAGGTAGACACTGCCCAGTTGGCTGGACACTAGCAAAAACTTTTCCCGGTCAGACATGGGCAAGCCGGTGAAAAAGCATTCTCTCGATGACACTTGGCCGATTCATCCAAGTGTCGAAGGGGTTTCTGGGCTCTTCACGGCACGCCATCCCTCCCGCCTGCGGACCGTCCCCTTGCAGGTCTCCTCGACGACAGTGGCATCAATCCCTAGCAACCGAGAGCGGGATGCAGCTTCCCTATATGATGAGTGCCGGGTCGATGAAATCTGTTCTCGGGTCCACAACAGCTTCTGGGTCTTTCCGGCGGGAAGTTGCGGGAATTCCGATTGCTACGGAGCGCGGCGGAACGTCGCGAACGACAACGGCATTCGCGCCTACGGCAGAGTCTTCACCGATCGTGATGGGACCTAGTATCTTTGCGCCTGCGCCGAGCATGACGTGATTGCCGATGGTGGGGTGCCGTTTCGTCTTGCTCAATGCCCGTCCGCCCAGTGTGACGCCCTGGTACATGAGGACGTCGTCACCGATTTCAGCCGTTTCCCCCACGACGATACCCGTTCCGTGGTCGATGAAAAGTCGTCGCCCGATTCTTGCTCCGGGGTGAATTTCGATCCCTGTGAGGGTCTTGGACGCTTGGGAGATCACCCTGGCCAAACCTCTCAGGTGCGGTTTCTGCCAGAGGGCGTGCGCTAGACGGTGGCTCCAGATGGCGTGAACCCCTGAATAGACTATGGCGACCTCGAAGAGGTTGGACGCTGCTGGGTCTTGAGTCTTGGCGGCCTGCAAGTCTTCCTTGAGGAGGTTCAGAATCGTCATTTTGTTCCTTTTCGGTAGCCGGCAACCACGCACGTCCATACTGATTCATGGGAAAGGTCAGAGGACAACATGACCACGGACAGTAACAAAAGAACGCCAAGGATCCGGTTGAGGTTTCTCAGGCCTTTCGTGGTTCGGATCAGTCGTGATCCGCCTTGGCCCAATAGCGCCCAAGCGCTGTTCGATATGAGGTTGACCGCAGTGAAAAGCACGCCCATAAGCACGAGGCCTTGGATGCCTCCACCGAGAGTTGCCGGGTAGGTGGCTGACGCGGTCAGCGCCATAAGCCAGGCTTTCGGGTTCACTACTTGGAGTGCGCCGAGTTTCCAGAAGCCAGCAGCAGACAGAGAGGGAGACGGTGTTGAAGGGTCACTACTGAAAATCTTCCAGGCCAAGTAGACCAGATACGCGGCACCCACAACCTTGAGCGAGAAGGATATGGCCGGAACGCTCTGAATCAGAGAACCGATTCCGGTGTTAGTGAGGGCCAGGAGCGCGAGGAACCCAATGGATATTCCAAAGATCGCAGGTAACGCCGCGCGGAATGGTCTGCCCACAGCCAACGAGGCCACTAAGACATTGTTGGGCCCGGGAGACATTGACACCGCGAATGCGAAGGTCAAGAAGGCTCCCACAGAGGCAATCGTCAATGGATCTCCCGGGCTTTAGTGTGCATGGCTAGATTCTGTAGTCTTCACGCACCGGCGTGAACACATCGATACATTTGACTTCGGTTGTTGCGATGCCGGAATGCAGCACCTCGCTGGGGATGACCAACCCGTCGCCGGCCACGAGGTTGAACGTCTCAGCACCTACTTTCATCTGGAACTCCCCAGAGAGGACGTTGACAATCTGCTCGTGTGGATGGCGGTGTTCGGGAATGACTGAGCCGGCATCGAGAACCCAAGTCGCGACGGTCATCGAGGCGCCATGAACGAACCGTCCGTGAGCACCGGGAAATACTTCGTGTACTTGAGCCTCTGAGGACCTCGTGTGCAGTGGGGACATAGTCAGTTCCTAATCTCGGGAACCTCGCCGTGTTCGAGAATCTCTCGGTGATCGGGATATGTCAGGATGATGACGTCTCGCCTTGCGGTGCTCTCGTTGGTGGGGATCAGCGGTGATGCGTCATGGATGACACGACGGTCATCGAAGCTGACAAGATCGCCTGGGCGGAGCACGATGTCATCGACGATTTTCTTGTCGGTACCGATCTCCCAGACTGATGTCAGAGCTGACTGGTCAGTGATGTCACGCCTGTCGACGACGAATACGCCAACGTATTCGTAGCCGTCGCGATGACGGCCTTCCGGAACCGGCTGACCTGCTCCGAGTGTCCGGATTTGATGTGCGGAAAAATTGAAGTCCGGGGCGTCAATTCCCTCGGCCCAGTGCTGAATCAAAGCCTTGAACGCGGCGTTTTCTTCTATTCCTTCAGGAAGGTCGTTGTAGTCCCTGCGGATTCCACCATAGTTTTCGAGCCGGTTAATGTCGGAGCTCTGGAATAGCTCGGCATTTTCCAGACGGACAATGGTGCCGTCCTGGAAGGAGAAGCGGGACTGGGTCCTGTGCCGGTATCCGCCCTTGAAGTGCTTGTCGAGCGGGATGTTCTCAAAGGACTCTTGAAGCTCGCTGAGCTCGAGTTCCGGGGTCGTGATTAACTGCGATTCATCAACCGGCGAGCCGTGAAGTGGGCCCCAAATAAACTGCAAACCCGGTCCCAAAACAAACTGCCATAATCAGCCTTTCTTACATCGCCGGTCCGGTCGAAGGTGACATGCTTGACGACAGTGTATTCATCGAGTGAATAGTCCTTAGCATTCATTGGATCCTCGAAACGTGGTAGTGGCTGATCAGCCAAGACCCGGAAACGAGTTCCAGCAATACCGTCAGGTGCACCGGTATGACCTCACCGCCTGGAAGGGTGAAGTCGACGTCTACGTAGGAGATGAGTGCATCATCCGAGAGCTGCCGGTGTTCCTGAATCCGGTACGTGGGATTGAGGCCGGGGGGCTGCTTGTCGTAATAGGCGACGATGCCGGACTTGCCGATGGTCTGTTTCTTGTCGAATCCTTGGAAAAGGGCCTTCTCCGTAAAGTAGGAGGCGACGACGTGCGGCCGGTGTTCGCGGATGCCGTTAGCCCATGCATTCAGGACGTCGGCCAGGATACGTACTTGTGCAGGCCTGTCTATGGTGATCATAGTGTTTTTTCCATTGTTTATGTCGTCGAAGACGGGGCAGGCGGTCGAGCCCGCCCCATCAAGGGCCCTGACTTAGCTGCCGGCGCTTAGTCCGCCGTCTACGTGCAGGAACTCGCCGGTGACGAATGGTGCCCGCTCGAGGTAGAGGACGCCGAGGGTGATGTCCTCGATCGTGCCGATCCGCTCAACAGGATGCAGGCCTGCCAGTGCTGCGTGCCTCTCTTCAGAGTGCATGGGTGTCTCGATGATTCCGGGGGAAACGGCATTCACCCGTATGCCCCGGCTGGCGTATTCGATGGCGAGGGACTTCGTGACGGAGGCCAGGCCTCCCTTGGTCAGCGAGGCGAGAGCAGACGGAACGTTGGAGTTGGCGTATTCAACGAGCGTCGTGGTCACGTTCACTACATGGCCGTTCCCCTGTTCGAGCATCTGCGAGATGGCCTGCTGCGTGATGTGAAAGAAGCCTCCCAAGTTCACCTGAAGAACCTTGGCGTAATCCTGCTGGGTATACTCGGTGAACGGTTTGCCGACGAAAACGCCCGCGTTGTTTACCAGGGTGTCGATCCCACCGAAATTCTCAATAGCTGCCGAGACTACATTTTCGGCCACGGTGGGGTCGGAAATGTCTCCTGCGACCGTGATCACGTCGGGGTCGTGGGACGCTTCGATGGAGCGTGAGTTGGCGATGACGGCGTAACCGAGGCCGCGGAAAGCAGAAACCAGTCCTGCCCCGATGCCTTGTGATGCCCCGGTGATGACGGCGACTTTGCGAGATTCCATTGCTAGACATCCTTACTAGATGATCGGTTTACTGCTTGGTCTTTCAGCCTCGCCGGGTCGTTCGGATGCGGATTGATGGGGTGTTTGACCGTCATCCAGTGGCATGACGAACAACCCGGCTCCCTTGGCACTGCGTTTGGTGTGCCCTAAGGCCCGGGGTATGAGCCCTCCGTGCCTGCTTGGAAGGCCGTAAACAGCGCGGCGGCAAGGGCACCGGGTGCAACTTCTGCAGCTGGGCAACTGAACTGGGGTACTCGCCCACAGAGCGTGGCACCCAAAAACGAAACAGCTCCGGCTGCTCAACAAAAACAACAACATCGTGACATTTCCGCGACGGGCCGGCCTCGGTGGCACCTTCAGAGGCAAGGCCTTCAACCTAATTCGCCAGGTGGTCGCACGGCAACGAAAGACTTGGCGTAAGGCAATCCTCCACTTTCAACGGAGAACATACGGATAGTCCCCCATCCGCCCACATCCCTAGGCTGGCGCCAAACGTCGTGATCCGTCGTGCTGTCCCGTCCCGCATAAACAAAGCGGACACAAAGCTGCGAAAGGGTGGTGGTGGTTTATGTACTGACCTCTCGCCATCGGACGCGGATTGCGCTGGAAGCCTTGAACAAGTGGGCCAGGTGGTACCAGCAGAACAATGGAAACTCGCGCCTTTCGGAGGCGAGGGTCTCCGTGAGAAGGCACTGTCAATCTCCCCGAGTACCATAAGTGCAAGCCGACCCGTACGGCTGAGAGGGCCACGAAGCCCGACTCCGTGGCCCGCTCATTTTTACCGACCGGTTAGGCGTACGGCGCCGTCTCGGACCGGTAATCGGCGGAAAGCATCAGCTCATGCAACTGCCGCCGCCTCACGCCCATATTCCCACCATCAAATAGCGGGAGCGCAATGGCATCTTGAAGTATCCGGGCAAGCGGCAAATTATGATTATAGCTGTCTATACCAACCAAGCGCATAAGATCGGTGATTACCTTAACGGCCGTCTCTGTGCAATAGAGTTTAGATTGAAGGGCCAACTCCAAAGCCCCGGGGTGGTTGGTATCTAGAGCATTGCAAGCCTTCCAACTTAGATAGCGGGCAGCTTCTATGGATGTCTTCGCTTCACCGAGAGCGTATCCGACGGCCTGGTGCTCGATGATTGGGACAGCGCCACCGCGTTTTTCCGTCTTCGCAAAGTTAAGAGTAAAGTCAAAGGCCGCCCGCATGAGTCCTACCCCCAGTGCCCCTGCGAGAGCCGCCGTTCCTGTGAAACTAGCTTCGACCAATGACTTACCGGCGCCAACGGTGCCAATAACGTTGCTCTTGGGTACTCTCAAGTTATCGAAGTGAAAGCGCGGTGTCAGATGACCGCGGTGTCCGAGTGTGTCGAAGTCCTCATCCCAAATGAGCCCTTCTTTGGAGTCTGTCACCAGAATTAACGAAAATGATTCTTCGGGGGGTGTTTCTGGTCCCGTGGCTGTTCGACAAACTACGGTCAAAACGTCAGCCCCTTCTGAGTCCCAGCCCGTTGCGTTACTCACCCACTGCTTGGATCCGTTGACGACCCACTCGTTCCCTTCAAGAACCGCCCGGGTCCTCGAACCTTCCGCCGGCGGCGCTGCGGCAAAATTTGCAGTACCTCCCGGCTCGGAGTGGCACAAGGCTGCAAGGGGCGTGCCGGTACCGCTCAGAAAGGGAGCGACGGCCTTCTGAATCTGTTCAGGGCTTCCCGCGCTGAACACTGGGAGTAGACCAAGGAGGTTTGCGAAGATCGTCAAGGATACGTTCGGATCAACAGCGTAGAACTCTTCGGCAATAAGAGCCGCGTCAACGAGGCTCTTACCTTCCCCTCCTACAGCAGCAGGTAGCATCCTACGCATCCACCCCTGCTTGACCGCTTGCTCGTAAAACGGCTTTGTGGCCATAAATCGCTCTCGCGGGGTTTGAAGGTTTCGGATGGCTTCCGCCACACCGCTAAGCTCTTTTTCGGCGAAGGCGCGCGCTTCGGCCTGCAATACACGCTGTTCGGGGGTTAGGGTGAAATCTATCGGCATTCAAACTCTCCTGCTCTGGGCAACCGCAACTTCTGCTGGCGCTGCCGTGGTGCGGGTTACGCTGTAACCCTTACCACATATCCTGCAATGGCAGCGGTCGTCTGGCTTGCGCCGGAGGCGCATGAAGCTAGCGTGCAAGCGCACAGCCTACTTTCCCTAGGTTGGCATGGCACGCCAGACCAAACAAGACGCAAGTAGGCTCTCCTGCGCGCTGGCCGCGTCGGCCCTAGCTACGTGGCGTAGGCGGATATGTTCGGACCGGCTCAAGCCTAAACTCGCGCGGAGACACGCCATAAGCGTCTTTGAACTGCCGGGAGAAATGTGAGGCGTCGTGTAGTCCCCATCTGCGGGCAATTGCGCCAATCGATGTCGTGCTAAGTCGCGGATCGATCAGATCCTCGCGGATGCGATTTAGGCGGCGTTGCCTAATCCAAGTGCTGGCGGTTGTGCCCTCGTCTTCGAAGAGCTTTTGGAGATATCTGATGGAAATATGATTCGCGGCAGCAACATCAGCGACCGTCAACCTGGGGTCTCCTATTCTGGTCAAAATAAATTCTTTGACTTGCAGGAGCATAACTTCTCGCTCCGAGGCCTCGCGCGCGCCACCACCCAGGGTCTGGACTATAGAAGCAGAAGTGAGCATAAGCAGTGCTTCCGAAACTCCGGTGCTGGCCGGCACTCCCCCTGTATTGAGCTGGGTGTCCATCGCTCTCAGTAAAGACGAGGTCAAGGCGCCGAGTCCTTGTCGGCCGGAAATGTGGACAGCAGTGGAGCTTTGGAGCGCCTTCTTGCCCAGGCTGAGTCTCTCTGGGGAGAACATTAACACTAGAGTGCGGAACCGCTGGTCTGTGCGTACAGCATAAGGGCGACTTGTGTCGTATATGGCGAAATCTCCTGGGCGAAGGATAGCTTCCCTTCCGTCCTGAGTGACTACGCTTCGCCCCGAGACCTGGAGCGCGAGTTTCAGCACGCCAGGATCGTTTTGTGCAATAAGCCGCGCAGTCCTGTGGACCTCCATAGATGTACCCGAGACCTCACTGAGCGTGGCTTCCCCAATGTTCTGAGTGAGAAGGACCCCGTGGAACGCCTCGACGCCCCTCGCAGTTACGTCTAAAGGAACGAACGCCTTGCTCACCGCAGCATGCCATGCATCGAAAAACTCCACCGGGTCCAACCCGTGGCCGTCAAAGGCGGCAATTGCTCCTGACATATGCACCTGCGGATCCGTTGTGGCGAGCATTCAGGCTCACCTGTGGCATAAATACTGTTCGTCCCAGTGCAACTCTCGTGCACCCAACGGTAACGACACAGGTCGGGCTGTTGGGGCAGATTGGAATCAACGGCTAGGACTGGACGTGGGCGGACCCTCTGCCCACGACCCTCTTCGTCCGCTGGCTCGTTTGTCGCTACCAGACGAACTGGACAGATCTTATGCTCCATCGGTCAATTTTGGAAGAAGGAAGTACTCATGACGATCCAGGTGCAGGAAACGGTGCAGCTGACACAGATGCTCATCAATGGAGATTGGATTGAAAGCGCAGGGGGCACGTTTGATGACCTAAATCCAGCTACCGGAGAGATTTTGGCAAAAGTAGCATGTGGCGGCTCGAAAGACATCGATCAGGCCGTTGCGGCTGCCCGGTCAGCTTTCAACGGGGCTTGGGGAAGGACATCTGGCGCCCAGAAGGGGCATCTCCTCAACCGGCTTGCAGATCTCGTCGAGCGCGACGCGGAGCACCTGGCATTGCTGGAAGCCCTCGACATCGGCAAGCCTGTAAGTCAGCCGCAGATTCTGGATGTCCCGAACGCTGTAGCTGCTTTTCGATACTTCGCCGGCTGGGCTGACAAAATCAAGGGGGAAACAATCCCGACATCGGGATACATGGGGCAAGATACATTGTCCTACACAGTCCGAGAGCCATTAGGAGTTATCGGCGCGATAGTCCCCTGGAACAGCCCCCTGATGATTCTGGCGTGGAAACTTGCGCCGGCCCTGGCAGCAGGCAACACCGTGGTCGTCAAACCCCCGGAAGACGCACCCCTGTCTGTCCTCCATCTAGGTTCACTTTTTCGTGAGGCAGGGTTCCCCGACGGTGTTGTTAACATTGTTCCGGGATTTGGAAAGACTGCTGGTGACGCACTGGTTCGGCACCCCGATGTTAACAAGATTACTTTTACAGGAAGCCCGGCTACGGGCAAGGCGGTTCAGATCGCCGCAATTGATACCTTTAAACGCGTAACTCTGGAACTCGGCGGAAAGTCCCCTCATCTGATATTTGCCGACGCGGATATCGAAGCTGCCATACGTGGGGCAGCTGTGGGCCTGTTTTTTAACCAGGGTGAGGTTTGCGCCGCGGGCACGAGGATTCTCGCGCACCGCTCTGTTTATGATCGCGTGGTAGCTGGACTGGCGGCCGCAGCCGACGGCCACGTCATGGGAGATCCGCTAAAGCCGGAGACAACGATCGGCGCGCTCGTGAACAAGAAGCAACAGGAAACCGTTCTGTCCTACATCGAAAAAAGTAAGGAAGAAGGAGCTCGATTGGTAACGGGAGGTAACCCCGGTGCGGGCAGCGGATACTTTGTCGAGCCCACCGTATTCGCGGATGTAACTGAGAATATGACTATCGCTCAGGAAGAAGTCTTCGGCCCTGTGGGGGCTGTATTCGCATTCGACACGGAAGAGGAAGCCATTGGAATTGCCAATGGGACCCGATACGGGCTCGCCGCCAGCGTTTGGACAAAAGACGTTTCCCGGGCACATCGCGTAGCTGCAAGACTCCAGTCTGGCGCCGTATGGGTAAACGCCTGGGGTGCCATTGACCCTGCACTTCCTTGGGGTGGAGTGAAGAGCAGTGGCGTAGGACGAGAACTAGGATGGGCTGGCATTGTGGCCAGCACAGAAGAAAAGGTCGTCACAGTCGTGATGTAAAACATCTTCGTAAACCGGGACTGCGCCGGCTTTTGTTGACTCGGGGTCTTAGACGGCGGTGAGCGGGGCCCGGATGATAGGTTCATATTCGATTTCGGAGTGAGTTTCCTCGTTGTCGGCGCCGGTGGTGGTAGGCCCGCTCGATCCAAGTCGTGATGGCCAGGCGTCAGGCGCAGGTCTGCCCAGTGAGCCATCGCAGACGGTCAAAGACATTCTTTGCATCATTTCGAAGAATGACTCCATCGCGGCGTTGTCCGTGCACGCCAACCCTGCCGATCTAGCCGGTGACCCGGTGGTGCCGGAGCGATTCGAGGAAGCGGCAGGACCTGATCTGGAATCGTCGGTCCGGGCACGTCGTCCTGACAGGACGACGTGCCCGGACTGCGTTTCTTCAGAGCTGCGACGGCCCTCGAGGGCTTTACCGCGAGTCCATCGAGTATCAAGTGATCGTTCCGGAAAAGACGTTCGGGGAAGCCCAACTCGCAGTTGTCAGCGGCGAGCAGGGCCGCCGGATCAGTGAAGCCCATGCCGAGGACCACATCGTCGGCTCTGGGCATAGGTGAATTCTTTAGCTGAGCGAGGAAATTGCTATGCCGGCCGCGAAGAATCTCCACTTGATGCGTAATAAGCGACCCCATAGTTTTGAAGCAGACTCGATCGATGCCCGGATTCACTGCGAAGGACAAAGAGATGACAAGGGAAGAAGCATACGCGCGCTGTTCCACTGACTCATACGTAGAGTTTTACGGGGGGCAATGGTTGATTGTCCCCTTTGCGCCGGTGGAGCAGCCTTCTTTTTTTACCTGCGTACCGGCCCGTACTTCGCCTGACCAATAAGCGCCTGGCCAATAAGCTTGAGCAGCTAGGTGTGGTCCTCGGACTAAGTCTTGGCACATAACCAGGTACGCGCATTGTGGTACTGGAGGTTAGCGGCGGCCCTCAGCTCGTCCTCGGCAGAGGGTGTCCGTATCGTTGAGCAGCTGCTGCGGCTTTCGCTTCCGCCAAGGGTGCCATGGAGGCCAGTAGGCAGCCCAACCACCCAGATGCCCTTAGGCGGGGAGAACAAACACGACGAGGACCGGTCAACTAGCTTGAAGTCAAAAGCTGGGTAACCATTCGTGCGGTGCCAAGACGGGCAGACCATGCACAGACCGGTTTCCGCGCTCACTATTTCTACATCAGCATGACTGATGCATTTCATCCAATTTAGCTGAACCTGTGCGCCTCGATCTCACGGAACTCGCTGCCAGTGCCTTCGTTGGTCGAGCGCATATGCCTCCTTCCCGGCAGGTAATCCGGCCCCCCGAAAGTGAGCAAAGCCATGACTTGGACCCCGCCCATAAGCTCCTCCTCAAGCCTGATGTACAAACGACCCCTCGACAGGCCGGTTTTGGACTGGAAGGAACTCCGGCCTGGCGAAGACGTTGTAGTGGTCGACCGGCGAGGCATGCTCACACCTGCATTCGTAGACACTGTCACTGACGACGGAAGCATGGTGTGGTTGAAATCTCTGGGTTTGGAGCACAGAACTCTGTACCTCAGAACAGAACCAATCGTGATCCACCGGATGCACTAGGCAGGGGTGTTCGCTACTTAGTGCATGCTGGGTCCAGGTTATCAATTGTTTCAGGGCAGCCTGAGCAGGTAGCTAAGGGCTGACTCCCTGCCTGCCCTGACCCTGAAGTATTCCCGAGGGTGAGTTAGCTTGTTCCTACTTTGATCCTGGTTCCTCCGATGCTGTGCCACTGGACTGTAACGAGTTAACAGCTAGTGAGAGGCGGTCGACCCCGTGCATAGCGTCGGCTGCTCTTACCAGGGTCAGGTGTGAGAATGCTTGGGGATAGTTGCCGGCCATCCGTCTTTCGGCTGTTGCGTACTCTTCGCTCAGCAGGCCGAGCTCGTTGGCGAGCCCTACGAGTTTGTCCATCAAGGTCTTCGCCTCGATTTGTCGACCCGTGCGCGCATACTGCTCCACTAGCCAGAATGAGCACGCGAGGAATGGATGTTCGCCCGGCTCCAGACCGTCTACGCCACTTTCCGTTCGGTATCGCAGCAAAAGGCCGTCGTCGGTAAGGAGTTCCTGTTCCAGCCTGGCAACTGTACCGAGCATGTGCTTGTCGTTGTAGGGGAGAAAACCGACCTGCGGCATGACGAGTAGTGCCGCGTCTGTTTGCCGTCCGCCATAGGTCTGGGTGAAGGAGTCGATGCTCCGGTCGAATCCGTCGCGCATGATCTCTTCGCGCAGCCGGTCGCGGAGGTGTTCCCACTTCTTGGCATATCCGGGTAGGCCGTGGATTTGTACCGCTCGGATCCCGCTGTTGAACGCGGCCCACATCATCACCCGGGAGTGGGTGAAGTACTGTGCATCGCCGCGCATCTCCCATAGGCCGAAGTCCTTGTCATCAAAGTGTTTTTCTACGAATCCCAAGAGTGCCCGCTGCAGGGCCCAGGAGAAGTGGTCTTCTTTGCCTCCGGCCATGCGCAGTTTTTCCAGAGCCACCATCACCTCGCCGACAACATCAGCCTGGAACTGCAATACTGCCGCGTTTCCAACGCGGACGGGCTTGGAGTTTTCATAGCCAGGGAGGTGATCGAGTTCGCGTTCAGGGAGTTCCCGCTCTCCCCCTACCCCGTACATAATCTGTAGTTGCTCGGGATCGCCGGCCAGGGCGCGAAGGAGCCAGTTGCGCCACTGCAGTGCCTCGGTTTCATAGCCGTGGGTCAGCATCGATTCCAGCGTCAAGGCCGCATCGCGCAACCAGCAGTACCGGTAATCCCAGTTCCGTGGCCCACCGAAGTCCTCCGGTAGGGACGTCGTGGGCGCTGCGACAATTCCGCCTGTTTCAAGATGCGTAAGGGCCCGCAGCACTAACAACGAACGCTTCACTGCACTCCCAAAAGCACCGTCCTGCCGCGCGTTGCTTCCCCAACGCCTCCAATACTCAGTAGCATCTTCAAGCGCTACATCGACGTCAGTTGCTGCTGGCAAGGGGCGGTGCGAGGGGAACCACGTAAGTTCGAAATCCACCGTCTGACCCTGCGAAATGAGGAACTCTCCCTCGTGCCCATGTGCATGTGCTTGCGGTAGATGAGGTCCCCGCATAGCGAAGGCATCCGGCCCAGCCATGGCCAACAGAATAGGCGCCGCCGACGACCCACTGTCGCGGACACGACTCACCCAAGGCAAGACCGTTGAATATCCTGGCCGGATCCGAAGTTCCTGGTGCATTTCCACGCTGCCGTTCACCCCGGTAACCCGGCGGATAAGGGACGAACCGTTTTCCCCCAGCGGCATGAAATCGGTGACGAGGACCTTTCCGCCACTGGCCTTCCACGTGGTCTGGAGCACGAATGTTGATTCGACATAGCCTCGGTGGACAACGTCAGCACCTGATTCGCTGGGAGCCAACGACCAGTATCCGTGGTCTTCCGTGCCTAGGATTCGGCTGAACACCGAGGGTGAGTCGAAGCGGGGGAAACAAAGCCAGTCCACGCTGCCATTCCGGGAGATAAGAGGGCCCGTTTGGAGATCCGACAACAACGCATAGTCTTCGATGAGTGCAGCCATGCCCACACTTTTTCACATTTAGGTCCCGACCGCCGCATGTAAATTTTGGTCGGTGCGGCACCGCAAGGTCCTTCTATTCCTCACCGGAATCCGGTTCACCTCGCAATGACTCTTGCAGCATGCGGACTGCTGAAAACCGACAGAAACTGCAAACGGATACGTTTGCGTCGCGGAGATCGGCAGGGATCCACTCAACAGCAGCGGCCAGAGGGTTTGGACCAAGCTTCAGGGGGTACGGCTCGTATGGAAAACGCTGTCAGTGTGTCGTCTGACACGGCCATGGGCACTGACCGCCCCCAGTGGTTCATAGCCCCCAGTATCGCCTCCAACTGGCGTCCGCGCCGGGTTGGTTCGTAAAACATCCTCGGCAGGATTTCCGGATTGGAAGTACGTGTCACCAGTTCGTGGTCTTCGAACCTGCGCAGGAGGTTCGTCAGCGTGTGTGCACTGATACCGGGCAGCTCGTCCGGGTTCACTCCTTGCTTAAGATTCCAGCGCGCCCGGAGCAGACGCTCGTCATTAACGGGTTTTTCACTTGCTGCCCCGGTGCCCAATCAAGATGTTCGGCATCCCTCTCTAGTATGCGGGTGCCAGGACCGCCGGGGTGCAGGAATATGGCATTGTCAGGAGCGTTGGCAAAAGAGTGATTGTCATCCAACGTGAGTCCCTTGGCAGCAACCGCGGGCTTCCCGTCCTTGGACACCATCGACCGCAAACCATCTTCGGGAAAGCTCTTAGTCCAGTAAGACTGCACTTCCAGGGGCCGACAGCACTTACCTCTTCGACGCCGTCAGAGAGGAAATTCCAGTGTTCCGTGTCATCCGGGGTCGGCTTTAGTCATCATTGAGTCACCGGTGCAACGTCTGTTCTGGCTATGGAATGGTCAGAGGCGCCTGATAGCGAACGTATTCTGCCGGCTGCGTTGTCGGCGCCTGCGAGTAACTATTGGCGCTATTGGAATCGGGCAGCGGACCGAACACTTTGCCGCCCAGTTGGCTGGTCTTCATGAGATAGGGGAGGTACTCATCTGCGGACAACATCATTCTCGATGATCATGCCGAAAGGGACAGTGGGTGAAACGGCGACGGAGAAATGATCGAAACCGTGGCGCGTGACTATGACACCAGACCGTCGAGTACCTTGATCCGTCATAGCAGCTCTTACCGCTTTGTTCAGACTGTCGTCCATCTCGGCTTTGCTTCGAACCCGGAAATTTGCGACAACTTGCATTACTTGTCCTTTTAAGTGGGGGTCTTGGGGGCAGCGTAACTATGGGATCAGGCTAGGGAAGAAAATCACTAACAAGGGCGGCGGATGGGCTCATCAGAGAATGCACGCATTCAATTGCTGCCAGCACGTGGTCTCCCCTGATTCAAGGGAAGACCACGTCTGCACCATTTTGCTTGCTGTCAGGTGTTGCTATTTGGCAGATGCGAGGACGAAGTCGTAGGTGACCTGCCTGCCTGATCCGTCCTTCTTCTCCTGCGGGTCAAGGATCAGCTCTGGCTTGACTGCCGAAGCGACGTCATCAGTAAGATGCTTGTCGGTGTTGAAGTAGAGCTGGGTGGTGATTAGCTGGTGGTTATCCGCGCTAACTTTCAGGTGCAGGTGAGCGGGCCTCCAAGCGTGCCACCCGGCTGCTCTGATCAGCTTTCCGCTGGGGCCATCGGTTGGGATCTCATAGGCCGCTGGCTGCACCGTATGGATTTCGTAACGCCCCTCGTCGTCCGTTAGGAACGTACCGCGGAGGTTCCATTGGGGAATTCCAGGGGCGAACTGCGAGTAGAAGCCCAAAACGTCGGCGTGCCAAATCTCCACTTTTGCACCAGCAAGTGGGCGCCCATCTACACTGGTGACTTTGCCCTGCAGGACCAGTGGTGTTCCCCGCTGATCCTCGTTCATAGGAAGCGCACCTGGGTTTGCTAAGACCGGCGCGTCGGGCACATAGTACGGGCCCTCAATGGATCCGGTGCTTCCTTCGCTGTTTTCGTTTGCTACCTCCTCAACAGCATGCTCCACCCAGACATCCAGGAAGAGCGGCCATTCTCCAGTTTCGCCTACCTCGATCAGCCAGCTCTTGAGGGCATTGAACTCCTCGTATGTGACTTTTTCTTCATGGATGATGTTGACGATTGACTTAATCGCGCGCGAAGCTAGCAGGCTGACGCGATCGGTGGCGACCTCAATGGAGGCGCTTTTGTCAGCCTGGAATCGCTTGGTTGCCTTCGCTCCGGAATCAGCGGCCGTTGCCTGGATTTCTGTGGACATGGTTTTCCCTTCGTTATGGCTGGTTCGAAAGTGGGAGCTAACCGGCCTGTTTCTCTGCTTTGAGTGGGTGAGGGCGGGAAACTAGTGAACTCCCGCATTCTTTTTGGTATAGAGATGAGTTCGACAATCCTTGGGCATTTTTAAGTTGAATTGCCAGTTGTTTTGCCACTAAGTTTTATATGTCAATGTTGAAACTCTCCAAAGCTGCAGTTGTCATGATTTTGCTGCCCCGGGAGTAACTAAATATCTGCAAGCCGACTAGAAGTATGCGTCGCTAAGTATGCGTCGCTGCGATCTGTCGCAGCCGGTCACCTAGGTACACAGTGCCGCTGGTGTGTCGATGATTCATCCCTTTCAATTTTCAAGGGGGAGCCAGAGAATCAAAAGACGAAGTTTCACTGTGCGATGTAAGGATTTCTCTCCTTTCGCTACAGGGAAATCCGTCGTAGCGTTCGGAAGAAACGAGACCAAGGAGGACGCTGATGCGGCAACGGAATTTCCATCGCATGTTTTTGACCTGCTACATGGACACATTTGGCTATGGCTGGCACCACGTGGACCTGTTCGTTCATGATGAGCAAGGACTTGAGGTGAACTGGGTTCATTGGCAGGTTGATGAGGATGGGCCAATGGCGGCTGATGCCGTCACTGCATTGGTCGAGCCTGAGCTGAAACGCATCTCTGAGTGGCAGCACGGACTGAGTGCCAACGGCATGGAGTACTGGACGGCCGACGCAGCCTGGCGTTAGACGCACAAGTAAATAGGCACGCGAAATAAGAGTGGCTCCGCTGGATTCCAGCGGAGCCACTCGTCCTAGTGAGATGTTTTTCACTTGCCCGCCGGGTCAGCACTCTCATCGGTCATGGCCGTCGCATATTTGCGCTGCAGTATCCGTCCTGTGCGGTCGGGGTTGAGGAAGAAGACGGACAGGATCCCGGCGACCAGGAGAAGCGCGCCCAATACGCCGAATGACTGGTTCACTCCGGCGGTCATGTTCGAGATCATTTCGGCTGTGTCCTTTTGCCCGGGGCTGGGGGTTCGGTATCCGGCGTTCTCCATGAAGAGGCCTATGGCTGTCGGCGAAATGATGGCACCAATAGAGGCGATGCCTCCCAGAGTGGCCATGAGGACCGGCCGTTGCTTCGGTCCGACTGCGTATGCCATGGCGCTTGGCGCCATTGGGTAGACGCAACAGCACCCGGCAGCGACCGTCAGGAGTGCCACTGAGGCCGCGCCCGTTGTTGAGGGCAAGAGCAGAAACGACACGCCGGCAATAGTAAGGGACACGCCGAACGGTATACCCATGGCCCTATGGACGCTGACTCCGCGCCGCATCAGGTACCGGCCGAGGATTCCTAAAGACAGTAGGACGGCGGCTCCGAAGAGCCACGGGAAAGTAAAGAAGATGGCGACTGTCTCGGGAGGGAGGTTTACAACTCCTGCCAGGTACTTGGGCGACCAGGTCGTCAGGAACCCCTGAGTCCAAAAGTTTGTAAATCCTGCAAAAACAGCCACTACGAAGGACCCCGCGGTGAGGATTGCTCGCCAGGGAACCCGCTTTTGGAGGTCAATTCCTTCAAGCTTGTAGTGTTCGGGGGAAACGTTTGCCGAAGCCTCCGTGACAGCAACTGCCTCCGCCTGCAGGTCGAAAGCCTTATCTGATGTTCCGGTTTTACGTGATTTGGCTCGTTTGCCGGCGTAGGGGCCGTCAGCTCCTAAGATGAACCAAGCAACCGTCCAGAGGAGCCCGATGACTCCCAGCACTCCGAAGGCCCACCGCCAACCGAAGTTGACGATGACGACGGCCAGCAGAGGAGCTGCCACCACGGGCCCCAGTGTGGAACCGATGGCGATTAGGTTGCCGGGTAAGGACCTGTCCGCGGGGCGGAACCAGGAATGTGCTGATGAAAGTGAAATGGCGGTTGCTGGTCCTTCTGCGCCGCCTAGAAGAATCCTGGTTACCAGCAGGACTGCTGCGCCGCCGCCCAGGAGCATCGGAAATTGGAGGATCGCCCAGCTGAGGCCCATGGCGAGAAGTACCCATTTGATAGGGACTTTTCCTGCCCAGATTCCCAAGAGTACGGATGCTATGGCGTACAGGAAGAAGAAGGCGCTGCCGATAAAGCCAAATTCGACTGTGCTGATACCCAGGTCAGGGATCGCTTGTTGGGCCACGAGGCCAAGGACGGCCTTGTCGGCGAACGCGATGATCTGGAAAAGAATGAGCATGCCTGTGATCAGCCACGCCCGTCTGTTCATGCGGCCGTTTTGGACCGCCTCCGTCAGCGATCCTGGTTTTACGGTTGGGGATGTCATATCTACCTCTCGGTGTCGGGGTGAGTGAGAAAGCAGTAGTTCTACTGCCCGTGGGCCAAAGCTGGTACGAACGGATCCCCGGCAGAGCCGCGGAGGGCGTGTTCTATACGTTCACCGATGTCGAAAAGTTGCGGCTCCCGGCCAGGGATGCCGATGAGTTGCAAACCAAGGGGCATTCCGGAAGGGCTACGTAGTCCAGGTATGGTCAGCACGGGCAGGCCCATCGCCTGCCAAGGGCGGCTGAGGACAGGACTTCCTGTCGCGTCTATGCCGTGCGGTGCCGGGCCCAAGGCAGCAGGGCCTAGGACCGCGTCGAATCTTTCCAGCAGTGCCAGGACTTTGCGGCTGGCGCGGGCAACGCGCTCGAGGGCGGCACGGTACTTGGTCTCCGTAATACCTCGGCCGGTGTGGAGGAGATCGACAAAAGGTAGGCTCAGGGCCTCGAGATGGTTGAGCTCTTCGATGCGCTCGGTGGCGGCTTCTGCGGCCATGATGATGCCATGGTCTGTGGCCAAGTTGCGGACAAGGTCGTCATCTGTCCACTCGGTGAGGTGGATTTGATGGGCGTTGCCGAGGAGTGAGGACGTGTGTTGCAGGGCTGCCCTCATATCGGGTGTCAGTTCATCCAGACCGCTGCCGTTCCAGAGCAAGAGATCCACCGGGGTCCGGTTGTCTTGTGATTCGCTTGGCTTGTGCCCGCTGAGGGCGTTCCAGGCATAGTGCAGGTCTGTTACGCCGCTGGCAAGTAGACCGAGAGTGTCCAGGGATTTGCTCAGTCCGGTAACGCCGTTCATCGAAAATTGTCCTTGTGCTGCAACGAAGCCTGCAACACCGCAGTAGGAGGCGGGGCGGGTTAGTGACCCGGCGGTTTGTGTTCCGATGGCTAGTGGAACCGTGCCGGCCGCGACGGCTGCTGCTGAACCGCTGGATGAGCCGCCGGGGGTGTGTTTGGTGTTGACGGGGTTACGGGTCGGGCCCGGGCTGAAGTACCCAAATTCCGTTGTGACGGTCTTACCAAGGATCACTGCGCCGGCCTCCCGCAGGAGGCGGACGCAGTCTGCATCCGCCTCAGCAGGAACACCGCCTTTCAGCCGTGACCCGCACCCCGTCGGCAGGCCTTGGACGTCAATGAGGTCTTTCACGGCCACGGGAACGCCCCACAGCGGCCCCTGTGGGCCACCGGCAGTTTCAAGGGCGGCGGCTTGCCTGACGGCGCCCTTCTTATCGACCTTCACCCAAGCCCTGATTGACCCTTCAATATCTGCAATGGAATTGAGGCTGTCCGTGACCGCATCACGGGGGGTGATGATCCCGTTCTGGAGTTTGGCCGTAAGTTCCAGCAGGCTCTTGTGGGTGTTCAAACTCCGACCAGCTCGGGGGTTACGGAAAGGCGATGAAACTGCCTCTTAAAGTAAACGAGGCTGTCACGCTCTTCCTGGACTTCGATGCGTTCAACCCGAACGAAGATCACTGAATGAGATCCTTGGGTGGTGTGGTCGCTGATTCGGCCGACAATTTTCACCAGTGCGTCCCTCAGTACCGGCACGGTTCCGGCGTTCCTTTCCCAGATGTCCCATCCGAAGCGTTCCTCCATCGGCACCTTGGTTGCACCTGAGAAGTGGCGGGCAAGTTCCTCGTGTTCGCCACTGAGGACGTTGATGCAGATCTCGCCGTTATTCTTGAAGATGTCGTGTGTGGCACTGCTCTGGTTTACGCAAACGAGGACGGTGGGCGGCGCATCCGTGACAGAACATACCGCGCTGACAGTAATGCCTACCCTGCCGTGGGGGCCGTCCGTGGTGACCACGTTAACCGCTGCCGGCAGGTGGGCCATCGCTGAGCGGAAATTCTTTTGGATCTCGGAAAGTTCGGGCATTTCATTTCTCCAACCGCCGTGACCGGGAACCGGTCGTTCGTGAATTCCTATAAAACGAACTTAGGGTGATTCCCGGCTAATGAGTATTGCGATTTGCCCCAGCATGCTTTAGCATTCGCCTTAGATAAATAGGTGACATCTTTACGTGCTTCTTCGTTGACTACCGGGTTGCGGGCTGGGTAGCTTCAAAGAAGCCCATTTCCCCCTTGGCAAGGTCGTCATCCATGGATTTACCCGAAGCTCTCGTCTATATCGTTGACGATGATCAGGAGCTATGCGACTCACTCTCGTGGCTGCTGGAGTCGGTAAACATCAAGTCACGTATCTACAACGACGTGGCCACGTTCCTTGCCGAATACGATCCGGAACTTCCGGCATGCCTGGTGCTGGATGTGCGGATGCCTAGAACTGGCGGGTTCCAGTTGCAGGAGACTTTGAATCAGGTTTCCTCGCCGATCCCCATCATCTTCGTATCGGCACATGGTGACATACCAATGTCGGTGAAGGCATTGCGGCAAGGTGCGATGAACTTCCTGGAAAAGCCGTACGATCCCCAGCACATGTTGGATGTGGTCCAGGAGACTCTGGACCTCGCTCAGGTGCGTTTTGAAGCTGACCGCGGCAGACGGGAAATCAAGAAACGCATTGCCGGTTTGACTCCCCGGGAGCGGGAAATTCTCGCTTTAGTCATCGAGGGCCTGCCGAGCCAGAACATTGCCCGAAGACTGGGCACCAGTGTGAAAACGGTTGACGTGCACAGAACCCGGATCAAGGCCAAGACAGGGGCAGACAGTATTGCCACTCTCGTCCGGGACATCCTGCAACATGATCTACCAGTGAACTGATCCGGGGAGGGCGGCCATAGTTCCGAGGACCAGAAGATGCAGCAAGGCCAGCCCAAGGGCCGGCCTTGCTGCATCTTTTCACTCATTTTTACGGGGGGCCCGAAACCACATCTTTAGAAGATTTCCAAGACCAGACGGGAACTCTTGGCTCTCGAAACGCAGGCAGCGATCTGGTCATTAGCCTTCTTCTCGCTGCTGGACATGCACTGGTCACGATGGTCAGGCTGCCCCGCCAGGACTCCCATGATGCAGGTACCGCAGATGCCTTCCTGGCATGTCGTGTCAACTTCAACATCGTTTTCCGCCAGAACCTGCACAATGGACTTGCCCACAGGAACCTCGTAAACCTCTCCGTCCAGTTCGACCTCAAAGGGAGAGTCGCTGTCAGTATCTACTGGTTCCCCGGCCTGAAAATGCTCTATGTGCACATTGTCTTCCGGGATCACCGCCGCGGCGTGCTTTTGAACACGTTTCATGAAGCCCTCTGGTCCGCAGGTGTAGACATGCGAAGCGGAGGTGAGGCCGACGAAGGCTTTGTCCAGAATGGATGGTTGGTTCTCGCGTTTGAGACCGAAGTGGAAATGGACGCGTTCACCAAATCCACTTTTTCGGCTGAGCAAGTCACAGAAGGCGGCGTCGTCGCGTGATCGTGCAAAGTAATGCAAGTCAAATTCTTGCCCGGCGCGATGCAGGTGGTAGGCGATGCTGATCATGGGCGTGACGCCGATTCCGGCGGCCACAAGTATGTGACGGTCAGCGCCGGGCGCGACCGCAAGAAGATTGCGTGGGGCGCTGATTTCGAGTTCATGGCCGACTGCCACCTGGCTATGGAGGGCTGCTGAACCGCCCCGCGATTGCGGTTCACGTTTGACGGCGATGAGGTAGTCACCAGTGGAGTCCGGCGGGCTGCACAGAGAGTACTGGCGGACCACGGCTGTGGGTCCGACGATATCGATGTGGGCACCCGCCGGGTAGGGCTCGAACGGTGCCCCATCTACGCGCTGGAGGCGGAAGGATTTAATGTTGTTCGTCTCTTCCAGTACTTCAGCCACTCGTACCTTGAACATACCCATGGGGCAACGCTCCTTTCTAGTTTTCAGCTGTCTGGGTTTCGGATGTCCTGGGCGGTGTTAGCGCATGTAGATGCCGCCGTTGATGTCCCAGCAGGCTCCGGTGACCGACGACGCGCCAGGGGAGGCGAGAAGGGCAACTGTGTCAGCGATGAACTCTGCATCCCCGAATCGGCCTACAGGTATGCCCGCCTTGATGGAGTCCAGCTTGGTGGGGTCCACCATTTCGTAGACGACCGGAAGCTCCAAGGGGCCGGGGGAAACGGCATTGACGGTGACCCCGGCGGAAGCGAACTCCCTGGCGAAGACCTTCGTCAGGGTGGAAACGCCACCTTTGGAGGCGGCATAGTGTGCGCCTGTGGCGGTACCGCCGTTATGTCCTGCGAGGGAGTGGATGTTGATGATCCTTCCATAGCCCCGGTCCCGGAAATGTGGAGCGAAGACCTGGCATCCCAGGAAGGTGCCTTTGAGATTGATCTCCACATTGGCTGAGAAGTCGTCGGGGGTTATTTCCAACAGTGGGGCAACCTTCGACCGGCCCGCGTTGTTGACCAGGACATCGGTCCCGCCCCACTTCTTGGCCAGGGCGTCCCGCACTGCTTCGAAATCGTCCTTGTTGCGGATATCCAGTGCTCCTGCCCAGACGGTCTCCCCAGACGGGTCGAGACTGTCCGCGACAGGCTGTACGGATTCGGCGCTGGTACCGGTGAGAGCGACACGGAATCCTTGCTTGTGAAGTGTCCTTGCGATAACCTCACCCAGCCCGCGGGCGGCGCCGGTAATGAGTGCGACGTTGTTCATGGTGCTCCTAGAGGAGGAAGCCGGAGGCGTTTACGGCTGAGTCGGAGTTGACGAGGTGGATCACTTTGAGCTCGATCCGGGCATCATCGCCGACAATCCTGATGCGGTGGATAAGGTCGGCGCCCATCATCTGGAACTTGTCCCGTTTGAACCCCACGAGTACCTGCGCTGACCGCAACGTCACGGTGTCATCCGTGAGCTCCTGGACGGTGAAGCGGGATATCGTCCGGGAAGTACGGGCAGCGGCGACGGCTGACATGGAGTACCCCTGCACCAATCGGGTAACGCGCATGTGGCGCATCCGGGCGTCGTCGTAAACCAGATTCAAAGACGACTCAAAGTCGGCTGCCCCCGGTTCAACGGGAATGACATATTTAGCATCTTCGGTATATAAGGTTTGCCACGCCTCGTAGTCTTTATCGTCGAGAAGTTGGGCTTCAAGCCAGATGAGCTCAATCGCACGGACCACACGGGGGTCTGATAGGTTGCCAAGCCCCAGATCAGAGGGTTTGCGGGCAGGGCGGTTGTCGATTACTTCCACTTCTTGGGGGGCCTCAGTTGTCATCGCTCATCATCCTTTTCCACATTCCATACGCTTCGCGCATGCCCGTTTCATCCGTTACATGCGAGGTCCTCCAGCCTTCTTTAGTGGTCGCTTCCCGTCCAAGACCGCGATTGACCAGGATCGGCATATCCGGGTTGGCTACTGCTCCGCGTTGTACCCGGTCCCACGCTTCAGAGTCATCAGAGGTGCCGAAACCGAAGGGGCCCTGAAAGTGTTCATGGATCCGTAGCCGTTCCCGGTTGACGCTTTCGGGTCCTCCGTCCAAGCCGAGTGCCATGTGCTGAATTTCGGTTTCATTGACGGAAATGGGGCGGAGCACACGGAAGAAGGACATCGACAAGGAGAGGTTGGGAAACAGATTCAAGTTGAAGCCGGCGCCATGCATGGTCCGGACGATGCGTCGCACCTGTTCCGGAGGCATGGTTGCAGACAGCTCATCGATGATGTGGCGGAACCGTTCCTGGAGTTCTTCAGAACCGTCATCCTCGTCGAGGTCAACATGTTCGGTGACCATAACAGCGACGCTGTGCCCGTTGCCTAGTGCATGGGTTACGGCCTTTTCGTCAGTCATAAAGGAGAGCATGTCAGCGGTTTCAGCGTCCACGGAAGCCATCCAGGAGCGGTGCACGATAGGGAAATGGTAGCCATCGGTCGTGTTCTCAAGCTGAATCTTCCAGTTGCCGTCAAACCGGAATTTATGTTCGCCTTGGACCTTCACGGGAAAGTTTGCACTCTGCTTCATAAAGCGGTCGATCCAGAGCTTCGCGTCACCGAGAAATTCTGTGAGGGGTTCAATGTCTGTCTTGAACGAGGCGAAAATGAGGCCGTTGTATGATTCGACCCGCAGCTTTTGGAGGGAGAGTTCCTGCTTTTCAATGACACCCTCGTATCCGTCCGGATACGGAATGCCCCGGAGGTTCCCCTCAAGTGAATACGACCAGGAGTGGTACGGGCAGGTGAACCCGTTGGCTTTGCCCTTGGGAACCTCGCAGACACTCGCGCCGCGGTGACGGCACCTGTTGAGCAGAACGTTGAAGTTACCCTTGCGGTCCCGGTTAACCACTACCGGTTGCAAGCCAACATGCGTCATTTTGAAACTTCCCGCGTCGGGAATCTCGCTCTCGTGAGCGACCCACACCCACGTGCTGTAGAAGATCTTCTCCATCTCCCAATCAAAAATCTCAGGATCGGTATAGAGCCGGGCGGCCACACGATCGTCACCCGCCAGTGCGGAGAAACCTCCGGGCTGGCCTGACATCTGAGAGGTCATTTGTACTCCTTCAATTGCAAGTCAAGTAGTGGTTGAGTCGCTGGTGCATGGATGCCCAGTTCGTGGGAAAAGAGTTTTTGTGTTTGAAAGTTGCTGATCAGGATCCTGTCTCCCTCGATCATGAAGTCGACATTGAGGCGGGCGATGATCAGTTCTCGTCGTTCATCCTGGTATTCAGAGATTTGCTGCATGATCCACTGCCCACTTGCAGCGGCCTTGCGAACTTCGATTTGTCCTTCTCCCAAAACGTGGACATTGGTCCTGAAATGGGGCGCTGGGGGAAGGAAGGACTTGAGCATCGCGAGGATGGATTCGCGGCCCTCAATCCGGCCGAACTTTCGCGCATATTCGGGCCCCACCCCCTCCCACACCGCGTCCGAGGTGAACAGCGCGCCAAGGTCATCGTTCGGTGCTTGCGGACGGGGGATATCGCAGAGATCCAGATACCGGGCAATAGTTGCCCTTGCAGCCTCCTTTCGTTCCAAAGGGGTCCAGGACACGGGCGCCGTTGCGGGTGCTGCCACGGCCTATTGCGCCGTATCCACGTCGTCGCGGATTACGAGGACACGGCCCATACGGGCTTCGACCTTGCCGTAGTGCCACAGTGCGTGTTCACCGACCATTGTGGTCCGGAAAAGGTTGCAGGCCGCTTTCACAGTTTCCTGAGTGTCGACGTCGGCGAGGATGTAACAAGTCCACGGCCAGCCCGTTGAGGGGCCGACCGTATGGGAATCGTCATCCATGTTTCCAATGACATGCACGCCCGGCATGTTGGCCATTTCCGCCATCATTCCGGAGAAAGCGGTCCAGACGCTACCAATTTCGTTCTTGGGTAGGTCGAAGAAGTTCTGGTTAATGCCGATGCAGAACAGCACTCGCAGCGGTTCGGTGGGGGTAGTCACTTTAGCTCCTTGGTGTTGCTTCTAGATGAATGCCGGGATGGCCGGCGGGGTGCCCATGAGGACTGCCCCCGCGCCGTCGTAAATGCCGTCTCCGAGGAATGCATGCTGGGTTACCACAGAGGCGTCCCGGAGGTAGCGCTGCATAGGATTGGAATCGTAAATGGCAGCTGTGCCGGATAGCGTGTAAGCGCTGAGCACTGCTGCGGCACCAACCTTTGCAACGTGGGTAGACGCCAGACGAAGGAGAGCCTTCTGCTTGTCAGTGGCTGGGTCGCCGGCGCTGACAGTCTCGAACACTTCTTCGGAAATGTCGTAGAAAAATGCACGGGCCGACAGCAGAGACGCTTCGGCTTTGGCAACATCTATCCGGTAATAGGCGCGGTCAGCCAGTTTCGGAGCGCCGGTGATCCCACTGCTTCCACTCCCTACCTGGATGGCGTAGTCGAGGGCCGCACGGCCTGTTCCGAGGTTTACAGCCGCGAGTACCTGGGCAGCATACGCAATCGCCGGGTAGCGATACAGCGGCTCATCCACGGTTGGCTCACCACCCCTGATAAATGTCCATTCCTCCGGTACGAACTCGCCCTGCACCTTCAAATCGTTGCTGCCTGTTCCCCTTAACCCAACGACATCCCAGTTCTCTACTATCTCGACTTGGTTAGGGCGAAGCAGGGCCGTGAGCGGCTTCCCGTTGCTTTCGTCTCCGCCTGCCAGCCCAACACCGATAATGTCCGCACCGCGGCAGCCACTTGAGAACTTCCACTCCCCCGTGACATTCCATCCGCCCGGGATCCTGTCCACCTTCTGGATAGGGAAGAGGCCACCGGCGAATACAACATCCGGACCTTGCGCGTATAGCTTTGCCTGGGTTTCAAGAGGAAGCGCAGCAAGATAGACAGCAGAACCGAAACTCGCAACCCAGCCGGCTGAGGCATCAACAGTGGAAATTTGCTCAATTATTCTTAGGAAATCAGCGGGTGGCAAAGCATCCCCGCCAAATTTTTTGGGGGTAGCTGCCCGATAGATCCCGGCCCTCTTGAATTCGTTGATGACATCAACGGGTACTGACTTCTGCTCGCCGAACTCGTCACGGCGACACGCTATCGTCTTCAGCACCTCATCTAAGGCTGCCCTTGAATCCTGGTTCAGGACTTCTGTCATTTTGTGTGACTCCCAGCTTCGATTTGTCTGCTTCAAAGCTATGGGCGCGCGGATGACGCAACAATTGGAGATTCTTCGCGGGCCAGCACAGCATTTCCTCCTGCATCTAAGGGAATCTCCTATGTCGAGCTGTGGCTCTGTGGACGTAAAATTACTTGTGCTCAACTCCTCTCCAGCTAACAAGCAACCGTTTCCAGAGGTAGGGGACTACGCCAGCCTCATTCAGTCCCTGTCATACTGCATCCTCATTCACGACGCGGAGACCAAAGAGATCCTTTGGGGCAACCAGGCAGCATGCGACATGCTCGGATTCGGCCTTAACGAACTGAAACTCCTTAAGGCCCCGGATATGAGCAGCGCTAATCCGAGGTTCATGCGCTCCGTTGGTGTGCATTGGCTACAGGACGCCGCTGACCACGGGACCAGTCGCATTGAGTGGATGTACAAGTCCAGATCGGGGCGGGAGTTCCTCTCGGAAGCGATCGCTGTGAGGGTGGAACTGCGTCGGCGGACGGTCATCATGGTCCAGTTTCGTGACATCGAAAAGGAAGAAGTGCTCAAGTCCGACCTGCAGCGCACTGAGGGAAGGCTGCAGGCCTTCCTCCGGCACATGGCGGAGGGGATCCTAGTCGTGGATCAGGACTCGGTCATCAGTTATGCCAGCGTCGGAGGCGGGGAGCAGCTCGGCACGGATGCAGATGAACTGGTTGGCACTGAACTGTTGGGTATGTGTTCAGCGCAGTCCAGGCCTGCCCTGCAACAGGTCCTGGCGAACCCAGACCCGGACGGTTCCCCGGTGAGCCTCCGTCTGGAAATTTTCCGCCCCGAAGGAAGCACGGCTTGGTTCGCGGCGAGTTGCCAATACATCGCTCTGGAGCACGACCTGACGGGCACCCTCGTGCTTCTTCACGACATATCCAGCCAGGTGGAATCCGAGGAGGAGCACCGCAGAGACCTCGAACACCTTAACTACCTGGGCCGGTACAACGCCATGGGTGACATGGCTATGGCAATCGCCCACGAACTCGGCCAGCCTCTTGCCGCTGCAACTAACTTTATTGAAGGAGTGGCCCGTAGATTGGGCAAGCCAGCGACCAGCAGCCTCGACTTGGAATATGGATTAGACAACGCAAGAAAGCAGATCAACAGGGCCAACCAGATTGTTTCCAGTCTCCGCGCATTCGTCGTCCAACTTGAACAGTCCGAACAGATAGTCGATCTGAATGACATTGTAGAAGACTGTCTCTACTTCATCATGCTCCGGGCCCAACAACATGAAACCGAAGTTCAAGTCGTCAGGAGTGCCCTTCCCATCTGGATTCGCTGTGAGAAAGTCCTAACCGGACAGGTGATACTAAATCTCTGCCACAACGCCATAGACGAGATGTCGGGGTGGGCGCCGAAGGAACGCCACGTCACAATCACCACCTACGCCACAGCTGAAGCCGGTGTGTTCCGCGTCGCTGATCGAGGCAAAGGGCTGGCCCACATCCCCGATGGCCGCATTTTCGACGGAGCCTTCACTTCCAAGTCCACGGGCAGCGGGATCGGCCTCGCCCTTAGCCACCGCATTATCACCCGGCAACAAGGCCGCCTTTGGGCCGAAGAAAATCTATCTCGAGGAGCATCCTTCATCTTTGAGTTGCCGCTGGCCCTTCCTGAGCGCGGCCTATACGAAGAATAACCAGCATCAACTTCGTACAGACCGACGCCGCAAACAAAGAAGCACTCCGCGCAGACGCGGTGGCCGGCTTGACTCCTACAGCTCGGCCCGGTCGGCAAACGGCCGTCCAAGTGCCCCAGGCGAAATCTGTAGATGAATTTCCGGATGGCTAGTTACGGGCATTCTCCACTTTGCCTAGGGAAAGCAAGTCGTCAACAGCCCGAAACTACGAGCTCCTCCCCAGTAGCCCACGCACTACGCTGCGCCCTGTCTGATGGGGCTGTTTGTGCCTCGCACATCGCGACATGCAGTTCAGGGGGCGGACTATGTGAGTCTGTCCGGCTTGGGGATGCGGCCAACGATGTCCAGGAACCGGTGCAGCAAGGGACTTTCGTTGTCGCGACGCCACGCAAGAACAAGGTCACTTACAGCAGACTGCCCCACGAGTGGCTTGTGTACGGCTCCTGCCACTTTGATGTTTTGGACAGACTCCGGGGCGAGGGCCACTCCGAACCCCGCGGCGACAAGACTTACGAGTGTTGAGGTCTGTGTAGCTTCTTGGACAACGCGCGGGGCGAAGCCTGCCTCGACACAGGTCGACATTGTTAGTTCGAACATAGCTGATCCGGTCCGGCTTGGATATGTCACGAAAGGCTCGTTGGCCAGATCGGTTACTTGGATTGCTTCCTCGCAGGCCAGTCGGTGGTCTTGGGGGAGCACGACTGACAGCTGTTCCTGCCAAATTACCCGAGATTCAATTTCCGGATTCGATGGCCGCTTGCGGCCAAAACAGACATCCAGCTGCCTGGTGACCAGCGCGTCGGTCTGCGCTGGAGATAACATTTCACCCTCGGCATGAAGAACCGCGTTGGGTATTTCCTTGCGGAAGGCACGCGCAACCAACGGGAGCAGCGAGTAGGTATTTGATCCTGTAAACCCTACCCGGAGGCGCCCGGTCATACCCAGCGCGGCATATCGGGCCACTTCTGCAGACCCGTCGACTGCCCTAAGAATCTTCCGTGCCTCTTCCTCGAAGGCCCGTCCCGCCGGCGTAAGACTTACTGACCTCGTCGTGCGATGGAACAGTTCCGTGCCGATGGCCTTTTCCAACTGTCGAATCTGCCGACTTAACGGCGGCTGTTGCATATGCAGGCGTTCTGCCGCCCGGTTGAAGTGCAATTCCTCGGCGACTACGAGGAAATAGCGAAGGTGCCGGAGTTCCACGGAGTTCAGCATTGCACACCTTTAACGCCTTGGCACGTCTTCCTTGCAGTGCTAAGCATCTGTCCGTGCTGGCAGGTCATGGGACGCGGGCGAAAACGGCAGCGAGTCCTTGGCCGCCTCCAATACACATCGTCTCTAGTGCGAGATCAGCCGAGCGTCTGTGCATCTCCCGGGACAGCGTTGCCAAGACCCTTGCTCCCGTAGCGCCGACTGGATGGCCAAGGGAGATACCGGAACCATTTACGTTCATCCGGGCAAAGTCGTCTTTTCCAAATCCCCACGTTCGAGTAACTGCAAGGGCCTGGGCAGCGAACGCCTCATTGAGCTCAATCAGATCCATGTCGGCCATAGTGAGACCTGCCTTCTCCAGCGCCATGGCCGAAGCAGGTACTGGACCGATTCCCATTGTACGAGGAGGAACTCCCGCAACAGCCCATGAGACAAGCCTAACAAGCGGACGAAGACCGAGCTCCTCGGCGCGATCTGGGTGCGTTACTAGACACATCGCTGCGGCATCGTTCTGACCGCTCGAGTTGCCTGCGGTGACAGTCGCTCCAGGCATGTCAGATTCCATCATGGGCCGGAGCTGCGTTAGCCTGGCCATTGAAGCGTCGGCGCGGGGGTGTTCGTCGCGGTCGACGTGATTGATTTCTCCCCGTCGGCCGGGCACTTCAACATGTACGATCTCGTCATCGAAAAGGCCTGAGTTCTGGGCGGCGACGGCGCGCCGGTGAGATTCCACAGCAAAGGCGTCCTGCTCCTCGCGGCTGATGCCGAATTCCACGGCTAGATTCTCGGCCGTCTCGACCATACCGCCAGGCACTGGATAATGACGGCCGCCCGCCATAACTCTGGCGCGTGCAAGGCTGTCGTGAAGAGCGATGTCGCCTCCCCGTTGTCCCCAGCGGATTGCGGTTGAGTAGAAGGTAGCATTACTCATGCTTTCGGTTCCCCCAGCGGCAACAACATCCATCATGCCGGACTGTACCTGCATGGCTGCGGAGAGCACTGCCTGGAGGCCGGAGCCGCATCGACGGTCAACGTGGTAGCCGGGTACCGAAGTCGGCAACCCTGCGTCCAGGGCCACTACGCGTCCTATAGAGGGAGCATCGCTCGAAGCGTTGCAGTGCCCCAGCACGACATCGTCAATCTCTCCCGGGTTGATTCCTGTCCGAGAGATGACGCCACGAAGTGCAATGGCACCGAGCTCGGCTGCGGTTACATCCTTCAACGCGCCGCCGAATCGGCCGATAGGGGTACGGAGGGGCTCGCAAATTACTATCTCACGCACGTGCGGTGTCCTTACTCTTGTCTAGCGCAATCTGTCTAATCGGCTCACTCGCGTGGCCGAGGTCGAGCATTACGTCGATTTCCTGATTGGTAAGGCCGGTTTCCAAGAGTACGTCCCTGCTGTGTTGTCCCAACACGGGTGGCGCAAACCGCATTGTCGGGGGGGTCGCCGAAAGTTTGACTGGATTGCCGAGGCTTCGGACGTGGCCGACGGTACTGTGCATCAGCTCCACGATCATGTCCCGCTCACGCAGAATAGGATCTGTGAGCGCCTCGCCGACCGTGTTAACGCGCGAAGCCGGCACGCCCGCCGCATCTAGCTTCTCAAGCCACACAGCTGTAGCAGCTGTGCCGAACCGGTGCTCAAGTAATTCGCGCAGTTCTGCGCGATTGGCCACCCGCTGAGCGTTGGTCGAAAAACGATCATCTGAGGCCAGATCGTCTAGACCCAGCGCACACGCCATCCGGCTCCACATCTTGTCGTTGCCGGCGGCAACCATGAGCATGCCGTCTGCTGCCCTAAAAGCCTCTGAAGGGACTATGCTCGGGTGACCTGTACCATAACGAGCAGGAACGTCTCCTGACGCGAACCACGCGCCGGCAACATTTGTTAGCCACGATACTTGGGCGTCGAGGAGCGAGATGTCAATGTGCTGCCCCCGGCCTGACTGGGCGCGGCTGACCAGCGCAGACAAAACGCCTATGACCGTCCACATACCCGCACTAATATCGGCGCTGGCGACACCCACTCGCGAGGGATTACCCGCCCGGTCGCCGGTGATGCTCATCAAACCACTACGAGCCTGCATGATGGGGTCGTATCCTGGCTTCGCTGCTTCCGAGCTGGTTTGCCCGTAACCGCTGATGGATGCGTAGATAAGGCCCGGATATCTGGAACTAAGCTCGGGATAACCGAGCCCCAACTTGGCGGCGACACCCGGGCGGAAATTCTCCACCACGATGTCAGCGTCAGCAACCAGCCGGTGAGCTACAATTTTCCCACCCTCCGATTTTAGATCCAAGGCAAGGCTACGCTTGTTTCGGTTAACGCTCAGGAAGTATGCGGACTCTTGGTCAATAAAGGGCGGGCCCCACTGCCGGGTGTCGTCACCTCGCCGCGGGTCCTCGATCTTGATGACATCAGCTCCAAGATCAGCGAGAATCATGGTGGCGAAAGGCCCGGAAAGGACCCGCGTGAAGTCCACTACCTTGAGCCCGGTCAACGGTCCGGCTGAGGGCGTCTGCTTATCCACTGAATACGCCCCCCGCACGACCGAGTGAACGACCCCCATCAATCACGAGATTATGACCGGTGATGTACGATCCGAAGTCGCTGAGGAGGTAAACAGACGCGTTCGCTGCCTCCTGTTTCGTCAGCATCCTCTTCATAGGAACAGCCTGCACCTGCTCGTCCCACTGTCCCTCTTTCCCGAAGAGGAACTGCATTGCCCCGGTGTCCTCAGTCGGCCCGGGCGTCATCACATTTACACGGATGCCGTGCTCGGCCCAGGCGGCGCCGAGGGACTTGGCCATCGCGATAACCCCTGCCTTTGCGCTGGTTGAGTGCACAGTGCTGGGACCCCCGATGATCGCCGCAGTTGTCCCAATGCTGAGGATCGATCCGCCGCCACCTCTCGCGATGAGGTGCCGCCCAACCGCCTGGCTAAAGTTCCAAGTACCATCCAGCACAATCCTCACAACGGCAGACCATGCGTTGGGAGAAAGGTCTTCCGGCTTAGCCTGAAAGTTGCCCGCCGCGCTGTTGACGAGATGGTCGATCCGTCCCCATCGGTGAACTATGTCGTCTACAACCTTGTCGGCGTCCTGGCGCTCACGCACATCCATCGGGTAGGTGAGCACCCGCACGCCATGAGCTCTCAACATTTCAGCGGTAGCCTCCAGTTGCTCAGCGCGACGGCCGACTATCGCGACATCGGAACCGAGCCTTGCCAACTCAAGTGCTATCGCCTCACCAATTCCTGACGAGCCGCCTGTCACGAGCGAGACGCGACCTTCGAATGAGCCATTAGGAAGCAATTTTGGTCCTACCTTTCAATTTCACTGGTTGGCCGTCGCAGGTTTGCAAAGACCGAGAGCACGTCAAACCCATGCCCCGCTAACATATGGAATTGCTCTGATACTTACAAGGACTTTCTAAGTTGCCATTGGTACTTCCTAAGTATCGTGGCCGAGAATCTTATTGATACCTGAATACGAACCTATTGGGCGGATTATTAGTCCTTCACGCACAAGCAAAAGTAGGTGACTGTAGTTGTTGGGCTATCTCTATACCGGAATTTGAGGAGTTTTCTTGCAGCAATTCCATGGTTTCCTTACTTCCGACAACTCGGTTGCATTGACCCGACTCACTGCTTCTGGTCCCACCACCGGTCAAACACCTGGGAGGACATATCCCAGGAACGCTGTGCGAGTAGTGGCACCGCATCCAGCGGTTTGGCTCACGGATGTGCTGCCGGCGCCGTTACACCTTGGCTGGAAAGCGCGTGGGAATGAAGCAATGGTGGAGAACGTGGGCTGCGGAAGGACCGAAAGGCCTGCCGATGTTCGCACCATCAGCAGTTCAGACATGGTGAAACCGTGAACGGGCATGTCCGATACAAGTTGAAGGACTTTGGGCAGGCCGCGGCTGGTCCATTTCGAAGACCTTCCGGTGGAGATTCGACCGTAGAAACCGGGCGGCAATTTGCCTCCATAAGAGAAAGCAGGCATCAGCGATGACTTCTGAAGGTACCGACGATGTCGTCCTATGCGAAGTTGACGGACGAGGCGTTGCCCGGCTTACTCTCAACCGGCCTCGGCAGGGCAATGCTTATAACCGCGAACTCCTCGAGAATCTCAGTAACGCCGCTGACGCACTATCCGTACGGCAGGACGTAAGGGCAGTGCTAATTACGGGCGCTGGACGGCATTTCCAAGTAGGAGCGGATCTCAGGTGGCTCAGCACACTTCGCAATTCTGGACCTAGGTCTAACCTCGAAGCGTCAGATCTGATTGCAGCTACTTTTAAGAAGCTCCGTGATCTCCCCACTCCGTTAGTTTCTGTTGTCCAGGGTTCCTGTTTCGGCGGTGGAACGGGAATCTTGGCAGCATCAGATATCGTTCTGGCCTCGGAGAGCGCAACTTTCTCGGTAGCCGAGGTGCGTTGGGGGTTGCAACCCTCGATAATTCTGCCCCAACTCATTGCGGCGATGTCCCAGCGCCAGGTTCGCCGCTACGCGATCACAGGTGAACGGTTTGGGGCAGCCAGAGCGGCCTCCGTTGGCCTGGTCCACGAAGTCGTGACCGGTGGCGAGCTACACAGTCGGAGCGATGAAGTTCTCGCTGAGATCCTGCGCAATGGCCCAATTGCCGTTCGCGCCACCAAAGCTCACATTAACTTATGCAGCACCGGCAAGCCTGGAGAAGTAGAGAGGTTGTTGCTTCAAGATCACTCTACTGCTCGTCAGTCAGGAGAAGCCGCGGAGGGCGTCGCATCCTTTCTTGAGGACCGGCTGCCCACATGGCAGGGAGCGCGAGACAACGTTGAAAACAAACAGAGCATGGAAAGGAAATGATGTGGAACTGCTCAAAGGCAAGGTAGCCATAGTCACGGGAGGGGCACAAGGAATCGGTCTGGAGATCGCTCGTTCTTTCATACAGCACGGAGCACGGGTGGTCGTAGGTGATATCAATGAGGATGCTGGATACGCGGCGGTCGAAGAACTCGGCGGCTCGAATGTCGCCAAGTTTTTCCGCTGTAATGTAACGTCGGCCTCCGATATCAGCAGCATGCTTGATGTCGCCGAAGCAGGGTTTGGCCCCGTGGACGTCATGGTGAACAACGCAGGTCTGACCCGCGATGCCACCATGAGAAAGATGTCCGAGCAAGACTTCGACGACGTTATCGCGGTTCACCTCAAAGGGTGCTGGCTCGGTACAAAGGCCGCCGCAGCCAGAATGCGTGATCAAGGCCGGGGTTCGATCATCAATATCTCGTCGATCTCCGGCAAGGTGGGAATGATTGGTCAAACGAACTACTCGGCGGCCAAAGCCGGCATCGTGGGGCTAACAAAAGCCGCGTCTAAGGAAGTCGGCTTCCGAAACGTGCGAATCAACGCCATCCAGCCAGGCTATATTCGCACCGCGATGACAGAGGCTATGCCGGATCACGTAAAGAAGCAGAAAGTGACGGAAGTTCCGATGGGTCGGGCCGGAGAGCCGGCCGAGGTGGCGGCGGTGGCGACATTTTTGGCAAGCGACATGTCTAGCTACATGACGGGCACAGTTCTTGAGGTTTCTGGTGGCAGGCACATCTGATGAATCATCGAAAGACGCACCGAGATGCGTAGGACATCCTTTTCCGGTGAGAACCAATATGGCTTCATCCCTTTCGGACGATGGGTTAAGCCATGACTGACAACACGTTGCTTGTCTCACGACTGGGCGCGGTCCAGACGCTGACGATCAATCGTCCCGGAGTTAAGAACGCGGTTGATGACGGGACCCTGCAACTCTTGCAGGATGCGCTGCGCACAGCACGGGAAGATCCTGACGTCCGCGCAATCGTAATAACAGGAGCGGGGGGAGACTTCTGCTCCGGAGCGGACGTGGGTGCGGAGCGGCGAAGGGGACACCCTGTCGACAGAATGCGTTGGTTTGGAGAAACAGCCATCATGCTTCACGAGATGCCCAAACCCGTCATTGCCAAGGTTTCTGGCGTTGCCGTCGGTGCTGGTTGCAACCTTGCAATGGCCGCGGATTTTGTTGTCTCAACGCCCGATGCGCGTTTTTCCCAGATATTCTCACGGCGCGGCCTCTCCGTTGATTTTGGGGGCACTTGGTTGCTTCCCAGGGTTGTGGGACTTATGCAAGCCAAACGCTTGGCTCTCCTCGCGGAAATTATTGACGCTCAGGAAGCCCTGCGTCTTGGTCTCATTACCTGGATCAAACCGATCGCGGAGATCGACGGATTCGTCAGTGACCTGGCTGACCGCCTCGCGAACGGACCTCCCATCGCAATGGCTCAGTCGAAGGCAATGCTAAACCAGGCAACCGGGCAGAGCTTCCGCGAGGCAATCGAGAACGAAGGAAGGGCGGCAGCCATCAATCTCGCCACCGATGCATTGGAGGCACGGCGGGCCTTCACTAAGAAGGTCTCCCCAATATTCACGGGATCTTGGCAAGTAGTGTCGACCGAGCCGGCTGAGAACGCCCCTTAGCCGCGGATCCCTTCGCGAACATGCCGCAGGACAGCCTCCTCCAGCACCAGAAACAGCTCTGTCTACCAGCTTGCCGCAGTCTATGCGGAAACTACTTAGAAAAGGGATAACGTTGCTTGTCATTGAAAATGTCCACGAGCTTATAAATCGCGTTGGCACCACTCTTGGTGTCAGTGATTGGGTAGAAATAACTCAGGAAAGAGTCAACACATTCGCTGATGTGACTGGAGATGGGCAGTGGATTCACGTCGATCCAGTCGCGGCCAGAAACGGGCCATTTGGGACCACGATTGCGCATGGGTTCCTGACACTGTCCCTCCTTCCTGGGATGGCAAATCAGCTCTACCAAGTGAATAACGTAGCGTCGATAATCAACTACGGTGTCAACAAGGTTCGCTTTCCATCTCCAGTGCATGTTGGATCGAAGGTACGGGGAAGATTTGAACTCCTATCGGCAACTGAAGCCAAGGGACGGATGGAAGTAGTAACGCGTGTGACATTTGAGGTGGAGGGACGCGAGAAACCCGTGTGTGTCGCGGAATCGGTTCGTCTCTATGTCCCCGGGAAGAGTGAGGCTTAACCATGGCACCCGAGAAGGAGCGAACAACTCCACAAAGCCGACGATCCGCGCTGTATGTACCCGGGAGCAACCAGAAGGCACTGGCTAAGGCAAAATTCATCAACGCAGATGTGCTGATATTCGATCTCGAAGACTCGGTGCCTCCGACCCGCAAGGACGAAGCGAGGCGTGCTGTCCTAGAGCGCGTTGCTTCAGGAGACTACCCCGGCAGAGAACTAGTGATCCGAATAAATGGGATTGGCACTCCATGGCACTCCGCGGACGTGTCCGCCGTAGCGGCTTCGAACTCGGCCGGCATACTGGTGCCGAAAGTCGAGTCGCCCGACGACGTCAGTGAGTTGTCAGAGCTTCTGGACCGGTGTGGTTCGAGCAGTTCTTTGTGGCTCATGATCGAAACACCTCGCGCCATCCGACACATCTACGAGATTGCCGAAGCAAGTATTCGTACCGAGGCACTTGTCTTTGGTACGAACGACTTCATCGCAGAGCTTGGGGCACGGCATGTCAAAGGACGCTCGCCCATAGTTTCCTCCCTCGAAATAACCGTCCTGGCAGCGCGTGCCGCCGGAATATTGGCGTTGGATGGCGTGTTTAACGATGTTGGCGATGAATTTGGATTTGAGGAGGAGTGCATTCAAAGTCGCGACTTCGGATTCGATGGGAAGACATTGATCCATCCGAGCCAAGTTGTCCCCACAAATATTGTTTTCACGCCGTCGGCGGAATCTGTGGAAGAGGCTAAAGAAGTCATCTCAGCCTTCGAGATTGCGTCCCGCGCTGGTTTTGGCGTAGCCACTGCCAATGGACGCATGATTGAAGCGCTTCATGTGCGAGAGGCGGAGCGGACACTAAGGCTGGCAGGGCTCTCGGACTAGACGATATCGGCAGGAACGTGTTGGCCAATGGTTCATCGGCAATGACGGAAGAACGCACAGCGCCGCAACCTCAAGCTAACCCATTGTAGGAGCGCCAGGAACGGATGGTATGCGCCGACACTGATCTGGCAGCGGGTGGTGTAGCTGGAAGAAGGCCACTTTGACATGGTCCAGTGTGACGGAGGGCCGCCCGCCTCCCGCAGGACAATTGATATCCCGATCGAGGTCAGTGTGCCGTCCACCCATCCAACCCAACCGTCGACGATGTGTTCTCCAAAAACTGCGCTGGGCTCGCAGGATGGTGATGGCGACATAGCCTGCTGAGGTGTTCAGGCACAACGCAACCTTCGCACAGGAATTGTTATCTTGGGCTACTGCTCCCCCACGGCTCCCGTTCCAGCCGCGGATAACCTGAAGTGACTCCAGCCACGGACGGAACGGGGCAGTTTTTACCGGGTGGTGCGGCCTTGTGCGTCGGAGGTGATGGGATCGCCTTTGGTCAGCGGCGCGCCCTTATGCACTGCTCCGGTCTGGGTTGCCGTGTCGGTGACGGCCGCCCGGTCGAGTGCAGCAGGTCCATGAGGGTCTCATGGACCTGGCGTGCTGGCGGCTTGGAGGCGGCGCTAGTCGGGTGCGGCCGAGATGCAGGCGCCGGGTTTTTGGCCAGCCGGTGGTCCTGGACGGCCAGGGCGGCGAAGAGGCCATTAGCTGCCTCGGGGTCGATACCGACGGTGAGGCAGCCAATGATGGTCACGTCACAAGGGCCCACGCCGAGATCGCCTTGAGCAGCTTTTGATGCTCGAAACTGATCAGCTTCGAGCATCCGGTGACCCCTCACCGGCTACTGGAGAAGATCATGATTATGAGTGTAGTGCGGCTCCTGCCATGGCGGAGCTGCCCAGATCGCTCTTTTCCAGGGCCTGCCCGGACTCAACGGCTTTGGCCCATGCTTCGGTGGGTGCAACCGCAGCCCAGTTGGAGTTCAACAGCGCCATCAAGGTGGTGTGCACGGTCTTCGCGTCAGCGGTTCCTGCGTGGTTGCTAAGGTTGATGGCCCCCGTGGCATCAGAGAGAACTTCTGAGGTGAAGCCAAGGAACTCCGCTTCAACGGCTGAGGCCAGGATGCAGTTGTTGGTCATGTAACCCACCAAGGTGACAGTATCGACGTCGTGCTCGCGCAGCCACGCGGCAGCGTCGGTGCCGGCGTAGACCGAGCCGTACTGCTTGACCACCTCTTTCCAGGACCCGGTCCTGCGGGCTTCTACATCAGGGTGCAGCTCATATTCGGGTGTTCCCGGGGCGAAGACAGGTGCGCCTTCTCCTTCGTTGTGCTGGACTACCGCAATGGGGATGCCGGCGGCAGTTGCAGTATCGATAGCCTTCACGATCATCGAAAGTGACTCTTGGTGGTCCGGATACTGAATTTCCAGTGGGCCGCTGAAGTACTGCTGCTGAACATCGACCAGGATAAGGGCTCGGCGTGGTGTGCTCATGGTGTGCTCCTGAAGTGAAGAGATGGCTGTTCTTCCATCATTCGACCTATGATCTGCGGGTACCAGTGGCACGTATGCCCATATACGATTGATTCGGGCCAAATGGTGAAGGAGCACAGTTTGAAGATCGCGGTGTATGTCTTCGACGGCGTCACGATGTTTCACCTCGCAGTACCGCAGATGGTCTTCGACGAGGTCTCGCGTCAGGGGTTAGCCGAGTGGAATACCGTCCTGTTCTCTGACCGGTCGGGTAACGTCCAAACCGCTGAGGGGTACTCGCTGGGGGAGGTCCAAGGACCCTCGGCCGCGGAACAGGCCGACGTCGTGGTGGTGCCTTCCTGGTTCGACGAAGAACGCGAGCCCAACGAAGCCCTCAGCGAAGTCCTGCAGCAGGCCCACGGCAGGGGCGCAACCATTGTGGGCCTCTGCTTGGGAGCCATTCCCGTTTCCGACGCCGGTCTCCTGGACGGACGTTCTGCCGTGACGCACTGGCAAGCCTTTGATACCCTCGCTGACCGGCACCCCGACGTCTCCCTGGACCAAACTGTGCTGTACATCGATCATGGGGACGTCCTGACATCTGCCGGTACAGCGTCCGGACTCGATGCTTGCCTGCATGTTGTGAGGGGCCGTTTAGGCGCCGAGGCAGCCAACCAGGTGGCGCGAAGCCTGGTCATCGCTCCGCACCGTGAAGGTGGACAGGCCCAGTACATCGAGCATCCCCTTCCTCCGCGCGCCGAAGGCGATCCGATGGCGCGATTGCTTGAGTGGGCCATGGGCCGGCTGGGCGAAACCCTCAGCATTGACCGGCTCGCGGCCCAAGCCCACATGAGCCGACGAACCTTCGTGCGCGCCTTCCGCGCGTCAACCGGGACCACACCGTCGGCCTGGATCCGCACCCGCCGGCTGGATGCTGCCCGCCGTCTGTTGGAAACCACCGACTTGTCCATTGACCAGGTCGCGGCCGACTGCGGCTTCGGGAGCGCCGTGACCCTCAGGCAGAACTTTGCCGGCGCTTTTTCCACCTCGCCCACGGACTACAGGCGCCGTTTTACCGCCTGACACGCTTTACGGCAGGACGCGTGTGCCAGGTCGTTCGTCGTAGGCATCGCGGGCGGCCAAAACCTCGCTGATGTGCTCTTCGGCCCAGTGTCCCAGTGCTGCCAGGGGCTCACGCAGGCTGTGGCCCAGTGCGGTCAGTTCATACTCCACCCGCGGCGGCATCTCGTTGTACGCGGTTCGCTCGAGGATCCCGTCGCGCTCTAAATCCCGCAACGTATCTGCAAGGACCTTGCCGCTGATGCCATCCACCTCTTCCCGGAGCTCTCCGAATCGCAAAGGGCCCTTGCTCAGGGCTATGACGATCATGGCGGTCCACTTATTGGCGATCTTCGCGAGGGAAGTGCGCGAGGGGCACGTTGCCACCATGATGTTCCAAACCGGTGCATCCATCGAACACAGCTCCTTTGTGAACACGGCTCCGTTAGTTACGTTGATGTAACAGGTTACCAAATGTAACTATAGGCGGGTACGGCAACTTGAGGAGAACCGATGAACGATCAGACGCCAGCGGCCGTGGCCGCCTCGTACTTTGATGCACTTGGCCGGGGAGATGTGCCGGCTGCAATGGGACTGCTCAGCCCTGACGTGGTGTGGCATCAGCCAGGGTCCAACCGCTTTGCAGGTGACCATACGGGACTCGACGGCGTGGGTGCCTTGTTGGGCGGGATGATGGAAACCAGCCAAGGAACATTCCAACTCAGTGTTTCCGGGCCGGCAATGGTCAACGGTGAGTTCGTGGCCGTCCCCGTCGCGTTCTCGGGCACACGCCCCGACGCCTCCATGGACATGGCCGGCGTAGACCTGCTTACTGTCCGCAACGGGAAGATCGTAGAAGTCCGACTGTTCTCGGCAGACGGAGCAGCGGAAGACGCATTCTGGGGAAACGCCTAATTAACAGCCCAAGCGATGCGATGCCGCGCTGGCTGCTCTGGCTCGCGAACCTTCCACGCCGTGAAGGCCCGGATGGTTTGTCGAATGGATACGCCGAGCAGGACCCGACATAGGGGTGCTTATCGGCGTTATCTGGGTGCAGCACCGGTGTCGATGGTGGGTAAGGTCAATTGTCCAAAGTTCTTTGGACAATCTGGTTTGCCAATTGGCCCATTAGCTTCTGCTGAACCTGGTTCGTCTCGGGTAGTACCTAGCCGGGCTGCGGTTCTCCTTCGCCGGGTTCTGCCCATTCGAGGGCCGCGACGAGATGTCCTTCGTTGGGCAGGGCCTTTTGCTCGGCTGCTGGGAGTTTATCGTAGGTGTAGGCCGCGACGGCCATGGGAGAGGTGGAGCGGCCGAGGCTGTACCTGACGCTTCGGTCGTTTTTGGTGCCGCAGATCAGGATGCCAATGGTTTCGTTGTGATGTTCACGGCGAAGCACGTCATCGACGAGCGCGACGTAGAAGTTCAGTTTGCCGGCGTACTCGGGCTGGAACTTTCCTGTTTTGAGCTCGATAACCACATACCGGTTCTGGTCCATGTGGAAGAAGAGCATGTCGACGTAGTAGTCGTCGCCATCGACATCGAAGTGGACTTGCCGGCCGACGAACGAAAATCCGGGTCCGAGTTCACGCAGGGTTTCAGTGATCCGGCTGGTCAGCGCCAGTTCCAGGTCTCGTTCGGCAACTTCACCTGACAGGCCCAGAAATTCGAAATTGTAGGGGTCCTTGGCGACCTGCTGGGCTAGCTCGGAATCTTGTCCAATAAGCCGTTGGACAAAGTTCGACGGCGCCGCGCCGGTCCTTTCCAGGGTCCGGTTCATGATCATGTTCAGCAGGACGTTGCGGGACCATCCGTGCTCAACTGCGGCGCCGGCGTACCAATCCCGGTCACGTCGATTGTCCAGTTTGTCCAGCAGCACCGTGATGTGGCCCCACGGCAATTGTCCAACAGCCTGTTGGACAATTGAATCCGGCCAGGCGGTTGCGAATCCCCGCATATAAAAGAGGTTCGATCGCGAAAGGCCCTTCATATCCGGGAACTCTGCCCGGAGATCCTCAGCCAAGCGTCCCATGACCCCGCTCCCCCATTGCTCGACCTGCTGGCGCTCCAACACGGTCTTCCCGATCGACCAATACAATTCGATCAGTTGTGTGTTGACGGTTCGAAGGGCGGCCTGACGCGCGGACCGGACGCGTTTCTTGAGCGCTGCCAAAAGATCGGTGTAGCCCGCGGGCAGGGCCAGGGCGCGTGCGTCAGTCATGCACTCCACCCTAATAGGCTGCCACTGGCGCTCAAGATTCAATCGTCCAGACTGCGTCTGGACGATTGACTTCTTCGCGATGGGAGATGTGGCTCCCCGCGGAGCAATGTTCTCCAACTACGTCTCTTCTCCAGCCCGTTTATCCGTGGGAACAATGACGCGGTGGTGCGCGTTGCAGTGTCGTCAGAACCGAACACCAGAAAAGAGAATGACTTAAGTGGCAACTGATTACGACGATCTCCGCTCCGACGTCAAGGAGTCTCAGGATCGCTCGCTGGAGGCCCTGAAGTCTGCCAACGCGCCTGATGCCCGCAGCGTGGTCACCGAATTGGACGAGGCAGATGCCCTTGATGAGGGCCTGACACCCGGAGGAGAAATTGTCTCCGAGGAGCTCATAGTTCAGGTCATCCCTCAGGCCGAAGACGAGTTCACCTGTTATTCCTGCTTCTTGGTCCGACACCGGTCCCAACTGGCCCGTAAAACCAATGGCCATTCATACTGCATCGAGTGCGAAGGCTAAAGCCGGGTACGACAGCGAATTGGACGGCTTCGCATAATCGGGCCAGGAGCCGCCAGATCTCGAATGTCCGGATTGCGCCTCGGGGTCCCGGACGGCCGTGTGGTCTGTCGGCTCTGATCTCTGCACAGGCAGCAGCGATTGTCCCTGACGGCTTCGTGTCCGTGTCATGGTGCCCAGGCTTTAGGGACAGCTTCTGTTACCAAGCGTGGCGTGTACGTGTCCTGGCGGTTGAAGAACCGGTGCCCTTCCCGGCACAGCTCGAACGGACCGGTGGCAGAGAAGAGCGTCCTAGCGTGGGCGTCCCAGTGGTAGACGAACCAGCCGGAGAGGGTGTTTTCGTCCTCTGCCCGGACGTACTCTTCGTATAGGGCGCGGAACCGGGTGACGGCTTCGGGGTGGTTCCACCACTGTGGGCACCAGTACCGGGTGTTTTCGTCGTCGGTGACAGCTTCGATGTCGTGGATGAAGGCTTCAACCCAGTCCACGAAGTTATCGATGAGTTCCTGTTCGCTCAGCTCAGGGTTTTCTGCAGTTGTGTCGCTCATGCTGCGACCTGCTTTTCAGGAACGGGATCGGTGGCAGGCTGGGGTTCGCCTTTGGCCATGGCGGTCGCGGCCGCCATGCCGGCCTCAATGGTCTGGCTCAGTTCCTTGTTCTTGTGCCAGGGGGTGAGCCGGAGCAAGGTGGCCGGGGCAGCGCTGCTGCTGAGGATCCCGGAGAACTTTGGGAGGTCGGCGAAATCCTGCACACTGACCTTCGGCAGACGCTCCTTCCTGTCGGAATCCCTTTCCTTGCATTGGTAGGTGCCGATCGCCTTTGAGAGGCCTTCAGTCCAATCGGTTTCCTCGTTGCTGCCAACAAATCGGGTACCGGACATTTGCCACAGCGTCTGCATGCCTTTGGTGCCCCATTCGCCGCAGCCTTGGGACCAGCCCTGCAGGTAGAGGGTGAAGCAGAGGCCGCGGGAGCCGTAGTGGCTGAAATCCTGCGGCAGCGTAGGCCAGGGAACGATGTTGGCCACTTCGTCCAGCTCGCCGACCAAGGGGATGGTCAGCCGTGCTTCGCCGGGGGTTTTGCGGACGGCGGCGTTGCAGATGGCTTTGATCATCGCTGTGAGAACGGCACCGGCACCGCCGGGGCCACGTTCGGAAAGTAGGATCATGGTCTGACGTCCCTCCATGAACTTGGCTGCGTCGAAGTTCCTGATACCCGGCGTGGGAGTGGTCCACGCCAGAATTGCGTCGTGCACCAGGTCGCGGCACATGCGCTGCGTGGTGGCCACCAGGGACCCGCGTGTACGGTCAGGCCACTTGTCGAAGCCCCTCATCTCAGAAGCAGGGCGGGGGTATTGGTCGGCAAGGATGTTGCTGACTTTTTCGAACGATCCTTTGGAGATCCATTCGTGGACATCTCCAAGGGCCTTCCCGGTCAGAGCCGCTGCCAGCAGCGTCCAGGCCAGGCAAGATTCACCTGAGGGGCCGAACTGGGCGTCTTCGGCCGCTTCGCTCTCGGTACGTGGGTTGTTCTTCAACGAAGCTGTGATGATCCACGACGCCAAACGCATGGCGTCCTCGGTGCCCTTCACTTCCCACAGAGGGCTGAAAATGAAGTCCGGTTTGTCGGATTGCCGGTAGATCTTGCCGGTATCCCACAACCACACCGTTCCCAGCTGGTGGCGGGCAGCGATGACCTGTGCAACGCCGTCAACCTTATTCGACGTCATCAATGCCGCGCCGGGAGCCGCGGCCAGACGAGGAACGACCAAACAGGACGTCTTACCGGATCCGGGGCCCATGATGCAGACACCCAGATCCCGCCAGCCCTGATAGAGAACGGCAGGTTTCCCGGCGGCAGTCTGGCCCAGCACTTGCCCGGGAGGTAGATCCACGGCTTTCGGGTGCAGCTGTTTGGCGTCCTTCTTCCGCTCTTTCTCCATCAGGGGGGCGAGCTTGGCGCCGGTTGCGAGTCGGCTGCCCAGCTCACGTTGCGCTGCGCTGCCCGCGCCGCCACGGCTGGCGGACAGGAGAGCTACCCCGAAGAGAGCCATAATCGCCAAGACGATCGCAATCCACGTTGCGGCTCCTGGCCAGACGAAGGTGCCCTCCTTGAACCGCGCCACCAACTCCGTGAAGTTCGTCCACGGCATTCCCGTGGGAGTCAGGAACTCACCGAGCAAAGCCGCGACCCAGGCGATAGCCGCCAGTCCGACAACGACACCGGCAAGGCCCAGCTTTAGCAGGGTGTCTGTTGACGTTTGCTTGCTCATGCCGGGATGACCTCCATGGCTTCGTCGGTGATGGATTCTTCGGTGAACGCGATAGTGGAGGTGGACTTCATGGCACCGTCCGTATCGGTCAGCTCGACTTCCAACGGGCTGCGGACGTGGATAGCTTCGAAGGGATCGTATTGGTCGATTTTGAACAGGCACGTTCCCTTGACCAGCTTCGTGATGACCTCGGCTGTCCCGACCGGGAGCGTGAACATCTCTTCACAAGCCAACGCGTCAGCACTCTTTTGCTGCTTGTACAACAGGACTGTGCCACATTCCTTGAGCATGGAGATCGCCGGGCTGTTGGCCGGGATGTCGGAGATGTGGTGGAACGCGAACTGGCACGAGAGGGACAGTGCACGGGAGAGTTTGGTGTTGCGACGGGTCACCGTGGCCACCGACCCCTGAACGGTGTGCCACGCTTCCTCGATCAACAGGACCGTGGGGACTGCTTCTTCCTGACGGTAAAGAGTGTTCGCCAACCAGGTGTTGATGATCGTCATGACGATCGGCAGCGCCGGACCGTCTTCGGGAAGCAACGACACATCAAAGACGGTCAGGCCGGCGTTGAGCTGGATGTCAGAACTAGTTTCCCCGTCGATCAGGCCAGCCAGGTCATCTTCGATCATGCGTTCAAGCTCGAAGGCCGGGTCCTGACCCCATTCGCGCAGCTCTTCCACGGTCAGGTTCGTGGCCTTCGCGGCATCTTCGTTGGGCGCGTAGAGGGCTTTGAGGACGTGCCCGATGTGGGCGACTTCCCCGGCTTTCTTCGCATCCGTCAGTGCCTGCCGGTGGGCCATGCGGACTGCTTTGCCTTCCTTGGGCGTCATGGGACGGCGGAGGGCTTCTTCCATGACGGCACGGACCAGCATGGACTGGCCGGCCGGGGTGCGGAACGCTTCGGCGCTGTCGTGGGTCTCTTCGTTCAGGCGGGCAGCGATGCGGGGGTCCAGGATGTTGATCCGGGATCCGCCGCCACCGATGCTGAACCGGACCGGCGCGACGCCGAGCTTCCGTGCAAGGGGTGTGTACTCGCCGCCGCCGACGTCCTTTTGGTACTTCTTATCGATCACCACGACGCGGCGGCCGAGGATCAGCTGGCGCAGCACGCCCCAGGTTTTCATAGCCGAGGACTTCCCCTGCCCGAGGTCACCGATGTAGCAGACGTTCGGGGATTCGAGCGTGTCACCGTAGGCGGTGAACGGGTCATGGACGATCATCCAGCCCGAACCGGCATCGACGCCGAACACCAGGCCGCGGTGCGAGGTCGGCGGGGAGGCAATGGCCATATGGGAGAACTCCATCTGCCGTGTGGAAGAGGCAATGCCCGGCGCGGCCGGGTCATAGAAGCCCAGCTTTGAGGCGAACGCCCACTTACGTTCGTGGTGCCAGCGTGTCTTGGCATTGGCTTTGGCCTCAACCAGCTCACGTTCTTTGGCTTCCTTCTTCTCAGCCTTCTTCACTGCCCGCTTGCTCAACGGTTTGTTGCGTCGCAAGCCTTGGGCCGCGGTATCGGCTGCAGCTGCTTCGAGCTCCAGCTTCCCGGCTCGGGCCTGGGACCTGAGGGTCCGCTTGGATTTGCTGGCAAGAGCCCACGGCAGGATCAAACGCTTGGTCTCGTTCGTGGTGCTCATCGGATTCCCCTTGTGAACGGCATGGTGGTGATCATGGCAAGGTCGTTGCGGTGGTCCAGCCAGTCAATGAACTCGATACCGGCATCGGAAGCAGCTGCCTCAACAATGTCGGTGGTGGACAGGATCTCGTTTGCGTCTTCCACGGCGAAGGAGATGTACAGCCCGTAGGCTGCGCCGTGGTGGCCCGAGCCGGGCTTCAGATCCAGGAGTCGCTGGTGGGAGGCGCCCATCAACACTTCTTCGGTGCCATCGGTGACGACACCGGACTTGCTGACCTTATTGCTCGTGGCCCTGTCCATGGCGGCATCCGTCCGGGCTTTGGACCGAGCGCTGCGGGCGTCCTCCAGTTCCATCACCATGGACACCGAATGCACCACTGCCGGTTGGATGCCGCTGATGATCGCTTCCAACGCCTCAACCGGGATAGGGGCGGGACTGAACGCCGAGGCCTGCACGTAGCCGGTACGGATATGCCAGTGATCATTGACCACCAGGGAGATGGGAGAAGATGCACCGTCCAGGTGCTGCCAGCAGTCCATCAGGTTCGCGCCGTCGTAGTCGTCAATGTCGAAGTCCGGGTCCTGCAGGTGACGCAGGAGCGCGGCCATGGCCTGCGGCCCAAGAGGCCGGGAATTGGTGATCGAACCCATCATGGACGCTTGCGCCATGGCGGAGCGGATTTCCTGATAGATCGCCTGACCAATGCCTTCATCCCCTGACCCGTAGGCTTCCGCCCGCCGGTACAGGGCAGCGGAGCCGGGGATCCGGAACGTCTCATAGGTGCGGTGTTGTTCGGAGCGTGAACGTGTCGTCTCGCACAGTTCGCCGTAGGACTCCAACAGGATCCGCGGAACGTTCTGCGCGACCCGCCGTTTGACCCACAGCAGGTGGTCGGCCGAATCCATCGGCACGGCCCGGGCCAGGGTCTGGACATGCGTCACCAGGGATTGACGGCGTGCCAGCCGGGCGAGGTACTGTCCACGGGCCACATGTCCGGATTCCTTCCGGTATTCCTCCCGGATCCCCGAGGACGAGCCCATGACTTCCATCGTGGCCGTGTAGTAGGACTTCTTGACCTTGCCCTGATGCCGGGAGATGACCAGCGGCCCTTCCGGGGTATCGATGGAGAAGTGACGGACAGTACCCACCATGAGCGGCGCGTTGTCCTTATGCCGGATGGGAACTTCGATCATGCCCTTCTCGTCGGCGCGTTCGCGGTCCTTTTTCCCGGCCTTGATCATCCGCGTCTGCGGGCGGTCCTTGACCGGAACATAGACCAGGGACTTGTTCTTGGCCCGGACCTTCTTGTGCCGGACCTCCACAAACAGGGCACCCAAGGAGCGGTGGCCGGAGAACTTGTTGGGTGTGGTCAGGATGACCCCAGCCAGGACCAGCACCGCTGCGATGATCAGGGCGACGATCTGGCTGCCGCCCGCCAGGACGATCACCAGCGCGGCACCGACGGAGATAGACAGGCCGATCCATTCCGGCGCTGTCCGGTTTCCCCCGAACAGGCCGCGGCTCTGGACCTCACCGCCGACAACAACCATTCTTCCCATGACGACCTACTCCTTGTACTTCCCTTACCGGCCACTGATGTGGTCGGTATCCGGTGCCATCGAACGGGCAGAACGCTGACCGCGCATGGAGGCCTGACGCGCCGCTTCCCGGCCCGCCAGCAGGAACGCCGTCGCGCCACCGGCTGCTACCTTCGCGGATCCCCGGCCCACTGCCCCGGCACCGGTCTTGAACGCCTGTGCTGCCTTCGCCCCGCCGGTTCCGGCACGGTCGGCTTTTTGCAGCTCCCCGATCGTGCGGGTTTCTGGCTGTCCTTGTCCTTGTGCCTGGCCGCCTTGGCGGTCCTGGCCTGAGGGTGCACCTTGCTCGTTCGGGACTCTGGAGGCTGCACTGCGGCGTCCCGAGATTCCCGAACCGTTGGATCCCAGTCCTGAACCACCTTGGCCCTCTGATTGGGTTGCCATCGACGAGGGACCGTTCGTGGCGGCCCCGCCGCCGTAAGGACTCCCGCTCCGCCCGCCCGTGGTGCCGGACTGTACTTGGGCGGTCCGTTTCTGCCTGATCGCCGAGGAAATCGCAGCGCCTGCGCCGGCGACCATGGCCGGGCCAGCGATGGACTGGCGGCCCTCACCGAGGCTGGTCGAGGAGGACGGCAGGATCGGGACGTACTTGTAGAGCATCGGCAGGGCGAAGGCCAGAACGCAGATCGCGGCCGCGGCCAGGAACACCGACGTGGCGTTCACCATGCCATCGTCCACGCCTTCGCCGCTAAACGCCGGACGGGAGGCGATGTAACTGAACACGGCACCCATGAGCAGCAGCAGCAACGGCTTTGACAGGGAAATCCCGAGCCACAGAGCGCCGACCTTGCCTACGCGTTCGCGGTACTTAGGGTGGATCATGAACCCGACCATCAGTGCGATGCCGAGGCCCAGAAGGTAAAGGGCCAACGGCTGCAACGCGAGCAGCCCGAGCATGGCCCAGGCGGCGATGAACAGAAGCCCGAACAGCAGGACCGCCGCCAAGGGGCCGAACGCGCCGCTGGATTCGTAAGACGCGAACCGTGAGATGGCAAACCCGAAGTCCGTGACTCTGCTGGAAGTCCAGAACGTGATCCCTTCAGTGAGGCCGCTCATCCATCCGTTGACCACGTAGCCGATAGCCGGTCCGAACAGCACCAGGATCATGGACAACGGCCCGTACCAAAGCAAAGACGTCCGGGCGGAGTCCATATCTATCTCTTCGTTCGAAACGTCCTTCCAGAGCTTGAAGTACATCAAGCCCATGACGATGATCCCGATCCCGGCGAACACGGCCCACGTGGCACGGAAGGCGTCATCAATCTCGAATACGGAGACCTTCAAGAGGTTGTTCAGCACCTCGTTGGTGGACTTCACGCCCTCTGCCTTGACAGTGTTGGCGAACTTCTCAAACCCGTCCTTCGCGTTGGCGATGAACGCCACGGTATCGACCGTGCCCAGGACGACCTGCCCGCCCGGCATTGTGGAGATGACCGTGCGCATCACCACGCCGGCAATGGGAGCGAAATCTTTAAACGCGGCCCCTTGGGCGCACCACGCGGTGGCAGATGCCGGTGCGCCGGCGCCGGACAGCGCCGCGCAGAACGGAACCGTGTTACTGCCGTCGTAGTCCAGGGACTTCTCGGGCGTCGTCAGGAAGGTACCGAACGCTTTGGCCGCAACGTTTTCACAGTTGCTGCCGCCCATGGCTCCGAAAAACCAAGGATCGGCGCACGCTGACTTTCCCAGTTCCTGGTTCAACCGGTCTTTGATCTTTGTTCGCTGGTCCTCCGGTAAACCAGCAAGACGCTTGAGCTGGTCCGCATTCAACTTCTCGGACTTGTTCACTTCGTCCGCTGCCTGCGCAGGACCAGCAGCGATTACCCCGAAGCTGAGGAACAAGGCTAAAAAGACTGCGACGACGCGGATCGTCCTGCTAACGCTTAGCGTTCGCATACTCAACCCACCCCTCGCGGCTGATGTCCTTGAAGAACGCGTTGACCAGCTCGTCCCGCAGAACCGGCGTGGCCTCGTCCTCCATGTTGGTGCCCACGCTCATCGGGCCGGAGTCCTTGACGCGTCCTTCGAAATCCTGTCCCTTGGCCACAATTGCGGCATCGGAAATCTTCCAGTCACCATCCCAGACCAACTCAAACGTGACAGTCTGGAAGACACCGTTCGCGGCCTTGTTGACTCTGGCGGAAACGGCTCCCGTAAACACCTGTACAACGGCTTTCTTCTTCTCGTCGCAGCTGGCAACCCGGTACAAACCACCGGCAGCCACATCAGTGCGCGAGTACCACCCACCTTCGAAGGACCCAGGAACCGGACTCTTCGCTTCGGCGAGTACGTTGTTTGAAGAGGTAATCCTCTCGAACCAAGGACCCGGCTTGGCTACCTCAGTCAGGGTCTTCTTTTGCTGTGCCCACGTATCAAGTTTCAGGTCTTTGATGAGGTGGGTGTAGTTGGCGGCGGCTTGGGCGGCCGAGTCGCAGCTGCCGTTGTAGCCGGTGATGGTTTTGCCGCCGCTGGCGGTTTTGGTGCCGCCTTCGCCGATCTTGATCCCGGAGACGGGGAAGCCGAACTTCCCGGATGCCTGCAAGGAGCTGGGGTCATCCGGTTTGGCCCCCGGTGCCGGTGGGTTCAGCAGGATGACGGCAACGGCGATGACCAGGATCACCGCCCCCAAGGCTGTAAGGAGTTTCCAGTGCTTCCGCATGGGCTAGGCTCCTGCTGCCGTGGCGAGGGCCAGGATGCCGCCGATGATGACACTGGCGCCGGCTGCGGCACCGAAGGCGATACCGGTCTTCTTGGCCCCTGCTGCGCCGTCTTCGATGTCGTCCGAGTGGCCACGGTTGCGGGCGATGCCCCACTTCATGAGGTTCCAAATGAACATGCCTGCCAGGAGGATCAGGGCAAGAGCCCAGAGGGCGCCGAGGACCATTTGGACAGCTCCGGTGAACTTCACGCCGAGGACGTCGATGCTGGGTGTCACGCCGTCCAGCGGGTTGTCGATGAGGGGCACGGCTGTGCGGATGATGATTTCGTTGCTGATGGTACTGAACATGATTTTTGGTTTCCTTATCGGTTGGTGGTTTTGGTGGAGGTGGCGCGGTCAACGACCAGGAGGCCTTCGGCGATTTCCGCTGAGGCTCGTTCGAAGGCGCGGCGGGCCGGGTCACCGACGAGCTGCCAGTCGATGATCGAGCCGGTATCCAGCGCCCCGTCGTAGGGGATGTCGATCAGGACCCGCACCGCGGAGGCCAGGTTCTCGCGAAGCTCCGCCTGCTCGGCCGCGGAGACCTTTGCCCCGCCGCCCTGGGTGACCAGGACGACAGCATTGGACACCAGGTCTTTGTAGTGCGGGTTGCCGGTGCGCTCGGACATGGATTCGAGCTGTTCGATCATCCGCAGGGCGGACACGACAGCGTTGCGCTTCAGCGTCGTGGGGATCACCAGCTGGTCGGTGACCTCGATCGAGGCGAGCCAGTTCGCTGAGCGGGTGTTGTTCCCGGTGTCCACGATGATGGTGTCGTAGAAACGGCTCACCACGGTGTGGATGCGGTTGAACTCATCGGCACCAATGGATTTCATCCGGTCCGCGTCCTCGTCAGCGACCAGGACCGAGAACTGGTTGTTCCCCTGGTGGCGGGTGTAGTAGGACAGTTCACCCTTGCGGGCGGTGACGGTCTCGAAGGACTCCAGAACGTTCAACAGATCCCAGACAGTGCGGGTGGAGTCGTTCGCGTTGGTCCGGACGCCGGCGGTGCCCATCATCTCGTTGTTGTCCCACACCAGCGTCTGCTGCCCGGAGTGGATCCCGAACGTGGAGCCCAGACCGACGCTGCACATCGTCTTACCCACCCCGCCGAGGGGCTGGGCGACCATGATCTGCATCGGACGGGAGTACACGCGCTGGATCGCGGACAGGTCCGCCCGGCGTGCCAGCTCGGCTGCGCCTACCTTGGGACTGATGAGGCCGAAGCTGACCGCCCGCAGAAAAGCCTGCCAGCCGGTGGCCGGCGGCAGCTGGTCGTTCACGTTCTCCTTCCGGAGCACAGCGGCGCTGCGACGGCCACTGACCAGCGGAGCCTCCCGGTGCAGGTCCTCCACCACAGGGGTTTCCGCCTTTGCTACCGCGGCCGGTTTGGCATCAGGTACTGCGTGGATGATCGCGGGATCCGTTGCTTCGGGTTCGGTGTCGGTCAGGCTGATGGGTGCGCGGCTCTTCCGTTCGCTTCCTTGCCAGTTCGTGCTCATCGGATGGTTCCTCTCGCTCGTTTCAGGTTCTGTCGTTGGGTTCAGGACGTCGGGTCTTGCGGGGATATGGCTGTGACCAGCCAGGGCTGCTGCTGACCGGTACGGTGCAGGAGCATCGTCCAGCGGCCCGCATCGGTGGCGAACGTCGCAGTGACGGTCAGCGGATTGCCGGCGTCCCTGCTGATCGCCGGGCCGTCCGTGACTTTCCGGATGGGAACCCGCGCCGGGTCGATGTACTTGGCATCCTCGGCATACTCAGGAGCCAGATGCGGGGCCAATTCAGCGAACCAGGTTGTCTCCGGAACATCGGGCCGGGCGAACAGGCACATGATCTTGGCTGCGGTGTCCTTGACCGCCTTCTCCGCGGCCGCATCCCACGTGACCTCGGGGACGCCATAGTGCTCATCGGCGCCGTGGTCGTGGCCGTCCTCGGCATGGTGGCTCTCCTGCCCTGTCTGTCCGGTGTTCACCGTGGGGGTGGAGCCGGCTGCCGGTTCGGTGCCCGCGTTTCCGGCGCAGGCACTCACGGTGAGCACGGCGGCCAGCGCGGCGGTGAGTGCGAGGTGCTTGCGCATCAGAGAATGCCTTTCTCTTTCATGATCGGTGTCGGGTCGATGGTGGGATTGATCGGGACCATGGGGTTGGGCAGGGCGCCTGCGAAGAATTCCATATGGAGGTGGCGGCCGGTGACGTTGCCCGTTGCGCCTTCGGTGCCCAGCGGTGTTCCGGCGGCAACGGTGTCGCCTTCTTTGACCTTCACCGAGCCTGCTTCCATGTGGTACATGCCGATGGTGAGCTTTCCGTCCACGGTCTGGCCGGTCACACCGGTGCCGAACAGGCCATCGAGGTTGCGGACTTTGACGATTTTCATGTCCGTGATGGCCACGATTGTTCCCGGCCCTCCGGGGTGAACGAAGTCGATGCCGTAGTGGAAGTTGGCCAGCACTCCCCCGGCGGTGCCGGGAGGGGCCGGGCGGGGGCCGTAGCCGCTGCTGTTGATCTCCCCTTCCATTGGCTTGACCCACTTACCGGCCAAATCCCCCACAACCTGGTTGCCTTCAGCCGGGCACACCCCGGACGGGTCCACGGCTGCGGCGGACTCCCCACCCAAAGCTTTGAAGACCTCCGTGGCCTGGGCACGGAACTTCGTGTAGTGTTTCGGGTCCGCGTTCCGCTGTGCCCTGTGAATGGCGATTGTCGGTTCGAGGGTTTCCCAGCCCTCCACACGCTGGAGGGCCTTGAAGAAGTTCGTCGCCGAAATGGTGGGGTCCATCCGGTCCGCATACGACCCCCACGCGCCATTGGCACGCTGCTGGAACAGCCCACGAGAATCCGGGCCCGCCCCGTCCCCGTAGTCAACGACGCGGAGCGTGGACTCACCGATAGCGGCCTGGATACCGATCAGCTGCGCTGCCACGGGTAGGCCGAGGGATTTGGCCGCGTTCATGATCGCCTGGGCGTTCTTCATCTGCTCGGCATCAAACCCGGCCACTCCCCCCGCAGGGGCAGGACCAGCAGCTACACCGGCAGGTGCAGCACACGATGATGCCGCCTGCGCCGGATCACTGTCATCCAGGACGACAGTGACAAGGCCAACGGTCAGGAGGGCAACGATCGAGGCGCCGGTAATGACTTTTCGGGCGGTCATCGATTAACCACCGAACGGTGCCTGCGGCAGGGCAGTGACGTGTTCGACGGCCGCTGTGTGCCGAACGGCAGCATGTTCTTCAAAACCTGTCCCTCCCCCATGGGCATCGCTTCTTGTCTACTGCCAGCTACTGACAATCAAGTCGCTGGTTGACGGGCCATTCTTCTCTGGCTCCAACCAAGATGCTTGTCACATCGTCCGCATGAGACGCATCTCGTCCTTCGGCGGATCCCCTCCCGGAGGACGTTGCGCGTCCTTCTTTCGAATAAGGCCTACAATTTGACTGTAGCTCAAAGTTGATCATTTAGCGATACACTTTGTTCTGCGACTCAGAGCTATCCGAATAATCGGGCAAGATAGACGCATGCCGCGCCTCATCCAGCCCAATCATCCGCAGGAGGTTGAGGCAGCCATCGATGTTCTCGGAAACCGAGCCCACGCGGCCATTCTGCGTTACCTGCATCAGAACGGCCCCTGCACCACCGGCGAAATCCTCAAGGGGATTGTCCTGGATGACAACAGGAAGTTGACCCGACCCAGCCTTCAACATCACCTGGAAGCCCTCGAAGCTTCCGGGGCCGTCACGGCAGACTTTCCTGCAGGTCAACGGCATGGCAGACGCGTGAAATACGAGGCCAATATTGATGCCGTGGAGTTCGAGATGCTTCCCGCCTATGTCAACTACCTCCGCGGTAGATGAGCGCCCGCAGTCATAACAAGCCTTGTCAAAGAGCAATACCTTCTTGTTTCACTAAGCACGTTACATGCCTGTAGTGAACATGTGCAACGCTTGTAGTGAGCATGATCTACGCGGCACCAGGCAGTAAGGGACGTTACGATGTCTGGGTCCAATTTCCCCTTGATCCGCCTTGGAGGACGACGATCCAATGCTGACGACACGGCGCATCCTGAGCTGCCTGGCGTTCCTTTTGCCGGCTACAGGGCTATCCGGGTTCGCCGTCGTCATGGCTCGGAAAATCGTCAAGCGAGGCCCAAAGGACTACCGCCGGGCAGAGATGGTGGACGGTGGACGCCGCATACGCATTGACTTGGACGACTACACCAAAGCCCCAGGTGACTTCGGCGTCTTCGACCCAGCGACAGCCAAATACACGCGAGTCGGTGAGGTCACCCTGATCGATGAGGAACAAAAATTCGTAGAAAGGCTGCTCGATCAGTCAGGCTCTACGCAGGGAGGTCTGGGCCCAATCGTCGATTGGACCCCCGACGTTTTCTTCGAGCCCGCTGCTGTCCGCGGGCACTATCAAGAGGTGGATGTCCCCACCGAGTACGGTGCGGCGCCGGCATGGCTATTTGAGGCCGAAAATCAGGACGTGTGGGTGATCCATATCCATGGCAGCTGGACGGACCGCTCGATCATGTTCCGAGATGTCCATGCATTCAGTTCCTTAGGATTCACATCGCTGGTTCCCACATTTCGCAGCGACGCCGAGGTCAGCCCGCCCCAGGCGGAATCGAGTCACCTGGGGCAAACGGAATGGCGTGACGTGGAAAGTGCCGTGTCCTATGCCGTTTCTCATGGAGCCAAGCGCGTCATCCTCTCCGGCTGGTCCATGGGTGGGACCATGGCGCTGCTCACGGCAGAGCGCAGCGCCCACCGGGACAGGATCGTCGGGCTCGTCCTGGTAGGTCCCGTCACCAGCTGGCGGAAAGCCATTACAGCAGGAGCAGTGCAGGCCCGGGTGCCGGCGGCTGGTGCAGACCTTGTTATGAGCCTGTTGGGTACCCGTGTGTTCGCGAGAATGCTAGGGCTGAAAGAACCGATTGATTTCGATGCGCTCGACTGGGTGGACGTAGCCAACAGGGTGGATGTCCCGACCCTGGTCTTGCACTCGACCGCTGATCAAGAGGTTCCTTGGGAGATCTCGGCCGCCTTCCAACGCGCGAATCCGGCCACCGTCACCTTGATATCACTACCCGAGGCTCACCACACCCAGGAGTGGAACGCCTCGCCTTCTACCTTCACCAACGAACTGACCAGGTGGGTCAGCAAGACGGTCTTGACCTAATAGCTAGGTCCGCGCGTCCAGCTTGGCTTCGATGTGGCTGATCCTGCCTTGAACAGAGTCCGGGAAGTCCATCAAGTTCACCCGCTCGTAGTTGTGCAGAACAATCAGGCTTTTATAGACGCCGTTTTCGAGCGTTTCATTAAAGAGATCCCAGGCCGGACTGACTCGTGACCGATCGGCACGGACGCGCATCCTCAACCCGGTCAGCCACAGAGCATCGATCATCCAGAGCCGCAATCTGGGCAGCTGCTTCGACAGGAAGAGAATCAGCCATCCCGCGGCGGTCACTGAAAGGCCTACATAGAAAAGGCGGTCAAACCAGGCGCCGATGTCCCGGGCGAGGGCGTCCCAGGGCGAGAAGTAGAACAGCACCACGTAGGTGATGTGGCACGAAACGGCGACCGCCACCACCAGCAGGCCCGCTGAGAATGTGGCGTACAGTCCCCTGGCTTTGTGCCGAAGCATGTAGATGATCCTGAGGACGGTGAACAACAGCGCGAGCATGTATATGCCGCTGTACACGGCGGTAGCGAGCTGGTCCATGCGGGTATCGATGAAGTCCGCGGCCGTTGGAGCTTTGTCCTGGATCAGGGCGAAACTGACGATCATGATGGGAATGCTCAGCAACGGCGCGTAGTAGGTCCATCTGACTATGGGTACGTTCGCCAGGCGCCGCACGCTGTCGTTGAAGAAGAAAATTGCCAGGAGCGCGAAGACGGCCTGGAGCAGGTTCGTCACATTGATGCCGCCGAGGTAGCGGTCAATATCCTCCAGCGGTGTAACCGTTCCCAAAACATAGAGTGCCGCGAGCCCGAAGATCGATGCCACCCACGAGGCACGGGATTCCGCGACCTTGACCACCGAGGGGATCCGAAGGAGGCATAGGGCGCTCAGCAGCGCAAAGAGCAACAGTTTCATGGTTTATCAGAGGAAAGGATCAAGATCGGACGAGCTGCGTGAACGCGTCTTCTTCGACATCTCGAACGCGAAATCCTCCACCCACCGCTCGACAGGGTGATTCGGAACCGACCGGCAGGTGATGCTAATCGCGTCCGCGGTTTCCCTCAGCATCTCTCCAGAGAGATCCGGCAGGGCCAGGGCTACCTGAAGGCTCTCCAGATAGATGTGTCCGAGCTCGTGATAGATGCAGTGGAGCTTGTACTGCTGGGACTTCTGCGGGGGGAAATACACGTTGATGCGATCTTCGAATTCGGCCTTGAATGCCGTCAGCGAACCCCAGGACTCGTTGTACTCGATCAGATTGATCGGCTTCTCGCAGATCAACGTCAGGCGTTCGACGACTTCCGTCATCGACGTCGTGCCGGCACCGCACAACTCCCGAACCTTGTCCTGTACAGGTGGGAGAGTCATTCATCCTCACCGTTCATCGACGAGTCGATAATCCTCGTGATCATTCTCAGTGTTTCCGGCGACGTCGCGCCCAGGTTTCTCGCGGCGAAGTTCTTCACCTTGAGCTTGCGCATCTGCACAAGGAACTCCATCCGCGCTTCCACCTCCGGAGGAGTCTCACTGTTGAGATCAACGAGATAGCTGGCCGGCACACCAAAAACGAACTCTGCGATGCCCTTCAGAAGTTCCTGATCGGTCACCAGGCTGCCAGTGCCATTGATCAAGTACGACCACCGTGTCCGCGACAGATGGATCCCGTTGGCAGAAAGTTCTTCCTCCACGTGATTGTACTTAAGCGCCGCGTTGTTGTCGGACTCCCAGATATCCACCAGGATGCCCATGCGATCCGCTAGGCGCTCCTTCTTCTGCTGTTGCGTTAGGAACACGCTACGACCCCCATTTGCCATCTCAAAGCTCCTTCAGCCAAAGTCAGCTGCTTGCGATGCGACCGCTATAGAGCAGGCGGACAGCCGACACAAAACTTTACCTGATCTCATTCATAGCGTATAGGCCATGAGTAATAACTGAGTTGTGCATGTGCGAAGCATGTCTGTAGGCTGTCGCATACTTGAGTTTCTTGGGGGAATTCAAGTCGATGCCGCCGGAACCCGTACGGGAACCTACAGGTTCACTGAAACCCGGGTTTCGGCGGACGCTTGTCGTTGGAGCGAAAGGATGGCGTGGCTTGAATTCAAGGTACGGCCGCCGCGGGCGCCCCCGTTTCGGGGAGCCCCACCCAGGCATGTTTTCTTTACCCGCCCCGACTGGCTGGCAGTCGAGCCCATGTGCGTGAATAGACGGAGCGGACATTCACCCGCAGCAAGGCTGAAGCCAGCAATCAGCTTCATAGGCAGTGGGCGGCGACACGCAGGGCCGTTTTCTGTAAACAAATCCCCCGATCAGACTCGGCGCGGTGCTAGGTTCGATTCAGTCGATAGCTGTAAACAGAAATTCGATCGACTGCACGTGGCACCAACGATGAACCAGCTACAACCCCTGGTTGTGCGAGATTCAAAGGACCTGACAAATGAGCGCAGTAATCAATCGTGGAGGCGGTCGGCCCAGCAAGGGCCTCCGCAAATACATTGGCTTCCGCACGCCGGCCAAGACCGCGGAGGACGTTCACATGATCGCCGCCGCAAAAGGCATGACTGTCACCGACTATGTTGCCTCTGCAGTCGACCGATCCTTGCGCGAAGATTTGGCCTTGCTTGGTCAGTTCACTCAGCAGGATGAACTCCCGATCCGCATGGCCTCATAGATACAAGGAAGGCCCGCCATAAGCGGGCCTTCGAAGCTGAAGATTCACGATCCGGATAGCTTGCCGGCAGACAGATCGTAAATCGTATGGAAGTCCTTGACAGGCCTTCATTTGTGTAACAAAACCGATCTGGCAGGATCGGCCCTTCGTCATTCCCTGAACAGGAACAAAATCATCGTACAACAGCACGCTCTCTTGCTGCCAGCAGCCGACGCGACTGGCGTGTCTCAGGAGCCATCCCAGACCTCCAACGCCGCTCAGGCGTGGGCTGCGCTGACGCCTCTTCTCGCAGGTCAACCCCGCATCCGCCTCTCCCGGGACGGCGGTAAGACCTATCCTCAGAAGCACGAACGCGCCCTGACTGAGACCCTCCCCACTTTTCCTGCGGCCGTCCGGATTTTCGGCAAAGATGGCAGCTGCTCGGCCATCTTCCTTGACTTCGACTCGTCGATTGCGGGCATCGACTGGGTGGAAGCCGACGTGAAATCTCTTCAAACGTGGCTGCACAACTGTGGGGCTCGGTGGATTGAAGATCAGTCGCCCAATGGCGGACGACACGTATACATACCCCTGGAAAAACGGATTGCCTTTTCTGAAGCACGAGATGTTGTCGAGGCACTAGGCACCCGTTACCGCACGTTGGACAAGACGCCGCACCAGAACATGCTTCACGGTTGTATGCGGACCCCTGGGTCACCGCACAAGCGTGGCGGCTACCAGGAACTCGCCATGAGCCTCAGCATGGCCTACGACGTTGCAAAACGCCCAAACAAGGAACAAGTATGGGCAACAATTCGCGCAGACCTAAAGGACGAAATCGCTGGCGTACGAGGGCTGAGACTGGAGCACCCACTGTCGGCAGACAACGAAGCTTATGAAATCCCGCAAGTGGCCGGGCGAATGTCCAGGCCTATGCAGCAGATGGCGCTATCGGGCCTGTACGACGCGAACCGGTACGCCTCAGATTCAGAGGCACGTCAGGCTGTCCTGACGGCGGCGGCCGCCGCGGGCATGAAACTCGTCGATGTAGAACGGCGAGTCCTTCAGGGTGTTTGGCCCGGACTCGCGTCTTTCTATGCCCGCTACCCTTCCAGCCACAGGCTTCCCTCACTGAAGCGGGACTGGAAAAACGCGATCACCTACCTACGAAAAAACCAGATCAACGATGCAGGGAATATCAATGCACGTAGATCCCCCACAAGCCAGCCAAATACACAGCCCCCACTAGGAACCGCGTCTAACCTAGATGCCACCAGTGAGCACCGTTACCTGCGGACTTGGGAAAACGCGCTGCGACTAAGAGAGCCCGTTTACGCTAGCTCCCGCACCGGTCTGGCTCGGCGGATGGTTCTGAGAGCTCTCGGAGCAGCCGCTCACATGTCCGCTTCTCGTTTTGTTGAGTTCGGTGATAGGTCAATCGCAGTGGCGACAGGTCTTGACCACACAACCGTGGGCTCCCACCTGAGAGCTCTGCGTTCTGAAGAGGATCCTCTAGTGACCTTGGTGGAGCGCGGGCGAGGGACCAAGGGCGACTTATACATGTTGACGATTCCTGAAGGCCTTCGGCCAGGTGCTGAAGATTTGTCCTGGCGAAAGGGGAAGATCCATGCGCTCAGACCCGTCTTCAGGGAACTGGGCCTGCCTGCAGCGTTTGTTTACGAAGCACTGGAGCGCACTCCCGGTTTGACCACCACGGAGTTGGTGGGTCAGACAAAACTGTCCAGGACAGCCGTGAGCGAAAGTCTTGAGACTTTGGCTGCCTGGAACATGGTGTCAAGGAATGGTGGAAGATCCTGGACAGTCATCGCTTCGACGTCCCTCCACGAACTTGCTGAATACTTTGGAGTTCTCGAGTCCGTGGCCGGCCAGCTACAGAGGTACCGCATCGAGCGGGTCATCTGGAGGGAGTGGCTTTCGAGAAATGTGAATACGGTAGCGGAACTCCTATCCCCCGCCGAAGATTACCCGTGGGAAGCATATGAAGGACCACCTGACGAATGGACCCTCGCTGATATGGCGTTCACCAGAGCGATGTGACCCGGAGCGGGAGGATTACAGGTCTCCGACGACGAGATCGGTAGCAAGCGGAGGAAGAACGCCATTTGTTTCTAAAGGTCGGGTAGCTCCATCTGAGGAGGATTACCTAGATCGGTTCCATCGTTGATGTGCTGCTTGGCGTGACATTCCAGTTTCTGCGCCTATATCGGCCCATGTCAGACCAGAGTCTCGTGCAGCGTTGACAGCCTCGTCCAGACGGGCAGCTGCGCGGTCATAACTGCGAGCGGCCATTTGCAGTGTCCAGGCCTTTACGTGTTTCTGCCATTCGCTCAGGATGGATTCTTCTACCGACAAGGGCGGTATGGCTGGTGATCCGATCAGTGCTTTTGCTCGGTATCTCGCCATGTCGGTACTGCCTGCCCCAAGGACGCGCTGCCACTGTCTACCAGTCCAGCCGCATTCGCAGCTACCTTGCCAACCTGCAGCTGCGCTTTCCACCACCAACTCATAGCCCGGCCTGTGCGGGTCTCGTTTGTGTCGGCCAGTGATTCCTTGGACGCTGATCGTCCCTTCGTGTTGGTGGCTGGACCCCAGTCGACCATCGTTCAAAAGGACCCCAATTCGTCCGCAGTGGAATCCGTCTCCCAGATCCCATTCCATGCGATGTCCTATCTGTCAGGTTTTATTGACGATCCCCCACTTTACGGGTTGCAGGCGCCATAGGCTTGCCGCGGATTATTCCGTGCTTTTACTTGTTCGCCCGGAAGCGGGGCGGCTGACGCCTCGTGCCTCGAGTGCCACCTAGGAAACTCACATGTAGTTGGCGTAACTGTCATTAAATAATTATGTCATGACAGAAAGATTGATTGATGTCCACCTTAGGCCATCGACGCTTGTTCTCAGCCTTGTGAGGCTCTCTGCCGCGCACAGTGGGGGGTGAACTGTACTGGTTGCCCAGGAAGGCGGATGGGGTGGGTTGGGCTAACCACCACCCCCCCCCGCGACTCTGGGCAAAGCGGTAACCCATTAATAAATAATTATGTCATGACAGAAAGATTGATTTATGTCCACTTTAGGCCATCGACGCTTGTTCTCAGCCTTGTGAGGCTCTCTGCCGCGCACAGTGGGGGGTGAACTGTACTGGTTGCTCAGGAAGGCGGATGGGGTGGGTTGGGCTAACTACCCCCCCCCCGCGACTCTGGGCAAAGCGGTAACCCATTAATAAATAATTATGTCATGACAGAAAGATTGCAGGATGTATTGATGGATTGCGGGATGTATTGATTGCTTGATAGATTGATGTCTGGATCGAATGATTGATTGAAGGATGTATTGACTGATCTTCATCAATACCCGGCAGGCTTTGGAGGACCAGTATGAAAGTTACGGCTATAGGTAACCGCAAGGGCGGCGTGGGCAAGACGTCAGTGACGTTGGGCCTGGCAACAGGCCTGCGTTTAATTGGAAAGCGCGTGCTGGTCATCGACCTCGACCCTCAATCCAATGTAACGGAAGCACTTGAAGGGGCTGGGGAGTTTGACGTGTTCGATGTGCTGTACGGGGGAGAAGCTGGGACACTCGGGCAAGCCATCACCCAAACTACATGGCCGGGTATTGATCTGATCCCAAGTTCTGAGTCCCTGGCACGACTTGAGTCGGAAGCTCTCTTAACGCCCGAGATGCGTCTCAAGACTGCAGCATATGGGGCAGACGAGCTTCGACAATACGACCACATACTCATAGATCTTCCACCAGCCCTCGGGCGACTGACGTTGAACGGACTCATCTGGGCGGATCGTGTACTTGCCGTCACTGAACCGGCAGCCTTCTCAGTGAAGGGCGTGACGGAGTTCCTCGACACAGTGAAGAAGGTTAGGTCACTTCCGCACTTGAATCCTCAGCTGGAATTCCTAGGCATCATTATCAATAAGACGAGTTCACCCCTCACTTCCGAACACTCCTTCCAAATCGGAGAGCTGGAGGATACCTACGGCACCGACGTAAGAGAGCCTCATCTTCCTCTCCGAACGGCGATGCAGGACTCCGTCAGTACACGTTCGCCACTCACGAAGCTAGCCGGCCGTGGAGCGGCGATCATGACCGAAAAATTTGTTGCGCATGCACGCTACCTGGATGGGGTGAATTAATCATGGCTTTGGATCGCAAATCATCAATCCGCAAAGCACCAGCCGCAGACGTCGTGGACGTTCTGACATCCGCGGAGAAGCGAACTGTAGCTGTGGAACCGGGGGAGGCTACTCAGGCCACCGCCGCGAACGCAGAAGTCCAAGCGGAACCGGCACCCCTAACTGACCTCGAACCGAGGCGTCCGGGCCCAGGAAGACCGAGAAGTAAGCGCCGCATGGAACCCTTCTCATCAAAGATTGAAATTGGCCTTCGCGACGAACTGGATGCCTACTCGATGAGATACGGAATCACCATTACAGACCTACTGGACGAGGCCTTACGGGAGAGACTCCGCCGAAATTAAATCCGTCTGGACATAATTATTCCTGACGCCACTCTCTTACGCTGATCGGCTCACCTTGGACATCGGACAGGAGTTCTGTGACAGGCCCACTGGCAGAACCGTTCAAGTACGCCGAAGCGCTCAAGCCGCCCAAGCCGACAACGAACAGCGGAACAACGCCGCCAACAAGACGCCGACTACGGGCGCTGACCACCCACGACAAACCAAAGAAGCCCTGCACAGCAATCCGCAGTGCAGGGCATCTCCCGTCTGTTGAAACGTGGGTCTAACGTGGCGCCGCCCTTCGAGCTAGAAGCGACGAACAACTTGGACGAGCTGCAATAGCTGAACGATTAAAGGCAGGCCCAGACCCAATGCAGGCAGTGCCACGGCGGCCCACTTGCCCACTCTGTTGAGTTCCCACGAACTCGTGGTGAATCGTTCGGCAACGATGTCGACAAGGGTCAGATGAACCGTGGCAGGGATGCTCTGCACGTTACTAACCGTGGGTTCGTCCAGGAACATTGTGATGCGGACTATCCGGGGATCGACGTCCGGAACGCCTACCTTACTGGCGTATTTCAGGAAACGCCGGCCCTCCGTAGCCAGGAGCCGGCGGTGCTGACTACTACGCTTCGCGAGCAATTTCTTGGCCGCCCTGGAGAGATTAGCTCCGGGGTCCATCCCGCGCGCGACTGACACGCGATTTTCGCACCAGATGTAGATCAGCAGGACTAGCAGCGCTGGCAGGAGCGGAAATACGAGCCCAACGGCTAGATAATTCAACGACGCCGAGTCAGGGATCACTCCGGCTGCAACCTCGGTCCCAAACGAGTAGACCATCAAGAACACCGCACCTCTGACCAGCCGTACCGGGAGAACGATGTAGGCATTGCTCAGAATCACCTTTTCTGACGAATCCAAGTTTTTGGGGGCAGATCCCAAGAACCCGAAATCCCTAACAACCCGGCGGGGCACGAACCACCGATCCGGGGAGATTCGACGCCGGATGAGGTACCAGAGGTAGGCCCCCGCAGCGACCATGCCCGCCACCGGGACCGCAACAAGGCACACGACGGAAACGAGATTAAGGATTACCGCGACGTCAAGGTTCATAGTCGTTGCCTATCACTGCGCACCGACAAAATATGATCCCTTGGCGCCCGAGAACGTCTTTAGTGAGATCGGGGGGTGTGGTTCCATTCCGCCAACATCCGGGCCTCTGCATCATGGGAGTTTGGTCGGGCATGAGATTGGTTGACGGAGTAGTGGATCCCGAGTCAGGGGCTTTCAGGATCCTTGCTTTCGATCCGGCCGATGACGCACTGCGGCCCCGAGACTTCGATTGGACGCTTCCTGCCAGCGAAGTCTAAAAGCTCGCGAGGGACCTCACATGTAATAGCGCGGCGTCGTCCGTGGGGTCGTATCGCTGACGACCAGTCCGGCCTCGACTGACAGGGCAAAGGTTCGTCGCCCCGATGAGGTGTCTCATAAATCTAATGCTTTCTGAGGCAGTGCTGCGTCTGGGGTCGGCAAGCCAGATATTCAGAATTTCCGCGAACCACGGGGCTCGGTTAGTCGTCTCGCCGTGAAGCGTCTCAGTATCGGCAGGGGAGGGGGTTTCCGAGTGAGGGAACGCAAGGGGATCCCTTACCGGACGCCGTTGGTGCTGTTGGGGCCCCGCGCCTGTAATGCTGGGTGAGTGAATGATTTTGGTGCTGTGGGGGCGGTTGCGCGCTTGTTGGGTGTGAGTGTGCGGACGTTGCATCATTGGCACCAGATTGGGGTTGCTGTTCCTTCTGATCGGAGCACCGCCGGTTATCGCCTCTACTCCGAGGCCGATGTCGCCCGGCTTCGGAGGGTACTCCTGTTTCGTGATCTGGGCGTTCCCCTGCAGAGTATCCCGGACCTACTTGCGGCCGGAACCGCGGTACGACGGCAGGAGTTGGAGGATCGGCGGGCAGAGCTCGGAGCGAAGATTCGTCATCTCCAGGAGCTGGAACGGGAAGTTGGACTCCTCTTGGCAGCAGATGAACAGGGCACATTGTTGTCCGCGTCTGATGAGGCAGAGGCTTTCGGGGAAGGCTGGGACAACTCTTGGACAACGGCTGCGCGTGAACGGTGGGCGGACTCGCCCCAGTGGGCGGAGTACACGGAGCGTTCTGCCGTGCGCACTGCAGAGGACTGGCGTGTAATTTCGTCGGCCATGCAGTCCGTCACTAAAAGCCTGGCCGAGGCAAAACGAGATGCGGTCCTCCCCGGCAGTCAATGCGGGAACGCCCTGGCGGAAAAACACCGGGAAGTGATGAGCGAGTACTTCCACTGCACTCACTCAATGCACGTTCTAATCGCACGACGGTACGTCACCGAGGCAGGCTTCCTGCAATACTACGAAGCGCTGGAGCCCGGATTAGCTCACTGGTTGAAACAGACCATCGACGCCAATGCGCGCGCCGCCGGAGTGGATCCCGACACCGCGATTTGGGGGTAACAGGCTCAACGAAGTACGCCCAGAGCGACGTCGATGATCTCCTGGCTCGAAGTATGCAACGCCTGAGCCGCCGTTATGCCGGCGGCTTCGAGGTACGCATCAACCAAGCGGTTACCGGCCGCGTACCCTGCCCCTGTGGGAAGCCCGACAGGGTCACAGCCGAACCGTCGGGCTGACTCGTCGCCGTGCACCCACGCTGTGAAATTCTGCATGCCGCGAACCTGCAGCCCGGTCACTACCTTTTCAAAAACTCTGTCGTCGTGGAGGTGGGGCAGCCCGATGGGCGTGTACCCGGTGTGACCGTAGAGTTGCCGGGCAAAGGCGTCTGCCAAGCCTTCGGAGATGATCTGCTCACCGACCGCAACCCGACTTGGGTCCCAGATGACCCCTCCGGGTGCATAACGAAGGTTGTGGTTCAGCTCGTGAACTGCAGCCGCTTCAATCCGGTTGAGGTTCTCCTCTGTCGGCCACAGAGTCAGCGAGATGTAGCCGGTGGCACTGCCGTTGCCGCTGAATCCTCGGAGTGGACCCATGAAGTACTCGTCGTTCGGGTTCCCGAGCATGATCAGGACTTTGATGTCCGGGATGTCGATGCCGGAGGTTGCGGCGAGTTGCTGCTCCACCGCTGTTGACATTGCTGTTTCCACCCGTCCCCAGACATCGGCATTATGTAGAAGGTCCAACGCCTGCTGCGCCTCTTCACCTGGCAGGTCCAGGGGGAACCCGAAACTCATCGCGTGCATCATCAGCAGGTCGACCTCGCCCGGGAAGTACCTGAACATTCCTTCCATGGGAGTAAGCACGCTGCGGAGGGCTTCAGTACGTTCGGCTTCAGAAGCCTTCAGCACGGCTTCCAGCCCCTCCATCGTGTCCAAAATCGAAATAGTCATGAAATGGACCGTAGAGCCTGACGTTGCGTGAGGGTCAAGCTCTGTCAGCGCCCGTAAGCCGGTCCCTCTACGCCCATCCATGAAGGCTTATCCAGGACGCCGTCGCATCACGAACCCCGGCATGCACGTAAGACCCGCACGGTGATATGCACGATGACGGGGGGATAACAGCAACCTGCCGGCTCCCTGCATTCATCTCATCAATGGATCCTTTGATAAGAACCTCGACCTTGACCGGGTACGACGATTCCGGTCCGCGGATTTTCGGCGCAACGCCTGTCCCAACAAAGTGTCTCACTAGGATATTCTCAGAATTATCAACATTGGCCCTTTGATAAGACGGAGATGTGATGGCACGCCTGGGATACGCCCGCGTCAGTCTGGCTGATCAGAATACTGATATGCAGATCCGCGAGCTGGAAGCGGCTGGGTGCGAGCGGATCTATAAAGACCAGGGGATCAGCGGAACCAGGGTAAGCCGTCCAGAGTTGGACCGGATGCTGGATCGTCTGGGTCCAGGGGATGAAGTCGTGGTGTGGAAGCTGGACCGGTTGGGGCGCAATACCCGGCACTTGCTTGAGCTTTTGGATGACTTCAAATCCCGAGGCATCAAGTTTCGTTCGCTACGGGATGGCATTGCCACTGACCCGGCCAGCGAGGTCGGGGGAGCGATGGCCCAGGCAATGGTCACCATCATCTCCGCATTCGCCCAGCTTGAACGAGACCAGCTTTCCGAGCGCACCAAAGCCGGCATGGCCGCCGCAGCTGCTAATGGAAGAAAGGCCGGGCGCCGGGAGGTCACCACTGACCATGAGAAGGTCAAGAGGGCACATGAACTGAAAGCCCGAGGCCTCAAGCCATCGGACATCGGAAAGATCATTGGAGCCAGCCGCGCCACCGTCTACCGGTACTTAGGCATGGACTCTTGAGGCCACAGAGCTGATTCCCGGAAGTTGTCTTTGTGACTGCCGCCCGCGGCAGATCTTTTGGGATAACCTCCGGGACGGAAATGTTACGAGGTGGCCGGCGGTCAGCGTCTCGGCAAATCCGCACTCCGAGCATCAGGGTTAGCGCCTCCGCCCAGCACGGGCAGCCGCCCACGACGCCCGGATTTCCTCGCCGGAAGGACGAAATTGTGGTCCCCGGAAAAATTTTCTGTTGAAAGTTATCCACAGGGTCGGAAGCCTTCCGCGGGCCTTGGTCCGCGACGAAGCTCAACTCTAAACCTCATGGCAAGATGCGAGCCGTCAGGGCCTTCAATGAGCCATCAATGACCTTATGGATGTCCCAAAAAGCCCGAAATCACAGGGATGTAACTCTCAATTTGGCGTAAGCCCAGCACATCTAAAATCTTTTTGTCAAGGGGCTACGAGGCCCCTCTGCGGCCCTGAGGGGCCTCTCTGGGCCTCCCTGTGCACGAGGGTGCATAGTTTTTGCCCACAGGACGAAATAGGCCGTTATAGGGCGAAATAGGGCCATTTGAGAGACTCTGTCCGCAGGAGGGTGGATCCCATGCTGTAAACTAGAGGTAAGAGTAGGGCAACAAAAAAACCCCGCTCTGAAGAACAGCTCTTTTTTGGCGAAAAGAGTAGTCCGAGCGGGGCTGATGTATTCGTTTTGACGGGCGAATATGCATCAACTCTACATCGGATCTGGGCTTCTGGCGCACATATGTGTCCAAAACCATGCCTCGGGCGCCCGCCCGTGGCACCGATCCTTGGGGCATAACACCCCGGAAAGAGTTGAGGTAACCCCTTGATTCCTGTGTCTACGGCCTTTGGCCTTCCCACCCATCAACTTCCGTTTCTCGACGTGTGTGTCGATACGGACAATCCCCTCGTCTTGGACCCGAGTGCTATACGAAACAGCACTCACCCTCGCGCTGCGAAGGCCCAAGAATGCCTGCGCTCCTTCTTCATCGAAGTGCTCCGCTGCCGGGACAGCTCGGTGCCATCCGAACTTCGCAGGGGACTCCAACTCCTGCAAGATCTTCACGAACCCAATGAGACTCGCCTGGGGCTGACAGCAGAAGGTATCCGCGGCAAAGGATTTGGGCCTGAAATGGGCCTGCTCCTCTGGAAAGAATTGCAGAGTCCTGTCTGCCGCAGCGCTGCTCTGACCAGGTTGGAAGATCTCGCTCTGTTCGTTTCCGGAGTCGGCAAGGATCTCACTTCGGACATGACGACCCGCGTCACCTTCGGAGTGCTGGCCGAGTTCACCCAAGAAATGATGCAAACCTACCCCTCGCTGGCAGCAGGCGCGGTCGAGAAGACCGTACGCATCTGGGACACAAAAGCACTCGATTGGGTCGAGCAGAGCGTCCTCCTGCCTTACGTTGATGACAAACAGCTGCTGTTGATTCCGGTCGAGTGGACCCGCGGAAACCTGCTCATGGCCAGCCGTTCCTTCTACAACCGGAAGGCCACCGAAACGCTTCAGGAAGAGCAGACGGTCCTGAACGGCGACGTGAAGCTCATCCCGTCGAAACGGCTTCTCAAGGAACAGAACCCGGAAGTTAAGAAACTCAATGGCTCCCAGGCGGTCACATACCTTCCTAACCGAAACCTCGTGGAGGAATTCCGGAGCGAGGTGGACAGGGACTTCACAGCCATGACCTCAGAGGAAGCTGTCCGCCGCATTTCGCGAGGCGGGCGCGGGGCAGCGTAAGCGCCCTGAATGGGCACCTTCCGCCCGAAGTCCATCAGGGCGGAAGGTGCTCAGTGACGCCGATCGTGGGGGAGTGCCCCGAACTGGATGTCCCACTTCCAAGGAAGTGGAACACAGGCCAGATCATATGAATTGGCCGAGGCCGGGGCTTGCTTGCTTAAGCTACGAGGTTGCCGGCGGCAGTGTCCATGTGTTCGCGGATGGTCTGGCGGGCGAGGGTCGCGTCACCGGTTTCGATAGCAGAAACGATGTCCCGGTGGCGGTCCACGCTCATGTTCTTTACGCCTTTTTCCAGGCCGGCGAACATGATGGACATCCGGATGGATCCTTCGAGTGCGGTCCAGGAGTGGAGCAGGGTTTCGTTGCCGGTCAGTCGGCACAGGGTGCGGTGGAATTCCATGTCGGATTCGACGCGTTCTTCCAGGGAGGAGTCCTGCGCGGCAGCCATGACGTCGATTTTATGATGCAGTGACTCGATGGCGTGTGCTCGGTCCGGGAGTTCGCATAGGGTGCGGGCGGCTAAGGATTCGAGGGCGGCCCGTACGGCGAAAATGTCGCGGATTTCCTTCTCATCGAGGTGGCGGACCGAGAGCCTGCCGCGGGGACCTGCGGAGAGCAGGCCTTCCTGCTCGAGCTGACGCAGTGCTTCGCGGAGGGTTCCCCGGCTGATCTGGAGCATTTCTGACAGTTCTGTTTCCACCAGGTGGCGTCCGGGTTTCAGTTCCCCGCTGGTAATGGCTGTACGCAGGGCCGAGAGCGCTTGTTCCCGGAGGCTTGTCTTTTCCAGTCCCAGCAGGGGTGCTGTCAGTCCGGCCATGGCCACAGTCCTCAATGTTGTAATTCGACTGTTTACAGTCGTTGGTTTGTTTCGATGGTACGACAAAAGCACGGACCCGGTCCGGGACCGTGCTTTCGTCGTGGCCTCTACGCCTAGCTCAACTCGGCGAGCACCTTTGCGACGATACGGTCGACGGACAGGCCGTACCGTTCGTGCAGCGTGGGCAGCGCACCGGCGTCGAGGAATTGGTCCGGAAGCGCGATGGGAACCACGCGCTTGCCGAGGCCAGCGGTGACGACGGCGGAGGCAACAGTTTCAAACAGGCCGCCGACAACGGTGTGATTCTCCAGCGTCACGGCGAGACGGTCGGTGTCCAGCTCTGCGAGCACTGTGGCGGAATCGAAGGGCTTGATGGTGGGCGTGTGAACCACGGCGACATCCACGTTGTGCTTCGCCAGGGCATCTGCTGCCTGTAGCGCACGCATGGTCATCAGGCCTGAGGAAACGAACACAACATCGTTGCCGCCGCGCAGGACCTTGGCCTTGCCGAGCTCGAACTTGTAGTCGTACTCATCCAATACGGTGGGCACATTGCCGCGCAGCAAGCGGAGGTACGTGGGCCCGTCAGATGCAGCGAGCTGGGGAACTGCCTGCTCGATGTCCAGGGAGTCGCAGGGGTCCACGATGGTCAGGTTGGGCATGCCGCGGAAGATCGCCATGTCTTCGGTGGCCTGGTGGCTGGGTCCGTATCCGGTGGTCAGGCCGGGGAGCCCGCCGATGATGTTGACGTTCAGGTTGGGCTCGGCGATGTCGAGGCAGAGGAAGTCATATGCGCGGCGGGCTGCGAAGACGGAGTAGGTGGAAGCGAACGGGATCAGCCCGGTTTCGGCCATGCCTGCGGCGGCACCGAACAGGAGCTGCTCGGCCATTCCCATCTGGAAGAACCGTTCCGGGTAGGCCTTGGCGAAGATGTGCATGTCGGTGTACTTACCCAGGTCAGCGGTCAAGCCAACAATGCGGGAATCAGCCTCGGCGGCCTTGACCAGCGCATGCCCAAAGGGAGCGGAGGTGGTCTTCTGGCCAGGATCAGCGAAGGAGGCGATCATGGCGGAGGTCTTCAGCTTCGGCTTGGCCGCCGAAGCGGCGGCGGCACCGGCCGCCGTCGTGGTAACTGTGCTCATGCTGATGCCGTCCCTTCGTATCCTGCGGTCAGCTGTTCGCGGCAGATCTGCCACTCGTTTTCTTCGATGCGCATGAAGTGCGCCTTTTCGCGGGTCTCCAGGAGCGGCACGCCGCGCCCAACCTTGGTGTCGCAAAGGATGACCGACGGACGTCCGACTGGTGCCGCAACCGCGGCGATGTTGTCGAACGCTGCCAGCAACGCACCGACGTCGTTCCCGTCCACGCGCTGGGTGTACCAACCGAACGATTCCCACTTTTGGGTGACCGGTTCGGTGCGGAGCACGGTGTCCGTGGCGCCGTCGGCTTGGAGGGCGTTGATGTCAACCATGGCTGTCAGGTTGCCCAGCTGGTGGTGGTACGCACCCATGGCGGCCTCCCAGGTGGAGCCTTCATCGAGTTCGCCGTCGGAGAGGAAGTTGATCACGCGGGACGCGGAGCTCTGAAGACGCAGGCCAAGAGCCATTCCGACCGCGACCGTCAGGCCGTGACCCAGCGAGCCGCCGGAGATTTCCATGCCCGGGGTGTAGGTGGACATGCCGGACATCGGCAGGCGGGAATCGTCGGAGCCGTACGTTTCGAGTTCGGCAATCGGGACGATACCGGCTTCGGCCAACGCGGCGTAGTGGCCGATTGCGTAGTGTCCGGTGGAGAGCAGGAACCGGTCCCGTCCCTCCCAGTGCGGGTCTTCGGAACGGTAGGTGAGCTGGTCGGCGTAGACGGAGGCCAGCATGTCGGCGGCGCCGAGCGCCTGGCCAACGTAGCCCTGGCCTTGGACCTCGCCCATGTTCAGGGTGTGGTGGCGGATCCGGTAGCCGGCGGCGGAAACCTCGTGGATGCGTTCCGTCGTTGGGATTGCCATGGTTTGTGCTGTCATTTGGGCCTCTTCTGTGGTGGTCATCAGGCGGTCACTGACTGGGGGGTGTTTTTGGTGGCTTCATCGGCGAGATGGCGATCGCGCTTGCCCCAGGTTTCCCGTGTGACGAGGGCAGCCCAGAGGCCGATGGCTGCGTAGAAGCTGAAGAGAAGGGCCGGGCCCATCCAGCCCAGACTTACGAACAGCAGCGTGGTGATGAAGGGCGTGAATCCGGAAACCATCGCGGAGATCTGGTAGGCCAGCGAAGCGCCGGAGGAACGCGTTTTCGCTTGGAACAGTTCCGGGAACCAGGGGCCTTGGGCGCCGGCAAGGGAGTTCTGGCAAACAGCGTAGGAGATGACGATGGTGGCGATCACGAAGATGAACAAGCCGGTATTCACGAGCAGGAACATGGGAATGCCGAAGAGTACGGCGAAGGCGCAAGACCAGACGTAAACGGGGCGGCGGCCGATCCTGTCGGTCAGCCTCGCCCAGGCCATGGTCGCGAAGATCCCGACAGCTGATGCGATGCAGAGGGCCACCAGGGTTTCGGTCTTGTCCGCCAGTTCCTGAGTGTGCAGGTAGGAGATCATATAGGTGATGGACACCGCGTAGCCGGCTGTCTCAGCGATGCGCAGGCCGATGCCACGGACAATGCTGCGCCAGTCAGTCTTGATGACCTCGATGATCGGGGACTTGACGATGGAGCCGCTTTCCTTGACCTCATCGAATACCGGCGATTCCGGGACCTTCGAGCGAATGATCAGGCCCACTGCGACCAGGACGATGCTGGCCAGGAAGGGAACACGCCAGGCGAGCTCACCACCCAGGTTCACACTGACGAGGAAGACAACGTTCGCCAGGAGCAGTCCAACAGGGAATCCGGCCTGCACGATCCCGGTGTACTTGCCTTTGGACTTCCACGGTGCGTGCTCGTAGCTCATCAGGATGGCACCGCCCCATTCTGCACCGAAGGCCAGGCCCTGGACCACACGGACGAAGACCAACAGGGCGGGAGCGAGCAGGCCCACCTGCTCGTAGGTGGGCAGGAGACCGATGAGGAACGTGGCCACGCCCATGAGAATCAGGGAAGCCACGAGGACAGGCTTGCGGCCGACCTTATCGCCGAGGTGGCCGCCGATGATGCCGCCGATGGGACGTGCTGCGAAGCCGACGCCGAGTGTGGCGAAGGCGGCCAGCGTTCCGCTCACCGGATCGCCGGTCGGGAAGAACGCGGTGCCAAAGTACAAGGCTGCGGCGGTACCGAACCCGATGAAGTCGTATGTCTCAATGACGGCGCCAACACCAGAACCGATCGCGACGCGCTTCGCGTCCTTGGTGCCGTGCACGTGACCGCGCATTTTCAGAGCTTCATTGCTCATTGGAGTTGTCCCTTTCGATAAGCGATGGACTTGAAGCCCGGCGCTGTCGACTGTTAACACTGATGCGTCCATAGTGATGCACATCATGCTGACTGTCAACAGTCAATGTTCAGGGTTGACTGTTAACATTGATCAATCTACAGTGATTCACATCACGCATGGCGCGAACGGTGCCGACGCCGGCTCCTCTCTCGCCCTACGCCTTAAACGTCCCGCAAAGCCCTGCCCACCACAAGCTTTCAAGGAGCACCATGACCACCATCCAGCGCACCGCTGTCCTCACCGGAGCTACCTCCGATCGCGGCATCGGCCTGACCACCGCCCGCCGCTACGCCAACCAGGGTTGGGGCATCGTCATTCTGGACCTCGACGGCGAGAAGTCCGCCAAGGTTGCCGCTGAGATCGCCAACGAATTCAACGTCCCGGCGTTCGGTCACGAAATCGACGTCGCCAACGAAACCTCCGTCACCGCAGCCCAGGCCGCCGTCGCAGCCGAAGTCGCCGCCGGAACCCTCCCGCCCGTGGGAGCCCTGGCCAATATTGCCGGCATCACCTCCCCCGCTCCCTTCCTGGAGACCACGCTCGAGCTATGGCACAAGGTCATGGACGTCAACGCCACCGGCACCTACCTCGTCACCAAGGCATTCCTGCCGGACATGATCGCCAACGGCTGGGGCCGCATCGTCAACATGTCCTCGGTCTCCGCCCAGCGCGGCGGCGGCGTATTCGGCAAGGTCCCCTACTCCGCAGCCAAGGCCGCCATCCTCGGCTTCACCAAGGCACTCGCCCGCGAAATCGGCGAGACCGGTGTGACCGTCAACGCCATCACCCCCGGCGCCGTGGACACCAACATCCGAGTCGGCAGCACCGACGAGCAGGAAGCAGCCATCAACGCCGGCATCCCGCTCGGCCGCAACGCCACCACCGAGGAAGTCGCCGCCGTCATCACATTCCTCTCCTCCGAAGACTCCGCCTACCTCACCGGCACCACCATCGACATCAACGGCGGAAGCCACCTCCACTAAAGGGACCACGCACCCGCAAAGGAGCCGGCCATGACAAGAAGCGCTCGTGATTCCACGGATGGACCGACGTCGGGATGGCCGGGTCCTGGTCCGTTCGCCCCGACTCTTCAAGAGGATCCCCGTTCCAGGCATGAACGAAGAAGTTCGCAGCTCGGCGGTGGTGCATACCAATCCCGTGGCTGGAACCGATTAGTCGGAATCCGAGTGGAGATCCGCAAAGACTTCGAGATCGTCAGGAACGGAATAGTCGACGACGCCATGCCCGACTCTTCAGTTCTCTGGCTGGCCAGCGACAGCACCGACGGTCGAGAACTATTTAGCGAAGCAGGGGTATATCAAGTTTGGGTCCGGCCGCAGGAACTGAGTGTCGAGTGCACCTACAGACTGGCTGCGGCTACATTGCTGAAGGCCTAAGGCGGCAGGGCAATGCGCTCGGGCGGCAGACAGTAGGCACAGAACGCAAACGACGCGCGCTAGACGTGGAATACTCGCCACCGTAGGGAACATGGCGCGGCTGCCACTGCAACCGCGCGCTTAGCGCGGTGGGGTTCGGGGGATTCAGGTAGTAGTGGCGACCGTTTCCATGATCAGTTCGAGTCCGCCGTCGATTTCGGCTGTGGTGAGCGATGCGGTGATGTCGGAGAGTCCGGCGAGGTCGTGGATGTGAGTGTCGCCGCAGGGGATGTTGGTACGTCCGTGGGGAAGTTCGCAGACCCAGTAACTGTACTTCAGGGGGGACGGACAATTTAGCCGCCGGGGGCGGTGTGGACGGCTTGCACGCCAATAGGGGACAGGGCGGTTTCTAACCAACGTCGCAACAGGTCTGGCTCTGAACGTAGCACCTGCCGCGTGGATTCGAAGGTTAGTACTACTGCAAAGGGGCGGGGATGCATTCGCTGGCCAACTCTGTTGAATACAGAAATGCGTGAATACAGCACAGGATGTACTTTCGATGTATGAAAACGCTCACCCAGGCACCTGTACTGGCCCAATTCGGCTATGCAGTGTCCGACCCGACCCGCGCACGGGTTCTTCTTGCCCTCTCTGATGCCCCGTCATATCCCTCGGATCTGGCCGATTCATTGGGAGTGTCGAGGCAGAGCATGTCCAATCACCTGACGTGCCTGCGCGGCTGTGGCTTAGTGGTTGCGGTTCCTGATGGGAGGCGGAGTCGGTATGAGCTGGCGGATGCCAGACTTGGTCACGCCATCAAAGACCTGATCGGCGTCGTCCTTGCAGTGGATCCGGCCTGCTGCGCCCCGGACGGGGAGTGCTTCGCATGACAGCCTTGGTGAATGCGCCCACGTCGGATCGCCGCGCGGTCCTGAGCCGCCGGATCAGGCTATTCGCAGCCGCGACCATTACATACAACGTCATCGAGGCAGTCGTAGCGCTCTGGGCCGGAGGCGTAGCGGACTCCTCCGCGCTGATCGGCTTCGGGCTGGATTCGGTCATTGAAGTGACCTCAGCTCTTGCGTTGTCCTGGCAGTTCGCCGCCAAGGATCCGGAGCGGCGTGAGCATCTGACGTTGCGGATCATTGCCATCTCTTTCTTCGCCCTCGCCGCATTCGTGGCCGTGGACGCAGTCCGCTCACTAACAGGTGCAGGAGAAGCTCAACACTCAACAGCGGGCATCGTCATCGCTGCGCTGAGTTTGGCGATCATGCCGGTGCTGTCGTGGGCTCAGCGCCGTGCCGGGCGGGAACTCGGCTCCAGGACCGCCGTCGCCGATTCCAAGCAGACCTTGCTCTGCACTTATCTCTCCGCCGTCCTGCTGATCGGCCTGGTCCTGAACAGCACCTTGGGCTGGTGGTGGGCTGATGCCGGTGCGGCACTTGTTATTGCAGGTATTGCTGTCCGGGAAGGCATCAACGCCTGGAAAGGCGAGGCTTGCTGCGCCGTTCCGCACGCTGATCACGGCCACACCGACGAAGGAGATGACGACTGCTGCGCACCCACCGACAAGACTCCGGCAGCATCCGCGCCGGTGAGGATCGAACTGGTACGCCCAGTAACCACGGAGGCAGCGGAGTCCTGCTGTGCCGGGTGCGGATCGGACGTCGCGGCTAAGCCGGTGGCTGTCGAGCTTGGAACAAAGCCGGCTGATCGATGAGCCGAGTCATTTCCGCCCGGAGGGTCCGCATCGCCATATGGATCCTCCTCGCGGCAACAGTAGGCGCCGGCGTGATCTGGTGCGCCGTGCTCACCGCCAACAAGCCAGCTCCAGCTGTCCCTCTCGCGGCCGCTGACGCCCAGCTCGCCAGAGAAGACAGCCACCGAGTCACGAACCCGGCCACGGAGAAAGCCCAACTTGTCTAATTCCTGGACTTCGAATGCGAATCCTGCCGCGCCGCTGAGCCCTGGGTGGAGGAGTTGAAGAAGGAATACGGGGACAAGATCACGTTCATCCACCGCTACTACCCGCTGCCGGGCCACCGGAACTCCGGCACGGCAGCCTTGGCCGCGGAAGCCGCCGCTCAGCAAGGCAAGTACGAGGCTATGACTTCCAAGCTGTTTGAGACCCAACCAGAATGGGGCGAAAAGCAGGATTCCCAAGCAGCACCGTTCAGGACCCTCGCCCAGGAACTAGGGCTGGACATGGTGGAATATGACGCCACAATCGCGGATCAGGCTACCAAGGACCGCATCGACCAAGACGTTGCAGACGGAAAAGCTCTTGGAGTCACTGGCACTCCGACCTTCTTCCTCGACGGGAAGAAGGTCACCCTGAATACCGAAGCCCAGTTCCGTCAGCTCCTTGAGGACGCGGCTAGCCCGAAGTAGCAAGAGCTGCAGCCGTGTGCTCGCTTCCGCTGTTCCTGGGATCCATCTGCCCAGCAGCGGAGTGGTAGACCGCGAATCGGGCAGTTGCGCTTGACCAACTCAGGACCGCTCTGGGACGGCTGTTGATCTCATCAGCGGCGAATAATACAGCTGCCGAATCCACCGTGCTCAGGTCATCTCCCTTCCGAAAATACTGACGGAGCAATGGAGTGGTCCCCGGAAGTTGGACATCCAATTTAGGATCCTTCTTCAGGGGAGTAGTCAGATGTACTTGAGAAGCACGTTGAGTCACTCCGATGCCGTGTCGGCTATCGAGTTGTGTTGCTGTGTCTAGTAGCGCTGCTGGTCCGGCCGGCGCATGGTCTGAACGGCGCTTCCAAGGCAGACCGCGCCCGAAACGATCAGGATTACGGAGGAGGCGATGAGATACCAAACGCCGCCGGTAGTCGCGGCGCAGTAGAGGCCGTATACAAGGAAGCCGGTCCCCAATAGCGCCCAGATCAGCGCTGCG
>NZ_JBNHFN010000008.1:0-55257 GCF_059090325.1 Arthrobacter sp. B0316-5-4
TACTGCACCCGGGAGGGTGTGGGAGAGTAGGACACCGCCGGACACACATTAACGGGGAGCCCCGACCACCACGGTCGGGGCTCCACCCATTTAACCCGCCCGTGTCTCTCCGGCCGCCGGTAGAGTGGGTGGTCATGGAAAACCTCTTCAGCCACCCAGTATCCGAACCCGAGCCGTCCGGGCAGTCCAGCAACGAGCTGGAACCCCTGATAGTGACTGTGGTGGTTCCATCGAACGTATCGCATGCCTTCCAAGGCTTCACCGACCATCCCCACCTGTGGTGGCCCATGGAGGAAGAAAGCGTGTTTGGTGTCGGTTCGCATGTGGAGTTCGAGGAGAACCTGATCCTGGAAACAGCCGAAGACGGCCGCACCTCCGTATGGGGCACCATTGACGACTGGCAGCCTCCGTTGTCCTTCCACGCGAGCTGGTACCCCGCGAGCACACCCCTGTGGTCCACGGAGATCCGTGTTGCATTCCGAGCCGTCGATGAGGGCACGGAGGTCCGCTTGGTCCACGACGGTTGGGAAGGCGCCGAGGATCCTGCGGCATCCCGGGCTTCCTACGCTGAGGGTTGGCCTCGGGTGCTCCAGCGCTATGTGAGATTCATGGGCGGAGCCGTTGCCTAGGGTCCGGCAACTCCACGCTGATGATTGGTTGTTGCTGAAGAACGTCCGCCTTGAGATGCTCGCTGACACTCCGATGGCTTACGTTGAGAGCCTGGATGCGGCACGCCGGCAGACGGATGCCCAATGGCAGCAACGAGCGGCCGCAATGTGCGGCGAGGGCAGTGTCACTTTGGTTGCGGATGGCGGCGGAGACGACCCCCGGCTTACCGGTCTGATGAGGGTGGTGCTGAAGCATCCGCAGGAGCCGGGCGCAGCAACGCGGGCAATGCTCATCAGCGTCTACGTGGCGCCCGAGCACCGCGGGTTGGGATTGGCTGATGAGCTCCTGAATGAGGCCTGCAGGGTCGCAGGGGAGTCGCTGGCCGCTGATCGTCTTGAGCTTGGCGTCCATGAGGACAACGCGCGCGCCCAAGCCTTCTACAGCCGCCATGGATTCCGGGCTACCGGGGCAAGCCGGCCCTATCCGCAGGACCCCTCCAAGCTGGAACTCGTGATGGAACGGCTGCTGTAGCAGGGGTGGCGATGGGCTAGCTGGCGTCGGCCGGTGGAACGGCTGTGCTGGTTCGCACCACGAGCCGGGTGGGGTGCTGGGTATCGGCAGCTTCCAGGGCCGTGCCGTTGGTGATCGCCCCGAGGAGGGTGTGCACTGCCAGCGCCCCCTGGCCCTTGGCGTCCTGGTCGATGGTGGTCAGGCCCAGGACGGTGCCCAGATCGTGTCCATCGATGCCCATGACGGAGATGTCGTCCGGGACGCGCAACCCGAAGTCGCGTGCGGCCAGGATGGTGCCGATCGCCATCTCGTCTGATGCTGCGAAGACGGCGGTTGGCCGCTCCGGTTCGCTGGCGAGCAACTGCCGTCCGGCGGCATAGGCGCCTTCAATGGTGAAATCCGCAGAAACGATCCATTCGGGCCTGACCGGACATCCGGCGTCGTTCATTGCCTTTTCGAAACCAGTGCGGCGGGTTCCCGGCAGGTGGAAGTCCTGGTCGTAGGCCTCATGGCCAGTGATGTGGGCGATCTTGCTGTGTCCCAGGCCGAGAAGGTGGTTGGTGGCCTGCCGTGCAATCGCTGTGTCGTCGATCCTGATGGTGGAGGCCCCGGGCAATGGCCCGCCGATGCCCACAAGCGGGCGGTGCACTGCGTGGAGTTGCTGGAGCTCGTTTTCGCTGAGTTCCAAGGAGACCGCTATGACCGCATCCACACGCTTGCGCAGAAGGAAATCGCTGAAGACGCTCTGGCGGTGGGCTGCGTTCTCCCCGATGTTATAGAGCGTGAGGTCGTAGCCCGCTTCCAACAGTGCCGCCGACGCGCCCTCCACCACCGCTGAAAAGAACCAGCGGTGGACGGAGGGCACTACCAGGCCAACGTTGTGGGTCCGGCCGGAGGCCAGGCTGGATGCGTGATAGGACAGAACGAACCCAAGCTCGGACGCGGCGGTTCGGGCACGTTCGCGGCTGGCCGGGGACACGCTGCCTTTGCCGCTCAGGGCCCGGGAAACCGTTGCTACGGACAGTCCTGCACGCTCGGCAACGTCCTTGATACCGGTCATCCCGCTCCTCGAAGAAAAGTTAGCTGGCCTTAAGCCAGATTGTCTCACCCGAGCTTATTTGATCAGCAGCCTGTGGTTCAGCGCCCACGGCGGCAGAGCTGCGAAGGATCAGCTCTCCAGGGGGCAGGGGCATGGGATGGTCTCCCGTATTCATGAGCACCAGGATATTTCCGTTGAGGTACGCGAGCGACGAGCCGCTGCAGTAGTCCTCCACCCATGCCAGGGACCCTTCACCGAGCCGGAGGGCGGCCCTTTCGGCCAGCATCGCCCGGTACAGGTTAAGGTGCGACGCCGGATCGGACTCCTGCTTGTCCCTCGCCAGTGCGGGCCAGGACTCGGGTTGGGGCAGCCAAGGGTCCCTGCCGTCCCCGAAACCGGCATTGATGTCCTCGGACCGCCAGGGCAGCGGCACGCGGCAGCCGTCGCGGCCGATGCGCGCCCCGCCTGTCCGGCTGAATGTAGGGTCCTGCCGCAGGGCAGCGGGGATGTTCGTGGAATCGGGGAGGCCCAGTTCCTCACCCTGATAAAGGTAGGCGCCGCCCGGCAGCCCGAGCATGAACATGGTGGCCGCGGCAGCCCGCCGTCGTCCGAGTTCCTCGTTGGGCTGTAGATCGTCAGGCCCTATGCCGTCGCCATCGCGGGGGCCAGGTCCGTCGTAGCCGAAGCGGGAAACGTGCCGGACGACATCGTGGTTGGAGAGCACCCAAGTACTCGGGGCACCAACCGCATCAAGCGATACCAGGGAATCAGTGATGGTGTGGCGGAGGCGGTACACGTCCAAGCCGGCATGGAGGTAGGGGAAGTTGAACGCCTGGTGCATCTCGTCGGGGCGAACCCACTGCGCCAGCCGCGGGAGCGGGTCCACGTTGGCTTCGGCGCAAAGGATGCGGTCCGGTCCGTATTCTTCCAGGATGGAACGCCAGCGCCGGTAGATGTCGTGCAGGGCGGGCTGGCCGAACATGGGCGCGTCCTGGCCGGGAAAGCCGTCCGAGCTGTTGCCGTCAGCGCGGCCACCCCAGTTGGGCAGGCCTGCCGCTTTAACCAGCGCGTGGGCAACATCTACGCGGAAGCCGGAGATACCGCGGTCCAGCCAGAAGCGGAGCACGCGTTCAAACTCAGCATGGACCGCAGGATTGTCCCAGTTGAAGTCCGGCTGCGAGGAATCGAACAGATGCAGGAACCACTGTCCCGGCCGCCCGTCCGCCTCGATGATGCGCGTCCAGGCCGAGCCGCCAAAGTGCGACTGCCAGTTGTTGGGCGGCTCGTTGCCGTCAGCTCCTTGGCCGTCCCTGAAGATGAACATGTTGCGCTCAGGGCTATGAGGGGCCGCATTGAGCGCGGCCTGGAATGCGACGTGCTGGTCAGAGCAGTGGTTGGGGACCAGGTCCGCAATAACGCGCAGGTTCAGCCTGTTGGCCTCGGCGATCAGGGCGTCGAAGTCCGCCAGGGTGCCAAACAACGGATCGACGTCGCAGTAGTCGCTCACGTCGTAACCGGCGTCCCTCTGGGGCGATCGGTAGAACGGCGACAGCCACACGGCGTCCACGCCCAAACTGGCAAGCTGCCCGAGCTCGGCCGTGATGCCGGCCAGGTCTCCCACGCCGTCACCGTTGAGGTCCCGAAAGGACCGCGGATAGATCTGGTAGATGACTGCGGAACGCCACCACCCGTGTGCGTTGGAGGCATCATGGACTGGCGTTAGCTGCGTGAACGCAGCAGTGGGCTCGTAGGCCTCAACTGAGAGCAATGAATCAACGGACATGGACACATCGTAGGAGACAGTCCCCCATATTGAAAGCGCTTCCACGTTTATGAACGCGGCAGGGCGCGTTTGTGTGCGGGAGTGGGCCTGTAGCGGAATCGATACGGAACTCTATCTGGAAACGCTTGCACATGCGCAGGAGGGTAGTTCCAGGAATTAGCCGGACTGTGCCAAAAACCGTCTTTTGCCGCGCTGGCTAGACTATGAGCACAGAAAACACTGCGAAGACTGCCGGGTTGGCGTGTCCGCGGTGCTCGTGTGGAGGGAACACCTTGTCGGACGAAATGGCTATGGCCGGTACATCACAGAAACGCACACTCGGCCAGGGGGAAGCAGCCCAGCCATCAGAAGCGCAGCAGGCGTTCCTGCGGGATCTTGCAGCAGGCCTGAGCGCCGGCAACCTGGCCCAGGACGATGAAACCCTCAGCACGTACTCCGCCGACCAAGGTCCCATGCTGGAACGGCACCTGCCCCTTACAGTCGTCTGGGCAGAGTCCGTGGCGGACGTGCAACACGTCGTCCGCACCTGCGCCGCACACCTGGTTCCCATCGTCGCCCGCGGCGCCGGAACGGGCGTCTCCGGCGGTGCGCACGCCACCGAAGGGTGCATCGTCCTAAGCCTCGAACGGATGAACCGCATCCTGGACCTCAACCCCGACGACGAGACCGCTGTCGTCGAACCCGGTGTCATCAACGCCGACCTGAACGCGGCAGCGGCCGAACACCGACTGATGTACGCTCCGGACCCCGCCAGCTACAAAATGTCCACCATCGGTGGCAACGTAGCCACCAATGCCGGGGGACTGCGCTGCGCCAAATACGGTGTAACGCGTGATTCCGTGTTGGCGCTCGACGTCGTCATGGCTGACGGCTCCCTGCTGCACACCGGCCACCAAACCTTCAAGGGCGTCGCGGGCTATGACCTGACTGCGCTGCTGGTGGGCTCCGAAGGAACACTGGGCATCGTGGTGGGTGTGACAGTTCGCCTGAAATACCTGCCGCGCGAAATCCACACCATCGCCGCGTTCTACCAGGACTTCCGCAGCGCCGCCGCAGGCGTCCTCGCTGTGGGACGGGCGCGCGTCCAGCCAGCCATCATGGAACTCCTGGACAACGGCACGCTGGTGCAACTGGACGAACTGCACGGCGGAGACCTCCAGAAACGCGGCAAGTCCCTGCTGCTCATCCAGACCGACGGTTTCGGTGCAGCCGCGGAAGCCGACGTCGTGCGGCAGGTCCTCGCCGACGGCGGCGCCACCGTTACCACCGAAGCCAGCGCCGAAGCCGAAATGCTGGTGGAACTGCGACGCAACAGCCGCGGCGTGGAAGTGGACGACGAATTCCGGGTAGGCGAAGACATCGCCGTCCCCCGCTCGCGGCTGGTGGACTTCGTAGCCGCCCTCGAAGCGATGGCCGAGCGGTTCAAGGTCCGTCTCAAGGTGGTGGCCCACGCCGGCGACGGCAACCTGCACCCCACCTTCTGGATGGACCGGGTAGACCCGGCCACGGACGTCGACGCCCTGCAACGCCTCAACGCGGCCCTGGACGAGTCCATTCGGGTTGGGCTCGAGATGGGCGGGACCATCACCGGTGAGCACGGCGTTGGGCAGTACAAGCTGCGCTGGCTGGGACTGGAGCAGCCTGAGCCCGTGCGTGAACTGCAGCGGCGGATCAAGGAGCTGTTCGATCCGCAGGGGATTCTGAACCCGGGGAAGGCTATCTAGGGCCGGCTAGGTCCGACATCTGGGTGGGCCGGGCCCGAAGGCCCGGAACGCTCTGCGCGCTCGGTCGTTCCTCCCTTAGACGCGCGCTGCCGCGTTCCGGGCCTTCGAGCCCCTTGAGGGCGCCCCTGAGGCGTTGCCGCAACATGACACGCTGTCGCTCTGGTATTCCAAAGTTTGTGTATCTCATCCTCTGGTCACATCATTTCCCGCATTTACATTCGTTGGTTCTACTCATACTCTTATTTGGTATACCAAACATGTCATGAGGAGAATTGCGTGCGTGAGAAGAGGCGGGGTGGGGCGGGGCTGGGTCCGAGGGCTGTGACGGGTCTGATGTTGCTCGCGCTCGTGATGGTGTCCATCAATCTTCGGCCGGCTATTACTACGGTGGCCGGGGTGATGAACCAGATGCCTGGGGTGTTCGGGCTCGATCCTGCGCTGCTCCCGCTACTGGGGACGTTGCCGGTGTTGGCCTTCGGGATTTCGGGGCCTATCGGACCGTGGCTGGCTCGACGGCTGGGGACCGGGCGGGCCGTCGCGGTGGCGCTCATGGTGCTGGCTGCAGCGTTGATCGTCCGTGCGACCGTGCCCGCCCTCCTGCTCCCGGGCACTTTCCTGGCTGGCATGGCCATCATGACGGCCAGCGTGCTGGTTCCCCAGATCGTCAAAGCCAATCGGGGAACAGGCTGGTGGACGGGTCTGTGCACCATGGGATTCGGGCTGGGCGCCGCGCTCGGGGCCGGACTGGTCCAGCCACTGGAGCGGGCATTCGGCGGAAACCTGCCGTCAGCGCTTGCCGTGTGGGCCGTGCCTGCCCTGTTGGGGGCCTTCCTGATCCACCGTTCGGGAGGACGTACGACGCCGGTACCCACCGCGGGCGGAGCAGCTGGCCAGGTGCCTGGTACAGCCAGTCCACTCAGGAAGCAGCGCACGGCCTGGGCCGTCACGGCGTTCTTCGGGTTGCAGGCCATGCTCTACTTCGCCATCACTTCATGGCTGGCTGTATACCTGGTATCCCGGGGGCTCTCGCCTTCGGATGCTGCGGGCTTACTGGCATGGTTCAGCCTCGCTGGGTTGCCGGCCAGCCTCCTTGCTCCCGTCTTGGCCGGCCGTCCCCGGATACTCCGCATCATGGCACCGGGACTCGGCATATCCGTGGCCCTCGCACTCGTGGGAGTGCTGGTGGCGCCAGTCGAGCTGCAGTTCCTGATGGTCGGCATACTCGGCGTTGTCCAAAGCGCAGGTTTTGGCCTGGCCATGGCGCTGGTGGTGATCCGCTCAGCGGGGCCGCAGTCAGCCGGGCGGCTCTCGGCCATGAGCCAGGGGTTCGGCTTTGCGCTCGCTTCGCTGGGCCCCTTGGGCGCCGGGTTGCTCCACACCATGACGGGCGGGTGGGAAGTAACGTTCTGGGTGCTCGCGGCCGAGGCTGTTGTGCTGGCCGGGGCAGGCTTCCTGGCCGTCCGCGGGCCCGTGGTGAGAGCCGAACCGGCCGAGGTATCCCTGCAAACCGCGGCGAAGCCATCACCGGTTCGCTGATGCGCCTCCAACCCCGGTGGAACCAGCAACTCCTCGGTCCGCCGCGCTGGAAGTAAGCGGTGGCCTTTTGGGTGGGTACTCTGCGGCGTATCCTCGGCGATATGACGAACTCACCATCAGGGACGAACCAACCTGCCACACCAGCTACGGAAGTCCTTGAAACCAACGAATGTTGGGAGCTCCTTCGCGGCGTTTCAGTGGGCAGGCTTGCCGTTTGGGTGGACGATCACCCCGACATCTTCCCCGTGAACTACAAAGTGGACCACGGAACCATGGTCTTCAGAACCGGCGAAGGAACCAAGCTCCATGCGGCCCTCAGCGACACCCCGGTGGCCATTGAGGCTGATGGGGTGAACTCCGAAACCGGCGTGGCGTGGAGCGTAGTGGTCAAGGGCCAGGCGTCCGCGGTGAAGCTGACCCAGGACGTGTTGGATACCATCGGGCTCCTGCTGTTTCCGTGGGAAGCCGGCCAGAAGGACCAGTTCATACGGATCACTCCCGGCAAGGTCACGGGCCGTCGCTTCACGGTCACGCCAGCTGTGACGTGGTGGACGCCTTTGGATGACGCACCAACTGCACGAAGCGAATAGCCGCTAACAAAGAAACCCGCCCTGGTTCGGCACTCCTCACGCTCAACGGCGAGGAGTAACGAACCAGGGCGGGTTTCGTAGCGGCTAGACGAGTTCCAGCTGGTCAGCCACAACCCGGCCTGCATGGATCACGGTGCGGTCCTTGCCGCGGTCCATCACCGTGGAGGCCACCGTTTCGCCGTCCACCAGGAGCAGATCGGCAGGATCGCCGACTTCGACGCCAGGTCGGTGGGCCGTGTCCTTGAGCCGGGTAGCGCTTGGGTCAAGGATGCTCGCGCCACCGATGGTGGCGATGGCCAGGCAGTGCTCGATCAGCTCGTCCTTGCGGAAACCGTGCGTGAACGCCAGCTGCCATGTACGGTCCAGCATGTCCGTGTTGCCGTAGGGGGACCAATAATCGCGTTGGCCGTCTTCGCCGAGGCCTAAACGGACACCGGCCTCGGTGAGGAGCGGGATGGGCAATTGTCCCGCAGCGGAGGGAGCGACCGAAGCCAGGGAAACGTCCAGCTCCGCGAACGCGTCAATGAGCCTGCGCGTAGTGGCCTCGTTGACGCTGCCCAGTTGGTAGGCGTGGGACATGGTCACTTTGCCTTGCATGCCCAGCGCCCGGGTGCGCTCGAGCACCAGATCGGTGCTGAAGACGCCCAGCTCGCCTGGCTCGTGGAGGTGGATGTCGATGGGAACCTGGTATTTCTCGGCCAGGCCGAACACGATGTCCAGGTGTTTCGCCGGATCCCGGTCCAGGGTGCAGGGATCGATGCCGCCCATGACGTTGGCGCCAGCCTTCAGCGCCTCCTCCATGAGTTCCACTGTGCCTTCTTCCAACAACAACCCGGCCTGGGGGAAAGCGATGATGTCCACGGATGCTTGAGCCGAAAACTTCTCCTTGGCAGCAGCCACCGCCTCGAAGCGTTCCAGCCTGCAGTCCACATCCACCTGCGCGTACGAGCGCACCCGGGTGGTGCCGCGGGCGATCATCCGGCCCAGGGTGTCGTTGACGCGTTCCTGCAGCGGGACCTCGGCGTTGCGCCAGTTCAGGCGATCATTCATCATCATGGTCCACACGCCCGGACCACCGGTGTGCTCGCGGAACGGCAAACCGATTCGGGTCGAATCGAGGTGCACATGGACATCGGAGAAGGACGGGAGGAGTAGCCGTCCACGGCCTTCCATCACGGTGACGCCTTCCGGAACTGCACGGGCAGGGTCATGAGGTTCGACGGCGGTGATCTTGCCGCCTGTTTCGCCCGAAACAATGCTGACGTCGCTGAGCTCATGCCCCCACGGGCGAACGGCGCGGATCAGGGTGTTCAATGTTTGCTCCTTTGGTAGTGAATCTATTGCACACCGGCCAGCACGGTTGCGGCCATACCCGTGTGGTGGCAGGCGGGCGCGTCCGGTGTGGCCGGTGTGGGAATCTGGTTCATGCAGCGTTGGCGTTGTTCCTCGGGAAGCGTGCCGATCAGGGGGCAACGGGTGCGGAAGACGCAACCGCTGGGTGGGTTGGCCGGAGAAGGAAGGTCGCCGCGAAGCCTGATCTTTACCTGTTCCCGGGCGGCGCGCGGGTCAGGCAACGGCACCGCTGACAACAGTGCCTTGGTGTACGGGTGCAGGGGGTTGCTGAACAAAGCGTCGCGGGGTCCCTGCTCCACGATCTTGCCCAGGTACATCACCGCAACGTCGTGGGAGATATGCTGGACCACTGAGAGATCGTGGGCGATGAAGATGTAGGAAACGCCTGTGTCGCGCTGAATCTGTTGCAGGAGATTCACTACCTGCGCCTGCACGGAAACGTCCAGGGCGGAGACGGGTTCATCGCAAACGATCACCGACGGGTTCAGGGAGATTGCCCGGGCAATACCGACACGTTGCCGTTGCCCGCCGGAGAACTCATGGGGGAACCGGTTGTAGTGCTCCGGTTTCAGCCCCACCTGGTCCAGGAGTTCCTTGACCCTGTTCTTGAGGCCACCTGGCGGGTTGATCTTTTGCGCCACCATGGGAGCCGCGATCGCCGTGCCTACGGTTTGGCGGGGATTCAATGAAGCAAACGGGTCCTGGAAGATCATTTGGACCTTCCGCCGGAAGTTATACAGGCCCTTTCCGCGCAGTTCACTGATGTCCTCGCCGTCCACGACGATCCGTCCGCCGGTCGGATCCAGCAGCCGCGCCACCATCCGTCCGGTAGTCGACTTACCGCACCCGGACTCGCCCACGAGCCCCAAAGTCTGGCCACGGGCCAGACTGAACGACACGCCGTCGACCGCTTTGACTGAGCCTTTGGCGGAGCCGGGAAGGAGGCTGCCCTTCAGCGGGAAGTGCTTTTGCAGGTTCTCCACCTGCAGAATTGGCTGATGTTCCATGACGGGTCCTAACGCGAATTCCGGATGGTTATGATCTGCGGGCCGCTCAAGTGGCAGCGCTTGCCGTGCCCGTCCTCGACCCGCAGTTCGGGACGCTGGCTGGCGCAGACGCCGTCGCCGGCGAGTTCGGCGTACTGGCACCGTGCGCTGAAGATGCAGCCCTTGGGCAGATCAAGGAGCGACGGCGGCTGGCCCGGTATGGGGTTCAGCCGGCTTTCCGCGCCGTTCAGGGTGGGCATCGAGTTGAGCAACCCCAGCGTGTAGGGGTGCTGGGTGTCGTAGAAGATCCCGTCCACCGGCCCCGACTCGACGCATTGGCCGCCGTACATGACCAGCACGTTGTCGCAGACCTCCGCCACCACTCCGAGATCGTGGGTGATGAGGATGAGCGCCGAGTTGGTTTCTTCCTGGAGTTCGGACATCAGGTCCAGGATCTGCGCCTGGACCGTCACGTCCAGCGCGGTGGTGGGCTCGTCCGCGATCAACAGTTCGGGTTCGCAGATCAACGCCATCGCGATCATGGCCCGCTGCCGCATGCCGCCGGAGAAGTGGTGCGGGTACTCGTCATAGCGCTGCTCCGGGCTGGGGATGCCCACCCTTCCCAGCATGTCGACGGCGGCCGCCCGGGCCTGCTTTTTGCTCGCCTTGTTGTGGACCAGGTACGCCTCGGCAATCTGGTGTCCCACGGTATAGAACGGGTGCAGTGCAGACAGGGGATCCTGGAAGATCATTCCGATGTTGCGGCCACGCAGCTGCCGCATGGCGGATTCGGGGAGCGTGACCAGGTCCTTGCCTTGGAACATGGCCTGCCCGGTGACCTGCGCAGACGTGCCCTTGAGCAAGCCCATGAGCGCTTGGCTGGTGACGGATTTTCCGGATCCGGATTCGCCCACGATGCCCAGGGTCTGGCCCCGGTCCAGTGCGAAGTCCATGCCGTTCACTGCGGAGACAACGCCGTCGTCCGTAGGGAACTTTACGGTGAGGCCGCGGACCTCGAGGAAGGGGGTGCCGGCCGCGGCGCTCGCCGTTGCCGTTGCTGTACTCAATTGGGTCATTGGAGCCTCACTCGGGGATCGATAGCGGCATAGGCAAGGTCCACCGCGACGTTGGCGACGATGACGAAGAACGCGGCGAGCATAGTGATGGCCATGGTGACCGGGAGGTCCCCGGAGATGGCAGCATGCACTGCCGTGAAGCCGAGGCCCGGGACGGAGAAGATCTGTTCGGTGAGGACGGCCCCACCGAGCAGCAGGCCGATGTCCATGCCCAGCATGGTGACCACAGGCGTGATGCCCGCACGCACACCATGCTTGAAAGTCACGGTGCGGGGCGCCAGGCCCTTGGCGCGGGCGGTCCGGATGAAGTCCTCGCCGAATGTCTCAATCATGTTGGTCCGGGTGACACGAATATAGGAAGCACTGAAGAGGACGGCCAGTGCAATCCAAGGCAGCAGGTAGTTGGCCACCCAGGCCCCGGGACCGTGGGGACCGAAGGGGCTGTTGATCTCGTTCGTGGTGAACGGCAACAGGTGCAGTTGGTTGACGAACAGGAGCAGCAGGAACAGGCCGGTGACCGGGATGGGCAAGGAAACGCCAACAGAGGCCGCGCCCACAATGAACTTGTCTACCGGTGAACCCTTGCGCAGGGCCGCCAGGAGGCCGAGCCCGACGCCGGTGATGGTCCACAGGACCAGGGCGCCGATGGCCATGGAGAACGTGTAGGGGAGGGAACGGGCAATGATCTCGGCTACGTTCTCATTGGTTTGGAAGGACTTGCCCAGGCACGGCCACTCGCACAGCGTCTGGGCCCCGGGGGCGCCGATCATCCGTGACGAGAACAAGCCCCGGACGTAGTCGAAGTACTGCACAAAGAACGGCTGGTCCATGCCCAGGGCAACCCGTGCCTCGGCTACGCGCTCGGGCGTGCATTCCTGGCCACAGGCAGCAGCGGCAGGATCGGATGGGCCCAGCTGGAAGAGCGTGAAGGTGATGAAACTGACCGCGGCGAGAAGCAGTACCAGCGATCCGGTCCGGCGAAGAATGAAAGTCATCATGGTGGTGGTTGCGGGCCGCCCGCTGGTGCAGGCGGCCCGCTTCTCCTTCTGGACGAAGCCCGGTTATTGCTCGACGCCGACGATCGAGAGGTCGATGCCGCCGAAGAAGTAACCCACTTGGGCGTTGCGGACGTTGGAACCGACCACGCTGTTGGTGTGGCTTCGGATGAGCGGAACGATCGGGTAGGTCTTCAAAGCTGAGCCGAACGCCTCGGACCACTTCTTACCGAGTTCCTCCGAGGTTCCGTCGGTGTTGCGCAGCTCGTACATGGCCTTGGATACTACGGGGTCGAAGTACCGGGAAGTGTTTGAGAACCCGTAGCTGGTGCCGTCATTGTTCGGTCCCAGCAGCGGATCAGCGGAGGTACGGACCGACGCGGGGTCGGCGCCACCGCACCAGCCGGAGCGTCCCATGTCCGGAAGCTGCTCACTGGCCAGGACCGAGTAATAGTTCGGTGCTGGAATCGGCACAAGTTCCACGTCGATTCCCAGGGCCTTAAGGTTCTGCTGGACAACGGTGCCGGTGTTCTTGAAAGCATCGCGGTTGTTGGCGTAACCGTAGGTGAGGGTCTTGGGGTAGTCCTTGCCCTCCAGGAGCTTCTTGGCTTCCTCGAGCTTGGGCTTGCCGGTGGGGTCGAGCTCCAGCTCAGTTTCCACGTACCCGCGCATCTTCGCGTTCAGCGGACTCTGGGTGAGCTCCCCGAAGCGGCGGCCACCGTACTGAACCAGGATGGACTGCCGGTCCAAGGCCAGTGCGATCGCCTTGCGGACATCCGGGTCCTTGATCTTTTGGGTATTCAGGCTCAGCACATCGTTGCAGCCCAGCAGCCCGGAGGCCACGCGGTCCTTCACTTTGGCGTCTGCGAGCTTGGCGGAATCTGAAGTCTGCAGTGCGCCATTGGAGTCGAGCGTGATGGCGTTGGGGTCCGAGTCGGCAAGCAACTGCTGGCTGATGGTGGCCTGGGACGTCGAAAGCGAGAAGCTGAAGGTGTCCGGGAGCGCCGAGCGGTTGGGGTCCGTGGCAGGATCCCAGTGCGGGTTGCGGACCAGTTTCAGGGACTTGCCGCGGTTGTAGGACTCCACCATGTACGGCCCGGAGGACACGGGGTGGTTGGTGTAGTCCAGCTTGGTGTCCTTGGCCTTCGGAACCGGGGCCGTGTTGGAGCGGGAAGCCAGCGCCGGGAACTCCGCGAACGGCTTCTTCAGGTGGAAGACCACGGTGCGGTCGTCGGGTGTTTCAACGGCCTTGAGTACAGCGGAAGGGTCCTTGTACGGCCCCTTGTACCCGCCGGCGTCGAGCGCTGCATTCAACTCCTGCGGCGCCTGGGTGAAGACGTCCTGCGCGAAGGTGCGCTCCACGCCGTATTTGATGTCGGCCGAGGTGATGGGCGTGCCGTCCTCGAACTTCACGCCTTCTTTGAGGGTGAACGTCCAGCTGAGGCCGTCGTCGGAGACCTTGCCGGTGTCCGTAGCGAGGTCCGGGACCACGGTGGGCGGCTGGCCTGCCGTTTCCTTGGCCATGGTCAACGTGCGGTAGTACAGCTGGCCCACGTTGGCCGTCTGGACGTAGTTGCTGTTGCCAGGATCCAGGGTCTGGAAATCGGAGGACATCAACACATTGATGTTTCCGCCCTTGCCGCTGAAGCCGGACTTGACCACAACCGGGGCAAGTTCCGTGACCGACTGGGCCGGGTTGGAGTTGCTGGGCTGGTTCTGTCCGGCGCCACAACCGGTGGCGGCTACGGCGATCAGCACGGAAAGTGCCAAGGCTCTTGCAGGGGTTTTCATGATGCTCCTTGAGGGGTGGTGATGCGGGGATGAATGCGGGGTTCAGTGGCGGGAAGCTTTGGGGTCCAGCGCGTCCCTTACGGCGTCGCCCAGGAGGTTGAACGCCAGGACGGTGACGATGAGCATGACGCCGGGAACGGCCAGGAACCATGGATCGCTGAGGTACCAGTTGCCGGATTGGGCGGCGTTCAGCATCTGGCCCCACGACGGTGTGGGGTCCTTGACGCCGACGCCCAGGAAGGACAGTGCCGCTTCGGCGGAGATGTTGGTGGGGATCAGCATGGTGGCGTACACCAGCACGACTCCCATGACGTTGGGGATGATCTGCCGGAACAGGACACTCAGGTGCGAGGCCCCGAAGGACCTGGCGGCTTCCACGAATTCGCGCTCGCGGAGGCTCAGTACTTGGCCCCGGACAATGCGGGCGAGGTAGGCCCAGCCGAAGAAGCCAAGGATGATCACCAGTGAGGCCATGGGCAGGAAGCTACCTTCGCCCAGCGGCGTATCCCGGAGCCGTGACTGCAGGATGGGCGTCAGCGACAGCACCAGGAGGAGATGCGGAAACGCGAGGAACAGGTCCATGATGCGGCTGATGATTGCGTCCGTTTTGCCGCCAAAGTAGCCGGCAGCCGCGCCCAGTACCGTTCCGAGGACTACGGAAACAGCGGTGGACAGCAAAGCGATGGTGAGGGAGACCTGGCCGCCGTGGGCAAGCCTGGCGAAGAGATCGCGGCCCAAGCCAGGCTCCACGCCCAACCAGTGCTGGGCTGAGGGATACATGTAGCCCGGGAGCGGCAGCCCGGGTGTTTGGAAGTCGTCCAGCACCTCCGGGCTGGTGTTCGACGTAAAGGGGTCGTTTCCCGACATGGCGCTTAATACGGGAGCCAGGATGGCGAACAACATGATGGCCACCACCACGCACAGGCTGAGGAGCGCGATCTTGCTGCGGCGGATCCGCATCCACGCGGTGGCGAGCAGTGAGCGTGCCTCGGCAGGCGCCTTGGACTCCGGCGTCGTTGCCGGAGGAAGCGGTGGGCTGCCGGTATTCGGTTCGATGGACTGTAACTGGGTCAACGGTTCTGCTCGATTCATGATCCGAGGAGCGTGCTCCGGAGTTCTTGTATACCAAAATAGATTAGAGCAGGATTCATGCGATGTAAATCACAAATAATGTACTGTTTGGAATACCAGAGAGATTCCCGCGCAACGTCAGCGCCGGACAGGAACAACGAGGAGTTGCCCGTGCCAACCAAGGTCACCGCCCGCTACGTGCTGGGCCACCACAACGGACACCACGTCCTCCTTGAGGACGTCTGCGTTGTGTACGACGGCTCCACCATTGAGTACGTTGGCCATGACTACACCGGGCCCGTGGATGAGGAGCGCCGGCTTGGTGACGCGCTGCTGATGCCCGGCCTGATCGACCTCGACGCGCTCACGGACATCGACCACCTCATCCTGGACAGCTGGGCCGGACCGGAACAGGCCAAAGGACACCAGTGGTCGGAGGACTACTTCCGGAACCGCCGCGCAGACGTCTTCACCGCCGAAGAGCGCCAGCAAATCCGCGAGTACGCGCTGATCCAGCTCATCCTGCACGGCATCACCACCTACATGCCCATCGCCTCCGAAGTGCACTCCGAATGGGCCGAGTCCTTCGATGAGCTGGTGGGAATGGCCGACACCAGTCGACGCCTGGGCCTGCGCGGCTTCCTGGGTCCTGCGTACCGCTCGGGCGTTAACGTCGTCCTGGCGAGCGGCGAACGTTCGGTGATGTTCGACGTCGAGCGTGGCCGTGAGGGCTTTGCGGATGCTCTGCGCTTCATTGACCACGCGACGGAACTCAACGATCCACTGGTGACTGGCGTCCTGCTCCCGTGCCGGATCGAAACGCTGGACATCGGGCTGCTGAAGGAAACATCGGCGGCCTCCGCGGCAAGGGACGTCCTGGTCCGCCTCCATTCCCTGCAAGGCCTGGTGGAGCGTGAACTCATCCTGGATTGGCATGGGGTGACCCCGCTTGAGCTCCTTGAGCAGGTGGGTTTGCTGGGCGAACGGCTGCTGATTCCGCACGCCACCTACACGGACCGCAACCCCGCCGTGCTCGGGGAGGACCACGGCGACCTCTCCATGCTGGCGGACAGCGGCGCAAGCATCATCCATTGCCCGCTGACGTCCATGCGCTACGGCAGCACACTGGACTCCTTCAACGCCTACAAGGAAGCGGGCATCAACATTTCGCTGGGCACCGATTCCTTCCCGCCGGATCTGATCCGTGGAATCGACGCCGGGGTGCAGCTCGCCAAAATCCTCGCCGGAACCAACGACGCCGGCGACGTCGCCGGATACTTCGATGCAGCGACGCTGGGTGGTGCGCATGCCCTCCGCCGCCCGGACCTGGGACGGTTGGAGCCCGGCGCGCAAGCGGACCTGGTGGCCTTCTCCTTGGGAGATATCCGTGACGGCGTCCACGACGACCCACTCCGGACCCTTGTCCTGAACGGAACAGCCCGCCAGGCCGTGCTGTCCGTGGTGGCCGGCCGAACCATCATGGCTGACGGCGTGATCGAAGGGGTGGACCTCGACCATTGGCGCCTGAAGGGCCAGGAATTGTTCGACAAGATGCGCCAGGCCTACAGCGTTCGGGACACCCGGAACCGCCCGGCCAATGAGCTGTTTCCTCCCGTGTATGCTCGGTTGGAACGCTGACCGGCGCCGTCCGGCAAATGAAGCGTACAAGGGTGTGAAGGAAGGTTTGACAGTGGCTGAGGCGATGCCGGAAACCGGAACGGGCCGCGACGACGAGGCCCGCGCCGAGAACGTCTACCAACTGGTGCTCGAAGGCATAGTCACAGGCACCTACGCCCAGGGCATGCGTTTGCGCGAACGCGAGCTATCCGAGGTTTACAACGTCTCCCGCATTCCCGTGCGTGAAGCCATCCAACGCCTGGAACAGGACGGTTTTGTCCAGACGTTCCCGCGCCGCGGCGCCGTGGTCCGGCAACTGACGCTCACCGACGTCAACGAGCTCTTCGACATCCGGCTGTGCCTGGAAACGTTCGCTGCCAGGATGGCTGCCACGCGGGTTGCCGAAGGGGCCGACGGCGGTCGCTTGGAGGAGCTCATGCAGGCCTCCACGGCGGCCATTGATGAGGACCGGACCGAGGACGTCGCTGTTATCAGCGCCGAACTCCATGCCGAAATCGTCCGCCTGTCCGGAAACCGGCTGCTGATCGAGTCCGTGAAGCCATTGTTCGGCAGGATGCGTTGGATCTTCGGGCTGGCGCACAACCGAAGCAATGAACTCCAACGCGACGAACACACGGAGCTATGCAACGCCATCTTGAAAGGCCGGCCGGACCTGGCCTACTCCCTGGCGTACTCGCACATCGAACTGGGACGCGAACCGGTCCTATCAGGGCTCGCCGAGACCCTGGAGCCGTGAGCCTTAGTCGTCAGCGTCCGGGTACTCGTCTTCATCCTCGTCGTCGTACCGGCCGGATTCCTCCACCTCGACCTCAAGGATCTTCAACAACTCAGTGTCCGGGTTCAGCATGATGGCTGCCTCGTCGCGGCGGTGCTGCAGCACAGTGTCGAGGTAGGACTGCACGGTCTCGGCCAGCGGCACGTACCTGTCCTGCTTCTGGCTCATGTACCAGCGGTGCTCCAGGACCTCATGGACAACTTCTGCCGGCTCCAGCTTCCCGGCCAGGTGCCGCGGAATGGAACGCACGATCGGCTCGAAGATCTGGCTCACCCAAATATGCGCGCTGATCTCCTCATCGAGGTCCGGGTTGTTGTCGGCCCGGAACTGGTCCATGTCATTCAAGAGCCTGCGGGCCTGGTTCTCCTGGGCGTCCAGGCCCGTGAGGCGAAGCAACCGCCGCTGGTGGTGGCCGGCGTCGACCACTTTTGGCTGGAGCTGGATGGTGGAGCCGTCCGCCGTGGTCTTGATGGCGTATTCCTCCACGTCGAAGCCCAACTCGTTGAGGCGGCGGATGCGGGCGGCCACACGCCACCGTTCGCCGAGCTCAAAGGACTCCTTCTCCGTCAACTCAGTCCACAGCCGGCGGTAGCTGTCCATGATCAGCTCGCTGGTGGCTACGGGGTCAACCTTTTCCTCGATCAGTCCGCCATCCAGCAGGTCCATCAGTTCACCGGCGATGTTCACCCGGGCGATCTCGAGGTCGTATTCACGCTGGCCCATGGAGAGGTCCGGGTAAAGCTCGCCCGTTTCGGCATCCACCAAGTAGGCGGCGAAGGCGCCGGCATCACGGCGGAACAACGTGTTGGAGAGCGACACGTCGCCCCAGTAGAAGCCAACAAGGTGCAGGCGGACCAGAAGCAGCGCCTGGGCGTCGATCAGGCGGGTCAGGGTGTCCTTGCGAAGCATCTGGGAGAACAACGCACGGTACGGCATGGAGAACTTCAGGTGCCGGGTGACCAGCACCGGGTTCAGCGGACGGCCGTCCGCCGTGGTGCGCCCGGTGATGACCGCCACCGGCTCCACGCAAGGAACGTCCAGCCGCGCGAGCTTCCGGAGCATGTGGTACTCGTGGCGGGCCACGTGCTCGGAGGTTTCCTTGATGGCGATCACTGAGCCGCCCAAATGGGCGAAGCGCACGATGTGCCGGGAGATGCCGCGGGGGAGTGCGGCCAGGTTCTCGGTCGGCCAATCCTCCAAAGCGATGTGCCACGGCAGGTCCAGCAGCTCGGGATCCGCTGCGGCTGCGGTGATGTTCAGTGAACCGATGACGCTGGCAGGAGGTGCGGTGTCCTGCGCGCTTGCGGCTTCAGTGCGGGGGAGCTTGCCGATCTGCCCGTAGTCGGTCGGTTCGTCGTGCCACTGGGCTTCGTTTTGCTCGCTCATGCCTCAATTGTTCCGTACTCGGCGTCGCTGGCGGCTATCGTGCCTGGAAAGGGGTATTCCGGCTTCGCCGACCATTCGACGTCGGGCGCTTCCTGGAAGACGACGCCCTGCCGCGTGAGCCGCTCACCCAAGGCGCCCAGCCGACGTCGAAAGTCACCGGCGTTGCGGACTTCCTGACCGGACCAAGCCACTTCCGCCAGTGAAACCGCCCGCGGGTACAGGAGCCATTGGGCCTGTTTGTTGTTCCGCACGGTCTCCGACCAGAGGGGCCCCTCGATGCCGAGGATCTGCTGGTCCTGCAGGCCGCCCTGGGCTGGGTCCCAGTTGTAATACTCGGACCAGGTGAAGGGTCCGCCGTCCACCCACGACAGGCCGACAGGGCTGCCCGGATCATATTTCTGGTCCAGGTAGGTGTTAGCTGCCGGGGACATGATGACAGGCACGCCGCTGTTTTCGGCCTGTCTCACGGTGGCCTCCACATCGCCGTGCCAGTACTGGATCACGGCACCTTCGGGAAGCTCGACGGCGGCGAACTCGTTCCAGCCCACCACGGCCTTACCCGTCGCTGCGGCTATCCGGACGAACTGCTGCACCATGGCGACGTAGTCGTCGTGTGCTGTGACGTGGGCTTCGTCCCCGCCGATGTGCAGGTAGGGGCCTACCGTGATATCGGCGAGCTGTCCGAGGACCTCGCGGGCGAACTCGTACGTGGTTGGCAGGTCCGCGCTCAGGGTTGACCAGCCAACCTCGGCCGTGGTGCTCATGGGTTTGGCCTGGCCATCCGGGTTGAGTTGCGGGATGGCGGCGAGGGCGGCGTTGACGTGCCCGGGGAGGTCGATCTCCGGGACCACCAGCACATTCTTGCTGGCGGCGTACGCCTGGATGTCCCTGAAATCCTGCTGCGTGTAGAAACCGGAGTTGCCGCGCGGAGGCACGGCGGTGGGGACCTCGACGGCGCCCTGACCACCAGTTGCGGTGAGGTTAGCGTAGTCCAAACCTGATGGATTGTCAGCCGGGGTGCGGATTTCGATCCGCCATGCTTGGTCGTCAGTGAGGTGCAGGTGCAGTGCGTTCAGCTTGAACTGCGTCATCACGTCGATCTGCTCCTTCACCTCCTCCACAGTGAAGAAGTTGCGGGCAACGTCCAGCATGAGGCCACGGTAGGCGAAACGCGGCGCGTCAGCGATATCGACGGCGGGAATCACCCAGGTGCCATCGGCGCTCGGCGGGGTTCCCTCGATGGAGGCGGGGAAAAGCTGCCGCAGTGTCTGCACCCCATTGAACAGGCCGGCGTCAGTGGAGGCCGTAAGCCGGATGGCATCTTCGGTGACGGTGAGCGAGTACGCTTCCGGGCCGCCGTCGAACATTTCCACCAGCTCAAGCACCACGTCACCGGGGCGGGTGTCCTCCGCTATGGGCAGCTCGAAACCGGTGCCGCGGCGGAGCAGCGAGGCAAGCTGTTCAGCGACGGGCACGGCAGGATCACTGGCCACGATCCGGGCGTTGGCGGCGAGCGTGAAGGCAGGGCTGTCCAGGAGTTCGACGTGCGAGGGGCGGGGGATCAGGGTATCTGTCGTGTTCATGCCGTTCTTTCTGGGAGAAAGGTTAACGCGAGAGCGGCCCGACCGGGAGGGGTCGGGCCGCTATCAAAATGCGGAACGTACAGACGCGTCAGCGTCGGGCTAGTCGCCCAGGCGGAGGCCCGTCTTGGTGTCGAACAGGTGCACGTGGCCGGACTGCGGACGAACGAAGATGGACTCACCCTTCATCGGGGGGCGACGGCCATCGACGCGGGCAACGATGTCGTGGCTCTTGCCATCAAGGATGGTGTGGCCGTAGACGTAGGCGTCGGCGCCGAGTTCTTCGACGACGTCGACCTCAACCTGCAGGCCTTCGCCGTTGCCGACGGTCTCGAGGTCTTCCGGACGGGAACCGACGGTGACCGTCTGGCCGTGAGCTTCCTGGAGGACGTCGCGCGGCACGGGGTAGACCGTTCCACCGAACTGGACGCCGCCGTCGACCACGGGGAGTTCCAGGAGGTTCATGGCCGGGGAGCCGATGAAGCCTGCAACGAAGACGTTCTGCGGGCGGTCGTAAAGGTTGCGCGGGGTGTCAACCTGCTGCAGCAGGCCATCCTTCAGGACGGCGACGCGGTCACCCATGGTCATGGCCTCGACCTGGTCGTGCGTCACGTAAACCGTGGTGACGCCGAGGCGGCGGGTCAGGGAGGCGATCTGCGTACGGGTCTGGACGCGGAGCTTGGCGTCAAGGTTGGAGAGCGGCTCATCCATGAGGAAGACCTGGGGGTTACGGACGATTGCGCGACCCATGGCAACACGCTGGCGCTGACCGCCGGAGAGGGCCTTCGGCTTGCGGTCCAGGTACTGCTCAAGGTCAAGGAGCTTGGCGGCTTCGCGAACACGCTCTGCGCGCTCTTCCTTGGAAACGCCGGCGATCTTCAGGGCGAAGCCCATGTTGTCCGCAACGGTCATGTGCGGGTACAGGGCGTAGTTCTGGAAGACCATTGCGATGTCGCGGTCCTTCGGCGGAACGTCAGTGACGTCGCGGTCGCCGATGAGGATGCGGCCTGCGTTGACGTCCTCAAGGCCTGCGAGCATGCGCAGGGAGGTGGACTTACCGCAACCGGAGGGTCCAACGAGGACCAGGAATTCGCCATCGGCGATGTCGATGTTGAGCTTATCGACGGCGGGCTTATCTGTGCCCGGGTACAGACGCGTAGCGTTATCAAAAGTAACTGTTGCCACAGTTATCAATCCCTTCACCGGCAGGTACGTGCCGGACGATCCGTTGTGAATGGTTCATTTTCTTCAGTTGAACTCCCCGGCCAATGGCCGGGGAGGATCGTGTGACGTCGCACGGTACTGTGCGTCACATCACATCCAAGAGTATGTCAGACTTTTGGATGAATGACCTAAATGTTACAAAGGTCACATGTGGGGTTGGTCACCGGCTAGGCTGCGGCGACCACCCGGCGACGCTCCTTCAGGAGGGCCTCCAACAGCTCCGCCACGTGGACAGGAGCCTCCACGCGGTACTGCGCCTGGGTGAAATCGAGGCCGACCTTAATGCCTACGTCGTCTCCCATCAGCCGGCCCAGGGCATCCTCGTCCGTGACGTCATCCCCGGCGAACACGATGGCCGTCGCGCCGGTTGCCTGCCGGAGGAACTCCACAGCCTCACCCTTCGAAGCGTGGACTACCGATGTTTCCAGCACCCGCTTGCCCGTCTTCAGGTACACACCGGGACGCTCAGCTAGCACCCGGGTAGCAGCTTCGACGGCGTCTTCCGCAACGTCGTCGTCGGCCATCCGCGTGTGGAGCACGACGCCGGCGGGCTTGTCTTCGAGCACCGTGCCCGGAGCGACGTCCACGATCTCGGCGAGGACCTCCCGGACGGAAGCCAACGTGGCGCGCTGATCATCGTCCAGCTCCAAACCCTGTGATCCCTCGCCCAGCCAAACTTCAGCCCCGTGGCTCCCCACCAGCAGCGTGGTGGACGGAGGTGAGGCGACCAGCCGCAAGCTGTCCAGTGCCCGGCCCGAGATGAGTGCCGTCGTCGTGCGTGGAAGTTCGGCGAGCTCCGCCAAGGCCGCGGCGGACCGCGGGAGTGGGCGGGCGTCTTCAGCGCGGTCCACGATGGGGGAGAGCGTGCCGTCGAAGTCGAGGGCCACCAGCAGGTGTTCGGTGTCCGCGATACGTCGGATGGCGTCCAGCAATTCGGGCTTGAGCGACAGGTTCTCAGCTGTCATCGCGGACCACCTTCTCCTCCAAGGCAGCCAGGAACTCAGCGGACCAGTGATCGACGTCGTGGTCCAGGATCTGCTTGCGCATCAGCTTCATGCGCCGGCGGGCTTCCTTGGGCGGCAGGTTGACTGCGCGCAGGATGGCCGACTTCAACCCGTCGATATCGTGCGGGTTGATCAGGAAGGCCTGCTTGAGCTGATCGGCTGCACCGGCGAATTCACTAAGGACCAGGGCGCCGTCGTCATTCTGGCGGGCGGTCACGTATTCCTTGGCCACCAGGTTCATGCCATCGCGCAGTGCAGTCACCAGCATGACGTCCGCGGCGAGGTACAGGGCCACCATCTCCTCCACCGGATAACTGTGGTGCAGGTAGCGCACAGCAGTGTTCTGGATGGTGTCGTACGTGCCGTTGATGTGCCCCACAGTGCCTTCGATTTCCTCGCGCAGCAGCCTGTACTGCTCAACGCGCTCCCGGCTGGGGCTGGCAACCTGGATCAGGGTGGCGTCCTCCACCTTGATGCTGCCCTCACGCAGGAGTTCCTCGAAAGCCTTCAGCCGGTGGCCGATTCCCTTGGTGTAATCCAAACGGTCAACGCCCAAAAGGATGGTGGTGGGGTCCCCAAGGTCGCGGCGGATCTGCTTGGCCCGCTCAATGATGTCCGGGTTCGCGGCGAGTTCGCGGATCTGGTCCACATCGATGGAGATTGGGAAGGCCTGTGCCCGGGCGATGTGCGTGACTTCGCCGTCGGGACCCTTCACATGGACCTGCTGCTGTTTGACGCTGGCGCCCAGGAACCGGCGTGCGGAGCGCATGAAGTTGCCGGCATCGCTGGGACGCTGGAAACCCAGGAGGTCTGCACCCAGCAGGCCGTCGATGATTTCGCGGCGCCACGGGAGTTGGGCGAAAATCTCCGGCGGCGGGAACGGGATGTGGTTGAAGAAGCCGATCTTCAGGTCCGGCCGGGCCTCGCGCAGCAGGCGCGGCACCAGCTGGAGCTGGTAGTCCTGGACCCACACAGTGGCACCGTCCGCCGCGTGCCGTATGACGGCGTCGGCGAACTTCTTGTTGACGGTCCGGTACGAGTCCCACCACGTACGGTGGAACTCCGGTGGGGCGATGACGTCATGGTAAAGCGGCCAGATGGTCGCGTTGGAAAAGCCCTCGTAATATAGCTCAACTTCGTGGCTGCTGAGCTGGACCGGGACCAGGTCCATGCCTTCGTGGCTGAAGGGCCGCACGGTCTCGTCGGGGGCGCCATGCCAACCCACCCATGCGCCGTCGGACTTTGTCATCATGGGCGCCAATGCCGTGACCAGGCCGCCGGGCGAACGGCGCCAGCCGTCACCGCCGTCGTCGTTGCCGTCGCTGCTGCAACGGTCTACAGGCAACCTGTTGGAGACCACCATGAAATCGAACGTGCTGGCCGTAGGCTTCTTCGTTGCAGAAGCCTTGGGGGCTTGTTCGGTACTGAGTTTTTCGCTTGCCGGATCCTGCATTAACGCTCCCTGGGGTTGCTGTGACTCAACTCCCAGCCTACTAGCGGAATCTTCACCGGCAGTTGATCGTTCAACAACCGGGCGGGAAGGTGTGCGGTAGAGCTCCAAGTTCGCTCCCGTAAACTGTCCCCGTTGCCCTAGCTATTCACTACGACGTCGAGTAACCCGAGGAACTGATGAGCCCCGCAAACGAATCCCGCCTGTCCAAGGCTGAGCGCACCGCCCAGGCCCGGGAAAAAGCGCGCGCAATCCGCGAAGAGCAGTTGAAGAAGGAGAAGCGGAACAAGCTTCTGGTCGGCTGGGGCATTGTGGTTGCCATCGTTGTCATCATTGCGGTGGTGGCGTTCGTAGTTGTTGGCAACGTCCAAAACAACGCGCCGATTGCCGACAACGGCCCCACGCCCGCCAACGGCAACGTGCACGGTGGCGTCACGCTGCTGGCCAACAGCGATGTTGTGAAGTCGGAACCCGCCACCGTCAACGTGGCTGATGTGCCCGCGCCGCTCGCCAGCAAGCCCGCAACCGTAGCTGTTCCAGGTGGCGAGGCTGAGGCCGGAAAGCCGGTCAAGGTAGTTGCCTACATCGACTTCATCTGCCCCGTCTGCAAGCGCTTCGAAACCACTTACGGTGACTCGCTGACGAAGCTCCGCAACGATGGAAAAATCTCCCTCGAATACCGCGCACTTGGCTTCCTGGACCAGCAGTCCACCACCAACTACTCCTCGCGCGCGGCCAACGCTGCGGCCTGCGTGGTGAACACTTCTCCGGAAAAGTACGCGGACTTCTTCAACCTCCTCTTTGAACGCCAGCCGGCCGAAGGCAGCGCAGGCATCTCCGACAAGGACCTGAAAGCCATGGCCACTGAGGTAGGGGCGGCCAACATCGACTCCTGCATCGACAGCAAGCAGTTCCGGCCCTGGGTGAAGGTTGCGACGCAGGAAGCTGCGGCAATCGGCGTCACGGGCACGCCTACCGTCTTCGTCGACGGCAAGCAGTGGGACGGCTCCACCGACCTGAACGCTGAGATCCAGACGGCCATCACGGCCAAGGGCTAAGCCTTCCTGTAATTACGACGGCGGCCGGTCACCCTTGCTGGGTGACCGGCCGCTATTTGTTTGGTCCTGCCAGGGTTGCCGTTCATCTTCTAATTTCGTTGCTGGGGAGGGTGTGGGCTAACCTTGTCTAGCGTTGTTTCGGCGGCGCTGCTGTGTTGTTACGCCTCCTTAGCTCAGTTGGCCAGAGCACCGCTCTTGTAAAGCGGGGGTCGTCGGTTCGAATCCGACAGGGGGCTCCACGAACCCCTCCATTCCGGCGATTGCCGGGATGGAGGGGTTTTCTGCTGCTGCATCGATTTGAATCTGTAGAACCCGTCCGGTCTTTATCGATGCCTGTTTCTGCGTCCTGCACGGTCGGCGAAGGCGTCCAGGGCTGCGATGATGTCCGGAGCCACCCAAACCCGGGTGCCGCGGATTTTTCCGGCGGATGCCAAGACGCCCGCGTGTTCCAGCCGTTCCACTGCCCGGTAGGCGGTGGCCATGGAGGCCCCAGTGTGTTCGGCGACCATTTCAGCCGTCAGTGCCGGCTCCCGTGGTACCAAGTCCAGGACTTTACGGACGGATGAGGGTACACCCGCCAGGCGTTCCCTGTAGCTTGCTTCTACCGCCTCAATGTCTGTCGTCAGTTGCCGGCCGTTGTCGACGGCGCGGACAGCGGACTCGGCAAAGCGCTCCACGATCGGCTGGATGTCCCCTTCGCGGTAGGCGCCCAGTGCGTGGAAGTACAGGCGGGTATCGGTCAGCAATCCCGAGGACACGGGCACGGTGACGTTCTCGGTGACGCCTTTGGCTCGCAGCAGGGCGCTGACGATGGCCCGCCCGGTGCGGCCGTTGCCGTCGGCGAATGGGTGGATGGTTTCGAACTGGGCGTGCGCGATCGCCGCTTGGGTCAGGGCTGGGACGTCGTCTCGCTGCATAAAGGCCACCAGGTCCTCGACGGCCGGCATTACCCGATCCGGGTGGGGCGGGACGAACTCGGCCGTGTGTGGGGAGTTGCCGCGGATCCAGTTCTGGGCGTCACGGTACTCACCGGCGATGTTTTCGTCGGAGGCGTTCAGCAGGGCGTGGTGCATGACCGCGATGTTCTGCACTGACAGGTCCTCGGACAGGTCGATCGCAGCCTGCAGGGCCCTGACATTGGAGGCGATCAGTGAGGCGTTTGTGCTGGAGGTGTCACCAAGCTGGGCCAGGGCGATCTTGCGGGCGCCAGCGGTCAGGTTCTCAATCTGGGAGCTGGAGGCGGACTCGCTGCGCAGTAGCAGCGCCGCGAACGGTGTGGTATCCCGGCCCAGCTCAGCGTCGAAGCGGACCATCTCCACTGTCGCCGCTTCTGCCAACGCCTGGGTTCGGGAATCAATGGCCGGATCCAGGCTAGCGATCTCGGGAGCGACTGCGGCCTCATAGGGTCCGCGGGCCAGCAGCCGCTGCCGTCGGGAGGCGCCACGGTTGGGGTCGGTTTCCCACGGATGCTCCTCGTAGCCAATGGTCGGCCAGCCTCGGGCGTCGGCGAACAGGGAGGTGCCTGATTCGGAGTGCAGGTTTGCGCCAGACTGTTCGCCGGCGGGGATGCCGCGGGGCTGTTGCGCCTGAGGGTCCATGGTTTCCTTTGAGAAGACTTAACCCTGATTTTCTCATAGTAGGAGGTAAATGAGAATATCGGCGTCCCTGGTTCTCATGTTGACGGCGCTGCGGACGGCTTCAGTCCCAGGATCAGCAAGCCGAAGCCAATGCCCAGCCACCCTCCGCCGGTGATTCAGAGCCAGCGTCCGAGTGTCATGGGATGCGACCTCATACTTGCCGGCGAGTTCGGATGGGGGCTGGCGACGGAGGGTCTTGGCAATGCTGGGTACGCGAAGTACGCGCCGGACTTGCCCGCCGTCACGTCGGCCAAGGCGGTGTCTGGGTTGGTGGCTTTCGTCCCACCCACGGCTGTTGCCGTGGCCTCAGGGATAATGCCGGAGGCGTCGAACGGACCACCCGACAGGAAGGGCCAGCCTGCCGATTGGCACTTGGGGACGATCAGCGCCGCGAAGGACGAATCGACCGGAAAGTGGCGCGCCAGTTGTAGGTTCCGAGGCTGGTCCGACGGAGAGCTCTCGGTTCTTTTGGTAGCTCGCGCCGCCAGCAACAGGCTGAACTTTCACTTTTGTTGGACCGGCAGCCCGGGGCCACTGGTAATGGTGGCCCCGGGCTGGGCGTTACTTGTGTTGACTGATCGGTTGCTGCTTACGTCGCTGCCGCATCAGTGCGCCGTATATGATCCAGCCGACAACGGCCGCCAGCGCGAGATTGCTGAACTCTGGAGACACGTGTCCGAGCACAGCGAAGGGGGTCAGTACTGCGCATAGTACACAGAGCACGAGGAGCCCAATTCGATAGGTGCGCATCGAGATCATCCTATTCTCCTTTCATGGGGTTGGGTCATGGACAGTGGCTGGTACCTCGGGGTTCGACGAATGGGTTCCAGCCTGCCAAGGCCCCGGGCACGCCGTAGCCAACAATTCCGACGCAGTTTCCATTGGCGTTGGCTCCCTGTGCGACCACAACGACTGCTCCGCTGACTACGGCGCATGCTGCGCCGGCCGCAGGGTTCAGTTGGGCGCACGCTGCGGTAATCGAACCGACCGCAACGGCGCCACCGGCAGCAATTCCATTAGTCTCTGCACGGTTGAAATACACCGAACACCAACCAAAGCCGCAACCCGTCGTAGGATCGGCAACCACAGGGAACTGCGCGCCGGTGGTATCAACATGCTGAGTAACGGTGTTGCCATTCACCGTGTAGTGGGTGGGCAGGTCCTTCCCCGTCGCATCGCGTGCCCACGGTTTGGCCAGGTAGTTAACGACGTCACCGGATCCATTCGCAACCAATGCACTGCCGTCTTCTACTAACGTCAGAGTGGCCGAAGGATCGCCGATCCGGAACGCAAAGGCGTTCGGCGCGGTTTCGTTTTCGATTACAACGAAACTGGCATTCGTTCCGCTGGTGCCTGTGCCAGTAACGAATCCGTAGCCGTCTTCCTGTATTACTTCGGCGCCGAGTCGATCGACCGTGCTTGCTTTCGATCCGGAGACCGGGACAATTGACACGGGCTGCGCGGTATCACAGCGGCGAGAGCCCCGCTGGCCATGATGGCTTGCCGTGCATCTTTAGCTCGGAGACGCCGTGATTTCTTGACCTTCGTTTCTTCTTCGAAGGATTTCCCCAATATCTTCATTTTTCCCCAATATTGTCTGTGGGCCGTATGAGCATCTGCGCACTGGCAGCATCCAATGTTCGGCCCCAACTGTGATCCGATTGAACGAATCTTGCTTTCGGACCCTTTTAGCCAAGGCCCGTTTGGCATCGACGTCAAGTCAAGTGCCTGCTTGCAGCAGCTGAGCGCCGCGAGCGGTCAGTCCTGCCTTGCATCACGGATGTCCAATAACAATGGTCGGGGCGGCAAGAAAAATGCCCGTCCGGAAGAGTACCGGTTCTAAATCCGACTCTTTTGAAGCAGACCCGGGGCTGTGTGAGGAACAGGTTCGAGGCTCCGCTCCACAGGAAAGCTAAGTCGTACGTAAAGGTTGAGCGGCGCATGAGCGGCCCAGCCAGGGAGGCTTGTGTTCAGGTCGTGCGGGCCATGAACTGCCGGATCCAATCGACTGTTTCGGGGTGGTCCAAGTGCAGCCCATGACCCGCGCCTGGCACCCGCACCAGAACTGACCGTGGAATGTGCCGGCGGAGGAGCAGGGCGTTGGGCAATGGTGTGAGCCGGTCATCAGTCCCATGAAGAATCAAGGTAGGCGACTTGATAGCACCCAGTTCACGCCAGGCGTCGTGGTCCCGACTGGCTTTGAAATGGCGCGCTTTGGCCCATGCCGAGGCCGGGGAATTGAAGAAAGCGTGCGTCGCGTCAGGATTGCGCTGGACCCAGTCGGCGTCGAAAAAGAGCGGTTCAAGCCTTCCCGTATCGCCGCTCACCAGGGCCTCCAAAGCAGCCTTATCAGCTCGGGTTCCTGGATCCGGCCATGTGCCCCCACTGGTTGCGGCGAGGACCAGTGTGCGCACTTTCTCCGGATAATCGATGGCCAACCATTGGCCAACGCGCCCACCCATCGAGTGCCCGTATACATGTGCCTGGTCCGCATCGGCGGCTTCGAGGACGGCTGCGGCGTCTTCCGCGAAGTGCCGCGTGGTGTAGCGATCCGCTTCGCCTCGCCCACTCCGCCCAATTCCCCGGTGATCGAAGCGGATGACGCGGTAAGAGCGGGACAGACGTCCCGCCGTCGGGCCCCAGCCGTCCATGGCCGTTGCCTGTCCGGCGATCAGAAGCATTGGATCGCCTTCGCCGTCGGACGTCCAGGCGAGTCTGGCGCCGTCGGGCGCTTCGGCGAAGTTCACCGTGCCACTTTATCCCTGCTTCCGAATGCTGAGCTGGGCCCCGGCCTTGGGGCGCAATTGCAGCAGGCCGGCAACGGTGAGTCCGGCGGTGAGTGCGAGGGCTCCTGCCCACAGAGTGAGGGCCGCGAGGTCGTGAATAGCCATCTGGGGGAGTCTCCGATCGGGTACGGCCACCACGCCGATAAAGGCTCCGATAAGGCCGAAGTAACTCCCGGTCATGAAGCGTTGGTGGGCGCGGATGTTGCCTTTGCGTACCGACCATAAGCCAATGGTCAGCGTGCAGAACGTCAACACCGAGAGAGCATGGAGCCAGTTGAACCCGCCGTCGATGGTCCGGATCCCGAACGAGGTGAGCACCACCACGTACATTGCTACCGCCCAGATTCGGCCCAGAACCCTGTGCGCCACACCGCCTTTGTTGCGGCGTAGCAGGTTCACTGCACCGAAGATCAGTGCGTAGCCTGCAGCGATGGCGTGAAATGCGATGAGGAATGTCCACGGCGAAGGCATACGGCAAGCGTAACCGCCAGCTCTCCTGGGCCCGCGACACACCTTGCCTGACGTGAACGCGGAAGCCAGCTGGCGTCTCACGTCGAGGGGTTAGGGTGGTCCCGTGACTCAACCACGTGACGATGGCCCCTTCTACCATGGCACCAAGGCAGACCTCCGGGAGGGAGACCTATTGAGGGCGGGCTTCAGGTCCAACTACCGTCCGGAAGTAATCATGAACCACATCTACTTCACTGCGCTGAGGGACGGCGCGGGACTTGCCGCTGAACTCGCAGCGGGGGACGGTGAGCCTCGAGTTTACGCTGTGGAACCGACCGGGCCGTTCGAGGATGATCCCAACGTCACGGACAAGAAGTTCCCGGGCAATCCCACCCGTTCGTATCGCAGCACCGCTCCACTGCGCGTGATCGGCGAAGTTGCCGACTGGACCAGGCTGGCTCCGGAGGCATTGAGTGCTTGGAAGGAACGCCTGGGCGCCATCCTTGCGGACGAGCGCGGCGAGATCATCAACTAAGAAGTGCGCCCGGCCAACCCCTCAGGCCCGGAAGAATCCACCGTGCCGTGTCATGGAGGTGTGCGCTGCACTGATGAGGTCCGATCGGGCTGCGACGCATCGGTCCGCGGTCTGCCGCAGGGCCGGAAGCGCGTCCGCAGCGTAGTCGAAGTGGTCTTCCCGGATCATGGATTCGATGGCCCGGCACTTGTGTTCGGTTTCCACGGCTCCCACCATGGCGGAGCTGATCTTCAGGCTGAGCACGGCTGTTGTTGTCTCCTCCTCGTCACCATGCTCCACGGCCTCGACGATTCGCTCGACGCGTTCGTTAAGCATTGACAGGTACTTGGTGAGGAACCTCAATGCGGGTGCGGGATCGCCGAGGTCATCGGCCAGGCTGCGGAGCCGGTCCAGGTCGAGGCCTTCACGGTTGCTTCGCGGTGCGCTCATCTCCTGGACTTCCTTTCGGGTGTGGACCGGGGACCGGCCTGAAGGGCAAACGGGCCGGCCCCCGGGGCTTGTGGTTACTTGGTGGTTTCGGTGCGTTGGGTGCCGGTGAAGGAGAAGGCGATGGTGGAGGTGGCGCCTTGGAAGGTGTTGTCCGCGGTGGTGGGGAAGGCGGTGGTGACTTTGAGGTTGTCGGTCTTGGCGTTGGTCAGGGAGGTCAGGTTGTTCAGGACCTTGTTCGCGGCGATCACCGGGCCCGAAGCGAGGACGGTCGTTTTGGTGCCGGCGCAGGTGTAGGGGGCGGCGGTGCCGGTCCAGGCGACGGAGCAGTTTTCGATGGTCAGCTGCAGGCCGTTGGTGGTGTCGGTGGTGAGCAGGGACCCGGTGGCGCCGGCGGAGGTGGTGAGGGTGACGTTGTTCAGGTCGGAGTTGCCGGTGTTGGCCAGGGTGACGAGCTTTTCGACTTTGTCGCCGGGCAGCAGGCCCGCGACGGGGACGTTGAGGGTGTTGTTGGCGCCGGTGCCCAGGGCGATGGTGACGGTTCCTGCGGTGACGGCCTGTGAGGCTGAGGTGGAGGAGGTGAACGCGCCGTAGGTTCCCATGCCGGCGACGGCGGCTGCAGTGCCGACCAGTGCGACGGAGGCGAGGATCTTGCCGGAGGTGGTCTTGAGGCTGATGGCCATGGGAATCAGTGTCCTTTCGGTAGGCCACCGTGAGACCGGCCGGCCAGTTCGCATCGGCCTGTTTGGCTGACAGGAATTACTTTGCCGGGCCACCCTCAAGAACCAATCCTGCAAACCCGCAACAGTCCCTCAGGAAAACCTCAAGACTCGCCACCAAACGCAACGGTGCCTCCCCATCTGGGGAGGCACCGGCGTCGTCATTCAGTTGAAGCAGTCCTACGGGGTGGGGCTGCCGCCGTTGACGTTCAGCGTTTCGCCCACCACGTAGCTGGATTCAGGCGAGGCCAGGAAAACATAGGCCGGGGCGAGCTCAGCGGGCTGTCCGGCGCGGCCCAGGGGCGTCGACTGGCCGAATTCCGGCAGCTCCTCTTTCGGCTGTCCGCTGCTGACCTGCAGCGGCGTCCAGATCGGTCCTGGAGCCACCGCGTTCACCCGGATCCCCTTGGGGGCAAGTTGCTGCGCCAAGCCCTTGGTGAAGTTGTTGATGCTTGCCTTGGTCGTGGCGTAATCCACCAGCGTCGGCGAGGGGTTGTATGCCTGGATGGACGTGGTGTTGATGATGGTTGAGCCTGGCTGCAGGTGGGGGAGCGCGGCCTTGGTCAGCCAGAACATCGCGTACACGTTGGTCTTCTGCGTGTGGTCGAACTGCTCGTCCGTGATGTCGGCGAGTTCCTTCTGGGCCACCTGCTTGCCGGCGTTGTTGACCAGGATGTCTACCCCACCCAACACGGCGACGGCGGTGTCCACGAGTTCCTGGCAGGTGGTTGAGTCCTTGAGGTCGCCGGGAACCTTCACGGCCTTGCGGCCTGCGGCTTCGATGAGGTTGGCGATCCTGGCGGCGTCTTCTTCCTCTTCGGGCAGGTAGGAAAGGACGACGTCGGCTCCCTCGCGTGCGAAGGCGATGGCGGTAGCGGCTCCGATGCCCGAGTCGGCCCCGGTGATGATCGCTTTGCGTCCTTCCAGCCGCCCCGTTCCCCGGTAGCTTTCTTCGCCCAGGTCCGCCTTCGGCGTCAATTCTGCGTCGAGGCCGGGCTCGGGCTGGTGCTGCTTGGGCGGGGAGATGTGCTCGTAGGCGGTGACCGGGTTTCGGAAGGTGTACTGGTCAGTCATGGTGGTCCTCCTGGTCCTTCTTCGTGCAACGCGGGCAAAAAAGCTAAGTAAGCTTACGATTTCTACCTTAGGCACGTGGAGGTGTACGTGCCAAGTTCCAGGCGGGTAACCCGGTCTATGCCGCTGAGTGAACGGCTACGGAAGCGCGCTCAACCGCGGGGCAAGCGATTTTCAAGGCAGCACCGTCCGGGGCTGCTTCCAAGCCCAGGAGCATGCGCACACCGGCCGCCCCCAGTTCGTAGTGGGGCAACGATACGGTTGACAGCGGCGGCCGAAGGTGTGCCGCGATGACTTCCTGGTTGTCGAACCCCACCACGGCGATGTCGTCCGGGATGGACAGTCCGTTCTCCCGCAGGCCGTCGTACAGTCCCATGGCCATGCGGTCGTTGTAGCAGTAGACGGCGGACACGTCTCGTTTCAAGAGCTCTGCGGTAGCGCCGTAACCGCCTTCCTGGTCCGGGTAGGCCTCAAGGACCAGGGCGGGGTCGAACGGTATGCCCGCGACCTCAAGCGCTGCACGGTAGCCTGCGAGCCGTCCGTCCTTCGCCGGGGCAGGGGTGGTGGTGTTGATGAAGGCGATGCGGCGGTGGCCCCCACGGAGGAGGATGTCCGTTGCTGATTGGCCGCCTTGGGCTTCATCAGGGACCACCGCCCGGGCAGATGGTGAATCCGGCGAGAAGCAGTTGACCAGGACAAAGTCGGATTCCCGCAACGTCGACGGAACATCAGTGGGCCGGTGGAACCAGGTGGAGTACAGGATGCCGCGGACCTTGTACTCCAGCATCATGGCGATGGCGTCTTTTTCCAGGTCGAGGTTGCCCTCGGTGTTGGCGATCAGGAGCGCGTACCCGTGTTTCCAGGCTTCGTCCTGCGCCCCGTGGATGATTTGGCCCGCGAAGGGGGTGGTGGCAACTCCGTCGGCAACCAGCCCGATGAACTTTGAGGTACCACTGACCAGGTTCTTGGCCATCGCATTGGGGCGGTATCCAAGCTGTCGAATGGCATCGTTGACGCGCTGGCGGGTTTCGTCTGCGATGCGCGCGTTCTTTTTCTTGTTGATCACCAGGGAAACTGTGGCCGTGGAAACGCCGGCTGCTTCTGCGACTTCGCGGAGGGTCACTGGATGGGCACGGTCGCTTTTGACAGGAACGCCGGGGGTGGCCGCGTTGCCTGGATTTTTCTCCTGCGAAATCATCTGTCCTCCACCAGGAGTATATCCGCCTGTGTTAGCGGTCATCCCTTGGTCGCCCCGCTTTCAAGGCCCTGGATCATTGCCTTATTCAGGACGAGGAAAACCAGGAGCAATGGCGTGATGGTCACGCACACGGCAGCGAAGGTGGCCGTCCAGTCAACCTTGCCCATGGCCCCGATGTAGTTTTGCAGGCCCAACGGGATTGTCTTCAATTCCTCCGAGAGGACAAAGGTGTTGGCGAAGATGAAGTCGTTCCAGATAAAGATGCTGTTGACCAGGACCACTGTGACCACTGTGTTCAAAGACAACGGCAGGGTGATGAGACCGAAAATCCGATATGGCCCGGCGCCGTCCAGGGAAGCGGCTTCGTAGGTTTCGCGGGGAATGTACTCGAAGAATGACGAGAACAGGTATATCGACATCGGCAGGGCAAACCCGGCCAGGGGGATAATCATCGATTGGTAGGTGTCCAGCAGATTCACGGTTGAGTAATCGATGAAGAGCGGGACAAGTGCGATTTGGACGGGAACAATAATCCCCACCAGGAACAGGCCGCGCACAAACCTGCTGAAGCGGAAGCCCAAAACCTGGATGGCGTAGGCGGCCATCATCCCAAACAAGACAATGAGTACGTTGGCACCCATGGTCACGATGAAACTGTTCAGGATATTCCGGCCCAGGTCTCCCGTTTCGAACGCCCGTGCGTAGTTCTCCCATGTGAGGGAACCTGGCAGGGCAAACGGATCGCCCGTGGCGAAGTCCTGTTCGGTGCGAAGGCTGGTGAGGAACAGCCATGCGAGGGGGTAGACCTGGACGATCACGATGAGCATGATCAGGACCCGTGACAGGGTCCGGTACAGGCTGGGCTTGCGGCGTCGCGGCTTGGATACCGGTGCCCGCGGCGGGGCGGTGGGCGTGCTTGCCGGGGCTGTCTGGGCGATCATGAGTCTGCCTTCCGCTTGAGCATGAACAGGATGAGGCCGACGGCGACGAGGCACTCGATCACGATGAACACGGAGATGGTACTTGCGTACCCGAAATCGGTACTGGTGAATGCTGTCTTGTACATGTAGGTAGTGAGCAGCTCGGACGATTGTCCTGGGCCTCCGTTGGTCATCAGGTAGGGGATGTCGAACCCACGCAGGCCATAGGTGGTGGCCATGATGGTGGTGGTGATCCATACCGGGCGGATGTACGGGAACCGGATTTTCGTGAAGAGCGTCCACTTGGAAGCGCCGTCAAGGACCGCGGCTTCTTCGAGCTCCTTGGGAACGGCGATGAGGGCCGCATAAATGATGAGCATGTAAAGCCCGGTGAAGCGCCAGCCTTCCGGGGCGGACACTGCCGCAAGGACGGTGTTCACATCCGAGAGCCAGGCACGCTCCAAGGAGCCCAGGCCCACCCAGTGCAGCAACTGGTTGAGCAGGCCCACCGGGTCGATCGAGTAGATGCGTACAAAGAGGAACGCAATGGCTACGGTCGAGATGACCGCGGGCAGCAGGTAGAGGGTCTTGATGAGCTCCCGGCCGCGACGCAGGGAGGTCAGTAGGCTGGCAACCACCAACGCCCCGCCGAGTTGCAGGACCAGGCAGATAGCCAGGTACAGCAGGGCATTGAAGAACGAGCGCCAGAAAATGTCATCAGCGGTGAGCATCCTGACGTAGTTCGCCAGTCCGACGAACTCCATGTCGCTGATGCCGTTCCACGAGAAGAAGCTCAGGAACAGGGACTGGAGAATGGGGAAGAGAACGGCTGCGCAGTAGAGCAGGAGTGGCGGGAGCAGGAACACCAGGACTGATGTCCTTGACCTGTTGGGAAGCATGGTGGGCCTTTCGGGGCGGAGGGCTTTTGCAGCCCCCGCGCTTGTGTCTACTTGAAGAACTTGGGAGCGTTCTGCTTGATGGCGTCGTCCATCGTCTGCGTGAACTGTTCGGGGGTGATGTTTCCCTGGACAAGGAGGACGAGTTCCTGCTGCAACCGGCCGTTGGTAGTCGGATCCAGTTGGGTATCCCACGGCATGGCCTGCTTGCTCCCGAGGCCGTTCGCGGCGTCGAGGGCCTTCTTGTAGAGCGGCGTGGCGTTCGCGGGCACCGCGGTTTGGACGTTGGTGGTGGGGGACAGGGCGCCGGTGGCAGCGTATTCAGCCGGATACTTTCCCAAGGCGAACTTCAGGAAGTCACTGACCAGCGGGTCGTAGGTCTTGGAGTTCACGGCCATGCCGATTCCCGACGGCGAGACGTACTCGTTCGCTGACGTCACCGCTTTCTCCGTGGTGGGAAGGGTGAAGAAATCGATGTCGTCCCGCACGGCAGGGTTCAGTTTGTCGGTGGCCAGGCTGGGTAGTTCCCAGGTTCCAATGTTGTACATCGCTGCCTGGCCCGAGGTGAACTGGTTCTGAGCGTCCGAATAGCCCTGGGCAGAGAAACCGTCCTGGAAGCAGTTCGCCTTGCCGAGTTCGGCCAGCCACGAGACCGTCTTTTTACCTGCCGGATCGGCAAATGAGGCCTCACCCTTCTTCAGTTTCTGCACGAACTCCGGTCCGGCTTCGCGGAAGGGCTGGTAGGCGACGTAGCGTTCCAGCGGCCACTGGTCCTGCCCATCCAGGGCAATGGGGGTTATGCCGGCCTTCCGCAACGCCGTGCACATGGCAGGAATATCGTCCAGGGACTTCGGAATGGAAACGCCGGCCTTTTGCAGGAGTGCTTTGTTGTACCACATGAATTCGAGCTCGAACTGGAACGGAATCATGTACAAGGAGCCGTCGTCGAACCGCTGGTAGTCCAGGGCCCCGGGACGGTAGTCGTCGTAGATTCCCAAGGTTTTCAGCAGTTTGTCGGCGTCAACCATCTTGCCTTGCTTGGCGAGCTGCTGGGCGAAGGGGGTGGCGTCGGTGTCAAACAGTTCAGGGAGCTTGTTCGCGGCGGCCAACGTTTCGAGTTTTTGGATATAGGAGGGCCGGTCCGGGGTGGTGATGAGGTTCAGCGCGAAGCCGGGGTGGTCCTTGGCGTAGTCATCGGCGAGCTTCTTCATGATGTTGATGACGGCGCCGTCGGCGGGCCGGGACAGCAACCAGGAAATTTCGCGGGGCTTGATCTCGCCGGTAGGACTCACGTCGGCAGGGTTGCCTGCGTTGCCGCCGCCACCACACGCCGTCAGCGCGAGCGCGCAGGCAGCTGCAACAGCAGCCGCTCGGAATAGTTTCTTCATGGGGACAATCTCCCTTGATTGGTCGGAATGATGGGTTGGGGTATTCAGTTGTCGGTGCGTTGGCGTATCTCAAGTTCGGCAATAGTGACCTCGCCTTCGCCGGCGAAGACGCCGATCCGCCCGTTGGGGCGGTCATAGATCCTTGCGCTCAGCGCGACTTGGCGGTCGACGACGGCGACGCACGTGTCGCCGTCGACGATCACCTCAAGCGTGTGCTTGCCTGCGGCGACGTCGCAGGGGCGTTCCAACGCGATGTCGAAGGGGACATCGCCCGAGACCTGCCACTGGGCGTCGCCGCTCAGTTCCCGGGGCCAGCGATCGAAGACGAGCCGGCCACGTTTGGGTTCGAGGCGCAGCACGTAAGAGTTGTCGCCGCCGTCGCTTGACCGGAGCAGCAGTCCACATTCGGTGGTGTTGGGCGCTATGTCGAACACGGCCTTCGCATAGAACTGGCTGGGCAGTTCCTCGTTCGGGATGATCGCGGCGTAGCTGTCAGGTACGTCCAAAACGGCGGGCAACGGATGGGGCAGGGTTAGTGGCACGTCTTCCCAGAAGCTGTCCACGAGCTCGTCGGCAAATCCGAAGCCGAGCGTCCCGTCCGGGTTCTGGCGGGCTTCCAGGACGGACATGGTGCCGGCCCACTGCCATGCACCGTCGTCGGTGTTGCCTTCCTTGCTGGCAATCCAACCGAAGAAGAAGCGGCGATCGTCGCGGCCGGCGCTTTTCGAAGCGTAGAAGGCGCGGCCATCGATGCTGTCCAGTTCGGGTACCGACCATGGGCCGTCCGGGCTTTTGGCCATGCGATACCTGGTGGTGAACGTTTCGGAGAATTCGGAGTACGCCATGTACCACCAGTCACCCCACTGGAAAACGTCCGGGCATTCGTGGGTGATGTAGCGGCGCGGGTCCCAGAATGGCTCCGCGTATTCCCAGGTACTCAAATCACGGGAGACGCACTGGGCGACCACACCTCGACGGCGTTCGGGGCCGCCGGAGTGCCTGGCCGCGATGAGCATGCGCCAGAGTCCGCTTCCCTCATCGCGGAAGACGAAGGGGTCCCGCCAGTCGCCGGATTCGTAGCCCTCCGGAGCGCCGAAGGTGAGTTCCGGATGTTTGGTCCAGCTCCGCATCCCATCCGTACTTGTGGCGTGCATGACCAGCTGGAGGGGAGCGCCGTCAGGGCCCAGGTTTCGCGGGTTTTGGCCGGTGTAGAACAGGTGGTGGGTGCCATCGCCGTCAACTATCACGCTGCCGGTGTAGGCATTGAAGTCGGGTTCGTCCTCGTTCCCGTGCGGCAGCGCGACCCCATGGTTTTCGAACTGGGTGAGGTCTTTGGTGGTGACCAGGTTCCACGACGTTCCAGGCTTGGGGTTGGAGCGTTCTTCATGAAGGTAGAAGAGCCAGAACTCCCCGTCCTTCTCGAAGGGGATGAGGTCCCCAACCCATCCGTCAGTGGGCTGGAAGAAGACTGAGCGTTTCATCTGCGCTGATGTCCATTCTGCTAAAGCGTTTGATCACCATGAAGGTAGCGCAGGTCACATCAGTTGATCAAGCGTTTTAGCAAAAAGAATTCTGTGCATGCTAAAACGCTTGACCGCTGCCTCCGGAAGCCACTATGGTCCTAGCTACCGATGACAAACCGCGCTCCCTCGACGCCGAGCGGGCTGACCTGGTCACCGTCATCGACACATGTTCTCCAGCCCTATGACGGCGTAGCTTTGGCGCGCCCGGCCACGCCCTGTCCGGTCTCCCGTTGTTGCGCCCTCATGCCACTGAATGCTTGAGAGGAAACACTTCATGACGCTCGAATTTTCACGCCGAACAGTCCTGCAAGGGACGGGAGCGGGCGCGTTGGCGCTGCTCATGGGCGGCGTCGCCGCCGGAACGGCCCAGGCGGTGCCCTCCCTCAGGGCCGTTTACCATATGACTCCGCCGTCAGGCTGGCTGTGTGATCCCCAACGGCCGGTCCACACCAACGGTGCCTACCAGCTCTACTACCTGCACTCCAGCATCAATAATGGCCAGGGCGGCTGGGACCACGCCACCACCAATGATGGCGTCTCGTTTACGCACCACGGTGTGGTGATGCCGCTCCAGCCCGACTTTCCGGTGTGGTCAGGATCGGCAGTGGTGGATTCGGCGAACACTGCAGGCTTTGGCTCCGGGGCGGTGATCGCCCTCGCGACCAAGCCCACTGACGGGATCCGGAAGTACCAGGAGCAGTACCTCTATTGGTCCACGGACGGCGGCTCCACCTTCACCGCACTGCCGGACCCGGTGATCGTGAACACCGATGGCCGCGCCGCTACCTCGCCGGCCGCGATCGAGAACGCGGAGTGGTTCCGTGACCCCAAGATCCACTGGGACACCACTCGCAACGAGTGGGTGTGCGTCATCGGGCGGGCACGCTACGCAGCTTTCTATACATCGCCGAACCTGCGCGACTGGCAATGGACCTCCAACTTCGACTACCCCAACCATGCGCTCGGCGGGATCGAATGCCCCGATCTGTTCGAGATGACCGCCAACGACGGCACCCGGCATTGGATCTTTGCGGCGAGCATGGATGCGTACAGCATTGGCCTGCCCATGACCTACGCCTATTGGACTGGTTCCTGGAATGGCACGGCATTCACAGCCGATAACCTGACGCCCCAGTGGCTCGACTGGGGGTGGGATTGGTACGCCGCGGTGACGTGGCCCGCCGCTGAAGCGCCCGAAACAAAGCGGCTCGCCATCGCCTGGATGAACAACTGGAAGTACGCCGCCCGCGACGTCCCCACGGACGCCTCGGATGGCTATAACGGGCAGAACTCGATAGTTCGGGAGCTTAGGCTGGAGCAGCAGCCTGGTGGCTGGTACAGCCTGTTGAGCGCTCCCATCGCCGCCCTCCAGGCCTACGCGACAGCAACCATAGCCCTGCCTGATGTCACCGTGGACGGAAGCGTGGTCCTGCCGTGGGCCGGACGCGCCTATGAGCTGGAGCTCGACATTTCCTGGGATGCCGCAACAAATGTTGGGGTATCCGTGGGCCGTTCTCGCGACGGCTCGCGGCACACCAACGTTGGCAAGTACGGCGGAGACCTTTACGTGGACCGTGCGCCGTCAGACCAAAACGGCTATGCGTTGGCGCCCTACACCCGCGCCGCCGCGCCCATCGACACCGGTGCCCGGTCGGTGCACCTGCGCATCTTTGTCGACACCCAAAGCGTTGAGGTTTTCGTCAATTCGGGGCACACCGTGGTCTCGCAGCAGGTGCATTTCGCTGACGGTGACACCGGCATCTCGCTCTACGCCGACGGAGGCCCGGCGACCTTCACCGGAATAACCATCCGCGAGTTCGGAAACTCCATCTAGCGACGTGCTGCGGGGCGAGGGTTACGTAGTTATCCACAAACGTAAGGACGCGGACGACGGCGGCCCTCGCCTCGCGCTAGGCTGGTTACCTCGGCTGATGCAAGTGGCCGCAGGAACCACCTATGCGGAGCTTTCCTCTTAATGTCCGATGACCTTGCCCTCGCCGCCCTTGCGGCGTCTTCCTTTTCCCTCCCAACTTTGCGCGACGGCCAACTGGCCGGCATGAGTGCCCTGGTCGAGGGCCGTGATGTCCTGGCCGTCATGCCAACCGGGTACGGCAAATCCGCCACCTACCAGGTGGCGGCCCAGTACCTTCACAACAAAACCGGGCGACCCGCCGTCGTGATTTCTCCCCTCATTGCCTTGCAGGAGGACCAGCTGGACGGTCTGGGCGACGACCTGGGGGAGGGCGCCGCCGTCGCGGTCAATTCATCCCACAGCGATGCCGAAGTGGAGGCCGCATGGGATGCGGCGGGTTCAGGCCGGGCCACATACCTCTTCCTCGCGCCGGAGCAACTGGCCAAGCAGGAGACGGTGGACCGGATCGCTGCGATGGACATCACCATGTTCGTCGTGGATGAGGCGCATTGTGTTTCGTCCTGGGGCCACGACTTCCGGCCCGACTACCTGGACCTGGGAAACGTCCGCAAACGCCTGGGCAACCCGCCGGTGCTGGCACTGACCGCCACGGCATCCCCGCCGGTGCGCGACGAGATCGTCGAACGGCTGGGCATGACGGACCCGCTGGTCCTGGTCCGCGGTTTCGACCGCCCCAACATCAGCCTCGACGTGGTCCGCCATCAGGAAGACAAAGGCAAACGCAAAGCCGTGGTGGATCAGGTCGCCGCGTTGGCCCGGACCGACGGGCTGGGGCTGCTTTATGCCGCAACACGCAAGGACACGGAGAAGTACAGCAGCAAACTTGTTGAGGCCGGACTCCGTGCCGAGGCGTATCACGCAGGCAGGACTGCCGCCGAACGCGAACGCATCCACCAACAGTTCCTGGATGACGAACTGGACGTCGTGGTGGCCACGACGGCGTTTGGTATGGGCATCGACAAGGCAAACGTGAGGTTCGTGGTGCATGCCGACATCCCGGAGTCCCTGGACTCGTACTATCAGGAAATCGGACGCGCCGGCCGGGATGGCGAGCCCGCCTCAGCCGTACTCCATTACCGGGAGGAGGATCTGGGGTTGCGTAAGTTCTTCGGCACCCACTCGCCAGACCCCGAGGCACTTCTGGCGGTGTTGACCGTGGTAAAGAATGCCAAGTCGCCAGCCCCCAAGAGCGCGCTCGCAGAGCTCACCGGATTCCCGCCGCGGCGGGTCACCGCGCTGGTAAACCAGCTGGAGGAAGCCAGTGCCGTCACCACCGGAAAACGTGGCGTCCGGCTGACGTCCAAAGCCAAGTTGCCCGCTTTGGTGGAGCGGGCCGTCGAGTTGGCCGAAGCCCGACAACGCGTCGACCAATCCCGGCTCACGATGATGCGTGCCTATGCTGAGACGGACAGTTGCAGGCGCCAGTTCCTTCTCGGCTATTTCGGCGAGGACATGCCCCAGCCGTGCGGCAATTGCGATGCGTGCACCGAGGCGGCGGACCGTTCCGAAGCTCCAGCTGGCACCGAAGCAGTGCCCCCAGCATCTGATGAGCCGTTTCCGCTTCAATCAACGGTGATTCACAAAGAGTGGGGGCAGGGCCTGGTGATGCGCCACGAGGACGACGTCATCACAGTCCTGTTCGAGCAGGAGGGTTACAAGACGCTGTCCCGCAGCGCGGTGATGGAGCACCAGCTGCTGAAACCGGCGTAGTTTGGTTGGCCGCCGGGGCTGGGCTCAGGTGTTCAGTTCCAGCATGAGGGCAGGAAGCTGGTCGCTTAGCTCGCGGGCCAGGAAACCGAGGGGACCGAGCTTGCTGGCCAGTCGATCGGCCGCGGCCGCGTGAAGGTGGGTGCCCCAGCACGCTGCCTGGGCGTCGCTGGTTCCGCGGGCCCTCAACCCGGTGACGGCGCCGGCAAGGACATCCCCGCTGCCCGACGTTCCCAGCCCGCCGTAGCCAGTGGTGATCTTCCACAGTTCAGGCTTGTCCTCGTCCTGAGTGGATGGCCCGGCAATGTAGCCCTGGCAGCTCACCACGGCGTCAAAGCGTTGGGCGATCTCCACAATGGCCCCTTCCAGCGTGTCCACGTCCCGGCCCAACAGGATCCCGGCTTCCGTGGGATTGGGGGTGAGGATGAGCCGGCCCCGCCACGGCTCGATGTGGTCTTCGAGCTTGGTCAGCGCTCCCAGGGCATAAGCGTCAAGAACGACGGCGGGGCCGCCATCGCCGTTTGGGTCACCCTGGAGTTCCTCCCGCTCCAGCAGCGCCCGAAGCATCGTTTCAGCCAGGTCAAGATCGTCGAGGCCGGGGCCGATCAGGACCGCGTCCGTGCTGTCCAAATAGGAAGATATCCGGTCCAGGCCTTCACCGGTCAAGGATCCGTCGGTGGTTTCCGGCAGGCCCAGCGCCCCGCACTCCGGAAAGGCAACCCCGAGCTGCACGGCCACGGATTCGGCGACGGCCAACGTTATTTTTCCGGCACCTGCGCGAAGGGCGGCGGTGCCGGCAAGCAACGCCGCGCCCGGGGTGGCACGCGCACCACCTATGACCAGCACTGCGCCACGTGAATACTTGTTGTCGCCTGGTGCCGGTAGCGGCCAGTCACGCAGCAGGGACGGAGTTACCAGGGTTGGCGCGTCAAAGTCATTGAGGGTGGACACTGGCGTCTCCGGAGTGTTCGGTGACCGTCACGCCTTGCTCGGTCAGGTGGTCGGCTACGTTGAAGCTCTCCAGTTCCCAACGGCCCGCGCCGGTGGGACGGACATACCGGGTAATCGAGGCGTTGAGCACCGACGTGCTCGCTGCAAGGTCCAGGATTTCGTCCTCGGACATGCCCTCCAAAACGTAGCGGATCAGCAGGATCACGGCATCATGGCAGACCAGCATCACCCGGCGGCCAGCGGCCAGGGTGTTGAGTTCGTCGAGGACCGAGCGCAGCCGCAGCGCAACGTCCGCCCACGATTCGCCGCCTGGTGGCCGGTAGTACAGCTTGCCGAGCCATAGCCGCCGCTCGGCTTCATCCGGGTACCTGTTTTCCACTCCACGACGTGTAAGCCTGTCCAGAATGCCCAGTTCGCGGTCTCGCAGGCGCTCATCCGTGAGCACTTTCGCGGGCCAACCCGCCGTTTCGACCGCAATTTCCGCTGTTTGCCGGGCGCGTGCGTAAGGGGAGGACACCACAGCATCGGGCCGCAGCTCCTCAGCGATCCTGGCCAAGGCGGTTCCCAGGGCTTTGGCCTGCTCCTGCCCGGTTCCGGATAGGTTCACATCCGGGTCCCTCGCAGGAACATCGATGATTTCCGCTCCAGACAGGTGCGCCTCGGTAGCGGCGACGTTGCCTTCGCTCTCACCGTGCCGGATCAGCAGCAACTCCACAGCCCCGGCCTCCTGCACAGCGTCTGTCAGTCCGTCCTCGTTCACCAAAGATCACCTTTCCGCGTGCGTTGCCAAATTCAGAACACTACCCAGTGCGTACCCACCGGGCCAGAGACTAAACGCGAGGTGGTCGACGTCGACCCCCTGTCGCATGGACCGCCCGTGAAGTAAGTTGCTCGCATGGAGGACTCATACCAAGTCATTGTGGTCGGTGCCGGATTCGCAGGCGTTGCAGCAGCCAAGGAGCTTGGCCGCAAGGGCGTCCGCGTCCTGCTCATCGATTCGAACAACTATCATCAGTTCCAGCCGCTCCTTTACCAGCTGGCGACTTCGCAAATCGGAGTCTCGGCCATCGCCCGACCCCTCCGCTCGGTCTTCCGGCGCTTCAAGACCGTCCGGGTCCTCACAGCGAAGGTGGAATCCGTGGATGCGGCAGAGCGGTCCGTCACCACCGCGGAGGGCCGTACGCTGCGGGCGGACGTACTGGTCATCGCCGTCGGCGCCGTCCCCAACTTCTTCAATACGCCCGGCGCGGAGGAATTCGCGTTTCCCCTGTACTCGGTCACCGACGCCACCAGGCTCGGTACAGGCCTGACCCGGTTGCTGGACCAGGCAGACCTGAGCCCCGACGGGTCCGTGGACGTTGTGGTGGTGGGAGGTGGCCCTACCGGGGTGGAGACCGCCGGGGCCATGGCGGAGAACGTCAAGTACGTTGTGGGTAAGTACTTCTCCCCGGGCCTCGCTGCCCGCTGCAAAGTGCATCTGGTGGACATGGTTCCAAGTGTCCTGAACATGTTCTCCACCAAATCGCAAAGCTACGCGACCGAACACCTGACCAAGATCGGGGTCCAGCTGCACATGGGCGTCGGGGTCACCGAAGTTCGCAAGGACGGCGTGACGTTGGCCGACGGCAGCTCTGTTCCTGCACAGATTGTGGTGTGGGCCGGCGGCCTAAAAGCCGGTGACCTGATTGCCAACTCAGGCCTGACCCAGGGGAGGGGCGGGCGCATCGACGTGAATCCCGACCTCACTGCGCCCGACGTTGATGGGGTTTATGTCCTGGGAGATGCAGCCAACATCACCGATTCCACGGGAGCCAAACTGCCCCAACTGGGCTCTGTGGCCCAACAAGCAGGCAAATGGGCGGCCAACAACATCATCGCTGACCTGCGGGGAGGCGCCCGGAAGCCCTTCAGTTACTTCGATAAGGGGTACATGGCGATGGTCGGCAGGGGAGCCGCGGTGGCCGAGCTTGGCCGCAAGCGCCTGCAGTTGCAGGGCCCCTTCGCTTTCCTGTCGTGGCTGCTGGTGCACCTCGCACTCCTCTCCGGACTCCAGCAAAAGGCACGTGCGTTGTTCTCCTGGCTCAACGGCTACGTCCTGCATAGCCCGGCACAGGTTGTGGTGAGCGGACCGGTCGAGAAGGACCCACCAGAGCAGACCCCGCCTGGGACTGCCTGAACCTTCGTCATCACTGTGCCCGGATGTTCCTGCGGGGCCCGGGAGTCTTCAACGCGTTGGTTTTCGGGGTGCTCAGGCTGGGAAGATAGCAAAAGGAAACCCACACAAGGAGCATCATGTCACTCAAAGAACGCTTGAAAGCGGACGTCGTCGACCATATGAAGGCCGGCAATAAAGTCGCGCTGACCACAGTGCGCAACGTCCTGGGCGAAATCACCACCCGCGAGAAGTCCGGCAAAACGCCGGTGGAGCTCGACGACGCCCAGGTCACCTCACTGCTGCAGAAGGAAGCCGCCAAGCGCCGGGACACCGCGCGCATCTACACTGAGGCGGGCGAAACGGACCGTGCCGCTGCAGAGGTGGCCGAAGCGGAGATCATCGAGGCCTACCTGCCCAAGGCGCTCACCCGCGAAGAGGTGGAAACAATCGTGGACGAGGCTGTCGCTGCCCTGAAAGCGGACGGCCAGGAGCTCTCGATGCGGTCTATCGGAGCCGTGATGAAGCCAGTTACCGCCAAGGTGGCCGGGCGCTTCGACGGCAAGACGGTCAGCGAGATCGTACGCGGGCGTCTGGGCTAGAACGGCCTGAGCTTCAAGGGCGGCGGGCGCTGGTCCAGCTAACACCATTCCACTGGTGTGTAGGCAACACGGCTAGGGCGTTGATGAAGCTGCCGGCGACCTGGGCGGGCCTGCGGACCCTAATGCCACCTGCCATTTCGAGTCGTTCCAAGCGAGCTCAAACGACATGTCATCGCCTTGGTCATCCCCGGCAGTGACCACGTAGTTGTCGGGCGCGCCGTGGTGCTCCCTGTACGCGACTTTGTAGGTCGAGATGTCGAGATTGACGGCGGAGGCAATCAGGGAGTCCGCCCCGGCCTCCCGGTCCTGCATGTCCACTAGGGCGAGATCCAGCAGTCTTTCCCGGTCGCCGTCCTTTGCGGCCCTGATGACCTGTTCAGCGGCGGAATTCCGTTGTCCGATGTCCGGGTCGAACGTCCTGTCGCAACCGCTGAGGGCGAGACCCAGTGCGGCGGCTACTGCGGCTAGGGCTGTCCATCCTGGGAGGCGCACATTCGCCAGCTTATTCCTCTGGGCCGGATCTTTGCGTCGTGTCTGGCTAACTGAGTTCCTGATCCTGGCAGCCCCATCGTCAAACGTCAGGCGTCCAACTCCTGCAACTCTGCCGTCATCTCGCAGCCTGCATCTCCGGTATTCACGGTGCCTTTGGGCTCAATGAGGAGGGCCGACACTTCCGCTGCAGCCTTGGGGCAATGCTCTACACCGCGGGGAACAACGAAAACATCGTTAGGGCCGAGGATCTCGTCGCGGTCGCGTAGTTGGAGCGTCATCCCGCCCCAAGCAGCCACCGCAAAGTCTCAGCATTCCGCACGGCGTTACCACCGCCGTCGTTGTTGAAGTAGGCGTACACGTCCTTGCCGGCGTCGCTCCACTCCCGGATCCGGTCGGCCCACCACCGCAGGTCGACATCGGAGTAGGAACCGCCGTACAGGTGCTGGTGGTCCGGGCCGTGCAGCCGAAGATAAACGAACGGCGCGGTGGCCCGGAGAATGCAGGGCAGGTTGGCGCCGCTCATGATGCAGTACGCGGCCTCATGGCGTTCCAGCAGCGCATACACGTCGGGGTGGTCCCAGCTGTCGTGCCGGAATTCGACGGCGACGCGGATCCAGTCCGGCAGGGCGGCCAGGAAATAGTCGAGCCGGGCGTCGTCGCGGGCGAAACCGGGCGGGAGTTGGACCAGCAGCACGGCCCTCTTGTCGCCCAGTTCGTGCCAGCAGCGGACGATCCGCTCCACCCAAATTTCCGGGCTGTACAGTTTCTTGGCGTGCGTGAGCCCTCGTGGGGCCTTGACCGACATGGCAAAGCCGGGCGGCAGGCGGTTCCGCCAGCTGGCAAACGAGGTGTCGCGAGGCCAACGGTAGAAGCTGGCATTCAGTTCGACGGTGTTGAACCGGGCCACGTAGTGAGCCAAACGCTTGGCCGTCGGAAGGCCAGGCGGATAGAGCACGTTCTCCCAGTGGTCATAACTCCAGCCAGATGTCCCAATGTGGATACCCATGCTGGGAATGTACCCGGGTCGGCTGCCCGCTAACGCAGGTCGCTACTGCTTGGCTGCCGTCCTGGCAATGAGCGCCTGGAGATCCTCTGCGACTTTGGCCACTTCGCGCTGGCGGGCGCTACGGGTCGGCTTTGACCCGTGAGCTGCCGGGCGTGCCTGGCGGTTGGAGTTGTGGGATTGGCGGTAAATCTGCGGATCACGCACGGGCTGCGCGTCGACAGTGACGGCGCCCTGGAGGGGATCGTGAAAAAGTGGGAGGTTCATGATCCCTGATCCTGACACAACGGTCGGGCCACCGAAATGGACAGTTGCATACCGTCCCCGAAGGGAGCTGTGCAGATGTCCATGGGGTCACGCCAACCGCCCTACCCCCAGAGCGCCTTCTTGAGCAGCGCCCTGAGCTGCAGGTTCTCGTCCTCGCTCAGTCCCTCAAGTTGCGTCTGTTCGCAGACTTCAAGTGCCGCCCGGGCCTTGTTGTGGATCCGGCGACCCTCGGCGGTGGAGACGATGATCTTCGCGCGTCGGTCCTGTTTACCCTGGGCGCGTTTGACCAGGCCACGGTGTTCCAGGTCGTCAACCAGGCTGACAACCTGGCTGGGGTCCAGGCTGAGGAAATCGGCGAGCTCGCGCTGGGTGGGTTCGAGTCCGCTGCAGGCGAGTGTCAGCACGGAGAACGACCGCTCGCGGAGACCGTAGTCCGCCAGCGCTTTGTTGTTCAGGAGGGACCCGGTGGCGTGCAGCTTGGCCAGCAGAAGGCCCACGTCGTTGCCGATTTTGGCCGCGGCCAGGCGGGGGGTTTCCACTTCGGTGCTTTGCGGGCCCATGACAACTCCAATAGTAATGAAAAACAATCGTTGACTTTTTCAATGATCCGTATTCTCATTGATCATGACAAGGATCTCACGCCGCAGTGGGATCGGCCCCACCGGCTCCAGCCGGTTACTGCATGCGAAGGAGCACGCCATGAGCTTGAACGGCAAGGTTGCAATCGTCACCGGGAGTGGACAGGGTCTTGGACTCGCTTACGCGAGGGAACTCGCCCGCGAGGGTGCCGCCGTCGTGATTAATGACGTGAACCAGGAAACCGCTGCTGCTGCAGTCGCGCAGATTGAGGCCGACGGCGGCCGGGCCACCGCCGTCGTGGTCCCGGTGGGCAGCACGGATGCCGCCAAAGCGCTGGTGGCGGGCGCAGTCGATACGTTCGGGCGGCTGGACATCCTGGTCACCAACGCCGGCATCCTGCGGGACAAGAGCCTGCTGAAAATGACGGATGAGGACTTCGACCTGGTCATCAACGTGCACCTGAAAGGCACGTTCACCTGTGTCCGTGAGGCGTTCGCGTACTTCAAGGAAAACAACATTCCGGGCCGCATCATCACCATCGGTTCGCCCACGGGCCAGCGCGGCAACTTCGGACAGACCAACTACGCCGCCGCCAAGGCCGGAATCGTGGGAATGGTCCGGACCTGGGCGTTGGAAATGAAGAGGGCCGGCGTGACGGTCAATTCCGTCATCCCGGTGGCCGCCACCGCGATGACCAAGACGGTCCCGTACTTCCAGAAGGCAGTGGAAGCGGACGAGCGTGGCGAGGCGATGCCGTCCTTCTTCCGCCACGACCTCGGTTTCGGAACGGCCGACGACGTCGCCGGGCTGATTGCCTTCCTCGCCTCCGACGAAGCTGCCGGGATTACCGGGCAGGCGATCGGCGCCGGAGGTGACCGGCTGCAGATCTGGACCCACCCCGAAGCTGCGAGCACCGAATACCGCGAAGGGGGCTGGAGCTACGAGGCACTGCAGGAGAACGCCGGCACGCTCTTCGGCCAGGAAAACCTGCAGAGCTATGGCGAGGAATTCCTGCCGCTGCCCGAGGAACTGCAGCCCGAACCGGCTAAGGCTGAGGCCCGCTGATCATGGCCACCCGTTACGAACTGGGCATCGACGCGGCCGCCTTGGATGCGATCGACATGCACGTCCACCTCGAAGTGGACAGCTGCGGCCACGGATCGCTCCCTGATGCGCTCACGGAGGCCTCGGCCAAGTACTTCAAAGCCGAGGACCGGACCCCGTCGCTGGACAGGATCGCCGAGGTGTACCGCGAACTGAACATGGCCGCCGTCGTCTTTACTGTCGATGCGCGGACCCAGCTCAAGCATGAGCCCAACAGCATCCCGGAACTGATCGAGGGCGCGGCGCGGAACAACGATGTGCTGATTCCTTTCGGCAGCGTGGACCCGCGGACGGGCGAGGACGCGATCGCCGGGGCCAAGCACCAAGCTGTTGAGCTCGGTGCCCGGGGATTCAAGTTCCACCCGTCCCTGCAGGGCTTTGACCCGTCCAACGAGCGGTTCTACCCGCTCTGGGAAACGCTCCAGGAGTTGGGCTTGCCGTGTATTTTCCACACGGGCCAGAACGGCATGGGGGCCGGGCTGCCGGGCGGGTTCGGCATCAAGCTGGCGTACTCGAACCCGTTGTTGCTCGATGCTGTCGCCGCGGATTTCCCGGGGCTGCAGATCATCATGGCGCATCCTTCAGTGCCCTGGCAGGACGAGGCGAACTCGATCGCGACGCACAAGTCCAACGTCTTCATCGATCTGTCCGGCTGGTCGCCGAAGTACTTCCCGGAATCCCTGGTCCGGCTCTCCAACAGTGTGCTGCAGGACAAGGTGTTGTTCGGCACGGACTTCCCGCTCATCACTCCACAGAAATGGCTGGGCGCGTTCGCGGACCTGCCGTTGAAGGACGAGGTCCGGCCGAAAATCCTTAAGGACAACGCCGTCCGGTTGCTCGGGCTCGGTGGTTGAGATGTCCACGACCGCGCTGGAACAACGGCTGTACGCCGTGGGGGACTGGTACGACGCCGAAGCGCTCCTCACTACCGGGGAAAGTGCAGTGCTTGCCCGGCTCCGGGACTTCCTGGACGCCGAAGCGAAGCCGTTGCTGGCCGAGTACTGGGAACGCGGCGAATTCCCGCAGCAATTGGCCCAACCGCTGATCGACCTTGATCTGATGGAACCGTTCGACACTCCTGCCCGAGGCATTTACCAGGGATTCCGGATCTTCGAACTCGCCCGGACCGATGCTTCCCTGGCCACCTGGTACACCGCGCAGGCAGGTTTGTTCCGGACAGCGATCCGGGTGGGCGCATCAGAGGAACAACAGGCAGAGTGGATGCCCCGCGTGGTGGACTTTTCACTCAAGGGTGTCTTCTCGTTGACTGAACCCGAACACGGTTCGGACATTGCCGGCGGACTGGCCACCACGGCCCGGTTTGAAGAAGATTCCGACGGCGGAACATGGGTTCTGGACGGCGCCAAGCGTTGGATCGGGGGCGCCTCAACTGCGGATGTGCTGTGTGTGTTTGCCCGGGACGTCGCCGATGGACAGGTCAAGGCCTTCCTCGTGGACCGAACCGCCGCCGGGGTCAGCCTGGAGAAAATCACGGGCAAGACGTCCCTGCGGATGATGCAGAATGCGCACATCACCCTTGACGGTGTCCGCGTCCCGGAAGCCATGCGCCTTCACAACGTGAACTCCTTCAAGGACGTTGCGGCGATGCTGCGTGCCATGCGCTCGGACGTTGCCTGGATCGCCGCCGGGGTACAGGCCGGGGCGTTCGAAGCCGCACTGGCGTACGTCAAGGAACGCCAACAGTTCGGCCGGTCGCTCGGTTCCTTCCAACTGGTGCAGGAAAAACTGGCCCGGATGCTGGGCAACCTCACTGCATCCCTCTCACTCGTGGTGCGGCTGACCGAACAGCAGGCCGCTGGGATCGTGAGGGACCAGGACTCGGCCCTGGCCAAAATGCAGACCAGCCTGCTGATGCGCGAAACGGTCGCATTGGCCCGCGAAGTGGTGGGCGGCAACGGCATTACGCTCGCCGCCGACGTCGCGCGTTTCCACGCCGACGCAGAAGCTGTCTATTCGTACGAGGGCACCCACGAAATCAACGCCCTCATCATCGGCCGCGCCCTCACGGGCGAGAGTGCCTTCACCCGCTAAATCTCTGCAAACAACAACACAGGAGGCAACGATGCCCAATCTCGTCGTCGATTTCGACACCCTGCTCACCATGTCCGGCAAGGACCTCGGCACCACCGACTACCGCGAAATCACCCAGCAGCAAATCAACCTGTTCGCCGACGCCACGGACGACCAGCAATGGATCCACACTGACCCCGAACGCGCCAAGGACGGCCCCTTCGGCGCCCCGATCGCGCACGGTTTCCTCACCCTTTCCCTGATCATTCCGTTCTGGGGAGAGCTGTTCGACGTGGATGGGGTCACCACCAAGGTCAACTACGGCCTGGACAAGGTCCGTTTCACGTCGCCGGTGAAAGTCGGCTCCAAAGTCCGCATGAACGGCACCATCGCCGAGGTCACCGAAGTCAAGGGCGGCGCCCAAATCAAGGTCAACGCCACCATCGAAATCGAAGGCCAGGAACGCCCCGCCGTCGTGGCCGAATTCCTCGCACGCTTCTACAAATAAACCCTCCACCAGCAATTTCCCTCCTCTCCCAAGGAACAGCCATGTCAGGACACACTGCGCTCGCATCTTCGAGCACGGCCGCCAAGCGCAAAGAAGCGCGCACGGTCATCTTGTCCAGCTATCTGGGCAGCACCATCGAGTTCTACGACTTCCTGCTGTACGCAACAGCCGCGGCCGTTGCCTTTCCCAAAGTCTTCTTTGCCGGCACGGACGAATGGGTTGGAGTGGTGGCCGCCTACGCCACCTTCGCGGCCGGCTACGTCGCCCGGCCTTTGGGCGGCATCATCTTCGGCCACTTCGGCGACCGCATCGGCCGAAAAGGGATGCTCATCGTCTCGATGGCCATGATGGGCATCGCCTCCACGTTGATCGGCCTGATCCCCGGAGCGAACGTTATTGGTCCTTGGGGCGCCGTGCTCCTGGTGGTCCTACGCGTCTGCCAGGGCATCGCCGTCGGAGGTGAATGGGGCGGTGCCGCGCTGATGGCGCTGGAACATTCAGACCCCAAGCGGCGAGGTTTCGCGGCGTCGTTCGTCAACGCTGGCGCGCCAACGGGTGCCGTCCTGGGAACAGTGGTCATGGGCATCTTCTCCGCCCTCCCGCAGGACGCATTCCTTGCGTGGGGTTGGCGTGTGCCGTTCCTGCTGTCCTTCGTGCTCCTGATCGTCGGCATGTTCGTGCGGCTCCGTGTCTCCGAAAGCCCGATCTTCGCTGAAGCCGTGGCCAAGGAAAGCGCACAAGGAACCAAGCGCAAGATCCCGCTGCTGGAAGTGCTGCGGCGTCCGAAGGCCCTGATCATGATCATGTTCGCCGGTGCCGCAGGGTTCGGACTGCAGGTAGTTCTGCCCACATTCTCCGTCACCTACGCGGTCTCCAAGGGAGCACCCCAGCAGGGCGTGCTGTACGCGTTTGCGGGAGCCTCGGCCATTTCCATTCTGTTCGTCCTCCTGGGCGGAAGATTGTCGGACCGTTTCGGACGGCGTCCAGTGATGGTCACCGGGTTGGCTTTGTTCATCCTGTACCTGTTCCCCATGTTCGGGATGCTCGGCTCGGGCAACATCGCCATGATCTTCCTGGCGTTCACCGTTGCCCTGATCCTGCACTCCTCCCTTTACGGGCCGCTGGCCGCGTTCGTTTCCGAGCAGTTCGGCACCACCAACCGCTACACCGGTGCCGCGGTGGGCTACCAGTTGGCCACCCTGATCGGTGCCGGCTTCACCCCGGGCATCGTGGCTGGCCTCTACAAGGACGCGGGGCAGAGCATCGTCCCCGTGGTGGTGTTCCTCTCGGCAATGTCCTTGGTGTCGATTGTCTTCATCCTGCTGACGCGGGAGTCTAAGAACAACGACCTTTCAACGGTCAGTTAGGAGTACGGACCATGGACAACAACGGAGTTGGATCCTGGCTGCACCGCCGCCGTGCCAAGTCCGGGGCCAAAGCGGCCCTCGTCTCCGGCAGCCACGTCCTGGGCTACGACGAACTCTCCACCCGCACGGATCGCCTGGCAAATGCACTGGTTGCCAGGGGTGTGGGCAAGGGGGACCGGGTGGCTTACCTCGGGGAAAACCACCCCTCATTCGTGGAGACCTTCTTTGCGTGCGGGCTGGTCGGGGCCATCTTCGTGCCCTTGAACACACGCTTGACCGCCCCCGAACTCCAGTTCCAGTTGCAGGATTCAGGCTCACGGCTCCTGGTTAACGCTTCCGCTTTGGAGGTCGTGGCGGGTGCGTCCACGGCGGGAACCGAGGTCACCCACCGCCTTGTTGTGGGCTCCGACGGCGACGCCGAAGGGTCCGTCGCTGCGCTGCCACCCGGCGTCGAGCATTATGGCGACGTGATTGACGCGGCAGGCGACACGCCCCTGGATGTGGCGGTGACCCTGGACGACGGCGCCATGATCCTTTACACCTCCGGCACCACGGGCAAGCCGAAAGGTGCGCTGTTGACGCACGGCAACATCACCTGGAACTGCATCAACACGGTGGTGGACATGGACCTGAACCGCAACGACGTGGCCCTCATGATCTCGCCCCTGTTCCACGTGGCCTCCCTGGACATGGGCTTGCTGCCGATGCTGCTCAAGGGCGCCACCGTGGTTCTTGAAGCGAAATTCGACGCCGGACGGGTCCTGGAACTGGTGGCCGAGCACAAAGTCACCACGCTCAACGGCGTCCCCACCACCTTCCAGATGCTCTGCGACCATCCGGAATGGTCGACGGCGGACCTCAGCTCCCTGGACAAGCTCACCTGCGGCGGTTCTGCGGTTCCGCAACGTGTGCTGGACGCCTATGAGGAGCGCGGTATCGGTTTCACCAGTTGCTACGGGATGACCGAAACCGCACCCGGGGCTACGATGCTGCCGGTTTCCCGGTCGAAGGAGAAGGCCGGATCCGCGGGTTTGCCGCATTTCTTCACGGATGTGCGGATTGCCGATCCCCTGGGCGGTGTTGCTGCTCGCGGCGCGGTGGGGGAGATCCAGATTTCCGGCCCCAACGTCATCAAGGAGTACTGGAACCGGCCGGAGGCCACCGCCGACAGCTACGCGGACTCTTCCTGGTTCCGCTCGGGCGACATGGGCCACCAGGACGAAGAAGGCTTCCTCTTCGTCTCGGACCGGATCAAGGACATGATCATTTCCGGCGGCGAGAACATCTACCCGGCCGAGGTGGAGGCTGCCATCGCCGAGCTGTCTGCTGTGGGGAGTGTTGCCGTGATCGGAGTTGCCGACGACAAATGGGGTGAAGTGCCCCGGGCCATCGTCACCCTGCGCGAGGGCAAAACCCTGACGGAGGAGCAACTGCGTTCGCACTTGGAAGGGCGCCTGGCCCGGTACAAGATCCCCAAGTCCGTGGTGTTCGTCGAGGAAATGCCGCGTACGGCCAGCGGGAAAATCCGCAAGATGGACCTGCGGAAGCAATTCGCTCAATAAGGGTGCCCGGCCCCTGGACGCTCTCTCACGTCCCGCCTGTTTGATGGGGACGCTCTCTCACGTCCCGCCTGTTTGATGGGGACGCTCTCTCACGTCCCGCCTGTTTGATGGGGACGCTCTCTCACGTCCCGCCTGTTTGATGGGGACGCTCTCTCACGTCCCGCCTGTTTGATGGGGACGCTCTCTCACGTCCCGCCTGTTTGATGGGGACGCTCTCTCACGTCCCGCCTGTTTGATGGGGACGCTCTCTCACGTCCCGCCTGTTTGATGGG
>NZ_JBNHFN010000009.1:0-31473 GCF_059090325.1 Arthrobacter sp. B0316-5-4
CGCGCCTAAAGAGCAAACCCTCCCGAGCTGCAACTCGGAAGCGGAAGCGTAACAAGGAAGTAGGTGTAGCTACGAAACCCGGTGGTCGTGACCGCTTTGGTTGCGGCCGCCGGCTCCTTCTCAGACTAAGTCCTACTCACCGATAAGGAAACCTCATGGAACCGCTGACCATCGTGAACTTCGTTCTCTCACTCACAGCACTGGGAGCCTCGATCATGGCGTACCGCGCCAACTCCAAAGTCCCCAAGGAAGACGGAAGCTAGCCGGATCCGGGGCGGGCCTGCCACACGGCGGCCCGCCCTACTGGCCCGGGTTGCCCTTCGGACTCCGCATGAGCCTTCCTACGAAGTCAGCGGGTTATCAACACAATCGCTATCGCCACTCCAATGAGGACGGCACCTAGCCCGACAACGACCATGTACCCAGGCTCTGGCCGAACCATCAACTTGGTGCCCGTCTTACCAAACCTTGCTTGCTGAGAGCCTTCCATCAATTTGCTGAGCGCTTTGCGCTTTACGATCACGAGAACACCGATAAGTACGGCCACTCCCGCAACGACACTTCCAATGAGTAGCTCCACGGTTCAGGTATCCCATCCTAAAGATTGAGGCCAGCCTAGCCCCTTAGGGCCACTATGCTCGCGGGGCTCGCACCCCTTTTGGGCGTCCACTTCGTGGCCGGCTGTTGGGTCCAGGGCGCGCCGTCGCGGAGCTCCGGACACCCTGGCCCTGATGTGTCTACGACGTTTTATGGCTGCTGTCCTTCGGATTGTACGTGTCCGCTACACCCCGTCTAGCCCCTCCTACGTCGGGGCCTGCGGCGCAGGAAATGTCCCTCCGGCGCTCCTGCGTCGCTTATTTCCTCCGGGAATTTCCTGCCCCTTGCCCAAGGGTAGACAGGCCTCCGTCGGCCACAGCTCCGCAAGCTTCGCCAGCAGCCAAAAACAACGGGGGGAGAGGGGAAGCTGGCCGGTCACCATTGGTCGCCCCACCCACCCAACTTCTCGGACAAGAAGGAGCAACACCATGAACGCAATCAGCGTCCAGACGATCACCACCGAGGACACCAGCGAAGCCATCCACGACGTGCCCGTACTCGTGGATTACCACATGAACGACGGCTACGACTGGATGGACCTCATCTCAGAACACGGCTGGGTAGTGATCCCCAACTGGGGATGCGACGGCTGGGACCTCGGCCAGTGGCCCTACGTCATGGTTGCCGGAACCCGCACCGCCGACGCGATCGGCAACCTGTTCGGCATGGCCACCTACTGCGAGGGAGACGTGAAAACGACGTTCTACCGGACCAAGGCCCGCTTCTGGGACGCGATCACCGAAGAGGCTTTTTCCCACTGGAAGAACGGGCAAGCCCAAGGCCCGGCAGACCTGCCCGAAGCCGCCGCGGAGCTACCCAGCCGCTACCGCATCCCGCCCACGTTCCAACCAGCAGCCGCCGCCTAACAGCCCCTTGACTCCTTGCCGGGCGGACCCCCACCGCCCGGCAAGGCACCAAACCAGCAAAGGACCAGGAATAATGCCTGAAACTCGCAGCATCGCCAACAGCCCGGCCCAAGCCGTGGTCTTCCTCGAAACCCTCGCCGCAATCGTGGAGAAGTCCCCCGTGGCCTACAGCGCCACAGGTGCCGAAGACCTCGCCGCGCACATCCGCGGCATGGCCGAAGCCGTCACCACCGAGGCCAGCGTGAACCCCGGCGAGCTGACCACCACCCGGCAATACGCGGCACTGGACTGGCACAACGAAGCCGCGGCCGTCCTGTTCGCCGCAGAACACCGCCCCACGTTCCTCTAGCAGGAACCGAGAACCGATGTGCTGCCCGGCCAGAGCCGGGCAGCACATCCCCACCACTTCAAAGGAGCCAGCACATGAGCCACGCCACCACAACCCCCAAAGGCATCACCGCCCTGATCTACCGCGACGCCCTGGGCACGGACTTCTCCAATCAGGGCATTTCCGCCCGCGTCATGGAGGTAACCGTCATCGGCGAGGGCATCGACCCCGTTTTCGAAGCGACCGAGGAACGGCCCGCCGTCCGGCTCGTCAAAAACGAGAGCTTCGACCGCGAAACCGTGACCCACGCCGAGCCAGTCGCCCCAGGCGACGAACCCGCCCCGTGGTACATGTTCGGCGGCACGTTCATCTTCAGCAGCGACTCACGATTCCGACGCGCGGCCGGACAGTACGGAGCCATCCCGCTCCACGACCGCCGCGAGTAGACCGGAGAGTGGCCGGTCTTTCGAGGCCGGTCACCGCGGGCGGTCCCCCGCAGGTGGCCGCCTGGGTGGGTGGTTGCCGGCGGCGGACCGCCGTTCCCGCAACGGGGCCGGCGTTGCTCACGTGGAGCGTGCGGCAAGCCTTGGCGGGGATTGACCTGGGCGGATCCGGGATGGCCAGGGGAGGAGCAGGCTCGCGGGGCTCGCCCTGGTTTTCGCTGCGCTTCAACCAGTTGACGGGCGTCCGCTGGCGCGGCCGGCTGTTGGGTGCTGCCGGTCCGTCGCAGAGCTCCTGCTCGTCGTCACCTGCTTGTCTACGACGTTTTTGGCTGCTGTCCTTCGGATTGTACGTGTCCGCTCCACCCCGTCTAGCCCCTCCGCAGGCTCCGGGGCCTGCGGTGCAGGAGATGTCCCTACGGCGCTCCTGCGTCGCTTATTTCCTCCGGGAATTTCCCACACCTTGCCCAAGGGTAGACAGGCCTCCGTCGGCCACAGCTCCGCAAGCTTCGCCAGCAGCCAAAAACAACGGGGGGAGAGGGGAAGCTGGCCGGTCACCATTGGTCGCCCCACCCACCCAACTTCTCGGACAAGAAGGAGCAACACCATGTTGAAGCACCTGATCGGGCTCTACGTCCCGGCGCGCCTGAGCGAAAGCGTCACTGTGCACAGCGTTGACGCCCGGCACGCAAGCCTTCAGATCATCGTCGGCGGCGGACTGGAATGCATCGCCCGAGGCGACTGGCAGGTCTACCTGAACGCGGAAACGCAAACCACCGGACCGTCGAACGTCCGTGCGGTGCAGCTGCTCCACGAAACCGGCCTTGACCTGCCGGTGACCGGGAACGCCGTGTTCCTGGGCAGGGAAGGACTCAGCCACGACACCGACGTGCCGGACTACCTCATCCGCAGGGCCGAAGCACTCTTCGACACCCGCCTGATCCAGCCAGCGGCCTAACCGCCCACGGTGGCCGGGAACCCGACGTTCCCGGCCACCCCAACCATTTACTTTCTCGGACAAGAAGGACAACACATCATGACTGAAAAACTCACCCTCACCAGCCCCGCCGACCTGCTGGCCTACGTCCCGCACCTGCTCGGAGGAACCCCCACCGAATCGTTCGTCGTGCTCACGGCCACCGCCGGAGCACTTGGCGCCACGCTGCGCGTGGATGCACCGATGGACGCGGCCCCGCTGGGTTTCGCCCAGACCGTGACCAGCCTCGCGGCGCAGGACGAGAACGCCACGGCCTGCTACCTCATCGTCTACACCGACGAAACCAGTACAGATGCCCGGTTCCCCTATGCCGCGCACGTCGCGGCCCTGGGCAACGAACTGGCCACGGCACGGATGCCCGTCCGCAAGGTCTACCTCGTTACCAGCACCCACTGGGCCGCTTACGGCAGCACGGAGCGAAACCCGCTGGAGCAGATCAAGGACAGCAACGCCAACGCCACTTTGACCTTCATGGGAAGCGCCCCGAACGTGGACGTCTACAACCCGGCGTTGCTGGGCAAATGGGTTGAGCCGGTTCAGGTGCCCGTCCGCACGGAGGAATCCGTGGAGGAAGCGCGCCGCGAGTGGGGCACCGTGCTGGACGCCGACGCCATGCCGGACCACGAGACCGCACGGAAACTGGCGGCGTGGTTCCAAGACGCGTACATCAGGGACTTCCTCATGGCGGACATCATCACCACGAACAACGGCGTCATCATTGACATCATTCTGGGCAAGTTCAACGGCCGCCCGGACTGGAAGCGCGTGGACCACGCCGAAACCATCGCGTTCGAACTGATGAAGGCCGTCCCCGAAGGCCGGCGCGCGCCGATGCTGACCCTCATGGGATGGCTGCAATGGCTCAAAGGATATGGAAAGCACGCAGAGCGCTACCTGAAACTGGCGGTCGAGGACGTGCACGGTTACCGGTTCGCAGAACAGCTGTACGACCTGATTGGCAGCGTCTACATCGCAGAAGTCGCCAAGAACCAAGAAACCGCCTACAGGCGCCCCACCAGCTAACCGGTATGGCCGGGCAGGATCAGCAACGGTCCTGCCCGGCCTCTCAGGTAGCGGGGCGGCCTCCTCCGCTGGCGCTCCCCCGGCCGCCATGACGCTGGCGCGGGCGCAGCGGCAACCAGCCAACGCAAAGGATCCACGGCTACAGTGAACTCCAACGAGAACACTGCACCAGGAGATCCAGCATGGGAACCGAATACATCCTGACCGAGGACGACAAACCAACACCAGGGGCCAGCTTCCTGGAAGACGTCATCGAGCTGCAGCTGCTCACCACCAATGAATCCTTGGGACCGGTGGACTTCACCCACCCCCAGGAACACCACGACTTCTAGCACCACGGCAGCAACGACGCTGCACCACAGATTTCCTTTGTCCGAGGAACACATGAAGAGCCGGCACCCGCCAGGGTGCCGGCTCTTCTGCCTTTACAGGAACAGTCGCACTCAGCGGAGATGGAACCGGAACCCAATGCCGTAGTGAACGGCACGGGCCCAGGCCTGCAACGTGGACTCGGCCATCCTCAGGTTGATCGCCTTGGCCTCGCTCCTGGCCGCCGCAACGATTCGGGACAGCGGCTGATCCTCCAACGCTTCAACCCTCGCGGTCATCCGGGAGAGTTCCAGCCTGATGCTTTCAGTATTCATGGCAACGTCCTTCACTTTAGATCCACTTGACCTGGTGAACGTAAGGCCGAATTTCAAAGCGGTGGGGGACGGGTGCCCGTGTTGCTGACTCAGAAGCATGCTCGCAGGGCTCGCGCCCGTTTTGGGCGTCCACTCCGCTTCGCTCCGTGGCCGGCTGTTGGGCCCGGTCCCGACGTCGCAGAGCTCCGCCGGGCCCGGTCCTGTGTGTCTACGACGTTTTTTGTGGCTGTCCTGCGGATCATACGGTTCCGCTCCGGCTCAAGCTCCTGACCCCTCCGTAAACTCCGGGGCCCTACGGCCCTGGAATTCTTCGACGGCGCTTCGCTTATTTCCTTTCGAAGATTTCCAGCACCTCGCCCTGGCGGGAGGAGTCGCCTCCGTCGGCCCCGTAGAGCACTACGTGCCAGCAACAAAAAACAACTGGGGGAGAGGGGAGCTGGCCGGTCACCTAAGCCGCCCCACCACCCAACTTCTCGGACAAGAAGGAGCAACACCATGAACGACCGCATTGCACGCGCCGCCCTGACTCGTCTTTTCGATTCCCAGGACTCCACGGGCCGGGCGCTTGTCGACGCCTTGGGCGCCTACGCGGCCCTGAGAGTAGCAACCGGGGCGCAACCGCCCCACACCTTCCGCCACATCGGCGAAGAGGAATTGAACGAAGGGCTGCGCCGCTGGGCGCAGCGGATCCCGGACGTGGACGCAGAAAGGGATCTTGCCACCATCGAACGACTGGGCGGAGGTTTCCTTATCCCCGGTGACGAACACTGGCCCATCGGCCTCGATGATCTGCCTGATGCCCCGTATGGGCTTTGGTACGTCGGGAACCTCACCCAGGGGATCCCCGCGGTACAGCGCGCGGCAGCGTTGACTGGGTCCCGCGATTGCACCAGCTACGGCGCAGCTGTCACCGGTGAGATGGCCCATGGGCTGGCCCAGCGTGGAATCTGCATTGTCTCCGGCCTGGCCTACGGCATCGACGCCCACGCCCACCGTGGCGCGCTTGCTGGCTTTACCGGCACCGGACCGGCGACCATCGCGGTTGCAGCCGGAGGCCTTGACCGGGTTTACCCGTCCGGCAACGCCGACCTCGCGGCCGCGATCAGGGCCAACGGTTTGGTCGTCTCAGAGCAGCCCCCGGGAAACGCGCCTACGCGTCACCGCTTTTTGCAGCGGAACCGCATCATTGCCGCCCTAGCCGGGGTCACCTGCGTTGTCGAAGCCCGGTGGCGGTCCGGCGCGCTGAACGCCGCGCACCACGCCGAAACCATTGCCCGACACGTGGCGGCAGTACCCGGAAGCGTGCACAGCGCGAACTCGGCAGGCTGCCACCGGCTCCTGAAAGAAGGCACGGCAGCACTGGTTTCCGACGCCGCAGAACTGGCCGAACTGCTCGCCAGCTAGACCCACCGGTGGCCGGGACGCCCGTCCCGGCCACCACCCCATGCGTAAAGGAGACAGAACCATGACTGAAAGCCCCGAAACACAACAGACCGCCGAAGAGATTGAATGGTTTCCCGCGCGGGACCTGGTGGACGCGATGAAAGCCGAAGGCCTGGAACTTCACGTCGAACAAACCGGCGGAGGCACCGCCACCTTTTTCCTTCAGAGCGAAGGCAGCCACACATTCACCGTTGGCCCCGGATCATTCAGCTGGAAGAACCCCCTGGAATCCCGGTTCACCACGGCAGAGCTCTACTACGGCCCGGACCACTACGACGACGACGGCGAACCGGTGGAGTTCTCCGCCGACGACGAAAAGACCATCACCCCGGGAACACCGATGACCGATATCGCCCAAGAAATCGCCGCCAACTTCCGCCGATTCAACAACCGCGCGACCAACAGCTCCACGTAGGCGGGGTGGGCCGTTCGCCTTGTGTGGGCGGGCGGTCCGCCGCGGACGGCTGGCCTGGGTGGGTGGTTGCCGGCGACGGACCGCCGTTCCCGCAACGGGGCCGGCGGCACTCACCTGGTGCGTGCGGCAAGCCTTGGCGGGGATTGACCTGGGCGGATCCGGGATGGCCGGGGGAGAAGCATGCTCGCGGGGCTCGCACCCCTTCGGGCGTCCACTCCGCTTCGCTCCGTGGCCGGCTGTTGGGCCCGGTCCCGACGTCGCAGAGCTCCGCCGTGCCCGGCCCTGTGTGTCTACGACGTTTTTGGCTGCTGTCCTTCGGATTGTACGTGTCCGCTCCATCCCGTTTAGCCCCTCCGCAGGCTCCGGGGCCTGCGGTGCAGGAGATGTCCCTACGGCGCTCCTGCGTCGCTTATTTCCTCCGGGAATTTCCCACACCTTGCCCAAGGGTAGACAGGCCTCCGTCGGCCACAGCTCCGCAAGCTTCGCCAGCAGCCAAAAACAACGGGGGGAGAGGGGAAGCTGGCCGGTCACCATTGGTCGCCCCACCCACCCAACTTCTCGGACAAGAAGGAGCAACACCATGAACGCAACACCTACGCTCGAAATGATCGACCCCACCACCCTGACCGTGGACACCAACGTCCGCAAGGAAGCCGGACTCACCAAGGAGTTCGTGGCCAGCATCAAAGAACACGGCGTACTGGTGCCCGTCGTCGCACACCGGACCGAGGACGGAACCGTGCACGTCCTGATGGGACAGCGCCGCACCCTCGGAGCCGTAGAGGCAGGAGCCGCAACCATTCCCGTGCTCGTCGGGGCCAGCCCTGAGGAAGCGGAACGACTCGCCACGCAGGTCGTGGAGAACGACCACCGCAGCGGACTCACCGACGGCGACCGCGCCGAAGCGTTCCACCAAATGGCACTGCTGGGAGTGAGCGCCAGCGTCATCGCCCGAAAGATGGGAGCCAAGAAAGCCGTTGTGGAAACCGCGCTGAAGGTCAAGGCGAACGCCACAGCAGCCCAGGCACTGGACCAAGGCCTGACGCTGGAACAGTCCGCCGTGATCGAGGAATTCGCAGACGACGCCGACGCAGTGGCCACGCTCGAACGCCTCGCCACCGAGAACCCCGGCAACTTCGCCCACCGGGCGCAGCGGCTCCGGGACGAGCGCAGGAACAACGCCCTGCTCGCCGAAGCCTGCGCCGAGGCTGCCGCCAAAGGTCTCACCGTGCTGGAAGAAGACCCCAGCTACTACGACTACAAAGGAGCCGCCGCGATGATCTCCACACTGACCACCGCAGAAGGTGAACGCCTCAGCGAGGCGGACGCGGACGCGGTCTGCATCGGCATCGGATACAGCGGTTTGGTGACGAGGTTCGCCGTCGCAGACTGGAAGGCCCGTGGGCTGCGGAAGGACGGCAAAGCCCCGGCAGGAGGCATGACCGAGGAGGAAAAGGCCGCACGCCGGGAGGTCATTGAAAACAACAAAGCCATGGATTCGGCCGAGGTGGTACGGAGGGAGTTCGTCAAAACCCTGCTGGCCCGGAAGGCCCTGCCAAAGAACGCCCAGAAGTTCATCGCCCACACGATTGCCCATTCCAGCTACATCCTGACCAAGGCCTTGAACAAGACCGAAGTCACGGCGGAACTGCTGGGCACCGGTACAGGGTACGGCGAGTTCACGGCCTACGTGGACAAGCCCACGACCAAACCCGAAACGGTCACCCTCGCCACCATGATCACCGCGTACGAGGCAAACATCGATCGCACGAGCTGGCGGAGCCGCCACAGCGACACACGCTACTACCTCACCCAGCTCACGGCATGGGGATACGAAGCCAGCGACGTCGAAAAGATCATCCTCACCGGCCCCGGGACTAAAACCGAGGAAACCACAGAACGCGCGGACGAACCCGAAGCCGCCTAAACCCCCTTGCCGGGCGGAACCCCCACCGCCCGGCAAGGCCCCCGGCCACTCACCATGGGCAGGGCCGGGAACCTCCCAAAAGTCGGGCGGTCCGCCGCCCAGGGCGAACCACAGCAGCCAATCACCAGCGGCGGACCGCCGTTCAACGCCACCAGGCCCACACCCGCCAAAAGCCGCGCCCGCCGGCGGTCTGGCTACTCCATCGACTCACCACCGGGAAGTTTTGTCAGAGGCCACCGCTACGCTCATCCCATGGCATCCCAGACAGGAGTCACCATGACCACGCAGACACCCCCAGGGGTTACGCCCGCTGAGATCTTCCCTGGCCTGCTCCCAGTCCTTGACCATGTGATGATGGGGGCTTTGATCTTCATGGTCATCTCCATGATCTACCTCGCCATCGAATGGGGGATCGCCCACTCCAGGATGGAGGACATCGATCCCGACACCCTTCCATTCGACCTCGGCTTCATCACAGCCATCTCCCTGCCCCTGATCCTGCTGAACAGCTCGCGCAGCATTACCGGCCTGTTCCTCGGCGCAGCGATCGGAGCAATCCTCGCCCTGGGCATATACCTTCTCCTGCGCCGGCACCGAGCAACACACCCACGAACCACGCCCTAACGCGCAAGGCCTCAGTCTTGTAGACTGAGCCACAGATTTCCTTTGTCCGAGGAGAGCGAAGCAGGACCGGCAGCGCCGGTCCTGCTTTGTTTAACACCTAGAACCGGGCACCTTCCCCATGGGCAAAGCCACCCGCCGCCGACCCACCCTCTGCTGGGGAACAGTTCCTTTCAGCCGGGACCACACACTGGGAAATCCGGGCGAACCTGACACAGACACAGGACCCCAACGCCCAGGGAAGCTCTCAAAGAAGCCGGGGGAGTCACCCCGGGCTACTACCCGCAATCTTCCTGTCATTTTCAGAAGCTGACTACACAAACTTCCTTGTGATCTCGGGACTAGTGCACTGGGCTCTTGACCACTGGCTGCTCGATAGTCCCGTGCACTATGGTGCTTTTGTTCGGTACTCCTGTTCCCTAAAAGGAGGCAGGCATGGATACTGACCCGAGTCGTGTTGCTGCCGATGGGCAACTGACGATGTCGGACGCCGCTTGGGAACAGGCCAAGAATCGTGCCTCGGTTATCGGTGCCTTGGCGGAGCGCCGCAGCCCCAGCACTGCTGCTGTTGATCAAGCGGCTGCGGAACTTGGTGTCTCGCGACGCCGGGTCTACGTGTTGCTCGCCCGGTATCGACAAGGTTCGGGTCTCGTAACGGACCTAGCGGTCCGTCATTCCACCGGAGGTAGGGGCCGAAACCGGCTGCCCGAACCGGTAGAGGAAATCATGCGCGACCTGATTCGCAGGCGGTACCTGACTCGACAAAAACTGAGCGTTGCGGCGCTCCACCGCGAGATTGCGCGGGCCTGCGCGCTGAAAGCCTTGAAGCCCCCGACGCGGAACACGGTGACTCGGCGTATTTCCATGCTCAACCCCGTTGAAGTGGGACGACGCAGGGAAGGCGCGGATGCGGTGAGGACCCTGCAGGCCGCTGGCGGTGAGGTTCCGCTGATCAGTTCGGCTCTGGAGCAGGTACAGATCGACCACACCATCATTGATGTGGTCATCGTTGATGAACGGGAACGTCAGTCGATTGGCCGGCCGTACCTGACCGTGGCCGTCGACGTCTTCAGCAGGGCTCTCGTGGGCATGGTCGTGACGCTGGAACCTCCATCGGCTGTGTCGGTCGGATTGTGCCTGGCCCACGCCGTTGGTGACAAGCGTCCTTGGCTTGAGCGGCTTGGCGTAGAGGTGGATTGGCCGATGAGCGGCAAGCCGAAATCGTTGTTCCTGGATAACGCGGCGGAGTTCAAGAGCGAGGCGCTACGGCGTGGGTGCGAGCAGCATGGCATCAGGTTGTCCTATCGGCCACCTGGGCAACCCCACTACGGCGGCATTGTCGAACGCGTCATCGGCACGGCCATGCGCAGGATCCACGAGCTTCCGGGAACAACGTTTTCCAACCCGGGGGAGCGGGGCCGCTATGACTCGGAGAGGTTGGCTGCCCTGACGCTGCCGGAGCTGGAGAAGTGGTTGGTACTTGCTGTTGCCAGCTATCACGGCAGCGTTCATAGGACCCTGGGACAAACACCGGCAGCCAAGTGGGCTGCCGGGATAGCTGCCACCGGGGTGCCTGCAGTTACCGCAAACCAGACCTCCTTCTTGGTGGACTTCCTCCCGGTCATCCGTCGCACACTGACCCGAACAGGCTTCGTCATCGACCATGTCCACTACTTCGCGAACGCTCTGAAACCGTGGATCAGCCGGCGCGACCAGCTGGAGCCGTTCGTCATCCGACGAGATCCACGCGATATCAGCCGGATCTGGGTGTTGGAACCGGACGGACACCACTACGTGGAAGTCCCGTACCGGTCGATCGCCAACCCTCCCATCAGCACGTGGGAGCACCGGCAGGCTCTGGCCCGTTTACATGATCTCGGCGCCACCCAAGTGGACGAGACAGCACTGTTTCGGATGATCGACCAAATGCGCGAGGTCAGCGATACCGCCCTGAAAACGACCAAACGCATCCGCAGGGAAACCGAACGCCGCAAGCACGCCAAGAACCCGGGTCGCCCACACCTCAGCCCCGCAAAAGTCCCACCGCCACCGGATGCCTCAAGAGGCACGAGCCCGGAAGAGGTTTCCGTTCAACCCTTCGAACAGATCGAGGAATGGTGACTGTGGAGGATAACCAGACCGGGGACCTGACGCATCTGCACCCCGTAGCGCGGGATGTGGCAAAGCTGCCCACCGAGGAGAGGCTGGGCCGCATCCGTGCAGACCGGTGGATCGGCTACCCCAAGGCCTTGGATGCCGTTGCGCGCTTGGAAGTACTCTTCAGCTGGCCGAAGAAGCAGCGCATGCCCAACCTTCTGCTGGTCGGGCCGACGAACAATGGCAAGACTATGATCGTTGAGCGTTTCCATCGAATGCATCCACCCGTAACGGGCCCGGACGGCGAAAGCATCCCGGTCGTGTGCGTGCAAATGCCCTCTGAACCTTCGGAGCTTCGGTTCTACACGGCTCTCCTTAACGCGATGGGTGCGCCCTTCCGGTCAAACCTGCGTCTGCCCGAAGCCGAGCGCCTGGCCCTCTCACTCCTGCGCGAAGTCGAAGCCCGGATGCTCGTGATCGATGAGTTCCACAACGTTTTGGCCGGCCGCGGGGAGAAACGACGCGAGTTCCTGAACCTGCTTCGGTATCTGGGCAACGAGCTGCGCATCCCTCTCGTCGGCGTTGGCACGAGGGAGGCCTACCTGGCTGTCCGGTCCGATGACCAGCTTGAGAACAGGTTCGAACCGTTCGTTCTGCCGCTCTGGGAAGTGGGCCTGGAGGCCAGGTCGCTGTTGGCCAGCTTCGCCGCCGCGTTGCCCTTGCGCTCACCGTCGGTCATAGATACGGAGGACATGGCCAGGTATCTGCTCGCCCGCAGCGAAGGCACCATAGGTGAACTCGCCCACCTTCTGACGGCGGCCGCGGTCGCCGCCGTGGAGACAGGCGAGGAGAGGATCAGTCGAAGGACCCTGACCCTGGCGGATTACATAGGACCAACGGAGCGGCGCAGGCTTTTCGAAAAACAACTGCAGTGACCATGGTGAGGCGCTGGCCGGTGCATCCTGCACCGGCTCCCGGTGAGGCGCTGTCGTCCTGGCTGCGACGAATCGCCGTCCGCTACGACGTTAGCCTCGAAGACCTCGTCGCCGACCTGGGCTTCTGGCCGGGCCGGGCCGCGGACCTGGACACTTGCCCGCCCGAGCGTTTAGCTCAGGAGCTCTCGAAAAGAACCGGCGTTGATGCGCACCGGATCCGGAGAATGAGCCTCAGCGGCTGGTCACCTTGGCTTCTTGCCCAGACCGAACCAGACGCTGGGATGTTCGCGAAGTACACGCGAGAGTTCGCCGTGCTCCTGCCAGCGGAAATACGGTGGCCGCGTGAGATCTACCCCTGGATGCCGTGGTGTCCAACGCGCCCGGCGGTGCGGGCATGCCCGCATTGCATCGAGGCAACGTCACCGCCTCACCCCTACCAATTGTTGTGGCTGCTGCCGCTGACGCTTAGTTGCCCAACCCATGGATGTCTTCTGGAAATATGGACGAAGTCAGCCAGCTACTTCGCTGGCTGGGAACACAGGCCCCCAACACCAAAGCCTGTCCCTGCAACACTGTTGGCGATGGACACACGAACGTGGCAGGCCATGGCGACGGGGAGAGTTCAGCTGCTCAGCCAGCAGGTCCCTGCCGGGACCTGGTTTCGCTTGATGCGCACCATCATCGACGAGCTCACTGCACCACTGACGGAGTGTCGGACAGCTAGCCGCATGATCATGTGGATCTGGAAGCAGGCCGGCCATTCCGGGCGCGTAGGACCCTTGAAATGGCGACCTCACGAAGGCTACACAATCGACAGCCAACTCAGGACACTGGAGGCAACGGCGACAGCAATCCAGCTGCTTGAGAGCGGCTCCCTCACCGGCAGAGGCGTGGACACCGTCCTCTTCCGGCCGGCAACGGACCCGGACGCGGGTCAGCCGTGAGGAACTGTTCAAAGCCGAAAGGTCACGCAATTACACGACACTGTGATGGGCTATCCGGTTACCAGGAACAGAACAAGGAAGACCAGGCCTGCAAAAGCCACGATGGCTCCGGCGACTTTGGACCACATGAGTTGGTGTTCAAAGGTCTTGAACTTGAATTCGTCGGGAAGCCACGACCACCCGTCGGTGCCCGCCTTGGCCATGACATTGCGGAGCAAGTACAGGACTCCTGCGCTGAGAACCAGATAAATACCAACGATTCCAAGAAACGGCTGACTCATCTAGGCTCCTACCCACGGTGGACGGAAAATGAGTGTCAAAACAACAATGCTCAAGCCACCAACGATAAGGACAACGCAGAAGAAGACGCCGAACTTCTCAAATCCCGTCACTCGTTCTTCATCCACTTTCTCAGGTTCACCGAACATCTGGGTAGCGAACGAGTACTGGAGGCGTGCAATCCACTTCCTCATAGGCAACCAAAGCAGACCGATCGCCATCAGGACGATTCCGAGCGTCATTCGTATCCCATTCCCGTTTTCACCATCGTAATATGTTGGCTGTTGTTAAGACGGAACAACCGAAGCTTGCTCCAGAGGGCCGATCCAATCAGGGCGCCTCCCACGGAAAAAGCCAATGTAGCCCGACCAGCCAAACGTTGCCCCTCACTATTTTCAGCCGGACGACTCAATGGAAAGTACCTAATCGCGTTGCGCTGGAAGCCGCTGCAAATTCTCAGAAGCGTCCAGGAACCGTACTGTGCTGATGACTTCTGACACTTGTGCCGCCAACTTCTGAAAATGACACTTCCAAAACCCACCAGACGCCCAAATCACCCAAAAATCTCTACCAAAAACTGATTAAAAACCCCTAGAAATAAAGGATAAAAGCCTTTAAATCCGATCGGATAAAAGTTAGAATAGTAGTAGCAACTCAGCCAGACGAACCTAACCAAAACTGATACGAAACCGAGGACTGAAAATGACTACTTCCACCACCACTCGCACCGCCACCAAGGACTTCTCCTTCGCAGAGTTCTTCCTCGGACTGGCCGTTGCCGCCCACATCGCCGTCGCCGCACTCGGGATCTCCGAAATCGCCGGCCTGGGCCTCATCCCGACACTGCTCATCACCGCCGCTGCAGTCACGGCAAGCGTTGTCGCTTTCGTTCTCGTTCTGGGGAGGAAGTAATGATCACCGATTACACGGTCTACACCAAGCCCGGTTGCCCGAACTGCGACCGCACCATGGAGTACTTCGACTCCAAAGGCATCACCTACACACCCGTGGACATCACCGAAGTGCCGGCCGCGCTGGAATACATCACCCAAGAGCTCGGGTACTCCCAGGCACCCGTCATCGTGAACAACTCCGATGACCAGGACCACTGGTCCGGCCTCCGCCGTGACAAGCTCGTCCAGGCCGCCATGAACCACACGACCGCAACCCACAAGGAGGCATCATGAACGCCACACCCATCACCGCAGAGACCATCACCCTGATCCTGGACGAACATGCTGTCCCGACCGAACTGCGCACCGATCCTGAAATCCAGGCTGCCGCGTACGGGCTTGCGTTCCTGAACTCCCCGGCCACTCCCGCCGAGGGACGCTTCTACGACGCCTCCACCGTCTTCTACGACGAGGAGACGGAATCGAGGTACGAGGTCAACACCCGGGACCTCCTTGAAGAGCAACTCACCGACCGGCTGAGCATCCGCGCCGCTGAACTCGGGTGAGGACTGTGACCACACCGCACCCGGTGGACGGGTTCGAGATCAGCCCGCGGATCCCGTTGGAGATCGACTTGTTCCGGGAGACCAACCCCAGCGGCAGGATTTACCCCGACAGCCTGGACCCGTACGCCGGCGTCTATGCCAATCCCTACAGTGTTGACGATGACCGCTACCTTGCCGCGATCAGTAGGGCCCCGATAGGGGAGGGCGGGCTCTGGGACGAGTACACCGCGGACCAGCACCAGCCCAACGATCTCACCCACGACGAACCGGGTGGCACCGAACCTCAGAACGAAACCAGCACACCCACCGAGAACACCAACAGCACACGAGGAAAAGGAACCATCATGGCCGGCGAAACCACGATTACTGTCATTGGAAACCTGACATCGGACCCCGAGTTGCGGTTCACTCCGTCGGGTTCGGCGGTAGCGAATTTCACGATCGCTTCAACGCCAAGGACCTTCGACCGTCAGTCCAACGAATGGAAGGACGGAGAGACGCTTTTCCTCCGTGCCAGTGTGTGGCGGGAAGCGGCTGAGAACGTCGCAGAGTCCCTGACCAAGGGCACGCGCGTCATCGTCTCCGGCAGGCTCAAGTCCCGATCCTACGAAACCAAGGAAGGCGAAAAGCGCACCGTTATCGAGCTCGAAGTAGACGAGATCGGCCCGAGCCTGCGCTACGCCAATGCGAAGGTCAACCGCACCCAGCGCAACAACAACCAGGGTGCAGGAAACGGTGGAGCATTCGGTAACCAGGGCGCCGGCGCTCAAGCAACCCAGCAGGACGACCCATGGGCCGCGAACTCGTCAGCCAGCGCCGGATCCTGGGGCAACGGACCCGACTCCGAACCCCCCTTCTAAGCCAGGACCGTTGATGAAGTCGAGCGAGAAGAAGGGGCCCTACTTCACTGAAGAGGACCTGAAGCAGATCCGGGCAGCGGTGCAAGCGGTCGGGCAGCTCGAGGGGTATGTGTCCATTGCGGACTTCGTTGAAGCAGCCGCGCGCCGGGAACTACGCCGGTTGCAACGCAAGTACAACAACGGACGGAAATGGCCGGGCGTTGAAGCCGGGGAACTGCGCCCAGGGCGACGCACCCGCGCCGAAACAGCAGCAAAGGAGGATCACCCATGACCAGCACCCAGTACTGGGGTCGGCTGCTTTTCGGCAGCGTTCTGGCCGTTCTTGCCCTCGCCGGCTGCACGGCCCAGGGCGGACCGCAGGTCGTTCCTGCCGGTGGCCCGGCGCCGCTGCACGAGGTGCCCTGTAGCGCGACGGGCTCGGCGGCACGGCCGCCGACACTTAGGACAACGGCCAGTGGCCCGTACACCGTGGAGAAGGTTGTCGACGGGGACACAATCCGGATCAGTTGCAACGGCACCAGCACCCGCGTCAGGTTTGTAGGCATCAACGCACCGGAGAGCGTCAAAGAGAACGCGCCGGTGGAGTGCGGCGGCCCGGAAGCGTCCACCTACCTGCACTCACTCCTGGACGGGAGCCAAGTGTTCCTGGCAGCGGATCCCGCCCAAGGGGTCCGCGACAAGTACGACCGTCTTCTTGCCTACGTCTGGACCACCGACGGCACCCTGGTCAACCGCACCATCCTTGAACAGGGTCACGCCGAAGCTACCGGTTACGGCAAGTCCTTCACCTACAGCGAGGACTTCACCGCGACCGCCGACCAAGCCAAGGAGCGCAAGGCGGGACGATGGAACTGCTGAGACCACCGACCACCCGTCAATCAATCGTTAGGGGCGCGCCGTGGCCGTCGTTCTGATCTTCTTCGCAGCGTTCGCCGCCGTCGCCCTGGGCGGCTGGATCATCTACGCCCTCACGCATCCGGTAGCCGCCGGCCAAGGCATCTTGATTTTTCTGTGCAAGGCCGCGGGGGTGATCGCGTTGATCACTGCCGTTGTGGCGTGGATCGGCCAGAGTCTGCTTCAGGCGCTGCCGCCGGCTCTGTTCATGGTTGCCTTCTTCTTCGCAGCGAACCGGCTGGAACGCCGCTGGCGGCGCTGGTGAACCAGTTGTGTCCGTAACGCGGGATGAGGCCCGTTTCTGGTCCAAGGTAGTCAAGGGCACGCGGGAGAATGACTGCTGGCTGTGGACCGGTGCTGTCGGCGATGACGGCTATGGCCGGTTCTGGATCAAGACGCCCACAGGTCAACATGCTGTCCGGCCACAGCGCTTCGCACACTTGCTGTTGACCGGTGAGCAGCTGGACCCTGACACCAAGCTCATGCACTCGTGCGATATTCCGATCTGTGTCCGCGCCACGGGCGGTCCCGACAGTCACCTGTTCCCTGGCACGCAAGCGGAGAACCTGATTGACCGGTCACAAAAGAGACGCCGCGCCAACGCCCACTCGTGGCGTTGGCGCGGCGTCGGTCGCGCGAACTTCACCGTTCAGTCGCGGCAGCTCCGTGATGCGCTCAAAGAGCACGGGTGGGATGAATCAGTGATCCGACCCCTCATGTCCGGACACGACCCCGACGCTCCCACTCTCTTCTGAATCCTGAACCTCGGCAGTCGGAGCATCGGCCCCAGCCTTGGCCTTCTTCGGTGTGGCTACGTCGATGCTGCGGACGTAAGAGACGCTGACGTCCAGGAGCTCGGCGATGCCTTGTCGGGTCTCGCCGGTGGCGAGCATCTTGCGAACAGTTTCCTTCGCGTCATCAATGGCAGCGGCCGCGTTCTTCTTCGCCGTGGCGATCAGATCGGCTGCTTGCCGTTCGGCTTCTTCCACCCCGGCTTCGGCCATCATCGTGGCGGCGTGGTAGTCGGTAGCCAGCGACTGAAGCGTCGCTTCGCGTTCGCGCCGTTTCGCTGCCAACTCCTCGGTCTTCCGGCGTGCCTGAACGATCATCGTGTTGCGTGTCTTGCCAGCCATCACGGCCCCCTGTGGTGTGGTCGGTTTCTGTCTCGGTCCCCATTCTTGCAGAAGGCACTTGGCCAAACCGGAAACCTAACGGTTAGAAGCCCACGCGTGTTCGATCCGGAAGGGCCGGCGGGGGCGTTGCGGACGGTTTGTGGGCGCTGGCAGGGGTTAAACACAACTTGCCTTGGGCAGGCATGGAACCTCTGTTTGTTGTCGAGCTGTGTATAACCCCTGCCAGCGAGTATCAACAATCAAAGCTGCCGCTTTTCATATGGATACTCGCATCAGAATGATGGACTCAATCCGACGTTTTTCGAACCGATACTCGCTAGCTCGCATCAAGCTCAAAACGCCAAATTCAGTCACACCTCTTGCATTTCGAATAAATGAGGCCGATTCCGCTAGAATCGGGCCATGATGTCGCTGCACGTTCTCAGTGCTGGCACCGGTTACCTGTACTACACGCAGGAGACCGCCAGCGGTGATGAGCTGCGCGCAGGTGATCGCCAGTTGGGCGACTACTACACCGTGCAGGGACTGCCACCGGGCCAGTGGCTTGGACGCGGAGCCGAAGCACTCGGCGTCTCGGGGAACGTCACCGAAGCCCAAATGGCCAACCTCTTTGGGCAGGGCAAGCACCCGGAGTACGAAGCCATTCTGGCTGCCAAGAGGGCGGACGGTCTCTCTGCCAAAGCCGCCGAGAAGGCCGCCCAGGCCGAGGCGAAACTGGGCCGCCGTTACTACGATTACGGTCCCAAGGACAACGCCCTGGCGAAGGCCATAAGCGTCCGTGAGAGCGACTTCGAACGTATGGAGGGCCGCAAGCCCACGGCAGCGGAACGGCACCGTATACGGGCCACAGCAGGGGCTGTGATGTTCCGTGAAGGACACGGACGCCCGCCCGCTTCCAAGGAAGAACTGGGCAAGTACATCACCGCGCAGCTGCGACCCCAGCAGAACGCCGTGGCCGGTTACGACCTGACCTTCACCCCCGTGAAGAGCATCTCCGTACTGTGGGCTCTGGGCGACGGTGATACCCGTCGTCTCGTCGAAGAAGCCCACCAAGCCGCTCTCAAAAAGTCCGTGGAGTATCTGGAAACCCACGCCCTGGCCACCCGGTTGGGGACCAACGGCATCGCCCAGACCTCCGTCAAAGGCGGTGTGACGGCAACGGCATTCCGGCACCACGATTCCCGCCTGGGAGATCCGAACCTGCACACCCACCTTGTGGTCTCCAACAAGGTTCAGGACCTTCAAGGGAACTGGAAGACCATCGACGGCAAGCTGCTCCACCGCTCTGCCGTGGCCGTCTCGGAGCACTACAACACCCAGATTCAGGCCTATCTTGAAGAGCACGGTGTTCAGTTCGAAGCCCGCACCGTCAACGGCTCCAAGCAGCCCGTCATGGAAGTTGAGTCCGTTCCGCGGGAACTGAACGCGCTGTTTTCCAAGCGCAGCGCAGGGATCCGTTCGAGCCTGACCGAACTACGACAGGCATATGAAGAACAGCACGGCCACAGCCCCGACCAAGCCGCCCTGATCAAGCTCGCGCAGGCCGCAACACTGGACACGCGGCCCGACAAAGAGAAGCCCAAGACTCTCGCTGAACAGGCCAAGGCATGGCGGCAGGAAGCCGCAACCCTGTTCACGGAGAAAGACTTGGGACGGATTACCGGTGCCCGGTCCCGGGCACTCCGCCCTGCCGTCACTGACATTGATATTGACGCCACAGCGCGTCAGATCGTCGCCGCTGTTTCTGACAAACGCTCCACCTGGACGGCGCAGAACGTCATGGCCGAAGCCAACCGTTGGGCACGCGAATACGCCGTCGAACACGGCCCTGTCCCGGCAGGCACCGTGGAACAAGTGGTCTCCCACAGCCTCAGCACCGCCTCCGTCCGTATCACCCCGGACCATGTTCACGGCCGGTTCGAAGCACTCACCAGGAACGCCGGAACAGCTGACTTCAACCACCGCACCGATACCCGGTACACGTCCACGAAGATCCTCGAAGACGAAAACGCACTGCTGCGGGCCGGTAAGAAAGACGTCATCCCGGCAGCATCCATGCAGGACTTCGACGCCGCCGTGGAGGCATATAACCTCGCCGTGGCCACCGGTGAGAAGCCCCACCCGCTGGACGCCGGACAGATCGAACTGGCACGCGAGTTCGCCACCTCATCGAAACTCCTCAGTGTCGGCATCGGAGCTGCCGGTACCGGTAAATCCAGTTCCATGGGCTTGGTCCGGGCCGCGATCACCCATGCCGGCGGCAGGGTCATCGGCCTTGCACCGTCCGCCGTGGCTGCAGCGAACCTGGGCGAACAACTCGGCATCACCGCGGTGACAACGGACAAGTTCCTGCTCAGCCCCAACGAGGCTTTCACGGTCACACCGGGCACCCTCGTGATCGTCGATGAAGCCGGTATGCAGGGCACCGGCAAACTCGCCGACGTCGTGCGGGCAGTGGAAGCCGGCGGCGGACTCGTCCGGCTCATTGGTGATGACCGGCAGCTCTCCGCTGTCCAGGCCGGCGGTGCGCTACGGCTGCTGATCAACGAAGTCGGCGCGACCGAACTGGAGACCATTCACCGGTTCCACAGCCCCGAAGAAGCAGAAGCGTCCCTGCTTCTACGCACACCCAGCGAGCACGAAGCTGACCCCTTCGCTTGGTATAAAGACAACGGACGCGTCCAGGCCGGAAGTATCGAAACCGTTGAAGGCCTGGCTTTCGGGTTGTGGCAGAGCCGCCTGAACCAGGGCGACGCCGCGGTGATGATGGCACCGACCAACGAAAGCTCCCAACGCCTCTCCGAACGTGCCCAGGCCTACCGGATCGAGACCGGAGAAGTAGCCGGCACCGGGACGTCCGTGCAGCTGCGTGACGGCTCCCACGCATGGGCCGGGGACCACGTAGTGACCCGTCTGAACGACTCCCAGATGAAGGTCAAGCGAGGCCGGGACGTCGTAAAAAATGGCGACCTCTGGACCGTCGAACAAGCCCATGAGGACGGGTCCCTGTCGGTCAGTCACCTCGAGCACGGCGGGACTATCCGGCTCCCTGCAGAGTACGTCGCAGAGCACGTCCACCTTGGCTACGCCCTGACCACCCACCGCGCCCAGGGCATGACCCGCGATGCTGGTATCCCCATCCTTGATGCCTCCACCACGCGTGAGAACGGCTACGTCGCCGCAACGCGTGGCCGGGACGAAAACGTGCTGTTCGTCGCCGTCGAGGAAGGCGAAGACCGCGACAGTGTTCTGGCCGCTATCGCCGGGAACCACAGCCAGGACTCCTCCGCACACGAGGCCATGGCCACCGAATACGAACGCATCAACTCGCCCCTGACCCTTGCCGATCAGTACCGCTACGTCACCGAAGAAGCCAACACCCTGCGCATGGCCGCTATGGCCCGGGAAATCCTTGGACCGGATGCAGAGAAGTTCATCAACGCCGAGTCCTGGGGAGCGGTGGCCACCCACCTGGACAATGCCGAACAGGGCGGATGGGACCCTGCCGGGCTGCTGCGCACCGCAGCTGGTGAACGCGAGTTCGAGACCGCCGATGACCTTTCCGCCGTGCTCGCCTGGCGCGTTGAAAAGATCGTGGACAAGGCCCCGGAACTGATCGCCCAAGCAGGGGAACGGCCCCTGCAGGGACTCTCCGATGAGCAGCTGGCCACCCTTCGCGCCGAAGCCGAGGCCGGTGCCCGGGCTGCCCGCGAAGCAGCTGCAGCACATGGCCCGAAACCAGCTGACCACTGGACCAACCGCCGGCATGGCAACCTCACCGACGCCGAGCTTGAACGCCGGATCTTCACCACCCGCTTCACCGCGAGGGAAACCTCATCCATCAACGACCCGGCACAGGCCCGCCGCGGCCACCAGCAGCTGCGCGCGCTCCAGGACGAACACCGGATCCGCACCCAGCAGCTCAAGGAATCACAGCGCACGGCCGAAACCGCCGAACGCGGCGGCCGCAGCGTTCACGGGCAGAACCCCGCTGCCGGTGCCAACACCCAGCGTGCGTGGGGCCACGAGACGATCGCTGCCCGCGCCCGGGCTGAGGAACGCCTCCGCACCCTCACACCACGTCCCGTCGCCGCGGTGCAGGCACCGGACCGGCTCCCGGAATGGCTCGCCCCGTCACGCGCGGCGACAAGCCCGTACCTGCCCCAGCCATGGAAAGAAGAACTGACAGCACGCCGCGAAGTCCTCGCAGCCCGGTTCGACGAACGCGGCCACCTGCTGGCGGCCACGCCACCGGAATGGGCACAGAAACTCGGACCCGTCCCGACTCGCCCCGACGCCGCCGAGCAATGGCGCGACACCGCTGCAAGCATCGAAATGTTCCGTGCCCGCTACAACGTTCCCGAAACGGAGGCCACACCAGTGCCAGAACGGTTCAGAAACGAAGAGATCGGCCAGCAACTCCACGACCAGGCAGTGACCGTCTCCAAGCGCTCACATGCCCTGCCCGAACGCGCCACCGACGAAAACCGGACGCTGGACGCTCTGCGTGCGGTCGAGCGCAGCAAGGACACTCACGCTCCCGAATCACCCGCGCAGCGTGCAACCAATGCGGACCGGCAGGCCAACGTCCAGGAGCCGGCTGCCATCACGCCCGAGCAGACGGAAAAGCCCCGTCTCCGCAGCCGGTTGGAGAAGATCACGGCCGAGCGGAACGCTGCACGGCTCGCGGCGCAGCAGCAAGCACAGCCGCAAACCGAGCAAACGGCCGAACAGAAGGAAGCCGCCAAACAGCAAGCCGAACGCGCAGCGGCCCAGGCACGCCAGAACCAGCAGAACCACGGCCGCGAACTCTAGCCGTTACGGATCATGGCGCCGAGTAGGTCACGCGTTCCCCGCCCCTCAGGGAGGCGTAAGGTGACTCGTGCCTGATCCAGCCAAGCCCATCCCAGAATTTCCTTGATTCGGCGTCATCGTTCAGGGCAGTCATGCGCGGCATCGGGTTCTGGTCTCGGATCGCCTGCACTGCCATGCGGCCAATCCCCTTCCGACGCATGGAGACAGCGACCTCGAACGCGAGGATGTCGAGTTGCCCGTGCGGGAAGTCGCCAAGAACAGGGTGCGTATCAGCACCCGTCACGACGTACTTGCAGCGCGCGACTTCCCGGTCGCGGAGCAAAAACGACACCCAGTGTTCCTCGGCCGGCGGCTCGCTCCCGTAATTTTCCCGCCACCATGACTTCACGAAATCGGACGAGCCCTCATAGGTCGGGGACCAGTACTTGCCCTTGCATACGGGCATTCTGTTGACGATCTGAAGGTTATCGGCGCCGCTCATTGAGCGACTGTATCTGATTCCGCCCCGGAAGGCGGGGGAGACCGCAGCCTTCCGGCCCAAGCGCAGAACCGGGGATCACACGATGTTAGGCACTGAGTCGGGAGGGGCCGATTTCCTCCCGAGTCTACGCCTAGTGCGTCTGTAGCTTGAGGGTTCGGTCAAAGGCCACTATCAGGGCACGCGTCCAGATTCGAACCGGAACGTCTTCTTTGGTGTAGTGACATCGCGGCCGCAGTTTACTGCTTAGGGGGAGAAGGAAGATGATCAAGTCCCGGCGTTGACTTCACACTGCGGAAGCCGTCATTCGTTCGCTTGTCTTATCTCCATTACCGGCGCTGTCTGACGAGGGGCTCTGGTCCGCGCGCCACGGCAAGGAAACACACGGAACCTTCAATAACCTCGCGGTTGCACCGACGAGTAATGCCAGCCCGCCGCTGGTCGCTGAACTTTGCACTGCAAGTGTGGCAGCGACAAAGAGGCCGGGCTAAGCCTTCTTGCGGGTGCCCTGAGCCGGTTCGACTTTAGAATGGCGACCAGCTGTGAGGTCTCGTCGTACCAGCCATGAACGGCGACGGGCGGTCTTCAGCGCAAGCGGAGCGTCCGGGATTGCCTTCTTGGCTGTCGTCCGGATGAAGCCGACGCCCCCTGGAGTTACTTCGACTTGATTGCTCATGCCTACAGTGTAGGCCGTTAGGTTGACTTTTAGCTGCGTCCGACCGCAGCCGCTATTGCAAACGCTGGTGCGAGTTCAGCTGCGATTAACTCGGCAAGGAAGACGTCGCCTTTGGACAGCGAGCCAGCCTTAGGGGCATCAACGGCCACCATGCCGAAAATTGCTCCGCTCGACCAAATGGGGGCGCGGATAAAAGTTCGGTACCGCGCCTGGTCACCCTTATAGTGCTCAGGAGCTTCGGCAGAGGTGTCGGTGTAGAGCTCCCCTTCTGGTGAGCTTCCCGAAAGATATGTCAGAATCTCAGCGCCGTCAGACTTGTCAAAGGAGAACGTGCGAGGGACGTCATTGCGTCCTAGTCGGGCCAAGGGGTACAGCTCATTCGGTTCCTTCACGGCATATACGATGGCCCGCACATCGGTGCTAGCTGGCATCATGGCGCCCAGCGCGCTGCAGCAATGTGTGGCGATGGTCTTCAAGCTTTCATGCAGCACCTCACGGCTGGAATCTGCCGGATCTACTGAAGCAAGTTCAGCCATCAAATCCAAAGCAGGGCCAAGCTTGTTCCTCAGCTCTTTCATGGTCTCGTATCTGGCATCGGTAGCGGACTTCTTCTCTTTGTCCTCCCGGACTGCCTTGATGACCAGCAAAGCCGTGGCCACCGCCCCTGCAATGATCGCCGCAGACCGAAGAAAGGTGGCCAGCCCACCATCGAGCTGTGCCCACCCCATGAATGCTGTAGCAATACCGGCCAACGTCGTCGGTGCGACAGTCAGCAGGAGGCTGGACCGATCAGTCCAGATGCCTCCACGGCTGACAGGCCCCCCGGCCCGAGATTGCTTGGACATGCTCACCTTCATCTGAATAGCGCGTGTTGTACCTGAGAAGTTCAACAGGACTGGCCGGATACTTCCACTACACTGGAACTACGGGTAAACCCGCCAGAAAGTTAACTCAGATTCTGAAGATGACTCAAGGGTCCCCTGGCCGGTTTACACGTTCAGCTTGAAAGGGCCCAACCAAGTCCGATGGTACGCATGAAAGAGATCGACTTAGATCGGTCCCGCGGCCTCAGCGCCAAGGAGAGCAGTACCTTTCAGGCACGCCGGACCCGACTATATGGCCAGTTCGGGACGTCAGCCGACAACGCAACTGATGCTCTGATTGATCACTTCGGGGCACCAGGGCTCTTGCTAACGGAAGGGCTGCGAGTACGAACTCATTTTTCCTATCTTGAGAAACCAATCTCCGAAGAGGATGTGTCGGACCGGACCGCACCAAAACGCGCTTTTCGGCCTCCGGCCACGATGATCCTCTCAAGCAAGGGAGCAGCCTTGCGCATGTACCTCACGGCTCTGGCTTATGCACAGATCAGAAATCGTCCCGGCCGCAGAGCCCTATTGGACATACCACTGACAACTTTCTCGCGGGAATGGGGATGGAGCGACCTGGTGGCCACCTCAGCGGTTCAAACCGGGCGGGGAAAGTCCAGCTCGGCGATACGCGATAAGAAGGCCAGAACACTGGCTACTGCTCTGGACACTCTTGAGGAAGCGAAACTGGTGCATCTCCCCGGCATGCCCGGGAAAAGGGGCAGGTACGAGGGGTTCAGTCTCCTGGACGAATCGGGATGGCAACGAAACGGAGACCCGCTTCCCTACATAGTTCCCTTAAAAAATGAGGACTACTTCACCCTGCCGGTTGGATTCATTACCCAAGGATGGCTCCATGTGCTGGAAGACTCCGAAATCGTCCTTCTTCTGGCTATAGCATGCCGCCGGGGTACCCTCACAGCATTAGGAGAGGACCCGGATATCCTCCCAGGCGAAGTAGCAATCCCCGCAGACGTGAGACTGAGAAACTACGGGATTCACCGCGATCCCTTCTCAGCAGCACGCAAGACACTTGAATGGTTCGGGCTTCTTAAGGTCCGGGAAATAGACCGAAACTATGACGGGAGCGCCCAAGATGCAGCAACCAAACTTCATAGGATCTCATTGCTTCCCGAAGGGTTCGAATCCCCGGCCCTGCAATCTGTGCGCGAGACCATCGACCACCAACTCGGCTTGTGATCACCAAATTCGAGGAGAAACAACCCCAGGAGCTGGCCGAGCCTGGGACTTCGACGCGAAGCATCGCGACCCAGGACATAGCCGGTAGGGGGCGCTGTGTGGACACCCTTCAGGAGTATTAGTAATGCGTGGTGGGAGCTGCGGAGCAAACGACGTATTGTCATTCGCCGCGGCCCAAGGTCCTTCACGCTGACCGTCCCCAGAGAATCAGACCCCAATCTTGTTCAGGGCCGACTCGTGCCGCGTCCCCAGCTGCACGGAACGCGCTCCGGCATTTTCGGAGAGAGCACAACGAGCGCCTACCTTGACTTTGTGATCATCAGGAACCGCGTCGGAAAGTTTCAGGGCGTCGGAGTCCCGGACGAATACCACCGCCAAGGGTGGGCCACACATATGGTCTACGCGTTACTAACCCACTACCCGGATATCTATTTCTATAACAGCTCACTCAACGAGATGTCAGGCCCGCTATTCGTGAAGCTGCGCTCCGAAATGCCCGAACGCATCGCCCCAATCCGCCGGCACGCAGACGGCGGCTACGAAGTCGACACTTCGTGGCGACCACGGCGGCGAGACTGAGTTGGCTGCTCACGGTCCTAGTTGGGCGGGCGCTAAGAAGCCAAAGAAGAACCAGAGCGGCGTGGCCGGCAATCCCATTGCGAACGAGCGCAATGACTGACGATGTCGTTTCTGAGCACAGAACCGCGTCCGGCGTCTTCTGGGTTCAAGGAGGTAATGAGGTTGCCGGGGCGGTGGAGTTTCGGATGAGGGCTACACTCTCAGGCTGTCTGGCTTTTGTTTCCGTCCGAAGGAGGTTGAAAGTCTTGATGACGGGGCTATCCGGTACGGCTCTGCTCCGGATCAAATCGCAGCGGACTTCGCGGCCGCGTCATTCTAGGTCGCCGAGATGACGAATCACTGGTCACCTTGCTGGATGCTCATATGCAGCCCGGCTCAGACTTTACCTCCCGCCATGCCCAATTTTTGACGGGGCAGCGCCGGCTGCACAGAGCACACGTCTTCGGTGACAATGAAGAAACCCAAGGCATTCGCTGGTCGTGGCCAGTTCTTGATTCCGCGGTCAACTGGACGACAGAAGCGGAAGACCCAAGCCCTGTCCTGGGCCAGTTGGCGCCGTGGGTACATGAGTAGAAGGCCGGCCTGACTTTCGAGCCTGGAACCCCTTCACCCCTGGGCGTGCTGGTCCAGGATGTCCAAGTGGTAGCCGCGCAGCTTTTTGGTCTAGGGACCCAGATACCTGTAGAAAAGCTGGGGCCACCGAAAATATTCGGTGGCCCCAGCACGTTTCGCCCCCTCTGGCTGTCGACTGGCCAGTTGGGGTATCCAGAAAAACAGGCAGGCCACCCGGGCTTTAGGAGGTCTGACTGCTTTAGATGCCAGCGTTTAGCGACGGCGACTACTGATCCTGGAGGATTTGGGAGATAGTGCGAAATACTGGCTAACCTCAGGAGCGCTAGCTGGACTTCTGGGTGTCTCCTGAACCGACTGCACTGCGGGGAAGAGACACAGGGTTATGCTCTTTTCCCTTGGAGAGGGGATGTCTCGGACCATCTCGAGAAGAACTGTGAGGATGCACCCAGAAGGACAGCTGACACGAAGAGCGTAGCGGCTGCGAGACGGTAGTCGGGCCTCTACACAATTCGAAGTTGAGGTCGTTCATCTACCTGCCCCAGGAGCATTCTCACTCTGGAAGGCTTGATTGCAAGTTCATCTGCCAAGGAAATCAGGCTTATTCCGTTTTCAGAGGCGATTCGCTGAGCACTTTGGAGCATCGTCGGGATTTCACCGGGATGCTGGTGGACTGGACTATGAACGAAAAGGTCTACTTTTCGGAGCTGATTGAGTCGTTGGAAGGCCCGTCTATAGGCCGCCTCCGAGATGGTTCCCAGCTCTCTGCATCGATATATGAGGCTCTCTATCGAGACTCCCCATTCCTTGCTTAAAGCATCCAGGACCCGAAGGTTGAGCCGGGTGGGCAGGAGTTGAGATATCTCAGCGGCCGGGGTTAAGAACTCAGCTGCGAACTCATCCGCTTCCTTTTCGAGCTTGAGGTCGCCGGGGGGCGCATCTCCGTGAAGGATGAGATGGCCGAGCTCGTGCGCTGCAGTGAAGCGATGCCGATATACGTCGCGGGCGCGCTCGGGTGTTAGGACGACAACGGGACGGGGTAAACGCGAAGTGGAGAAAGCGTCGATCGTAGGCGTGGCGTCACCTGCGAATTCTGACAAAGTTACGACAATGCCATGTTTTTCCATCGTCCTGACAACACGCGGAATCGGCCCCCTGCCTAATCCCCACTCTTTGCGAAGCATTTGTGCCGCTTCAGCGGGGCGGCTGTCAACTGGAGTGACTTCGCCGTTGTCGTATCCCGGAAGATCGATCTGGGGGAGTCGCACATGTTTCTCCAACACGAGCGCTAGTTCCCATACCTGCTCGACATAGGAAGTCGCCTTCTTCCGCTGATGCGTGGGAGTACGTCGCAAACTGCGGAAGTGGGCATCGGATTCAGCCACAGGAGTATGAGGCCTGCCCGTTGCAAGGAATGCTACGGGAACATCCAGCAGCGACGACAACGCCCCGATGTGGTCAGGTCTGGGAGGGTTCGTTCCCGTCTCCCAATGCCCCACTGCCATAGGGGAGACGCCTATCTCCTTTGCGACGGTTGTCTTGGTCAAGCCGGCAAGTTGTCGTGCTTGAACCAGTCTGCGTGGGTCGAATGCCATTGACACGTCCGATGGAGACAGACGTCCGAGCCCAAAATGGGAAGTGTCGGTAACTCTCATTAGGTTGCGGAATCTCCTGAGGCCCGGGTCGACGCTGATTCTTCATCCGAGTCCGTGGAGGGACCTCGTGGAGAAAGTTCAAGCTCGTCGGCCTCGTCAGTCTGGTCAAAGTAGACGGGCTTTACGGTATCAACCAAGCGAAGCTCCACTGTCGGACTACTGCTCAGCCCCCCGGGAACGGGGTCGGGGAGGTCATTCCACGATTCCCATGTTGTTTTGTGACCCGTTTCTGCAAGGCGAAGGTCTCCCCAGCCGAGTCCCCAGAGCCCCGCGCTCGGGTTGCTTCCGAAACCAATCGTCACCACGCGACCGAAGGCAGCAAGCTGTTCATCGATGTCATCCATCTCCCGGAAATGAGCATCCATATCGAAATCGTCCGCCATGGCGTCCTCGATGCTGAGCTGCAGTGATTTTGTGGCTGAGGGAGTGACCAAGGCCAGCAACGAACGGCGCAACTCCGACAGATTGATCTTGGCGCTTTCGCGTGATTCTTTCCTGTCAGTTGAGTAACGGAGAGGGAGGAGTGCGACGGCTGTTTCTTGTATAACGGGCAACGGAAAGCGCCCGCCTGCGGGTTTCCTCATGATTACACCGGGCACGTGCCGGACCGCCTCGGCGAGCACCTCGTGCATTTTTACTTTGAGGGTGTGACCGTAAGTATCGTGTCGATCCATCTCGCCCGAGAGGTGGGCCTTCAGCGCCAACTCATGGGCTGTGTTCATGGCCTCGCTGATAATTGGTGGCAACTGCCCGGCCAGGCTGCCGAATGTCGCCTTTGCACTTGCGCTAACAGATGTAGTGTCCACGTGTCCCCAACTTTTCTTTTATGCCTCACATCGAGTCCATAGCTTTAGATTACTACAGAAATAGGACATTAGCCGAGTGGTAGGGGTGGGGTGTTGAACAAGCCGTGGGCGCGCGCAGGCCCCGGGAGCCTCGTTGAAGTAAATTCCTGCGGCAAGCGACGGGCGCGAAGTGCTATTGACTTGGAGCCTGTATACCGAGCGCGGTGAGACGCGGTTTGGGGGTGCATGGAGTCGATAAGAACTCTACGTGTCGCGGCTTGTTGTTCTGCCGGCATCCAGCGGATACTTGAGGCGCTTTACTTGTCATAACGTCCATTATGTGGCGATTCGACGCAGCGGTGGGGGAGTGCGGTGACGTTCAGGGTTGGAGGACGAATGAGCCCTTCGAGACTGGACAGTTGGCCGGCATCTGCATTGAGGGACCCAGAATGTGGAGCGCCGCAACCTTGGCTGTCACGCGTGGCGGTTATGCCGAGAAGTCCTGAGTGGGTAGATGCTATTCAAAGGCTAGAACGGACGGTTTGCGGAAGAGGCGCTGTGACTGTACGAGGAAGTGGACGGGTGCCCGTGACGATGAAGGTAGTGCTCTTCTGTTTGGCGCTAACTTCGACTCTGACAGCCTGTACTGCAGGGCCCGAGTCGGCGCCCTCCGAAAGTCCCACGAAAAGATCGGCAGCGCCGGACACCGAGTCGCCGTCGCCGAGAATGAGTGACCCCGTTCCGACGTCTCCTAGCGCGTCCTTCAACGGCGTGGAGTTTGACGTGGCCTTCTCCTTTGACTATCCCGCAACGTGGACCGTGGCAAATACTGCTCAAAGCAACCAGGAAGGGGGGCCCTTCGTGATCTCTGATGAAGCGGGGCTGGGACTTGCCTCCCTATACGTGCAGCCGCAGCTCACGGCGTACCCGTGCGAGGGAGTGTGCGGGGAGGTGGCTGTTAGCTACCTTGGAGAAATCCCTGGTCAGGGAATGCTCGGGAACAAACCGTATTCAGTTCAAACCAAAGCCATGGACCTTACTTCAAGACGAGATCTTCAGGAGGCGAACAGGTGGCAGGGTAACGTTCGGCTGACTGTAGGAGTAATAGGCATCCCTTCCACAACCCCGTCGGAAGATCCCTTCCACTTCACCACCGGTGCAGGCATTAATGTTCCGTCAAGCAGTAGCCCTGTTCGCCCGATTGTTTTCGCTGCCGACCGGTACTTCGAGACGATGACCGAAGCTAAGGCCTACACGTCATCGAGGGAATACGTACAGGTTCAAGCGATGCTGCGATCACTCAAGGCGACAGTAGCCATCGGCGCCGATCCGGGCACTCAAGGACGCCAAAGCTGAGGCTAATAGTGGAACAATGAAGCAATCAACTTTACATAAGATCGGTTATCGGCGTCAAAGGCACGGAGGTGGATGCAGCTTCGAGAACTCCCGAGGCTGCATCCTATGACAATTGTCCGTATGGGTGTTGGCAACTCATGGTGGCAACAGAAAATCCGGCATGCATTACAAACGGCGCCCTGTCACAAATCAACTTTTCCCGCCAAATGCACGTGTAACGCTGCACATCCAAGGTTAGATACAGCTAAGCAGAATCGCGTGTTAGTCGGGACCGTGATTGCGACCTAGCCGTTGGGGAAGCTTTATGGCTGTCATCTTTGGGTCTAGTACCAATCGGCGCTTTGGGTGGGGGCACTGGAGGCTAACTGCTAGGACGCTGGCCTCACTTTTAGTTATGGCTGCGTTTACGGCGGGGACCGGCGTCGATGCACATGCTGCTTCCTTACCTACGTCAGCACCCCATAACGCTCGAGCGCTTACCTTACCGGCTACGGTGTTGTCGCCGGCGCCGGTGCCGACGATCACGGGCACGGCCAAAGCCGGGTCCACCCTGACAGCGAACCCTGGGGTCTGGGGGCCGGCCCCGGT
>NZ_JBNHFN010000010.1:0-17534 GCF_059090325.1 Arthrobacter sp. B0316-5-4
TGGGCCATTCCCGCCTTCGCCGCCTGGGTGATCATCCTCGGTGCCAAACACGGGGAGATGCAGCGGCCCAAGAACATCCTCCAAGGCCTCCGCTAAACCCCACCGAGTACCCAGCCACCACGCACGGCCTGACGGAATACGCGTCAGGCCGTGCGGTTGGGCTGCCGCTGGGGTGAGCAACCGAGTGTTCCATTTCCTTGGAACCGGAACACCCCCGGTGGGACACTCCCCACCCATCCGAATCCTGTGACTGTTGGCGGTAAATGGCGGTCTTTTTGCGGCGCTGAATGTCGCGCCCTGCTAGTCGGCAAGCGCTCGTGACCGCCTGTAAAACGTCGCTCTGGACATACCGAGGTCCCGGGCAACCTGTGCTGCGGGCTCACCACCTTTGACCAGGCTAACGGCGCTTCTGATCTGACTATCAGTGACCCGGCGGGGCCGGCCGCCAAGGTCCTTGCCAGCTTCTCTTCGCTTGATTATGGAATCCGTGACGCGTTCGCGCTTGATCTCGTGTTCCATCTGCGCCAGGGCGGCCATGATCGTGAACAACATAGAGCCCATGGGTGTTGCTGTGTCGACGTCGCCTCCGCCAAGGTTCAGGACGCGCAGGCCGGCGCCCCGGCTGCGGAGTTCGTCGGCGAAGGCAAGCATGTTCTGGGTCGATCGCCCGAGCCGGTCCAAAGTCGCGATTACGAGGGTGTCACCCTCCATAAGCGCGTCGAGTGCTCGATCAAACTGGGGCCGCGACGCGCGCGCTCCGGAGACGCCCTGGTCGATGTAGAGGTCATCGCGTCGAACACCGGCGGCCAGTAGATCCGCCCGCTGCCGATCCGTTGACTGCTGCTGCGTCGAAACCCGTGCATAGCCAATAAGTTTCGACATACCTGCCTCCGATGTGTCTCACAACTAATGATTGGTACGCCGATTCAAGCATAAGGTTTCGAGACATAGTTATGAGAATCGCCGGACGCAGAGAAAATCGCGAGATTTCACAGAGTCAGGACAGAGCCAGTGAGACGTCTCGTATCCCAAGGCTTGTGAGACTTAAGCCGCGGGCACAGGCATCTCACTCATCAACGGTGTGGGTGCGGCATCTTGGCAGCTCCGATGACGTCCTCTGGTCGATCGGCAATCACGACTCTGTTTGAAAGGATGTATATCTCCGGGAGAAATCCGCCCCATCTCCGCCATTCAGACCCTTATGTGCAGGAGCGTTCGGGGTCTTGGGGTGCTGATATTTAGGTTGCTGATGCGCATCTCCTGTTTCGACGCTAAGTAGAAGTAGAATGATCAGCGAGTTGATGCGATCGTGACGGATCCGGTTGCACAGAATCGAAAGCAGAACTGATGACTGGACGTGGAGTGCGCTTGCTGCGTGGCCTTGCCGCCGCTGTTGCTGCTACGTCGTTGGCTGCTTTCTCACACGTCGCTGCCGGTGGTTCAGCACCGGATGGTGCCATTGTCGTATTGTCGCTGGCGTTGTCGGCTTTGGTATGTACGGCTTTGGCCGGACGTTCTTTGTCGCTGTGGAGGCTGAGCGCTGCTGTTGTTCTGAGCCAGAGCCTGTTCCACGGACTGTTCAGCCTTGGGTCCTCGCCCCACGCAACGTCCGCGGCGCCCATGTCCGCCGGTCACGCCGGGCATTCAGCCCAAGCCATGGTGGACCATGCCACCACGATGGGAGGGATGGATCATTCCAGCCCCGTGATGTGGTTGGGGCACGCGATTGCGGCCGTGCTGACCATCGCAGTGCTGCGGCATGGTGAGGTTACCGCGCTCCGGCTGATCCAGGCGCTGGGGCTGAAGATGGTCCCGTTCCTGCCTCTTTTCCAGCCCGTGGCTGTAACACCCGGGGCGCCCTTTGACCCGGCGAGCTGGCCTGTTCGGGCCCTGCGTAACCTTGGTGTTCCCCTGCTGGTCATGCGTCACCGCGGGCCGCCCCTGCTTCCGGTCGTGTCCTAGGCGCATCGCGCCCTCACTACCCATTTAGCCCCGCCCGCCCAGGGCGGTCGCGGGGCGGGAAGCAGCCATGGCAAGTCATTCCTTGCATTCATTCACATGGCGGATCCCTGAACGCAGCAGGATCTCCCTGCTGTCGGCCGTGTTGCTGTGCCTTGGTTTCATCTTGGTCGGCGCACCATCAGCTTCCGCCCACGACGAATTGGTTTCGTCAACCCCCGGCACCAACGAGCGTTTCACCACCGCACCGTCGAGTGTCGCTTTACGGTTCAGCGCACCGTTGCTGAAGATCGGTCATGAGATCCGCGTGGTCGATGCCGGTTCGAAGAACTGGGTCCAAGGAGAGTCTGTCCTTGCCCGGGAAACGTTGACCCAGCCGCTAGCTGGGGACCTGCCCCCTGGTGAATACCAGGTGCGTTGGCGCGTGGTGTCCAGTGATGGACACCCGATCAACGGCAGTTACTCGTTCCTGGTTGGGGCCGACGCGCAACCCGGTTCCGTACCGGCGCCCGGCGCAGGCTCCGTGGCCACACCGGACACAGCAGCGCAATCGCAGGCTGCCAGCAACAGCGGGACACCTGTGTCCTTGCCGGCCTGGGTTTTACCAGCGGGAGTAGGCGCAGCCGCAGGCTTGGCCCTTTATCTCATCTGGGCTGTGGTGCGCGGAGTCCGCAAGGCCGCAATCAAGGGCGATTGACCCTTTACTGAATCATCAATTTTCCTCTTCACGGATGTCACTGCGTTTCCGTGGAGAGCCGACTCCCTCAGGAGCAACACCGTGTCAAAAAAGAAGTCCCTTTACCTCGCCCTGCCCGTCCTTGCAGCTGCCGCTCTGGCGCTGGCCGGATGCGCCCAAGACAGCAACCCGGCATCGCCGCCGTCTGCGTCCGCGACGCAAAACGCTGCGGCGCTGACCGTCTCAGATCCGTGGGTCAAGGCAGCAGATACGGGGATGTCCGCAGCATTCGGCACCATCCGCAACACAACGGACAAAGACGTGACGATTGTCAGCGCCACCACTCCGGCATCGCCCATGGTGGAACTACACGAGACCGTCATGGGCGCCAACGGCACCATGCAAATGCAAGCCAAGCAAGGCGGCTTCGTCATCCCTGCCAAGGGCGAGCTGACCCTCGAACCTGGGGGGAACCACATCATGCTCATGGGTCTGGCGAAACCTGTCCAAGCCGGTGACGACGTCAGCTTTGAACTGAAAACCTCCGGCGGCGGCACGGTCACGTTCACCGCCCAAGGCAAGGACTTCACCGGCGCCAACGAGAACTACAAGCCGGGCGAAACCAGCCCGTCAGGACAAGACGCGAGCCATGACTCCATGGACCACGGTTCCATGGACCACAGCCACAGTGAGTCCGCGACGCCGGCCCCGTCCAAGTAATGTCCGCCCGTACTGAGGACCCGGACCGGGCCGAAACCGGTGTGCGGCGACGTCATCTGCTCTTCGGCGGCGCAGCTGCCGGAGTGGGCGCGCTGGCCGCCGTCGGGGCGAACTTCGCTGGGCAGCCGCAAGTCGTGGCCCCGGCTGCGGCACCCGATGCGAACGGTTCTGAAACGGTTGCGTTTCACGGGGCCCGGCAGGCCGGAGTCGGTACAGATGCCCAGGCGCACGGTGTGTTCATTGCTCTGGATCTGAGGCCCGGGACCACGGCCCAGCGTGTGAAGGCTCTGTTGAAGCTCCTGAGCGATGACGCCGCCAACCTGACCCAAGGCAAGTCAGCGTTGGCGGACACCGAAGGTGAACTTGCCCTGCGCCCGGCGCGGCTGACGGTGACTTTCGGTTTCGGGCCCACGTTGGTGGATGTGGTGGCGCCGCAGCGTCGTCCCACGTGGTTGAAGGACCTTCCGGCGTTCTCCGTGGACCGGCTGGTCCCGCAGTTCACCGGCGGGGATCTTTTGCTGCAGATCTGCGCAGATGATCCGCTGACCGTGGCCCACGCACAACGGATGCTGCTTAAAGACAGCCGGAGCTTCACCACCGTCCGGTGGGTCCAGCCAGGGTTCCGGCGGGCCTACGGGACCGAGAAGCCAGGCACCACCATGCGCAATCTTTTCGGACAAGTGGACGGAACAACCAACCCGTCTCCTGGTTCCGGACATTTTGACCAAGTCGTCTACGGCACAGACGCGATCCCCGCATGGACAGAGAACGGCACCTCACTGGTCATCCGGCGAATCAGTATGAACCTGGACAAATGGGATGAACTGGACCGTTCCGGCAGGGAAGAGTCCGTGGGGCGCAAGCTGTCCAACGGGGCCCCTCTGACCGGAAGCACTGAGCATGAGGAACCGGATTTCGCGGCAGTCAATCCTGTGGGATTTCCCGTCATCGCGGAATTCTCCCACCTGCGCCGTGCACGCCCGGAGGACGAAACCCAGCGGATTTTCCGGAGGGCGTTCAATTACGACGCCGCCCCGGGGCCCGGTACGGTGTCAGATTCCGGGCTGATCTTCATCTCCTACCAGGCCGACGTGGATAGGCAGTTCGTGCCGATCCAACGCCGTTTGGACGAACTGGACCTACTCAATGAGTGGACCACCCCTGTGGGTTCGGCCGTCTTTGCCATCCCGCCCGGGTGCCAACCCGGCGGATTCATCGGGGACCAGCTCTTCACCTGAACCATCACCCACGCAGCAACCGTGACCACCCCCGCGACAGGGTGGTCACGGTGCGCTGCCCCTTGCCCTACGCTCGGCCCGGTCATTGCGGCCGGCGCGAGCATTGCGGCCGGCGCGAGCATTCTTTTGAGGAAGAACACACGTCATGACAAGCACCATCACCACCGACCACGGCACACCCCCACCAGCGGCCGGTCAAACCGGCAAACGACCCGGGAGCCCCCTGAGGGCCCTGCTCAGCCGGCTCCATTTCTACGCCGGGGTTTTCGTCGGCCCCTTCCTGCTCATCGCGGCACTCTCGGGCGCACTGTATGCGCTGACCCCTTCGATGGAAGAAGCCATCTACGACAAAGAACTCCACGTTCCCGTCTCACAGACCTCGGTGCCCCTGTCCGAGCAGATCCGCGCGGCGCAACAAGTAGTAGGAGACCAGCAACCGTCAGCTGTCCGGCCTGCCCCCAAACTCGGCGACACCACCCGGATCATGTTCAGCGATCCGGCTCTGGGTGAATCTGAATCCCGGGCAATCTTCATCAACCCGGCCAATGCTGAAGTCAGGGGTGACCTGACCGTCTACGGCACCTCCGGTGTGCTGCCGTTCCGGACATGGATCGACCAGCTGCACCGCAACCTCCACCTCGGGGACGTCGGCCGCATCTACAGCGAACTCGCTGCGTCCTGGCTGTGGGTCATCGCTCTCGCCGGCCTGGCCCTGTGGTTGACCAAACCCCGGCGGGGCAAGCCGGCCGCAAAGAACACGAACGCGACTGGCCAACGCCCGGCACCGAAGGCAGGTAGGGGCCGCTTCAGTCGTCAGCAGATGCTCACAATCCACGCTACCGGCGGTGCGGTTTTGCTGCTTGGTTTCCTTTTCCTCTCGGCCACGGGCCTGACCTGGTCGCAGTTTGCCGGGGATAACATCTCCACTCTGCGATCCTCCCTTGCCTGGACAACCCCCAAGCTCCCCACCGCGTTGAATCCCAAGGCAGCTACCCCGGCTGAGGGCGGGCATGATCACGGCGGGCATGGCGGGACCACGGCAGGACCGGCAGCTGATCCGACCATGTATGACCATGTGCTCAGTGTTGCCCGCCAGGAACCGCTCATCAACGCCGGCAAGATCGAGATCAAACCACCGGCCAAGGAAGGCACGGCATGGACTGTCACGGAAATCGACAGGTCCTGGCCCACGCAAGCTGACGCGGTCGCCGTCGACCCCAACACCATGACCATCAGCGGCAAGCTGGTCTTTGAAGACTTCAACCTGGCCGCAAAGCTCACCCGCTGGGGCATCGACGGCCACATGGGTGTCCTGTTTGGCCTGGCCAACCAACTGGTGTTGGTAGTCATCGCCCTCGGCCTGGCCGCCAGCGTGGTTGGTGGCTACCTGATGTGGTGGAAACGCGGCCCCACCAAAGGCTCAGCGTGGGCAGCAGGCCGCGCACCTGCACGGTCGTTCGTCCGTAACGCACCGTGGCCGCTGACACTGGTGGTGGCGGTCGTTGCCGTCGGCGTCGGCATTGCCGTGCCACTGCTGGGAATCAGCCTGCTAGCCTTCCTGGTCTTTGACGTTGCCTTTGCCTTCGTTTGATACACCCTGTGAATGGACTTACCAGAATGGGACAAGCGGAAAACGAACATGTGGCACTTGGTCTTCACGCCACTGAGCACGACAAAGACCTCGCCGAAATCAACCTCAGCCTCCGCCCCCGGCGCATGTTCCTGAGGGACAAAGACTTCAACCCGGCGGCCAGCCTCCAGATCGATCTGAGCCCGACGGACTCTCACGTAATCCCTGACCGTGGAATACGACACCGCTGTCGCTCCGTGCTCCTCTATCAGTCGCGACAGGATCCGCCGGGCCGTATGTCGCTGCTTCCGAGGAGCTTCCGTATCTTCGACAAGCATTCGGTCGATGGCCGCTTTGAACGGCTCCAGACGCCACGCAACACCCTGTCGTTGTTTCCGTTCTGGAGGAGCCGCGGACTGCAATGCCTGCCGCACGGTTCTGCGATGAACCTTATGCCTCACCGCTAGTGCGCGCACCGACAAGCCCTCAACACGGGCATCCCGTCGAATCTGCGCGAACAACTCCACCCTCGACTCCATCCGGACCAACCCTCCATCGAATCCATCCACTAATGAATCCAACGTTGAAGGTGGGGCCACATATAACCGTCACAAGAGCCCGGCGAGTCTAGAAGTGGGGCCAGAAATAACCGTCCTACCGGGGCCATCCAAACCTGTCATAGTCACCAGAACGTCCACTGATGAAAAGCACGTGAGAGCACATCTGCTCAACTGTTCTAGCTCAGGCCAACTCCACGTAAGAGGTGTCCGCACGCTGAGGGATCGGCGGATTCAGGCGGTTATTGCAACAGGAGTCCTTCGATCAGTTCGATCGGTTTTCTGAACTCTAGTCTTTTGCGTGGCCGGTCGTTGAGTTCCTGTGCGACCCAGTCGAGGTCTTCGGCGCTGTGGATGCTCAGGTCGGTGCCTTTGGGGAAGTGCTGGAGCAAGAGGCCATTGGTGTTTTCGTTGATGCCGCGTTGCCAGGGTGAGTGCGGGTCGCAGAAGTAGATGTCGATGCCGGTGTCTATTTTCACGGTCTTCCAGTCCTGCATTTCGATGCCCTGGTCCCAGGTCAGGGAATGCCTCAGCGCCTCGGGGAGCGTCTTGATCTTCGCTGCCAGGGCCTCTCGCATTTGTTCTGCTTTGTATCCATCGGGCAGATGAACGAGCATCGTGTAGTTGGTGGTTCTCTCCACGAGGGTCCCGATGGCGGATTGGTTGCCTCTGCCGATGATGAGGTCGCCCTCCCAATGCCCTGGCACAGCGCGGTCCTGAACCTCTGGGGGACGTTCGGAGATATTGATCATCCCGGGGATCCGGTTCTTCCGCTGGCCGGCCTTCCTGCAGGGCTGCCTGAGGGCACGTCCTGTGCGTAAACACGCGGCCAGATCACGGTTCAGTGCTCCGCGGGACTGAACGTAGAGGGACTGGTAGATGGTCTCAGGTGACACCCGCATCTCCGGCTCATCGGGAAACTCAACCCGCAGGCGACCTGCGATCTGCTCAGGCGAGTACTTCTTTTTCAGGTCCTCTCCCACCTTCGCACGCAGCACCATGTTCGTGTGCAGTTTCGCCGGTTTCGGCCGCGAAGCCCGCTCATACGCCAGCGCGTGAGCCGACGTCGCCCAGTAGGGAAGCCCTGGTACTGAATTGCGCCGCAGCTCCCTGGACACGGTCGAGGCAGACCGGTCGATCACGGCCCCGATCCGGCGCAGCGAGTGTCCCTGGGCGCGCAGTACCGCGATCTCTTCACGCTGGGCGAAGGTCAGGCATCTGCCCTTCAAATCCCGGCCGCGCCGAGGCCTGACACCCCCGGCCTCGGCCAAGACCCGGCGCCCTGTCCGCCTGTTCGAATTGATCGGCACAACGGCGTCAGCGATGAAATCACCAGCCTGCATCCCGGCCCAAAACAGCTGCAGAAGATCCGGTCTTACATAAATTGAATACCTCGCCATGACAACACCCATCCGCCCCAAGCTACAGCAGCTAGCTGACCTCCAGCCGCGTTCCTGAGCGGCTTGCTTACAGGCTTGGTCGCTCGCAAGACGAAGGGCCGGCACCAGATTGAACTGGTACCGGCCCTTCTGTTTTTCTCGGAAAAGAAGAATCTGTTGCGTCCGCTGTTTCGCGGGCGGCATATGCCTTGGTAGGTGTTGGTCCTTACGGCGTGCGCGGTGGCCGCGGGCGACGATTCTGGGGTGCCTTACGTGCCGCTTCGATGCTCTCGGCCAGTTCCGTGTTTCGTTCGTAGGCCAGTTCGTCCTCCGTGAGGACAACGGCCGGGCGGAAGATCAATACTCCGCCTGGCTCTTCGTCGACGAGGTAGCGGTGGTGCTTAGCGACTTTTCGTAAGCTTCCGCGGAACCTGTCGTCGAGCTCGATCAGTTGTGCAGTCATGGTTGTGGCGTCCTAACTTCCGGGTATCCCTTAACCCAATGTATTAACCATAACCAAGGTTAAGCCATATTGCCAAGTATCCACATTGCCCAACTTGGGCATTCTGGTAAAATGTTGTGAATGAGTACCGTTGACTTTGACCCTGAGCCATATGACGCTCTGCTGAGGCTGCAGCAGAGCGATCCCGAGACAGCCCGCGCCTTTGATGACGTGATTGATGACTTGGAAAAGGAGCCGCTGGCCCCTTATCTGCAGCGTCATTACTTGCGTCCGCCAGGGATTTACAAGGTCCCCGTATATACAAGGGCCGGCCATGACGAGTACATGCTGCTCTGGGACATGGAAGGTTCAACCATCGTCGTCCGGTACGTAGGGCCCGGGTTCGCGAACAGATAACCCAGGACCCGACCGGGTGGCAGCCCACCCCCTGTTTGCACACGAAAGGCCGGCACCATATCTGAACTGGTGCCGGCCTTTCGGTTATCCCTCGGAAAAGGAAATCTGTCGTGCGTCATTCATTTTATCCCAGGCGCCGCGGCTGGGGGATCCGCGTGGCCTGTGCGCTGTGGCGGTCCGTCGCCGTTGACCACCGCCACCAACTGCCCTCGCGGCGGACCGCCCGAAACCTAGGATGAGCCGGCAAGGGGTGGCGGGGACAGCGCCCCGCCACCTATTGGCGTTATCCAGTGGGTTGGGCCAGGGCGAAGCTTTCGGCGGCGAGCTCGATCAGGCTGGCCGAGACGTCCCCGTTCTCCCCGTCCTCGGTATCGCCCAGGAACACGGCGTTCCCGAAGTACATCTGCGTGATGACCCCAGACGCTGCGAAGACGAGCTTGGCAGCGCGGCGGTTGGCCGGGAGATTCAACAACAGTGCCTCTTCGTTGAACCACCCCACCCAGCCCTCACCCGAGACGGGTTCGATGAGTCCTCCCACGTGTCCCTGCAGGGAGGCAAGCGAGGTGTCGATGGTTTCGACGCGGGCCGGTTCTCCCGGGTTCGCGGGGATGATCAAAGCGGTGCAGGTTGTCATGGGTGAGGTCCTTCCAAAACGGGGGAGCGGCCCGGTTCAAGGGGTGGTTAGTTGAAGACGCCGGTGCAGGGCCCGCGGAACTTCTCCGGCAGGTCTTCGATGCTGGCGGTCAGGCCTTCGGGTCGGTCCACCGGGCTGCGTTGCATCCACCAGTAGTGCGCATGGCGGGTGATCGCCGCGTGCTGGGCTTCCTGAGTGCGGTAGAACGTGCAGGTCACGTCCCCCTCGACATACACGGCAGTGCCGTACACCTGCCCGGCACTATCGGCCGTGCTCGTGACCGCGAGGACCACCAACGGCCACTGGCCCAAGTCCCAACCGTCTTCACCCCACGAACTGACCGCGTACCAGCCGTGATCGTTGATCAAATCCATCCAGTCGTACCCGCCGTTCATGTGGTAATCCGTCAGAACTGTAATGCCCTCAACGATTTCGTTGGTGTCGGCCGTGACAACACTGCGCGCGGTGATCGTCTCCATAATCCGTAAACCTTTCCGAGGCGTGGGGCGACAGAGCGGCATGACCCGGCCAGCGCTCTGAAGGTTCCTCCCCGTTGTTTTTGTTGCTGGCACGCAGTGCTTGATGGGCCTGACGGAGGCGTTTCCTCCCGCCAGGGCAAGGGGGCGGGAATCTTCGAAAGGAAATAAGCGAAGCGCCGTCGAAGAGTTCCGGGACCGCAGGGCGTAGCCAGGAGCTTGAGCCGGAGCAGGACCATATGATCCGAAGGACAGCCACAAAACGTCGAAGACGTAGACAAGAGTTGATGGCGGGCAGGAGCCCTGCGACTAACCGGCAACACCCAACAGCCGGCCACGCAGCGCAGCGGAGAGAACGCCCGCTTCCTTTGGTGTGAGCACTCATCATCTGAGGCTTCGACTGGCACCAATGTCGGCTCGTTGACGGTGGGACGGTCCTCCGCAGCAGCAGAGAATACCTGTATACAGGTGTATACGGCTCGTTTATGAGACGAGACGTTTACAAGATGTGACTTGTTGCGTAAAGTGGGTGGTACGCCCCTTTACCAAGGGCGGTTAGTGCACACCAACCAACACAAATAGGAGCCAGTGATGAGCAACGCATCGGCCGTATGGCCGCACAGATTTCCACACCTGGGGACCGTCTCGTTCGGGGGAGGCGACCCGAGGTAGTGCGTACCGACTTCCTCCACAGGAGGATTCAAGAGCAGAAGGACCGGGATTCATCCGGCCCTGTCATTTCGCTCCGCCTGTCGTCCAGAGACGACCTTCTCGCAACGAAGATCGCCGAGGAGCTTGGCCTTAGCAAACAGCAGTTGGCTAAAGCTGCGCTCCTAGCCACCCTTGATGGCTATCGGCAGGAATCGGGAGATGCAACGGAGTAACCAGTCGTGCGGGTGCGCAACCGCCGGGCCGAATGTCAAAACGCATCGGTCTACACGCGCAGAAGGTCGATCATGGCCAGGACACCACGCGGCAAAAAACACAACCACTCCCATAAGGAAGGTGACGGCCCACCCCGGAAGAAGAAAAACGAACCCATCCACGACGACCCTGCCTTCGATGCGAACCGGGAACTCGGGCGCCAGCTTGCCCGTGGTGCCGCTTTTGCGGCCGGCAAGCACTTATACGACGAGACGGCCCAAAAACACGCCAACTCGGTCATTGAGTGGATACACTCACTCTTCAACTAAAAGCAGCCCACGATCGCCCTTACGTCAAAGCCGTTAGTTGCCACCCTCCAGCTGGCAACTAGCGGCTTTGCCGTGTCTGTCGGCACATCATCTGCAAACTGCCGGAAGTTGATTTTGGGCGATTGTTTCCCCGGCGCCGCGTCGGGATCCAGTCTGGGGCGGCCGCCGATGATCCTCTTCACGTCCGTGGAGCCCAGCCGCTTCGAATATTGCCCGCGAACTTGGGCAGTGGCCCTCCAAAATTTCCCTCCTGGAACGAGGCCAGGTCCGCCACGACACGCTAGCCACGAAATACCGCCTATGGTTGACTCAGCAATCAACCAGCATCACAAGTCAGTGTCCATGAACGCGGTGCAGCGATCTGACGCCGTCCAGGCCGGCGTCCAGACTGCCGCCGCTTTGCTTGTCAGAGGCTAAGCCGCCTCAGGTATCGACCGGTTTCGCTCGTGGCGTAGGCACCGACCTGCCCGGGGGTGCCGGTGGCGACAATGGTTCCCCCGGCGCTGCCGCCGCCGGGGCCCATGTCGATGACATGGTCGGCGTTGGCGATCATGTCCAGGTCGTGTTCGATGACGATGACAGTTGCCCCTTTGTCCAGCAGCCGCTGGAGCACTGTCAGCAGGGTGCGGACATCGAGCGGGTGCAGGCCAACGCTCGGCTCGTCAAGAACGAAGAGGGTCCCGGATTGGTTGCGGTGAAGTTCAGAAGCGAGCTTCAACCTCTGCGCTTCGCCACCTGACAGCGTCGGGGTGCTTTCGCCAAGGGTCAGGTAGCCCAATCCCAAGTCCGCGAAGGTCTGCAGTTTGGTGCGCACCTTGGGGATATCACCCATGAGACCGATCAGGTCATTAACTGTCATTGCCAGCAGCTCCGGAAGGGAGAACTCCCTGGTGGGCTGGCCGCCGCCGGTGGAGGACGGGCGGCGTATCAGCTCTGCTTGAGGTGCATACCGGGTGCCGTTGCAGTCCGGGCAGGCGATGTCCATGTCCGGGAGGAACTGCACATCGAGGACAATCTGGCCGGTCCCTTCACAGCGTGGGCATCGCAGCGAACCCGTGTTGAAGGAGAAATCTGCGGCCTTTAGTCCCGCACGTTTTGCAGAGTCCAAGGAGGCGAACAGGCGCCGGAGGTCATCCATCACACCGCTGTACGTTGCCAGAGTCGAACGGACGTTTATACCGATCGGAGTGGCGTCGACGGTGGACACCCGGGTGATGCCGGGGGCATCGATGTTCCTTACGTGAGAGGGAATGGCTGAACCCTCGCTTACTGCCTGTAGTGCCGGAACCAGGCTGTCAAGGATGAGGGTCGTCTTTCCGGAGCCCGAGACGCCGGTCACTGCCGTGAGCCTTCCCAGGGGAATCTCTGCCGTCAGGGCGTGAACAGTGTGAAGCGGTGAGGTACTCAAGCGGATGCGGCCACGATCGTAGATTTCCTCCACGGTGGTCCGCGTGCGGATGATAGTCGGCTCCCGTCCGGTAAGGAATCCGCCCACCAAAGAGTCCGGGTTCTCGTCCAGATCTTTGACCGTGCCGGTGGCCAGAATTGTTCCGCCCTCGCCTCCGGAGCCAGGGCCGATCTCGATCAGCCAGTCCGCTTCCCGGAGCACCTGGACATCGTGGTCCACCAACACCACAGAATTGCCGTCACGCAACAGATCCCTCATCACGCCCAGCAGACCGTCAACGTTGGCTGGGTGCAGACCGATGGAGGGTTCATCCAGCACGTAGAGGACCCCTGTGGTCTCGTTGCGGACCGCCCGTGCCAGTTGTACGCGTTGCCTCTCCCCAGTGGACAGGGTGGAACCAGGCCGGTCAAGGCTGAGATATCCCAGGCCCAGTTCGAGCAGGCGCTCACCCATATCCAACAGCTTCATAACGAGGTTCCTAGCCATGGGGCGCATCTCTGCCGGCAAGGTTTTCTCCACGGTTGGCGCCCACGTGGTGATCTGGTCAAGAGTCATCGCCGTCACCTCCGCCAGATTTCTTCCCGTGACCTGGCTTCTGCGGGCCTGCTCGCTCAGGCGCGAGCCGTGGCAGCTCGGACAGACCTGGGCACTAATGAATCTGTTCACCCGGGCCAGGCCCTGCTCGGTCGTCGCCTTATTCATGACCTCCTGGACGGCCAGACGCGCATTCCTATAGGTGAAGTTCAATTCAAACAGCTTGCCGTTCTTGGACGGCACCGAGATCTCCTTCTTCTCCTCGGGCCCGTGCATGACCACCTCCCGTTCCTGGGGAGTGAGCTCGCCGTACGGCACGTCGGTGCGCACACCGAACTCAGCGACCACCTGCGGCATCACGGTCAGCCCGAACATGGACCAAGGAGCCACCGCGCCCTCCTCGATGGACTTGGTCTCGTCAGGCACCAGCGTGGCGTCATTCACGTCGCGGACAATGCCGGTGCCCGAGCAACCAGGACACGCGCCGTCGGAATTGAACGCAAGCACTTCAGCGCCCGGCGGATAAAACTCAACCCCACACGTCTGGCACACCAGATCCTTGTTCGCGGCCACGTCAATTGTCGGCTGCAGGCGGTGCCCGTTCGGGCAGACATGGGACCCTAGACGCGAAAACATCAGCCGCAAAACATTGAGCAACTCTGTGGACGTTCCAAACGTGCTCCGCACTCCTGGAACGGCCGGCCGCTGGCGCAGGGCAAGAGCCGCCGGCACATGCCTGACACTGTCTACCGCCGCCCTCGGCGCATGTGACATCCGTCGGCGCGTATACGTAGACAGCGCCTCCACATAGCGGCGCGATCCCTCGGCGTACAGGACCCCCATCGCCAATGATGACTTGCCCGAACCGGACACCCCTGCGATGGCAACCAACTGCCGAAGCGGCACGGTCACGTCCACATCCTTCAGGTTGTGAACCTTCGCTCCCCGCACTTCGATGGCCAGCGGAGGCATCCATTGACGGCCATCGGCGGGCAACCCCTGAGCTGTCTTCATCGTTCCTCCGGCATCCACGAACTTCCCGATTTATATTCCCCGGCAACTATATCTGATACGTTTGTGCTCAGCCCCGAGTCTCAGTGGTGCCCGCCGGCCGGGACGGGGAAAGTCGATCAAGCCACTCCCGGGGCAGTCAGGAGATAGCTATGAATGGTCCGGCACTGAATTCGGTGGCATGGTTCGAGGTTGGCAGCGACAGGCCTGAGGAGGTCAAGAAGTTCTTTGGAGAACTCTTTGACTGGCAGTTCAAGTTGAACTCCGACTGGAGGGGGTTGATTACCATGCAGCTATAACCCCAGAAGCGCCGGGCCCGGTCGGTGGAATATTCGATCACGCAGGCGGCTTCCCCGATTACGCTGTGTTTTACGCACTCGTCGCCAGCATTCCCGAGACCATAGAGCGGGCCAAGGAGCTTGCAGGCGAGGTGGTCATGGAGCCGGTTACCGATGCCGCCGGCGTCAGCTTCGCACGGCTGAAGGACAACACCGGGCACCATTTCGGTATCTTCTCAATGCCAGCCCCGGCCTAAGCGGAGTTAGGCCGCCCGCCCGGTCTCCGAAAAGGCGCTGGCGCGCAGGAGCCGAAGACTCAGTTCCATGCGTTCGAGTTCCGCCGCTCCCAGGACTGAGCGGAACCGCCGATCCAGTTCGTCCTCAAATACCGGCAGGGCCTGTGAGAGCTTGATCCTGCCCTCCTCGGTAAGTTCCAACAGGGCCGAGCGACGGTCATCCGGATTAGGAATACGCCTGCAATATCCGGCGGACTCGATGCGATCAACTACCTTGCTGGTGCCACCCACACTGATGGCGAAATCGCCCGCCAGGTCCTGGATTCTCTTGCCAGAAGCCAGTCCCAGCCGCTGCATTATCTCGAACCATGTCAACGGGAGATCACACTCACCGCGCAACCGGGCGTCAACGACCGCCCACAACTCTGTCTCAAACCGCACGAGATCGTGGTACAGCCCCTTCAGATCGGGCATCTCACACCTATCCATCCACCCAAGTCGACCAGCCCATGCCGGACAGCAAGTGCTGGCGACGCATTTCAGTTCCAAGAAATACTTTCCGTGGAATGATTTTACCCCGCAAGGAGCATCGCATGACAACGACACACACCGCCGAATTGGACGTTCCGATCCGAGTGCTCAGCGGCCCTACGGTGGTCATCGACTACGCCGGCCTGCGCCTGCTGACGGACCCGACCTTTGACGAACCTGGCGAATATCCCACTCCAATCCCCGGGTTCTCCCTGGTGAAAACCGAACCTTCCCCTGCCAGCCCGGAGAATCTTGGCAAGGTTGATGGAGTACTTCTGTCCCATGACGAGCATGACGATAACCTCGACCGCTCAGGGCGGGAATTCCTGGCTCAAGTGCCAGTAACCCTCACGACAGTCAGCGGTGCGGGGAGGCTCGGCGGCTCCGCGCAGGGTCTTGAGTCTTGGGAGAAGACCACACTTCAGGCGCCGGATGGGACGCTTGTAACTGTCACGGCCATGCCCGCCCTGCACGGCCCCGAGGGGAGTGAGGATGTTGCCGGCGACGTCATCGGTTTCCTGCTCACCGCTCCAGGGCACCCTAGCGTGTATGTCAGCGGTGACAACGCTTCCTTGCCCCTCGTTCAACAAATCGCTGAGCGGGTTGGGCCGATTGATATTGCAGTGCTGTTCATTGGCGGGGTGAGGCACAAGCCAGTGCTTGATGGCGCGCTGGTGACCATGGACAACGCCCTTGCGGCCCAAGCCGCAAAGTTGCTCGGTGCGAGCAGGGTCATCCCTGCCCATTTCGAAGGCTGGGCGCATTTCCGTGGTGGGCGTGAGGAACTCGTCGAGGCTTTCACTGAAAGCGGGATCGCGGACCGGTTGACGTTGGAGGCCGGGGCCTGAGCCCCGACGATCCTGTTTAGATGGAGTCAGGTCGTGACGGGGTCGAATGCGCTGTCGGGGATAGTGAGTGCCCAATCGTTCATTGCCTCGAGCACTCGCCGGAGCTCCTGGCCGGTTGGGTGAGCTCGTATATGATCCGAGGCGGGATTTCGGCGTAGGCGGTGCGGGTGACCAGCCCGCGCCGCTCGAACTTGCGGAGCCGGATGGTGAGGGTGTGGGCGCTGATACCGGGCAGGGCTCCGAAGAGTTCGCTGAATCGATGCGGACCTTTGAGGAGGTCACGGACGATCAGCGTGGCCCACGGTCCGTCGAGAAGGCTCAGGAAGCGCGCCACGCCGCACTCATCCAGGGAACAGTGATCAAATCTCATGAAAAACGATGATGCCACCGGCGCCCAAGGGTTCCCCCGTCCTCTCCGCTCTGACCGCTGCCGGATACCCGGCGAAGGCCGCTGTCCGTGACACCTCCAAGGTGGCGAACGCCGCAGCCGTGGCGGTCGACTACGGCTCCGCCGACTCCCTGGCAGCAGCCTATGAGGGTGCTGAGGGCGTATTCGGAACAGTGGCTGCGCGACCTGATGAACTAACCCCTCCGTTTGGGCCTTCCTGCACCGGGCGTGGGAAGGTCGGAAACGCAACCTCAAGTCATCGTGAAGGTCCCGATTCAGATAGGACGGACGGGTGATCTTCGGTTAGCACAAGGAACTGTGCACGACCTTACTTGATGATTTGACGCCGATAGGAGCATCGTCGTAGACACAACAGGACCGGGCACGGCGGAGCTCTGCGACGTCAGGACCGGGCCCAACAGCCGGCCACGAAGTGGACGCCCAAAGGGGTGCGAGCCCTGCGAGCATGCTGTTCTCTGAGTGTTGTCAGAAGGAGTGGTGGGGACTGAGAGACTTTCTGAGCAGGTGTCGCAAGACGCCGGACTCTTCCAACCTGGAGGCGGCGTGGGTTGAGCTGCGGCAGACCATCGACGAGTCCAAGGTGACGTCGTTCCGTGCTTGCAGCCGTAACGGGCGCTCATGGGCGGAGGACCCGGAGGCGGTGCGGGTGATCGCTGCCACGATCGAACGCATCCTGAAGGACACGGCTGACGGTCCGAAGGACAGCCCGGCCCGGTAGGGCGGGCCGCCGTGTGGCAGGCCCGCCCCGGATCCGGCTAGCTTTCGTCTTCCTTGGGGGCTTTGGAGTTGGCGCGGAGCGCCATGATCGAGGCTCCCAGTGCTGTGAGTGAGAGAACGAAGTCCACGATGGTCAGCGGTTCCATGAGGTTTCCTTATCGGTGAGTAGGACTTAGTCTGAGAAGGAGCCGGCGGCCGGAACCGAAGCGGTCACGACCACCGGGTTTCGTAGCTACACCTACTTCCTTGTTACGCTTCCGCTTCCGAGTTGCAGCTCGGGAGGGTTTGCTCTTTAGGCGCG
>NZ_JBNHFN010000011.1:0-15820 GCF_059090325.1 Arthrobacter sp. B0316-5-4
TGGCCCGCAGTGATGATGTGGCTTCGATCTGCCGACTGCAGGGCGGGCGGTTCCACGGGGTCTGAATCCAAGTGGTCGATCACGGCGCTCATGTCAGTGGCACGAATGCCATGCTCCTCCCAGGGGAGGAGCCTCACTTCCAACGAAGTGGAACACCGAAACAGCGGCAGGGCAGCGAGGTTTGCGTAGCGTGATTCCTAGCGAGCAGGAAGGCGCGAGTACATGTACATGTCCTTGCGCTGGCCGCCAATCTCCAGCCAGCTCCTCATTGTCCCTTCCCGTACGAACCCGCTGCGCTCGGCTGCGCGCCAGGAGCCCTCGTTCCAAGGCTCGACGTAGAGTTCCAGTCGATGAATCCCGGGGTGCGCAAGACCCCAGGCGGCAAGGGCACCTAAAGCAGAGGAAGCAGCTCCCTTCCCCCGATGACTTGCCGCCACCCAATAGCCAATGCTCGCCCGGCCTTGGCTGAGGTTCTTCAGCCACAGCCCGATTTGGCCAACCGCCTGATCAGAGGAGGAATCAGCAATAGCGAAGGAGTACCCGGTGCCATCAACTAAGCGTTGGTGCTGTCTTTCGATGAAGGCCAGAGCTGCCCGGTGTGAACCGCTGGCGGGAACCGTCGTGATGGCAGGAATTAGTGGATCGCTCGAGGCTTCCTGAACCACAGGAACATCGGCTGCCGTAAATGGGCGGAGCCTGTAAGGGGGTGCAACGAGTACAGGCTGCTCCAGAGGATTCATTCTCAGACTCTACGCGGCGCCTCCGGGCAGCGGGGGAGATACCGAAACTGCCCCCATCCCACTTCCAAGGAAGTGGGACAGCTAACCGTGTAGCGTTTAGGGCACCTTCACCGGGCATTTTTGCGGGCGGGTCTTACGGGAATCCCGTACCGCTGAAACGGCTGGGGCGTGGACGCACGTCAGATGCGGCCGGTGGGGGACCGGCTTACGGACGCCCCCTGTGTAGCCAAGCGTAAAGAGGATGGAGTGCACGGGTAGTCTGAAGCGATGCCCTATGACTTGGCAGTTTTTGGTTCCGAGGCACTCCTAAGCGGAGATGTAGCTACGCGTATCACGAACATCCGCGGCCTGACCGCTGACTTGGACCCCGACATGACGGCTTCTTGCTGGAGTTTCCGCGTCTTTAGAGGTCCCAAGCGAATTTACAGCTTCACGGTCGAAGGACCGTATGAAGATAGCGGCGAAGACACTCCGGAAACGTATGCCGAGATGGTCGTGTTTGGCATCAAGTATCGATACGACATTCTCATCGAAGGGGACGGAGATGCGTCGGGCGTCCCTTCTGCTCAGGCCTTCGCCAAGAAATTGGCCAAATCAGTCAGCGGGTTCGCTATGGATCTGCAGACTGACGAAGTATGGCCGAAGCCGAGGAAGCCTGCGCCCTCCACTGATTGGTATGACTCGCCCGATTGGAGCGATGAGGCAAAGGCGGAGTTCGAGGAAAAGCTCCGCAGCGTCCCTGGCACGGGTTCCGGATACCTGCACAGCAAAGCGATCCGACTCCAAATGGCCGGCGAGCTGAAGGGTGCCAGCGAACTTTGGTTACGGGTGCTGGATGACACGGACGAGTTCGTGGCCATGTCGTCCCATAACGCTGCGCTGGAAGGCTTGGGTGATATTTACGCCAAAGAGAACCCCGAGTTGTCCGCGCACTACTACCGTCGATTGCTGGCAAAAGACAGTCTCCAAATGACAACGGGCATGCAGGCAGTCAAACTTGCCCAAGTCCTCATAACCCGAGGCGAGACCTCCGACCTCGAAGAGGCAGCAGCGCTGCTCGAACGCTGGGCCGAGGGGCCAGATGACCCCTTTGCCGTCAACAACTTCAGATGGAACATGGCTGTTATCCATTTGGCCCAAGCCATCGGCGACCAGGACGCTGCACGCAAGGCTGCACGTCGTGGCTTGCACCTCCTTGGAGTGGGCCCTCAGTTCCCGGCTCAGTTGTGCAGTCAGAAGTGCAGGGGTGTGCACGTGAACGACGAAACGGTGGACTGGCTGCAGCAAATAGCTGAATAGATCCCGTGCCAACGGTGGCATAAATTCGTGGCGGACACGCCCGTTAAAGGATCCCCTTGCGGACACCTAGCCTCATCGAAACGTGATCAACGAAGTCCTGCCTAACAATTACGTCCACGAGGATTGTTCCAATGCCGTACGCCGTCCCAGTTCTAAGGAAGTGGGATTCTCGGTCGCCCCTCTGACCCGGAAGGCCGACATCTGCTTGAAGGGCAGCCGAGTCGGCGTTGATTCTTGATGGAATCTTGAGGTGTTCATTGCTCTGTCTGTGAGGTGAAGCGGCCATGCTTGAAGCGTCTGGCGGAAGCGTAGGCGTACTGGGTGGTCGGTCTTGCAGTGGGCAGGCCACCCCAGCCACCGTGCCGCAGACTGGTCGCCAAGGCGGCTGACTGGGCATCGGCCCCCATGTCCTGGACCGGTGGGCGGTGGCATCATGGAGGTATGGTCCAGCAATCATCTCGGAAGCCTTTGCCGGGGGAGCGCCCCGCCGGGGTTTCGCAGGATGTGCAGAGGCTTCCTCTGCATAACCCCGCAACCCAGCAAATGCTCATTGTAGGGAAGCGGCGGGAGGCCGCCGAAGCCAAGCTGGAACAGCGGCTCCGCGCCAAGAACACCCCGGTAACGCCCGACGGGTAACCCGCCACCTGCCAGGAGTCTGGTGGACGACCCGGGACCTTGTTATGGCATTGCTTGACTTCCTTGCTAAATTACTCGCAGTGTTCTCCCAGCTGCTTGCTGCCGGTCGCCGTTCCTGGTGACACGCGCCATGGCGCCCTGAACATCAGCAGGGAAGTCCATTTCGGTTATGGATATCTGTTGTGAACGGCGGTGTTTGGGTTGGATTCTAATGCCGTGGAGGATTGGTCCGCCGATGCGGAACAATTGGCTGATCTGCTTGTTGCTGCAGAAGACATCAAAGCCTTCCTCGATGGGCTCGCAGCCTTAGGAGCTTCGGTGCTGTCCCGGGTTACCGAAACCCGTATCGAGTGCGCAGTGACGCTGGAGCGGCGCAAACGAACCTCAACAATCGGCGGGAGCAGCGACACAGCGATGGTCCTGGACAGGATCGAGCAGACGTTGGGGGAGGGGCCCTGCGTTGAGGCGCTGACCCGGGACCGCCCGGTCCTTCTTGAGGACGCCCTGTCATCACCGCAGTGGAGCGAGTACTGCCACGCCTTGAGCGCGGCCGGTATGCGCAGCACCCTGGGCGTGCCGATGGAACTAGAACAGGGCGCCTCCGCCGTGCTGAATTTCTTCGCACCAATCCCGGACTCTTTCTCATCACGGGCAGTCGAGAGTGCGTTGACCTTCGCCGGGGTTGCCGGCAAGGCGCTCCGGCTGGCCGTCCGCATCACCGTATTGAACGAGAACGCGGCAGACCTCGACGCTGCCATGACCAACAGGTCAGTTATTGATACCGCCTGCGGGGTGATCATCTCCCAAAACCGGTGCACACCCCAGGAAGCGTTCGATATCCTCCGCAAAGCTTCCAACGACCGGAACCAGAAGCTGCACGACCTGGCCCGAATCCTGGTAGCCGGGGTCCCCGCCCACCAACAAGCGCACGAAACGTAACCGGAACATGGGCCTGATACCAAGGGAAAGAAACGCGGCATCTCTTGGCAGATGGTGAGTACCCTGAACACAGACATGGAAAGGGGCCGGGCGTGAGACTGACGGTAAAAATAAGGAAAGCCACTGATGGGCAGATGGACCTTCAAGTCCTGGAACTGCCCGATCTGGAAGTCTCCGTGCAAGGCGTCCGGGAGATCCCCGAAACGGTCACGGACGCCGCAGCACGACTCACCGGCCTCCCAGCTGACCAATTTATCGTCGAAGTGGACTACTGACCCCTCTCTCCCAGACCGCAGCACGCAGAGCTTCACGGCCCCGGCAAATCCACCAAACCAAGGGCGCGTGCAGGGATCTTGGCCGTGGCTAGGATGGGGAAAAATCTCAGGTCAGAAAGGCGTGGTGCGGGTAGTGGGGGAACGACCCGGTGAGGGCAGCGAGAGCAGGACAGGCAATCGGGCGGAACTGTGGAGGGCATTTGCCCTTCCGGTCGTGATCGGCCTGGCCGTGCTGGGCTTTGCCGGGGTGAACTTCTTCAATGGGAAGCGTGGTGGAACCAGCTCTTCAGCTCTTCAACCCATGAACGGTTCCCGAATTTGAAGATGATCAACTGGTTCGAATGGGACAAAAACGAGATCGAGGTCAAAGGCCGCGTTGACTGGACCGTGACCTATACCCCCGCAGTGCGCGACGCCTTTACCGCTGCACTGCCGGACTGGCTCCACTACGGACCCACACAAACCTGCCAGCCCCCACAATAGCGACACACACTCCAGGTCGCAGAAGCAACCAGGTTGGCAAGTACCCACCAGCGGCGTTCCGGTTCCAAGGTTGTGGGATGCCGAAACTGCGGCCGTACAGCCGATAGCCGACCGGTGGCGGGAGTCCTGTGGCACGGTCATTGACTCTCGGGCGCAGAGACCGTGCCGAGTTGAGCCAGTGCGGGGGTGTTAAGGGATCTGCCGGTGGTCACTGCGTCGATTAGATGGAGGGTTGCCTGGGCTGCTGAGGTTGGTCCCGAGGGGCCTCGCGTGCCGGTGATCCCGGGAACCGGGCCGATCATGAGACCGACATCGATCATGCCAAAGTGAGTCACCCCGTCCAAAGTGACCCGGACTGCGTTGCCGTCGTCAAGCAAGGCGTCAAGTGCGGCGTTGTATTCAGGATTCGGATCCGCGTCTCCGGCCACTATGGCGAGTGCTGGTTTGGTCACAGGTGCGGCGTTCTCAGGGGTTCTGGGCATTCCGTCGATATCAACAGCTGCGTCGACCCGGTCATCCAGACGTGCTGTTTCCAAGGCGGCGGCACCTCCGAGGGAGTGGCCCGCAGTGATGATGTGGCTTCGATCTGCCGACTGCAGGGCGGGCGGTTCCACGGGGTCTGAATCCAAGTGGTCGATCACGGCGCTCATGTCAGCGGCGCGAATGCTTGTCCATTGGTCTGCCATTGTTTGGTCACGGAGGTCATCTCCTGTAGTTTCTAATTCGCTGAGTGCCCACGTGCCATCGGCAAGCTCGGTTACAGGAGAGTCATAGGGGTGATCGAGGGCGATGACTATGACGCCGTTGCTGGCCAGTTCTTCGGCCCACGCCGTGAAGAACCATCGGGTGCTGTTGAGCCCAGGCGAAGCTACGACCACCGGAAAAGAGCCCTCGGCTGGCCCACTCTGCCATGTGGCATTGCTCCGCGAGCGGGATATCCCATCCAACATAAGAGGCGGCACTCCATAGTGGCGTGCGAGAGCGTCGGTCAGTTCCGCGGCCCGCTCATGGCCCGGTACGTAGGCTGCCCGTTCACCGCTTTCGTGAGCGGGATACCAGATGGTTGCCGGCAGTGAACGTCTCTCGCCAGGGAGATTGTCACCTCGCGTGTCACGGTTTTCATCAGTCCAGACTTTGGTGTCCACTCCCACCGCATAGGGGCCGCTTCCGGCGGGAACGGAGATGGGCGGCAACACCCAGGCGGAACCGGCACTCCCGACGAGGCTGAGTGTGAGGATGACGCTGGCTGCCTTTGCGAGTCGAGGGTAGCGGGCTGACCGGAGCCAGAAAATGACACCGGCGGTCAGGACAGCGAGTATGACCAGGGCAACCAGCTGCGGACGTGCGCCTTCGAAGCTGAGGGCAGCAACAAGAGCCGCGCCAGCTGCCAGCCCAAGGATTATGACCATGGGAGCTTTGCCTCGGCGGGTCACGACTCCCATGATGAGCGTGAGCAGAATCAGGGCTGCTGCTGTGATGTCGAGCCAGGGCACCGGGTGACTCCTAAGAAAAACGGTGGAAGCCTTCAGCCTAGGTTTGGCTCGGACACGAGCACATCAACCCGTGGAACGAGCCATGCTCCTCCCAGGGGAGGAGTCTCACTTCCAACGAAATGGAACACCGAAACCGCGGCAGGGCGGCGAGGTCTGCGTAGCGTGATTCCTAGCGAGCAGGAAGGCGCGAGTACATGTACATGTCCTTGGTTTGGCCGCCAATTTCTAGCCAGCTCCTCATTGTTCCTTCCCGTACGAACCCGCTGCGCTCGGCTGCGCGCCAGGAGCCCTCGTTCCAAGGCTCGACGTAGAGTTCCAATCGATGAATCCCGGGGTGCGCAAGACCCCAGGCGGCGAGGGCACCTAAAGCAGAGGAAGCAGCTCCCTTCCCCCGATGAATTGGCGCGACCCAATAGCCAATGCTCGCCCGGCCTTGGCTGAGGTTCTTTAGCCACAGCCCGATTTGGCCAACCGCCTGATCAGAGGAGGAATCAGCAATAGCGAAGGAGTACCCGGTGCCATCAACTAAGCGTTGGTGCTGTCTGTCGATGAAGGCCAGAGCTGCCTGGCGTGAACCGCTGGCGGGAACTGTCGTGATGGCAGGAATTAGTGGATCGCTCGAAGCTTCCTGAACCACAGGAACATCGGCTGCCGTAAATGGGCGGAGCCTGTAAGGGGGCGCAACGAGTACAGGCTGCTCCAGAGGATTCATTCTCAGACTCTACGCGGCGCCCCCGGGCAGCGGGGGAGATACCGAAACTCCCCACCGTCCCACTCCCAAGGAAGTGGCATTCCAATGGCCGAGGGACGCGACGTGTCAAAGCGTGGGGCAACGACGGTGGGTGAGAGCTTCCTGCCCTCTGCGAGAGTTTTGCTGAGACGGACGACGGAACTGTCTAACCGTCGCTGCCCTAATTCTGATGGATCTATTTGACTTGCAATTATCGCTGGATGTGTGACTATGGGTTTTCCAGCGGAAAGCTGAGTAAATTATTTGGGGGAATTTTGAGAATTTTCAGATCATTGCTGACTGCCGTCGTTTTGGCAATTGGACTCTGCGCCGCCACTCCGGCGTTTGCTGAGGTGCCGCCTGTGGAGCAGGAAAGCCAGCAAATCTTGCAGCGCGAGGCATTCAGGAACGATCCTCAGTCCCTCCAAGAGGTCACTACTGTCGTGGATGCTTTCGGGAATTTCACAACCACCTTGCGAGCGGGTGGTGCTACGGGTTACGCAGTGACGTGTGCAGGGACACAAGCGGACAACGCGGTGAGATACCCGCACTACTCCAAGGGGGCCGAGGGAGCCATCTCGAAGACTGTTATCAAGTGTGTCGGGACAGGGCTTCCCTCCGTTGACTTGAGGGTCAGCGGCATCATCTCGTTCGCACCGTCGAGCTCGGCGACGAACACTGACGTGGTGTTCCAGCACCGTGGTGCCGCTACAGCGACCCAAACCGTCATGGTGAACGGCCCTGAGGTCACGTGGTATGTCCCGGAGCCAAGTCACAGTACGGTCCCGAGCAACGCCGGGCGCGGAACTGGTTTCTGGAGGGCGACGTCTACCTGGTTCTTCGAGGTAGGCGGAAAGATGTCGACCGTGGGCACTCAGACCGTTACTATCTGGAAGACAATCTAGTCTTGGCTGGCGAGTAGCGATGAAACCACAAATTATTGACCCGCGTTATGTAAACCGAGTCGATCGGGATCCAAGTTACCGAGTTGATTTTTGGACAGATCAGACTGTTTCGGAAGAGTGGAAACTTAGCCAAGTCACAGACATCACTGAGGTGCTCCTGTGGGCCAACGAGCATTCCGCGGGTAGGACGTTTGTTATTTATGCAGAGTTTCCTTACGAAAACGGGCATGGAATGATTCGACTGCTGGGAAACGAGCCTCCAGGAGTGTAGCCTCGGCGGCACTCCGAGATGCTATGGGCCAATGACCCATTTGGAAAGAGCCCAGGCGACCACAGAAGCCTGACGGGATACCGAAGTGGATGGGGTCTCATCCGTAGCGCAGCTCAGGTACGTTTCGAACGGGACTACCTACATTGCGACGCTGACCAACAGCCAGGGAAGCGGCGAGCAGGCCCAAGCTCAAAGCAGCGGACTCCAAGGGACCGTTTACGTCCGGGCGTGCCTCAACAACCGAAGCGCCGGCACCGGCATCCACGGCTGCTCAGGCTGGGTGGCTTCGGCAGCCTAGGAACTTCAAGAAGAGGATGGGGATAACGCACTTTGCATCCCCATCCTCTTCTCAGCCTCACGCCAGCAAGCGCATACTCGCCATCTATTTACGAACTAGGAAGTGGGACACCCATCGCCCTATTGGAGTGGCGACCATCTTCCTTTCGCTCTTGCTAGGGTGGATCGGGTGACAAACCTTGGGGAAGTTTTAGTTGAGGCTGTTGATGTAGCTGTCAGTAGCGCCGGTCAAATACTCCTAGCGCCTATTAGCTTCACGTTAGGAAAGGGCCAGGTTTTAGCTGTCGTTGGTGAGAATGGGGCTGGGAAGACTACATTGCTTCGAGCCCTGACAGGGGTCATTGCGGTCAGCGATGGGACTCTGCTCGTTGGAGGCGAGGCCGTCGAAGATCGTCGTCCCACTTTCCGTTCGAAAGTAGCTGCGCAAATCGGGTTACCTCCTTTCGCGCGTAACTTGACGCTTTTGGAACATATGGCCCTAGTGGGGGCTTCCTGGGGATCGGATGTCGCGACTGCGTCTGATAAAGGGATGTCGACGCTGTCTAGGTTCGGGATTGAAAAGCTGGAATCCCGCTTCCCGCATGAGCTGTCCTCTGGGCAGACTCAGCTGTTCGCATTAGCGCTGACTTGGATGAGGCCTTTTGAGGTTCTGGTCCTTGATGAGCCCGAGCAGCGTCTGGATGTTGACCGACTCAGCATGCTCGGGGACATCATCAATGAGACAGTGTCCGAGGGGGCAACTGTTGTTATGGCGAGTCACAGTGAAAGTCTGGTGCGCCATGTAGCAACTCAGAGGGTGTCCGTGGGGCGTGCCGAGTGACTACCCAGTTCGCAAGCGTCTCCAGAGCGCATTCGATCTACCGTAACCGGGGAACCGACCGCACGGTTGGTCAGGTTGCCTACGCGGTTTATATAGCTATTCTCACGGCTTTGCTGGTGGCCGCCCCGGTCGTGACTACCCTGGTGTCAACAGCGGTGAGGCCAGAATCTCTCCAGGTTCTCCGGAATCCGGCTTCTTCGCAGATCGTTAGCGCCTGTGGAGTCATCCTTTTGATCTTGCTCTTCTTCGCGGGCATGGTCAGGGGGCCCGCTCTGAGACCGCCGTTTCAAACATTTGCATTGGCCGGCAGCTCCATCGACCGGAGTATCAGCATGTTGCAGCCCTTTTTGAGGGCCTCGCTGGTGTTGACCGGGACTCTATCCGCCATTGCAGGGTTTTTTGCTTCGGTTTTTCTGATCTCGGGTACTTCGACTCCTGCAAGGGTTTTTTGTTTCGTCGTCGCTGTTTCACTTTGGGGGATCATCGGGAGTTGCGTGTGGTTGGCGGGCCAAAGCGCAACCGGCCAGTGGCGTTGGTTCGTTCCGGCCTTCTTGACTGTTGGTGGCGTGGCGTCATGGACTGTCCCGAGTGCCAACAGTGTTCTCCCGTGGGGGTGGCTTGGTTCGACTTGGCCACCTTCGGGAGAGTCAGGAACGTTGGAACCTATTCTTCTGGGGTTCTTAGCTGCTGCACTTTCGGCGTTGACGCCAGCCCTGCTCCGTCTCCTTAGGACCGGGTCCCTGATGGAACAGAGCGAGCGGTGGCAGTCTGCAGGCATTTCCACAGCGGCGGGTGAGTTTTCCACAGCTCTGGCTGTTTTCCGAGCCAAACCCCGTCACGGTCGGCGGTGGACAGCGGTCATGGACTTACCAGAACTTCCGCGCTTCCTAATTCGGGACGGTGTGGGGGCTCTCCGCACTCCGGGTAGATTTTTGATTGGATCCATGGGGGTCTTTGTCGGAGTCATTCTTGTGCTGTTCGCAGTTGTTTCCCGGAGTGAGGTTGCTTGGCTGCCTGCCGCAGCTGGCTCCGTTGCGGTCTTCTTCTCGCTCGGTGTCTTCAGCGACGGTTTCAGGCACGCGGCAGAGTCCATTGCAGCACCGCCGATCTATGGATATTCACCTTTCCGCATGTACGCGCTTCATAGTGCTTTCCCAGTGACCTGGTCCATGGTTTGCGCCGGTGCGGCTTGTGCTGCAGTCACGGTTATCGGTGGGTCAGAGTTCAATTTCGCCGGCTTGGCTTCCCTTGAAGTGGTTCTTCTCACCCTGATTGGTATTCGCATCTACGACAGCGCCCGCGGGCCGTTGCCCCCGGTCCTCCTTACACCCATTCCGACGCCATTCGGAGACCTATCGTCCCTGGTCATCCTGACTTGGCAGTTGGACGCCATTCTTCTCAGCGCAGGATCAGCGGGTCTGTTGGCGGGGGCACTTAGTACGGGCACAGTTATTCAGAGTGTTCTGACGGCGGCTATCTCGCTGGGACTCCTTGGCTGGTTGACCAAGCGACGACTTGAGCGACTCTAGCGGCGGGGCACATCTTATTGGTTGGCTTGCTTTGAGATTAGTTCCGCCAGGGTTGAGGCGAGCAAGGGCATAAAGAATCCGGTTTGCCCGGACCAAGCCTTACGGCCAACACTGAAGGCGGCAACAGTTTCCGTAAATGCAACGTTCTCGCGGAGTTGAAGTTTCATCAGGGACTCAATGTGAACTGGGTTCGTTCCAGGAAATGATGCAGCTACAGCTATAGGTTTCTCCGTGAGCTGGAGTGCCATTAACGAAGGGGAGTTTGACCGACCTGAAGCCAACCTCATCGTGTAGTCCAAGGTTGCCGGAAATATTCCGAAGCAGTCTGCCGAGTTGTCCAGACCGATGTGCGATCCTCCCGGCAAGTCGGGTTCATCCCAACTGTCCTTCCAGACGGATCCGTTAGCCAGGTGCTTCAGAGCGTCGTAGGTGACGAACCGCTCGGCCGATCGCGTGATGATAAGGCTGACGATCACCTCTGGATACGCGGTTCGGAACCAGTTCAACCAGTAGGGTACCAAGGCGGCATTAATCGACCCGGTAACGACGAGTATTAGCTTTTTGATGTCCAAGCTCGGTGGGTTTTGCATTAACTGGGCCAGACTTTCGGGGCTGGGGCTGTCAGTCATGGCGCCACTGGAAGTTGGATCGGTTCAGGGCGTGAAACAAGTATGGGTTTCATGCCTTGGTCACCTTCTCCGGGCATGGCGGCAAGAATCATGAACTGAAAATTTCCTGCATGGTTTTGTTTCCGGCAAAGGCTTCTTACAACGTCGTTCATCAGCAGGTAGCCGTCGCTTTCCAGGACCCAGTCAAAGGCGGATCCGAAACCAGCTAGGATTCGTAGCTGGTATGCGACGTCAAATAGTGCTTTGGAAGCACGGCTGCCCGGGTTCCACGCTGCGGAGTAGAACTTCCATGTCGTACGGAAGGACAGTTCCTGCCATTTTCCCCAGCCAGACTCTGTTCCCGTCCTGTACATCACATGAAGATTTTCAATTCCCGGGTTGGGTGCGAAGAAGCGCCACTGCGGAATTTTTTTGAAGACCGGTAGCCGCATTCCAATCGAGACCTGGGATGTTGGCAGATTATCGAATGCAGTTACGACCAAGTGACCCACGAGGGCGAGACCGGCAGCACCGGCAAGGATTTCTTTAGTTTTTGACATTTGCCACCTGCTGAATTATTGAAGCGACGACCTCGGCGCACTGGAGCTTGCCGATGATGGAACGGTGGCTGCTGGCTGGTACATGGGAAAAGGAAGCTCCCAGTTGCTCAGCCAGTTCCCGTTGCTGGGTAATGTTGTCCTCCGCTGCCACGACAAATTGTCTGATCTCGTATGAGGAGACTTTGCGTTGGTTCGCCGTTGACTCAGTCAAGTATTCCCTCAGTGCTGCCACCTGCGTTGACGGCCGGGCTCCTGTGGTCAGGAACGCGCGTTGGATATCCGGACGGTATTCGACATCTCTTTCCAGCTTGCTGGGTGCCCATCTGTTGACCCCCAGCGTGGAAGCCAGCGCCTCCTGCATTGCGGTCTGCTTGAACGTGCCGATCCGCCCTGGTGTGTTCCGATCTTCATCCAGGAGTACCCCGTTGGTTCCATCAAGGATGATCAGCGCTTCGGTCCTTGACCGCAGCTCCTCGGATTCTGCAAGGGCGTTGGCGGAAACCAAGGCTCCAATCGAGTGTGCAGCAAGTACGACAGGGCCCTTGAGGTCGTGTTCTTGGAGTATCCGGTCCATGATCACCGCTGGCCGCTGAGCACTTTTGGTTCGACCGTAGCCTCGGCGGTGGTATTGAATCACGCCCACCTGGCCTTTGAGGAGGTAGCGCACCCAGTCCCAACTTTCCATGGGGGACCCTAGCCCATTCTCCAGAATGACGATGGGGGCGCCTGGACCCGTTGCGGCAGGGGTGTAGATGTACTCAATCGGTGATCCGTGATCATCATTGAGGAGTTGTGTACCTTTAAGGCCGCCTCGACGGATGAGCTCTTCGTGGTGACGGACGTAGGCCATGACCGAGCTCAAGGACATGCCGGCGGCAAAGACAGCAAGTGAAAGCTTCTCAAGTTTCATGAGGCAGCCCGTTTTGCTTCGATGACGTAGATTACTGCTGCATGCGCTGAACTGAATGCCCAGAAGAAGCGCGGCAGCCCCATTGTCATGGCGATGCCTAAGTGGAACCCTTTGATTCCGAGCAGAATCATTCGCGCTTGTGCTGGTGAAACGAGGTAGATGACGGGAAACGCGGTCTCCCAAGCTATGGTCGACCACGAGAGCGCCTTGGCCAGCTTTGGCTTTTCCCGGATGAAGCCTGCCAGTTTGCTTCTTCCGTAGAGATCAGTCTTAAGCACTTTCTCCAGGGCGACGCCGGACCTCCAAGAGCTTGAAATGAGCTTGGCCAGCCCGGAAGCAGCATATGAAATGCAGACCTGAGCATTAACCGCTCGCAAAAAGAGGTCGTCGGAACGTGCTGGATCGGACACCAGGCTCGTGACGATGCGATAGCCCGCGATAAGCTCCGACATCTGGTCAGCCCCGTCACTGCCATAGGGGTTCCGCAGTTCACTGAGCTTGTTCGAAAAGAACATCAGAGTCGCACCAGCCGTTTGACGGGAACGACTAGAGGGCCCCAGCAACACAAGGCCGGCCCCGGAGATGCTTAACACCTGGAGAGCAGCCGCTCCCTGCCAAGTGTCGAGCACCTTCCGGAACCCAAGAGGCAGGACACTGTTCGGCTTCGAAGCCGAGCGCCCTTGAAGAATTCCGTCTGATCGCGATTGTCGCAACGAGGAAAACGATTCGAATCCGCTGAGAATCTTGCTGACCGCGGCAGGCGCCATGACCCAATAGGCCGCCGATTGAAGTTTGTGTTTTTCGGTTGTCAAAAGGCGCCTTTTCATCATGGTGTCAGCAGTGCAGGTTCAGCGGATTATCGGAGCTTCTAGCAGATGAGGCAGATCGTGCTGCCGACCACGAGCGTCTGAGTGACGATTGCACTCGGCGTGGTCATCGCAGGCTCATTGTGAGCATTGATAAAGCCCTGGTCAACGCTGCTGAACCTTGCGTTAACGGAATCTTCCACGGACGGTTCTACCAAGATTGAAGACATTATTTCTCCTTGACTTGTTCAGTTCACTGCGGATTTTTCTTAGAACCACGGGGAACAATATGCGCCGCCCCCCGGTCGGCGCCTCCGGACAAGCCTCGGCACATCCACAAGCTAGCGCCATCGAATGTATAAAACAAGGCGAGCTGTCTCCTCGGCGTGGCGTCGGGTGCTGTCACGTGAATTGCGAGATCGAATTCTGAGATACGCTCAATGGGTCGAGGATCAAGACTGTGCTTTGGTCGCTGACTGTGAGAGTTTCCGTGCACAATGCGAACCGGCATGCTCGAAATTTGCTGAATCCTGGGGGAGGATATGCTTGATGTGGCGATCGTTGGTGCAGGACCCAATGGGTTAGCCGCCGCCGTGATCCTAGCCCGATCCGGATTAGAAGTTGCTCTTTATGAGGCGAACGAGCAGGTTGGTGGAGCTCTCCAGTCGTCCGGACCCATCGGACCGGATGGCTTCCGCTTCGATCTCGGTTCGTCGGTTCATCCTTTTATCCAAGAATCCGAATTTTTCCGTCAATGGCGTGCTACTGAGCGCCTTGACTACGTGATTCCGGACATATCGTTCGCGCACCCTCTACCGGGCGGCGCGGCAGGTACCGCATATAGGGATATAGAACAGACGATCCAGGAGCTGGGGCCCGACGGGGAAGCATGGCGGAGGCTGATCGGTCCCTTGAGTTCCCGTGCCCACGAAACTTCGAGCATCGCACTGAATCCTGCATTGGCGGCTGCGCGAAACCCGAGGCATCTTGCCAGACTAGGGGCCAGGACTCTGGCAACTACTCTCCGCGGAATGCAAGGTGGCTTCACCGGGTCGGTAGCGCCGGCGCTTCTTGCCGGGGTTATGGCCCATGCCAACTCGCGGATGCCAGGCCTGGCAACGAGTAGTGTAGGACTTGTACTGACAGCCATGGCCCACGGAAACGGTTGGCCCTTACCCCTGGGTGGCTCCGGACGGCTCTCCAACGCGCTTGCCGAAGACTTCGTCGCCCACGGAGGGCAAATAGTTACAGGTAGTCGCATCCGGCACTGGGGCGACTTGGAACCGGCCCGGGCAACAATTTTCAATACATCCCTAGCGTCAGCTGCCGCTATAGCGGGAGACCGCTTGCCAGCCCGGTACCGGAAAGTACTCGAGCGAAAGCGAAGCGGAAGCGGAGTATTCAAAGTCGACTACCTTACATCGGAAGCAGTTCCATGGTCCGCAGCGACTGTAAAGCAAACGCCGACGGTGCACGTTGGCGGAAGTGCTACAGAAATTGCGGCAGCTGAGAACGCCGTTTCACGAGGCGTTATCCCCGAACATCCATACGTACTCCTGGTCCAACCAACTGTTGTCGACCCTGACCGATGCGTAGGAAAAACTATCGTTTCCGCCTACTGTCATGTGCCAAATGGCTCCGCCGAAAATATGAGCGACCGCATCACAAGGCAAGTTGAACGGTTCGCGCCGGGCTTTCGGGACACCATCCTCTTCCAAGCCTCGTCGGATCCGGCCGCGCTGGAACGAGGGAATGCAAACCTTAGCGGAGGAGACATAGGCGGGGGATCCCTGGCTGGGCTCAACTTCATCAATCGCCCGCGCCTCGGACCTCACCCTTGGCGCACGCCCACCAAGGACATCTACATAAGCTCAAGTTACGTGGCCCCAGGTCCAGGGACACACTGCATGGGTGGCTACCACGCAGCCAAGGATATATTGCGGGGAATATTCGGCGTCCAGATACCAAACTTGGCACCCTGAACGGTGCTAGCCCGCACTGAGCGGCCCGTTTCGCCTGCCATTCATTTCGCGGCAGAGACTTCGTTCTTGCTCGCGAGCGAATCGATAAACATTCCTACTTCTTCCGCCGGCGCCGCGATTGCTCTCTCATGCACGTTTTGGACCCTGAGACGAACCTACCGTTCTTAAACACGTCTTCGCTTGGCTACCCCAAGGAGAGCGGCCGATAGACGTCCCTTTCAGCGCTACCCATGCGCCAATAGCCTCGTAAAAACGCCGCTAATTATCGCTGAAAGCCACAGCGGGACTCCGCAGACTCGGATGGATGGGGAGTGTCCCACTAAGGGTGTCCCGATTCTAAGGAAATGGAACACTCGGTCGCTCACCCCAGCGGCAGCCCAACTGCACGGCCTGACGCGTATTCCGTCAGGCCGTGCGTGGTGGCTGGGTACTCGGTGGGATTTAGCGGAGGCCTTGGAGGATGTTCTTGGGCCGCTGCATCTCCCCGTGTTTGGCACCGAGGATGATCACCCAGGCGGCGAAGGCGGGAATGGCCCA
>NZ_JBNHFN010000012.1:0-14685 GCF_059090325.1 Arthrobacter sp. B0316-5-4
CGCAGCGCTGATCTGGGCGCTATTGGGGACCGGCTTCCTTGTATACGGCCTCTACTGCGCCGCGACTACCGGCGGCGTTTGGTATCTCATCGCCTCCGCCGTAATCCTGATGGGTTCGGGCGCGGTCTGCCTTGGAAGCGCGGTTCAGATTATGCGACGCCCGGACCAGCAGCGCTACTGATCCCATGAGCGATCTGCCGAAGTACCGTCATGGAGGCAGAGACAAGGAGAACTACGGCCCTGACCTAAACCTCCGTCGTAAACGTCGCCGGCTCACCATTGTCATCACCATTGGCGGCATAACGTTTCTCGCGCTGCTGTGGTTCGCATGGGCGCTCCTTGCCGCCTTGACCGGTCACCAGGTCTAGTCGTTGGTCCTTTAGGCTGGCCGCATGGACGAGTCCATTCCGCGGGCACTGCAACCACCGGTTGCTGTTGCCCTGGCGAAACTCGTCAAGGCTCTCCCCGGCCCCGCTGCACTGCCGGGGCCGATCTACGCCGAACCCAAATGGGACGGCTACCGGACGATCATTTTGAGTGATTCTGACGGAGCGACCCTATGGAGTCGGCAAGGCAAAGAACTCTCCCGCATCTTTCCTGAACTCTGCGCAGCTGTCCGGGCCCAAGTCCCGCCCGGCGTGGTGCTGGACGGCGAAGCAGTGATCTGGAACGGGGACCGGCTGGACTTCGAAGCGCTGCAACGCCGCATGGTCAGCTCCAGGGCGGCCCTGCCGGCACTGGTCCGAGAGCTGCCGGCCTCCTTCGCGGCCTTTGATGTTCTGGCTGTTGCCGGGCAGGACATCCGGGGCGTCCCGTTTGCGGGTCGCCGGCAGCTGCTCGAGGAACTGGCCCGGGATTGGACCGCTCCTTTGAACCTCTCCCCCACCACCACGAACATGGAAGTGGCCAAGACCTGGTTGAAGGAACTGCCCGCCACGGGAGTGGAAGGGTTGGTTTTCAAGGGAGGATCACAGCCATATGAGGGCTCGCGCTCCTGGTTGAAGTTGAAGACAAAAACCACTCTGGACGCGGTCTGTGCGGCCGTGATCGGCCCGATCACTCAGCCGCAGGCGATCATCGCTGGCGTGCCGATCGATGGGCAGCTGCGGATCGTGGGCCGGTCCACGGTCCTCTCGACGCGGGTTGGGCGTGAGCTGGGCCGCCAGCTCCGCCCGGGACAGCCAGGGCATCCCTGGCCCGAAGAAATAAGCGAGACCTCGCTGAACAGATTCAGCAAAGACAAAGGCCCGGTCCACCTGACACTGGTGGAACCGATAGTGGTCGAGATATCGGCCGACGTCGCGTGGACCGGCAAATCCTTCAGACACCCCGTCGGGTACGTTCGGGTCCGTCCGGAGTTGGATCCCGATGAGGTAGAACTCCCGCCGCATCTCAAGAGGTAGTTCCTACCAGCCTTCGGCAGTTACTTGGCTGCTCTCTTGTTCGGGCGGCACGACGGACTTGGTTCGACGGCAGACGCTGACGGAAATCAAGTAGGGGGCGTGGGTGGCGCCCTTGAAAACGAGTACCAACTACTCGTGTGCAGGACCAGGGAGAGGTCTTCAATTGAGTCAGCGGATTAGTGGCAGACGGCGATATTCCCCCTATCGCCAGTGATTGCCTTAGTAATCTGCCGGCAAGGCCGGATAGCGGTACCCAGAAGCCTGTCCGGCCTTTCGCCTGTCTTGGCTCAACGCCGCGACCGTGGGAACACGGCACGCTTCCGGAGACCTCGGACCGAAGTCTTCACAGAACCCCGGGCCTTCTTTCTGGCCAGGTTCCATTCGGCGTCTCTACGGGCGTCCCTACGGGCGGCCCGCTGGGCTCTTCTCTGGGCTCGATCGAGCCGGAACAGCATGAAAAAAACGAAGCCAATCCATAGGATGGCAGCCCCCAGAACGATGCCCATCAGAACCATCGATTTCATACCCGAAACGTACCCCCGCCGGGGTGACCTAACCGCCCGTAATGGCCGTGGTGGACGGGTTGTGCCCACTGGGGGCAGGTGGAGCCCTCCGCACAGCTCAAAGCTGTCCCCTATTGGCGTGCAAGCCGTCCACGCCGCACCTGGCGGCTTATTTTGTCGGACCACCTGGAGTACAGTTGATCCGAACATATATTCGAATAAAAGGTGTGTTGTGGGCGTGATAGTTGGCCCCCGTGTGATAGATGCGGGACTGTCTTTGGTGACGGTATTGCTGGCACCGGTAGCGGTGGCCGCCGGGTGCCTGCACCATGTCTAAGCCCGCGGTGATGCGCCCGATGCAGGAAATCGCGCACGTGGACGTGAACTGTTTTTACGCCTCGGCTGAGCGCGCGTTCAACCCTTCCCTGGAGGGCAAGCCGGTCATCGTACTGTCCAACAATGACGGCTGCGCGGTGACCCGCTCGCCCGAAGCGAAGCGCCTGGGCATTGCCATGGGGGATCCGTGGTTCAAGCTCCGGCCCCGCGCCAAGGAATGGGGTCTGGTGGCCCTGTCGAGCAACTACGAACTGTACGGGGACATTTCGGCCCGGGTGATGGAGCTGCTGGGCCGCTACTCGGCCTGGGTGGAGGTGTACTCCATTGATGAGGCGTTCCTTGGCGTCAAGGGCGAACCGGACGAGCTGCTGGCCCTGGGCCGGGAGATGAAGGCCGCGTGCCGGCGGCACGTCGGCGTACCGGTCTGCGTCGGGATCGCACCCACGAAGACGCTGGCCAAGTTGTGCAACAAGTGGGCGAAAAACAACCCCGCTTTTGGGGGTGTGTGCCGGTGGGAATCCGTGCCGGCCGAGCATCGCGAAGCTCTCATGGCCAAGCTGTCCGTGATCGAAATCTGGGGCGTGGCCACCAGGCTCACCAAACGCCTGAACGCGATGGGAATCTTCACCATCGCAGACCTGACCCGGGCGAACCCGGTAGCTATCCGTGACAAGTTCTCCATTGTCATGATGCGCACCGTCCTGGAACTGCAGGGCACCCCGTGTATTCCGATGGAAGAGGAACGGATCGGGCGGGACCAGCTGATCTTCTCCCGGTCCTTCTCCACGCCGATCACCACGGAGGCCGGGTTGCGGCAGGTCATGAGCGTGTACGCGCAGATGGCCTCGGCCCGCCTGGCCAACCACGACCTGCAAGCAAAAGTGCTGACAGCGTTTGCCGCGACCTCGCACTTCAACCCGAACGAAAAGTCCTTCCCCTCAGTCTGCCTGGCGTTGCCGATGCCCACCGCGGACCCGGTCCTGCTCACCCGGGCAGCCCACGCGCTGCTGCCCCAGGTCCACGAAGGCGTGAAATACGTCCGGGCCGGGATCATGGTCACCGACCTGCGCCCATCCGGGAACCAAAAACCCTTGGAATTGTTCGAGAACCCGCACGAAGAACGCGGCATCGGGATCCTGCTCGAAGACGTGGCCAAACGGTACGGCCGCGGCTCCATCGGCCTGGGCCACGCAGGGCTCAAGGGCGGACCGGACTGGTCCATGAAACGCGACATGCTCTCCCCCAGGTACACCACCCACTGGGACGAACTCCCGCTCGTCAAAGCCGCCTGACCGGCGCCAAGCAAGAAAGGAACGCAATGACCCTTGCACCCGAATCCCCCACAACAGGCCATGAGGTCGATGTCCGATTCAGCCCCGACGGCACCCCGTTGGCGATCCGTCACGACGGCCGGATCTGGATGGTCGATCCCGACGTCCACGCCGCGCACTGGTTCACCAGGGACGCATGGTGGGAAACCCGGAACCGGGCAGCGATCGGAACCGGCGACCTGGTCAGCGTCGAATACTGGCAAGTCCAAGCCAAACTACCGTCCGCGAATGCGGAGCTGCGTACGTTCACGCTGCGCCGGGAACCCGTGGCTGCCGGGTGGCAGCTGGAGTCGATCAGCTAGTGCCCGCTGACTTGTACCGCTCCCCCATCCCCGAGCAATTGTGGGAGCGTATCCGCAACGAGTACCATCTGCCTTCCTTGGAGCAGGTCCGCGAAAGGCTCTCCGCCATCCACGAGGATTCCGACCCGATGATGCGGCAGCTGGTCCGCGTCTTCATCGACGACGAAGGGACATACTGCTCTGGTTTCCAGTTCCGCCCAGACCTGACCTTGGACCCGTGGTGCTGGAACTCTTCGAACGGGCCATGGAAATGCGCGTTCCGCACAATTACTTCGCGCTCTGGATGATGGTCCCCTCTCCCGCCCTGCAGGGATCACGGCCCGTGGACCTCCGACGCAGTGACAGGACATCGGCCTTGCTCGTGGGGCTCGAACGGACCTTCCCAGGCAAGGCGGCCTAAAATATGGGTGTGAAAGTGACCCTGACAGTAGAGGCCGGCAACGGCGAACTAAGCCATGTCGAGGCCGAAGGCGAGACGTACGGGAACGCCAAAGCGGCCGCCGAAACACTGATCCCTGAAGGCTCAAAAGCTATTGCCATCCGCACCAGTTAACAGACGCTCGTACGTGGAATCGGCGCACCACATTGCCGCCTACGTTCAGCGCACTGGCGGCCTTCCTGCCTCCGATGGTCAGAGTGGAAGTGAGGCTGAACGCCTCGCCGGGGCTCTCGTTGCTCTACGACATCAGAAGCGGCGCGGCCATCTCGCGGACGAAGCCATACAGATACTCGACGCAGTATTCCCGGCGTGGTCGGACGGCACCACACTCAAAATTGAACGTCAGTGGCAAACTCGGGCGACGGAGTTCATCGACTGGGTCAACGAAAAAGGCAGACGACCACGCCGCAACTCCGGGGACCCAACCGAAAGGGCACTGGCCGGTTGGGTAGCGAGGCAAAAAGTGTATGTCAACAAGGGCCAATACCCTGGCCGTATCAAAGAACTCAACACGCGCATGCCTGGATGGGACCGCACACCCTAAAACCAGTTCCGCAGACCGGCTGGGCTATTTGTCGGCCCAGCGTTCGTGTGCGGCTTGGCGGCTGATCCCGGCGGCGCGGCCAATGTCGGCCCAGGAAGCACCTGATGCTTTGGCGGCCGCGACGGTTTTATCCAGGCGGTGCCCGGCCTGGCGGTGCTCCTTCGCCGCTGCCTCCACCCCCAGGATTGCCTCGGATGGTGCGATGTGGGCATGCCATTCCTGCTGAACGGCGTCCTCCACTTCCATCGAGACATCCGCTGCGCGCCCCAGGGGGACGTATTCCTTACGCGTAGCAATGTCAGCCTCTTCAGCTGAGGCAACTCTTTGCCAGAGCTCGCCCTGCCACCCACAGGTACAAGCGCCACGCCAGCTCATAATCAGATCGTCAGGAACGATCTCCTCATCAGGATTGAATTCGCCTGCTGGCTGGTAACCGCCGGTGATCCCGTGGAAAAGTACTCCCGCACCGGTTGAGCTTCCTGAGAGCCGCCCGTCCGGTGCGACAAAAGCCACCCAGCCCTCATGGTTGTAGTCGTTTGATATCCAGCCCATAGCCCAAACCTTCCTGTCAGGGTTTCCTGACAGGAAGTCTCTCAGGTACCTAAATGAACAGGGTCTCTCGACGCAGCAAGGCCCCACTGCTGCCCCAGCAGTGGGGGCCTTGCGTCCGAGTCCTTGGCGGATCGTTGTGGTTAGGAACCGGTTAGGTCCACGACGTCGGAACCGGCGTTGGTCTTCACGGACTCGACGCCCTTCAGGGCTGCGGCCTTGGTGGTGTAGGACTCGCCGGTGGCGATGACCTCACCGTTGCCGGCCTTCAGCCGGAACCGGTAACCGCCGGATTTGTCTTTGTAGACTTCGAATTTTCCTGCCATGCCTGATCCTCCTTCATGATGCCCACCCCCAGGGGCGGCAATACGGGGAACTGCCCTAACGAGGCTCATCCTAACCGCGGGTGCCTCACTCCGCTGGTTCAATGAGCTCGGGCCCGTTGTTCCGGACGCTGTTCACCCGGGTGCTGACAATCCGCGGTGTCAGGGTCGGTTCCGGCAAGGAATCGAGCAGGTGTTGAACGTCGGCTTTGTCGGTCAGATCCGGATCGAGCCACTCCGCAAAACGGTCCTGCGGGACGATAACGGGCGATCTGTCGTGCACGTGTCCCAACGCGTCCTGGGTCGTTGTGGTCAGTACCGTACAGGTCAGCAGCCACCGTTCTGGATCATCCTCGGGCAGGGCCGGGTCAGGCCAGAACTCGTACAAGCCGGCGAACCCAAGCAATGACTCCTTCTCGGAGAACAGATAGTTCGGGATCTTCTTGCCGTCCTCGGTCTTCTGCCATTCGTAGTAGCCCTCCGCGGGAACAATAGCTCTGCGTTTGACCGCGGCTGAGCGGAACGAGGGCTTCTCTAAAATGCTCTCGCTGCGAGCATTGATAAGCCTGGAGCCGATCTTGGTGTCTTTTGACCAGGACGGCACTAGACCCCATTTTGCGATCAGCAGGCGCCGGTCAAGGGTTCCCTCGTGCAGGCGTTCGGCGACGATCGGTAGGTTCTGGGTCGGGGCGACGTTCCAGCTCGGCCCCGGCGGGCTGCCTTCAACTTCCTTCGCCTCGAAGTGGCTCAGAAGGTCGCTTGTTGCTTTGGACATTACATATCTGCCGCACATGAGCTCATTCTTCCCACAAAACCCTCATTGTGGTGACCGCGGTCGACAGTCCTGAAGGATCCAGGATCCGACCGTAAAGCTTGACCTGACGCATGTCCAGTTGCCGATCGACGATGCGGACATATGGGAATCGTTCAGCGACTCGGGATGCAAGTGAGTGCAGGTCCGCTACTGCGTGTCGCCCTCACTTACGCAGACTCGCGCACGAGCTCGGGCGTGATCCGTGCTGCCGGTCCCCGCCGGTCGCCTTCCGAGGTGAGGATTACCCGTGGGGCGTTACTGGGGCGTTCCTGGCGCGGAGCCGCTGTTCCAGCTTGGCTTCGGCGGCCTCCCGTCGCTTCCCTACAATGAGCATTTGCTGGGTTGCGGGGTTGTGCAAGGGAAGCTTCTGCACGTCCTGTGAAACCGCGGCCGGGCCCTCCCCCGGCACGGGCTGCCGTGATGATTGCTTGACCATGCCTCCATGATCCCACCGCCCACCGGTCCCAGAACATGGGTGCCGATGCTCAGTCAGCAGTCCTTGTGACCAGCTGCGGCACGGTAGCTGGTGTGGCCTGCCCACTGCAAGACCGACCACCCAGTACGCCTACGCTTCCGCCAGACGCTTCAAGCATGGCCGCTTCACCTCACAGAGAGAGCAATGAACACCTCAAGATTCCATCAAGAATCAACGCCGACTCGGCTGCCTTCAAGCAGATGCCGGCCTTCGGGGCCAGAGGGGCGGCCGGGCCTCCCACTTCCTTGGACTGGAACGCTGCAGCCCAAGCTTCCCAATCCGGAAGGGGGAACCAACGCTTTGCGTGATGGGATGAAGAACATGGCAACCATTGAAACCGGCACCACAGAACAGTTCGAGGAGCTGGTAGGACTCGACCAGATCGCGCAAAAGGACACCCGCAGGCGGCAGGAACTTTGGAAATGGCTTGAGTCCGGTTCGGTCAGAGTCGCCGCCGAGGATGGCTCCCCAGTTGGCTACACGGCGATGGAGCCCTCATTCTTCGGCAATGACTTCCTAGTACTCATCCTGGTCGGCGAGCAATACAGGAAGGCCGGCATCGGTCACTTGCTGATGAGTGACATCGAGGTCGCGGAGCGGGAAACAAAGCTCTTCACTTCGACCAATCTGTCGAACCAGCTCATGCAGCGCCTACTAGCAAGCCGCGGATGGGTCTCCTCTGGAATTGTCTTCGGACTGGACGAAGGCGACCCCGAGCTGTTCTACCAGTTCCGACAGGCAAACCTCAGGCATGGTTGAGCTAAAACGCGTCTTCAATCAGGGGTAGGCTGCCACCTCACCCGCAGCGTCCCACACCCTTGGAACTGGAACACCGTTGGCCAGGCACACTCTCTCATCGCGATTTGATGACCTGACCAGCAATCGGGAGGCTGATATCACTTAATAAGGTTACTTATCGATTCGTATAGGATGACCGAGTGGAGGCAACCAATTCCAAGGGGGTGTGGAATGGCAGATACACGGCTGCCTGCCGGTAGGCTCACACGCCGTTGGCTGGCTGTTGGAGCTGACTTCTGGATACCGCGAACTTCTTCTCGCCCTCTGACCTCTCCGACAGCAGCGATGAAGAACTGATCACTGCCGTAGCTGCCCGCAATGGTAGGGCCATTGAAGAGCTATACGTGCGCCACATCCGCTCGGCCCTTCGTTTCGCGAACTTCTTGGTCCGCAATGACCACGACGCCGATGATGTTTGTTCCGAAGCCTTCCTGAAAGTAGTAAGCGCCATTCAACGGGGGAACCGCCCGAAAGGGCAGTTCCTTTCCTACCTGCTCAGAGCAGTGAAAAACTGGGTCACGGACCACTGGCTTGCCCAGTCCCGTCACATTCTGGTCGCCGACCTGGCCGATTCAGCTGTCGTGGATCACCGGTTAGAACACGTCCTGGGTGAAACAGACAGAAGAATGGCCCGCATCGCGTTCAACTCACTCCCGCTGCGCTGGCGAACGGTCCTGTGGCATATAGAAGTCGAAGGCAGATCCCCCCGCCAAGTTGCTCCCCTGCTTGCCATCGCACCCAACGCCGTTTCCGCCGTGGCCGCGCGGGCACGGCGCGGACTACGGCAAGCATACGAAGCCCTTCACCACATCCCCCACTAAGCCCAGCCACAGGAGCGATGTAGACGTATCCGCTGGCTGGCTGACCACCCCGCAACGACGAAGTCCAACCGGCCGCCGCCCGGCGCCCCCCGCCCTGCTCGGCTCACCACGTCAGCTGAGACGAAAAGAAAGAGCCGGCACCTGTTGACAGGTACCAGCCCCTGCGTTGATCGCAGCTGGCCATCGTGGCCGTTGATTCAAAGGATCGACGATCCCTTGATGGTCTACCTCGCTCGACGGACTCTCAGAGCCTTCGGCCATTCTGATCAACCGAATGTTCCATTTCCTTAGAAGTGGGACTGTTTGGAGCGGAACGCTGCCCAGCAGCTGGTGGGATCAGCTAATGCCGAGAGCCTGGACCCGATCCAGGACGGCACCCCACCGCGCTTTGCGATCAGCAGGCGCCGGTCAAGGGTGCCCTCATCCAGGCGCTCGGCCACAATCGTTCCATCCGGAGGCTTCGGAGTCCGAGCTCTTTGATTCGCTCGGCCTGCCGACCAGGCTGAGCGTGCCTTCCGGTAGGCAGAAACCCAAGCAGTCAGGGCCCCCTCGGTATCGACCGGCGGAACTTCTGTCCCGCCTCACGGTGAAGGAGCGCATGATCGATGACGGCTGACCTACCCTACGAACTGGATCTCGATCATCCTCAATGTCACCGAGGACGCAGTCCGATACCAAGGCTGCTTTGCTTTGCTAGTCTTGAACCGTTCCGCCCGGCAGGCTGACACCAACCTTGGTGGAACATGAGAAAGAGCCGGCACTCAAAGGTGCCGGCTCTTCCTGTCTCAATCTGTCCGCCAAGAGCGCGAACGGGGGAGGCACGCCGGGGCCTGCGGCAAGTGTATGAAGCGCTGCACCACCTTCCTCGATAATCCGGAGTACTGCAGCGCTATGGGTGGGAGACGATGTCATTGATGTTGGCACTGACATGGTTCATGAGGGCATTCACGAAATTCAAGAGCCCCACTGCGGCTATCACATTGCGGCCTGGCTCGGCAGCTCCGGCGACGGCTGCGACCATGACGGTAAGAGCCGCCCAGAGTGCCGTCCGTTGTGGACACGGCAAGGCACTCGTGGACAACGGGTCGGACCTGCAAAAACGGACACTACGTAGCGGGAGCTTCTTGGTACTTTGGGGAACGTCAACTGAAACGGCGGCATTCGTTATGCCGGGAGGTATCCCTGCGCACCAGATAGGTATAAGAAATCCCGCCGGCAAATGTGGGGCAAATCCGGCGGGACCCTTGCAGACGCTACATGTCTATTAAGCGCAGTCCAAATGGTCACGCCCAATGCGACCGCCATCGAGGTGGAGCTAGCCTCTTTTTATCAGGAGGCGCTGTGGGTTACGGCTCGCCGTTGTTGTTTCAGCCCGGGGCCCTTGTGCTGAGCTGTCGCCCACATCAGCGGTGGCCCCCTACGTGTGCTGGAGGACACATACCCAAGGGCGTCACGATTTCCCGGTCGAACGGTTAGTTAAGAGTGCAGTGCAAATGCTGCTGCCTGTACATGGTCCCAGACTTAGACCCATCCAGGCGGCACCAACCAAGTTTTTGGCCGGGGACATACTTGGGATTACCAAGGGGCCCTTCGAGGCAGTGCCACCCCTCGATTCGTCATGAAACGGGATTTCGCGCGTTGAATAAATGCAACCCCGCTGCAATGGCAACTTACGGTCAACCTCACGGCGAACCAATACGTTGACTCCCCAGAGGAAAACCGGGGCAATAAGGAACCGAGAACACTAGAAGGGTTTATGACTTCCCCGAAGACGCCAAAGATCCCCATCGAGGAAGCATTGATGCATGAACTGGAGTGCCGCTACACCGAATACCGCAGCGCCGTTTCGGCTCCCTTCGATCCAGTGGCAGTCCTGGAACTGACTGGGCAGGTCCTGGGAACAGTCAGGCGTATCCTGGCCTCCGTTGACCATCCCGGATTAGATCCGTAGTTCCCCTATGACGGCTTTCCCGGGCATAGTGTTGCCGTTTTCCGCTGGGTTTTGGCAGCAAACTCTCGGTTAATAAGCGTGCTTATTTTGTCCTATAGAATGCTCGTTGACGGCGTACCTTCCCTGTCCTCACCACATCCTTGAGAGATTCCATCTAGGCAAAGTCCAAGTTGGAGACCCTGAGCAGTGCTGAAGCTCTCCATTCTGAGAGTTCGCCGGAAGGCCTGGAAACGGAGTGCTTCCTTTTCCGGTTTACACGCTGCATGGGGAACGCATGGGGGGACAAAGGAATTGAACTACCGGCACGGGGCAGGAACCTGCCCTCAAACAGCTACGTGCGGACGACCACATCGAGCGGCTCAGTGAAAGAGCCGACAACTCCGGCCCATGAAGAAGTCGGTGAACCTTCGGATGAGGACCTCATTCGTAGTGTGGAGGGCAACGACGCAGCAGCCATTGAAGATCTGTACCGGCGGCATGTTCCCGCTGCGCGGGCCTTCGCCAAGCGACTGGTCGGCAACGATTTCGACAGTGATGACATCTCTTCCGAAGCGTTTCTTAAAGTCGTCAATGCGATCCAGCGAGGCAATGGTCCCTCCGGGCCGTTCCGCCCCTACTTGCTCCGGGCGGTCAGGACCAGCGCTGCGGATCACTGGAACGCTCTATCACGCCATGATCTGGTCGAAGACCCGGCCGAAACTCCGGAAGAGGAATCCGGCTACGATCATGTGCTGAACGAAACCGACAGGCAACTGGCCAGTACAGCGTTCGCATCGCTGCCGCCCCGATGGCAAACGGTGCTGTGGCACGTCGACGTCGAGGGCGAGCCGCCCCGCAACGTCGGTCCGCTGCTGGGCCTCGAACCCAACGCCGTATCCGCGGTCGCAGCCCGGGCGCGCAAAGGCTTGCGACAGGCGTACCTGGAGGCCTATATCGCGTCGTCTCTGGATGAGAAGTGCAAACCGTATCTTCCCCTGCTGGCCAAGTCCGTACTCGAAGGACTCTCGCCCACCGAAGACCTGCGCCTGCAAAAACATCTGACGGACTGCCGCGCCTGCTCCTCCGCCATTCTCTCCCTGGCGGATGCCCGGTCAACCATGCGACGGGCCGTCGCACCCTGGCTTCTCGGGATAGCCGCCGGCTCTCCCGTCCTGAACATGGTCGGCCCGGAGACTACCCAACCTCACAACGCGGAACAATCGAAGGACCCGGGAACCGGCTTCAAAAGATGGGTTGTCGGCGTCATGGTCGCGTTCGTGGCCGCTCTTGCCGCAGCTGCTGTCGCATTGAGCATGGTGCCAGGGCAACCAACGGCACTCCCAGCCGGCGCCGAGGAAAAGCGGCCTGCTACGGCACCTGCTCTTCCCCCGGCAGGGGCCCCCAGCCAGGCCGCACCGTCGGAGCCCGTAGATGATCCCGGCATCGTTCTTCCCGAGCTTCCGGAAAGGGAACCGGAGCCGGAGACGTATTTACCTGTTGAGCCTTCCCGTCCGATCCTGATCCCGGTCCCGCCGAAACTTTCCACCACGGCAATCATCCCGACCCCCTCAGCTACCGTGCCGTCAGCTCCCCCGACCGGTTCGTGGATAGTGTTTCCGCCTGCGACCCCCAAACCATCGGCACCATCGGGCCCGGCCACTTCCCCTCCAGCGAGCAGCCCTGCACCCGCTCTGAGCCCCACTCCAACGGCTCCGGTCCCGGCTCCTTCCAGCGGACTCTAAAAAGTTTCGGCTACGGGCGTCACGATTCCTGTCGAGGCCCGTATATACATCGGGGGCTATGCCTCCCGACAGTCCAGGCAATGCCATTCCCGTGAAACGGCATCAGCACAGCTGCGCGCCCAGTAGGCGCATCGAACCGTAGTGGGAGGCAGTACAGGCAGAGAGTGACCGGTGCGCCAGCGGCGCACCAAACGTAGCAATGAACACGTTCGACCGCTGCCCTGGCGGCCGAACAAATGGGGGGTGGCACTACGTGCAGTCTGTACTGGCGAAGATGCGTCCCGAAGCTCTGGGAACGGACATCTCCGGTCCCACCGACACCTTGTAAGGGGTGCAGCAATTGACTGAAGGCCCAAACCGGCTCAGCGGCGGGATATTACATTCCGCCTTCAGTGCACGTTTCAGGAAAAGACCGGGTAAGAGGGCTGCCACGGCAGCCCCGCTGCCGACCAAAAAGCAGCTCAAACACCCCTCCAGGCCGCTTCACGCGGCCCGGCAGGGACTGGGACTCGTGGCCAGCGGTGCTCTGATCGCTGGAATGTTCTCCACCGGTGGTGCAGTGGTAACCGCGGCACCGGCCCTGGCAGCTGATGCGCTCAGCTGCGCATCGGTTTATTCCATCCAAGGCACCGGCACACGCAACCTGTGGCAAGTGGACACCAACACCGGTGTCCAAACCAGCGTCGGCAGTTTCACCATCGCCGGTTCCACCCAGAACCTCAACGGTCTCGGTATCGCAGGCGACGGCAGCGCCGCCATCGGAGTTTTGCCTAACAGCAACGACACCGGCCGCACCATTTACCGCCACGACCGGGCCGCGAATACGACCTCTGTCCTGGGAGCCGGTGAAGCCGGCACCCCGGTAACCCACGGCGCCATCAACCCCGACACCGGTTTCTACTACTACGGCGGGTTCAGCGGCAACAACGTCCGTATCTACGGATTCAACACCGCCACCAACACCTCCATCGGCTTGGTAGCCAGCGGCGACATCCCCAACGCCGGGGCCAACGGCGACTGGGCCTTCGACCGTCAGGGCCGCCTGTACGTTGTCGGCGGCGGAACCTCCCAAAGCATCCTGTCCGTCATTCAGCAGCAGCTGCCCACCACCGCCGGTGCACCGGTAGCGCTGACTGCCAGCGAAATGGTCTCCGTTGCTACCCCGCAGCCAGTCAACGGCATCGCATTCGGCGGCGACGGACTGCTGTACCTCGGCAGCTCCGACACGCTCCGCCAGGTAGACCCGGTCACCGGCGCTATCACCAGCACAAAGCCTTTCTCCCAGTCAGGCTCGGTTGACCTCGCCTCCTGCGCGACACCGAACACCATTACCGTCCAAAAAGACTTCCCCAACGGGCGTATTGCTCCGGCTGACCAAGCCACGTTGAGCCTCACCGGCGGCGGTCTTCCCGGCGCTGGCATCCAGGCCACGACCGCAGGCACCGAGAACGGCGTGCAGAGCCAGCCCGGCGAAGTTGTCGGCCCAATCTTCGGCCGTGTTGGTACCACTTACAACATTTCCGAGACCGGCTCCGGCACAGCCGGCGGTTACGCCACGAACTGGGCGTGCATCAACGACAACAACGGCGCCCCCATCGCCAGCGGCACCGGAACCACCGGCAGCTTCACCATGCCGGCCGCCGGATCCGATGGTGTCGCAGTGCTCTGTACGTTCACCAACACCGCCCGGATCACCGGCATCACTTTGGACAAGAAGGCCGGTGCCCCCAGCGGTAACACGGCCGGTTCAACGGTGCCCTACACCTTCGATGTGACCAACACCGGCAATGTCCCGTTGGAAACCATCAGCGTCAGCGACCCTCTGGTCGGCGCCGTGACGTGCCCCGCAGGTCCTTTGGCCGTCGGCGCCACGGTTACCTGCACCGCACCGCCGTACACGCTCACTCAAGCTGATGTGAACTCCGGCGAAGTGGTCAACAACGCCACAGCCACCGGCACGGTCGCAGGCCTTCCCGACGCTACCGATGATGACTCCACCAGCACCATCATCGCCGCGGCACCGGAACTGACCCTGGAGAAGACCGCAGGCGCCCCCGTGGATGCTAACGGCTCGGGTATCACCGATGCCGGTGACACGATCGCTTACACGTTCGTCGTGACGAACAGCGGAAACCTCCCGATCAACACCGTCGGCGTCACCGATGACCTTCTTAGCGGCCAGGATCCCGGTATTGCCGTGATCTGTGAGGCGAACACCTTGGCCCCTGGTGAATTCACTAACTGCGCAGCTGAGAAGCCGTACACCATCACCGAAGCTGACGAAGCCGCTGGCAAGGTAGTGAACACCGCAACCTCGACCGGTACTGATCCGGACAACGGCGAAGTGACCTCCAACGAGGACAGCACCGAAACCC
>NZ_JBNHFN010000013.1:0-7794 GCF_059090325.1 Arthrobacter sp. B0316-5-4
TGAAGGTCAACGACCCGAAGATCGGGGCAGTGACCTGCAAGGCCACCACCCTGGCCGTCGGAGAAACCATCGACTGCGCCGCCGAGGCACCCTACGTAGTGACCGAAGCGGACGAGTTGCATGGTTCGGTGGATAACTCGGCCACGTCTGCTGGTGTTGGTCCTGATGGTGATCCGGTTACTTCGGTGCCGGACACTACTACCACCGAGGTCATCGTTCCGGTTTCGTCTTTGGTTATTGAGAAGACGGCCGGCACCCCGGTCGATACCAACAATTCCGGTATCACCGACGCAGGCGACACCATCGCCTACACCTTCACCGTGACCAACAACGGCAACGTGCCTGTGAAGTCTGTTGCTGTGGTTGACCCGTTGGTGGGGACCGTTGCATGTGATGTTACGGAGTTGGCGCCTGGGGCCAAGGCCACCTGCGCTGCGGCAGCGGTGTACACGATTACGGCTGAGGACGAGAAGGCTCAGGTTGTCCGGAACACCGCGCACGCTACGGGCGTGGATCCGGATGCAGGCGAGGTTGTCTCTGATCCCGATTCAACCAACACTCCGGTGACTGAGCAGGCACCTGCTTTGACGCTGGAGAAGACCGCTGGGGCTCCGGAGGACGCCAACGGCAACGGAGTCACCGATGCCGGGGACACCATCGCCTACACGTTCAAGATCACCAATGATGGCAACGTGCCGGTCCGGGACATCAAGGTTAACGATCCGCTCATCGGCGTCGTGAACTGCGATGGCAGCGAGCTCGCTGCCGGGGAATCGATGAACTGCTCTGCATCTGAGCCGTACGTCCTGACCCAGGCTGACGTTGATGCAGGCAAGGTCCTCAATGTTGCTACCGCAACAGGGACCGACCCGGATAACGAGTCCACGACGTCCAACGAGGACTCTACGACAACGGACATCGCCCGTGCTGGAAGCCTGAAGATCGAGAAATCCGCTCATCTGTGGGATGCCAACGACAACAAACTGGCTGATGCGAACGAAACCATCAAGTATTCGTTCACCGTGACGAACACCGGCAACGTGACCATTTCCGATGTGAAGGTCAATGACCCGAAGATCGGAGCGGTCATCTGCCCGGAGACGGTATTGGCTCCTGGCCAGTCCGTTAACTGCGAAGCCGAAGAGCTGTACACGGTGACGCAGGCTGAGGTTGACGCCGGAAGCGTTGATAACGTGGCAACGGCTTCGGGTACACCGCCGGTCGGTTTGGAAGTTGTCAGTTCTGATCCGGGCAGCGTTTCGGTACCGACCAAGGTTATCCAGTCCCTGAAGCTGGTCAAGGACAACGTCCTTGCCGACAAGGACGGCGACAACGCAGCAGATGCAGGCGAAACCATCGAGTACACGTTCACGGCGACCAACACCGGTACCGTAACGATCGACGGTCTTCAGATTGATGACCCCATGCTCCGCGAAGCAGGTGTCAACGTCGAATGCTCCACCGCGACGCTGGCGCCGGGAGAATCGGTAACCTGCAGGGCGACGTACACGGTCAAGGCCTCGGACATCGAATCGGGTGCTCCCATCCGTAACGTGGCAAGCGCCAAGGCCAACGGCCCCGAAGGGGCCGTGTTCTCCCCGAAGGACGACACCGAAACCCAGGTCGACAAGGAGGATGAGACTCCGTTGGCAATCACCGGTGGCGTGTCGCTCTTGGCCGCGGGCATCGGCGGAGCCCTGCTGCTCGCAGGGCTCACCCTGGCGCTGATCACCCGTCGGCGTAGGGCATAGCCTAAGCAGCAAGTAGAGCCAGGATGCATTGCCCGGGAGGGACTCCCCCAGACCGGGCAATGCATCCTACCGGCCAGAACGGCGGCGCCCTTCCGCTGAACTGGCTAAGGAAGCGGCGTCCAGCAAGTCCGATAAGGACGTGCAGGGCGCCGCTTTCCTATGCCACACAAGAAATGTGCATGCCGGTTCATAGCAACAGCAACCAACCATTGATGGCAAAACGGGCTGACGTCCAGAACAAGGTGAAAATGCAAACGACATGCTGCTCCCATGATGCGTGCGAGGACGGGTGGGTCTGGTTTCAGATGGGCGAATTTGAACCCTGCCCGGGCTGCAACAGTTCCAAAGCTGGACAGGGGCCCGGAAGGCCGCCGCTCCACAATGTTGAGTCGAACTGCTCCGCAAGCGGCGGTTTCATCATGGACGATCAGAGAAGCCTATGAGCACACGGGGAATCTGTCTCGTTGTCGAAGATGACCCGGACATCGGAGGGCTGCTCGAGGTAATACTCACGGGCATGGGCTTCGAGGTCCGTGTTGAAGAGTCCGGAACGGACGGACTGCTCTCCGCGGCAGGTCTGGATCTGGCCCTGATCACCCTTGATATGAGGCTTCCTGACATGAACGGCCGAGAAGTCGCCCGCAGGCTGCGTGAAATCTCGGAGGCTCCGATACTGATGATCACAGCCTTCGTTGAATCAGGCGATGAACTCGACAGCATGGCTGCCGGCGCAACTGCCTACTTGGCCAAGCCCTTCCGCCCATCCCAACTCAGGTCACTCGTGCAGGGGCTTTGTCCCTTGGCCGAGGCCTTCACCCGGGACCTGTCCGTGCAGTAGCGTCCGGCACCAAAGAAGCTAGGTCTCGGTTCTACCGCGGCGCAGACGTTGCGCAAGCTTGGCTTCAGCGTCCTCACGGCGCCTACCCACGATCAGCATCTGCTGAGTGACCGGGTTGTGATGGACCAACGGGGCAGAATTCTTGCTGGCACTTCGCTCCCGACCTTCCGGTCGCGGAGCGGCATCCGATGGGTTCTGACTCATGAACAATTATCCCAGTCGGAGCATCTCGACAGGTGTTCCATTTCCCTGATCGTGGCCACGCCAGGGGTTGCACGTTCTCTGACCAGAATGCAGATTAGGGCTGCGGACTACCGCGCAGCCAGGTCATGGCCTCGTCGCGTGAGGTGAAGAACCGGGTGAAACAAGGGAGTGTCCGGCGGGCCATGGCGAAGTTGGCAATAACGGACTCACCGGGTTGGTGCCAAGCAGGGCTATCCGGGAAGCGGCGCATTTAGTACTGAAAACGGACTTGGCCTGGCGAGTCACCGAACTGGTGTTCGTCATGTCGATCAACATCGGGTACTCGGCACCATCGGCAACCTCATTAACCCTAGCCATCGCAGCATGGACATCATCGGCCTTGAGAACAGTTTCCGGCTTCCACGCCAGGTGATGAACGCCTTCGGAATCGAGTCCCAGTGTTCCCTTACCGCCATCAACAGTGATTGGATTTTACACGGGCATTGACCGTTGACCGTGAGCGATCGGCCCTTCGAAGTGTGTTTGCGGGCAAGAGGACGGTGCCTTGCAGGACAAGCCAGACGCAATGTCATCGGCCGTTCATTAAATCGAAGTGGCCATGCAGTCCGTCAAGCCGCTGACTGCATAACGGCCCGACAGAAAGCTGGTGACCGGCGCTGATCAGCACCTGAGTTCTACGAATCCGAGCCATCGGATCGACCGAATTTCCGCATCCCTCCTGCCCAGCATGCGCCCTGTAAGACCCGATAGCCAGCCGGGCATTTTGAGATGAGATAGCTGCACGCTTACACCTTGAAAGGCCAACGCGCGCCTGGGTGCGGCTTGCCGTTACCCTCCGCCGTGGCGCAGCAGCCGGTTTAGTCTTCGAAATGCAGGGATCCGTCAACGGGTCCGGCCAGGCGGGTGATGATGTCCGTGGCGACCTTGTGCACTTTCTCGTTCCGGTGGCTTGATGCCTTGGAGATGACTTTGAAGGCTTCTTCCTGGGTGCAACGATTTTGGGCCATGATCGCGCCGCAGGCAAGGTCGATGACTGTTCTGGTGGCCATCGCTGTTTTCAGGTCCGTGTTGAGCTGCTCCACGGTTTCGATCCTGATCGCCAGGCGCAAGGTGCTGCCTGCAACGTGCGCGAACGCCGCCGCCTCATCGATCACGGCAGGGGTGAAAAGGCCGGGCTTGGACGCGAAGAAGTTCAACACCGCTTCGGAAGTTTCACCCAGGTCCATGGGAACACCCAAAGCACTGTGACAACCTTCGGCGGCCAGCGCACGGCTGTACTGCGGCCAATCCACGTCCGTGGCGACGTCGTCCAACAACAGTGGCTTGCCCTGATCCAGTGCGTCCAGGCACGGCCCCTGCCCCAGGGCTTGTTCGATGTGGTCCAGGAGTACTGCTTTGTCGCTGCTGCCCGCAACCGTTGCGGTGCGTTTACGACGCCGCAGGGTCAGCGCGCAATCGATCTGCTCCCCCGCGGCCCGGCTCATCGCCGTGGACGCGAAGCCTGTCACGCCTTGGAGGATGGCCTTGATATCGGCGCTGCCGGTGACCAGCTCGTGGAGACTCAGGATGTGCTCGGCGTGTACGGGGGTTTCCATGAGCCCAATGGTAGGCCCCAGTCACAGTCCCCGCCCGGTTGTTCGGAAAAGGCACCTCCCTGTAACGTAATTAGTAAGCAGGCTGATCATTCAGTTCGCGCGCAGGAGGCCCCTCGATAGCACTGGGATATCAGAAATGAACGACCCGCGACAGAGAGCACGAGACCTGCTGGAACAGGACAGCATCACTCTGGACCGGTTATGGATCAAATACTGGGCCGAAGGTGGCAACGCCGACCTCTTGGAGCTGGACGCCTATGTGCACGAAGCGTTGAAGCCCCATCCTTCCGAGCTCATCCTCCTGACCTGGGCCATGGACGGCCTACGCCTCTGAGAGGCAACTGGGCTTTGACCTCCTGCGCAATAGAGCACCCCTCACGTGGTTAACCTTCTTGGTTGGCCGGGTGCTTCGGGACGCCAACTCCATCAACGAGCGCCTGGGCGAGGTCGCGCAGTTTCTGGTTCCGGTCGTTTGAGGCTTTCCGCAAGATGTTGAAGGCTTCGTCATGGGTGCACCGGTTCTGGGAAATGATCACCCCACATGCTGTATCAATAATCGATCTGCTTTTCATCGCGGCGTCAAGGTCTTCAGCGGCTTCGTTCAATGCGGTGATTCTGATGGCCACCCGCAACGCCTTGCCAGCGATCCCCGCGAAGCTCAGGGCATCGGTGACGACTTCGCGGGCGAACGTCCCCGGTGCGGGGGCGAAGAAGTTCAAAACAGCAGCTCCGTCCTGCCCGAGCTCCATCGGCACGCCAAGGGTGCTGCGCATCCCAGCCGCGGCCAAAGTGGCGCAGTAATCACTCCATTGGGGTGATGACAGGGCATCATGGAGAAGAACTGGGCGTCCGCTGTCCATGGCGTCGATGCAGGGGCCTTGTTCCAGGCTTTGCTCGATCCTGTCCAGCAGCATCGCCTGGTCGCTGCTGCCACCGATCGTGGCAGTGCGCTTCCGCCGCCCCAACGTCACAGCACACTCAATGCGTGTCCCGGTCGAGCGCGTCATCGCATCGGCCCCGAGACCGGTCATCCCATCAAGAAAGGCCTTGACGTCATCAGTGGAGACGAGCAGGTCCGCGAGCCGATCAACGTCCCCGGACCCATCCCCTGCCGGCACAACCTCCAACAAAAACACCCGCCTTTCACAACAGGTACCACCATTCGATGGGCCTTGCTGCAGAACCCAGGAACACCCTTGGATTAAGCAGCCCCAGCGCAGTGATGCCGCAGCTGAGGGGTCCAGGTTGTGTCCGCGAACAATTTAGCAAGGAAGTCTAGCAATCGCTAAAGGGGCTTGTCAGACGCAGCTGGGCCCTCCGCGATGGAAAACGCCGACTGCTTGACGGTTCCATCGGAGCACCAGACCGGCACTCAGTTCCGGGTCAAGTTAGACCTGAGCGGCCATCACCACTGAGGTGAAGGACTGCATCCGTCTGCGCCGGTGAAATGACGTCAGTTTTGCCGCGTTGAACGTGGGATAGCCGGATGAGGGCAAGCAGGATGCCCGATACCCACACCACGGCTATAACGAGCACCAGCGCAATCAGAAGCAGGGGATGCACTGGTCAAGACACCGGACTGTTGAGAAGCCAGCTGATGGCCTCACTCCGGGAGGTAAAGAACCGGGTGGGACAGGGCAAGCCATGTTGCCGTTCGATGGTGTAGTTGGCGATAACCCGGTCAACGGCGCTCGAGCCCAGCAGTGCAATTCGCGACGCGGAACACGGGATGACGAAAACGGACTTCGCCTCACGGGTCACCGATTTGGTGCGACCCATATCGACCAACATCGGCAATTCACGGTCCCCGGCGATTTCATTGACCATCGCCATCGCCGTATGCACGTCATCTGCTTCCAGAACGATCCCTGGATTCCAAGCCAGGTGGATGATTCCTTCAACGCCGAGCCCGATTGTGCCTTTCAGGCCAACACCAACAGTCTCCATTCTGCCCCCCGCAGCATCCTGTGAAACCTAGACTAACCGAGGGCTTGGAAATCGGCCATCGATAGAACAGAACAACTTTCCTCTTTCTGCCTTCAGTGCCCGATGGTGCCCTAACGACTATCTGGGCGAAGTGCCTGAGGATGTGGACTCTCGCCGAATCGTCTCTGCTGATCTTCTGCTAGAGATGAGCATTTCTGGCTGCGCGTAACCGGTCTTCAAGTTGGGCCTCGGCCCGTTCTCTCCGTTTACCCACCATAACCAACTGCTCGGTAACCGGGTTGTGCCTCAGGAGCGGTCCTTGACGACCAGACAATAGCTCTTGGGACCCAGACCCGTCGGGGGCAAGGATCGTCGATGGAGCGCGCGCTTCGATGGCTTCGGCGTGATGCAGGTCCCTCGACCCTTTGGAGATGTTCTGGGGGTCATTGCTTGGAGAGGCAGGTCCGATGTGGTCTTTCTTTGTTGCCATGCCTGCTCTCCAAGAATCGATCTCTCCAGTGCGCTTGGACCACCTGGCTCTTGGCGAAAGCAGATCACCAGGCGGCAATTAAGCTAAGCACCCTTACCACCTCTAGGGCAAGAGAGTATCCAACTTCACCCACCCCGGAAAGGCAGCTACCAATCCCTCAGCCGAGGGAGCACCTAAAGCTGGCAAAAGACACTGGCCAATATTGCTAAGCAACCTTATGATTCTTGTAATCTATCGGGACCATTCCAGTTCCATCCGAGCAGCTGTAACTAAGGAGAACAAAATGACCCCCACCCATAACCCCGCCCGGAGCCATACAACAATCCAGCGAGCAGCGCAGATAGTAGGAGCAGTCTTTCTCCTTGTAGGGGTCCTCGGCTTCATCCCGGGGATCACCTCAAACTACGAGACCCTCTCGTTCGCCGGCCACACATCCGACGCCCTCCTGCTCGGCATCTTCCAAGTGTCAATCCTGCATAACATCGTGCACCTGCTCTTCGGCGTAGCGGGCATCCTGATGGCCCGCACCGCCGGCCAAGCCCGAAACTACCTCATCGGCGGCGGAGCCGTTTACCTGGTGCTGTGGATCTACGGCCTGCTCATCGACCAGGAATCCACCGCCAACTTCGTCCCGGTCAACAACGCCGACAACTGGCTTCATCTGATCCTGGGCGTCGGCATGCTTGCCCTGGGCCTGGCCCTTAGCCGACGGACAACGACAGGACGACCTGCAACCACAACCGGCCGGTGAGACCCGTCAAGAGCAAGCCAAGAAAACCTCAAGAGCAAAGTGGCAGTCCACGTTTTGAACGGAGCGGCCGTAGTGTATCTCTGGAAAGCCCCCGGTCCCCCACCGGGGGCTTTCTCTTGCCGATGCCACATCTGTCCCATTGCCTTGGAAGTGGGACGCTCGGGCTTGGACCAGGATTCGATGCTGATTAGATGGGAGCCACCAAAAGGACTAGGCAGTGACCACCGGAACCCATCCGG
>NZ_JBNHFN010000014.1:0-3349 GCF_059090325.1 Arthrobacter sp. B0316-5-4
CCGGATGGGTTCCGGTGGTCACTGCCTAGTCCTTTTGGTGGCTCCCATCTAATCAGCATCGAATCCTGGTCCAAGCCCGAGCGTCCCACTTCCAAGGAAGTGGGACATTTCAGTACTCCGGTCTCCAAGTCCAAGGTGGCGTCGTGTTCAAAGGAAGTGCAGGTCATACTTGGGCGAGTCCATCCCGTCTAACGCCTCGACGGCCATTTGCGAAGAAGAGAGCACCGTGCACCCTCATAACTCACACCCTCCGGGCTATTTTCCGAGTCAGCCGGGGCAGGTCCAGGCTCCGCCATTGCCTGCGTGGGCTACGACGTTCAGGACTGTCCTGCTGATCGGTACCGGTCTTCTGGTGCTGTTATTGCTATTTCTTGTTGGTACGGCCACATTAGGATCGGCTGATATGTACAGCGAGGGCGGTCTGGGCGTCCTGCAGGCCACCATCTGGCTAGGATTGGGAACGATCCTGCTGACATTCCCGTACCTGATTGCCAGCATCGTCTACGCTGGTCTGTGGGCAACCAAGCTGCGCGGCAGGGGCTATCGTCCGTACACGGCCACCAGTTGGATCTTGGTGGTGGGCCCGGTTGTTGTTGCCTTACCCGTAGTGGTCTTGGTAGCGCTGATTACCGCTGACCCCAGCATGTTGTGATGCCCTTGACCAGACCGACAGGGAAGGAAAACGGATCATGATTTCCGACCGCAAGCGGCACAATGAAGCCGTCTATGCGGAGCATCAAGCGGCAGTGGCAGCCGGGGAAAAGCGCGTACTGCGCAACACCTGCACCGGCGAATTGCACAGCTACCCGGCAGACGAAATCGGCTTTACGCCAGGGGCAGGGCAAGCCCAGGTCAGTACGTGGTGGGGGATGGCGATCGTCGCGGCCGGTGCTGCACTACTATGCATATTTTCGATAGTGCTGCTGCTCGCTCCGCTGGCGCAGGGCCAGGGTCCGATGTGGACCGCGCTGGTCTTGACTGCCCTGGGAGGTAGCGTCACTTTCTACGCGGTGTCGATGTCCCGCCTTGAATACCGGGCCATGCGGCTGCGTAAGTTGCGAGGCTCACCCAGGCCAAGTCCATCCGGCCGGGCAGACATTTAGGGAGATCTGGGATATTGCCCGGTCTCCGCCGCGGGCAATATCCCAATCTCAGCCGTACCCTTTCTAAGGAAGTGGGACTGGCCTCAGGGTCTGGCCGCGCGGGGTTCGTGGGTTTTCCTTTTGCGGGGGCAGGATGGTGGCATGTTTGAGGGTTTCGAGGAACGCCACATCGACGTCGGATCGTGCAGTCTGTTTGTCCGTTATGGTGGCGACGGTCCACCGGTTCTGTTGCTTCACGGGCATCCGCGCACGTCCGCTACATGGCATCGGGTCGCTCCTCAACTGTTGAACGCGGGATTCAGTGTCGTTTGCCCCGACCTCCCGGGTTACGGACAGTCGAGCAAGCCGGCCCCGACAACGGACCATGCAGCCCATTCCAAGCGCGCGACCGCCCGGCACATGGTCGCACTTATGGCGGAACTGGGTCACGAGCAATTTAAGCTCGTGGGACATGACCGGGGCAGCTACACTGCGCTGCGACTGGTCTTGGATTACCCCGGAACGGTCTCCAAGGTCGCCCTGCTCGATTGCATCCCCATCAGTGAGCATCTAGCCAGGGCCGATGCGAGGTTCGCTACAAAGTGGTGGCATTGGTTCTTCTACGCCCAACCTGATATTCCGGAACGGGTGATCATGGCAGACCCGGACAGCTGGTATGGCGGGAGCGCGGCGGCGATGGGCCAGGAAAACTACGATGAGTGGCGCAGAGCGATCCATAACCCGGATACCGTGCGGGCCATGCTTGAAGATTACCGGGCGGGCCTGACCATCGACCGGCAGCATGAGGAAGCCGACAGGCAGGCAGGAAGGGCAGTCACCGTGCCCCTGTTGCTGCTCTGGTCGCTCCGGGACGACCTTGTAGAACTCTACGGCGATCCGCTCAGGATCTGGGAGCGGTGGGCGACCGATGTTCGCGGCCACGGCCTCGATTCAGGGCACCACATGGCCGAGGAAGCCCCGGACGAGTTATCCTCCGCCCTGCTGGGATTCCTCTAACTGCACCGTTCCGTTCTGCAACTGAAAAGAAAGCTGGAACGAAATGGCACGTCCTTTGACTACGGGGGAGAACCTCACCGCGGACGCATGGTCCACCCAAGAGCAACTTCCCCGCTGGGCAAGTGGGCATCTATGAGGAACCCCCAAATGTCTCGGACGTGAGTGTCCCAGTTCCAAGGAAGTGCGACGCAGCGGGTGAGGGGAAACGTGCCCTGTCTTCAATGGCCTTGCCGATAAGGAGGGCAAAGGTCCGCCGACGCTACGCGGAGCCCGCAAGTAAGGCCGGGCAGCGATACGGTGTTTAGGGTGCCGTATTACTGAGGAAACGGTTAGTCTGAGCTTCATTGGCGAGGGGGAGCTATGAATCCGATGACTGTGGACTTTGGTAAGGGCACGCTGGAACTCGATCCGGTGGGGGTTCTGCACCTTTTGTGGAAGTTGGGCACTGTTCTTGAAGCGGATGATGTCCATACAGCGATCGCAAAGGTCAACGAAGTAGCTGACGGGGCCGAGTACCCGATGCTGATCGACATAACGAACACCAGGGTCGTGACCCGTCCTGCCAAGGCGGCTTTCAGCACGAAGTGTGCTGCGTCACGGATTGCCCTGCTGGGTTCCAATCCCGTAAACCGGGTTATCGCAAATTTCGCTATGGCACGTCGGACCCTCCCGTGTCCCACCCGGTTCTTTGCCTCCCGGAACGAGGCCATCAGCTGGCTCCTTGAAAGCCATGGTTCTGACCAATGCACCCCTTATTCCTGATCGCACTGGTCCTCGTTGCGGCCGTGGTCTGGGTGTCAGGGATTCTGCTTACGCTCGTCCGGCTATCTCGCGTTCAGCACGACAACACTGACGACAGTGCGCCCGTGCGGATGGATGCGGTCCTTTCCCTCAAAGGTGGTGGTGACATGGCCTGGCTTGACGAAGCACGGCCGGCCAGAGGACGTGACGATTCCTGCTGTTTGAGAGAAGGAGCAGGTACAGCTTTCCTTCGTGGGGAGATTTAGCCCAGTCTTAGAGATTGCTAGACTTCGCGGACTGGATCGATGCCTGGACGCAGCGACATACAACGAGTTAGCCAGAACATGTACGGTGATGGATCCTCCACCGGACGTCTACATCCCATGGCGTCGGATCCGGAAATGGGCACCACGTCCGGCTAGGACGGTTATAGGATCTCCGTCATGATGTTCCAGCCGCTGCCCACTTTTCTCGATGTGGGCCATGCGGATCCACCGCTGCCCTCGTAA
>NZ_JBNHFN010000015.1:0-3041 GCF_059090325.1 Arthrobacter sp. B0316-5-4
AATGTGTATGGAAATCTCATCTTGAAGCGAGCTTCCCGCTTAGATGCTTTCAGCGGTTATCCCATCCGAACGTAGCTAATCAGCGATGCACTTGGCAGTACAACTGACACACCAGAGGTTCGTCCGTCCCGGTCCTCTCGTACTAAGGACAGCCCTTCTCAAATTTCCTGCGCGCGCAGCGGATAGGGACCGAACTGTCTCACGACGTTCTAAACCCAGCTCGCGTACCGCTTTAATGGGCGAACAGCCCAACCCTTGGGACCTACTCCAGCCCCAGGATGCGACGAGCCGACATCGAGGTGCCAAACCATGCCGTCGATATGGACTCTTGGGCAAGATCAGCCTGTTATCCCCGAGGTACCTTTTATCCGTTGAGCGACGGCCATTCCACAATGTACCGCCGGATCACTAGTCCCGACTTTCGTCCCTGCTTGAGATGTCTCTCTCACAGTCAAGCTCCCTTGTGCACTTACACTCGACACCTGATTGCCAACCAGGCTGAGGGAACCTTTGGGCGCCTCCGTTACTTTTTAGGAGGCAACCGCCCCAGTTAAACTACCCATCAGGCACTGTCCCTGACCCGGATCACGGGCCGAAGTTAGATGTCCAAAGTGACCAGAGTGGTATTTCAACGATGACTCCACCCGAACTGGCGTCCGGGTTTCAACGTCTCCCACCTATCCTACACAAGCCACTCCGAACACCAATACCAAACTATAGTAAAGGTCTCGGGGTCTTTCCGTCCTGCTGCGCGTAACGAGCATCTTTACTCGTACTGCAATTTCGCCGAGTTTATGGTTGAGACAGCGGGGAAGTCGTTACTCCATTCGTGCAGGTCGGAACTTACCCGACAAGGAATTTCGCTACCTTAGGATGGTTATAGTTACCACCGCCGTTTACTGGGGCTTAAATTCTCAGCTTCGCCCACAAGTGGGCTAACCGGTCCTCTTAACCTTCCAGCACCGGGCAGGAGTCAGTCCGTATACATCGTCTTGCGACTTCGCACGGACCTGTGTTTTTAGTAAACAGTCGCTTCCCCCTGGTCTCTGCGGCCCACACCCGCTCACGGAGAGCAAGTCTCCATCACGGGGCAGGCCCCCCTTCTCCCGAAGTTACGGGGGCATTTTGCCGAGTTCCTTAACCATAATTCTCTCGATCGCCTTGGTATTCTCTACCTGATCACCTGTGTCGGTTTGGGGTACGGGCGGCTAAAACCTCGCGTCGATGCTTTTCTTGGCAGCATAGGATCACCGGATCCCCCCTTACGGGAGTCCCATCAGATCTCAGGAACGTGCTCGAAGCACACAGGAACGGATTTGCCTATCCCTGACCCTACATCCTTAGACCGGGGCAACCATCGCCCGGCCCGGCTACCTTCCTGCGTCACACCTGTTAATACGCTTACCTCCCGGGATCAGGTCCCGCGCTCGGCCAAAACCCACAACACCACAAGGGTGAGCGGGCAGGCTCCGGGCGGTTAGTATCCCCCGCTTGGCATGGGCGGTTTTTCGCCGGTACGGGAATATCAACCCGTTGTCCATCGACTACGCCTGTCGGCCTCGCCTTAGGTCCCGACTTACCCAGGGCAGATTAGCTTGACCCTGGAACCCTTGATCATTCGGCGGACGGGTTTCTCACCCGTCTTTCGCTACTCATGCCTGCATTCTCACTCGTGTAGGCTCCACCGCTGGTTTCCACCGCGACTTCACTGCCCACACGACGCTCCCCTACCACTCCACACCCCTGAACCACGAAGGCTAGGGTACTGTGTGAAATCCACAACTTCGGCGGTGTACTTGAGCCCCGCTACATTGTCGGCGCGGAATCACTTGACCAGTGAGCTATTACGCACTCTTTCAAGGATGGCTGCTTCTAAGCCAACCTCCTGGTTGTCTTCGCAACTCCACATCCTTTCCCACTTAGCACACGCTTAGGGGCCTTAGTTGGTGGTCTGGGCTGTTTCCCTCTCGACTATGAAGCTTATCCCCCACAGTCTCACTGCTGCGCTCTGACTTACCGGCATTCGGAGTTTGGCTGACGTCAGTAACCTTGTAGGGCCCATCGGCCATCCAGTAGCTCTACCTCCGGCAAGAAACACGCAACGCTGCACCTAAATGCATTTCGGGGAGAACCAGCTATCACGGAGTTTGATTGGCCTTTCACCCCTACCCACAGCTCATCCCCTCCATTTTCAACTGAAGTGGGTTCGGTCCTCCACGACGTCTTACCGTCGCTTCAACCTGGCCATGGGTAGATCACTCCGCTTCGGGTCTAGATCACGCCACTACACTCGCCCTATTCAGACTCGCTTTCGCTACGGCTACCCCACACGGGTTAACCTCGCGACGTAACACTAACTCGCAGGCTCATTCTTCAAAAGGCACGCCGTCACAGTAACCAAGACTGCTCCGACGGATTGTAAGCACACGGTTTCAGGTACTGTTTCACTCCCCTCCCGGGGTACTTTTCACCTTTCCCTCACGGTACTGGTCCGCTATCGGTCATTAGGAAGTATTTAGGCTTATCAGGTGGTCCTGACAGATTCGCACGGGATTTCTCGGGCCCCGTGCTACTTGGGATCCTCTCCAGGCGGCACAAAACATTACGGTTACGGGGCTCACACCCTCTCTGGCCGGCCTTTCAAGACCGTTCACCTATGCCTGCACATCACACCCCACCGGTCCGGCAGAACCAATACGGAAAGTCCCACAACCCCGCCCATGCAACGCCCGCCGGCTATCACACATGGAACGGTTTAGCCTGATCCGCGTTCGCTCGCCACTACTAACGGAATCACTCTTGTTTTCTCTTCCTGCGGGTACTGAGATGTTTCACTTCCCCGCGTTCCCCCCACGCACCCTATGTGTTCAGATGCGGGTCACACAATCACCTTGCAGCGTTGTGCGGGGTTTCCCCATTCGGACATCCTGGGATCAACGCTCGGTTATCAACTCCCCCAGGCTTATCGCAGATTCCTACGTCCTTCTTCGGCTCCTAATGCCAAGGCATCCACCGTGTGCCCTTAAAAACTTGACCACACA
>NZ_JBNHFN010000016.1:0-2291 GCF_059090325.1 Arthrobacter sp. B0316-5-4
CGGTCCCATTCCGAACCCGGAAGCTAAGACCCACAGCGCCGATGGTACTGCACCCGGGAGGGTGTGGGAGAGTAGGACACCGCCGGACACACATTAAGGTCGAGACCCCCCAACCCACTATGGGTTGGGGGGTCTCCCACATTTAAGACACACACAGTGCGGGTGTGCCGGCAACGATCAACGCTCACAGCGGCAACTCCCTGGGCCTCCACGCAAGTGGGGGCCTTTTGTCGTTAACGTTCCATGGCGTGTGGCTCGGGGGCGTGCTATTTTTTCAAGTGATCGTGATTCGTCAACAGGAGGTGAGACCCATGAACGCAGTATCCATAGTGGGCGCTCCCTTGTTGTCCACGATCGGGCGACTGAAGTAGTCGCCTCCGGGAGTGCCTTGATCCGCAATTCGCGAAAGGCAACTCCCATGAACACAACATCTTCTTCAACGGTAGGTACTACCCAAACGGGCATTTCGGCCCACCCGTCGTCCGACCCTCATCAGCAGCGACTCCTCGCCACGGGCCCTCTGAGGTCTGAGAGCGGGCGTGCGTTGGTCCTCGGGGGAGGGGGGTCCACCGGTAACGCCTGGCTCATCGGCGTGATAGCCGGCCTCTACGGGGCCGGGCTTGATGTGACCACCCCGGATCTCACTGTCGGAACGTCGGCTGGATCGACGGCAGCGGCCCAGTTGGCCGCGTCGTCCCCAGCGGAACTGTTCGCGGCCGCCGTCGCCCCCGCGCCTGAAGCCCAGCGGCGGCCGGGCGCGGCCGGATCTGACCGTGGTCGCCCGGTGGCTGTATCGAGCCACTTGGCCAGGATGAACCACATCATCTCCTCCTCCAAGGATGCGGCCGATATGCGCCGTCGTATGGGGGCAGCAGCCATGGAGTCGAACGCAGCGACGGACGATTCCTGGCAACCCAAATGGCGTGCTGTCGTTGCGTCCCGGCTCCCGGATCAACGTTGGCCGGACCGGCAGGTACTGATCACGGCCGTCGATGCCGAAACTGGTGAACCTACCGTTTTCGATCGCGAAAGCGGCGTCGAGTTGGTGGATGCCGTTGCTGCCAGCTGTTCCAGCTCCAGGCCTTACAGGATCGGGGCCAATTGGTACCTCGACGGCGGCTATCGGTCGAACGCCGAGAATGCCGACTTGGCAGCCGGACATGGACGGGTACTGGTGCTGTCACCTTTCGGCGGCCGGTCCCTTCAGCCCGTGGAGTGGGGCATGCACCTGGCGACGCAGGTTGAAGCCCTATGTGCAGGCGGCAGCAGGGTCGAGACCATTTTCCCGGGCCCTGACGCCGAGCACCTGTTTGGTGCGAACGCGATGGATATTTCCTTGCGTCCCGCCGCTGCCCAAGCTGGCTACGACCAGGGCACGGTCCTGGCAGGGAGGCTTGGCGAGTTCTGGCGTTGAGATGAAGGAGGGCTCCCACCAATGGTGGGAGCCCTCCTTTGCCTGGCCGCTGTGAGGGTGGTCTTACGCGCTGGGCGCCTTTGCAGCTTTGGCTGCTGCTTTGGCGGCCTGCTTGCTGGCGCGCACCTTGACCAAGGATTCTGGATCCACGATGTCGGCGACGGAAAGGTACGAGCCCTGTTCGCCGTAGTGGCCAGCGGCTTCCCGCCACCCCTCGGCTTGAAGCCCGCACTGCTTGCCAAGGAGGGCCAGGAAGATCTTCGCCTTTTGTTCGCCGAACCCGGGCAGGGCCTTTAGTCGGCGGAGTACCTCAGCGCCGTCGGGGGAGCCGCTTGTCCAGATTGACGCGGCGTCTCCGTTCCATTCGTGGTGGACGGTTTCCGCCAGCGCCTGGACCCTGCCCGCCATGGAGCCGGGGAACCTATGGACGGCCGGACGCTCCTTGAAGACTTCGACGAAGCCGGCGGGGTCGTACTCGGCAATCGTTTCGGGCTTCAAGGAGCCAAGGCGCGTGCGGATCTTCTCCGGGCCGGCGAAGGCCGATTCCATGGTCACCTGTTGATCAAGCAACATGCCTGTCAGCAACGCAAATGCGTCGTCGCTGAGAAGTTGGTCGGCGGCGGCATCGCCTGTGATGTGCAGTTCCATGGGTCCCATCCTCCCACCACTGAGAGCCGGCGTCATGGCGGCTTCTGTATAAGGTTCGACGGCGGTTTGGTGGGGGTTTGGTGGGTGGTTGGGGTGGGGTGTGGGGGTGGATTTGCGTTGGGGGTGTGGGGCGTGTATTGTTTTCTGAGTCGCCGGGTGCGAAACGGAAAGCCGGAAGGTGTGTACGGTTCGGTAGGCGGCCAAAAATAACTCTTCTTTTCCAATGGCC
>NZ_JBNHFN010000017.1:0-1946 GCF_059090325.1 Arthrobacter sp. B0316-5-4
GGGAGAGTAGGACACCGCCGGACACACATTAACGGGGAGCCCCGACCACCACGGTCGGGGCTCCACCCATTTAACCCACACAACACAACACAGGTATGAGCTCACCATCAGGGAAGCCCCCGGCCGCTAATCGCAGGACGGGCTTCCCGCCGTCATGCTTTCACGACGTCGCCCCGCGCCAATGCGAAAGGCAAGCGGTCGAAGATGATTCGGATCTCCACGATCCGGCCGTCCTGGACTCGATGGAGTTCAGCGCCGGGGGCGCTCGGCACCGCGTCATTTCCTGTGCTGTACATAAGGAGCGCTTCGTCGTCGGCGCCGAATGCTGCCAAGAGCGTGGATCCTGTAAGCGAGGCAGCGAAGGGTTCCATAAACGCACGTACGGCGTCCCTGCCGTTCAGTTCGCCTGCGGGTGCGTGGCAGATGACATTCTCGGCCAAGTATGAGGACGCTGAGTCGAGCATGCCGGCTGTCCAGGAGCGGTAGTACGCAACGGAGATATCGACGGCGGTGCCTTTCTTGTCGGTCATGGCTGGGTTTCCTTTCGTAGATGGGTACGTCTGTATAGACACCGCGGCCAGGCAGATCGGAACGCTGCTTCGGGAGCGCGTGTCAGGATGGAGACGTGACATCTGCGGAGTTGGAAGCTGCCTGGGCCGGCGATGAAAGGGCATTCGCTTCACTCATGTCGCCCTTCCTGCGGGAACTTCACGTGCACTGTTACAGGATCACTGGCTCCGTTGATGATGCCGACGACGTTCTGCAGGAGGTTTTGCTCGCGGCGTGGAAGGGCCTTCGTGGTTTTTCGGGGCGATCATCGTTGCGGACGTGGCTATATCGGATTGCGACCACCCGTTCGTTGAACCTTCTGCGGGATCGCGGCCGTCGACCCTTTCCGGCACCCCTTCCTCCCTTCGAGCCGCCGACTCCAAGCGATCTGTTCGATCAACCACATTTTCAGCCGTACCCGGATGCTTGGGTCAACGAACTTGATCCTGCTGCGCAGGCAATTGCCCGTGAAAGTGTTGAGCTTGCCTTTGTGCTGGCTCTTCAACGCATGCCTCCGCGCCAGGCAGCGGTGCTGATGCTGTGCGACGTATTGGATTTCACCGTCAGTGAGGCTGCCGAGATGCTCTCGATTGGTAAAAGTGCAGCCAAGGGTCTTTTGCAGAGGGCTCGCGCTGGACGGCCTACTTCTCCACCCCAAGCCACGGAAGCGGCGCAACAGGACATCGCCCGCAAGTTTGCCGAGGCCTTCTCCCGGGATGATATTGATGCCCTCGTTGGGCTTCTTACTGATCAGTGCTGGCTTGCTATGCCGCCGGCAACCGAACGCTACGTTGGCCGTACCGCCGTCGGGAGTTTCCTGCGCGCAAGTGCGTCGGGCCGGCGCGGCGGCAGCTATGCGCTGTCCGCAGCCAGGGCGGGAGGCAGGCCGGCGTTTGTCTGCTACCTCGACGGCCGGGCCCGGGGGCTGTTGATTATTGAACCGACATGGGACGGCAGCAAGATCGCCTCAATCATGCGGATCCTTGACGACGGATTCCACAGGCATTTGGGGGCGCCCGACCTTCTCGAGTGAAGGGGCATCGAGCCCGGCCGCGTTGTCCAGGAATGAAGGTTCGACGGCGGTTTGGTGGGGGTTTGGTGGGTGGTTGGGGTGGGGTGTGGGGGTGGATTTGCGTTGGGGGTGTGGGGGGTGTATTGTTTTCTGAGTCGCCGGGTGCGAAACGGAAAGCCGGAAGGTGTGTACGGTTCGGTAGGCGGCCAAAAATAACTCTTCTTTTCCAATGGCCCTGTTGTGATGCGCTGCTTTGTGTGGTGTTCCGGTGGGGTGATGTTTTGGGGGGTCTGTTGTTTGAGAACTCAATAGTGTGCCAAGTTTGTTGATACCGATTGTTTTATCAATTGGTTGAATTATGCCGGTACTGTCATGCACCCCCGTG
>NZ_JBNHFN010000018.1:0-1903 GCF_059090325.1 Arthrobacter sp. B0316-5-4
CCCCAACCACCACAACCCCCACAAAAAGAAGGCCGCACACGCGGAAGGAAGAACCGGAAGCAGGAACAAAAGAAACACCAGAAGTGCCCCCCTGCATTGCTGCAAAAAGGTCCTGTTGCCTCAGGACCCAACAGTGCGCCAAACACAACCCACACAGACCACGCCCCGGACACGTTCCCAACAACCCCCCAAAAAAGAGGAGTCACCGTACTGGCACCAGGACACAACCACACAGGCCATGCCAAAAAAATGATTCGTTGATATTCCACCCATGAGCACCCACCGCAGAACAGACGCCTGCGCAATGGGCAACACTGACAACCACCACGAACTGCATACACAGAACACAGAACAGTTGCTAGCAGCTCCTTAGAAAGGAGGTGATCCAGCCGCACCTTCCGGTACGGCTACCTTGTTACGACTTAGTCCCAATCGCCGGTCCCACCTTCGACGGCTCCCCCCACAAGGGTTAGGCCACCGGCTTCGGGTGTTACCAACTTTCGTGACTTGACGGGCGGTGTGTACAAGGCCCGGGAACGTATTCACCGCAGCGTTGCTGATCTGCGATTACTAGCGACTCCGACTTCATGGGGTCGAGTTGCAGACCCCAATCCGAACTGAGACCGGCTTTTTGGGATTAGCTCCACCTCACAGTATCGCAACCCTTTGTACCGGCCATTGTAGCATGCGTGAAGCCCAAGACATAAGGGGCATGATGATTTGACGTCGTCCCCACCTTCCTCCGAGTTGACCCCGGCAGTCTCCTATGAGTCCCCGGCCGAACCGCTGGCAACATAGAACGAGGGTTGCGCTCGTTGCGGGACTTAACCCAACATCTCACGACACGAGCTGACGACAACCATGCACCACCTGTAAACCGACCGCAAGCGGGGCACCTGTTTCCAGGTATTACCGGTTCATGTCAAGCCTTGGTAAGGTTCTTCGCGTTGCATCGAATTAATCCGCATGCTCCGCCGCTTGTGCGGGCCCCCGTCAATTCCTTTGAGTTTTAGCCTTGCGGCCGTACTCCCCAGGCGGGGCACTTAATGCGTTAGCTACGGCGCGGAAAACGTGGAATGTCCCCCACACCTAGTGCCCAACGTTTACGGCATGGACTACCAGGGTATCTAATCCTGTTCGCTCCCCATGCTTTCGCTCCTCAGCGTCAGTTACAGCCCAGAGACCTGCCTTCGCCATCGGTGTTCCTCCTGATATCTGCGCATTTCACCGCTACACCAGGAATTCCAGTCTCCCCTACTGCACTCTAGTCTGCCCGTACCCACTGCAGAACCGGAGTTGAGCCCCGGTCTTTCACAGCAGACGCGACAAACCGCCTACGAGCTCTTTACGCCCAATAATTCCGGATAACGCTTGCGCCCTACGTATTACCGCGGCTGCTGGCACGTAGTTAGCCGGCGCTTCTTCTGCAGGTACCGTCACTTTCGCTTCTTCCCTACTGAAAGAGGTTTACAACCCGAAGGCCGTCATCCCTCACGCGGCGTCGCTGCATCAGGCTTGCGCCCATTGTGCAATATTCCCCACTGCTGCCTCCCGTAGGAGTCTGGGCCGTGTCTCAGTCCCAGTGTGGCCGGTCACCCTCTCAGGCCGGCTACCCGTCGTCGCCTTGGTAGGCCATTACCCCACCAACAAGCTGATAGGCCGCGAGTCCATCCAAAACCACAAAAGCTTTCCACCACCATGACATGCGCCAGATGGTCGTATCCGGTATTAGACCCAGTTTCCCAGGCTTATCCCAGAGTCAAGGGCAGGTTACTCACGTGTTACTCACCCGTTCGCCACTAATCCCCCAGCAAGCTGGGATCATCGTTCGACTTGCATGTGTTAAGCACGCCGCCAGCGTTCATCCTGAGCCAGGATCAAACTCTCCGTTGAAAACAAAAAA
>NZ_JBNHFN010000019.1:0-1546 GCF_059090325.1 Arthrobacter sp. B0316-5-4
CCTTGGAAGTGGGACGCTCGGGCTTGGACCAGGATTCGATGCTGATTAGATGGGAGCCACCAAAAGGACTAGGCAGTGACCACCGGAACCCATCCGGTGGCTGGCTGCCGCAACGGGACGGAGCGGACCCTGATGCGCGACTGGATACGTAACCACGGGTTGTTGTTGGTAAACGTCGCCCTTTTTCTTGTTTTCTTCGTGGGGATGGTCATCACCGGGGCAGCTTCCTACAGCGAGGACCAGCAGGCCCACGGCCAGGCCGCGGTCAGCATCGGCGAATACCTGAGCACGGGCGCGTTCGTTGAAGCGACGTTCGAAAACTGGGAGTCGGAGTTCCTTCAGATGGGCATGTATGTCGTCCTCACCGCCTACCTGTTCCAGAAAGGATCCTCCGAATCCAAACCCGTGGGCAAAGCAGCACCCCAAGACGAGGACCCGCGCAAAGCCTCCCAAGGTCCCGACACTCCCTGGCCCGTCCGCCGTGGCGGCTGGGTCCTGAAGATCTACCAACACTCCCTGTCCGGTCTGTTCTTCCTGCTGTTCGCGGCCTCCATCATCCTGCACGCCGTCGGTGGCGCCAACGCCTACAGCGAGGAACAAACCGCCCACGGCCAACCACCGGTCACCGTCCTCGAATACATCGGCACCTCCCAGTTCTGGTTCGAATCCTTCCAAAACTGGCAAAGCGAATTCCTCGCCGTCGCAGTCATTGTCGGAGCCTCCGTCTACCTGCGCGAAGTGCGCTCCGCCGAATCCAAACCCGTCGCTGAACCCCACTACGAAACCGGCGCCTAACCCAGGCTTCCAGCCGACCAAACCGGTGCTACCACCCGGAAAGCAACCCGCGCCCCGAACGCTTCTCACTCACGGCTGGTGCCCCACTTTCTTGCAATTGGAGCCCTCAGTGGCGACCCCAAAGTAAGGATGCTTACTATGGATGATGCTTGAACCCATATCAGGGTCCGTGCAGCCAAAAGGAGTACTTTCCGCATCGACGATAGGAAGCACATCATGGCAGGAAATCTAGTAGCCCGTTCCATCCACGACCTCACAGCCGCGGCATGGTTTGGTGGCTCACTGATGGGGGCCATTGGACTTAACGGTGCCGCCGCAGAAGCCAAGGACCCAACGGAGCGAACCCGTTTGTCGAGCAAAGGCTGGGGCAAATGGGCTCCCTTCCAAACCGCGGCCTTTGCTGGCCACCTCGCCTCCGACCTAGCTATCGCCTGGGAGAACAAAGGCCGGATCACAAAACAAGACGGCGTCGCAGCGAACACGATCTACAAAACCGCAGTCACTGTGGCAGGAGCCGCAGTCACGCTGTACGCGGGCCTCGTCGGGAAAAAGGTGGACAAGCTCTCCGAGGAAGGGGCCGAGGGTGCCACCGAGCCGCGTGCCGGCGCTTCTGACGAACTCAAGTCCGCACAGACCCAGTTGAAGGCCTTGCAGTGGGCCATTCCCGCCTTCGCCGCCTGGGTGATCATCCTCGGTGCCAAACACGGGGAGATGCAGCGGCCCAAGAACATCCTCCAAGGCCTCCGCTAAA
>NZ_JBNHFN010000020.1:0-1444 GCF_059090325.1 Arthrobacter sp. B0316-5-4
CTGTAGGAGAAGAGACCTCACACATCCTCAGCGGGTTGACTGCCCAGCTGCCTGATCGTGATCCGGAAGAGACTGCGGAGTGGATTGAGTCCCTTGATGCGTTGATCGCCGAGCAGGGTACTGAGCGTGCGCAGTTCATTATGCGTTCGTTGTTGCAGCGTGCTGGTGCCCGGTCGGTGGGCGTGCCGATGGTGACGACCACTGATTATGTGAACACGATCCCGGTGGACCAGGAAGCTGAGTTCCCGGGGAACGAGGAGTTCGAGCGCCGGTACCGGGCGTATATGCGCTGGAACGCTGCGGTGATGGTTCACCGTGCGCAGCGCTCCGATATTGGTGTGGGCGGGCATATCTCCACCTATGCCGGTGCCGCGACCCTGTACGAGGTGGGCTTTAACCACTTCTTCCGCGGCAAGGACCACCCCTCCGGCGGTGACCAGGTCTTCTTCCAGGGCCACGCGTCCCCTGGCATGTACGCCCGGGCGTTCATGGAAGGCCGCCTCACGGAAGAGGATTTGGACGGGTTCCGTCAGGAGAAGTCCAAGGCCGGTCACGCCCTGTCCTCGTACCCGCACCCGCGCCTGATGCCGGACTTCTGGGAGTTCCCGACCGTGTCGATGGGTATCGGCCCGATGAACGCGATCTACCAGGCCCAGTCCAACCGGTACCTGCAGAACCGTGGCATCAAGGACACCTCCGACCAGCAGGTCTGGGCGTTCCTCGGGGACGGGGAAATGGACGAGCCAGAGTCCCGTGGCCTGCTCCAGCTCGCCGCGAACGAGAACCTGGACAACCTGAACTTCGTGATCAACTGCAACCTCCAGCGCCTGGACGGACCGGTCCGCGGTAACGGCAAGATCATGCAGGAACTCGAAGCGTTCTTCCGCGGCGCGGGCTGGAACGTGATCAAGGTCGTCTGGGGCCGTGAGTGGGACTCCCTGCTCGAAGCCGACACCGACGGGGCGTTGGTGAAAATCATGAACGAAACCCCCGATGGTGACTACCAGACCTACAAGGCCGAGTCCGGCGGGTTCGTCCGGGAACACTTCTTCGGGAAGAACCCGGCCACCAAGGACATGGTCGCGGACCTGAACGACGAACAGATCTGGGGCCTCAAACGCGGCGGGCACGACTACCGCAAGGTCTACGCCGCGTACAAGGCAGCGACCGAGTTCAAGGGCAAACCCACCGTGATCCTGGCCAAAACCGTCAAGGGCTACGGCCTGGGCCCCCACTTCGAGGGCCGCAACGCGACCCACCAAATGAAGAAACTGACCATGGAAGACCTCAAAGCCTTCCGTGACCACCTCCGGATCCCCATCAGCGACGAACAACTCGACGCGGACCTCTACCGGCCCCCGTACTACCACCCCGGCATGGACGCCCCGGAAATCAAATACCTCATGGAACGCCGGGCCGAGCTCGGCGGGTTCGTACCCGAACG
>NZ_JBNHFN010000021.1:0-1046 GCF_059090325.1 Arthrobacter sp. B0316-5-4
ACGTAGGGTGCCTCGGCGGCGCAGTCGATGGTTTCTCCGACGGCCAGGGTGGTGGCCTTGCAGGTCACTGCCCCGATCTTCGGGTCGTTGACCTTCACGTCGTGCAGCGGGACGTTGCCGTTGTTGGTCACGGTGAAGGTGTAGGCGATGGTGTCGCCTGCGTCGGTGATACCGGAGTTGTTGGTATCGACCGGTGCGCCTGCGGTCTTCTCGATGGTCAGTGCCGGTGCCGGTGCGGTGACCGGGGTTTCGGTGCTGTCCTCGTTGGAGGTCACTTCGCCGTTGTCCGGATCAGTACCGGTCGAGGTTGCGGTGTTCACTACCTTGCCAGCGGCTTCGTCTTCCTCGGTCACCACGTAGGGTGCCTCGGTTGAGCAAGTAACAGACTGGCCAGGAGCCAATACTGTCTCCGGGCAAAGAACCGTTCCAACCTTCGGGTCATTGACCTTCACATCGGAAATGGTCACGTTGCCGTTGTTCGTCACCACGAATGTGTAAGCGATCGTGTCGCCGGCATCGGTGATACCCGAACCGTTGACGTCCACCGGAGCACCGGCGATCTTGTCAAGACCCAACTCAGCGGTACGGACGATCTCCGTAGTCGTTGAATCCTCTTCCGAGGTCTTCGGGTCATTGTCAGGATCGGTACCCGTTGCGGTAGCAACGTTACGAACGTTCCCGCCATCAACTTCATCCTGAGTGATCACATACGGTGCGTCGGCGGCGCAGTCGATGGTTTCTCCGACGGCCAGGGTGGTGGCCTTGCAGGTCACTGCCCCGATCTTCGGGTCGTTGACCTTCACGTCGTGCAGCGGCACGTTGCCGTTGTTGGTCACGGTGAAGGTGTAGGCGATGGTGTCGCCTGCGTCGGTGATACCGGAGTTGTTGGTATCGACCGGTGCGCCTGCGGTCTTCTCGATGGTCAGTGCCGGTGCCGGTGCGGTGACCGGGGTTTCGGTGCTGTCCTCGTTGGAGGTCACTTCGCCGTTGTCCGGATCAGTACCGGTCGAGGTTGCGGTGTTCACTACCTTGCCAGCGGCTTCGTC
>NZ_JBNHFN010000022.1:0-578 GCF_059090325.1 Arthrobacter sp. B0316-5-4
GGAGGCGATGAGATACCAAACGCCGCCGGTAGTCGCGGCGCAGTAGAGGCCGTATACAAGGAAGCCGGTCCCCAATAGCGCCCAGATCAGCGCTGCGTTCTTCTTGTCCATGGCCCCAGCCTAAAGGACCAAAGACTAGAACGGACCTTCGCTGCGCTTCGGCCTGTAGAAGCATTTTTTGCCTTACATGTGGCTGGGGTGTTCTCCGTACAAGGCCACTGACCGTAGCCGTCCGGGGGCCCGACCCGTCAACCCACGCAACCGGGCAATCCCACGCGGTCGCTGCGCTCCCTTACTTCGCGGGATTCCCCGGTCACTCTTCGGGGTTGACGGCCCACCCTCGACCGGCTGGACCAGTGGGGGCCTCGCACGGCGGGGCAGGAAGGAGGTGGCTACATGAGCATCGACGAAGCGATCAAGCTCGCGACTTCGGTCGTGAGCTTGATGACAGCTGTCATCGCTCTACTCTCCATACGGAACGCGCGCCTAAAGAGCAAACCCTCCCGAGCTGCAACTCGGAAGCGGAAGCGTAACAAGGAAGTAGGTGTAGCTACGAAACCCGGTGGTCGTGACCGCTT
>NZ_JBNHFN010000023.1:0-557 GCF_059090325.1 Arthrobacter sp. B0316-5-4
CTGCCCACGTCGGCAAAACCATCACAGTGACCGTCACGGGCGCCAAATCCGGCTACGCCGCCACCGATAAAAGCTCATCCCCCACCACAACCATCGCGGCGCTGCCGGTGTTGTCGCCGGCGCCGGTGCCGACGATCACGGGCACGGCCAAAGCCGGGTCCACCCTGACAGCGAACCCTGGGGTCTGGGGGCCGGCCCCGGTGACCTTGACTTACCAATGGAAAGCCAACGGAACCTCCCTCACAGGAGCTACGCAATCAACCTTGGTCCTGACCACTGCCCACGTCGGCAAAACCATCACAGTGACCGTCACGGGCGCCAAATCCGGCTACGCCGCCACCGATAAAAGCTCATCCCCCACCACAACCATCGCCGGTGAGGGGCCGCTTCCTATTTCCGGGAAAATAGCAGCCGACACAACATGGGGTAATGACCGGGTTGTTGTCATCAGCGGTGAGACTAAGGTTGCTGCTGGGGTGACGTTGACGGTGCAGCCTGGCACGGTGGTGAAGTTCACCGGCGGTACGAAACTATCCGTTGATGGTGTGTTGAAGATC
>NZ_JBNHFN010000024.1:0-346 GCF_059090325.1 Arthrobacter sp. B0316-5-4
TTATCAACTCCCCCAGGCTTATCGCAGATTCCTACGTCCTTCTTCGGCTCCTAATGCCAAGGCATCCACCGTGTGCCCTTAAAAACTTGACCACACAAAGATCAAAAACTTACTCGAGAGAACCATGACCACAAAGGGCCAGGTTCATTCATAAGAAATTGCTGTATAGAAACACACACACAAGTGCGTGTGTCCCTAGATGCTCGCGTCCACTATGTAGTTCTCAAACAACAACCCCATCAACCAGACCCCCAACCACCACAACCCCCACAAAAAGAAGGCCGCACACGCGGAAGGAAGAACCGGAAGCAGGAACAAAAGAAACACCAGAAGTGCCCCCCTGCAT
>NZ_JBNHFN010000025.1:0-248 GCF_059090325.1 Arthrobacter sp. B0316-5-4
GGCACACTATTGAGTTCTCAAACAACAGGTCACTATTCCAGAGCAGTACCACCAGCCTCAACTGGATCGCTCCGGAGCAACTTTTCAAACTTACCCGATCAACCAGCCCTATGCAAATCAGCGTTTCCGCGTCCGCAAGCCAATCAACCGACCCCACCCGACCATGGCGCACTCGGAAGCACACCATATTTTCAGGCTGTTTTGAAGGGGGTTGGCCTCCGCGGCTTCCAGCTCCAGGCTGTCTCACT
>NZ_JBNHFN010000026.1:0-246 GCF_059090325.1 Arthrobacter sp. B0316-5-4
TTATCAACTCCCCCAGGCTTATCGCAGATTCCTACGTCCTTCTTCGGCTCCTAATGCCAAGGCATCCACCGTGTGCCCTTAAAAACTTGACCACACACAAACCAACAAACCCCAAAAAGGGCCTGCCGGTCTACGATGCATCATTCAAATCGAGAGAACCATGACCACAAAGGGCCAGGTTCATTCATAAGAAATTGCTGTATAGAAACACACACACAAGTGCGTGTGTCCCTAGATGCTCGCGTC
>NZ_JBNHFN010000027.1:0-206 GCF_059090325.1 Arthrobacter sp. B0316-5-4
GTACTGTCATGCACCCCCGTGTGTGGTGGTCTGGTTTTCAGCTGGTTTCGAATTTTGTGCAGCCGCGTTCTACCGTTATTTCCGGTGGGTGTGGTTGTGTCTGTTTGATTTTTTTGTTTTCAACGGAGAGTTTGATCCTGGCTCAGGATGAACGCTGGCGGCGTGCTTAACACATGCAAGTCGAACGATGATCCCAGCTTGCTGGG
>NZ_JBNHFN010000028.1:0-204 GCF_059090325.1 Arthrobacter sp. B0316-5-4
TCTACCGGCCCCCGTACTACCACCCCGGCATGGACGCCCCGGAAATCAAATACCTCATGGAACGCCGGGCCGAGCTCGGCGGGTTCGTACCCGAACGCCGCCGCACCCACACCGAGGTCACCCTGCCCGAGGCGAAATCCTACGACGTGGCCAAACGCGGATCCGGGAAACAACAAGCCGCGACCACCATGGCCTTCGTCCGGC
>NZ_JBNHFN010000029.1:0-201 GCF_059090325.1 Arthrobacter sp. B0316-5-4
CGGTGCTGTCCTCGTTGGAGGTCACTTCGCCGTTGTCCGGATCAGTACCGGTCGAGGTTGCGGTGTTCACTACCTTGCCAGCGGCTTCGTCTTCCTCAGTCACCACGTAGGGTGCCTCGGCGGCGCAGTCGATGGTTTCTCCGACGGCCAGGGTGGTGGCCTTGCAGGTCACTGCCCCGATCTTCGGGTCGTTGACCTTCA